>NZ_KB894496.1 GCF_000374485.1 Algicola sagamiensis DSM 14643
TTGGCCTTTTACGACTTTCCAGCGGAGCACTGGCAACATATTCGAACGACAAATCCAATCGAGTCCGTGTTTGCGACGGTTCGTTTAAGAACCACGAAAAGTAAGCATGGTGGCAGTCGAAAAACGACACTGGCGATGGCTTATAAGCTGCTGGTAACCGCACAAAATAAATGGCGTCGATTGAGAGGCTACCGCCTTCTAGCGGATGTCATTGCAGGGATCGAATTCAAGGATGGAGAAAAAGTAACGTCGGATGATCAACAGGGTGCTGCATGATCATGTCATACACCAGATTTGACTATAGCTCATTGTAAACATCTCACAGGCCAATCAAATTGATTATTCACAAGACCTAGAATATTGTGATTTTACCGAATGGGCATATGTTGATATTGAAATTGACGAAGTGGTTGGAAAACAAAAACGCATCAATATTAGCTTGGCGATCTTCTCGTGTCCCATATTGATACTGTCGTCAAAAATAGTCATCGATACAAGGATAGGAGTGACATTATTGCCAAAGCAGCGCTCAATGAGCTAACGATTTAGGGGCTGTTGATCAGACATAAATCAGATGGAGCCATGGCTCCATCTGGTAGGCCAAAGTTTACTTCTGGCTAAGCTTTACTTCTGGAAAGTATAAACAGAGCCTAGATTCATGATCTGTGTCAACTCATCAAGTGCCTGGCGACTTTCTGTGACAAGCTGTGGATCACGCAAGTCGTCTTCTGTCAGGACATCGCGATAGTGTTTGTCGACCCATTGATTGAGGTCAGCAAACAACGCATCAGACATCAACGCTCTTTGATTCACTGCATTGTACTCAGCTTCGTTCATTGCAACGCGTAAACGGAGACATGCAGGCCCACCACCATTTTGCATGCTTTGTTTGACATCAAAGTAGTGCACTTGCTTGATCGGCGTATCCAAAGTGACAAGACGGTCCAGATAACTGGAAACTGCATCACTTTCTTTACACTCCATTGGTGCGATAATCGCCATTTCACCACTTGGTTTTGTGATGATTTGTGTATTGAACAGGTAAGTTTTTACCGCTTCTTCCACAGAAACATCATCCGTCGACACCTTGATGAAGTGAAGCGGGCTATCACCAAACTTTTGTTGGATCTCAGCCAGAACTGCATCTGTATTCAAGAATGCTTGCTCATGATAGAACAGCGCATTCTGGTTACCGACAGAAATGACGTCATTGTGGAATACACCCTGATCAATCACATCTGGATTTTGTTGGATGTAGACAACTTTATTTGGATTTAGACCATGTAAGCGTGCTACAGCCTCACATGCTTCATAAGTATGGCGTGCCGGATATTTTTGTGGTTCAGGCATTCCTTTTTTAAATGCGTAGCGTCCATAAACGAACAATTCGACCCCTTGCTCACCATAACCTGCACAAAGACGGGTATGATTGGCTGCCCCTTCATCACCAAAATGCTCATTATCAGGGAGGTGTTGGTGATGCGCGAAGTGTTTCTCGTCAGCAAAGATTGCTTTGAGGATATTTCCGGTAATTTCAGGCTCAAGTGAGCGGTGAAACTTATTGGTTAAGTTTGCTGGTGTAAAGTGGATTTTCCCGTCTAGTGTGTCACCACTTGGTGAAACGGTCGCTGCATTAGCTGTCCACATACTGGAAGCAGAGCAACACGCACGTAGAATTTCTGGTGCTTGCTTTGCTGCTTTTTCTAAAACGTCTTTATCCGAACCCGTAAATCCGAGCCGACGAAGTGCATACAAATCTGGTCGTTCTTGCGGTGCAAGGACCCCTTGAACCATGCCCAGATCGTGAAGCGCTTTCATTTTTTGTAGGCCTTGCTTCGCCGCTTGTTTTGGACTTGAGGCGTTGCTTGCGTTCGATTGCGATGCAACATTCCCGGTAGAAAGTCCTGCGTAGTTGTGTGTTGGTCCAACCAGACCATCAAAATTTGCTTCAAATTGCTTCATTAAACTGCCTCTTAAAACAGGTCTTGAAAATTTTCTGTCTTGATCAGGTCGAAATTAAGACAAGCGGCACACATTATACTAATAATTCTTGCGAGGATGAAATTTGTCGTTAGAATTCGTTTGGCGATCTTGTATCACATCGTATTTAAAGATATACCTAGAGAAGGGTCACAGACCTAAATGAGGGGTTGATATTCAAATCAACCTCCCTTATATCACGTGTAGCAGTATTTTAAGATTCAAAAAATTTGAGGAATTATGGGCAAGTCTTTAGTCATTGTTGAATCACCTGCGAAGGCTAAAACAATCAATAAATACTTGGGGAAAGATTTTGTTGTTAAATCGAGTGTCGGACATGTCAGAGACTTGCCAACATCGTCATCTCAGACCAAGACAGGAAAACGTGCGCCATCAGTTCGTGGCCTTTCTGATGAAGAAAAAGCACGTGTTAAAAAAGAACGCGAGTTTAATGCGTTGATTGCACGAATGGGCATCAACCCGGTGGACTCCTGGCAAGCACAATATGAAGTGTTGCCTGGCAAAGAAAAGGTTGTGAAAGAGCTCCAAGCCCTTGCAAAAGATGCTGATGAAATCTTTCTCGCAACCGATTTGGACCGTGAAGGAGAAGCTATTGCCTGGCATTTAAAAGAGCTTATTGGCGGCGACGACGAAAAATATAAACGTGTCGTCTTCAATGAAATTACGAAAAGTGCAATTCAACAAGCATTCTCAATGCCGGGGGATATTAATCAATCCCGTGTGAATGCGCAGCAAGCTCGACGCTTCCTTGACCGTGTTGTCGGCTTTATGGTTTCTCCACTTTTGTGGAAGAAAATCGCGCGAGGTCTGTCAGCAGGTCGTGTTCAATCTGTCGCTGTACGATTGATTGTCGAGCGTGAGCGAGAAATCAAAGCGTTTGTACCAGAAGAATTCTGGGATATTCATGCAGAGCTGACGACGCAGGCTGATGCACAATTGCGTATGGAAGTGACGAAGCATCATGGCAAAACGGTCAAACTGGTGAATGAACAACAGGCGCTTGCTGCGGTTCAACAACTGCAATTCCTGCCATATCAGGTAACGCAGGTTGAAGAAAAACCGACATCTAGCAGACCTTCAGCACCGTTTATCACGTCGACATTGCAGCAAGCTGCAAGTACAAGGCTTGGATTTGGTGTCAAGAAAACCATGATGATGGCGCAGAAGCTGTATGAAGCTGGTTATATCACTTATATGAGAACCGACTCGACCGCTTTGAGTGCCGATGCGATTCAAGGTTGTCGCGACTATGTCACAGATAAGTATGGTGCGAAGTATTTACCAGAGAAGCCAAATTCTTACTCAAGTAAGGGGAATGCGCAGGAAGCACACGAAGCGATTCGTCCTTCTGATGTCACTGTCATGAGTGGTGACCTAAAAGGTCAGGATGCAGATGCGAAGCGTTTATACGAGTTGATTTGGCGACAGTTTGTTGCTTGTCAGATGGTGCCTGCAAAGTACGATGCAACCACAGTGACAGTCACTGCGGGTGAATACGAACTCAAAGCAAAGGGTCGTGTCCTTCGTTTTGATGGTTGGACGAAAGTGCAACCGCCAGCAGGGAAAAAAGGGGAACAAGATTCTGTTCTGCCTCCTCTGGCAGTCAATGATACATTGAATCTGCAAATGTTGGATCCAAAGCAGCATTTTACGAAGCCACCAGCTCGATTTAATGAAGCATCACTCGTAAAAGAGCTGGAAAAACGAGCGATCGGTCGTCCTTCAACATATGCGAGCATTATTTCCACGATCCAGGATCGCGGATATGTCCGTACAGAAGGTCGTCGTTTCTTTGCAGAGAAAATGGGCGAAATTGTCAATGATCGCTTGATTGAAAACTTCTCAGATTTGATGAACTTCGATTTCACCGCAAATATGGAAACCCAGCTGGATGAAATTGCGGAAGGCAAGCTTGATTGGAAAGATGTCCTTGATCATTTCTACGATGATTTTTCTATCAAGTTGGATCAAGCCGCACAAGATCCTGAAGAAGGCGGGATGCGAACGAATAAGTCCATTCCAACAGACATTGACTGTCCAACCTGTAACCGAAAAATGGGGATCCGAACAGCATCGACAGGTGTTTTCCTCGGTTGTGAAGGCTATTCACTCCCACCGAAGGAGCGCTGTACGACAACGATGAATCTCATTCCAGGAGAAGAAGCAGTTGCGGTGGATGATGAGGAAGAAGCGCAGGCATTAATGAGCCGTCGTCGCTGTCAAAAGTGTGGTACGTCCATGGATAACTACCTGATTGACGAGACGCGCAAGCTCCACGTTTGCGGGAATAATCCACTTTGCGATGGTACGGAAATAGAAAAAGGTCAGTTCAAGATCAAAGGCTATGATGGCCCGGTGATTGAGTGTGACCGTTGTCAATCTGAGATGCAGCTGAAGTCTGGCCGTTTTGGGAAATACTTCGATTGTACAAACA
This sequence comes from Algicola sagamiensis DSM 14643, assembly GCF_000374485.1. GTDB lineage: Bacteria > Pseudomonadota > Gammaproteobacteria > Enterobacterales > Alteromonadaceae > Algicola > Algicola sagamiensis. Next base: position 4,436 of record NZ_KB894496.1, read on the forward strand.
GCGAATGTAAGAATACGCGTAAATTGCTCAAAAATGGTGAACCTGCGCCACCGAAAGAAGATCCTGTGTCATTACCAGAGTTGCCGTGTGAAAAATCAGACGCGCATTTTGTATTACGTGATGGTGCGTCTGGGATTTTTCTTGCTGCGCATACATTCCCCAAATCGAGAGAGACACGTGCACCACAGGTTGCAGAACTTTCACGGTTTAGAGATCGTATCTCACCGAAGTTCTATTATCTTGCAGATGCACCAGCAGAAGATCCGTATGGTAACCCTGCAATCGTCCGTTATTCGCGTAAGTCGAAAGAGCAATACGTAATGAGTGAAGTTGAAGGAAAGCCAACAGGATGGACTGCACACTTCAAAGATGGAAAATGGGAAGAGCAGGAAAAAGTGAAACGTAAAAAGTCTGCTTAGTGCGTTTTCATGTTTCGAAATAAAAAAGCCAGGTTGAACCTGGCTTTTTTATTGTAAATCTTGACGGCTATCCGCGTTAATTTGGGAGTTGTTTCAATAGAAACCTATGGTCACCACTTTTTCTTCGGTGCAAATAATTCGTCGAGTTCGTCCTTTTCTGATTCTTCCTTCTTCTCTCTGGCAGCCTTATTCGCATTTTTCAGGTCATCCGCTATTCGGCTAAGAATTTCCTCACACTCTGCTTTACGGGAGGAAATATAATCATCGGAGTAGGTTTGACTTTCTAAGGTGGTCAAAGCTTTTTCCAGATATTGGCGGGCAGAACCAACCATGCCAGAAGATAAAGCGGCCTTCCCACGCTTCATTTGGCTATCGACATTGATTCGAAGTTGGATGCGCTCTAGACGTTTTTCTTCGTTCATAAATACTTGCGTATCCAGCTTTCCTTTGCTGTGTTCTGAGCGGAGGATGGTTCTTAGCTTTTTGATACCTTGTAACATCGCTATGATCTGCTTGTCATTATCAGGCATCGCTATCGCATCAGACTTCGATTCTTGGGCGGCGTTTGGATCTGGATTTTCAAGAACCTGCTTTGCATCTTGGAGACGATTTGCTAACTCTTTGCTTTCAGGGTTGAGCTCGCTCATCGATTTGATGGCATCAAAAATCCGTTTGTGCAGGATCATGACCAAATTACTGGACATTGGGATATTGGCGGTGTTCATGAGGATGTCTTCTGTTTCCTCAATGACTGCTTTGTGCTTCGCAGTTTCCTGCCGTCGCTCAGCATCCACTTTTGATTTATGTTGCTGAGCGGCGTTGACGCCAATTGCGACAATAATCAATGCGATAATTAATACGATGACAATGGTGATGATCATCTGGCTTCCTACAACGTGACTGTGTTAGTTCAAAAAAGATCTAAACATACTACATAATTTCTTATTCTTAGGGTAGTACTACTGTGAAGACACCGCCACCTAAATCGCTGTTATTACTTAATACTATTTTCCCACGATGTTCATGATTTTCATGGGACTCCGCAATCAAGCGAGCAAAGAATATTCCTAGCCCGGTGCGACCCGTGGAAAAATCAAGGGTTTCCATAGGTTTTTCGTAGGATGCCATCATGTCTTCTGGGTAACCACGCCCGTCATCTTCGACTGATATATGAAGCTCGTTCTCAAAGATATGACAGGAGATTTGTATCTTATCTTTGCAATAGCGTAAGGCATTGATGACAGCATCATTGATGAGGTGACTGACAAGATCATAATCAAAATACCAAGAAATATCTGGATCAATATCAAAATTGACATGGATATTATGATGCTCAATATAAAGCTGATTTTTAAAAACGGACTCTTCGATTAAGTCATCAAGAAAATGCTCTTCAATCGTAAATGGCAGTTGATCGATATCTGCCCGATATAAGCCGAGTAATTGAAGAAGATTACTGTTTAAACGGGATGCTTCATAATGGAGTTTTGCGAGTTCCTGGCCTTGGACCGAATCTTTTTCCTCCAACATCTGGCTTAGGTTGTCTACCGATTGGATCAACATAAAGAGTGAGTTTTTCATATCATGAATGGAGGAGGCTAAAACAGCCGGAAAATTAATCATCTTACGATATCCTTGTGAAAGCAGCGCAGCATGATTCGATATACTTTTATTGAGTATAGGCATTTATTATTTAAATCGGGGTGCGTGACTCATACAGGTATTTTCTGTTTCTCAGTTTTGCGCCATAAAATTGAAATAAAATCGACAAATGGAGTTCTCATTAAAAATGAATTGGAATAGACTGGAGGATATGTATATATTTTTAGAATAATCAGAGAAGAGCTAACACCAGATGAAGCTGCAGCAATTGAAATACATTGTCGAGGTCCTGAATCATAACCTAAATGTCTCCGCCACGGCCGATAGCCTTTATACCTCTCAACCCGGGATCAGCAAACAGGTTCGGATGCTTGAGGATGAACTTGGTGTCCAGATATTTGGACGCAGTGGAAAACACCTGACCCATGTGACCCCAGCAGGTAAAGATATTATTGAAATTGCACAGCAAATTCTTTCCAAAGCCGAAAACATCAAAGCTGTCGCGAATGAGCACACTTTGCCAGATCAGGGAAAACTCAATATTGCGACCACGCATACACAAGCAAGATATGCACTCCCTGATGTGATCAAGGGCTTTATGCAGCGCTATCCGAAAGTTTCTCTGCATATGCATCAAGGGACGCCACAGCAAATCAGTGATGCAGCAGTTCGTGGCGATGCAGATTTTGTGATTGCAACAGAAGCACTGCATTTATATAACGACCTTGTGTTATTGCCCTGCTACCACTGGAATCGCAGCATCATTGTGAATAAAAGCCACCCATTGGCGAATATCAAACACAAAATCACGATCGAGGAAGTTGCAAGGCACCCAATTGTGACTTATGTCTTTGGTTTTACTGGACGATCTGAGCTTGACCGCGCATTCAATGAGCATGGACTTGAGCCACAAATCGTATTTACAGCAACAGATGCGGATGTGATTAAAACATATGTTCGACTGGGTGTTGGTATTGGTGTTGTCGCATCGATGGCGGTTAATCCAGAGCTAGACGATGACTTAGTGCTCATTGATGCATCGCATTTATTTGAAGCAAGTACGACCATGATCGGCTTTCGTAAAGGGAACTTTCTTCGTACATATATGTATGACTTTATTGAGCGTTTTGCATCTCACTTAACACGAGATGTCGTTGAAAGAGCGAGTATGATGCGAAGCCAGGAAGAAATTGATAAATTGTTCAGCACGACGACATTACCAGTGCGGTAGATTGAAGATTGAGAAGGCGAGGAAGAGGAATGCTGTTTGTGCATTCCTCAATGTTGTGAGGACAAGTTGTTTAACACTCGATAATATTGACCGCAAGTCCGCCACGTGCAGTTTCTTTGTATTTAGTCTTCATGTCATTTCCAGTATCCCACATCGTCTTAATGACCTTATCCAGGGAAACCTTTTGCTCACCAGTACCACGAAGTGCGAGACGTGAAGCGTTGATTGCCTTGACTGCGCCCATTGCATTTCGTTCGATACAAGGGACCTGAACCAAACCGCCAACCGGATCACAAGTGAGTCCAAGGTTATGTTCCATTCCAATCTCTGCGGCATTTTCCACTTGAATGGGTGTGCCCCCCATGATTTCTGTCAGCGCGCCTGCTGCCATAGAGCATGCGACACCGACTTCACCCTGACAGCCCACTTCGGCGCCAGATATGGAGGCATTTTTCTTGTATAGGATACCGATCGCAGCGGCGGTCAGCATAAAGCGAGTGACAGTATCTTCGTCGACTGGACGAACAAACTTATCGAAATATTTTAAGACAGCAGGAATGATCCCAGCAGCACCATTGGTTGGCGCGGTGACGACACGCCCACCTGCTGCATTTTCTTCATTTACAGCTAAGGCGAATAAATCGACCCAATCCATCGCGTATAATGGGTCTTTACCTTTCTCGCTTTCCAGCTTTCGGTAAAGGCAAGGTGCGCGGCGCATGACTTTCAGGCCACCGGGTAAAATCCCTTCTGTTTTGATCCCCGTTGCAATGCACTGATCCATGACTTTCCAGATATGCATTAACTGCGCGCGAACATCCTTTTCGTCACGGAGACAGCGTTCATTCGCCATCATCACCGCAGGAATACTCAAGCCAGACTCTTTGGTTCTTTGAAGCAGCTCGTTGCCTGTTTCAAAAGGATAGGGTTGTTCAATCTGATTATGTAGCTCTACCGCCGCTTCTTTTTCCTGTTCAAATTGATCTGCGCGAACAATAAAACCACCCCCAATCGAAAAATATGTCTGAGAGAATATCACTTCTTCATCAGCATAGGCTTCGATGGTCATCGCATTACTATGTTGAGGGAGTGTTTTACGACGATGGAACACAATAGCGTTTTGTCTAGGAAATGCGACAGCGTGTTTATCTAAAAGTGAAATTTCTTCTTTTTTGTCAATTGTTGTTAGAACTTCAGGAACGATAGAAGTATCAATAGTTTCTGGTTCATATCCAGCAAGACCGAGGATCACGGCTTTACCTGTCCCATGGCCGATACCAGTCTGGCCAAGAGAGCCAAATAGTTCTACGCGAACACGTGTTGTTTTTGAGAGCAGATCAGCGTCTTCCAGGTCTACGGTGAAAAGTTTGGAAGCGCGCATTGGGCCAACAGTATGGGAGCTCGAAGGTCCAATTCCAACACTGAACATGTCGAATACACTAATCATAAAAAAGTATGTCTCTTATCAAGTGATCTGATTGTCTGGCAGATCATGGACTCAAATTGGTGTCATCAAACGCGACATCATATGCCAAATTTTCTCATAATGTAATTAATTTTGGATGATAACGGTCGTGTTTTGTAACTTGTAGGACCAGTTGGTGGAGTACAGCTGCCGTTGCACCCCAAATAAGATAATGTTTATATGGGTAAAAATGGAGGTCGTATTGATGTGAACCATGCTTATAGTTGTGAGTATAGTGTGATTCGTGCGCTAAAAAGTGCTGAAAAGGAACAACTAGGATTTCAGCAACTTCATCTTCTTGAGGCTCAAACGTGGCTTTAGGGTCGACAAAACCGATAACCGGGAACAACTCAAACCCAGAAATAGTTTGAAAAGAAGGCAGCTCACCACGGAGTTCAATAAAATCAGGAGAAAGCCTTATTTCTTCCCAGGCTTCACGAACGGCAGCTTCCTGGACAGTTTCACCGGAGTCGATTTTTCCACCCGGAAAACTGATTTGGTTTGCATGTGTCCTCAGGTGAGCTGCACGACGTGTCAGGATCACTTCCAATTGGTCATCAGTTTCTCGAAGTGCGACAAGTACCGCAGCTTTCGCAGGATCTGGAAAACGAAAGGGGGTGAGGTGTTCATCTGGATATTGGTGCAAATTGTAATGTGTTAAAAATGTTTGCCTGTCCATAACCCCTCTCTTGATTCGCGCAGATACCTTAAGAAACGTTGCTCATCTTCCCTGTCTGTTTGAGGACAGGCAAGATCTTGCGAACTTTATCGAAGGTTTCCTGATACTCTGATGCTGATTGGCTGTCTGCAACAATGCCACCGCCAGCCCAGCAATGGATCTGTTGCTTGTGGCAGACCAATGTGCGTATTGTAATACTGGTATCCATGTGACCATTAAAGCCCAAATAGCCGATGGAACCACAATATATGGATCGGTGATGGGGTTCAAGGGATTCGATAATTTCCATCGCTCTAATCTTTGGTGCTCCAGTGATACTGCCACCAGGAAACGCAGCGTGAAGTAAATCCGTTGTTTGTTTATCAGAACCGAGTTTGCCAGTTACCGTACTGACCAGATGATGAACGGATGGGAAGCTTTCGATTTCAAATAAAGCAGGGACTTTTACGGTACCGGGCTGACATACACGACCTAAATCATTTCGCAATAAGTCGACAATCATGACATTCTCGGCCTGATCTTTTGCTGAATAGGCGAGTTGCTGTGCTGAGCGTTGATCTGCTTCTTTCTCAGCAAAGCGTGGGCGAGTCCCTTTAATTGGTTTCGTTTCCACATCTTGGCCAAAAACCTGAACAAACCGCTCAGGAGATACACTTAAAATACATCCTTCTTCTAAGCGAATATATGCTGAGAAAGGTGCTTGATTGTGTGCTCGAAGTATTTGATACGCTTGCCACTCACTCCCGCTAAAATCAGTAGAAAAACGTTGTGCCAGATTAATTTGATAACAATCGCCACTGTGTAAATAGTCTTGGACCTGATTGAAGCGTGTTTGGTATTCTGCTTCTGTCATATTGGCTTGCCAGTCACCAATCGAGAAATCTTGATTCTGTAAGTGGGGCTGTGTCAGCTTTTTTAATAATGCAGTTTTTTGCATTTCATTTTGGCAGCAAAGGTAGGTTTGCCCTGTTTGGTTATCACGGATCAAAGACCATTCGTATATGCCAAATGCTAAATCCGGCATGGAGATATCTTGGGCCGTTAGGGAAGGTAACTTTTCTAAACGGCGTCCAAAGTCATAGGCAAGATAACCAAAAGCACCAGTGGTTACCGGTAACTCAATTGAGCTGTTAACTGGAACATTCAAGTGTTGATATTTGTCGATAAGTGCTTGAAGCCTGTCCAATGGTGCCGGGTGCTCTGAAACTTCTTCTTGGCCTTGGTCACAGACGATGGTTTGCTGATTTTTTACAGTGATTGTTGCAACTGGGCTTGCCACAATCATATCAAAACGACTACAGGGATGATCTGCATTGGCAGAGTCGAGAAACATCGACCAGGGTTGTTGTTCAAAATGAGCGAAAAGGTCACACATACGCAAATTTTTCAGCGTTGTGGTGCAATTATAAACAGTTTGCGTCATTCTTTTTTCTGCCTCAGGAAAAATGCCATTCAACGATAGGATAACGACTGACGTCATCCACTTTGAATTCTAATTGCGCTCTGGAAGCGAAGCAGCGCAAAGGGTATCATAAGCAACTTATTTTCACGATAAATATCATGATGCTTTTGCGTGAGCATGCGCGCAATCGCAGTGGAAGGGCAAAAAAATGTCATTGATCCGTCAGCAAGACTTGATTGAAAGCATCGAGGATGCGCTTCAATATATCTCTTATTACCACCCGCTTGATTTTGTTCAAGCACTCGAAAAGGCCTACAACAAAGAACAAAGTCAGGCCGCAAAAGATGCAATCGCACAAATTCTTATTAACAGCCGAATGTCAGCAGAAGGTCGCCGGCCGATTTGCCAAGACACGGGCATTGTTACCTGCTTTGTCAAAGTGGGAATGAATGTGCAATGGGATAAAACGGACATGACTGTCCAGCAGATGGTTGACGAGGGCACGCGTCGTGCCTATAGCAATCCGGATAACCCACTGCGAGCATCAATTGTTGCGGATCCTGCTGGTGCACGTAAAAATACGAAAGACAATGCGCCTGCTGTCGTGCACATTGATCTGGTTGAAGGTAACGAAGTCGAAGTGATGATCGCAGCCAAAGGTGGCGGCTCTGAGAATAAAACGAAAATGGTGATGCTCAATCCATCTGACTCCATTGCGGATTGGGTTGAAAAAACACTACCGACGATGGGTGCTGGTTGGTGTCCACCTGGTATGCTGGGGATTGGCATCGGTGGTACAGCAGAAAAAGCTGCGGTATTGGCAAAAGAATCACTCATGGATCCGGTCGATATTCATGAACTCATGGAAAAAGGAGCAGAAACAACAGAAGAAAAACTCCGCCTTGAAATATTTGAACGTGCCAATAAGCTTGGTATCGGTGCGCAGGGTCTTGGTGGTTTAACAACGGTTGTTGATATAAAAGTGAAAAGCGCACCAACCCATGCGGCATCAAAACCAGTCGTGATGATCCCAAACTGTGCAGCGACAAGACATGTACATTTTACTTTAGATGGTTCTGGCCCTGCGGATTTGAAAGCACCAAAGCTGGAAGATTGGCCAGAAGTCACTTGGGAGGTTGGGGAAAATGTTCGCCGCGTGAATGTCGATACGCTGAACAAAGCTGATATTCAAGAGTGGAAGATGGGTGAAACAGTACTGTTATCTGGAAAAATTCTTACAGGTCGTGATGCAGCGCATAAGAAGATCCAGGAGTTGCTGAAAAACGGTGAACCGCTACCAAACGGTGTCGATTTTCAAGATCGCTTTATTTATTACGTTGGACCAGTGGATGCTGTGCGTGATGAGGTTGTTGGTCCAGCTGGCCCGACGACATCTACACGGATGGATAAGTTTACAGAGATGATGCTTGATCAAGCTGGACTGATGGGCATGATTGGGAAGGCAGAGCGTGGGCCTGCAACAGTTGAGAGCATTCAAAAGCATAAAGGGGTCTATTTGATGGCCGTTGGTGGCGCAGCTTATCTCGTTGCGAAAGCCATTAAAAAAGCACGTGTTGTTGCGTTTGAAGAGCTGGGAATGGAAGCAATTTATGAATTTGAAGTTGAGGATATGCCAGTGACTGTGGCAGTGGACAGTCAAGGGCAAAACGCGCATGATCAAGGCCCAGCAATTTGGAAAGCCAAAATTGCAGAGCTTGACGAGAAATTGCAATAAGTATATACAGCTAAAAGATTTTATCGGTAAGCGCTCCAATCGGGGCGCTTCTTTATTGGGGATAGAATAATGAAAAAAGGTATTGCAGGTTTGACGCTTGTTGCAGCAGCCTTTAGCGCAACAGCACAAGACAGACCACTTCAGGTCGAAGAATTAACGGCTTTCAATGCATTACATGATGCAGTCGTTTCGCCGGATGGAAAACATTTGGTATATGGTGTGACCCACAAAGATGCAAACGGAAAAGCAACTTCAGATGATCTATATCTTCGTAAACTATCGAGTAAGACAGGCACTGCTTCTCCCGCAGAAGATATGCGTTTGACGTCAACAAAAGGAAGTGAGTCAAATGTGATTTGGGCAGAAGACTCGACAGCGATTTATTTTCTTTCCAAACGCAGCGGTACCCAACAGGTTTGGAAACTGTCACTCTATGGTGGTGAAGCGAACCAAATAACGGATCTTCCAGTTGCAATTCATGGTTTTAAGCTGTCGAAAGATGAGTCTACATTTGTCTTCGCGATGGATACTTATCCGGATTGCCCCGATCTTCAATGTACTGTGGACCGAAAAAAGAAAACGAAAGAGACCCGCAAGCATACAGGACAAGTCTACGATAAATTGATGGTACGTCATTGGGATACTTGGGAAGACGAGCTACGTACACATTTATTCGTCTCTCATAAAGAAAAAGGAAAGCTGATCAGCAAAGCGGTTGATGTGATGAGTGGTTGGGACACTGATGCACCCGCAAAACCATTTTCTGGGATGGAAGAAGTTGCATTTTCTCCAGACGGAAAACGCTTGGTGTTTTCTGCGAAGAAGCCAGGGAAAGATCATGCTTGGACAACCAACTTTGATTTATTCAGTGTGAATGTTCAATCCCTTGCAACCACAAATTTAACTGAAAAAAACCTCGCTTGGGATAGTCATCCAACATTCTCTGAAGATGGCCGCTTCCTTGCTTATATGGCAATGAAAAAGCCAGGGTTTGAAGCAGATCGTTTTGGCTTGATGCTCCATGATCTTCGCACTGGTGAAACAAAAGAAGTCGCGCCACTTTGGGACCGTTCTGTGCGTACATTAGCTTTTGGTCCGGATAACCGCTCTATTTATGCTTTGGCTCAGGATATCGGGCAAGTCGGTATTTTTGAAGTTAGCACAAGCTTTGGCGATGTTCGCAAAATTTTTGCAGACGGAAAAGTCAGCCACATTGATGTGCGCGGACAAGATGTTTACATGGTGCGCCAGACGCTTTCCTCACCAAGCGACGTCTATCGTGTCACCAAAGATGGTGAAAACCTAACTCAGCTGACTCAAGTGAATGCCGAAAAACTCAAGGGTATTAAGATGGGCGAATTCCAGCAGTTTAGCTTCCCTGGCTGGAATAACGAAACGGTCTATGGTTTTACTGTTAAGCCTTGGAATTTTGAGGAAGGGAAACAATACCCAATCGCATTTCTTGTTCACGGGGGACCACAGGGGTCATTTAGTAACTCATTCCACCCGAGATGGAATGCACAACTTTGGGCTGCTGCGGGTTATGGCGTTGTGATGATCGACTTTCACGGTTCAGTTGGTTATGGCCAAAAGTTCACCGATTCTATCTCACGTGACTGGGGCGGCAAACCACTTGAAGATTTGCAAAAAGGTCTGGCTTACATCACAGAAAAAGAAAAATGGCTCGATCGGGGCCGTGCTTGCGCGCTCGGTGGCTCATACGGCGGCTATATGATGAACTGGATTGCAGGCAATTGGCCGGATGGTTTCCACTGTCTTGTCAATCATGCGGGCCTATTCGATATGCCAAGTTTCTATCAATCGACAGAGGAACTTTGGTTCCCTGAGCATGATCTTGGTGGTCCATATTGGAACAAAGAAGCGGATTACCAAAAATATAATCCAGCAGCATTTGTGAAAAACTGGAAAACCCCAATGTTGGTCATCCACGGCTTAAAAGATTTCCGTGTACCATACGCACAGGGCCTTGGTGCATATACGGCACTGCAGCGCCAAAATATTCCATCACGCCTTGTGATTTATCCAGATGAAAATCATTGGATCCTAAAACGCGATAACCTGATCCACTGGTACGGTGAAGTCTTCCGCTGGATGGGTGAGTGGACGAAGGAAAAAGAGTAGCAGTCAAAAAAAAGAGGATCTCATCTGAGATCCTCAATGGTGTTTAGCGATTTTATTAGCGTTTAGAAGTCTTACTTGTATTCAACATCCATCGTGACGTTGCCGAAGCTGTTGAAGGCGCGAAGACCGATGTACCATTGTCCTGCTCTCGGGTTGCGGATGATACATGTTTCGCTTGTGTTCTCTCTTTCTGATTTACAGAAGTAAGAGCGAATACCTGCTTTCTGACCGTAGTTCATGAACAAATCTACATCTCCATACCCACCAGACAGTTTCACTTTTAAGGTTTTTGTTCCTTGTGGGATTGTCATGCGGTAGTGGTTCCAGTCACCTTGGTAGCCGCGGATATCCGTGATCTTTTTACTAAACCCAGGTGTGCCCGTGTTATTTCCGGTTTTTTGATATGTTGCCGACAACTTCGCATTGCTGAAGTCAGCCCATGCATACACAAGCACATGGTACGTCCCTGGTTGTGGAGAACGGATTGAGCAAGCTTCATTGTTATCTGGTGTCTCGGACTTACACAGGAAGCTGGACTCAGATGCTTCCGAACCGCGTTGGATAAACATATCTGCATCACCAAAACCGCCGTTTAGCTTGAAGCTGACATTCGTTGCACCTTGTGGCACTTTGAATGTGAATCGAAGCTTTTCGCCTTTTGTACCAGCAACTGCTTTTGCGACACCGTTTGCAAGTTCAGTTGTTGTTTGCGGAGGCTCAGGCTGTGTTGGGTTTCCTGCACCTGAGATAGCTTTCACGGCCGCATCTGCATCAATCAAACCAGAACCACAGTTGTAACAGTTATCTTCACGTGCTGTTTGTTTAATGGTTGACTCAACTTGATCTGGTGTAAGGTTCGGATTCAATTCATACATCATCGCCGCGACACCTGCAACATGTGGTGCAGCTTGTGAAGTCCCTTGAGATGGTGCATACGCATCGCCTTTCGGAGAAGTTGAACCAGCGTCAACAGTTGAAAGGATACCATTGCGGCCATCACCACCAGGTGCTGCGATATCAATTTTTGAACCGTAGTTTGAGTAGCTTGCACGTGAAGAACTTCGGCCAAGTGCAGCAACAGAGATGACGCCTTCACAACTTGCAGGTGTAACTCGAGATACGTCTGAGTTTGAGTTACCTGCTGCAACAACGATAGTTGCCCCTTGTGAACGAGCGAAGTTGATTGCTTGTTGTGTCTGGCGCTGACAATATCCTGGTCCACCAAGACTTAAGTTGATGACCTTTGCTGGGTTCGGGTTATCTGGTACACCAGGAACGGAACCACCTGCCGCCCAGACAATGCCGTCAGCGATATCAGATGTTAAACCACCACAACGCCCAAGAACACGAACCGGCACAATCTTCGCGTTGTAGGCAACACCAGAAATCCCTTGATGGTTATTCGCTTCTGCTGCGATGATCCCGGCAACGTGAGTACCGTGCCAAGAACTGCTGCGGCCACGCTTATTCCGGCCACATTGGCCAGGACGTGTTGCATTACCTGGGTCAAGCGCATCAGCGTCACGACCATTACGGTCGTTCGCCATGAATGTGTCACTGATCATGTCATAACCAGGCAGTAAGTTATTTTTTAAATCCGCGTGTGGACGATACCCGGTATCGAGGACTGCGACGACAACACCTTCACCTGTTGCTTTGTTCCATGCTGCTGGAAGGTTCAAGCCTGCTGTAGATTCAGAAAGGTTCCATTGGCGTGTGTAATATGGGTCGGTTGGCTCACCGAAGTGTTGGAGTACTTGGTCTTCTTCAACAGATTCAATACTCGGGTCTTGTTTCATCTCTTCGATAAGCACGTCTTTCTCGGCTTTCGATAAATTCTTTTTAACACCCATGACGTGGTAATCGGCAAGACCCATAGCTCGGAGATATTCGACAGTGTTCTTATCATCAGAAGCGGTTTCAGCGGCAGTCTCCATCACTACACGTTGAGAGACACGTGACATCACGCCATTTTCAGGCTGTTTGTATTTGACGATAAAACGGCTTTTAAAGACCTCTTGTTCTTCAGCAGAAACAGAGCATGTGACTAGCGCAGCAGGAATTGCAGCTGCGATTAATGTTTTTACGAATAGGTTTTTCATATCACTTCACTTCCTTACAAAAAATGAGCTGACCATAATGGCTATTGAATGAAGCCAATCTGGTGCAGTTCTTTTTCGCTTCCCAGCAGTTTGAGAGATGACTGGGAGACAAACCAAAACGCATCAAATGTGAAGAAAATGTTATTTTAATTTTCTCGTTGATAGCGCATTATTCATGACTTTGCTAAAAAGAGCGCTCATATAGAGCGCTAACAACTGTTGCTTTCTAGCAGTTTACACACAAGATTAAAAAGTTGTTAACCAAATGCGGATTATATGAAAACACATTTGAAACAACTGATCAACAAAAATGTTAAATAAAAATTAATTTTTATTGGTGCTTGAAGTATGAAGTGACTGACAAGGTTCATTAACTAATTGATATTGAATGATTAATTTAAAATACTAAAAATTTTATTCATAAACAGGTCTGATTTTTTGTTTCAAAGTTTGCATTTTTCATACTTTGTTCCATACTGCCAACGAAAATCTCTGGATATTGAATCAGCGCAATTGGGCACGTTGTATTGGCGTGTAAATACCACTTCTTGAGGAAGAAAAGGGGGTTGACATGGCACAAGGTTTTGAAACAAATCGCCGTTTTTTCGACGACGCAAATTACCCGCAAGGATTTAGCCGTTCTGGAGACTTTACAATCCAGGAATCGTCCATATTGGAGAATTTTGGTGCAGCATTTAAGGAACTGGAAGAAGGGAAACGGACACCAGCAACCAAGGATGAAGAGCACTTTCTCAAAGTATGTCACGGTGAAGCAGAAGCAGAGATGGATGAAGAGCGGGTCTGGATGAAATACAAAAAGAGCATCACAACTCAGAAGAAGCTCTATACCGTATTTAGTAAACGGGCTGCAGCGGACAGCGAGACCTACGAGCGAGATCGCAACCGCAGAGATGCACCGACGATAGACCAATAAACGCTATCGTCAGTCAGCTTATACGAAATAAGCTTAGCTCTGTCGCGTCCTCGTCAATTGCGACAGATGAGAAGTAAACTAACAGGCATCTGCGGATGCTTGTGAGGCCATTTCTTTTTGCAAAAAAGACTCAAACATCTGCATGGATAGAGGCTGAGAATAGTAATAACCCTGGATAAATTCACATTTTTCCTGTTTGAGGAATTGGTACTGAGCATCCGTTTCCACACCTTCTGCGACGACTTCCAAGCCGAGATTTCTGGCAATACTCAAAATAGTTTTGACCATGCTGAGGCCATTCTCTGAGGACATGTCATCGACAAATGCTTTATCGATTTTCAATGTATTAATGGGGAAACGCTTGAGGTAGGAGAGGGAAGAGTATCCCGTTCCAAAGTCATCCATTGAAAGGTGGATCCCCATTTTCCGCAAGGCAAACATCGTTGCGATGGCTTTTTCTGGGGATTTCATTACAGCACCTTCGGTGATCTCCAGTTCAACCATCTGGGGGCTGACACCACAGCGGTGCAGGATTTTTGCACATCGCTCAGAAAGATCGGGTAGATTAAATTGCTGGGCAGAAAGGTTGATTGCCACTCGGCCTTGAAAGCCATAATACTCTTGCCATTTACGCAAGTCGCGACAGGCTTTTTCTAAAACAACCTCACCGATTTCGATGATCTGTCCAGTTTCTTCAGCAATCGGGATAAAGGATGCGGGGCTGATGCTGCCGCGTTGTGGGCAGATAAATCTCACCAATGCTTCCATCCCCTTGAGCTCGCCTGTAGTGACAGACATTTTCGGTTGATAATACACTTGGAACAGATGTTCTTTGAGTCCCTGTCGGATCAAGTTTTCCGTTTGTAATCGTTCGACCGCTTGTTGGTTCATGAACTTACTAAAGAACACGTATTTGCTAATCCCCGCTTCCTTTGCACAGTACATCGCCGTGTCGACATTTCGAAGCAGTGTATCTGAAGTGCTGCCATCTTCGGGAAACAGGCCAATACCAACACTTCCTGCAACGACCATTTCCTGCTGGTGGAGCAGAAAAGGCAAATCAACGAGTTTAAGCATTTCCCGTGCAATATGCGTAATACTGACAAAGTCATTTGTCTCTGACATCAGTACGGCAAACTCGTCACCTCCAAGTCGATAAAGGCCATGGGCTTTTGGAAGATTAGATTTGAAGCGTTGGCTCAGTTGAACAATCAGCTGATCACCAACTTCATGGCCCATTGTGTCGTTGATTTTCTTAAAGTCGTTGAGATCCAGCAATAGCAACGCATGGGGTGTTTCATTTTGGGTAAGTGCTTCAATGTCCTTTAAAAACGCACTGCGATTTGGAAGTCCCGTTAAGGCATCGGTGCGGGATACTCGTCTTAGCTGAGCTTCTGCTGCTTTTTGTTCCGTCAGATCTTTAATGATCACGATATAATGATTGTCTTCCAGCTCATCATTCCCAGTGCTGTTGATCGACACATGGCAGGATTTTTTATTGAGTGTATCGAACGGATGACAGACTTCCCCTTGCCATTCACCGGTGATTTTCAGGCTGTGTTTGATTTCGTCTTCATGATCTTTGAGGCAGATACGAAATAGCGGATAACCTTTGAGTTGTAGGATATTGGCGTTGAATAATGTCAGGGTTGAAATATTTAATTCAATGATCCGAAACCCATGATCAAGCACAATGACTGAGTCGGAAATACGACTTAAGCAACCAATGACTAGGCTGAGTTTTGTCTGGGCTTCTTTCAGTTGGGTAATATTTTGAATAGTGCCAAGCATCAGGATGGGGCGTTGTTGCTCATCGCGCTCTACGACTTGGCCTTTATCCAGTACCCAAAGCCATTGGGACTGCTTGCCGCGCATCCGATAAATAAGCTCAAATGTCTCGGTTTGACCGGATAAGTGGAGGTTCAATTCATGGATGACACGCTCCAGATCTTCTGGATGGATCAGAGGCTTACAGGGTGGGTTAATGTGTCCGTCGCAGGCAATATTTGCAAAGAGATTACCTTTATTGGAACGTTGGAACAAGCCCGTTTGACAATGCCATTCCCATGTTTCCTGATTGAGCTGGGTCAAAGAGGATTGATATAAGGTATGGCTATCACGCCATTTTTTGCGATAGTAACAAATAGTCATCAGTGCCGTGGCAAGAAACAGAATACTGAGACCACCACTCCATGTTTGACTGGAGAACGTTGTCGCTGGTTCATGACCCAATGAGTGAAAAGAAACGGAGATCAAGGTGATGTAACATGCAGGAAAAATACGCTTCAAGTATTGAATGAAGCAATGATTATGATGGCGAACCAACATAGACAACCTTTGGCTAGTTATTGTTATTTCATGATGTCAGCGGCAACTGATAAGCATGCTCGAAGGAAACATACATTCATTACCAGAGCTGTAATTTACAACGATTTATGTCTCTAAGTTGCTTATTATGCGCCAATTTTTCATTGGTCACAATCATTCTGGCTGAGTTATTGCAAAACTCATGGTGAAAATAGGAAAGAAGTTGTTGTCGTTCAACACTTTGAATAATGGAGGCAACACGCTGTCTTTGGTCGAAATTGACATCTTTGTCGGTAATCGCTGCCCAATATCGTTGGCTGCGGATCCGCAATGTATTGTCTGGCTCTAAGATTTGCGCAAGCAATCCCTGTTGCATTTTTTGCCAGTCCTCTTCGCTCATATTTTTGACTTCTTCTTCAAATCCATGAATGAATTCGTCAATATGTGCTAAAAGTTCATCGACGGGTGTATTGGGGGATTGAATATAAAAAGCGATGCCAGGGTGTCGACAAAGTGAGATAAATCCAGTGCCTACAAGGTACCCCAATTGTTTCTCAGTTCTGAGAATATGGAAGAATTCAGGAGAAGCAAGGTGGTTGATCAGCATAAACAGCGCACAGTCCTGGTCGCTTTTCGAAGGGGTTTGGTAATAAATGATGATACAGCTATCAGCGTGGTCGGTCGGCTCAACCAAAGTGAGCTGACCTTCGCCTCGAATTGAGCATAACTCCCGCTGCATTTCTTGTGATGGACGACTGTGTTTTGTGAGCCGTTCCTGCATGGTTTGGATGAGTTCACCCGCTTGATCAGGCAGCCAATTACCGTGGATTAATAGCTCAACATGGACAGATTCAAAGAAGCTTTGAATAAATGATTGAAAGTCTGCTAAAGTGACTGTTCCAAGATCGTTCGCCATTTGCACAGCAGATGGATTATTGGGTTGAAGCCGGGATGACAACGCACTAAAGAGCTGTGAAATTGGTTTATTCTTTGAGCTATTAAACCAGTGACGAATGAGCTGAGTTTTGAGTTCCTCAAAGCGGCTTTCAAGAAAACTTGGCTGATACAGCCTCTCAAGCAAGGATAAAACAAGTTCTCCCTGGAAAGTACTTAAGCCTGAGGTATGCATTGTCAGGCCACCTTGATGCACATAGATATGATAGTGCATGCCAGCAAGCTCCGCGGGATAAAATGGTTCTGCTGCGGCGTCTAAGAACAGCTCCGCAAATAAACGTGCCTGGGCCATAGCACAAGGCTTTTTCATGGCTTCTGGCAAATCAAACGCCACGTAAATATGTCCTTTGGGCACGCGATAGGTCTGATCTTGTTTATACCAACCGAGGAATGACTCGGAATCAGTGAGCAGCTCAGGTTGGTTACTTTGCTGCCCGATAGGGTGGAGCTGGATATCCCCGCTTAAGTAGGGGTTTTTATCCGGAATATGTAACTCTTCTGCGCTAGCGACTGGTTGTAGCATTCGGTCGCATTCTTCCTGAGTAATGGCTCGGATAGAATAAGGCGTGTGATACCATTTAGCCGTTTGATAGGCCTCAACATCCGGGTGTAAATGGACGATCCTTAAGTTACTGGGGTGGAAGAGAGGGCGAAGTGAGTCATAATCTTCCATCGACAGTCCATCCATTCGATAATCACCGTAAATATAATCTTCTTCTGGGTAATGCTGCATATTCACGGATAAATGGCTGACGAGTTTGATTGCTTTTTGGGGCTCTTGATAACGAAAGGCGAGATCGAGCAGGCATTTCTTTTCTTGATAAAGTGAATCCTGTAATCCGTTATCCCAAACGATTTGAATATATTGGAAGCACAAAGCAACGATTTCCAGATATCGACTGACACCATGATCCGTGAGATCAATACTGATATTAAAGTCTTTAAAGTTCGACCCGTTGATCCCACCGCCTGCGGAGAGTGCGTTTGCAAGGTGCCGTCCCCGCAAGCAACTAAGTAAAGATCCTTGCGCTTCATGCCCTAAAAGATGTGCTAAAAAGACGATGCTTTTGCGTTGGTAATATTTATCAATGGCTGGCATGGCAAAGCTCAAGATCAGCTTTTGTGCATGCTTGTTGGGTCGAATTCCGATCAAAGCGGATTTCTGATCCGGTAAATAGAGTGGAGTATCGATGACTTTTTTGGATTGTCCGCCATGTTGGACTTCACCAAACCAGGACTCGATCCACTCTGCTTGTTGTTCAAGCGGAACGTTGCTACATACAGCTAAGGTCATGAGCGGTGCTTGATAATGCTTATCAAAAAACTGGACAAGTTCTTCTTGGAGGCAGGATTCAGCCCTATCCGCCAATGTATGGGAATTACCGACGGAGAATTTAGAAAAAGGGTGGGCAGGATTGACGGTCTCTTTATGGACCTGATAAATACGTCGACTGTCTTCCTGCAATTTCATCTTATATTCTGCATCAATGGCTTGGCGTTCTTTTTCGACATAGGTTTTATCGAGCAGAGGACAAGTAAAGAAGCGACTAAAGCGGTAGAGTGCATCCTGAAAGTACTGACTGTCGACATCAAAGTAATAATTGGTATGCTCGGTGCCAGTCCAGGCGTTATCGCTCCCGCCGTGGGCTGCAATAAATTTGTGGTACTCATCCGGCTGTGGGAACTCTTTGGTGCCAAGGAATAGCATATGTTCCAAAAAGTGAGCCATCCCTTGTCGATGCTGCGGATCGTCGAAGTGACCACAATTCACGGTCAGGGAAGCGGCCGATTTATCTGTTTTTGGATCGTGCACCAACAATGCACGGAGGCCATTATCGAGCGTGATTGCGCGATAGGCTTTCGGATCGTTGTCACTTTTTTTCAATGGCCGTACCATCCCTTCGTTCGAAACTAGACTTCAATAAATGATTGGTGTTTAATGCAATCAACCGAAACAATTGACGGTATGGCGTCCTTTGATTTTCGGTTATATTTCGTTCGATGACGCAGTATGTTCATATAACTATAATTGCTTTTTCAAACTTTTGGAGCAAATAGATGGTCCAGCTCTTGATTATGCGCCATGGACAGGCAGAACCACTCCAACGAGATGATGCACAGCGCCAATTGACGCAGCAAGGTATTCACGAAGTTACACAAATGGGTCAATGGCTCTCAAAGCGGGTAGAACATATCGATATGCTCCTACATAGCCCATATGTTCGCGCAGTACAAACAGCCACCCAAGTCATGCTACCTTTCCTGTCACCCAACTTTCAACAGGAGTCGGAAGACTTGATCCCATCTGGCAACCCAGAAACCGTCTGTGACTATGTTGATGCACTCATTGAAATTAAACAACCCAAAACAATCTTGATTGTCTCCCACATGCCACTTGTCAGTTATTTACTAGAGCGTTTTACACGGAACACCAGCACAGACATCTTCGACACGGCAGGAATCGCCCAGATTGACTATGACGCAGAAGAGATGTGTGGAACCCTCAAAGAAATGAGCTCACCGCATAGTTTGTTTTGATCATCTGATGTCAGGTATGGATTGGCTTGAGATGTGGAGAGTGAAAGGTAGAAAGTAAAAAGGCCGCGAATGCGGCCTTTTTTAACTCTATATCTAAATTGGGTTTAGATTAGCCTTATGGTCTTTCTCTGAATAGAGCTACACCGCTGTCATTTGCAAAGTCAACGTAGTAATCAACAGATGTTTCGTTGATACGGATTGTCGCAGCTTTTTGACCAGCAACGTCAACTTGACCGTATTCACCAGCAACAACTTTCTTATCTTCAGCAGAAAGCTCTGGAGACTTAAAGCTTACTGCGTATGCAGCATTGCTTAGAGAGAACTCACCGAAGCTGTAAGTTGTAATAGTTTTCTTCGCATCTTCTTCATCAGCTTTCGTTGCAGTTGAGAAAGTTGCGTGAGAAACCGTAGTTTCAAGAGTCTTAACAGTATCAACGTCAGTATCGATAACACTTGTTTCTAAAGCGTTCTGCTCGAAAGAATTGAACTTAACTTCTTTGGAGATAAACTCGATGTCGCCGTTTGCAAGCTTCTTCGTGATTGTCTCAGCAACATAGCGCTCAGCTGTTTCTTCTGCTGGGATCGTCATTGCTGCAGTCGCGTACTTCTCGCTTGCTTTTGCAACAAGTGTTTTCTCAGAAACTAACTTAACTGTCTCTTTCTCTGCAGGAGCAGCTGCAGGTGTTACAGTAGATACAGTAACTTTTGCTTGGCTCAACATAACCTGAGAAGTTGCTTTTTCTGCTTCAGCTTTTGGCTCAGAAGTATAAACAGCTACAGTTGCGCTTAATTCAGTGCGTTTAGTACCAGCGTTTTCTGTTTTAGAAAGTGCAACAGTTGCAGGTTGAGCTGCTTGTGCTTCTTTCGCAGGAACTGCTTCTTTATCACCTTCAGCTGGCTTTGCATCTTGTGCAGCTACAGCAGCTTTCTTCGCTGTATATACATATGAAACTTCTTCAGCGTCACGACGAGCAGGAGTAACTACAACGATAGAAACGTCTTTTTCAGCTACTTTCTTAGTTGTAAACGCGTAAGTAACAACAAGAGCGCCTTCTTCAGTAAGAGTCACTTGTGCTGGATCTTCGCCTTCAGCAGCAGTGTATTCATAGCCTGCATTTAGAGCTTCGATTTGAGCTTTACGACCAGCTTCGCTAGCACCATCAGTTGTTGTGCTAAATGTGTGTACTAGACGAGCGATTTCTTTAGCGACTTCAACTGTTTCAGCTTCAGCTTCAGTTAGGCCTTTTTTGTTTTCATTTAGGTTTTGACTAAACTTAGCGGCAGCTTCTACAGCTTCAAGCTTGTCTTGGCCTAGAGCGAACACAGCATTTGTTTTGATAAAGGCAGCAGCAGATTTGTTGTCAACTACTTCAGCAGTATATGCTTTAGTCTTAGTTTCCTTGCCATCAGCATCTGTTGCTGTAGTCTCAGTTACTTTAACGGCTAGCTTCGTGAAGTCATCAGCTTGTTCTGCTGTAACGTCAGCAATTGCTTTTGCAATTTTGCTTGCATCGACATCAGAGAAAAGAACTAAGTTACGAGCGATAGAGAATACTTTCTCTGCAGCAGCTTTTGTTGAAGCAGCTTTAGATTTTGCAGTGTTCTTCTCTTTGTGATCTTTTTCAGCTGTTTCAAGCGCAGTTTTTGCATCAGCAACAGCTTTTTCAAGTGCTTTCTTGTCGTCGCCTTCTTTTGCTTCTGCAAGTGCTTTGTCAGCAGCTGCTTTTGCTTCTTTTGCAGCTTCAACTTCTTTTGCAGCAGCTTCTACAGCTTCAGCTGCTTTCTTTGAAGCTTCAGCTTTTTCTTCAAGCTGTTTTGCTGGGTCAACTAGAAGAGAAACTTCAGACTCTTTACCAAGGTAAGTTTCTTTAAGCTTTGTCTCTGCAGCGTCAACAGCGATTTTTTTATCTGTTGCGTAAGCATTGACGAAAGTTGTTAGAGAAGAAACAACAGCGTTGAACTGACCAGAAGAAAGCGTGTAACCGTCAAGAGAAAGCTGACCGTTTACTTTTGACTCACCAGCAACAACGTTAGCTACGATAGCTAGCTTTTGAAGCGCTACTTTTGTTTCTGCTGTTAGGTCTTTACCTTTTGCGTCTTTCTTGAAAGAAGCAACACCGTCTTTGTTTGTTTTTACAGAAACTTCTTTTTCTGCGTCAAACTTGCCGTCTTTGTCTGCATCAAGGAAAACAGTTGCGTTTTCAGTGTTTAATACTGTTACCGCAAAGCTATGATCTTTTGCTGCAGGCTTCGTTGTGGAATTGTTATTGTTGTCGTCGCCACCACATGCAGTTAGTGCTAGTGCAGAGACTACGACAGAAGAAATAATACTTAGGCGCATTTCCTATATACCTCAATAAATTAACTACTCATACTAAAAAGCTGGTGAAGACTAACATTTTATGGTGGGTATCGCAACTATCTGTCATGAAAAAGACGTTTTAATCGGTAAACTTTGTTCGCATTCCTGATTCAAAGCAATTTCTTTCATCTATGGTGTAAATTTTTTAACCTGAAAAACATAGCTTTGTCTAAATTATACTCAATCGGCGAGGGTCTTGATAAAAATATGGTTTTAAAGATATCTAAAGGTTAATAATAAGCATTGTTTTTTGTGTTAAATCTGTACTTTAATGTTACTTTTTTTGCTCAATAGACATTAAAATAACATTAATCGATGTCACATTTTACTCGATGTCACATTGAGGCTGGATTCGAAAGATGTGAATGACCAAACTTGGTCTGGGCTTGCAGCTATGCCACACAGATCAAAGTGGTCCTTTTCTGGTACAACGAAAAAGTCTACTTCTTCTTAACCAACGGTATTTACACCCGCTAGGGCAAACAAGATGATCAAGTCGATATGGGTTATCCAAAATCAATCAAAGAAACTAGCATGGTTTTATTGGGTATCGCTTATTGCAGAAATTATAATTAGAGATGAACATATCTTTTTTAATTTTAAGCACTTTTCGCCTGTTCTTAATCAACACCTGATAATCAATACTTGACATGTAAACAGAATGTGATAAATTTGCTCGGTTTTTAAGCAGTCCGAGTAGAGGTCCTCAAGTTATGCTGTCTGGGGTATTCGAGCAGTATTTGTTTGGTGTCAGTGTTTTTGCAGCGGTGATCGCTGTGTTTATTTTGATTTCCAGTATCGATGATTTATTAATCGATGTGTATTACTGGTACCGTGCAGCGGTGCGCAAGTGGTTTGTGTATCGTACGCATGAACCGCTGGAGCCAGCGCAGTTGTTAGCCGTCGACGAGAAGCCGTTGGCGATCATGGTCCCTGCTTGGCAGGAGGTTGGTGTGGTTGGTCCGATGGCGGAGCTGGCTGCGCGAACGCTCGATTACGAAAACTATCATATCTTTGTCGGGACTTACCCCAATGACCCAGATACGCAGGCTGATGTTGATGCGGTGTGTGCCAAATATCCTCATGTACATAAAGTGATCTGCGCGCGTCCTGGACCGACGTCAAAAGCAGATTGTTTGAATAATATTCTCTCCGCGATGTTTCAGTTTGAATCAGACGCGAACCTCGAGTTTTCTGGTTTTATCTTGCACGATGCAGAAGATGTCTTGAGTGCGATGGAACTGCGCTTGTTTAATTATCTTGTCGATCGAAAAGACTTGATCCAGCTTCCTGTTTATCCATTTGTACGGAAATGGTATGAGTTTACTAGTGGCCACTATATGGATGAATTTGCAGAGCTACATGGGAAGGATGTCCGTGTCCGTGAGTCTTTTGCAGGTCAGGTACCAAGTGCAGGGGTGGGGACTTGTTTTAGTCGTCGCGCCATTTTAGCTTTACTGGAAGATGGTGATGGCATTGCGTTTGATGTCCAGAGTCTGACGGAAGATTATGATATTGGCTTCCGCTTGAAAGAAAAAGGCATGGAGGAGATTTTTGTTCGCTTCCCGGTGATCCCTGAAGATTATTGTGCGAAAGACGTTCCACTGTCTGAGCGAATGCTCCGTCGGAAAAAAGATGCTAATGTGATCTGCATTCGTGAGTATTTTCCATCCACCTTTACGACGGCTGTGCGTCAAAAATCACGCTGGATCTGCGGGATTGTTTATCAAGGGTCGAAAACACTGCGCTGGAGTGACGACTGGAAACTCAATTACTTCTTGGTACGAGACCGAAAAGGTGCGTTTACGAATTTCGTCAGCTTTTTTGCGAATATCGTTGGTTTACACTTGCTGATCCTTTGGGCTTATCACGCGATTGCAAGTGAGCCTGTCGACTTTACCGCATCTTTTTATCAAGCGGATTGGTTTTTCACGATTTTATGGATCAACCTTGGTTTACTTGTGAACCGTGCGCTGCAACGTGCCATTTTTGTATCCCGTTATTATGGCGTGAAGCAAGGCTTCCTATCGACCCCAAGAATGTTATGGGGCAATATCATTAATTTCTGCGCCAACGCTCGCGCAATTAAACAAATCATTGAAATTGGTGACTCTCGCCGTGTCGCTTGGGATAAAACCAGTCATGACTTTCCAGAAGTTGGTGAGACCCAGCGTTCAACGCAGCCGCTTGGACAAATTTTGATTGATATTGGTGCACTGGATACCGAACAGGTCACCGATGCATTGATCCAGCAGCAGATGAAGAAGCGTCCACTTGGCAAAGTGTTGCTGGATTCGCACCTCGTTTCTGCTGAGACTCTAGGACGTGCCATTGCGATCCAGGCGGATGTTGAATTCGCGAATGTGAATACGATGGATACTGATGATGAGACTTTGGCTGCAATCGCGCCAAGTCTAGCCCTGCGTTATGCTGTGATCCCATTGGCTTTAGAGGATAATCATGTGATCTTAGCGTCTGAGCAACCATTAACGCCAGTTGCACTCAATGCGATTGCGCGTAAGACGGGTTATTCGGTTGAATATCGTATTGTTGCTTGTGGTCAGGTCGCTGCGGTTCTGCGTTATCGTTATGCGCATGTAAAGGTCACTTCGCCATACGATACGTTGCAGGATCTCAAAACCCAGCAAGACTTATCGTCGCAAGATGTTTTTGCGATTTGGCAGTTGTTTGTTCAAAAGCAGCGATCGATCACTGATATTTTCCTACAAGCTGGGACGTTTAAGAATGCAGTGCTGGCAAGTGCGCTCATTGGCTATGAGAAGTCGAGTTTACCACTGGGTGAATACTTGGTACAAAAGGGCTTGATTAGCCAAGAGACTTTATCGTCGGCGCTACGTGAGCAGGCTGCAACACAACCACGTTTAGAAGAAGTGGTTGCAGATTACTTCGGTCGTGAATTATTGATGATGCCAGCGGTCTCATCTTAAAACGAATTGGAGCAAATATGGTACGTTGTGTTTGGTTGTTATTCATACTCATGATGAATGTGGCACAGGCCAAGGTGATGATCTGGCAGCCGCTCAATGAGGATAAATCACTTTCGTACCCAGCGATCCAAGCTCGTTTAACTTCGATTAAACAGCAAGGCTTCGATACGTTATTAGTTCAATGGAGTCAGTTTGGCTATGAGCGGTTTCAGATTTATGGGACACCTGAAATTTGGCTCCAGCGTTTAGTGCGTGCAACGGTTGAAGCCGATATGAAGTTGATCTTCGGCTTGTATCACGATCCTGAGTTTTTTGTGCATATCCAAAAAGAAGGAAAGGAAAGACAAGACTTGTTGGCTCTGATCCGAAAACGCTCGTTGGATCTAGCGACGAACGACTATCGTTATATCACCCAGCTTCCAAACTTTGCGGGTTGGTATCTTCCGGAAGAAATTGATGATATGCATTGGAACACGCCACTGGGCAGGCAGACACTCAGCGATCACCTCAAAGAGACTGTCCAGAGTCTAAAAGCGATAACGCCGAATGCGCCTGTATTCACATCTGCATTTTTCTCAGGTCACTTACCCCCAAAAGAATATGCCCTTTGGCTTGCACAGTTAGAAGCGCAAACACAGCTGAGGATTTTGGTGCAAACGGGACATGGTGTTGGTCGTTTAACCCTGCAAGAGATCAAAGCTTACCTGGATGAATTATTCTTACCAAAACCAAAAATACATGGCTTGGTGCTGGAAACATTTCAATTCTCGAAAGGGAATGTGAGCGTGATGTCCAAATCCCCATGGCAACAGCAGCTTAAATTAGTGACACCCTATTCACCAAACCTCAAGGTGACTTTTTCTCAGCGCTACCAATAAGTGAGCGCAATATTTTATCCAACTTTGGTTGAAGCCAGTCATATTTTTTATGTAGATAATGGTATAGCTTTGTTTGTATGAGGGGAGGTTGGTGGATAATGACAGGCGAATTTGCACGCTTGGCATCTCGCAGTGGCAGTATGGCTAAGTCGACCAAACCACGATCCAGCATTGCTAGCGACTGTTGAAAATCACTGACATAACTGATCGTAAATTCCTGGAAATACTTCTCAGCAGCCTTCATCCCACGAATAGAAACCAACGAATAGGGCTTCAGGTCCTGGATTTGAGTAATGTTGTATCGGTCTAACTTGGAGACGGCGACAATGGAGATCACCATCAGCGGTGTTTCAAGTTGGATAAGGTTTGGGTATTCTTTCGTCATATCAGCAATGCGACACAGATCGCCGTCGATCAATTCTAAGTTTGCTGCGTGCAGGCCGCGGCGTCCCGGATAAGATATGACTTGGAGTGGTGTATCCAACTTTTTGTAGGCTTCTTGAATGAGGGTATAGCAGGCTTCAATCGCCTCTGAGTCTTCATGCTGTGCGATCACCATCGGCTTTGCAGTCAACTCGTGGGCAAATAGGAGAAAAAATCCAATAAAGTAACGTAGACGATACACTCTGCAATACCTCCAATATAAGTGTAGTTGATAGGTCCATTGCAATTCGCTTGAGGGGAAAATATATTAGGTTGGACAGGAGGCTAAACCTATGAAATACATTCATAAATTTTTATTATTTGTTGTCCTTATCTCCCTAAAAAATACGACTGTATACGCTGAGGTGTTTGGTATCGAACCCTTCAAGCGTGAAGGGCTAATCAACCCACATTATTTTGTTGCGTATCAATCGAAAGTCTACTTTGTGGCTTCGGATCAAACATACGGATATGAGTGGCGTGTTTTTGATCCCCAAACCCAAACGATTTCATTATTGGCTGATATATATCCGGGTCCGTCAGATGGCTACCCAGGACATCCGATTGTTTTCCAAAATAAGCTCTTTTTCCAAGCAGAGGATGGAAAACATGGCGTAGAACTGTGGTCTTATGATGGTGCGAGTAACCAAGTTGCGATGGTTCAAGATATTTTCCCGGGAGTGGAGTCTTCCTATCCGAATCGAATGGCAGCCTATCAGGAGAAGCTTTATATTCAGGCAAAAGGAGAAAAGGGTGGGTTTGAGACTTGGGTCTGGGATCCAAGGTCACAAAAAGCAACTTTAGCGGTCGATATCTGTTCTGGAAAATGTCATGGGATCCCGGGATATATGACAGTTCATGAAGATCAGCTTTATTTACGAGCCAAAGATGATGAGTTTGGGTTTGAGCTTTGGAAATATGATGGATTTTCTAGACAGGCTGAGCGACTTTCAGATATTAACCCCGCAGATGAAGATGCATTTCCAGCTTATCTCACTTTTTACCGAGGGAAGTTGTACTTTCAAGCGAAAGACAAAAAGTATGGGCATGAACTTTATGTATATGACCCAGTGACCGATGTCACTTCAATGGTTGTTGATTTGTGGCCTGGCGCTTCTGGCTCTTACCCGTCTTATTTAACTGTATTGGATGATCATTTGTACTTCCGTGCAAAAGATCCTGAAGGGGGATATGAGCTTTGGCGATTAGAGTCGAGTAGCTTAAGACCCGAGATTGTGGTCGATAAAAGACCTGGGCCAGATAATTTTCTGGGTGACCAGTTTGTTGCTTATCAAGGCAAGCTCTACATGAGTGGGCTTGATGATAGCGGTGAAAATGAAACCTTATGGGAGTTTGACCCTCAAACAAGAAAATATAAGCCATTGATCCCGAATAGTGACTTAGTCAGTTTATTGGAGATATTCCCATTTGAGAATCAATTGTATATTTCTGGAACCAGTGATAATACGATTTTCCGATTTTGGCGATATGACTTAGATTCACGACAGCTTTATCCAGAACCAACCCAATAAATTTATTGAACAAAATCAAGAAACGTCGGTCAGTAGACAATGCTGGTCGGCGTTTTGATGTTTGCTTCATCAATCATCTTTGATATGGTAGGACAAGCGTGAAGTGAAAGCGCCGAAATTTCGCTCGTTCTTTTTGCGGCTTTTCAATATTCAATCTATGCCATCCGTTTTTATGATGTAAAAAGTGATAGTTACGTATGGTGGTTCCAAAAATTACTGTTAGAATAGTTTGTCCCGCAAGGGCACAAAGGACGCTGTAAAGCATAAGAACATAACTCATGATCTCTTAAAACGGCAGGATGATGTTGGACGTACCGATTAAAAATGCACTTCGCTTTCTTCTTATTTTCATCACAACGGCCATGCCGAGTGTGGTGCTTCTCAATGGCTGTACTTCTACAGATCCAGAACATATCACAACACATGGTAAACAGCTTGAAAAAGCCAGCGAAGAGCTATTATTTCTGCTGGGTTCACCCAAGGTTTTCGAACAAACGCAAAAGCAGCTGAAATACAAACTCAGGCAAAAAGCGATTAAAGATGATTTGTCACAACAGGAGCGGCTGATTTTAAGCAAATACAATCGACGCCTTTTAAAAATGACTCGTCAAGACTTTAACTGGGAGCGGCTAAAAAATCCACTGATTGATATTTTTGTAGAAAACTATACCTATGCTGAGCTAGAGCAAATCTTGTCTGCGCTAGAAAAAGACGAGCGTGAGCAATTTCAGCAAACTCCGCTCGGCAAACGTTTTGTCAAAACCACATCAGATGTCTCTCGTGCAGCCATGCTCATTTCTACGCATCAACTCAATCAATTCAAACCAAAATTCAATAAGCTGGTTGAAGAAATGATGTTTGAATTGGAAGATGTCTAGGATCGTATAAACTTAGGGGATGATATAAGACTTTTGGGTGTATTGAGAACCCATACACCCAAGTAACCCATAATTGATGTCATGAGAAGTAAAACAATAATATTACTGGTGGCACTGTGTTGTTTCTCTTGTTTTGCTGAGGCGAAAAAGGGGAAACCTGTGCGTTGTGGGCCGTCAAATATCGTTTGCATTGAAGCCATAGAAACGAACAAAGGCATTCGTTTGTATGCAACGAGTCGTCGTAAATATCCTCGCTCAGTTCGATTTGAATTCACAAAACTCAAGAATCTTGAAGAAGCCAGGCATACGAAAGAACATTTTGTTGTCCAGCGTTCAAGCCGTGTTCGCATTGCACGTTTAAAGGTGAAAGATCAAAGCCGCTCTTGGGATTATGATTTTAAAATTCGCAGTACCTATGGAGACTTTGCTGTCCGGCATAATCGGCACGCACGTTATGATTTACCTTTTCCGGTGACTGCACCAGTCAAAGTCAGCCAATCTTGTTATGGCCGTTTTTCTCATAACCGCCCGGGGTCAAAACACGCGGTGGACTTTCAGTTAGAACAAGGAACGCCGGTGATTGCTGCGCGAAGTGGTGTGGTGATTGAGTTGAAGGATAATTCTGACAAAGGCGGACCGCATCCAAAGTATCGCCCCCACGCAAACTACATTCTGATCATGCACGATGACGGAACTTACGCAGGCTATTTTCATTTAAAAAAAGGTGGTTCGAAAGTCAAACGCGGTCGATATGTCAATCAAGGGGAGGTGATTGGCTATTCAGGAAATACGGGTTATAGCTCTGGTCCACATTTGCACTTTGTTGTTCGCAAAGCCAGTATTAAGAATTTGACCGAGTCGGTAAAAATTAAATTTGAAACTAAGGATGGTATCGTATCCTGTCCAAAACCAGGCCACTTCGTTAACCGTATGTACGGTGGATAACTTTTCTCTTCTGCATGAAATAAAATTCCAGACTACCCTTTCCTATAACAAATAGCATTTAAAAAATGATAGATCTGGAGTAGTTATGATCCAACGACTTGCATCGATGTACGATGGCGTCTTGAGTAAGGCTGGCTGTCTTGATGGGCTGGCACCTTTGTTATTGCGGCTTTATTTAGCGCCTGTGATGATCCAGGCTGGCTGGAATAAGCTTTCTCATTTTGAAAGCACAGCGGAGTGGTTTGGGAATGCAGAATGGGGCCTGGGGTTACCATTACCAGAAGTAATGGCATCGCTGGCGATTGCTGCGGAATTTGGAGGCGGAATTTTACTTGTCGTTGGTTTAGCAACACGTCTTGTGAGTATTCCTTTGATGATCACGATGTTGGTGGCTGCATTGACAGTACATTGGAAAAATGGCTGGGCAGCGATTGCAGATTCATCGAGCTGGTTATCTGATGGAACGATTTTCCTGAATGAGCGTGTGATGGAAGCTGGAGATAAAGTGGAACGGGCGCGTGCGATCCTGCAAGAGCATGGTAACTACGATTGGTTAACTTCTAGTGGTAGTATCGTTGTTTCTAATAATGGTATTGAGTTTGCGGTTACTTACTTCATTATGTTGCTGGCCTTGTTCTTTATGGGTGGTGGGAAATTTTTTAGTCTCGACTTCTATATTCGCAAGCTTCTCGTTAAACAAAACCACGATTGATCCATGGTTTTTATTTCTTGAGAACTTTGATAGCCTTAGCTTTTTAATAAGAAAAGGCTATCAAATATGGATGCAGTAGCGCTACTGACCACGCGATGTTCTGACACAAAACTAACGACCCCAGCACCTTCTTCAAATGACATGGACATCATTCAAAAATCAGCTGTAAGAGTTCCTGATCATGCAGGATTAGCACCTTGGCAGTTTATCGTATTCGATTCAGAGGAAGCTTTGTCTGAGTTAGGAAATATCTATGCAAAAGCGGCGATGCTTGCTGACCCGGATTGCCCACAAGAAACGCTTGAACGTGCAACTCAGCTTCCATTTCGTGCTCCGCTTGTGATTGCTTGTATTGCGAAATACGTTGAGCATCAGAAAGTCCCACGTGTTGAGCAAGTGATTTCAGCTGGCTGCGCGACAATGGCGATGCAACAAGCTGCATTTGCACTTGGGTATGGTGGCATTTGGCGAACAGGTTCTTACGCACATAACCCACATATGAAGACATTACTTGGGCTAGCAGAAGAAGATGAAATCGTTGGTTATCTTTATTTAGGAACACCACAGGCAAAACGCTTTCCTCGACCAGAGAAAGACCCAGCAAACCATTTTAAAAAGTATGAAGTTTATCAAGATGAATAGACGCTAGGAAGCCTGATTAGTGGGAATACTTTTGAATGATTTTGCTAAATTCTCCATTATCTTTAATGGCTTTTAGAGCGGTATTGAACTGATCTCTGAGTGCTTGATCATGAAAACCAGCTGCAGAGGGGACTTGGGGGAAAATATCATGTGCTTCCACTTCCGAGATGGGCCTGCCAAGTTCACTTAAGTAGCCACTGTAATGAATGAATATATAGAAATCGAGTACAACAACATCAAAGAACTCTGCTTTTTGTAATTTTAAAGGAAACGTGCTCATGTCGTGGTGTTCAGTGTAACACTTTGATTTTTTACTGGCTTTGACAAACTCTTCACCAAAGTAGCCTCTTGCGCCTTGAAAAGTAAGCACGCAGTAGTTACCCAAATCGAATAGTTGATTGAGTTTTATATTGCGCTTTTTGAGTGAAAATGCGGTGGGCCGATAGTAAATCGTAGGCTCAGATAAAAATATGCCAGAGATCTCACCTAAGAAAATAGGTGTCATGATATCAATCCGTTTATTTTGCAGCTCCGTCATTGCACGAGCGAGGGGCATATAGCGAACCTTGATGGTATGATTCAGGTGCTTCATGGCAACAACGACCACATCAATATCTAGTCCGGAATTGGTCGTTTCAATCATATGGGGTGGACCATCCGAAGTTGCTAATATCAGTTCTTTCGAGAAAGAAAATGGGCTTGCAATCAGCAATAAAAGCACCCATATAGTTTTCATATTATACAGTGATTACCTGATTTACCTTTGATCTAGCTTAGTGTGAACTTTAAAATTGGTAAACTGTCAGAACGGCTTGACAGTTTTTTCATATCTCTTCGATATTTTCAGTTAATCGTTTTAGAATCCTATGGTGAATAAGGTTATTCGTTCGGTACACTGTGAATTTAGATGAATCATAGAATAAGAGGCTCGATTGGATAAGCTCAGTAATATTCAGGCATTTGTTTACGTCATAGAAACGGGTGGTTTTGCCACAGCCGCAAAGAAACTTGATGTCACAAACTCTGTGATCACTAAACGGGTGAGTAAACTTGAAGAAAGCTTAAACATACAACTACTCCACAGAACCACCCGGCGTGTTCAACCGACAGAGCATGGCCTCAGGTTTTATCAGCATAGTTTGAAGATACTCCAGTCTGTTCGTGATGCGGAGTCCGAAATGCACGATCTGCATAAGGACTTACAAGGCCTTTTGCGGATCAGCTGTCCGACTTCTTTTGCCAGTAGCTGGTTGAATGACGATATTTGTGAATTCCAACAGGAGCATCCACAGTTGGATATCGAATTAGTCACTTTAGAGCGCTCCGTCGATCCGCTAGAAGAAAACTTTGATCTGTCTTTGCAGGTGATCCCCATTGAAAATGATCATTTGATGAGTACAACCATTGCACCGACGCATGCGGCTTTATTTGCTTCAAGAGCCTATTTAGAAAAGTATGGTACACCCCAGCACCCAAACGAACTGATGAATCACCGTATTTGTCACAATTCATATTTAATCGGGGAGCCTGCACTTTCTTTTTTTGACAAAGACGGTACGCCTATCAACGCAGCAATCAAAGCCCCTTTACTGACAAATAATATTTGGTTGATGAAAAGTAGTGTGTTAGCAGGAAATGCGATGGCGATTATTCCCTATTTCTTTATCGAAAAAGAGATCTTGGAAGGGAAGTTGATCCCTGTTTTGCCTGATCATCCATACCGCTGCCTTGTGATGAAAGCGTACTATCCAAAGACGAATTACTTACCAAATAAAACACGCTACTTTCTGGATAAGCTCAAGAAAAAGTACCAGCCAGAAACCCCTTGGCAAAAGAGTCTGGCTGGATTGGTCAATATGTAGTCGTGTTATATTAGTGTTGTTTTCTTCTCCAAAGTAACGGGATCAACCCAAGTAGGTAGAAGAAAGCACCGCCGCTATCATGTGTTGTTGCTGGTCCAGTTTTATGATCATTGGTTGATTTCGGCTTTGTGTAAGGCTGTGCCAAGATACGGAATGTATGCGTCAGTTCTTTTTCCTTACCCGATTCACTTTTTCCAACAATAACCATTGTATCGGTGAATTCTTTACCATTGCGTTTTGATTCAGGGATTTTGTTGATATGCAATGTGTAATTAAAATCTCCGGTTTTTTCATCAAAGTTGGAGATCTCAACATATTCTGGCTTCTTTTTGACAGAATGCGTGACCTTGTAGTGTAGGGTAGAAGCAAATCCGCTGCGGTGAGCGCTTGCCATGCTTGGCGTCTTACCACCAATGTTTATGGATGGTACTTCAGAATAAGTATCGAATTGAAGGTTATCTCCCGGTTTGATCTCAAATTGATAGTCTTGCAATTTTCCGTTTTCTCCTTTGATTCTAAACTCATATTTTAATTGAATATCTACTTCTTCAGCATTGACTGCATGAAAGATTTCTGGATAGGTAATCGAAGCAGTACCTTTCGCATCAATGATCTCAACAACAACTTCTCCATAAACCTTAGGATCTCCATGGCTATCTAGTTTAGGTTCTTTACCACCTGAAGACCTTGTAGCCCCATAAATCTTTATCTTATCCATGACGCCAACAGGGTATGGATTAGCTTGTTTAGGTAGCTGAAATTTAAATGGCAAACCAGAATATACCTTAAATTTTATTGCCTTTGTTAAACCAAAAGCTTGGGAATAAGACGCAGACTTTGCTGATCGAACAAGCGGTGAAGGTATTGGCTGTTGGATATTTATGCTATTGGTCGTGAAATGTTTTTTGCTTGAGTGACCCGTAAATGTTGGTAATGACACTTGAGTTACGAATTTACCTGACTCCTCTTGTTGTAAAAGAGAAAATATTGCCTGGTCATTGTACTCTGAGCCAGCTTGCTGGATAAAAAGCTGCTCCTGATGACTCTCAAACGAAATTGTATTTGAAGCGACAAGTGAGGCTTGTTTTTCCTGTAAATTAAGCAAATAGAGATTGCCATGATAGTTGAAGAAAAACACATTTTCTTCATTTTGCTTCGGTACAAATTGTACCGGATTTGATAAATCACCAGGGATCAGGTCTGCAAATACGTGCCGTTCATCCATTGTGTTCAGCTCATAGAAAAATAGTTGTTCAACAGAATTTGCCTCTTGATTTGCAAGAATCAACGTTTTCATTTCTGAAGTACTTAGGTTGTGAGCATCAGTATTGAAAATTGCTGAGACATGATGGAATGGTAGGTCGATTGCTGAACCTTCAAGTGTTTCACCTGTGCTTCTATCAATCGGAAGTATTTTTACCTGAGAATGGCCAGTCTTTAAAATGCCCAGATCTGCCTTGAGATCGCCATTTAGGTCACCGATGATATGAAGTGGTTGATGATTTGCATTTGCAACACCTGATAGTGCTGTGATTATGCAAATATTTAATTTGTTGGTAACGAGTTTCTTCAAAACTTCCTCCAGTAATGCTTGGGTTAGTGAATTTCCAATTAAGAAGAAATGTTGTTTATTTTTTTTTTTAATTTCCATAAGGTGAATAATATGATCGAAAAGCTGAACTGAAACTGAATAAATGCCGAGTTCAGTAAATTTTTTATACAAAAGCAGATAAATTTTTACGATTTATTTCTTATATGAAAACAACCTGGCGCATGCGGGTTACATCATGCAAATGGCTGCTTTTTGGATGGTTTAACTGGTTTTTCTTCTCCAAAGCAGTGGAAGCAGCGCGAACACATAGATGAGTGATCCGCTACTTTCACTGTTTACAGGATGAGTTTGTGTTGTTGTCTTATCGTGATTATCTTTTGGTTTTGAAACACCAGGTGTTGTCTCATCATTGCTATCTCCAGGTTCTGTACCACCTTCCAAATTCACGCCAATCAAGAGAATTGACTAACGGGATCTCAATAATTGACGATGAGTCACTTATTGTGACTTCTGGGTTCTATTTTTGTAATTATTTTTTATTCATTTAGTTTAAAATTTTTAATTATTGATAAATAAAGAAATATTCTAAAGTAATAAAACAAATGACCGATACAGTGATCGATTAAAGCAAAGTGATCAAAATATCAAGATTACTGTTCTTTTTTTCAGCAAAACAATTCAATAAACGTATTGTTTTAATAGTCGGATGTAAATCCCTAAGTTAGTTACAGCATTGTCCGAGCGGAAGTTTTTTAGTCGATGGTTTCTCGGACGTAGAATTATGAGGATGTTTTATGGCTTTATACGTCAATACCAATGCTTCTTCCCTAAATGCACAACGTCAGCTTTTAAACTCAGGTAACACACTGGACACGGCATTTAAGCGTTTATCTTCTGGCCTTCGTATCAACAGTGCTGCTGATGATGCCGCAGGTCTACAAATTTCCAGCCGATTGACCTCCCAAATTAAAGGGTTAGAGCAAGGAAACCGAAACGCGAATGACGGCATTTCTATTGCACAAACAGCGGAAGGCGCGATGGATGAAATGACCAATATGCTGCAAAGAATGCGGACTTTGTCCCAACAGGCAGCAAATGGTTCTAACCAAAGTGTTGATAGAAAAGCACTGAACCAAGAAATGACCCAACTCCGTGAAGAAATTGATCGGATCGCGTCAGATACAACCTTTGGTGGTGTGAAGCTGTTAGATGGCAGTTATGAGTCAAATTTCCAAGTTGGTGCGGATGCCAATCAGACAATCAAGTTGTCATTAAAACTGGAAGATGATGCAGGATTTTCATTATCAGAAATGGCGAAGGAGATCGACAAGCAAAATGGTCACAAGATGAGTGACACTGAGTTTACAGATTTTGCATCTAAGAAAGAAGACTTGGCGAATAAAAAAGCAGCATATGAGGCAGATAAAGGCGATGCAACGAAGAAGACGGCTTTTGAAACTGCACAAACTGCATTCGAAGCAGCAGGAAAAGCACTGGATGACAAAGGCGCAATCTCGCATCGTTTTGGTGATGAAGTTTCGATTGGAAGCGAAGAAGATGCACAGGCTATTTTAGGAAGTATTGATAAAATTATTGGGCTAGTTGATAGTAAACGTGCAGAGCTGGGTGCAGTTCAGAACCGTTTTCAGTCTACAATTCGTAACCAATCTAATATCTCAGAAAACCTATCTGCTGCACGTTCACGTATTCAGGATACGGATTTTGCAACGGAAACGGCAAAACTGACCAAAGCTCAGATCTTGAGACAGGCGAGTACATCAATTCTTGCACAAGCGAATCAGAAACCACAAGCTGCGTTATCATTGTTGGGATAAAGTTTAAAGGATTATGTCATCCTGTGCGAATGTGACAATGATTGGTCCATAATCTGACAGCAGAATGAAATTTTTCTGACAGGTCTGATTTGTTCGCAAACTTCATAAAAAAGAGCTACGGTTAATATTGTGGCTCTTTTGAATTAAGTTGAACAGACATTGTGAGTTACTCCAAAAGTTGTCTGTTCAAGAAAAGTAACGCTATAAAATAGCCGACTTGCAATTCTTAAGTTCCATTTTTGTCTTCACATACTTTGATGTCAACACAACTGTATGTGATGCTTTAGGCTTGATTCGGAGAAGAACTGAAGAAATTAAATGTGGCATTATCGCCTTGATCAAAATGTTGCTTGGTACTTTGTGCTTTAAGAGTTTTGATTGGAATTAATTCACCTATCTCCATCCTGGCATTAGCCAATCACCCTTTAAGGGAAGACTGCTGATACAGCACTCGATAAACCTGCGCTAACTAATTCGTCATCAATGGACATAGCTCCAAAGTATGGTGTCGATAATCGTTTAATTTCCACGGTTGTGGATAAAAACGCATTCATTCAGCTTTGATTTTGCTGAATGTAACTCTTTTGCATTTTTGTCGTCAATGGCACCAATCGATTTGGATTTAGGTGCTTGTTTCATCGTGCTGAATAAGGATAAGTATAAATGTTTGATATTAGTTTAAACCCTTCTCAAACAAAGCAGTATTTACTCGTTACAGGAAACTATTGGGCTTTCACCGTCACAGATGGTGCTTTGAGAATGCTAATTGTTCTGTACTTCTTTCAATTGGGTTATAGCCCACTAACCATTGCATCATTGTTTTTATTCTATGAGTTCTTTGGTGTTGTCACCAATTTAGTTGGTGGTTGGCTTGCAGCAAAATTTGGCCTCAATCGAACGATGAACTTTGGATTGTGTTTACAAATTATTGCGCTGTCGATGCTCGCACTCCCGACTGAATATCTCACAGTACCATTTGTCATGTTTGCGCAATCACTTTCAGGTGTTGCAAAAGATCTGAATAAAGTCAGTGCAAAAAGTAGTATTAAATTGTTACTGAACACGAAACAAGAATGTCGTGTATTTAAGATGGTGGCAATCTTAACGGGTTCTAAGAATGCACTCAAAGGAATTGGCTTTTTTATCGGCGGTTTGTTGTTGAGTGCTGTCGGTTTCCAATATTCACTGATGATTTTAAGCGGCTTTATTGCTTGTATATTTATTGGTAGCTCTTTTCTTTTGACCGAAGAGATTGGCACAGCAAAAGAAAAAGTGAAGTTTCGTGAAATGTTTTCCAAAAGTGATAACGTGAATACTTTATCTGCTGCAAGACTCTTTTTATTTGGTGCAAGAGATGTCTGGTTTGTTGTTGCGTTACCCGTATTTCTCGGGAGCCAGTTTGGTTGGGATCATTGGCAAGTCGGTGCATTTTTGGCATGCTGGATCATCAGTTATGGGTTCTTTCAAAGTATCGCACCTCGTCTAACAGGGGCTGAAGATGATGAGCCGATAGGTCGTCGCAGTGCCGTGCATTGGTGTGTTTTACTTACTTTGGTGACGGCAGTTACAGCAACATTACTGCATTTTAATATTGCACCTCAATACTCCATATTAATTGGCTTAATGGTGTACTGTGTCGTCTTCGCTGTAAACTCCTCCATGCATTCTTACCTCATCGTGAGTTATGCAAAAGATGATGGGGTTTCCACAGATATTGGGTTTTATTATATGGCAAATGCGATGGGACGGCTCATTGGAACTGTGTTATCAGGCTGGTTATTCCAGATGCAAGGACTGACCATGTGCTTATTAACGTCAGTGATTTTCCTTGTCTTTACAACAGCGATATCGCTGAATTTACCAGAAGAATACGAACACCTGCCTTCATCTCATACGTCTTAATATGCCTCAAACAACAAAGCCCATTTCATGATGAAATGGGCTCTTTGACTGACAGTTCAATCTTTCAATCAATTGGTGGGTTTTCTCTTGCCCATGAGTCTCCAACATTACCGCCAGAAATATGACCATGGGGGGCATTCATCATCATGGATGAAAACTGTGTACTATTCACTTTGACAAGGTGTTCATGATCACCTGCTTCAATATATACCTGTTCATTTTTGAATAAAGTATCATCAACAAGCGCATTCATCTGATAAGCAGCAGCTGCGGAGGGAATCGCACCCACCTCACAGTCCTGAAAAATATCCTTTAACTCCGCCTCCGCAATCAGATGGAAGTGCTCTCCCATCATTTTGTTGACGCTCTCCAAAAGCAGTCGACGATTTGCAGGCACGATGGCCATTAAGTATTCATTTTTTGAATTTCCGAGTATGACAGCTTTCGATACTTGCTCTGAAGGAACATGGGCTGCTGCTGCGGAATTAAACGCGGTATTTGTGTGACGATGTTTGATCAGTTCATAATCAATTTTATTGTTGGAAAAGTATTCTTCCAACGTGATTGCAATGGCCATTGTTGCCTCCCGCCTCTCGGCACAATTCAGCTTGACCATCGTTAATTTTAGCAAAAAAGTAGGATTTTAAAATCATCAGAAGGATCATCAATTTTATACTAACACTCAATTTTGCACGGACATTGTGAATGTTTTTTCTTACCGCTTTGGTCTCTGATTTTAGAATTGGGTCAATCACTTATTATCTAGCTAATCTTTAATATGTAAATAAAATACAATTTATATCCTTTTGAAGTTACGTAACTTATAAGGACAGACAAAATGAAAAAACTACAGTTGATAGAGGTATCCTATGCAAATTCTCAATACGCCCCAAACTACCCTCAACCCACATACAACTGCGCTTCAAAATTCAGCAAGTGTAGAAAAGTCGAGTGCTGTTGCAAAAGTCAGTGACCCATCGTCAGCTTCTGCAAAGCCAGCAGTGCAAGATGTGGTCTTTATTGGTCGCGGAAGCAGTATTGCTTATGCTTTGACGGAAGTTTGTGATCGCTATGAAGGACAGCACTCAAAAGCAGAATTAGCAAACGAGAAGCCACTTGCGGGTCGTGCTGTCGTGATCGGCTCATCTGAACCATGGTCAAAAGAAGTGCGTGGCTCTGGATTTATCAATCACCAGAATGAACTGATAGATTCATGGGGAGATAAAGCACCAAAATTTAATAAAGAATATGCAGACAGACAACAGTTTTCTGATGCAAATACAGCACAAATTAGCCGTGCCGCAGCGCTTGGTGTTCAAGAAGTCAATAATGAGGTAAAAAGCGTCAAAAAAGGGGATGATGGCCTGTTTAAAATCACAACCAAACAAGGGCAGGAATTTGTCGCGAAGCAAGTTGTGATGGGGATTGGTGCTGGACCGCATATCGATGTTCGATCGGATAGAGTCGAAGGTGAGGCGACCCCTGCAGAAATGAGATTAAATAATATTACGTTGAACGATAAAGAGGCGCTCAAAGGAAAAGTGCTTGACCTCGATGAGTTCATGCGAATGACGGATAACATGGATTCTCTCGCAGGTAAAAGAGTGGTTGTTCATGGGCCGAATGCGGGGATTGATGCGGTAGAAAGAGCTGGCGACCTCGGTGCAGATATCCAATGGATGATCCGCAGCACAGCACCTGTACTCTTGGATGGTAACCAGCTGGAGCATGCGCCTAGAGCTGCCGCTGAGAGCTTAGTCAAAGTGGACAAAGTGACGATTAACCCAACTGAAGATGGCAAGATGTCACTTGATTATACTGGCATTAAAGGTCGTGACGGTGTAAAGAGTCCAGACGGGAAGATTGAGGCAGACTACTATGTCTTTGCACTTGGCCAGGATAGTAAAAAACAAGGTGCAATTGAATCTGTATTGGATAAGTCCATTCAGCAAGACTTCGAGCCAATTTATGATACAGACCAAATCTATTCAGATAAGCCATACGAAACAGTATTGGGCATTCGTTCTAAATCAAGTTCACCGGATCAAGGTGTGGTTGTTATCGGAGCATCTGTTGCCCAACTTTCTGGCAGTGTTCAACATAACTACCTTGCTCAAGTCGAAGAAAGGATTGATGCGCTGACAGAAAGACTCAGTTTACCAAAAGTTGATGTGTCAAAGCTGAAGGGTGGCTCTTCAGAATTACTGCAGACGTTAGATAATTCCGTGAGCGCGAAAACAGCAAACTTGAGCGCCGAGGACAAGGCTGTATTTCAGCGAAATGTTTCTGTGTTGAAGCAAGAACTTGCACATTATCAAGAGGCACAAGCATTCTTAACTGACAAAGATAAAGTTGGAAGAGGTGTGAGCAAGCAGGTTGAAAACGTGGTGAAGACGGAAGTCGCTTCAGTTGTTGTTTCTCCTCAGCTGGCAACGGTGAAGGCATCTGTTGGTGCCCTCACGAATATCATGCCGAGGTATATCGCTGAGGGAGAAACAAACTACTTATCAGATAACCGAACCATGCTTCGCGTGAGTTTGGCAAATGATTTCCCTAATATCTCTGAAGAAGCAGCGGATACTTTCATCAAAGAGACACTCGAATTACGAGTGATGACGAAGAGTGATTTCAACGAACGTGTGTTGACTGACTTACAAAAGCATACACAGCACCTGTTGAGCAAGGGATCGGATGCAGAGGCGATAGCTTCTCTGACAGGATTGAATGTTAAGCCTGACCTTGCACAAAGGCTTGTTGATGCGGCTCAAGGGAGAGAAGATACAGGATTAAAAGCTGCAACTGAGCAAGCGCTGGAAGGCACAATCCCAGCATGGGGAACGCCTGACCATGTTCGTTACGGCTATGCAACGAAGTTATCTGATTTAAACCAAGGTATTGAAAATCAGGTGCCACTCAGCCTGTTCTGGTTAGATGAGCCAATCAGTGCGATGAATGCGATTCGTGTGTAACGAACGTTCCCAGTCAATTTCCCCTGATAAGCAAGACAAGGATGTCTTGTTTATTTTTCTGATAAACCTTCTTTTTTATATTCTCCTCGTAATCCTTCACTTAAATATTGCTGAATGAGACCACGCTCTTTTAGGTTTTTGAGACCTTTGTTAAATAGGGTGACTTTTTCTTGATTCTCATCGTTTTGCTTTGAAAGGATCAGATAATAAAAAACGGTTTGTAGCGGTTTTTTGTGGTGCGTAATTTTATGATAGTCATCAGGAAACTCATTTTGCAGCATATAATATCCCGCATCATGTTCGAAAGGAAAAGCACGGATCCTACGTGTCAGTAAATTAGAGAAGTTCGTTTTATTGTCACGAACACGAACGAATTGGATCTTTCCCGTTTTTGCCGCAGTTTCAAACTCATCTCCATACATGTAGCCAAGCGTGACGCCGATTGGAACGTTATTCAAGTCTTTCATTGTTCGCCACTGAAATGGGTATTTCTTCAAATGGAAAAATACTTTTTTTACATCAAAAACTGGATTTGGAAAATAAAAATCATTTTCTTTATCTGGTGTCTTTTGTGATAACGCAGCACCATCCCATTTTCCTTCCTTTGCATATTGTAAGGACCGCGCCCAAGGAAACCAACCATATTCCACTTTGATTCCGACAGATTGAAAGGCTTCTGTGATGATCCGGTGGGCAGAGCCAAAGTATTGGTATGTTTGAGATTGGTAAGGAGGCCACTCATCAACCGCTATCCGGATTGTTTCCTTGATTGGCGCTGCTTCATCTGCTTGAGAATTTGGGATGAATATAAAGCAGATAACAAAGAGGCTGAATATATATCGAACAATCATTGCATCATTTCAAAAACGTATGAATTTCTTCAATTAAAGCGGCCGTCAGGGGAGTTGGCAAGCAAACAGGGCCATTAGGGGTCATGAAAAATGAATCAATATTTACCACCA
The DNA here is from genome assembly GCF_000374485.1 of Algicola sagamiensis DSM 14643. Lineage (GTDB taxonomy): Bacteria > Pseudomonadota > Gammaproteobacteria > Enterobacterales > Alteromonadaceae > Algicola > Algicola sagamiensis. The sequence continues at coordinate 46,348 of NZ_KB894496.1, forward strand.
AAAAAGCATGAATAGAGATCGTGCGATGAATACCCTCACTTCATCATTTTTACATTTTTAGTATCTATTTCTGAAACAAAAAATTCAATCTCGTTACTCATCATTATCAGCCCTGATTTCTAAAGGTTTCTCTATTGTAAGGATCAAAATCTCATACATTATCACCAAAAAATAAATTGAAATGAGAATAATTATCAGTATCATTAACGCGTCATTTGCTATTCGCATTTGTATTTTAAATGGAGCCGTACCGTCTCTGGTGGTTTTTCAGAGCATTAGGACCTGTGAGCGAGGGGAGTTAGGTTTTCAAGTTCTCACTAGCTATGAAGCGTCAACTTTTCTCGAATAAGTCTTTTGACATGAAAGGGTTAAAGGGATTTTAAATTTAAATCCTAGTAAATCAGTGACTCGCATCAGAACAAAGGGGATCAATATGGGTACGGCCATATCGATGGACAGGTTTGATTATCAACCTGACCAGGGGAGCGTTCGCGCACAAGAAAAAGCGTTCCTGTTTAATCAATTCAACCTTTCGCAGTATCAACATTCGATGACTCAAGCGCTAGCACTTCTTGAAAAGCGTATTGAAACGGTCGAAAAGCCATTTAGTGGTGTACTCCCTCAGGAGTTAGTTGGGCAGTTTCAAGCCATCAATCTGGACGAATCCCTATCACCAGAGGATGCGCTGAAGGAGCTAGAATCTATCTATCTGGAACATGCGATTTATTTTCATCATCCAAGGTACGTTGCACATCTCAATTGCCCAATCGTTTATCCAGCTTTGGTGGCAGAGCTGATCTTATCGACAGTCAATTCATCACTTGATACCTGGGATCAAAGTGCAGGTGGTACGTTTATCGAACAAAAATTGATTGACTGGACTGCGGAAAAAATTGGTTTTTCAGCGCAAGCTGATGGCGTATTTACCAGTGGTGGAACGCAGTCCAACTTGATGGCGATGTTGTTAGCACGTGATAGCTACTGTGAAAAGCACTTAAATGGTTACAGCATCAAGCATCAAGGGTTACCGCCAGAAGCAAGAAAGTTCCGAATTTTTACTTCTGAACTTTCACATTTTAGCATTCAAAAGTCAGCTGCAATGTTGGGTCTTGGTTACGATGCTGTGATACCGGTTCCTTGTGATGAAACATTTAAATTGGATGTGGGTCAGCTTCAGGTTTTAATCGAGCAGACGTTGCTAGAAGGGAATTTACCGATCGCCGTTGTTGCAACCACAGGAACGACAGATTTTGGCAGTATCGATCCTGTTGCTGAGCTTGCGCCGATTTGTCAAGCACACGGGATGTGGCTTCATGCAGATGCTGCTTATGGTTGTGGATTGCTGACTTCCAATAAGTATCGTCATTTGCTTAGTGGAATTGAGCAAGCCGATTCCGTGACGGTGGATTATCATAAGTCGTTCTTCCAGCCTGTCAGTTGTGGCGCATTTTTCGTGAAGGATAAAATAAACCTATCCTATGTGACACACCATGCAGAATACCTGAATCCGCTGAGTGCAACGGAAGAGGGTACCCCAAATCTGGTGAACAAGAGCATTCAAACAACCCGTCGATTTGATGCATTAAAACTATGGTTGACGCTGCGTTATATGGGCGTTGAAACACTTGGGGTGATGTTCGACAGCGTCATCAATCTGGCGCAAAAAACTTATGCATACCTCCAAACAACAGATCGTATTGAAGCGCTGAATCGTCCATCCATCAGTACGGTGATCTTCCGTTATGTGCCCGACTCAGAAGTCCCGGCGGACCTTGTTGATCAAGCCAATGAATATATCCGCAAAGCGATTTTCCGTTCTGGTGAAGCTACGATCGCAAGTACCAAGTTTGAGAATACACGCTACTTAAAGTTCACCTTATTGAATCCAGAAACATCAAGTGAAGATATTCAATTTATCGTGGACCGTATTGTGCATTATGGCGATGAGTTCATCGCAAAACATTTCAACGAATTTTCTATGATTTCTGAGGCGTCTTAAGATGAGTGCAGCACATTTTGATTTTATTGGTATTGGTATTGGACCTTTTAATCTAGGCCTCGCAAGCTTGAGTGAGCCAATCGACGGGCTCAACGGAATTTTTCTGGATAAAAATGAAGGATTCGATTGGCATCCGGGGATGATGCTTCAAGATGCAACGTTGCAAACACCGTTTATGTCTGACTTGGTCACGCTTGCGGATCCAACAAACCCGCTTAGCTTCTTAAATTACATCAAGCAGCAAGGCCGGATGTATTCTTTCTATATTCGTGAAAGTTTTTTCTTAATGCGAAAAGAGTACAATCAATATTGCCAGTGGGCGACTCAGCAATTGGGCAACCTGAGATTTAACACGCTTGTTGAGCATGTTGCTTATGATGAGCAAGCAAAACGTTACATGATTGCTGCTATATGTACCAAGACCAACGAATCGATTGAATATACGGCAGATAAACTGGTTCTCGGTACCGGACCGATCCCATATTTGCCAGAATGTACACAAGGCGTGGTTGAGAAGACCGTTCATTCTTCCCATTACTTGGATCAGAAAGCGCAGCTTCAAAAGCAAAAGTCCATCACCGTTCTTGGCAGTGGTCAGAGTGCAGCTGAGATTTTCTATGACCTGCTTCAGGACATCGACACATACGATTATACGTTGAATTGGGTGACGCGTTCCCCGCGATTTTTCCCATTGGAATACACCAAACTCACACTGGAAATGACCTCGCCTGAATATGTCGATTATTTTTATGACTTGAAGTCAGAAAAACGTGAAAGCTTACTGCGTAATCAAAAGCATTTGTATAAAGGAATCAATAGCACACTGATCAATGATATTTTCGATTTGCTATACACGAAACGACTTTCTTGTGAGCCTAAGGTTAATCTTCTTACGAATACGGAGCTGACAGATATGTCCCGTGATGGTGAGACGGTGACATTATCGTTTTATCATCATGAACAGGAAAAAGCGTTCTCGATGAAGACGGAAGGTTTGGTTCTCGCTTCTGGTTACCATTATGTGCTGCCAGACTTCCTGTCTGGCATTAGCCAACGCATCCGTTGGGACGATCATGGTCGCTTTGATACGCATCGTAACTACAGTATCGATAAAGAAGGAAAAGAAATTTATATCCAGAATGCTGAGTTACATACGCATGGTTTTGTGACGCCTGATCTTGGAATGGCATGCTATCGAAACTCTTGGCTGATCCGTGAGATCACCGGTGCTGAGCATTATCCAATCGAAACTCAAATTGCTTTCCAGCATTTTGGCGCACTTGATGAAGAAGTCTCTGAAGAGAAGGCGACCGTATGAATCTCAAATTCAGTTTGATTTTCCTAACGGTCATCAGCGTGGTGTGTGACACCATGCTGCTTCCTTTCTATCCGCAGTTTTTCCAAGAAGCATTTGGTGTCACTGCGCCGGAACATGTTGGATATTACATTGCCGCATGCTGTTTTACGGTTATGGTGACCTTTCCACTATGGGCGCAAATTGCAAAGCGCATTCATGAAGTTCACATTTGGGTGTATACCCAAATCATAGCGGGCTGTCTTGGCCTTGCGTGTTACTTCAGTACTTCATTGATTGAGTTTTGGATAGTGTCGCAAACAATGCTGGTTTTTAAGGCCAGTTACTTGCTGATCTATCCATTTGTATTGAGATTGGAGGAGAAAGATAAACACCTTGGCGTGGTTGGTTTATTTTCAGTCCTGATGCACTTTGGTGCAATCGGTGGTGCATTGCTTGGTGGTTTTACCCTCCAGGTACTCGATCCAAGAGATATCTATTTGATCATGGCTGGTGGAGATGCAGTACAGGTGATATTGAGCCTATACCTCATCAGGCGATTTCAATTCCCGTTTAAAGTTGAACAAAAAAGTGCACAGGAAACGACAGATGACAATCAAGCGGGTCATTTCCTGCTCAAGCTTGGGGTTGTAACTCTGATGTTTTACTTTAGCTTCTTCCTGATCCGTCCGTTTTTTTCAAGTTATTGGGAAGCCTCAACGGGGTCTCAAAGTGAGGTACTCACTGGGATTGTCTATTCCATCGTTGGTTGGATGGCACTGGGTTGTTTACTTTGGGGACATTTCAAGAAGAAAGAAGTACCACACAGACAGCGGATATTACTGGCATTTGTCCTGTGTATTTCAGGATTGATGCTTCAGTCAGTGGATAACTGGACAGTGGTCATTTTGGGTCGTGTTTTCTTTGGCTGGGCGTTGTATGAGATCACAGTCCGACTCGAACTGTTGCTCTTTGAAGTTAGTCAACCTGAAAACTATGCAAGCGACTTTAGTAAGTTGCATTTATTCCAGAATGTGGGGGTGTTGCTCTCATCCTTTACAGTTGGCATCCTTGTTCGACAATTTGATTATCAAATGACCTTTTACACGGCAGCAATTGGATGTGCTGTGACTGCGCTGATGTTCTACATCCTTTTTGTCAAACCAGCACCACAATCTTTACCGATGAAGGAAGCGACCGATGGCTGATGTCTCTTTTTCAAAAATAATCGAGGGACTTGGAGAAGTTCAACTTCGTCCGCTGTATGTTCCTGACGATATTCAAACGATCCAGCAATGGCTGAATCAATCTTATGCTCATTATTGGGGGATGCTTGAAAGCTCATTTGACGAGATTGCTGATTTTTATCAGAACTTAAATCAAAGCGGTCATTCATTGGCTTATCTTGGTTTTTATCAAGGTGAACCTGCATTTCTGGTTGAATGTTATGACCCGAAGCATGATCAGGTGGGTGAGCACTATGATGTGCAACCAGGTGACCAGGGGATGCATATCCTTCTTGCACCACCGAAGCAGAAAATTCCAAATTTCAGTTATCACATTTTTTGTTCTGTCATGGACTTTGTGTTTTCACTTCCGAATGTGAAGCGGGTGGTTGTAGAGCCCGATCACCGAAACCATAAGATCCATACCTTAAATAAGCGCGCAGGTTTCCATCATGAACGTGTGATCCAGATGGGTGAAAAAACTGCATATTTAGCATTTTGTACGAAACAACAGTATGCCCTTGCATTGTTACAGGAGCAGTCTTCTATGTCATTCCAATCAGCGTCATTCCAATCAACGTCATCTCAATCACAGCTGACGCCGCAACAAGCAGTTGAAGTTATCAAGCCGGACGTATGGGCGAAAGTGAATCGATACCATGTTCGCAAGGCAATTTCCGAATTAGCGCATGAACGCGTGATCACACCGGAAAAAATTGGTGAAGTCGACCAATGGCAAAGTTTCCGTTTAGAGACAGACAACCCAGATGTGCATTACTTGTTTAATGCTCAGATCATGGCGTTAAACCACTGGTATATTGACGCACAAAGCATCATGAAATATGAGCAAGGTGAACAGGTGAATTTGGACTCTGTTCGCTTTGTACTGGACTTCGCACCGACGCTGAAAATAGCACAGGATAAATTGCCAATTTACTTGGAAGAAATCTCGAGCACACTTTATAGTGCAGCGTTTAAAGAAGAAAAAGACTTTTTAACCGCAGAAGCGCTGACGAAGGCAACGTTTCAGGAAGTCGAAACATCCATGAGCGAAGGTCATCCATCCTTTATCGCGAATAATGGACGGATTGGTTTTGATGCCCAGGATTATGTGCAGTATGCCCCAGAAGCAGCATCCCCAATGCAGCTGATCTGGGTCGCTGCACATCAACGTCGCGCACATTTCTCAGTTGCAGAAGATATCAGCTACGATGCTCTTTTTGAGCAGGAACTTGATATCACTTTGCGTGAACATTTTAATCAGCAGATCCGTGATGCAGGTGCGGATCCAATAGATTATGTGTTGATCCCGGTACATCCTTGGCAGTGGTTTAACAAGCTCGTACATATCTTTGCATCTGATATTGCCGCAAAAGATCTGATTTGTGTTGGTTATGGTGAGGACCAATATTTTGCCCAGCAGTCGATCCGTACCTTCTTCAATATCAGCAACCCAAGCAAGTTCTATGTAAAGACAGCCCTGTCGATTCTGAATATGGGCTTTATGCGTGGTTTGTCTGCTTATTATATGAGTGCAACACCAGCGATTAATGACTGGGTGTATGAACTGATTCAAAGTGATGCATACTTTGAAGAGGTTGGCTTCTCAGTGATCCGCGAGCTTGCCGCAGTTGGGTATCGCCAGCCTTATTATGAGCATAAAGCCATTGGCAACAGCCCATATAATAAGATGCTCTCTGCATTGTGGCGAGAAAACCCGATGAATCGCTTAAAAGAAGGTGAGCGATTAATGACCATGGCGTCATTACTTCATGTTGATCCAAATGGTGATGGCGTCTTACCAGCGATGATTACTTCCTCTGGTTTAACGACGGATGCATGGTTGAAGCAGTACTTCTCAGTGTATATGAAGCCATTACTCCATTGTTTCTATCAGTATCAGTTGGTATTTATGCCTCATGGCGAAAACCTGATCCTGCAATTTGAAAACAATGTCCCAGTCAGGGCGATCATGAAAGATATTGGAGAAGAAGTTTGCTTAATGGATACGAGCGAATCGCTACCGGAACTTGTCCAGCGGATCGCATGTGAAGTACCTGATGATATCCGTCTGTTGTCTATTTTTACGGACGTCTTTGATGGTATTTTCCGTTATCTATCGCAGATTCTGTATGCTGAGATGGAATATCCACAAGAGAAATTCTGGGCATGTGTGGCAGAAGTGATCCGAGAATATCAGAAAACTCATCCACACCTTCAAGAGCAGTTCGACAAATTTGACTTGTTTGCACCGGAGTTTGCATTGTCTTGTCTCAACCGCCTGCAACTGGGGAATAACCTACAAATGGTCGACTTGACGGATCCTGCGAACAGCCTAAAGTTTGCCGGAAATCTGGATAACCCGGTTGCACCTTTTCAATCTTAATACTTATAAAAGACAAGGTGCCTTGTGAGATGGCAGACAAGGCGCCGTTATGAAAAATAATAAAGGTACCTACAAGATGAACACACCAAACAACCGACTGTTGGCAATGGATATTGGCCGTGGTCTTGCCGTCGTAATTATGATTTTGATCCACACCCTTTGGATGTATGGTGATAAATTTACTCAAACTGAATCCATGATTGGACAAGTCATCCATGTCATGGGTAAAAATACCGCAGCTTTTTTAGTGTTGATGGGCGTCTCCCTCATGTTGTCACGAAAAGTGACAATGCAAGCTATTATTTTCCGTGGCTGCGTGTTGCTAGGCTTAGGCTATATGATGAATGCATTGAAGTTTCTGGTGCCCATTCTTGTTTTTAAAACGATGCCAGAAAACTTTATTGGGGCCTATGGCTGGAATTCTCCTTTATCTTTCGAGCAATTGCGGTATTTATTACTCACAGGGGATGTTTTACAACTTGCTGGTTTTTCTCTTCTATTGCTCGCTTTTGTCCGTCACTTTGTAAAGAACAAATATTTTTTATTAGTGATTGCTGTGATCATTGCTTTTTCGGCAAAAGAGCTGAGTGGTTTTCGACTTGGGATCTCAGGTGTGGATTATGTTTTCGATCTGCTTTGGGGCAATCAATACAACGTTTATTTCCCTGTCTTCCCTTGGATCTCTTGTATTCTCGTGGGAATGTTTTTTGGTCAGCTTTACGTTGAAAGTGGTAAAAACGAAACGCTTATGTATCGCAGAATGTTGCAATATTCCCTCGTGATGATCCCACTTGGTGTTGCTTTGTGTGTCTATGACTTCAAATACCATTTTGGTGATTTTTTCCATACAGGCGCAGGCGGTATTATCTACCTCGCTGGATTTAACCTTCCGATACTATGGTTGATGAATAAACTGGTCCATCAATATGACTGTCCTCGATTCTACGCTTTTATGCGCTACAGTAGCCAACGTGTGACATCTTTATATATCACGCAATGGGTTCTTGTATGCTGGGGAATGGGTATTGTGGGGTATAGCACGTTAACTGGTGTACAGGTGTTGGCACTCGCCCCTGTGATGATGGTTCTGACCTACAGTGTTCAATGGGGTCGTGAAAAACTCGTTGAAGTTATCAAGACACAATGGAATAAGAATGATGTTGTGACTGATTCTTAGACGATGCCGTTGACCTGATTTATAAACAATCGGGCGTGTCAGACTTGAATTCAATCAATGAATTCGTTTTAATGCCTCAGATTTAGCGGAGAATTTTCTCCGCTTTTGTTTTTTAGAGGGTGGCCATGTCATCAGAGCGTACTGAACAAGATCAGGCGTTAAGAGAAGGGAGTATCTTCAGGCTCTTTTTGCGCTACACCATTCCGACGATCGCCGCGATGGTCGTGACTGGCATTTACAGTGCAATCGATGGGATGTTTATCGGTCATGTCCTTGGTGAAGATGGACTCGCGGCGATCATTCTTGGTTATCCAATTGGTGCTGTGCTTTATGCGGTTGGCTCCATGATTGGTATGGGTGGTGCAACACTGGTCTCGATATATTTAGGAGAAGAGAAAATAGCCAAAGCACGAAAGGTCATCGGCGTTTCGTTTAGTTTGTGTCTCGTTTTTTCTGTTTTATTGGCTGTTGTCGGAATCGGTGGTGGTGGGTGGTTGCTGAAATGGATTGGCGCAGAAGGAAAGGTGCTGACCATGGGGGTGGATTACCTGTTTTGGTATTTTGCGATGGGGGGATTTGCTGTCATTTCTATGGCTTTTACATCCATCCTTCGCAATGATGGTCAAGTAGCCATGGTGACTTGGATCTTGATTATCGGCGGGGTGATGAATGTGATCCTCGACTGGTTATTTATTGTTGTCTTTCCTTACGAACTCTCCGGCGCTGCTGTCGCGACGATGCTTTCCCAGGCGATCACCGCCGTCCTTGCTTTGTCTCATTTCTTCTGGGGGAAAACCCGCTTAAGGCTCAGCTTGAAGACGCTATCTTTATGCTGGTCAACCAGCAAGGATATTTTAAGGTTGGGTTTTTCGAGCCTTCTGATGACTTTGTATATCTCCCTCGTTTTATTGTTTCACAGTAAAGCTTTTCTTTGGGTAGGGCAGTCGATCCATCTGGCTGCTTATAGTGTTGTTGGCTATATCGAGGCACTGTTTTATTTTGTTTTTCAAGGAATTGCACTTGGGATCCAGCCAATCACCAGTTTTAATACTGGGGCAGGGCTTCATCATCGTGTGAAACAAGTTCGAAATCTAGCATTTGCTGTCACGATATTCGTCTCTGGTCTGTCTATTTTTGTGCTTTATGCGTTTCCAGAATACGCCGTGCGGTTATTCACTGGAGATAACCAAGCGCTTATCCCGCCGACACTTCATGGGATGACATTATATTTCTGGGGGATACCATTTGAAGGACTTGTCTTAGTTGGCGCAGCGTATTTTCAGTCAGTCAATCAAGTCAAAGATGCAAATATTTTGACGATGGGTAAAATTCTTCTTTTCCCAGTGGTTCTGGTTGGCATGGCTTCACAATATGCAGTAGATGGTGTTTGGCTGGCATTACCAATCTCCAGCGCTGTACTCGCATTGTGGATGCTATATGCCTTAAACCGTCAGGAAACAACCACCTTACCACAAGCGCCACAGCAAGCGTGATGAATGGTTCATGTCCGCTGATATCTGAATGATATAGGCGATCATTTCGTTTGATTTGTTCATTTTTTGTATTTGGTTTTCATTCAGTTTTGTCCTTTAGTATGTACCTCAGGTTTTTTACGTAGGTCATGAAAAAGAACAAACTTGCATGTGTACTCCTTAGTTCTTCCATTTTCGTTGCTTGTGGCGGTGGTACTTTACTATGCATTCGACAAGCTTGATACACCACAGGTGCTTTCGAATCCGGTGGGTATGACTGCACCAAAGCTTTTTGGACAGGCAATGGCGGTGAGTGGGGACGGGAACACACTCATGATTGCAGACTCGCCGAGTGTGGTGGTTTATTCAAGAACTCTTACGAATGAGTGGCAACAAACAGCGCGTTTACCTGTTGATAAACGAGGTGCAATCAGCACACATCGGCTCAACGAAAAAGGAAACTTCCTCTTGGCTTCTTCTCTTCTTCTCAAGGCAGGATTCGTACACACAGTGCGGATTTCCGGAAGATGGCAACCTTTAGTTTGGCAATTAAATATTAGGAAGTTAGATAAAATAGAACTTTTTCATTATTTCTGGTTACTAATAAAAGGATTGTGGGAGAAGTATTAGCCGTAATGACTCAAATTACTTATTACTTAAGTGGTTTCTTGGATGTAATTTTTTCTTCATGCTTTTCCGGAAGATATTAATGGATTTGGCATATGAAGAAATTATATCAAGGCGGGGTCGTTATATATGAAAACTTTTGGAGCAGTATTCTGGGAGATCGTATTGGATTCTATATATCGAAATAATGTCCCCACTACTGGCCTCAATGTTTAAAATTCTGAGAGGTAAATATGTTTCCTATCCAAGGCTCGAATGTTGTCAGAGCTTCAACTGAAAACCAACTTGATAGTATCAACAGAGTAACGGATGAGATTAGTAAAAAGCTAAGTGATCACCTTTCGTTTCAAAAAGAAGGTAGAACAACTTGGAATGCTTGGGCTCCGGGAACAATGAATGGCTTTATGAAAGGCAGAGAATCGTCATCAGAGCAGTCACAAAGATTTTCTCTACAGTTGGAGCATATCGAGAAACTTTTAGATGCACCAGGTAATGATGGCATTGTTGGTATACAAGAAGCAAGCATGAAAGAAATTGATAGAATTAAAGATATCAAGCCTGCTTATCATCAAGCTATTGCTGCGAAAGCTGGACGAGAGAGTTTTGCGAACGTTATTTTTCTTGATACTAGTAAATACAGCCATCCCTCTGAGCCGTTACAGTTAAAGTCAATTGATAACTTAGTGAGCAGGCATAAAGATCGACAAGGAAATGAGATAAGAAACGAGGGACGATATTTAGCGATTGAAGCAGATAGAAATATTGACGGTAAAAAAGAGCTTATTGTGAATGTTCACCTAACAAGTGGATTGAATTATAATCATATTAATCAAGCTTTTAAGGACATTATTGCTGAATTCCCAAACCATGACATTACCATATTAGGTGATGCAAATGCTGACTTGAGTAAAGCTCAGGTTGGTTTTCAAGAGCTAAACACCCATGAAAAAAGTGTCAGTCTGAGTACGAGTACGGATGGGTGTCAGCTGTTTACAAATAATGGACCTACTAGGAAAACTACAGATTTTATTTTAGTAAGTAAAAACATTTAGCCTTCTTCCATAAATCATTGAGCAATTAAAAAGAGGTGGCTTTTCGCTACCTCTTGCAAAGCTTTTAATACTCTTTAGAAGTCTGTGAATACTCAGAGTAATTCTTGATTCATAAGATTATTGATCCACAAGATAGTCACCAACCTGAACATTACCAAGAAACTTACTTCCTACTGTCCGAGCAATTGCGGTGTTTGTGTAGACCTGTTCAATCTCAAATTCTTTATTCGTTGTAATATGTCGTGGCAATTTTTTGCCTTCATGGTCAATAAAGTCGGCATTATGCATCAGGTAGAGTAGCTGACCCTTATTGACGCCATGAATCGATCCTAAATCAATACTGACTCGGTTGTTTGCCAAGACTTTAAGAACGGTTCCGCGAATGGACTGACACATCAAGACATCATCGACACCACGGATCGTGTTTTCGACACTGCGGGTGATCTCGCGGCCATACGCAGAATTCCAAAAAGCACCACTGCGTAAATCGATATTGCTATAGATATCCTGAGTCCAAGGTGCGCGGCCGGAAAATTGTTGATTAAAGATCACTTCTTCGGAATCATGAGGCATCATGGAAACAGTCATCCGGAAAAAACGATCATATTTTTTATCCTGCCATATATACCACTTGTTCGTTTCTTCTTTATCCAGGCTGATGTCATCGATGGTAAACCTCAAGCGATAACTGGCTGCTGGATAATGCTTCGGATTGAGTAGTACGGCATACTTTGCGAATTGGCGAAACTGTTCTGTTATCGCATTGCCTAGATATTTGGGTAGGCTAAACAGGTTGCCTACACGAGCTTGCTCGCGGTTTGCCAGGTGAATGGATTCAATGGAAACCGTTTTTTTAAACTCTTGGGAGCGGCAAAGTCTCTCTTCGGGGAAAATATCCGTCTGGATAGTAATTTGATACAAGTCCTCAGAATAGGTTTCATGTAATACCTGAAAATCCCGCACACTCCCAAAAGAGCGAACTTCCAGCGTATCCTGTGTGAGCAGACCATTCGTCACTTCCTGAAGAGATGTGACAGACGCACCAGCAAGTAATAAAGCTTGCTTAAAGGCATCGCGGATCGCTTTTTCCCGGGCAGTTTCTTTATCACCATCGTAGATGATGGCTTCCCCTGTTGTTTCATACCACTCGGCAGAAGCTGAATAACTCACGAAGCTGAACAACAGAACCAATAGGGCAGGCATAAGCGAACTGCGACAATTCATAATTTTGACTCCTCTCTCATTGGTCTGGTTTATGCATTTCCTATACCAATTTAAAAGTTTTTCATCATTAAACATTTTTCGGCCCGAAATTTGCTTTGAAAATGCCATATGAAGAGTCATTGTTGTGGAGTATACAATGTTAAAAGCGAAGCACCTCAATTTGTGGATAGTATTTTTGTCGATAGTTTTGATGCTGACTCAATTGGTCGGATGTACACAGGTTTTTGATAAGCATGTGGAGTGGGAGCACGAAAAGCCAGATGAATATCCCATCTTACGCGCTGTTGGTTACGCACCAATTCAAGAGCAGCGGGGGAATACGGATACGCAAAAACTGCTTAAAGCTATCCGAGCATCAAAACTGAATGCTTACCGAGAGCTGGCAGAACAGGTTTATGGTCAGAAAATTGACGCAGATACAGAGTTGAGAGAATTGATCGTTCGTGATGAAAAACTCAAGGCTTCTGTTCGAGGTATTGTTCGGGGTGCGAAAGTGGTGAAAAGCTATGCCGTTGAAAATGTGTATACAACGGAGCTGGAACTCGACTTTCAACGTGTTTATGACATTTATGTCTCCACAGCTAGGCCGAAGAAATTTAAGCGTGCGGTTTATTATTAGGGGATCCTGATTCTTTGTGAGGGAAAGCCGCATGATCATTTAGAAATGAGCATGGCAATCTGAGAAAAAGTTCAACGAGAAATCGATCGATTTTAAGCTTTGACACCTTTATTGGAAGGATTGACCCTTGCTTTTCCTGCTTTATCGTAGGTCATGCCGCGTGTTCTGCCTTGTGCTTCGAGGAGCATGCTTTGCAGGCGGTTCATCATTTTTTGGTTTTCTTCTATCATGATGCCATTCACTTCGTTTTCTTCTTGGCAGTGCTGCATCTTGGCTTGTACATCAGAAATTTTGTCTTTGATTTCACCTTCAATGATGATGTCGCTTAAGAGGGGAGCGAGTGCTTGATCTTTGGTTTGAATTTGGTCCAGTAATACGATTTTGTTTTGAATGGCTTCTTCGAGAAGCTCGACTTCACGAGAAATGATTTTTTCCCGTTCTAAAATGAGCAACTCGCCCAATTGTGTCAATTGTGCGAGTTGTTCGTCTAACAATCTGAGAATGGCTGTACTATTCATTGCTTATTCAAAAAGGTCCTTTTCGAACTGAGCGATCTTCGCTGCTAGTCGTTCAGGGTTAATTGAGTAATTACCTTCAGCGATTGCCTTTTTGATATTGGCAACTTTTTCTTGATTCACTGTCGGTGCATCATTTGCTTTTTGCTGTAACTTCGTCAACTGTTGTGCATTTGGCGTCAACGAGACAGAATCCTGGCGCGGAGCGCTTGGCGCCTGCTGTGACTGTTGTTGCACATTTTGTTGTTGAGCCTGTTTTTGCTCAGCCTTATTGTTCGCAACTTGTTGCGAATTTTGGCCTGTATTCAACTGATTGATATTTATAGCCATTGTTACGTACTCCACTACTCAGATCGTATTTACTGTGATTTCTTAACGGCACCAAAACAAAAAACTTTAGTCTTTTTTAAAATTTCTTGTATTAAATTTTCACTTGAACGATCCCAGGGGCTAGAACAATAGCGTTTACTTTACGACCAGAACGTGAGTTCTGGACATAGACGGATTCGCCTTTCGTCCCATCACCAAGAGCTTTACCTGAAACCTTTACACTAAATTTAGCATTTCCAGCAATAATTGTAACGCTTTCTCCCTTACAAACAAGGCAGATATCCTTCATCGTGATTGGCTTGCCATGGGGAAGGCGTCGCTTTGTTTTCGCACCAATGAGTAAATTCGGGTCCGTAATCGGGCTTGCACGCATCGACATTTTATCAATAGGGGTGAGTATTAAATGATTTGAGCTGATTATTTCGCCACGACTCAACATGGTTTTTGTCGTTAATGTGTGAACCATCCAGCGTAGCTTGACGGTAATATACAGATACCATTTTGGTGTTGCTGGGCAAGTTACTTTTAAAGTAATTTTTTGCTGGATTTTCGATGTTTTTCCAGATTGCTGAAACAAAAACTTCTCACAATTGGGGAGTTTTATCCGGCTATCAATTGGGTAAACCTGGGCTTCGACTTTCTGGTCGGGTGAAAGTGTGGATAATAAGTCTTGATAAATAAATTCAGAGGCACTTGAAACAAGGTTTTGTTTTATTTCATTAAAATTTGTAGCTTGGCCAGGAATTGCTATAATGCCACCCCCCAGAATAAGGGTGAGTCGAATCAAAATGAAGAAGTGTTTTTTCAGGTTACCCATTTTTTGCCTGTTTTGACTATGCTTAATCTAATAAACAAGGTTTCATTCACGCGTCAGTTTATCCTTTAAGGACAATACGCGTACTTATTCCATCGTATCAGCCAGTAGGAATTCGGTTGATAAGAAAGACAATAATGTGGCAAGCAAGAAACGTTCCTAAATGACGCCGGAGTGAGAAATGTCGAGTATCTTAGACTCAGTAAATCAGCGAACACAACTGGTTGGGGCCAACCGACTCGAGCTTTTGTTATTTCGCCTGAGTGGAAGACAGCGCTTTGGGATTAACGTCTTTAAGGTGCGTGAGGTTCTACAATGTCCCCAATTGACCATCTTACCGAAGCGTCATCCTTATGTAAGAGGAATTGCCCATATTCGTGGACAAACGATTTCGGTCATTGATTTGAATTTGGCTGTGGGTGGTTCCTGTACTGAAGATTTGACGGATAGCTTTGTCATAATTGCTGAATATAACCGATCAGCCCAAGGCTTCCTTGTTCATTCTGTTGAACGTATTATTAATATGAACTGGGGCGCAATCATGCCGCCACCCCAAGGCTCTGGCCGTTCCAGCTATTTGACAGCTGTCACGGAAGTTGATGAAGAGCTTGTTGAGATCCTGGATGTTGAGAAAATTCTTGAAGAAATTGATCCATCTGATTCCGGCCTTTCTGAAGAAGTCGCCACAGAGCTGAGTGATGAGCCTGTGACCGAAAAACTGATTCTGATTGCGGATGATTCAGCAGTGGCACGTTCGCAAGTGAAAAGAGCTTTAGAACCACTTGGCTTCCATATGGAGCTTGTTAAAAATGGTCGGGAAGCATTGGATTTTCTAAAAGAAATTTCAGGTGACTGTCAAAAATCCGTCACTGAAAAAGTTGGGTTACTGATTTCGGATATTGAAATGCCGGAGATGGATGGTTATACATTAACGGCAGAAGTTAAAGCAGATCCAATTTTGAATCCACTTCATGTCATCCTCCATACTTCTTTAAGTGGTGTTTTTAATCATGCAATGGTAGAAAAAGTAGGAGCGGACGACTTCATCGCGAAGTTCCAGCCTGATGAGTTGGCTGAAGCGGTGAAAAAATGGACGAGTGTCGATGATTAATAATTTTGGAGAATAATCTCTGTGGCAGCAAATAAGCGTCTCGATGAAGCTGAGTATAATCAGTTTCGAGATTTCCTAGAACAACAGTGCGGTATCGTTCTTGGAGATAATAAGTTGTATCTTGTAAAAAGTCGCCTAGCTCCGCTTATGGCACGTTTTGATGTGCCGTCACTCTCTGAGTTAGTCCAAAAAACCTTGAGTCCATCTTCAAGGCAAATACGATCGGCTGTTATTGATGCAATGACAACGAACGAAACCTTATGGTTTCGAGATAACTATCCTTACGACTTACTCAAGAATAAGCTTTTTCCTGAATTGGAAGAAACGAAGCGTGGCAATGTCAAAATTTGGTCGGCAGCAAGCTCTTCGGGACAAGAACCTTATTCTATCTGTATGACGGCGGCAGAATACAAAGCCTCTAAACCAGGTAGTCCACTCAATGTCAGTGTCCTTGGGACAGATATTTCCAATGCGATGCTGGATCATTGTAAAGGGGCTGAATATGATGGGCTAGCACTTGCACGTGGTCTCTCGACAGAACGACGAGATAAATTCTTTGAAGATTCGGAAAATGGAATGATGCGTGTGAAACGCGAAATTCGTACGATGGCAAACTTTCGTCATATGAATCTTCTGGACAGTTACACGTTACTTGGCAAATTTGACATCATCTTTTGCCGAAACGTCCTGATCTACTTTTCTCAGGAAGTGAAAGCGCAAATCCTCAGTCAATTTGCGCAGTCTTTGAATCCCAACGGATACCTTTTCCTTGGTGCCTCAGAATCCATGTCTGGGATCAGCGACGATTACAACATGCTCCGCTGTAATCCAGGGATCGTTTATCAGAAAAAAAGTTAAGCCAGTCGGGGGCATGACGCCCCCATATTCCCTCAATTTTATTATTTTTACTCCGTGATAAAATGAATCGCTTTTGATCCGTATTGAGCTATGGTAGCGTTTCTATGAAAGTCGGTTTATCAGTAAACAGATCAGAATCATGAACTTTTTCTGAAATCAAGTCATTGTGTTTGAATAAGCTTATTTTTCCGTCTTCAATATTGGGCAATTCATTCGTTATGAGGAAATCATATGTCAGGACCATTCCGGGTCGAAATCGTTGAACAAGAAGAAGCAGCGCTGTTAAAGGAAAGTGAAATCGTCAAAATCGATATCGAGAGCATGTCAGCAGAGTTTATAGGCCAAGTCATTAAAGAGAGACTTCAAAAAGCTTCAGACAAACAAATCACTGTTCAACACGTTGAATAGCAATCATTCATTGCATGGACCTATGGATATGAAGCGACTGATGGGACAGCCGCTTCATTCACATATCAATTTAATCTTCCACAATGGCAGAGGGCAGTTCGTACTCTCCTGCTTGCATAATTTTTTCTCCATAATCAAAACCGATTCTGAAGCGGAAAACTGCAACGGGTGAAAGCGTGCTTTTAGCAAGTTTGGACATAGAACGGCTCACTTTAGACTTTAACTGGCTAATTTGCGGGTGCCTTGTGTGGGTCACAAGTCCAGTTGTACTGTCTTCATCAACTGAAATCACAGTATCTGAATCTCTGTGATAAAGAACGCGACCCGATTGGTAACCTGTATGGCCAGGTTGTGAGTTCCCCCATAATTTCTCTCCACTTGTTGCATACTTGTACTCTAAAGAAACTGGCAACGTGACATTACTATCTGCTTCAAAGAGTAAGGTCGGTTTTTTATCCAGTGCTTGAAATGCAGTTTCAACTGCCTCGGCCATCTCAGAAACACCATGGCAGAGTAAAACGGGGTCTTCTTCCGTGACAACACCAATGGCAAAACCCGCAGCACATCCAGCGACATTAGATGTTATATCGGCGGCAAGCCATCCTGCAAAGTCCGCTTTATCACGTGTGGCTATTTCAACAAGGTAACTCCCAGATGCAGGTGTTGCTTTTAAAGCGATTTCTGGTTT
Organism: Algicola sagamiensis DSM 14643; assembly: GCF_000374485.1. GTDB lineage: Bacteria > Pseudomonadota > Gammaproteobacteria > Enterobacterales > Alteromonadaceae > Algicola > Algicola sagamiensis. The sequence goes on from NZ_KB894496.1 coordinate 64,148, forward strand.
ATGGATTTTACTTGGGCTTTTCTTGGCAATTGCATGGCTCATTTTCCATAGGTCGAGCTTAGACTCTAGCCCAGCTGTAAACTTCTTGGCATAAATATTAAAATCAGAGTGGTACTTCCATTGTGTACTCTTCACTGATTGGAGTTGGAAAGGTAGCTTTCCTGCATGCTTACGAACAAGACGTGGGGAAAGGTCAAAACCAGTTTTGGAGAATTGGCTATTTTTAACTTGTGGAAGCTTTGCTACTGACATCTTTATCGCATCACGAAAAGCAACCGAAACCCACATGGTTGGCATATTACAGTCTGTTTGTTCATCAGTTTGGCAATAATTATTCTCTGATTGTTTCCATGGATTGCCTTTCATCGCTGGACTAGGCGTTGAGATGGCAATTTCCAGATCGATTTCATCACTAATAAATTGCAATTCTTCGCTGGTAACATCTAAACCAAGGCGCATCAAGAAATTGAATTTTCCGCCTGCGGCAATATGATCATTGATTGTGTAGTAATTGGGCCAACCTTCCAGTTCAGCAAAAGTATTATTTGCGAATTTCACTGCCACACGATCAACAGCTTCATGACTGGGCAGGTGTGTTAAAAGATTTTCAAAAGAAGTCTGATGTAACGACGTTTCAACTAACACGGCATCTCGAAAGCGAGCGCCTGCATCACCTTGGACAGCGCAATGGCTTATATCAACCTCAAAAATTTTACAACGCCACCAATTGACCATATGCCCAAGCTCTTCGTAGTAAAACTTCGCGATATCTTCCTCTTGTGAGTCAACAAGGTCACGATTTAAAACTATCATGGCATGATTGTTATCATACAAAAGCCCAGCAGGTCGTTGGCCGAGGACATCAGAGCTGACCCAGTAAGCAATTCGTTGTGCTTCATAGGCAGGATCTACAATCACTTGATAGATCTCTTGAGTGATCTCAGCCTTTGTCCAATGTTGATAAGTTGGATTTTGCTTTGCTGCATGCGTAAAGTCTTGCCCAAAACTATGCGTAAAAATTGCTTCGAGGGACTGTAAAAAGTGAGAGCTATGGCTTGCTGAGATTAGACTATCCATTGAAGGCAATTCAAAGCTAAGTGGATTGATGGCATCACGAAGATATTGAACATTGGCAGGCTTGAATTTGGACCGGAACCTTTCAGCACTGTCAAAACCTGCGCGCCAAGGATCATAAGGTACAGTATCACTTTGAGCACGGACATCAACGATGCCATCATAAGGGATCTTGAGTACCTCTATTTCTTGATTATTTTCGCGCCATAACCCAGCTTGGCGAATGCTTTCTATCACCTCATCGCCGAGATCATTGATAGCATCGGACACAATATCTTCCAGTGCTTCCCCGACGGTATGGTCTTCATTCAGGTCAGTGAGTACATCGTGCAAAAATTGACGTGTACCGGGGCTAAGGGCTGAATCTTCAGTTGCAAGCTCTATACCACCCTCGACAGCTTCTCCCACAGGGCCTGCAAGCCCAAGTAACATTCTGCGGAGGTTTTTACTATTCGGATGGTTAGCATATTCCGCAATATGTCGAACCTCTGGTCCTATAAGGGGGATGTCTTCAACTGCATGGAGTAGCACATTTTCTGGTGATGTTTCTTCCATATAATCTTGAAGGGCTTTGAGATAGGCTTTGTGGTCTGCTTCAACACTATTCTCGTACCCATTTTTGAGTGATTTAAGCTCAGCAAGTGATTGACTTTCTTCTCTGAGTAAAGCAACAAAATGAGTTTTATCATTGTTGGCCCAAAGTTGATGTAACTGATGCCACTGTGAACCTTTTGCATGGGCAATCATGGCTTTGGTGACTGCAATTCTGTCTTCTCTTTCTTTTTTCAAAGCGTCATAGGTTTCGTATGCTGCATTTTTTTGGCTTTGAAGGATAGGGCAAGCAATTAGACCAGGAAGGTTCCACCAAGGAAGCTCACAAGTGAGATCGGCTTCAGTCTTTTTGATCGTATAAGTTTGGTAAAGCGTATCAATCCGTGAGGGATACTGATTATCTTCATCGACTTTTTGGACTTGCCAGTACTCCATTTGCCTAAACAGACGTTCCATATGCCGCAATTTCGCATCAATCAAGCCTTGTACGATGGCTTGACGATAAGAAAAAGTGTTTTGTGACTCTTCAGTTGGGCGAATGATATTGTAGTCATAGATGTTTGTCTCTAGGTCTGTCACTGACTGACCATCATGAGAGATAAATAGTGGTTTTGTTTCATTTTCCCAGTGATGATTTTCTATTTTGGCTAAACAAACTGGAGAAAAACTAAACCACAAGAGTGTACTGAATATGTAAATCTTATTTCTTATCGACTGAGCTGGCATATCAAATCTCCTTGATAGATTATTGCCAGCTACATTAGTGGAAGTTTATTACAGTTTTTTGAATGAAAAATGACTCAATTAACCCTAAAGTGCTAACTTTTTGGTTTTTTTATACGTTTTATTGATACGTTCCACGAATAGGGTAGTGATTGTCCGGATCTTTGATCCAAGCAAGACCTCTGCATAATGCACTCAACTCAGGTCGAACAAATGGGTTATTCGAAATATCTACGACATGCAATTCTTTCTTTTCATTAATAATAAATACGCCAGGTTCTGCAAAGGGGTGATCTGTTTCCTGAGCTGACCTTGGGTGCGAGATATAAACACCCAAGGCCTGCATTTGAGCTAGGGTTAACCCGTAGGCAATGGGAAAATTAATTTCAAGTTTTTCCAAGTGAGAAGTGAGTTGGGCTTTGGAGTCTGCGGATACCGCAACGACTTTCACTTTTGCTTGTTCAAACTCTGCTATATAGTCGGTGATTTCATTGAGATATTTTGTACATAATGGGCAATGTTGTCCGCGATAGACAAAAATGGCTTGCCAATACCCGTCTTCGGGTTCACCTAACAGGATCGTAGAGCCATCAAGTGTCGACACTTCAATGCTTTCAAATAGACTACCTGCGTGTACTTTATTTGTATTTATCATGACGTGATCCATATTTAAGTTTGAGGGGTAGCATCATTCGTATATAGGATGGGATACCAATGATAATGGTCACCGTCTTGTCTAATTTGTCCAACCCCTGGAAAAGATAAATGTGTTGGTGCAACTTTAAACCCTGTTTTTGCTGCATCAAGAAAAGCCTCTATGCGTTTTGGCGCAGCGGCCTTCGGATTGATATCAAATTTGATGGTGATATCCGGCTTTGAAAACTGTACAGGGGCAACATGCATAATGTCTCCCCAAAACATAAGTTTATCCTGATCGTTTTGTAACTGATAGAAACTGTGGCCTGGTGTATGTCCTCGCATTGGTATCGCAGTTAATCCATCAAACAGCTGCTTTTTACCGTCAAACAATGCGACTTTATTTGCTTCTTTATAAGGCATCAGCACTTGTGTTGCTTTTGTGAAACGTTGTTGAAGTGCTTTTGGTGCTTTTTCTTTTTCGCTCTGAGAAGTCCAAAATTCGAACTCCTGTTTTTCAATATGAATAGTCGCATTGGGGAAGACCCGTTTTTTATCTTTCGTCATTCCACCGATATGATCGAGGTGCATGTGAGTAATACAAATATCTGTAATGTCTTCTGGTTTAAAGCCTGCATTACTTAAGCTGATTGGTAATTTACCCAGTGTCGGCCCGTAATGCGGTCCTGTCCCTGCATCAATGAGTACTCGTTTTTGCCCGAGTAAAATCAAATAGGCATTCACTGATGTATCGATCGGGTTTTTTGCATAAGCATGCTTGAGTAAATGAGCGACTTTATCCTCTGGTGCATTCAATAGGCTCGTATTGAGTTTCATTGTTCCATCGGATAAAGCAATCACAGGTACACTGCCGATTTGAAAGTGATAGTAGCCGGCCTGAAGTTGTTGCTCCGAGTTGTTTTGTGTTGCAAAGACTTGGGTTGGCATCAGCCAAAAACTGAGTAGGGTAATTAATGTTGGAAAGAGGTATCGAGATTTCATTGTTGTTTTGTTCCTTGAGTAGGTTTTCATATTTTGTACGCATCAACCAAGATAGGCAAATCGAGCAGTCTTTCTTTTGTATTCAGCCTGTTAAACTCAAATAAAAAAGGGCGCATTGCGCCCTTTCAAGTCAGTTTATTTTCGTCGCTAATCAAATCGATCCGCATTCATCACCTTGACCCAAGCGGCGATAAAATCATTGACGAATTTATCTTTGGCATCCTCACATGCATAGACCTCAGCAATGGCACGTAATTGCGAATTGGAGCCGAAGATTAAGTCAACCCGGGTTGCAGTCCATTTCACTTGGCCGGATTGACGATCTTTGCCTTCAAAAGTCTCTGCGTCATTGGAAGTTGGAGTCCATTCTGTGCCCATATCAAGCAAATTGGTGAAAAAGTCATTCGTCAATTGCCCTGGGTTTTGGGTAAGAACACCATGCTTTGTTTGAGCATAATTGGCATTGAGAACACGCATTCCACCAATAAGCACAGTCATCTCTTTCGCCGTGAGGGTGAGCAATTGTGCTCGATCGACAAGCAACTCTTCCGTCGTGACACTGTACTTTTGCTTTGCGTAATTCCGAAAACCATCAGCGATCGGTTCTAATACATCGAACGATTCAGCATCTGTTTGCGCTGCGGTTGCATCCATTCGACCTGGACGGAACGGAACCGTGACTGAGCAACCTGCATCTTTTGCTGCTTTTTCAATGCCAGCGCATCCACCAAGGACAATCAGATCTGCAATAGAAATGGTTTTTCCATCAGATTGAGAACCGGCAAACTTTTGCTGAACTCCTTCGTAAGCTGCTAATACCTTTTTCAATTGTGTGGGTTGATTCACTTCCCAATCGATTTGTGGGGATAAACGAATTCTTGACCCATTTGCGCCACCACGATGATCAGAACCACGGTAAGTACCCGCAGATGACCAAGCCGTGTAAACGAGTTCAGAGACAGTCATTCCTGTATTTAGAATCTCTTGTTTGAGATTTGCAATATCACTATCATTGACCAACGGATGATTGACAGCTGGGATTGGATCTTGCCAGATTAAGTCTTCATCCGGGACTTCTGGTCCTAAATAGCGGCATTTTGGCCCCATATCACGATGCGTTAATTTGAACCAAGCTCGCGCAAATGCATCTGCAAACTCACCGGGGTTTTGTCTAAATTGCTCAGAAATTTTCCGATAAGCAGGATCTTCTCGCATCGACATATCCGCAGTTGTCATCATGAGACCAACTTTCTTACTGTCATCACCTGCATCAGGCGCATGATGTTCTGGAGCAAGATTTTTAGGGATCCACTGATTTGCACCTGCCGGACTTTTGCTCAGCTCCCAATCATAACCAAGCAGCATTTCAAAATAGGTGTTATCCCACTGGATTGGTGTGGGTGTCCACGCGCCTTCAATGCCACTTGTGATCGTATCACTGGATTTTCCGCTTTTGTAACTACTTTTCCATCCAAAACCTTGCTCTTCTATCGGTGCTGTTTCTGGGTCGGGACCAACATGTGCAGCATCACCTGCGCCATGCGCTTTGCCAAATGTATGTCCCCCTGCGGTCAAAGCGACGGTCTCGTAGTCATTCATTGCCATGCGGGCGAAAGTCTCTCGAACATCACGGCCAGAAGCAATCGGATCGGGTTGACCATCTGGCCCTTCGGGATTGACATAAATCAGGCCCATTTGCACAGCTGCAAGCGGGGCTTCGAGATCACGGTCACCACTGTAACGTTTGTTGTCGAGCCATTCCTCTTCAGTCCCCCAATAAATATCTTCTTCGGGTTCCCAGATATCTTCTCGACCACCGCCGAATCCAAAGGTTTTGAGGCCCATAGATTCAATAGCGACATTCCCAGCTAGGATGAGTAAGTCTGCCCATGAGAGGCTTTGACCGTATTTCTGTTTGACTGGCCACAGGATACGTCTCGCTTTGTCTAGATTTCCGTTATCTGGCCAACTATTGAGTGGTGGGAAACGTTGGTTACCATTGCAACCACCACCACGACCATCTGCCGTTCTGTATGTGCCAGCAGCATGCCAAGTCATCCTGACCATGAGGGGTCCATAATGACCGTAGTCAGCAGGCCACCAATCTTGTGAGGTTTTGAGAGCGGTTTCAATGTCTCGCTTCAGTGCTTGATAATCGAGTTTATTGAATGCATCCGCATAATTAAAATCCTGTTCGTAAGGGTTTGACTTTGTGTCATTTTGATGCAGGATTTTTAGATTGAGTTGGCTCGGCCACCAATCTTTATTTTGAGTACCACGTCCGCCAACACGTGTGTTTCCACCATGCATTACGGGACATCCAGAGAGTTTTTTATCTTCGCCCATCATATATTGCCTTCATCGGGATATGATGTATGTAGTTTAGTTTTTAGATTGAAACGATCCATCTTGAATTGATGAATATTAGCGATTGAATCGAATGTTGATTTGACTTGATTGATTTTAAATCAATATTTTTCTAATAAAATAGGGCTAATATATAGGGGAAGCTGGCATGGTGATATAAGTCCGATGAAAACAAAAGATTCATTATACGTTTCAAAACAACAAACTTATGAGCATTCAAGTGGTGCGGTGAGTTTGCTATGTGCTGCAAAAGAACTCGGCGTAGAAAAGCTACCACTATTGAAAGGCTCGCAACTGGAAGTGATCGGTGAAGAAGAGCTGACGCTGAATCAGCATTGCGAAAGCATAATTTACCGGATCACGAGTGGCTTGAACTGGGAAGAACAATCTTCGGAAAAGTTGAAATTAGCAGGTTATTCCATGCCCCATCATATTGTCACTGCGGCAACTTTACTGGCACTTGAATCAGAGGTTTACCTTGCATCGGAGTTTTATGACAATTCAATTAGTTATTTTTACCCTGATGCAGCTGGGCGACTTCCTAAGTATGAAAAATCAGTGCATCAATATGGACCAAAAGAACTGGAAAATGACGAGCGGCAAATGAGTGTTTTAGCCGTGAAGTTATTTGGAGCACCTGCTGGGCTACATTGGGTGATGAAACGGCCAGATGGGAGTCTGATGGATCCTGGCACGGGGAAAAACACACCGGATTTTCTGACATTAAATCAAACAATGCAATCTGGCTCAAATCGGTTAGTCTCGTATGAAGAAACTGGGATTTCAATTGTGCTAAAAGTAAAAGAAACGCAACATGAAGACTCGACGCTCAGTGAGGGGATAAGAGCGTAAAGCGTTATCGGACGCGCTTCAGTTAATTTTCCAACATTTGGATTTCTGTTGGTGTCATATTCGAGATAGCAAAGAATACGATTATCGTCCCAACAACGATCATGATAAAGGGCTCTTTTGCGCGATTCCAATTTAATATTCCATAAAGGATCCCAACAATTCCAAAGAATAGAATACCAACTCCCCATAGGATCTGATCATTTTTAAAAGCAATAATCAGCATCCAAACCCAGCCTGCAACAGCGATAAGCAAACCGATATAGTAAAATGCCACCTTGAATACCTCCAATACGATGACGAATATTTAAAGGTTAGTTGATAACATTTATTCAGTAAAAAGTATGGAAAAAGTACTCAATTGTATTACTTGAGAAGAATTGAGATGCTCATTCATTAAAATGATGAGCTTCATCTTCAACATGGACTCAGAGTCTAAATAGGTTGGTTGCATGGATGCACCATAATCTCCATGATACTTTCTATCAAAGCACCTGGATGAAAGGAGTTTAATGGATGGCCTATACTTGACTCTAATGACACTTAATCTTTTCGCAGCAACCCATGCTTTTCAGATCGCTATTACTACTTTTTCTTCTTCATATTTCATCTAGTAATAGCAAAGAAAGAACTGTCGATATCTGGGTGAATGACTCTCACCCTCCGTACACTTATGAAGTGAATGGTGTCGCTCAAGGTGTGTATGTTGAAGTGCTCCGTCGTATTTCAAGTAAGATGCGCGGTTATAAGATGAAGATTATTCCCGCTCCTTGGCAACGTGTGAAAGCGAAAGTAAAGTCAGGAGAAGCATTCGGGTTTGCACCCCCGTATTATCATGGTTATGACTGGGATTATGTTTGGCCATATTCGATTCCGATGATGGAAGAGTTTGTGATCTTGATGTGTCGAAACAAGGTCATGGAAAGTTCACGCAAGATATGGCCGGATGACTTTCATGGGTTAGTGATTGGCAATAACACAGGGTATGATGGATTTGGTGGTCCGAAATTTCGATACCTTGTTGAAAAGGGGAAGATTAAATTACAAGAAGCCAAAACAACAGAGCAAAATATAGTGATGTTGATCTACGGACGTTCCGATTGTTATATGGTGAATCGTTTGTCATTTGCTTGGGAATTACAACGAATGTTGAAGAGCAAAAAAATAAAGCAAGGACAGCAATACACAATTCAAGAGGTTCTCGTTCTTTCATCTGATCCCGTATATTTAGCGCTGACCGATGCCGATAATGGGCAGTATCATTTTAAGCGAGACTTTCTACAAGAATTTAATAATCAACTCTATCGAATGCAGAAAAGTAAGGAGTTGGATGAAATCGTGAAGATGTTCATTGGCTACCTTCCGGTAAAGCATTAGGGCAAGCAGAAATTGCTGCTGAGAAGGCATTCTCTTTTGACTTCTTAGCAGCAACAATGTGGATTTCAAAGGTCAATCAGTACCGGTTGCTTTTGCAAAAGCAGCAAAATCGGAATGCTCAAATATCAGGCTTGGTTTTAGTGTCAGTCCAAACTCAGACTCAATATCCGTAAATAACCTGATCGCGAGCATTGAGTTGCCACCGAGCAAAAAGAAATCACTGTCTGATTGGATAGGCTGCTTGAGAAGGCGTTGCCAGATATTCGCCATTCTTAATTCTTCCGCAGACCAGCTATTTTTCAGAGAACAACTATTGATTGTTGATGAATCAGTTTGCTTTGTGCTTTTACTATGCTTTATCGATAATGCTTTGCGATCGACCTTACCACTACTATTCAGTGGCATTTGATTGAGTCGAACAAAAGCCGCAGGGATCATATACGGTGGTAAATCATTCGCGAATAAAGACCGAAGAGATCCTTCTTGCTCAGTGCAAACATCTTTAGTCGTTGTAAAATAGGCGTGTAGTACTTGCTGGCCATGACTGGGTTTTGCGATGACCACAGCTTGTTTGATCCATGGGACTTGCTCAAGCTGATGTTCGATTTCTCCAAGCTCAATGCGCACACCTCTTATTTTCACTTGTCCATCCTGACGACCGATAAACAGGAAGTTTCCACATGGCAGTTGTTTTACGCAATCCCCAGTTCGATAAGCTTTCCATGGGCTGTTTGGGTGAAATGGGTGGGCTATGAATTTCTCTGCACTCAGAGCTGACTGACGCCAATAGCCTGCACTAACCCCCACACCAGCAATAATCAACTCCCCAACCTCACCTGGTGGGAGAGGTTGTAGCTGATGATCGACAACAAATGCTTCCATATTTGCGATAGGTCGGCCAATGGGGACATCATAGGTATCGAATGGGTAGGAGCAATGAAACACGAACGAATCAATCGCAGCTTCCGCAGGGCCGTAAAAGTTGTAGATTTCTGCATGCGGGAATTGCTTTTGTATTTTACGATACAAAGTTGTGCTGAATGCTTCACCGCCCACTAAAAACTGATTCAGTGGTGGTAATCTTTCTTCTTCAAGTACATCCAGCAAACTATCTAAAATTGAAGGGACGATACTGAGAAATGTCACCTGATGTTTCACCATCAAATCACAAAGATGGTAGGGATCATTTTGTTTTTCTTCATGGGAAATGACCACACGAGCACCACACTGCAAAGGAAGGAAAATTTCCAAGAGTGAGGCATCAAAGCTCATCGGCGTTTTTTGTAAAGTTGCATCATCGGGGCCTAAGTTGAGTTGCTGTTTCATCCACAAGAAGTGATTTACGACACCTGAATGGGTATTAAGGACACCTTTTGGAGCACCTGTAGATCCAGATGTGTAAAGGAGGTAACACGGTTGATCGCTATGCCACTTTGTTTCAATATTTTCAATGGGTAGCTGCTGCGTTGCTTGCTTGATTTCATTAATAAAGATTGGGTGTTTAAGGCTGAGATTTGTTGATAATGTGTGCTGTGTTGTAAATACCCATTCAACTTGACTGTTTTCTAACAAGTAATTGAGTCTAGCTTCAGGGAGGTTTGGATCCAACGGTAAATAAATCCCGCCAGCCTTTAAGGTCGCCAGAATAGCAATGACTTGTTCAAAAGAGCGTGGTAAATTTACGCCAACAATCGTTCCTGTTTCAAGCCCTTCTAGACGGAGCCAATGTGCAAGCTGGTTCGCCCTTTGATTCACCGTAGCATAGTCCAAAGTTGCTTCTTGCCAAGTCAGACACGGCTGCGAAGGGGTTTGCAATACTTGGGATTCGAACAATTGATGAAGTGTCTTTACTTCACCGAGGCGCTTCTCAGACACTTTAGAACTAGGCGCAGAATAAACGCGAGGGAGTTCGAATCCCGAGCTTTGCAGTATACGATCCAGTAACGCTTGCGGATCAGCATAGATTGCTGACTGCGTAATCAAACATAACTGTGTTGTGACGGTATCATCTCGATGCACATTTTCGACAAGGACAATAGAAAATGGTGCAATTGGAATTTCACAAGGGACAGAAAGAACGCGTGTGGCTTGAAATTGAGATGTATCAAACTGGCTTAAATAAATTCGACCAATATGAGAGACGACCGACGACACCATATATTTGCCAGACTTCATTTGTTTGAGCCAACGCTTTTTCAGCACCCAACTCAAGAGTCGATGAGGCAGGGTGTGGCACCAATGATCCGATTCTCCATACGCAATATAGGATTTTGACTGGATTTGTTTGAGCAAGGTGTCTGAGCGCGATTGCCAACTTTGACCTTTGGAGAGGGGTAAGAAAGCAGGCAGGCTCAAGTTCGCCATAGACTGTTGATGATGTTTGGGGAGAACAGAACGAAAATCGACAGGAACCATTAAGCATCCAAGATCAGCGTCCTTTTGCATGATTTCGGCTTCTATACCGAGGCTCAGTTTTGCAATCATAGCAGGGTGCGATAGGTTGAGTTGTCGCATTGCAAAATGGAATTGACCATCAACAGATTGACTTCTTGGACCTGAATGAACAGCTTTGAGAGTCGTTTTGTTTTTGGTACTCGTATTTAGCAATTTTCGCCCCGAATCATCGGTGATCAGACTGAATGATTCTGAGCAAGGCTCTCCGCGTAATGCTTCAAAAACGGCTTTAGCGAATTGGAGTAAACCTTGGCCATCCATGACAGCATGCAGTGCACGGAAAATCACCCAGGTTCTCGGAGCATGTCGCACAATTCTTACTTCGCAAGTAGGGCCTGTTGTTGGATCGAGTTCGTGGGGCAGTTGAAGCAATGGATTGAATTCCGGTTGTGTTCCTTGTTGTCCTTCTTCTGTGATAACTTGTGGGAGGGGACCGTCGGAGACCCAGTATTTTCCCGCACGTCTTAGGCGGATCCCTGGATTTCGCTCTGCCGCCAGATTGACAGCCTGTTTCATCGACTTCTCATCAATGTTACCAACCCCCTCGATCATGAGTTGTATGACAAATCCTGAGAAAGCCTGTCCTGAAGCCAGATAGAGATGTTCATTTACACTGATCGGCCGTGAATATTGTGCAATTGGGCTACGCATTCACTACTCCTTACTTCACTTGCATTAGGTAAGTGTCGAGACCACCCATATCAGAGACCCATTGATGAAAATCTTCAAGGCCCTGATTTGTGGATATAGTGGGGAAGTAACCTAAATCCTGCTTCGCACGATCAATATTATACGTCGCACTATATTGAACAAGGCCGACAGCATATCTGCTGGCTGGTGGCGAGTAACGCCGCTTCAAATATGGGATCTGCCAAATTGTTTCTATCGTTGGGATCAGTGCTTTTAATACAGGCTGGGGGACATGCCCTTTCACACCTGGGATTTGGAATTGCGCAGCGAGTTGATCAGCAAAAGGCCAGACTTCAATGGGCGTTTCATCGGTGATGAAATAAGCTTTCCCGCCAATGTGCGATGCAGTAGTCGCGAGTAAACAAGCTGAAGCCGCATTTTTGGCATGACACATCGATGAGAAAACCGACTTATTTCCGGCGACGTTTTTGAGTTTACCTTGGTGCATTTTTTTGAGAAATTTAGCAAAAGGTCCAGAAAAATCACGAGGTCCCCAAATCCCGCGCGGCCGCAGTGCACATGTGGTGAATTGACAAGTATTTGCACGAAGCACGCGTTGTTCAGCAATCGCTTTGGTTTCGCAATATTCATTGAGTGCTTTTCGTGGGTAAGGGTAGGTCTCATCAATATTGAACTGATCTTTTAATTCTGCGACAACACTTGGGCTACTGACGAAGACGAACCGAGAAACGGCTTGACGTTTTGCACAGAGAAGAAGTTTCTCTGTCATTGAAACATTATCAACATAAAATAGCGAGTATTGCCCAATATCAGAGACTCTAGCTGCTGAATGTATCACCACATCAATATCTTGCATCGCTTGTTCAAGAAAATCTTCATCCTGAAAGTCACCAATGTGTATTTCAATGTTGGACCCAAAACTTTCAAGATATGCCAGTTGGCTGGATGGTCGTGCAATGACACGAACAGGATATGCTTGTTCCAAGGCTAAATCAACAATATGACTGCCTAGAAATCCAGAAGCGCCTGTAATCAGAAGGCGAGGCCGATTCATATTGTTTTCCACCAGGTCGCTCCGAAAATAAAGGTATAAATACAGGTCTGTGAATGACGAAAACCAAGGGGTGATGCACGGCGCAACGCCAGAGGGATCTGCCCAAGGTGGACGACAACACTGAGGAAAAGATCAACCCACCAAAGTGCAATCAGCATGGGGTGGGTAAACGGACTGATACTCCCGATGAGCAAGTAAATCCAGCCGAATAAGGGGACAAACATGCTCCAATGCCATTGAAACTTAGCCATTGAGGCCTCCCCGTTGCTTCAGGTGTTTTGTGGCCCAAATCCCCAATGCACCTCGGTCGATTTTGGCATTGTGTCGAATATCGACAGGAAATTTTGGGGGAAATAAAAGGGTATCAATCGTACGTGTCATCCTATGTTGAGAAAGTTTATGTCGGATCTCTCTTTCGACTCTCATCCGTGTGTGTTTTGTCATGCGTTGATTCAATTCAATACAGATGACAGCTATCTTTTCTTGTCCCATGGTTGCGGATGTGAGTGCACTGCGATAGACAAACGGGTGCGAGTTAACAATCCCTTCAATTTGTACTGAATTGATCACTTTTCCTTGAATGCTGACTTGGTGACTTTTGCGACCACAGAACCAGATACGGCCTTTTGCATCGATCCAGCCAAGATCGCCTGTCCGATGCCAAATCTGGGCCCCATCTTTAATCTTGTGTACAGCATCGAACTCGGGTTGATCATGATAATGAGCACTGATATTCGGTCCCTGTACAATTAATTCTCCAACTTCCCCAGGCGCACAAATTTGAGCCTTTTCGATTGTTGGAATTGGCTGTTCACTGAGCTGGACAGCATGTACCTGCACAGGAGAAACTGGCTGACCAATACAAGTACCTAAGCCATTTTGCATATCGAATGAGGTTTCATTCAATAAGGTTTCAATCTGAATGGAAGTTAATGGCAACCCTTCTGTTGTCCCCCAAGTCGTATCGAATTTTGCCTTTTGTGTCAGCACCTTGCGAAAACGCTGCATGGTATCTCTTGTCATGGGTGCGCCTCCAGAGCTGACAACCAGCAAAGACGGTAAAGAGATACTGTGCTTTTCTGCATAGTGTCCAAGCGTATTCAAGAGCGCTGGGGATGCAAACATTGCTGTTGCCTGATAGCGCCGGATCGTGTCCACCAGAATCTTTGGTGATGCGCTGGCGGGTTTGGCAGGGTTCATATCCGGGAGAATACAGGTTTTTCCCATCATGAAACCAAGAACACCAAAAAACGGTGATGTTAGGAATTGCACATCGTTTGAGGTGAATGCGTAATGAGACTGGATCATCTGTTTCATGGCATGGACCATACCATATGAGTACTCGACGCCCTTTGCAGGCCCGGTACTGCCAGTTGTAAAACTAATCAGAGCCAGATCATTTTGTGTTTTGGGGGTGAGGGGAAACACAAACTTCTTCGGCGCTTTTAAGTTGAGTCGACTGAGTTTATCCCATGCAATAGGCTTTACCGTGACGGAAGCATGAATGGAACGAAAAAATCGAGGCAGTAATCGCCGAATATGGTTTGCAATCGGAATACCAACAAATGCGCTGGCCCCAACAGAGCGATAACAGTGTAGCATTCTCTTCAACCCCATACCTGGGTCAACAAGTATCGGGATCGCACCGATTTTGAGTAGTGCAAAGAAATAAACAAACAATTCATGACTGGCTTTGAGCATAAATATCGTTTTATCACCTTGCTTGATGCCAGAGGCTAAAAGCTGGCTGGCAACATGGTCAGAGGCTTTCTCCAGATCAGAATATGTGATGGCATGATCATGGTAGTTTCTGGTCATCAAAGAGCACTTAGAAACAATCAATGCCTTTTTGTCCGGTTGTTGCTGCGCGATTTCGCGCAGCAATGATGCCGGGTGGAACTTCTCTTGAGATAAGTTTGTATGAGGTTTAGCCTGGGTCATCAGCAGTTACTCACGCACATTGATACAAAGCACAACTGGTACTTAATCCTGCACCTGCACCGATGAACAGCACCTGTCGACAGTCTTTATGTTTTTGGCTTTCTTGTAACAAGTGATAGCCAATCCCGAAAGTCGATGTATGTGGATTACCGCACTTTTCCCAAACATCAACTATTTTGTCTTGTGTTGCACCGACTTCTCTTGCGACATCATTTGCAAATTCTGCATCAAAAGCAGGTGCTACAATCGCAGTTTGATTGAGATCAACGTGATTCTCATGAATAAATTGACGGGCTTTATCTACTGCAAACTGCTTGAGATCTCGGTAGAAGTTTTCGTCAGTATCAATCGTGATTGTATGACTTGCTTCTGTCCCATGTTTTTTAAAGTCGACATAGCTGGACTGGCCGATATAGGCGTCCTGTGTGTCATGAAACTGGAAGTGTTGGAATCCGCCTTTTTCTTCTGACGGCGCAAGTAAAAATGCAGCACCCGCAGGCTGAACAGGAAAACCATCTGCGGGTTCCCCCGATGGGTGGGCATCACTGGAAACAACGAGTACATAGCCTTTTAACCCTGTTTTGAACAAAGCATCCGCAACTTGCATGGCATTGAGTGCACCCGATGCGCCGTTCATCAAATCGGTTGAAAATGCGGTGCTATCCACAGGAAACCGCAAAAAGTCAGGGTTTAACCCAATCCCTTTTTGAATGAGCGCACCAATCGAAGGCTCGACGATATTCTGATCGCGATAAATGCCAACATTGAGCAGGTAGCTAATGTCTTGAACGTCAATTCCAGCATTCTCAATACAGTGTTTTGCGGCGCGAACCGCATGTTCAATTGCACTATGAATCGAGGGATCAACACTTATACCAGTTGCTTTAATGATCGTATTCATGCTGCGGCCCCCAAATGAGAAATGGTTGCAGACAGACAACCTGTAACTAGACCAGATGCCGCTGGGACCAATAAGAACTTTGTTCTTGGCTTGAGATTGTTGTTTTGGATATGAGAGTGCAGCGCAATAAAGTGGGATGTGGTTGCTGTATTGCCCATTTCCTCCAAGCAATTAATATTCTGTGGCATGCTTGCTTCAAATGCTTTTTCACCCAGTGCGTTGATTCGGTCAACAAATTTGGCACCGACTTGGTGTTGGATGATGTAATCGTAGTCTTCGCCTTGGAACGTTCGGCCTTGTTTGTGGAGTAGTTCTTTTTGGAACATAGGCCACATCATCAGGCGGCTTTTCTTATGCATTTCTGAATTATGGGTGTATAAAGCGTAGCCCGGTGTTTTTTGACTGGGTTTACCGATGCATAATTCTGAATATTCTGCACAAGTCGTGAGTTCGATGTAATCGATTTTATTATCAGCATCTCCTTTGCCATCTAGGATCACAGCGGCACCAGAATCTCCAACCGTCAAGGAACCAAATTGCGGATCTTGCGGGTTTTCGATTTCTCTCGCTGCTGTTTCAGAAATTGTACTAATTTGTTCACCGCTGACGACAATGCCATTTTTAACGACACCCGCTTGGATCATTTTGCTAAGAAAGTGGACACCAGTCATCATCCCAGAGCAGGCATTCGATACATCAAAATGAATGGCATTT
Organism: Algicola sagamiensis DSM 14643; assembly: GCF_000374485.1. Classification (GTDB taxonomy): domain Bacteria; phylum Pseudomonadota; class Gammaproteobacteria; order Enterobacterales; family Alteromonadaceae; genus Algicola; species Algicola sagamiensis. Next base: position 80,443 of record NZ_KB894496.1, read on the forward strand.
TTGAGTCCAACTTCTTTTTTGATAAACAGACTCAGCGCAGGGTCGAAATGTTGTTGACTGCCTGCAACGCGTGTGCGAGAGATGGAACCGGAGATCACGATATCAATATCTTCTGGTTGATAACTAGAATTTTTCAGGCAATTATTGACTGCTTCTACAGCAGCAGAAAGGGAGTTTTCGTGGGGTTGGAGGATACGCCTATTCTTGATCCCAGTGATTTCCTCAACGTTGATTGGTTGTGGATTAACCATGGAGTTCATGAGTTCATTGGTAGACATTATTCTTTCAGGGAAAAAAGCCCCTAGGCTTTCAAATCGTACAATTGACATTATTTCTATTCCTTTCTTAGGGTACACCAAGTATCAAAAAGGAAAGGTGCAAAACCTTAACTTATTTTGTAAAAAAACAGACGGATTAATGCCTATCAAGTCACCAATTCACTGAGGCTTTACAGATTGATGGCAAGACACAAACGTTAGTTTTTTATCGCTGATTTAGAGCTATCACTGGGCTGACAAATCTAAGCAACACATTGAGCCAGGTTTTTGACGGGAGTATTTTTATTAAAATCTTATTTTTAGACCATTTTTCATGAAATGGTTCGATATACATAATAATGATGTATTTTGTGGTGAGAAATGTACCAATATTCGGTTTGGATTGTCAATCCTTGGGAAGTGATCTACATCAAAATACAAGAATAAACCGACATACTGGCACATTTAACTTATTCTTTTTAAATGCTTTAAATCTATGGGTTACTTCGAGCGGCCCAAAATGTGATCCATCATTTTTGTTGGCAAAATCCGCTTTAGGTAGCCCATTAAATAAGTGGGGACTGTCACATAATATCGTGCCTTGGGGTGTTCACTCTCCAGCGCGTGCTTCAATTTGCTCAGCACCGCCTCTGGGCCAAGCGTAAATGCCATTGACGGGCCTTCTTTTTCTAGTCTGGCGATGGCTTGGCGATAGCCTTCTTCATGTCGGCTGTTGCCGATATCAATGTTTTCTTTGAGCGCAATGAGCGCGTTTTTACGAAATTTGGACAAAATCGGGCCAGGCTCAATCAAACAGACTTTCACACCTGTATCTTTGAGTTCCAATCTTAATGTATCAGTAAGGCCCTCGATAGCGAATTTACTGGCATTGTAAGCACCTCGAAAAGGCATCGCGACAAAGCCAAGTACTGAACTGTTTTGGATAATTCGAGCACTCTCGTGTCCCATCAAATGCGGGATAAGTAAGCATGTAAGCTCATGCCAGCCAAAGAAGTTTGCTTCGAATTGCGCTCGGAGCGCATCTGTTGGGATGTCTTCCACAGCACCAGGTTGGCCATAAGCGCCGTTGTTAAAAAGTGCATAGAGGTTATGATTCGTCTCTTGCAAGGCCCACTCTACAGCACGATGAATGGACTGGGTATCACATAAATCAAGCTGAAAACTTGTTAAACCTTCTGACTTGAGTCGCTCAACATCTTCTTTTTTTCTTGCAGTTGCAAGGACATGATAGCCTTCATCTGCAAGTGCCTTGGCACAGTAGTAACCGATGCCGCTTGAGCAGCCAGTGATGAGAATCGATTTTTGCATAGTATTGTCTTTCAGTCTTTTTCTTTTATCTTACTTTTCTTAAATCTTTATGTCTGGTTGAATCGTTGACTGCTGTCGGAACAGTTCCCAGATTTCCTGGGCAACAGGACCAAGTGGGACATCTCGATTGCGGACAATGTGGATCTCTCCATGAATTTTTACAACGGCTTCTGGGATGGATATTTCCACGAGCTCACCAGTTTCCAGCTCGTGCTTTGCCATAAATTCAGGCAGCAGCCCCCAACCTAGACCAGCCATCAGCAGATTTTTTTGCGTTAAACTATCATTCACTTTGACTCTTTGTCTGCCTGTAATCGAAAAAAATTGCTCAGGACGAATATTAAATGCAAGTTTTTCTGGCACGAGCATGGGGATTTTTTCCAAATCAGTTTTTGTTTTCGGTGGGTATCCGAGGTCTTCAATCAAGCGTCTGCTAACCATAGGGACCAGCTTAAAATTCGAATAAGCGAATGTTTCGAAGTTACCATAACTCATAAACATTGGACTCCAGGGCGCAATCGCTAAATCAATTTTTCCTTCACGAAGTCTATCAAATACATGTAAGCGATATTCACCAAAAATCTGCATTTGTGTTTGTGGGTACTTTTGTTGGATTTGTCGAAGCGCTGTAAAGAAAGGCAAGGTATAACATGCTGCATCATAAGCAATTTTTATCACGGCTTCATTGCCGATAGCTAAGTGTTCGCTAAGCTTATACATATATTTATGCGCATTTAATACGTCTTTTGCAGCTTGATAAAGTTCTTCGCCACGTTCAGTCAATGTGACACGATATTGGTCTCTTTGTAAGATTTCAAAGCCAACTTCGGTCTCGAGTTTTTTGATTGCAATACTGATAGCTGGTTGAGTTTTATGTAGACTTTGCGCGGCGAGTTGCATACTTTGACGTTCAACAACAGCATGAAGGGCATTTAACTGATCCAATGTCATAAATAAAATTTATAGAGTTGCTAAAAAAATATAAATTTGATTGTAATCAAACTTTCGATATATTGCATTCGTTTTACTAGCCAACCTATTTTCGGAGGAAAAATGCGTTTGACGCCAGCTGCTTATCATTTAACCGGATTGGCCTGCCTAATATTGCTTCTCACAGGATGTGGAGAGAAAGAACAAGTGGTTCAAAAAGATAAAATTCGTCCCGCAAAACTTTATGAGGTTGTGGATACAGCCGGGGAGCGTATTCGTTACTTTCCTGCGGTGGTACAAGCAACAGAAGATGCCGCGTTAACGTTTCGGGTCAATGGGCAGTTGATTGATCTACCCGCAAAACCAGGGATGGATATCCAAAAAGATGACTTGCTTGCGAAACTTGATCCGAAGGATTTTGAACTTCGACTTGCGCAGGCACAGGCCAAATATAATCTGGCGCATTCCCAATTTGAGCGCTCGAAGCAACTGATTAAGAAAAAGCTAATCTCTCCTTCTGACTATGATCAGGCAAAAGCAAACCTTCAAGTGGCTGAAGCTGAGCTGAAAACCCATAAGACCAATTTAGAATATACCGAGCTTCATGCGCCGTTTGATGGTGTCGTTGCACGTCTTTATGTTGAAAATCATGAAAATGTCGCTGCGAAACAAGTGATCTTGGATTTACAACAGCGTGATCAACTGGATATTGCCATCCAAGTACCAGAAGATATTGTCGCCCGCGTGAAGAAAGATACTGATTACCAGCCAACCGTGACATTCGATGCTTATAAAGACTTCAGTTATAAGGTATCAGTGAAGGAATATGATACCAAGGCTGATCCGGCAACGAATACATTTAAAGTGGTCTTTACGATGCCGACACCAAAGGACTTTACAGCATTGCCAGGAATGACAGCCAATCTGATGCTGGAAGTTGATAAGGTGACCTATATTTCGTTCGACCATTTTGTGATCCCGAATGAAGCCGTATTCTCTCCATCAGATAAGCCACTCAATGAAGATGAACGCTATGTCTGGAAAGTCGATATGAATACCATGCAGGTTCATCTACAAAAAGTTCAGGTTGGGCGCATTACTTCCAACGGGTTAGAAATCAAATCTGGCCTGAAGATTGGCGATAAAGTTGTTTCTGCTGGCGTGCACCGAATGTCTGATGGCATGAAAATTCGAGAATGGAAGCGAGAAAGAGGGCTGTAATTGATGGATGTTGCACGTTATTTTATCAAAAGTAAAACGTCTAGCTGGATGTTGGCAGTTTTGCTGTTGGTGGGCGGTATTCTTTCCTACATGGATTTAGGTCGATTAGAAGATCCGCAATTCACCATCAAGCAAGCGATGGTGATCACAAATTACCCAGGTGCTTCTCCAGAGCAAGTGGAAGAAGAAGTGACTTATCCGATCGAGAATGCGATTCAGCAACTCTCTTCGGTCGATAATGTACAGTCGATTTCCTCCAATGGCATGTCGCAGATCATTGTAGAGATGAAAAGTACCAACCGCCGGGAGCAGCTCCGTCAGATTTGGGATGAACTGCGCAGAAAAGTAAATGACTTGTCTGGTCGTTTACCACCAGGTGTTTCAGCCCCATACGTGAATGACGATTTTGGTGATGTGTACGGTGTATTGATGGCTGTGACGGGCGATGGTTATCAATATGACGAAATCGCGGATTATGTGGATTATTTGCGCCGTGAGCTGGTTCTTGTTGACGGTGTGGGCAAGGTTCATGTTGGTGGAAAGCAGCAAGAGCAGGTTGTGGTCGAAGTTTCTCGTGCGAAGTTGAGTAACTTTGGTATTCCGCCACAACAGATTTACCAAATGTTATCTGCCCAAAATGTAGTCTCTAATGCAGGTAATGTAAAAGTAGGGGATGAGAATATACGTTTTCATCCAACAGGTGAGTTTCATTCTGTCAATGAGTTAAAAGACTTAATCATCAGCAATCCAGGCGCAAAAGAACTGATCCGTTTGGGGGATGTGGCGCAAATCAACCGAGCATATCAGGAAATCCCAACTCATATTATGCGCTATCACGGCAAGCAAGCACTCACACTTGGCGTGTCATTTGCGGAATCGGTCAATGTTGTTGATGTGGGCAAAGCAATTAATCAACGACTTGCAGAACTGGAGTTCGCCAGGCCTTATGGCATGAATGTCGACATCATCTATAACCAGCCACTAGAAGTTGAAAACTCAGTATCAGGTTTTATTCTCAACCTTGTAGAAGCAGTTGTCATCGTTATCGTTGTTCTCCTGCTGTTTATGGGGCTTCGCACTGGTTTCTTAATTGGCCTTATCTTGTTTATTACAGTGATGGGTACCTTCATCTTTATGCGCCAAATGGGGATCGAATTACAGCGAGTTTCGCTTGGTGCATTGATTATTGCGCTCGGGATGCTGGTGGATAATGCGATTGTGATTGCCGAAGGGATTTTGATTGGTATCAAGCGAGGTTTATCGAAAGTTGAAGCGGCTTCATTGATTGTTCGACAAACTAAATGGCCATTACTTGGTGCAACATTTATTGCCGTCACTGCATTTGCACCGATCGGTTTATCCAGTGATGCAACCGGTGAATTTGCAGGAAGTCTATTTTGGGTACTCCTTGCGTCACTATTATTGAGCTGGGTCACTGCGGTGACTTTAACGCCTTTCTTTGGTGATCTGCTTTTAAAATCCAACACAGTAGAAGGGTCATCGGTGGATAAGAATAACGACCCTTATCAAGGTGTCATTTTCGATGTTTATCGTGGCATTCTAACCAAGGCGCTAAAGTATCGGGCAGTCACAGTCATGATTATGTTTGCACTACTCATGAGTGCGATTGTGGCGTTTGGCCAAGTCAAACAGGCGTTTTTCCCAGCATCGAATACGCCAATGTTCCTTGTGGACGTTTGGTTGAAGCAGGGCACAGATATTCGGTCAACAACCAAGCTTATTCAAGAGTTGGAAAGACGTGTGCTTGAGTTTGAACAAGTTGAGGAAGTCACTTCGACAATTGGCCGTGGTGCTGAGCGCTTCATGCTAACGTATCAGCCTGAAAAGTCTTACCCTGCGTATGCACAACTCATTGTTCGAACCGTGGATAAAGACCAGCTCGTCCCAATGTTGCACAACGTCAGGGAATTGATGGAAGAAGAATACCCACAAGTACAGCATAAATTACGTCGTTTAGAAATTGGTCCTGCAACGGCTGCCAAAATTGAAGCAAGATTTAGCGGTCCAGAGCCGCTTGTATTGCGCCAATTGGCAGAAGAAGCAAAAGCGATTCTATATGCTGATGGGAAAGCAAAGAACATTCGTGATGATTGGCGTGAGCGAAGCAAAGTGATCCAGCCCGTAATTAATGAGGCAGCTGCACGTCGCGTTGGAGTGAGTAAGCAAGATTTGGATACGCTGCTTCTCACGAGTTTCTCGGGGAAAACAGTTGGCTTGTACCGTGACGGAACGAAGTTGTTACCCATCGTTTCTCGGCCACCAGAAGTTGAACGGGTCACGGTGGATAGCTTAAAAGACTTGCAAATCTTCAGCCCTGTTTTAAAGCGCTATGTGCCAGTTACTCAGTTTGTGGATCGCTTTGATATTCAGTATGAAGATCCGTTGATTATGCGACGTGACCGAAAACGGACGATTACAGTGCTTGCGGATCACGACACCCTTGGTGACGAAACAGCAGCGAAACTTTTCTCCAGAGTTCGCGGCAATATTGAAGCCATCGCATTACCAGAAGGCTATGAATTGAGCTGGGGCGGAGAGTTTGAAGCATCAAATAAAGCGCAAAAAGCGATCTTCGGTGCGTTACCGCTAGGATTCTTGGTGATGTTTGTCATTACTGTTTTATTGTTCGACTCAGTACGCAGCGCCAGTGTAATTTGGTCATGTGTCCCGTTGGCCATTGTTGGGGTATCCTTTGGTCTGTTGATTATGAACGCGCCGTTTGGCTTCATGGCATTACTTGGTTTCTTAAGTCTCTCTGGTATGTTGATCAAAAACGGTATTGTTTTGGTTGAACAAATCAAACTGGAAATGGAAGAAGGGAAGTCTCCTTACGAGGCGATATTCCATAGTGCGGTGAGTCGTGTTCGTCCAGTATCCATGGCGGCTATCACTACAATTCTTGGGATGATCCCGCTGCTGTTTGATGCTTTCTTCTCATCCATGGCGGTCGTGATCATGTTTGGTCTTGGCTTTGGTACGGTGCTGACGCTTCTATTTGTCCCAGTGATGTACAGCCTGATTTTCAAAATCAAACAAGTCTAAATCAGTATGTAAGGCGTGGGAACACGCCTTACATACCTTTTGAAGTTGTACTCATTCAGGACAAGTACTCGATTGATAAGTGCATAAATCAAAAGATGCATCATACTCAAGTCCTTCCGGGCATTGGTGTTCGTAGATTTGACCCGAAATACAAGTCGCAAAGTTTTGACAACTTTGGCAGGATTGATAATTCCCATCAGGGAGCCCTTTGCATTGTTCAATACAATAGCTGGACTGTTCCAATCCCTGGCAAGTACTTGAAGTCGCATGACAAAGTTTCAGATTATCATCCCAAGAGAGGCCCGGAGGGCATGTTTGTAGGTAGAGTCGTCCCTGAGCACACAACACAAATTCTTCACAGCTTTCGCAGGATTGATAATGTCCAGCTGGTAGTGAGGAACAATCCATCACGCAGTTCGCTGAGTCATCAGCAGTTGCATTGAACAAAAAGATACTGACCCATAGAAGACAAAATTTAAAAAATACAACACCATCATGGTGTGCTGCACGTTCCATGGTTGCTCTCCTGTTGTTTGAATTTGATGCGATTTATATCGTGTTAGTATGGCAGGTAGGAATCGAAGTGCGATGTTGCTGCTGGAACGGTGCAGAGGATTGAGTTGGGCTTTTAACACACAAACGTCATACTGCCCAGTGGTATAAATATCAATGTAATGGTGTCTATCAAAAGAGAACTCAGTACACCAAGCGCAATCCAGAGCTGAGTTCCACGTCCATAGCAAGTGCGTTTGTATTTTTGAGAGATGATGACGACGATGAGTAGCCATTCCAGGTATCGAAGCAGACCAAAAGTAAGGATGAATGCAAAAATAGAACTTCCAATCATTGACTCAAATAGCGCATAGAAATTGAGCATAAAAAACCCTGCGACAAGCTCCAAAGAAAGCCGTATTGCTCCCCATATTGCTGCAAATCTGTAAATAGAATCGACTTTGATTTTAAGGAAATGCGGGGCAGTCGTACAGACGACGGTATACAAACAATATTTGATGATGAAGTAGAAGATCATAATCTTTTCCAAGCGAAGTGATAAATCAGGAACATTTATAACTTTTTTCGTAACAATATGTCATGATAACGGGTTCGTATAGGCAGGGTTATCAAATGCTCATCAATCTCATCAACTGAGTCCTCAATAGGTGATCGGGGAAGTTCCATTGGATCACATGATGATATCGGTGAAGATAAAAACTCATTTTAGTGCATTATGAAGGTCGTATCGTTGTATGTCGTTCAAGCTGATTTTGAAACCGATTGTAAATCTACTCCTTAAAAAGAGGTATTATTACCAAAAGGTTTCGAATCGTAGCCAATCCATATTTGATGTGATGTCGGTCCATTCTTCTCGCAAAGCCGCTGAAGATTACCATGCTTTTTTTGAAACATTAGCCAATCAATTCAATAAAAAACAATTTGCATATTTTTATTCGGTCCTGGATGAAGGGCAGCTACTTCAGACGATTACTGGAGGGCTGGACTTCTCAAAGAAGAAAGAAAAGAAATTTCATAAAGATTTTCGATATTGTGTCATTCATAAACTCCATGACATGTTTCACGTGAAAGGAGAAGTTCAACTGATTTCTGTGCATGTCGATCCTTCAGGATACAGTGCAAGTGCAGTGATCAGGTGTGATAATTTTGGTGAAACTTATCGCTATTTTGTCTTGTTTGCGAATAAAAATAACCGGATCCGCCTCGTGGATTGGCATATCATGTGGTACGGGTTTCGAATGAGTGAAAAGTGTCGACTGTTTTATCAAGAGGAAAATATTTTACCTGGCACTGGTGGCGTTGGATTGAAAGCATTGGCTGAATTCATTGAGAAAGAAGACTTTCCAAGAATAGAAGAAAGCTACGGGTATTTGCCAAAAGAAGTGTTTCAGTATCGTTCTATCATGTGTGATTTGTTGGTGCTTGCGGCTAAGTATTCAAGGCATACTTTTGTCGAACGTCTCTTGAATGATCTTGAAGAAATTTACCCAAACGAACCCTATTATAGATTGAGTATTCTTTGGTATTTTCTGGAACATGAAGGGATCGAATCTGTCCTTCAAATTATTGATGATTTTGCAGGTTGGTATCAACTCAAGGACGCTGGCATTTGGCATATGAAAGCACTCCAATGTAAGGAAGCTGGCTATATGGAACAAGCATTATATTATGCGAAAGAAGCCTTGAAGGTTGATGCGAGCTTTAAGTCCGCTTTATTTATGCAAGCGGATCTCTGTAATCAGCTTGAAAAATATCAAGATTTGGTGCGGATCATCGAACAACTCCGTGATGACTTTGGTGTTCGTATTTCAACAGAACGTTTCCCGGAGTATCAGGCATTTCATCAATCACGAGAATATCAAGAATGGAAAGCAAAACAGAAATAAATACCACTTTGAAGTGAATGCGTTAGTATATGAACACGCGTAAATTCCTTTTTAAAATGATGTGATGAAAATTTCAGCTTTTATTTTTACTGTGGTCTTGCTTTCTTTTCAAGTCAATGCCAAATCAGCATATCCATTAAATATCCTAGAAGGGCAAAATAAGCCTGTTTGTCAGGCTGTTCTATCTGGTTATCAGACGCAGTTGAAATCATCCCAAATGGGCTCGCATCATTCAACTGTTACGCTAGAGCCATTTTCAATTCAGAATAACTTTATTATTCCAGGTGGACAGTGGCTAGAATGGAAGCCCGTTCAGGAAGGGAAGTTGCGACGTGGTATTTTGGTGCAATCATCGCTTTCTGAGCCGTTATCAAAAAACCTCTATGCGTATATTCGTCCCCATTCTTGGCGTGGTGATATCTACTCGATATATCAGGCAGAAAAGGGTAAAACACAGGCGCTTGTTGATTTGATCAATCAACGTGAAAAGAATGAGGATCCGCAACCTGCATTGCCACTCGTGTATCCGATTACCAATGAGCCCATGCGCGATCTCTGGAGTTGGTCATGGAACAATTTATTCCGCTACCAAGACCGTACTTACCTCATTGATGAGCCAGGGAGTTATCACGACAATCATGGTGAAAGACATGTTTACGAAGTCCTGGGTAGTGGGGAAGTGAAGCAAGCGTGTCGGCTCAAGGTGTTTCCGACGGAGCAAGAAGCGGTCAATCATTTCAGACTTCCAGCGGTGAGTCGATTTGCGAGCCAGCTTCATGCCCTCATTGGGAATGGTGTAGAAATTTGTGGCACGCTCAACGCCCATATTAGAGCAAAAAGCGAAGCGCAGGAGTTTTATCTCAATTTACTGGTCCGTCCGACGTTCATTGAAAACCGAGGACTAGTTTGGAAAGAAAAAGACAAGATAGGTAAAGCTTCGCAACTGATCGAAAACTGGCGATTGACAGATATCTGGAGCCTTCGTGAGTCAGACACGCGTATGCATCATCAAGAAGCTGCATTACAACAATTAACGCTGCATTACTCGCGACTTGGGGAAAAAAATCCCCATCAAAAAGCACAGCAGTTTATTGAGTCGCTTTATATGGCTTTTCTCAGTAGTTGGGGTGGGCACTCGCTTCCCATAGAGGATGAAATGAACCTCAGGAAAGATCTCTCGAAAGGTCAACCTGCACTCGCAACCCTCGAAAAGGATGGTTGGCCACTTGCAGAAAGCTTTGGGCAGTTTGCTAACTTGATGTTAGAAAACCCGGAAAACATCGCCAATGTTGATCAGAAATACGATTTAAATCAGCTCAACAACCACTATGGTAAAACGCTCCTGATGTACGCCGCTCACCTCAATCTTTATGATGCAGTCGAAGCTCTTTTAAAACGAGGCGCGAAGGTGAATCAAAAAACATTTATGGCAGAACAAAGTGGTGAATGGGGATGTTTTGGTGTGCCCTTGATTAGCCAGCGAACCGCGCTCATGTACGCCGCAGAAAATGCTTCTATAGAACTGATCCAGCGTCTGATTGTATCAGGCGCGGATAAACAAGCGAAAGATAGTAAAGGAAGAGGGATTGCGGATTACTTGAAGTTGAACCCGAGGTTATCAGAAGATGAACGCAGCGCGATAATCAATGCAAAAACGCCGAAGGAGCTTGATCAATTCGCGAACTTCAATCCCAGTTTTTCATGTGAAAAAGCGCAAAGCTGGTCAGAAAAAACAATCTGTGATGATCCAACCCTAGCGATTTATGATCGAGAGCTTGGCAAGGCTTACAGTGCTGCGCGTAAAGTGAGTCTCGATCCGCAGGCTTTGAAACGGCAGCAACTTCAGTGGACGAAAAAACGGGATAAAAACTGCGAAACAGCGGAGCAACCTTACCATATCTGTCTACGTCAACAGACACGCGCACGGACACGGTTTTTGCATACTTTTCAGAGCATGATTCCTTAGAAAAAGCCCCAAGATGTTGGGGCTTCAAAGTCAGTGTAGAATGAGAAAATCACTTCATCATTAGTAATGATTTAAACCAATGATCATTTGCATCAGCTCCGCTTTATCTTGGTCATCACCAATATTATCCAAGCTGATCACGCCGCGGGTCATGGCTGCGGTTTGTTCCAAAATCGATGGAATATCGAGTTCCTCGGAAAAATCTTCTAGCTTGCTGATGTTAGAAAGGAGCTGAGCATACGCAAGGAAGTGCTCAATTGGCTCTGCTAGGCGTGCTGCATCCAGCGCTTCATGGGATTGATGAATAAATGAGTTGACGGCCATTCTGCTGGAAGTTTTCCTATCATGTTCAATGACAGAGTCAAACCGATCCGTTTCCAGTGTTTCTAAAAAACGCGTGCCACTTGTCCCTACCAATGCTGGCTGATTGGTTTGGATCACCTTGAGCTTTGAGGCAACTTTGGGGTCGATATTCGAGCGAACACGATTCATCTCTTCAGCAAGTTGGTCTGGATCTCGGGTTTTTGCCCACTTGCCAAGCGTATGTTGTTTGTACTTCATTTCATACTGGTTGGGTTTTTCGCCCCCTTTCGTGAGCAAAATGATTTTTTTATTGTTTTCAAGTAACTCTCGAATAGTGAGGTTTTCAACGTCATCTGGCTTAGCGATGGCTGCGCGGATCTCATCATTGAGTACTTTTGACTTAAATAATTGATGAGAACGGTTTCCGCCAAAATCTAATTTGAGGATCACAAGCTCATTTCTTGCAAGAACCGCTTCAAAGAACCTGGCCATTTCTGGGCCAACAACATGTTTGTCACTTTGCATTTGGCCATGAAAAAACCTTAAATTTTGGCTGAATGGCTTCACATTGAGTCGAATATCAAAGTAGCGCGCACCTGCATCAAGTTGTTCAGTTAAATCTTTAGTTTGCGTGACTGCATATCGTTTTCCTTGCGGCATACAACCATCTTTCATTGTATACGTTGCAGCATCATGACTCCCGGGAAAAGAAATTTCATGCACCTTTCTTTCGCCAAACTTACGCTTGGGATCAAGTAGGAGCGCTTCCATCCAGTTTGTCATTGGTAGCCCACTTTTTGAGGCTTCTTTGCCAAGTTTGGACAGTGACTCAGTACTGACGCTGAGGAGAGCGATATTTTTTTCACGCAGGTGTGTGTGGATTTCCTCTTGATGAAGAGGTTGTTTTACAACGAAATCTTCAGCGCTTTTTTGCAAGGTGCTTTGGGGAGAAAGGTGCTGTATGTTAACTTTTGCTTTGGTATGTCCCGAAATCTCTTGTGTGCTTGTTTCATCCTGAAGGCTGTTGAACGGGTTCGTACCACTCAACTGAGATGTGCTACCCAATGAGGTCGCTGGGGGAACTGTCATAGTGAATACCTCTGTCACTGTATCAATGCTGGGAGAGATATAGAAAGCTAAACGATTTGGTGTAGGAAGAAACAACTCGTTTATATTTCTAATTAATTATTCGTGTCAAAACGACACTTAAAAATGAGATGTAAATCATTATTTTTACTGATTAAAGAATGATTCATTGGATTGGTTATGATTTCAATAATACAAAAGAATGATTATTATCAATAAAATCAACAGATAGCGTGAAATGGGTGAGTTTCGTGATATCAATCACAAAAATAAAGGGCTGTTCACAGCCCTTTGAGGTTGATGTTGAAGTTGGAATTTAATTCACTTGGTACTTTGCAATCAAGTCAGCCATTCTGGCGGCTGTTTTTCCAGACTTCTTCAATGCCATTTCCTCATTTAGAGCAACCAGGAGTGTGCTGATTTCTTGGGATGTTCCTGCTTGGGCAATTTTTTCCTGGTATTTTGTGATACTGGAAATATTGTCCATAGCTCTTGGGTGCATAAAGTCAGTTATCGAACCAACGTGCTTTAAGCGCTTTTGGACTATAGCATCAAGCTCATTTAAAAGTTCACTTTTTGTTGGCACAAGTTGTTTTTCAAGATCGACTGCGTGAAGTAGCGCTATCATCTTGTCACTGTCAGCTTTTTCTTCAGCAAGATCGAGTACTTCGTGTGCTGCCTCGGATAATTGGATCCGATATTTATCTCCATCTTGAGCAATCTCTAGGGCATTGTGTTGTTGACAAGCTTCAACTAACGCCATGACAGCAAAGTGATCATTGGAGTGAACTTGTATCAGCAGGTCCAGCTGTTGTTGTATTTTTTCCACTAAACTGCTGACAGAGAGTTTCTGATGTAGCGGTGTCAAAGTAACCTGTAAGCTGTCTTTCTCATCTAGTGTCGCGTGAATAAATGCACCCATATCTCTGTTTAATTCACCCACGATATCCTGTGGGGTTTTAAAAGGCTGCTTGGGTACAAATGGAAGAGCGCTATGCAAGACTTTGCAGACTTTATTTGCAAACCGTTTCAATGGTGTATTGACGTAGTCAATTTCTGTTTGGCCGTAGCCCATACACGCTGCGCCAATCGTACAGCAAACATCTGAATTGACTTGACGCTGGTTATTCCACCGCTCGTTTTGCGACTCGATGATCTGATTATATTGATTGCTCATTTCATCATGTCTTTTTCCAAGATACGGTTGTAAAAAATTACGAACTGGGCCAGATTGGTTTTTATCCATAGCCGCCGTTGCAATCGGTTTAAACATGGCCTTCCCAACATCCCTAAACATTTCATTCCTAGCAGCGGTTAACTTAGCATCATCAAAAGCAGGAATATTGAGCACAGGGCTTTGCTGATTATTTTCATGAATAAACGCATGAAAAGCGGCGAAGTTTGGCATAAGGACTTCACGTCCAAAGTTGGCTTTGCAACGCGCCAGATCTGATAAATATTTAACAATGAACTGCTCTTTACCAAGGGCTCCTTCACCAATGTCTGGGTTAGAGAGCTTTGCTTCTAGTTGTTTTAACTCATTATCGAGGTTAGCCATATACGCTTGTTGCGCATTGGAAAGCTGGATCAGACCATCAGCTTGCATTGTGCGGACATGCTGATATGACTCTTGAATGATATTCAGCTTATATTTCAATGTGATCACATGATCTTCTGACAACTTCCTTTGCGGGGCTGACTGTGTTTCCTGAGATTGCGTTGTTTCGTTTTGATTTAGTGTGGAAGCAACGACCTGTTGCGCTCTTTCCTGAATACGAGGATCTTGGACCATCTGAATTTGAGACCCGTTATTTTTCGCGTCAACTGTTGCTTGACCGCTTTCCGTGGCGATTGAAGTTTTTGGAACAACATTGTTAGCAATTGAGGTCGGCATTTTTCTTCTCCCGATCTAACTTGGATTGAAGAGATAGATTGAGAATGACTTTCTATCTGGCTTATTCATTGTGTAACAAACGCGCTATTTTTGTTTTAAAAATATTCATACTTTTTTACTTTGTTTTTGAATAAAAATTTTTAAACAAATGAGAGTGAACGGTTACCTATCTAGAGTAAATAATGATAAAGTGTGTATTGTAGTATTTTTGAGGTAAATTATGCCGTCTATAGGTAATCATCCAGTCTCCCCTGTGCAAAATACCATGCATACATCTGATGTTGCAGAAGTCTCATCTTCGAAAGGTGGTCCAAAGCAAGTGAAATCAGGTATGTCTGTTGTGAACACAAATTTATCCCTAAAAAAGGCACGTCAACCAGAAAAGCTGAGCCAACGGTCAATCAGTAATGCCCTACTGGAAAAAACAGGAACACTTCCGACGGATCCGGCTCAAAAGAAAGCAATCCATCAAAGTGCAGCATTAGCGAATTTTCCTTATCATCGCGATCTCAGCGTTCTGAATGAAGCAACAGATGGTCAGTGGACTATTGAAAAAACGATGGTGTCTGCTTTAGGCCAAAAGTTTGGATTAAAGTCATTACCACAGGAAGGCTTGCTCCTTGACCCTAAAAGTGGCTTGGTTGCTTTTGTATTTCATAATAAGGAAGCGAATGAAGTTCGATTGGTATTTGGCGGCACAACCAGTGGGGAAAATACAGGTGATCTGATGCAGCGTTCACAATCGAACTTCGCAAGTACGATGCGCCAATGGGGTGCAAATATTAAAAATGCACTATTGGGAAAAACACCAACAAGTTACCAGCAAGCGAAAGAGATTGCGAAGGCGCTCGATCAAATGATGAAGCAAGATCGCCTTCTTCAAGGCAATAGTTTGTCTATTTCTGGGCACTCGAAAGGTGGTGGTGAAGCAGCATACGCGGCTGCCATGCTGTCAACTCCGGAAAACCCGATTAAGGCAGAATGTTTTTGTAGTGCTGAGCTTGGTCATTCGATGCTCAAAGAAGTCAAAGCACATCTTGGTGCTGATGGTTCGGAAGAAAAAATGCGCGAAGCGAAGCAGGCTCTTTCAGGTATTCAACACTATAAAGTGAGAGGTGATGCGATCCCAAACATGCACAGAGCACTGTTCTGTCATGATCTGACACATATCGGGAATAGTATGACGATACCGCACTCGCACTTTCCAGATAAACCAGATGCGAATGGCACGCTTGGATATCATGATCGATTCTATGATCATATTACCGCTTGGGCGAAGTAATGACGAATGCTATTATTCAATAAGCCGCTTTGATGCGGCTTTTTTACGACCAAAGTTTACGAATATATTTGTTTGGGCTGTTAAGATTGCCTCTATGGTCGACCGAAAAATTCCCGTTAAGGTAGGAGATCATGCTCACTGACAATCTGAAGGTGTTGTTTGATTGCTTCAGTGAACAAATCTTGTTGTGTTTTGATACCCCCTTAGGTCAATGCTTCCCTTTCTTTCCAATACATTCAGCCATATTGTTTTTAGAATAATTTAGTAAGAAATGTCGAAAACCAATGCCTCTTAGGTCATCGATAAAAATACTTTTTTATATGCTGAACAGGCTGAAATTTATCATAGATATCCAAGCTTGATGAACTTGCTCTGTCAGGCCAGACGGTATTCGCTCAATCATTTTGGTTCGTAATTTGGTCAGCTTTTTTGATTCTCAGTCTTACTACTTCAAATCAAGTATGAAGCGTCGTTCATATCAAAGCATGGCTTAAAGAATCAGTATGTATGAGTTTTTAAGCCCAATCTTATGGTGGGTTTGGTGATGAGCTTTGTTTGAAATCAACTTTGACATTTTGAGTAACACTATTACGAGCGCTCAGAGGGAAGGCTAGAATCTCTTTATCTTTCATCAATCACAGCGTGGATTTCCAAAAGACCAACAGATCCGAGTATGTAATTTCTGTGATAGGATCAAAAAATGCCCTTACAAGAAGGGCATTTTGAGAGATGAAAAGTGCTGAATACTTACTTGTAAGTATTCTTTGGCTTATATACATCCCATTCTGGACGGTTGAATACATCTTCGTGACTTACTTCTCTATAAGCACTTACAAATTTGAGATTCTCTTGTACTTCTGGCATCTCTTTGTGACGATATAACCAGCGAAGTTCACTACTTGTAATTGATGTACCAGCCCCTTTTTTCTCTGCAACTTCTTTTAAATTATCGATGATATCATCCACAACAAAGTAGACGGGTTTTTTCATGTGAATAAGCTGAAACTCAAGCCCACCTTTGCTTGTTTTTCTCCAAGCGACAGATTGATTGTCTTTTCTTAAATTACTGATTTCTAATGTCAGCTCTTCTGCATCAGGTACTTGAGAGCCAGGCATTTTCGCTACATTATAAGTTTCATGCTGGGCTAAGAATTGTTTAAAACCAATGGCTCTGCCACTATCGTGCATTTTCTCTTTTATTGCACTATCACTTGCGTACTTGCTTGGTGTTAATATACCGTCCCAGACAGCATCTGTGATGTTGTTTTGGATAAGTACACTCGTCTTTTCAGGCTTCCCTTTGATCCTATCCATCAGGCTTTGCTCACTTGAGCGACCTAAATCCGTACTGGATTTTTTAAGTAAGTTGACATGCGGGCTTAAACCGTAAATGATCGGCTTGTTTGAGTTTTTAAAGTCTTTGTTAAACTCTTTGGCAGCTTTTTGTCTAAAATCCACGTCTTTACTATTAGAAACAGCACTTTCAGCTTTGATACCATTTTTTGTATGTTTCACATCTTTCTGATTGAGCTGGGCTTTAGATTCCGTTGATGTCTGGGGATCATTCGTAACACGGCGCGTAGAAATAGGTGTAAATTGGGAAATGTTCGTTGGCATTGCAAACTCCTCATCAATTGAAACGCCATGAAATCTGCCACGTGTGACTTCATTCAATATATGGGTAACAAATTGCCTTTAAAATATTGGTTAAAATTAAATACTACTAATGTAGTAACCTTGGTTTGAGAAAAGTTGCAATAATCGACAGAAAAAATTTCTACTTATCATATGACGCTATGATTGAGTGCGGGTAGAAAGCTGCGAGTACAGCTTTCTGATAGCCTTACATCCGTATACCCAACCCTAGGGGTGGTGAGCTGATATCATTATCGGCTAAATACAGCTTCACATCCTCAACCAATTGGGAGAACCCACGCCATTTTGCTTCAAACTTTTCATATACTAATGCAGATGGTTCAAGTGCCTGGATCAGATAGACACCTTCATCATTATCGCCAAGTGCAATCAAACCTTTCCCAATGACATCAGGGTGGCTATTCAGAGCAAGATATTGGATCAATCTCGTTTGTGCTTCACTGTCTTCTGAGGAAAAAGTATCAAGTGGAGCAGCAATCAGGAAGAGTTGCTGAATGGGTAGCCATTCCATATTGATATAAGGTTCGCCGCTTTCTGTTGTCAGGCGACATTGATTATCATCTAATTGCCACTGTTGACCAAATGTGCCGGATAATTTTTCCAGCCATTCATTAAGCGTTTTTTCAATCATAAAAACCTTTTATTCATTTGAGTAAATTAAATATAGATGAACTGCATTGCACTGATCATAGTGACTTGTATCAAGCAATTCTGTTGTGTTAAGTTGATAGAAGTGATCTATCAGTACGCTTTGGGCGATAGACATCTCACCTAGTATGGTTGAATACATCCGCCAGATTGAGGGGACCATAGCGAGAAATAAACTTCAGCTACGTCTTTGCGCCAGTATTTTGTGCATTTGGTATCGCCACCGTATCTTTTTGGGATTTTTTGTAATGCTGCTTCTTGATGGACTCGACGTGTGGATATCGGCGTCAATTGGAAGATACAAGGCACTTGATAGCTCCTGCCAAAAAATAAATAAGATTGGATGTATTGAGTAACTGATTTGGTACTAAAGTTGTAAATTCTAACTGATATCAGATAATTTTCAAAACAGACCAGCCAATAGAAACAAAACGGTGGCTAAATCTCATCAATCTTATCTTTTAAAACTTTCCAACGGTCATCCTGCTCCCCTGTGAGATCTGCTGTTTCTACGATATTTCGGCAACGCTCAATCAATGCTATATCGTTATCATCAATCATGTGTTGGAATCGGTTATCAAACATGGTTTGCAAGAGATTGAGGGCGATACTGGCATTCTTCGGCATAAAATGAAATGCTTGCTTGAAGTGAGTGTAAGCTTCATCGACACGGCCTTGACTGAAGCATTTCACAGCGTCATTATTCAACTCTCGTGGGCCTTTGGTGATTTCTGTTCGTTCCTTCACTTCTTGTCGGATGAGTGTGTTGAGAACTTGATTTTCTTCTTGATTTCCGTAATGTTCAGAAATTTCTTGGTAAAGGTTTCTGGACTCGTTAATAAATCCCAACTCATGAAACGCCTTTGCCTTATCCAAATCATCATTTACATTTTCACCAGTAAACTCTTCTTCTCGAATATCTTTCAACAGTCGAGTGCCTAAATCATTCTCGTTCTTTAAATAACAGATCCTTGCCTCAATGACTTTCACTTGGGAATGCTTATCTTCTTGTGGAAATTGTGTGTTGACTTGCTGAAGGTACTCATTGGATTGCTTAATGATCCGATGGAATTCTTCTTCATCTGGTGCATCCATCAGACAAAAATCAATGGCCGCACGTGCTGCATTTAAGTAAACCTCTGGCGTATGGTGTGTTGAGTGACGGGTTAAATTTAAAATATCCTTGCTGGTTTTATATTGGATTGCATAATCATGATTAATGCGTGAGAGATTCATTAACTGTGTTTGACGGCCGATATTGCGTGGGGCGAGGGTGACTGCCTTTTCGAGGTGTTCTTGTGCAGATTCAAATTCATGGCAACCGTAGTAGGCTTCTGAGAGTAGCTCGGTTGCTTTGAGTTTTGTTTCTGGCCGCTCGATGAGTTCTTCTAAATGATCTGCCGATTCTTCATATTGACCAAGTTCGATGAGTGCTTTCGCAAGGCCTAGTTGTGCCCAAGGAAGAGGTTGAACTTTAATGAGAGCACGAAAATATCCCTGCGCTCTCTCATAGTCCTTTATCATCAGTAAAATTTCACCTTTTTTTCTTAACAGCAGGTGAGAGTAGCGGGTTTTATCCGGTTCTTTGAGAAAACGTTCAATATGTTTGAGTGCTTCTTCGAATTTTCCTGCATCCATCATTTCATAGAGTGCTTTGATTTCCATTTTTTGAAGCAGTACACGGGTAATTCGAATTTCGAGATCGCGTGGGGTGAAGGGCTTGACTAAAAAATCATCCGGTTGTAGTTCGACGACACTATGAACAAGCGGTGCTTCTGTTTCTGCACTGATAAAAATAAACCCTGTGCTGGATTGGACGATGCCTGAGACTTTCATTTCTTCATAGAGTTGATAACCATCTTTTCCTTGCCGAAGGTTAAAAGAACATAAGATCAATTCGAAGTGAAACTCTTTGCACAGATTCATCGCAGCTTGGGCGTGCTCTGCAAAGTAAAGATTACGAAAGCCCAATTTTTCTAAGGAGGACTTCAGAAAGTTTTGTGCCAGGGTTTGATGATCGATAATCAGAATCTTGACCTGATTACCGAGCGTCGCCAAATCTATCACCTTATTATACGGTATCTAGTTGATAACGAATCACTAAGTTAACTATGGACCGATATAGAAGGATGTGCGAGGAAAATTAGGTCTGAAATAGGATTATCGAAGTGGTGGGTGGTACTGGGCTCGAACCAGTGACCCTCGCCTTGTAAGGGCGATGCTCTCCCAACTGAGCTAACCACCCACGTCGATATAGAGAATTGGTGGATGCTACTGGGCTCGAACCAGTGACCCTCGCCTTGTAAGGGCGATGCTCTCCCAACTGAGCTAAGCATCCACGGGGTTCATATCATGGTGGGTGGTACTGGGCTCGAACCAGTGACCCTCGCCTTGTAAGGGCGATGCTCTCCCAACTGAGCTAACCACCCACGATATGAGGATAAAAAATTGGTGGATGCTACTGGGCTCGAACCAGTGACCCTCGCCTTGTAAGGGCGATGCTCTCCCAACTGAGCTAAGCATCCCGTCTTTGTGGAGCGCTATTATAGGGTGGTCTTCAAATCTGTCAATAACTATTTCAAGAAAAAACGTTTAACTGATTAATTTATCTGCATAATGCATGGATCCCGGTTGACGCTAACCACCCCGTATCTGTGTTTATTCTACAGGACTTTGAAATCCGTTAGGTTTCATTGCCAAAACTGAAGTTGTCAGTTTTTGTAACAGTTGCTCTGAGGTGGCTCCGATAAATAGCCCAGGAATATCCGAGCGACTCACAGTACTCATGACGACGAGATTGATCGGGTGGTTTTGAATAAACTGAGGGATCACCTCCGTTGGATCGCCTTTGAGTAAATGCAACTGGATTGAAGTATCTGGAAACTCATCAACAAGCGCTTCTTGAATGTCTGCATTTTTCTGGCATTCTTCAAGCATCATGTCATGGAGTTTGTCTTTTGAGACTCGCATAAAACCACTATTTCGAAGTGCATCTTCACCATACAATGTCCAACAAGATAAAAGATGAAGTTTTTGATTGTGCGTTTGTACGATTTCCTGAGCCATTCGAACTAAATGTCGGTTGAGTAAACGTCCCTCTGGCTGACTTTCTTGCGCGAGATCAACCGTGACAAGTACTTCATTTGCATCCGAGTTTTCTCTTAAAAGCCAAAGGGGGTGGGCTGACTTTCGCAGAAGATGAAAGTCTTGGCTATCAAAACCTTGTTCACATAAGGCTGCATCTTTTATGAATAAATCATGCCCGGCCCCTTGCATTTGGCGGATGATCTCGATAAATGGGCGGCCAATGGTAACTCGGGAACTTGTTTGAATGCCTTCATCATTAAGTTGAGCTGCAAGTGTTGATAAGTCATCCTTCCTGCATCGAACAAACATGTTAAAGAGATCAGTTGTTGAAAAAATACCTTGATATGCTTGAGACACATCCTGGGGTGGTTGTATCACATCCATGAGCGTCATTTGACCTTGATTTTTCATGACAAGTTCACGCCCTTTTTGTATTGCAGGGCTGTTGATTAAGTTACTTTGACCATCGAGATATACCAGAATATTTTTGAAGTTCTTCATTTGGAAGTCTCCTCGGTTACTATTGATGATGGTTAGGTTGAAAACATGAATGGCACCCCAATCAAAGTCGTGACCAAGAATAGGATGAATACGAAAATTATCCCCGGGTGGCTCAATTCTAAGTGACTACTCACCAATGGCTTCAGTGTTACAAAATCAACATATTGGTCGTTTTGCACTTGTATACTTTTTATTTTATGGATGAGCCTTTTCACAAGCTCGACCCAATAAACGATGAAAACACGGGAAGCATGGACAATACGCTGATAGATATAAATCAAGTCCCCAGCGCAGACGGGTTGCATCGTAGAAAATAATTTTTGAGAAATGAAAAAGACGGTGCCACCTATGAGCATTGGCCAACATGCTTGCCATATCTGAGATAAGCTCGTCAATTCTAAATGCAACATGTGAGCTTGCGGAACGGTATAGATGAGTATCATTGAGACAGCAACGATCCCAAAGTAGGCGATAAGAGAAAGTAAATGTGGCTGTGACGTTTCATGCTGACGGGCTTGATGAAGCAAATATAAGAACCTCATCATCAACCAACTTGTTCCAATAGCAGAAATAGTAATCAGCATTGCAATCCATTCATGGTCAACGAGTGCTGCTTTCAGGGCCAATTTTGCATAAGCACCACTTGTCAATGGAAGGCCTGCCAAACTAACCGCAGGAATTGCGATCCCAATCCATAAAATGATGTTTAGTTTTGTATTGGAGAGCAAGTTTGAGAAAGATACGCTTAAAAATAAAGCAGCTTTTGCGAGGCCATGATGAACAGCGTAAAGAATAATTGCAGGTCCGATGAGCGGCCATAGTTCAGGGGTGTAGATGCTGGTACCAATTGCAACGGAGATCACGCCCATTTGACTGACGGTTGAATAGGCAAGCAGTGTCTTCGGATTTTTTTGTGTACAACCAATTAGGACCCCTGCAAATGTGCCAAGAAAACCAAGAAAGATCATCATTAGCCCAAGTGTGGGTGATGTTGTCTCCCCAAATGGAATAAATTTCATCCACCCTAACAAACCTGCTTTGACCATGATCCCACTTAATAAGGCACTGGCGGGAATAGGTGCAACCGGGTGGGCAATGGGCAGCCATACATGGAGTGAGAATACACCAGCTTTAATCCCAAAGCCGACGAATAAGAGAAATGTCACCCAGCTCGGTTGGGAAGGTGTTCCAAGTATTTCTCCTGTACTACTGTGATAAAGGCCTGCAAGTGCAGTAAATAGAAGCAGCTCACCGAATATGGCCCATTGCATGTACGACTTTCCTGCGTCATGAGCATGTTGGGTGTTTGGATGTAATATCAATCCATATGATGCAAGACTCATAAGCGTAAAAAAGGAGATAAATCCGGCGATGTCGTTTGCTAATATCAGGCCAAAATTACCACTCATAGCGAGAAGTAAATAGAAGAAAAAAGACACTTTACGTGGATCAGTTTTTAAATATTGAATGCTAAAAATACCAACAAATGTCCATAACGTTGCAGCAAGTAAAAAGAAAGTGGCGCTGGTACTTTCAAATGCCATGACGCTCCCAAAAAATAGCCACGGTGTCACACTCACGCCATATGGTGTGATAGCCCATGAGATAAACGCAACGATACCGGCGATTGGAATGAAATAGGCGGCATATTTTTGGCTCTGATGAAAAACGAGAGAAAAAGCGAATATCAAAGGCAAAACAATGGATAACCACAAGAGCGGTATGTCTTGAATACTGGTTTGAAAGACATGAATAAATGTCTCACCATATTCATTTGCAGCAATCAGTTTGACCCAATGAATAGGGCTAAAGTTTGCATCTGCAAATAAGCCCGCGGCAAGCGCAAGTGAAGCGGTGATCACAGGCGGGAGCAATAACATCCAGTGCGTTTCGTATCTGGATGGTGAACGTTCTTTTGGCCAAGGTTCTTTTTGCGGTTTAAACCATGCTGCATAAAGGATAGGTAAGAAGTACATCGCATTGAGTAAACTACTCACGACAAGTACCCCAAGCACCCAGTAGAGTTCAACCTCTAAAGCACCTGTCCCCAGATACCATTTCGAAACGAAGCCGGCAGCGGGTGGGATGCCAATCATCCCTAAAACAGCGAGACTAAAAGCACCCATGGTTAAAGGCATTCTTCTTCCACAGCCATCTAATTGACTGATTTTATGCACGCCAAGGGTTTCAGCGAGGTTGCCTGCACAAAAAAACATGGTAATTTTCATCAGGCCTTGATGAAAAAGGTGAGCAACACCGCCTATTGTGGCGATTGGGCCCGCGATTGCTGTCCCTAGAGCAATATATGACACTTGACTGACCGTAGAAAACGCTAGCCTTTTCTTAAGGTCAGTTTGAAATAATGCGCGAACTGAGCCATAGATGATCGTAAAAGAAGCGAGGATAGCCAGCAAGACGGTCACCCCCAGTTGCTGTGCAAACTCAACCCCATAGACATCATAAACAACACGAACGATGCCAAATGCACCTGCCTTGACGACTGCTACAGCATGTAACAAAGAGCTAACAGGTGCTGGCGCTGCCATTGCCGCAGGTAACCAACCATGGAGAGGCACTAAAGCTGCTTTGACCCCCAACCCAATGATCAGTAAGGCAAAGATAATTTTGAGATGAGTTGGGTCAAGTCCTGGGAGATTCGCTAATACGCCCGTTGAGGTAAAGTCGAGAGGACCTGCGATAGATTTAAGCCAGACGACGCCCCCTAATAATAAAGCGCCACCAATCATGGTATACACAAGATATTTACGACCAGCTTCGAGCGATGCTTGATTGCCTTTATGGACGACAAGCGGGTAGGTTGTCAGGGTGAGCAGTTCATAGAAAATTAAAAATGTAATGAGATTGCCCGCAAGTGCTAAACCAATGGTTGCACTGACACATAAACTAAAGAAGCCAAAAAACCTGCTTTGATTTGGCGTATTTTCGAAATAACCAGTGGCATATATGGTGGTCAGTAACCATAAAACACCAGATAAAGTGACGAACAAGAGCGACAGTGCATCAGCATGAAAGACCAAATCAATATTTGGGAGTAAAGGTAATCGAGTCTCAAACACTTGTCCTTGATAGACGTTATAAATCAGAATCAGGATCAAGGATAGACAACACAGAGATCCAAAGAAGTTCAGTGCTCTTCTTAGCGGATCTTGGTGATCCTTTAAAAAAAATACAGCAATCCCGGGTAACATCGCACTGAGTATAATCAGCAAAGGGAGAGTATTGTGCCAGATCATCTTACGACTCCTATTGCGACTAAATCAATGAATGGCTGTGCATTGAATCCCATCAACATCGTGAAAATAGCTAAGCATAAACCGCATAACGACATCACTTTTGGTAACCGTTTGGTCGGCAATGAATGTTGTAGCCCCGGTTGTTCTTTTTGGGGCTGCATAAAGGCTATATCGAGGACTCGAAATATCGCAATAGCCGCAAGCAAACCACCGAGTAATACAATGATTGCCCACCACCATTGTGCGGTATCAATGGCTGCATTGAGCAGCAGCCATTTTGCAATAAAGCCGGCACTTGGAGGCAGACCAATTAAGCTAATACCAGCGATCGCAAAGGTAAATAAACTAAGAGGGATCTCTTTGACTTTGCCATTCAAGTGTTCGATATCATCATGGCCAATCACTTTGATCATATTTCCAGCAGCCATGAACATGGCGGCTTTTGCACACGCATGTGCCACAATAAAAAATGAAATTGCAGTGAGTGCAGCAATCGGCGTACTTTGTGATGAAGTATCACCAGACATTAATAAAGGGAATAGTAAAAATAAATAACCAATTTGAGCGACCGTTGAATAGGCGACCATGAGTTTTAATCGTTGTGCTTTGATGGCCTGATAGACACCCCAAAGAATGGCTATGGCACCTAGAACTCCTAGCAGGAATAATCCTGTTTCAGTGACCGCTGGTTGCAGGATATCCATCCAAAAGCGAGCTAAAAGATAAAATGACGCTTTGACGACGAGTGCGGATAAAACAGCGCTGACAGGTGCGGGCGCACTTCCATGTGCGAGAGGGAGCCAAAAGTGGAGGGGAACCAAGGCAGTTTTGAGTGCTAGCCCTGCGGTGATGAGGGACAAGGCTGTCCAAGTCAGTACATCCGATTGAGCATTTGCAGCCAGCATTGAAAAATCCAATGTGCCATATGCTCGATATAATAATGCGACAGCCATTAGATAACATAGGGAGCCAAGTAAGCCGACTAATAAATATCGCAATGCAGCCACTAGGCTGTCTCTTTGGTGACCAAGCGCAACCAAAGCGACAGACGCAAGTCCGATAATTTCCAGCGTGACATAAATATTGAAAATATCCGCTGAGAGGAATAGACCATTCAGCCCTGCATTTAACAACCACCATAAAGGCCAAAATTGACGCTGCTGTGCTTGGTTAGAGAAATAGCATGTTGAATAGAGCATTAAGACAAGATTCAATAAGCAAGTTAACGCAATTAATAGGGCAGAGAACCCGTCAATGGCCAGATCAATACCCAGAGGCGATCCCCAGCCGGCAAGTTGGTACTCGATATTGCCACTTGGTAGTGCATATAAAGCGTTAACAAGTAAGAAAACGACATACCCTTGTATGGCGCCTATGATGAGACTGAGACCCGATTGTTGTTTATTGGATGGATACAAAACAGTCAAAATCGCAGCAATGAGTGGGAGAACAATCAAATAAGGAAGCAAAGCTGCTGGACCGATACTACTCATGATGATTCCTCCTCGACTTGTTTATCCTCATCAAGGTTGATCTGACACGAGAGATATAGTGCTAAAGCAGTTCCAGCAATGGCGACAACAATGCCAGTGAGGACCATTGCATGGGGGATCGGGTCGGTCGTACCATCTGGGCCAACTGCATTGGCTACTAAAATCATAAAGACACCAATCCCTGAAATATTCATAGCGAGTATTTTTCTAAGAATGTGTGCTGCTGCTATCAAACCAAAAAGTCCGATACCAAAGAGGAGCACGCCTAAAATGCTGTAGATGATCACTTGACTCATAAGTAGTCCTCTTCAGATGATTGAGGTGTGTGAGGTCGACTAAGGCTGTGATAGAGGAGTAATAAGATGGTTGCGATGGATAAAGTTGCAGCACTTTCGATAGCGAGGATGAGGATACCGGCCCACTCAGAGGGGTATTGTAAAAAAAATCCCGTTTCTATAGAGACAAGAATGCCTACCAATAGAAAGACTGTTAATCCTATGGTGAGTAGCCACCTACCTGCGACTGATTCAAAGTGAACCTGGTGATAGCCAGCACTTAGAAATAAAATTCCTGCTCCAGCAAGTAAGGCGCCTGCCTGAAATGCCCCCCCAGGTAAATAAGATCCAGTCCAGAGTAGATACCCTGACATCATCACAATACTTGGGATTAACCAGCGTAGGAAAGCTTCTAGAACTGGGTTTCGATGCGCTGGTATGCATGACGCAAATAATGAAGCTTGCCTGATTTTGGCTTTATTTTGAGGCATCATCGCAATAGCGACGATTAAAATAACGGCTATCTCTAGCAGCGTATCGAAGCTACGAAAGTTCAGTAAGACCGCGGTGACAGGGTTTTCAACACCACTTTGGGGTATCGCTTGTTGAACGAGCGAGTGGAGTGGTTCCAGCTTTTGTTCCGAGGCCAAGATTGACGTGATCAATAGTCCGCAGATTGACGCGACTAAAGCGCCTGTCAAGACTTTCGCGGTATTGGATAAGCGAGAGTCTTGGTTTTGTTCGTTCAGCTCAGGGTGATGAAACATCTTAATGCTCCTGATTTTGGTCAGATTTTTTGACTGAACTCGACTTGAGTTGTCGCCAAGTTGCAAGCAGTAATGCACCGGTGAGACCTGAACCAATCGCAGCCTCAGCAATAGCGACATCCCATGCGCCAAGCCTTGCCCAAGCTAATGTGACGATCAATCCTAAGCTGATAAACAAGACGATCCCTTTAAATAGATCTCGCGTGATTAAACAAAGAATGGCGATCATGATCGAGCCAATAAAAAGGACGAGGTCAAACAGCATCTCGGCATTCATCATGCTTTCTCCTTTGAGATCGGATGTTGCGGTTTATGCTGCCATTGCATTTGTGTATTTCTCGCAAGTAAATAACTAGAAACGGCACCAGATAACATCGCGACAACCCAAATAAGAATCAATTGAATCGCATCAATGACATGGCTGGTCTGTGGGAACAATCCAATCACAATAAAACCCAGGCCAAGATTATCTGCTTTCGTTAAAGCATGGAGCCTGGAGAAGGTATCAGGAAAACGCCACAGACCAACACTACCAGCAAAGAAGAAAATCAAGCCAATACTCACCATAAGGATGGTAAAGCAGTCAAGGAAGCTGTTCATAAATGTCTCCTCAATTTGACGAGGATGATCATAGTGATTGAGGAAAGTAACGCGAGCACCAGTGCGACGTTAAAAAGTGAAGAATGCCCCATGATCACAGCAAGAAGGACAAGAATGGCGACACCAGCCGTGCCAAACAATTGAAGGGATAAAATCCGGTCTATTTTTGAGGGACCAAACCATTGACGGATAAGCCCTAAAAATAAAATAGCTACTAATGCGCCTGTCATCATATACAAGAAGGTGTTCATAAAACCCTCCACAAGCCATGCTCATCTGACGAATTTAGGTTGGGTAAATCAAATAATTCAGCAATGTATACTTCACATGTTTGGATATCCTGAAAGTTGTCATGATTGACGGATAGCATATGGACTAATAAGCATTCTTTTTGAAGTTGAACACTTAAAGTTCCGGGCAGTAAACTGATCATGTGTAAAAACCACAAGCGAGGCCGTCCCTCTGGTAAACGCAAATGATATTGCGCAAAACCAGGAGACAAATCATCGGGCAGAAAAATTGCGAGCCTTGCTGTATTGATTCCGCCTTTAATGGAATTCGCAATAAAAAATGGGATGAGCCTGAACAGCTTGAAATGATCCAATGAAAATTCTCTTTGCTGCGGCATTGCTGTGATGTGGGTTGAGCCTCTGAATAACCAGAGGCTCAACCACGCTGCGCACGGGACAACGAATATTCCGATGATCCAAGAAGAAACAGCAAACTTGGTTAATAGCACCCAAACCACCGTAAAAATGAGCAAGTGTTTTACGTATGCTTTTGCTGGAAATGGGTGCACAGTATTGCTCATAGGGATTCTCCCATTGGACGGCATTGCGCAACTCGACTTCTGGTATCTTTATGACGCAGGTATTTCTCAAAGCCGACAATGGCAGAGATTAAAGCGCCACAAGCAATCACCCGAACCCATGCTTCGAGAGAAATCGGTGCGGATTGGAACCAGGTATTCATAATGGGAAGATAAGTAAACATCAGTTGCAGGACCATCATGCAGCCAATGCCAACCCAAATCCATCGGTTGCTAAAGAGGCCAATTGACAGTGCAGAACGCTCTAACGATCGACAGTTGAATAGATAGAAGGCCTCACCGACGACGAACATGGCGACTGCTACGGTTCTTGCTTCTGCTTCGGTTGCTCCCCATAGAAGTTCTAATTCATAAAGACCAAATGCAGTGACACATAAAAGGGAAGAGACCAGTAAGATACGCCATAAGAGGATACTATCAAGAATAGGCGCGTCAGGATTATAGGGGGGGCGTTGCATAATGCCGGGTTCTTTTGGCTCAAATGCCAGCATCAACCCAAGCAGGATGGCGGTTGTCATATTTACCCATAGAATATGTACTGGTAGCAGTGGCAAAGAAATGCCCAATAGTACGGCAAGTAAGATGACTAATCCTTCTCCACCATTGGTTGGAAGTGTCCATACAATGAATTTCTTTAAGTTATCGAACACACCACGACCTTCTTCAACGGCAGCTTGAACCGTCGCAAAGTTATCATCGGTCAGCATCATGTCGGATGCATCACGCGCAACTTCTGTTCCATTCATAGCCATTGCAACACCAATATCTGCACGGCGAAGGGCAGGGGCATCATTTACGCCATCCCCAGTCATTGCCACAATATGGCCTTGTGATTGAAGTGACTTAACCAGTTGTAACTTGTTTTCTGGTGTGACTCTGGCGAAAACATGGTGATTGCTGGCAATCTCATCAAAACACTGACCCTCTTTATCACTGAGTTCATATCCTGTGATGGTTGCATCTTTTTGTCCTGGCTCAATGATACCGAGCTGCTGAGCAATACTGGTTGCTGTGAGCGCATGATCGCCTGTGATCATTTTTACGTCGATGCCAGCCTTATGGCAGGCCGCGACTGCTTCAACTGCTTCTGGTCTTGGAGGGTCGATCATGGCTTGTAACCCAAGGAAAGTGAGGCCTTGGGCGACATCATCGTGACTAATTCCTTCTTTTGTACTTTCTACAGGGCGTGTCGCAAATGCAAGCACACGTAAGCCCCGGGCAGCAAGCATATAAACTTGCGCTTTAATGCCATCTTCATTGACTGCGACCACATCGCCACTTCGGCCAATCATCTTTGTGCATTTTGGAAGAATGCTCTCAATAGAGCCTTTCATATAAATATGTCGTTGCTCGTTTAATTCGTTGAGCGTTGCCATATATTGGTATTCCGATTGGAAAGGGATAGCATCATGGCGGATTGCACCGATTGTCTCAGGGTCAAGCGTTGATTTTTTTGCGCTGACTAACAGTGCAGCTTCTGTTGGATCACCGGTGACACGCCAATGGGGGGACTGTTCATCTGGGGATAGTAGCTCTGAATCATTACAAAGCATACCAGCGGTCAAGGTCTCTTTTAATGCCGGATGGTCGAAAGGCTCGATTGTTTCTAAGCCAAGTTTGCGCTGGAATAACCCCTCTGGTGTATAGCCATTTCCTGTGATGGAAAAAAGCTGTTCGCCGCAGTATATGTGTTCAACTGTCATCTCGTTTTTGGTCAGTGTGCCAGTTTTATCTGAACAGATAACGGTTGTACTGCCTAATGTTTCAACAGCCGGTAGGTTGCGGATCACGGCTTTTCGTTTTGCCATTCGAGAGACGCCAATCGCCAACATGATCGTCACCGCGGCTGGTAGACCTTCTGGTATTGCGCCAACAGCCAGAGCAACAGCAGCCATAAACGAGTCTAAAATTGGTTTTCCATGAAGATAACCAATGATTAAAGTAATACTTGCAAGCGCAATAATTGCATAGAGGAGTACATGGCTGAATTGCTTAATACGCTTCGTCAGTGGTGTATCCAGCGAGGGTGTTGTGGCAATGAGATTAGAAATTTTCCCAATTTCTGTTTCGTCGCCTGTTGAAGTGACAATGCCGACCCCTGTGCCGTACACGACAAGTGTTGACGAAAAGGCCATGTTTTGCTGATCACCAATCAGCGCTTCTTTTGCAACTTCCGTCATCGTTTTTTCAACGGGAACCGACTCTCCAGTTAATGCGGACTCATCAATTTGTAAGTCCCGAACTGAATACAACCGCATATCTGCGGTCACTTTATCTCCCGCTTGAAGCAAAACAATATCACCGGGCACAAGCTGTTCTGCCGGGATGGAACATTTCTTACCATGTCTCAGGACTGTTGAGGAGGATTGCATGGTGTTTGATAATGCATTAATGGCACGGATGGCTTTGGATTCTTGCACAAAACCAATGATGGCGTTGAGTAGTACCACACCAAAAATAACTGCGGAGTCAACCCATTCATTAAGAAGTAGTGTGACAACAACGGCAGATAAAAGGATATAAACGAGTGGCTGATGGAATTGAAGCGCAAACCTTTTGAGCGGACCATCACTATCGTGCTTTGTCAGCTCATTCAGCCCATATTGGATTTGTCTGTGTTGGACTTCGTTATCAGAAAGCCCTTTTTCAATATCACTGTCAAGATGCGCAATCACTTCTTCTTTGCGTTTGCAGTGCCAATCAAATTGATTTTGCATAAACACCTCGTGACTATTTGTCTATAGTCAGCATAAGATGCTTTGAATATAAAATAAAATCGAATTATTCAGGATAAAACATCGAAAAAATCGAAGTTATTTGTTTTCTACCTTTTATTTTGATTTGAACAAAGATGCTCTTGCTGTATGGCAAATTGCAGCAACCGCCGGGTGCCTCACACGTCTTTCTGCGGAAATTGCATAGTATTTTTGCTTGATATGATGCAGTGAACCAATGGATCGAACATTAAAAGTTTCACAAATTTCATCTTCGATAGCAGAGGACATAAAAAAGATGCCTAAACCAGATTGGCCAAATGACTTTAAGAGCGCGCTATCGTCAAACTGCCCAACGATGACTGGATGAATATTTTGTTCATTGAGCCAATAGTCGATCTCTTTACGGATTTCATTTTGCTTCGTGGGTACCAGCAGTGGCGCATTATTTAACGACCAAGGAAAGTTCTTTTTATAGCGTTTAGCCATCATTGGAGATGCAAAGAAAGTGATCCCGCTTTCGCCGAGTAAATGATTGTATGCCTTTACACTAAATGCACCAGTGACTGGAGTATCACTTAGGACTAAATCAACTTTGTGCACGGCGAGATCCGCTAAAATCGTATCTACAGGCCCTTGCAAGCAGGTGATGCTGACTTCCTGATCAAGATGAAGTGCCGGTTCTATAATTTTGTGAACAATGGTTTTCGGCAAGCCACTTGATGCACTCACGATAAATTCCGCAGGTCCAACTGTTGGGACACCTCGAAGGACATCATTCAGTTCATTTCCCAACTCGAATATTTCATCTGCGTACCGTAATACAAGGCGTCCGGTGTCTGTGAGACGAAGACCCCTTCCTTCTTTTTGGAAGAGAGGATTGCCAATTTTTTCTTCTAAAAGAGAGAGTTGACCGCTGATGGTTTGTGGCGTGATATGCAGTTTTTCACTTGCTTTCGCAATACTGCCCTCATGTGCAACGGACCAGAAATATCTTAAATGCTTGTAGTTGAATGACTCTTGCATCTTTTGACACCCTTGAATGAAATTAAACACATCGTAAAAATCGAAATAAAAATATGGAATAAACGATTTTTTCTTATTTTAGATTGATGTTAGGCTTTGTACATCAATATTTCATACTCAACCCACATAGGGTGGTTCATCGAGATGAAATATAGTGGTGTTATCGGTTCCATTGGAGTGACGAATGCTGAGGCGCTATGAAGTTAAGAGTTTTTACGAACGAGTATGAAGTCTCCGAAGAACTTTACTCATATATCGAGTCTAAAACTCGCCTCATGCTAGGGCGTTATGAAAGTCGTATTGATAAAATAGAACTCCATTTGATGCCACCTCAATTGAACCAAGATGCAACAAATCAATATGTATGTAAGATACATACGTTATTGGCTGGCATGGCTTCTGTTGAAGTGCAAGAAATGGAAAGCAACTTACTGACCGCAATCGATAATGGTATTCATCGTACAAAGCGCGGTGTAGAACGTTTATTTCGGTTATCCTCTTAAATAATGAATAGAAAATTTTTCAGTTCTGATTGGTGTCTTCGTGTAATTGTCATGCAAAAAATATTCAATTCTTTTTCTTTCCATCACCTGCGCGGTGATCTTTGGGGTGGAGCCACTGCTGCAATCATTTCTTTACCGATGGCGCTAACATTTGGTGTTGCATCAGGTGCTGGTGCTGAAGCGGGCCTTTATGGTGCAATTCTGGTTGGGTTATTTGCGTCATTATTTGGCGGAACTCCCACGCTGATATCTGAGCCAACCGGACCCATGACGGTGATGATGACGGCTGTCATAGCCAGTTTAATTGCGACAAACCCTGAGTCTGGGATGGCAATGGCATTTACGGTCGTGATCCTCGCTGGCTTTTTCCAAATGCTGTTTGGTTTTTTGAAACTTGGGCGATACATCACCTTGATCCCACAAAGTGTCATTTCCGGTTTTATGTCAGGAATAGGCATCATCTTGGTCATATTACAGATTGGTCCAATTCTGGGGCAGCCTCCTCAACCAGGTGGCGTTATGGGGACGCTGAACGCACTGCCTGACTTTGTTTCGAATATTAACTTCTATGAATGCGGGATCGCCCTTGCAGCATTAAGCATTCTGTTTTTCTATCCAAATCGATGGAAGCGATTTCTTCCACCACAGCTTGTTGCCTTACTTCTCATCACTGTATTGGTCAGTTTGTTCTTAGGCGATGTTGATATTCGTCGAGTTGGCATGATTGATGTGTCTTTTCCTGTACCCAGCTTCCCTATCTTTACGCAAGAACAAATGGTGCTCATGCTTGTGGATGGCATGGTGCTGGGTATGTTGGGTTGTATCGATTCAATGCTCACTTCTGTCATTGCCGATAACTTAACCAAAACAGAACATCAATCAGACAAAGAATTAGTGGGGCAGGGGATTGGGAATATGGTTTCTGGGCTATTCGGTGGCTTACCCGGTGCCGGAGCAACGATGGGCACTGTTGTCAATATTCAGGCAGGTGGTCGAACTCACCTCTCCGGTGTGATCCGAGCAGTTGTATTGATAATCGCTGTATTTGGATTTGCTGGTTTATTGCAATATATTCCTTTAGCATTACTCGCCGCGATTGCCGTCAAAGTGGGTCTTGATATTCTAGATTGGAGTTTTATAAAGCGGGCGCACAAAGTCTCATGGCAATCTGCATTAGTGATGTACAGTGTCATCGGACTTACCGTTTTTATTGATTTGATTGTCGCCGTTGGTGTGGGGGTTTTCGTTGCAAATATCATGATCATCGAAAAGCTCAGCATGGCACAGCAGGAAGAAATCAAAGCCATTAATGCGCTTGATGAATCAGCACCGCTGACTGATAAAGAGCGGGATTGCTTGTCTCTTTTTTCTGGTAAACCTTTGTTAATTGATTTAAATGGTCCCATGATTTTTGGTGTGGCAAAGGCACTTGCCCGACACTTAAAGCAAATTTCAAATTATGACCTGATCATTTTTGACTTAGAAGGTGTCTCCATGTTGGATGATACGATGAGTTTGACGATTGAAAATGCAATTCAGCAGGTACAACAAGCCAATAAGCATGTTGTTGTTGTTATTCAAAATGAGCATCTTCTCCAAAAGTTTCAACGTATGGGGAGTTTTGAACAATTTCAAAAGCAAGTGATTTTCTCTTCGAGAGAGGATGCCTTGAACTATGTCGCATCGATTTGTCAAAAACAGTGAATTTTATCATTCATGAAAGAAATATTTTTCATCCCGAGCGTTCAATTTTGCCCAATAATGGAAGACAATGGCGGATTGATTTCGATGTTCAGGTGATACCCGTTGACAAAAAAAATCACACAGGTTTTTGCAAAGGAAGGGCCTTTTGCAAAAACCTTTTCCCACTATCAACCCAGAGAAGCGCAGATCCAAATGGCGGAATCGGTCCATCAGGCGATTGTGGATCGACAACAACTGCTTGTTGAAGCGGGGACGGGGACAGGGAAAACGTATGCTTATCTTGTTCCGACACTCTTATCCGGGAAAAAAGCGATTATCTCAACGGGCACGAAAAACCTTCAGGAACAGCTCTATCTGCGCGACTTACCTGTTGTGCAGAAAATTCTGGGGTCTTCTGCTCAAACTGCCCTGCTAAAGGGGCGTTCAAACTACCTGTGTCTTTATCGTTTAGAAGTGAACCATCATCAGCTTCCCGATTATGATCGCGATGTATCCTCAGAAATCGCAAAAATTCGTCAATGGGCATCAGAAACAGTGGATGGTGATTTAGGGAGTTTGACTCATATCGAAGAAGACAGCCGTGCTATTCCTTATGTCACCAGCACCGTCGAAAACTGCTTAGGCAAAGACTGTCCGTACTTTACTGATTGCTATGTCGTCAAAGCCCGTAAAAAAGCGCTGGAAGCAGATTTAGTCGTCGTGAATCATCACTTATTCTTTGCAGATATGGCACTCAAAGATACAGGATTTGGGGAATTGATCCCAAATGCAGATGTCCTAGTATTTGATGAGGCCCATCAAGTGCCAGACATCGCGACGGATTATTTTGGTGAAGGCGTATCGACTAGGCAAATGTTAGAGCTTGCACGGGATGTTCGAGTAGAGTTTCGCACCCATATTCGAGATATGGATCAGTTAGGCAAGTCTGCAGATAAGCTGGAACATGCTGTCTCAGATATGCGACTTCAGTTTCCTGATCAGACGGAAAGGGGCCGCTGGCACATCAAATTCAACCAACCCAATGTTCAAGATGCTTTTTTTGAACTCAAAAAGGCACTTGCATTTCTTTATGATGTGTTAAAGCTGGCGATTGGGCGTAGTGAAGCAATTGATCGTTACTTTGAACGTTGTATTGAACTTAAAAATAAACTCTCCAAGTTTGAGGATATGCATAGCGCTAATACGATTTTGTGGTACGAAACAACAAAGAGACACCTTGTACTCAGGTTGACGCCTTTATCGATTGCGGACAAGTTTTCCGAATATATTCGTCGCTCGCAGATGGCCTGGGTTTTTACATCTGCAACATTATCTGTGGATGATTCTTTTCATCATTTCACGGAGCATTTGGGGTTATCTCATGCCAAAACGGCGATTTATCCAAGCCCATTTGATTATCCGCATCAGGCTTTACTTTGTGTTCCGCGATTTTTACCAGAACCAAATAGTCCAGATATGGGAGATGCGTTTGTTCGAACGGCTCTGCCGCTGATTGAAGCAGCGAAAGGTCGAACTTTTCTGTTATTTACGAGTTATCGAATGATGCTAGAAGTCGGAACAAAACTGAAAGCGTTGACAGATCTTCCATTGCTTGTTCAAGGCACAACAAGTAAGCGAATGATGCTGGAGCGATTTACGCGTCTTCGGCAAGCAGTGTTATTGGGGACTGCGAGTTTCTGGGAAGGAATTGATGTTAGAGGCGATGCGCTGACTTGTGTTATGATCGACAAATTGCCGTTTGCATCGCCAGCAGATCCACTGCTTCAGGCAAAAGCTGAAGTTGTTCAGCGGCAAGGACTAGACCCGTTTGCGACGCAACAACTCCCACAAGCGGTGATTTCACTCAAACAGGGTGTTGGGCGACTCATTCGGGATGTGTCTGACCAAGGTGTATTGGTGATTTGTGATAACCGCTTAGTGACACGCCCTTACGGGGAAGTATTTATCAAAAGCCTGCCGCCGATGAAGCGGACTCGAGATTTAGACCAGGCTGTTCGTTTTTTAAAAGCAATGAAGTGACCATGTCGACAAAAATTTTAGCAATCGATGCAGCAACAGAAGCATGTTCTGTTGCACTTTTGACGCAAGAGCAAACGGTTTCACGATTTGAGGTGATCCCACAACAACATAGCCAACGTTTATTGCCGATGGTGGATGAAGTCTTGCAAGAAGCGAATATGACGCTTTCAGATGTATCTGCAATCGCGTTTGGACGCGGGCCGGGAAGCTTTACAGGGGTGAGAATTGGCGTAGGTATTGCTCAAGGACTTGCATTCGGTGCGAATTTACCAATGGTGCCAGTATCATCTTTAGAAGCCATGGCTGAAGGAGCCTATCGCGAACACGGTGCTGAGCAAGTCATTGCCGCAATTGATGCCCGGATGGGAGAAATCTACACGGCAACTTATCAGCGTCAAGATACTGGCGAGTGGCTTTGTCTGGATCCTGAGTGTGTCATGAAGCCAGAAGACGCAGAATTTTCTCTATCAGAAGCAACAGTCGTCGGGACAGGCTTCGAAACCTACCAAGATATATTGATGGCGAAAGGTCAATTTATGCAGAGTGATCGTATTCTGCTCCCTGCTGCATTGGATATGGTGACGCTTGCAGCTCGATATTTTGTGAAAGGGCAAACCGTTCGGGCAGAAGAAGCTGAGCCGGTGTATGTTCGAGATACTGTAACTT
Source organism: Algicola sagamiensis DSM 14643 (assembly GCF_000374485.1). Lineage (GTDB taxonomy): Bacteria > Pseudomonadota > Gammaproteobacteria > Enterobacterales > Alteromonadaceae > Algicola > Algicola sagamiensis. The sequence goes on from NZ_KB894496.1 coordinate 117,915, forward strand.
GGAAGAAGTTGCCAGGGCGGGAGTAGAAGCGCCAGAATCATAGGCATAGTAAGGGTAGTCGTCTATCCTTACTCATAAGGCGAATGAACGAGATATCATCGAAAGCCGCTTTTATATAGGAATTATTGAGTATGCCCCAGGGGATTGGTTATTCATTCTCGACAAATATTCAAACACCTGACCTGTTTTCTGGCTCTCAGCCAAGACAGGGTTTAAATACGCCTGAACAAACGCCAAATGATCAACCACCACAACAACGTGAACCCAGTATACGACAAGACCCTAGAGGGATTGAAGTCCTTGAACAATCACGAACAGTCATATCTGATGTACCGGGACGGAATGCAAGCTTGGCAATTGAGGCCTATGAAGGACTTGCTACTTTATCCCGCCGAGAAGAATTAGAAAGCCTTGTTGGCGTGGATGTGTTTGTATAATATCAGGAACACATTTTCATATTGTCGATAGAACATCATGCTTCTCAAGCGTCTTCGAGCCGTATTTGAACAAAAACTTATCCAATTTGCGATCCGGTTTGGTTGGTTAAAGGAAAGCCGATTGGATGCGGCTTACCTGAAGCAACAGATTGGTCAAAACCTGCCGGAAACAATCGAGTTAAAAGTCCCAAGTGGAGAGGGTCAATTGCGCTTTTTAGAGTTCGATATTGACATCGGCCAGCCTTCGCCCAAGACATTACAATTTTCATTTCTGGGTGAGATTGAGATCCGATTATTGAATCAGACTGTGTATCGTGTCCATTTAGATCTTCATCTTCAAGTGATGCCGAGTTATTGTCCATCCCAAAAGCGTTTGTCCTTTACAGATATGTCCATTCGCGATTTGCGACTTATTCAAGATGATTATGCTTTGATCCAGGATGGTATGGCGCTTATCCAGTTGTTCATTCCAAATTCATTGAGTTCGATTGTGCGTGCAACAATGGCAAAAGCGTTTGAAATGATGGCTCAGGTTACCCAGGTTGAACTACAGGAATATATCTCATTGTATCTGGACGGCAGTAAGCAAAAGGTTCTGGATTATCATCGACAGGATATTGAGTGCTACCTTCAGGCGTTAGCACAAGATGGATTTTTTGATTACACCATGGATAGCGAGGATCCGGAAGAACGCGTGTTTATCCAATTTGGGAAACAAGTCTACGTTGAAGAGCGAGCGCTTATTTTCTCTTTTCGAGAATGACGCTTTATTTTGATTGGTGCTGCTTCACAACGTGTTATCGAAGTTCGCTGCTTTTACAGCAGAGACAGCTTCCTCAAGTTGATTACAAAAATGAGGAGCAAGCCTTCGGATAAGCGGTATGTCGTTTTCGTTCAAAGCGCTTTGAAGTGAATCTGAAATATCGCTTAACTCGATAAAACCCAGTGTATTTGCAACACCTTTTATAGTGTGTGCGAAGTGCTTTGCTTCTCGATTCTGCTCGGATTCAATCATTGTTTCTAAATCACGAGTCTTATCATGATACTCTTTGATAAACGCTTGTAATAATTGGTGATAGAGAGCTTGATTCCCGCATGCATTTGCGAGTCCCCTTTGTGTATCACAAATATCTTTCAGTTCCATGATTGTCCCTCGAACAGAATCTAAACAAAATAATTATAGTATAAGGTTTGTGAGCATATTCATGTCTGTTGTGTCATCGTTACAGGTATCGTAAATAACTGTTTATCGACAGTTTGTAGCCTTTCGTGTCGCAATAGATGAGTATAGTCAATGGGTGCGCTTGTAGATAAAAAACTGACTTCTAAATGAAAAGAAGCTTTTGGTGCGCAGTTTTGGCTGATTTTATTCAGCGATTGTTTTAACGTTTCCATCAAGTGTAAGACATTTTTCATTGGTTCAATTGAAGTTAACAATAGGCCAAAAGTTTGTGGTGAGATTGCTGCTGTGAAATGAAGCAGAGACTGCTCATGAAAAAAATGATTGAGTTGTTCGTTCAACTGAGAATTTAAAAGACCTTGATGAATGGAGTCTTGAAAATTGATCCGGACGATAACGAGTGTTCCCAAGCTATCTAGGCCAACCTTTTTCAACAACTCAATCCGTTTTAATAACTCTTTACTATCAAACAGGAATGGCTTTGCGGGCTGCTCCAGCTTCAGTAATACGACTAAGTATGGATAAGGTTCATACTTGTTCCAGTAACAACGTAAAGTGGTTTGGATCTGAATTTGGTTATTGGTCAGCAGGACTTGATGATCCCAATAACGATTCACTTGTAGATAGCTTTTTAACCATGAAAAATTAAGTGCAGGTGAAGCAAATAAAGCATCAAAGTGGCTTAAACTGTCCAGGCAGTCCACCCCTGTTTCTTCGTATGGGCAATATTGTCCATCTGGATTAAACAAGAGTGCATGAGAAAAAGGATGTTGAAGCATATCCGTAAGCCCTTCTTCGAGTCCCTGATCATTCTTGATAGCGATAGCGCTTTGCAGCTCGTGAAAAAGTAACTCTTCTGATTCCAAACGGTCAATACACTTTGAAATTCCTTCTGGGTTGATATTCGGAATTATTTTTTCAAACTCCTGAGTGGTTGATAATAGAATGCGGATTGCGTCCGGTTGCCTTATTTTTACGCAATACAGAAAGTCCTGATTTGGTGCGGATGGCGGGTGTATATTTGCAATCACGACGTCAATACTTTGTGATTCTAGGCATTGTAGGGCCAAGTCTGCATTTTGGAAGCTGATGATTTCAAAACCACGACGCTCTAGATCACACTTGAGTGATTGTGCTGTCGTGTCTGATTCATCATCATAAAGTAATATGGATGTGGCCATAGTGTTTGTCACTCATATCAAATGACCAAACGTTCTTTCAATGCCTGAGCGGTTCCTTTTGTTCTGATACTGCAAACGATTGAGTCAGCAAAGGTCAAAGGACTTACTGATGGAAGTATAGTTCGTTCCTTTTTCTTCCACATTCATGGGACTGAAATTATTCTTTCGGTTCATTTGAAAGCGTTGATAAACTGAAAGGTAAGTCTCTCGGAAATATCTAAAAAAGCATGATAAAAAAATTAACAATTTTCTTTTTGCTCACACTTTTTTGTCTGATTGGCATGACTGCGAGTGACATTGAACCTGGTGCTGATCTGGTACTGATGAATGGTCCGATTTATACCGCAGACCCACAAGACCGAGTTGTCCAAGGTATGGCAGTGCAAGCGGGTGAGATCGTCGCTGTAGGTCCGATGATGCAAATCAGAGCATGGATAGATGAAGAAACAGAAGTCATTGATCTCAAAGGTGCATTTGCAATGCCTGGTTTTCATGATGTTCATATACATGCATTGGAGGCAGGCTCAACCGTTGGAGGAAACTGTTGGTTAAAAACGAAAGATGACCCTTATGCCTATCAAAAAGAACTATTACAATGTGCGAAAGAAGCCGAAGGGACTGAGTGGGTATTGGCGTATGGGCATGATATTGAGACTTTATTTGAGCTGAAAGAAGATCCTGCTCATGTTCTGGATAGATGGTTTCCTGATACACCTGTTGCTGTGATGGAACAATCATCCCATAGTGTCTGGGTGAATTCAACAGCGCTGAAAGTTGCCAAAATTACGGGCAAAACGCCCAATCCAATTGGTGGGATTATATATAAAAATAAATCTGGTCAGCCAAATGGTTTATTGCTGGAAGCCGCTGGAGAGAAAATATTCAACTTAGCACTTCAACCCTCCAAAGAGGCCTACGAAATCAACCGAGCTGGACTTGACTGGGCGATGCAAGAATTAGCAAAAAATGGGATCACTTCGATTGCAGATGCGCGAGTTTATTGGAAAAGAGGTTGGTTGGATGTATGGAAAAAAGCAGCAAAGTCAGATGCATTAACGGCTCGAGTTAATCTAGGGATGTGGGCTTATTCTGATATGGATGATGATGTACAGATTAGCCAGCTTCGTTCGTTTTATGAGAATAATCCAAGATCATTGCTCAAAATTAATCAAATTAAAATCTACAGTGATGGGACCCTTCACCATACAACGGCTGCATTAAAGCAACCATATCAGCACTCGATGAAAGGGGTACCAAAAAAAGGTTTGTATTACTTCGATGAACATCGCTTAAAAAAATACATACAGGCTTTGCAGCCACTCGGTTATGACTTTCATATCCATGCAATCGGGGATCAAGGCGTCAATAGTGCCCTCAATGCGATTCAAGCAACGAAACAAGCAAAATACCCAATGCGTCATCGGATCACGCATTTAGAACTGGTCGATAAGTCAGATATTCCGAGATTTAATCAACTGGGTGTGATTGCTGACATGCAAGTTGCGGGTGAGTTTACGTCACCTAAAAACCACCATTGGATGGAACATGCGATTGGCAAACGGGCATATCAGACTTTTTTGTTGAAGGATTTTGTTGACTCTGGGGCTGTTGTGACATTAAGCAGTGACTGGACTGTATCTCCGTTATCTCCATTGACAGGGATCTATCAAGCTGTCACACGTTCTAAACAATCGATTAGTCGTAAAAAAGCGCTTCGGGCCTATACGATCAATGGGGCATATGCGATGCGTCAGGAAACAGAGACAGGATCACTCGAAGTGGGTAAAAAGGCAGATATTGTGATACTGGATCAAGACTTACTCTCGACGCCCATCCATCAAATTCCTAAAACGGCTGTATTACAAACAATTTTGGAAGGGGAAACCGTCTTCCCCTTTTCGGAGAATTAAGCGACTTCTTCTTTATCTGAGTTGGTGGGGCTTTCCTGAAATTCAGGGACTTCGATTTCAATTGTTGGTTCCATAAAATAAGACTCTAACCGAGCAATCAATGAAGGAAGAACACTGTCATAAAAATCGAGGTTATAATCGCGGCCACTGAGTGGAAGAAGTTGAATAAATTCTTGAATATGAAGGCGTGCCATTTCTTTATCTTCGACAGATTGGGCGATTTGAATTGCTTTATCAATGGTGTTCAAAACGAGGCCGATGGTCTTGTCAAGTTGTGAGAGACTTTCTGTTGATAGTCGACGAAAGATAAAGAAGTTTACGGCGATGAGGTACAACAAATCTCGATCTTTGGGTCGGAGCATCCGCTTTTCTATATACTCGTTGAGTCGACGTTTAAATGTACTCTGTATGAGTTTATGTCGCTGCGCGTTTTCCTTTCGAATACGTTCGAGTTCTTTTTGTTTTTTATTTTCCAGTATCACATACGCCATCATTGCGATGAAAAGCAAAGTGACTAGGATCGTGATCCAAATGGTCATTGGGAGATATCTTATACATTGAATACATTGGAAAATTCTGTCTTAATTCCTGAAGAAAGACAATCTTAATTCAGAAAAAAACACACTAAGCACAATGAGTTAACATTTTCGGAGATGTCATCATGCTAGAATTTTACAAAAATTACAGAAAGCACTTTTGTATTACGTCTTTTTAATGCAACCTAGCTGGATCCTTGGCGCATATCTTTGATAAGAAAGATACATTGTGCAATCAAAATGAGCGTAAAAGGAATCGCACCAGCGATAGCAACTTGTTTATTTAAATCAATATTATTTTGAAATATTAAAGCAACTGTTATTGCAATCAGAATGGTGCTCCACAACAGTTTTGAACGGTTATTCTCTTGTCCCGTCAACAAGCCAGTGACATAAATCGCAGAATCCGCACTGGTGATCACAAATGTAATCAGTAGTAAAATCGCAAGTAGACATAAAAACGTTGTCATTGGGAATATCTGAAAGAACTCATACAGCCCCTGTGTATAATCCGTCCGAACCGCTTGCGTCACGGATTGCAATGCTTCATGCTCAAACAAGCCGCCAGAAAAAGCACTGAACCAAAATATTGATGTGATCGTTGGGAATAATATTGTGCATAAAACAAACTGACGGATTGTTCTTCCACGACTAATTCTGGCGATAAAAGGGCCGACAAACGGCGCCCAGGCAATCCACCAGATCAGGTAGATGACACTCCACCCCGCTCGCCAGTGGCTAGACTCTTGTTCCAACGTCAAAGAAAGATAAGGGAGTTGCTCTATATAGACCCAAGTTGATGTCATGGCTTGTCGTAAAATCACCAGAGGGTCCATCCAGAAAAAGACGAACAGGAGTAACCCTAAGACAAAGATCAAATTAAACTGACTGAGTCGTTTGATCCCTCTTTCAAGCCCCAAGAGAGAAGATGCAGTGAATGCAAACGCAATCATACACAATAGCCCCAAACGGATGTTTAAGCCGCCAAGTGACTCTGAAATCACTTGTTCAAGCCCGGTTTGAATGAGTGCGATTGAGTTTGCCAGTGTACCAGCAACACCAAAAATGACTGCCGTAACCGCCAGCAAATCCAGCAATTGAAAGCGAGGTTTATCTGTTTGAGGTGTAAAACAAGCAGAAAAGTTCAAGGAACGATTTCTTCGAAATGCAAACCACCCAACGGCTAAGCCAGCGATGGCATAGATACTCCACGCATGTACTCCCCAGTGATAGTAAGTGAGTGCTAATGCTGTTTCTTTTGGTGATGCGGCTTGCTTTGCGAAAGGAGGTGGATTGATGAAATGTTGGACCGGCTCTGCAATACCCCAAAAAATTAAGCCTGATCCCATTCCAGCGGCAAAAAGCATCGCAATCCAACTGAAAAAGCCAAACTCAGGTTGATCATCGACTTGTCCAAGCTTATATCGGCCTAAAGGGCTGATTGCAATACATAATGATACGAGGAGTATGCCAGTGGTTGCTAAAATAAAAGCAAGCCCAAACGTATGAACAACCCATTGTGTCCATTGCGAGATGGTTGAAACAACTTCTTTTGGAAAAAGTAGAAAAATTGCTGCAATGAGAGAACAGAGCATAGCACCGATCACATTCTTGCTCATCATTGCTTGATGTCGTTCTTTGAATTCTGAAAATGCCTGTGGCACTGCTTTAACTTCCTAAAGTGAGTCGTTTAGCACACGTTTAGCACAACCAGAGGCATTCAGGCTGTCGAATTGCTCGCTCCTATCAGCGCTTAGCGTGCAGCATTGCGCTTATTAAACTTGAAGCGATTGTAAATATCAAGGAGAACATGAAGGGCATTTGTATTCCGGATGAGCCAGAATGGTAATGCCCCCTGAGTAGAATGATTATAGTTGTGAACACTCAGCAATATATTTATCACGATATCCTTCGCGGGCCATGACTTCTTCATAACCAAGATCAAAAGCAGCCCTTAACTCATTCTTTTTTCTCACGCGTTTTGAGATTAGAAAATAGCCTTTGCTGACAATTGCGGCTTTTTCATCCTGAGTAATCCGTTCTTGCTGGTGTGGTTCTAGATTTTTAAGATTACTTTTTGCTGCCTGCTCGTCCATCAGCGTTGTATCTGCCCGTCGAGAGAGTAGGATTGCAAAATTTTGGTCGATACTGTCAACAACTTTAGTGCGGATCGAGTTGTTTTTAATCGCATCATAAAACGCTTTGTTGTACGTATACCCTCGGTTTATTACAATCACCCGAGAAGTCAGGTCTTCAAAAGACTCCCACTTGAGGGGTTTGTCTTTTAAGAAGTAGAAGTACAAATTCTCCACAGCGACATGATTGTCTGGAAATAGAAAGTCTTTGCGGCGCTCTGCACTATCCAACCAGTGTGCAGTTGCATCAAAGAACCCACGTTTGGTTTCATTGTAAGCGCGGTTCCATTTGACCCATTTAAATTTGACTTTATATCCTTGCGATTCATAAATATCTCGATATAAAGTTGCTGCACAGCCATTGCCTGGTAGCTTTTTACCAGAAAAAGGTGGGTATTCCCCAAGTGCAATTGTAATTTTCGGTGTTCTTTTTTTCGCTTCAGCATATGAGGAAAACAAGCAAACAATCACCATCAATCCTAAGACAATGGCATACATGGCTTGTGCTTTTCCATTCATAGAAAACGGAAGACCGCTAGAAATTTGTTTTTTATACATATCTTTTTTCTAAAGCTTTGAAAATGAGTGTCTCGCCTGTCACAGTGTTCACCCGCCGTTACTCTTCAATAAAGATGAATCCATATTTGATTACACCCATGAAAAAATCACTAATTTTTAGAGTAATGGTAATTACAAGTATGACTAGGATCGTTTAGGGAGCAAATTTTACGGAAAATCTAGTGGTGAAAAAAGCATCTAATCGTTCTTTTTTGTATTTTTCTCATAACATTTTCTTATTAAGGTGAAAATAATTTCTTTGAAGTCCGAAACAGAAATGAAGGTTTGTGAATATAATATTTTTTTCTTAATTTTTTGTATGCAAGAAGGTAAAATTAATGTTTTAGATTCAGGTGAGGCGTATGAATCAATATTGTAATAAGAATCAAGAGGCATTGATTCAAGCACGGATCCAAAGTTCAGAAACTCGAGTAACGAAGACTGTTTTCCCAGCCAGAACCAATCATCATAATACGCTATTTGGTGGAGAAGCGCTTGCTTGGATGGATGAAGTTGCTTTTATTGCGGCGACACGTTTTTGCAGAAGAAACCTCGTGACTATTTCATCAGATCGCGTTGATTTTAAGGAAGCGATCCCAGCAGGCTCTATCGTCGACATTGTGGCCACAATTGAGTCAGTTGGGAATACAAGCCTAAAAGTACGAGTGAATATATTTGTAGAAAGCATGTTTTCTGATGAGCAACACCAAGCGATAAGTGGTTTATTTACCTTTGTTGCTTTAGATGATGATAGAAAGCCGGTCTCTGTACTCTCAAAGTTAAGTGCAGGCATTTTGGTATGAATAGGGTACCCCGGGGAAACTCTCTGTTGACGGTATCTGCTGATGGTGTGTCATAATGGTACGAAGTGTTTAGAATCTTGCTTTCGTTATGTCACACCAAGTTAAAGAACGCCTGCTCCTTGCTGGCTTTACAATTCTGCTTTTTATTTTTTGGAATACTATCTTCGTTTACCCATTAAAGCTGTTAACCGTTTTTTTTCATGAAGCATCCCACGCTTTGATGACATTATTCACTGGTGGAAAAGTTTTGGAGCTCGTTGTGGATCCGATGGCTGGTGGCCATGTCATTTCTCAAGGAGGCAATGATTTTCTTGTCAAAAGTGCAGGGTATCTTGGCTCCCTTGCATTCGGCGTTGCCATTTATAAACTTGCTGCGATGACTCGTTATGATAAAGCAATCATGACTTTTCTGGGTTTCTTCCTCATGGCTATCAGTCTTGTTTACTTTGGTACCGTATTTACCCTAATTTTTTCTGGTTTGACGAGTGCATTGATGATCCTAGTCGGGATTAAAGGCAGTGAATCTGTCAATGATCTTGTCCTGCGACTCATCGGGCTATCGAGTGCTTACTATGTACCTTTGGACATTCTGAGTGACACCATCTTTCGTTCACACCTTCGATCGGATGCACGAATGCTGGCGGAAACTTACGGTGGTACGACAATTTTATGGGGCGGAGCTTGGTTCTTGATTAGTATTTTTGTCGTATACAAGCTGATTTTTTCTGCCTCGATGAAGCAAGATAAATCAGAAGTATTGGAAGAAAGATAAAAGAGCAGGGAGGTCACCTGCTCTTTGTTGCTTTTGATGTGAAAACTATTTTAGCAAAATGATGTGATATGTTTTACTTTCTCGCTCGACGAGCAAACATCATGCCTGCCAAGCCCAGCAAGTAAGCAAAATACATGCTGCCTGAGTCGTCTTTTTCAGATTCTAACTTTCTACGGAAGATATTGTTTGTCTCTCTTCCTTTCAATGTGATGTCCTGATTTGTCCCGGGTTTTTGGATCCTGACACGGGTTAAATAATGCCCTTTCCCAATACTGGAAGGAACATCGAACGTATAATCTGCGTAGAATTTGGAGCTGCTATTTGGATAAATTGTTCTTCTATCAACTTGATCGTAGTGACTTCCTGTTTTTACCTCAGTTAATATTTGAATTGCATCTATTTTGCCCACTTCGGCTTCGCCATTCACTTTAATTCTCAGTTTGCCATGATAGCCATCGTTGTCATCATCATGAGCCTCGATGACAGCTATTTCAGAATATAAGTACAATGAGCCAATGTCATCTTTGGAGCTTTCCAGGTTTATATCCGAGGAAGTCAATTGATTAAAGATATATTCATCGAGATCATGATCATAGATTTTAAAGCGAACGAAATATCGTCCTCGAGGTAAGTTATTCTGGATGTCTTTGTCAATACGGATGGTATTTAAGCCATCAATATCAGCATTTCCAAAATGGTACTCATCGCTTGTATTAATATTTTTTAAATAGACTTTGAGCTCTAGCTCATGATCGTCACTGCGTGCATCAAGATTTCGGATATTTGCTTTCACACTTAAATGGGTGTTGTAGGCATCATTATCACTATCTAATGTAGACACAAGATCATACTTAATCCCTGTATCCCCATCTTCTAGTGTATTGTTTAGCTTTCTCTGAGCACTCTGTGATAGAGCAACTTCATTATTCGTTAGATCCAATGCTTGCGTTTTTAGTTGGATTGTTTCATTTGCTAGAACAGGTGCACTGATACAAGCTGAAGCGACAATTGCGCTAATGATACTTCTCATCGGTATGGGACTCCTTTTAAAATATACGTCACATTCTATGTTGAGATAGATGAATCAGACCTGAATCATAACGAAAAAGTTCTAGGCTTTTATGTTGAGTGTAATCGCCTGTTTTTGAATGTGATTTCTATGTAATTCCTATGTAAATCAAACTAAGTTCTGACGAGTGGCGTTTTCAAGATTGATATATATGGAGGTGAACGACATCAGTCGTCTTAAAAACGATTCAAAGAGGAGTATCAACATGACAAAGTTCGATCGCCGTAAGTTTCTTGCAGCCGCACCAACACTTGCCTTGAGTGCCCCCGTCCTTGCTGGCACAATTGCAACAACGCCAAAACAAATAGAAGGCCCGTTTTATCCTGACGAATTGCCACTGGATCAGGATAATGACTTGATCTGTGAAGATGCAACAGGGTTGAAAACTCAAGGTCAGATCTTGCATATGTATGGGGCTGTGTTTAATGAAAATGCGAAGCCACTCTCTGCTGTCGTTGTAGAAATTTGGCAGGCAGATAATTATGGCATCTACATTCACACCGAAACGCCCAATCGGGAAGATCGTGATCCATATTTTCAAGGCTTTGGGCGGTGTATGACGGATAAACATGGACGATTTATGTTTCGCACTGTGATGCCTGGGTTATATGAAGGCCGAACACAGCATGTTCATTTAAAGGTAAAGCAAGAATCAGAGGAAGTATTGGTTACACAGCTTTACTTCGCTGGACACCATGGGAATAAAGATGATGGTGTGTTTAACATGCTGTCAGCAGCAGAGAAGGAAAGGTTAACACTTTATCCTATCCCTTTCGACACACCTTATGGTACAGCCTATGAGGCTCATTTCCCGGTTGTGATCCCTGCTTCATGAGTTTAGGGGCCTCTGGCCCCAGCTTATTTTAAAAGAAACTTATTCATCTAAATCTTCGAAATACCAATATCCCTGGTTAATCAATTGGGTGAGTGCATTCCAGAATGATTCATCTGCTTCCAAGGCTTCGACATGTGAAGCACTGATTCTTTGTCTCCCAGTGACTGTTTGCACCGCTGCTAGATTGTCTGGGTGCAATTGAACACAGGTCTGATTGACAAACCATTGGATACAATGTGGCTCAGTGATGTAAAACGTGCGAACACCACCTAATCGTCTCAAAGGAGTGCTTTGAATCGTCTCGATAATTTCCGTCAGGGTGTACTTTGGCTCTGCTGCTTCTAGATCCAATTCATGTTTCGCCTCACTCAGGAAACTTCCCAGCCATTGATGGAAAAGCGCATCATCATCCAATAGCTGTTTCATCATGTTTCGGATTTGCTCAATGTGCTTCGGTTCAAAGTGTCCAGGATTTGTTTGGATCTCATCAAATTTGTCTTTAAAGCGTGCGTCACCCATATCCAGATCAATCAAGTGATCCGCAAACGCACTGAACATTTCTCTTTGATTCGGTGCACGAAATCCAATGGAATAATTCAAGCTCGGCTCAATCGCATAGCCTTCATGAGGGCAAAATGGTGGAATATAGAGGATATCGCCTGGCTCAAGCACATCGTCAATTTTTGCTTCAAAGGGCTGAACTTGCTGCAAACTTGGATGTGGGCAATGTTGTTCAAGGTCCGTATCGACTTCGCCTACGCGCCAGCGTCTGCTGCCTTGCCCTTGAATGATAAAGACATCATATTGATCGATGTGCGGTCCAACACCCCCTTGGGGGGTTGAATAACTGATCATCACATCATCTACACGCCAATTTGGTAATAGTTGAAATGGCACCAGCATATCAGAGACTTCAGGGTGCCAATGATCCACAGCTTGAACCAGCAAAGTACTGTGAGACTCACCCAATGATTCGAAGGACTCAAATGGACCATGCGTGACATGCCAGCGATCTTGGTTGGTGACAATCCGTGATTCAACCGCTTCTTCCATTGCAAGGCCGGCAAGTTCTTCTGCTGAAATTGGATCTTGAAATTCAGCAAAACCACCTTTGATGAGTATGGGGCGCTTTTGCCAATAATTCTTAATAAAGATTTCTGGTGTGATTTGATCCCAGTGAATCGTAAACATGATACCTGCCTAGGAGAAAGGAAATGAGAGGGCAGAATGAATCTGCCCTGTTATGAAGTTTAATTTAACTCGTCAACAAATGCTTCAGCACGACCAATATAAGTTGCAGGTGTCAGTGCTTTTAATGATGTTTTCACGTCTTCTGGTAGCGCTAAGCCATCAATGAATACTTGCATTTGAGCCTGATCTACGCGTTTTCCACGTGTCAGCTCTTTGAGCTTTTCGTATGGTTTTTCAATACCATATCGACGCATCACGGTTTGAATTGGTTCAGCAAGAAGTTCCCAGTTGCTATCTAGCTCTTTTGCTAGACTTTCTTCATTGACTTGGAGTTTGCTGATGCCTTTGAGTGTTGCATGTAATGCGATCAATGTATGACCAAAACCGACACCAAGGTTACGGAGAACCGTAGAATCTGTCAGATCACGCTGCCAGCGAGAAATCGGAAGTTTTGCAGCTAAGTGATCGAAAATCGCATTGGCTATGCCTAAGTTACCCTCTGAATTTTCGAAATCGATTGGATTCACTTTATGTGGCATCGTGGAAGAACCAATCTCACCAGCGACAGTTTTCTGCTTAAAGTGATTCAGCGCAATGTAAGCCCAGATATCGCGATCGAAATCGATCAGAATCGTGTTAAAGCGAGCAATCGCATCAAACAATTCTGCAATGTAATCGTGCGGCTCAATTTGCGTTGTGTAGGCGTTCCAGGTCAGGCCAAGTGAATTGACGAAGGACTCGGAAATTTGATGCCAGTCTGCATCTGGGTATGCGCTGAGGTGAGCATTATAATTCCCAACAGCCCCATTGAGCTTGCCCATCATGGCAACTCTTGCAATTTGATCACGTTGGCGTTTTAAACGAACGTAGACATTCGCAAACTCTTTACCCAGTGTTGTAGGTGTCGCTGGCTGTCCATGTGTTCTTGCCATCATTGGAATCGATTTATATTCAATCGCTTGCTGCTTTATGGTATCAAGTAGTTGATCACAAAGCGGGAGCAACACTTCATCGCGCGCTTCCGTCAGCATAAGCCCATGAGACAGGTTATTGATATCCTCAGATGTACACGCGAAATGAATGAACTCATTGATAGCATGAAGCTCAGGATGATCTGCAATTTTTTCTTTTAGGAAGTATTCGACTGCTTTGACATCATGATTGGTTGTTGCTTCGATGGTTTTGACACGTGCAGCATCTTCAAGAGAAAACTGCTCAACGATATTATTCAGAACCGTCATGGCTGAGTCGCCAAGTGCCGGGACTTCTGTAATTTCGTCGATTTGTGACAGCTTCTGCAGCCAGCGGACTTCAACAATCACCCGGCTTTTGATCAGGCCAAATTCGCTGAAAACTGTGCGTAGTTCAGTAACTTTGTTGCCGTATCGTCCGTCAACGGGTGAAATAGCTGTGAGAGCAGAAAGTTCCATAGGGATTGGATCTCCAAGGTTATATCACGGATTAAGGGTCATTTTAGACAAATTCGATTGTTTAGGATGTCAGGATCTGCCTGGCTTCCTTCGCAAGTTTTCCTCTGGAAAAGAGCAGATGTCGGCGTTTACCACCCATCTGACGCCATAACACAGCTGAGCGAACTGCGCATAACAAAAGTGTGCGTATCAAATACTGGTTCCTTGGCTTTTTGAGGTGTACACCTTCACCAAGAATATGAATCGGTTGAGCCAGTGGACGAAGAACATCTGAATAGATTTGAGCAAAGCCTTCAATCATTGCGTCATCTAAGAGTTCAACATGGAGTTGACGACGCTTCATGGTCTCTAAGCGGCTTGATAATTCACCAAGAGACTTTTGTGAACGTGAAAGTTGGCGCTCCATTCCAAGGAGTGCGATCACGTAGCGTGTAATCTGCATATTTGCTTGAGGTGAACGGGTCATGGCATCTTCCATCGTTTGCAGACCAATGGCAAGGTGAGACACCTCACCGTATACATCTTCAATGGAGTTTGGCTCTGTGTTGAGAAGTGTATTCAGCATCATCTCCAGATGGGTATCCGAAATATGGCCAGACCTTGCGATTTCCTGGATCATTTGAGCAGCCAGATATACACCGGATAAAGGCAATACCTGGTTGTAGAGTAACTTCGACATAATTATTTTATCGCTTTGTCAATAATGCCGCCCCCTAAGCACACGGGGCCATCATAGAAAACAACGGATTGTCCCGGCGTCACAGCTTTTTGTGGGTCATCGAATATGACTTTGACGCGGTCCTCTTGTTGCGGGATCACCGTGCAAGGGATATCTTGTTGGCGATAACGCGTTTTAACGGTACAGGTGAATCGCTCAGTTTTTGGTTCGCGATCGATCCAATGGAGCTGATCAGCAACCAGTCCTTCTGAGAATAAACGAGGGTGATCTGCACCCTGACCAACAATCAGTACATTTCGATCTAAATCTTTGTCAATGACATACCATGGATCTGCGCCCATATCACGCATACCACCGATTTGTAGCCCTTTACGCTGACCAAGTGTGTGGTACATCAGACCTTCATGATCACCAATCACCTGACCTTCTGTAGTTTCGATTTTACCTGGTTGTGCTGGAAGGTAGCGCTGTAGGAAGTCTTTGAATTTACGTTCACCAATAAAGCAGATCCCCGTACTGTCTTTTTTGTCATGGGTGATCAGGTCATTTTGCTTCGCAATATCGCGAACTTCAGACTTGTCTAACTCGCCAACTGGGAATAAAGTTTGTACTAAATGCTCGTGACTGAGTGTGTAAAGAAAATAACTTTGATCTTTATTTGAATCTAAACCGCGGTGCATTTGTGTTTTGTCTTGATTGTCATTACGTCTGACATAATGGCCCGTTGCAATGTAATCTGCACCTAATGCCTCGGCTGCAAACTCAAGAAATGCTTTAAACTTGATTTCTTTGTTGCACATGATGTCTGGATTTGGCGTTCTACCTGCTTTATATTCAGCAAGAAAGTATTCGAATACATTATCCCAATATTCAGCTGCAAAGTTCACAGTGTGAAGCTCAATTCCAAGCTTTTCACAAACTTGTTGAGCGTCTTTCAGATCTTCGGCAGCAGCACAGTACTCATCTGAGTCATCTTCTTCCCAGTTTTTCATGAACAAGCCTTCCACCTGGTAACCTTGTTCTTTCAACAAAT
Organism: Algicola sagamiensis DSM 14643; assembly: GCF_000374485.1. Classification (GTDB taxonomy): domain Bacteria; phylum Pseudomonadota; class Gammaproteobacteria; order Enterobacterales; family Alteromonadaceae; genus Algicola; species Algicola sagamiensis. Next base: position 133,664 of record NZ_KB894496.1, read on the forward strand.
ATGCGGAAACGGAAGAGTCGACACCGCCAGACATACCGACGATCACTTTTTTACTGCTGTTATCAATCATATTCTGCAAGACTATCTGAAATTGCTGATGGGTCGAGGATTATATCAAATCAAACGCAAGGGTGAAATTGATCCATAGAAATTATTCCTTAGAAAGTACTTAGTATGAACTTCAAATTTTTATTCGGAAATTTCTCGCTTTTCACACAGACAGTTCAATCGCTCTCATCAGGCATCGTAGGTTTAGGCACAGTAGGTTGAAGCAAGGTAAGTTTAGGCAGGTAGGTTCAGGCATAGTAAGTTTTGAAAAGAGCGAGGTCGGCACGTTGCCCAAGCCGATAAGACTCAATATCGGCTTCGATCATTGGGCTTCTTAATTGAGAACGCAACGCAATAATTTCCTCGGAAGAATACCAGCGCGCACTGAGTATTTCTCTATCTTGAGGAAATAGATGTGGTTTTTGCGTCCCAGGGATCTCGAGTAGAAATGAAAAACGCAGATACGTTGTTTGGTTTGATGCTTCCAGTAAGTGGATCCCAAGGAGCGAATTTGGCTCAAATTCTAGCCCGGTTTCTTCAAACAGCTCCCGACAACAGGCTTGCATGAGGTTCTCGTGAGCTTCCAGGTGGCCTGCGGGCTGATTAAAAACTGTTTTGCCCGTTTGCTTGTCTTTTTCTTTGACTAGTACAAAAGAATTATCACAAACGACAAGACAAGCTACAGTGACATTGGGTTTAAACATCAACTGACCTTTATATATTGGCCTGGAGCAATACCATCCAGTGTCCAATTTCCGATACGATATCGTATGAGTCTAAGTGTAGGATGTCCGATGTGAGCTGTCATCCGGCGGACTTGTCTATTTCTTCCTTCATAAATTGTGATTTCCAGCCAGCAGGTTGGAATCGACTGGCGTTCTCGGATAGGAGGTACCCTTGGCCATAGGTTTTTGGGTTCATCCATTATTCGTATTTTTGCGGGTTTTGTGATGCCATCTTTGAGTAGAACACCTGCACGAAGTTGATCCAGAGACTCTCCTGTTGGGATCCCTTCAACCTGCACCCAGTAGGTTTTACTTGTTTTTGCGTCAGGGTGTGCGAGTTGATGCTGGAGCTTCCCGTTATTGGTCAAAACAAGTAAGCCCTCACTATCCCTATCTAATCGGCCAGCTGCATAGACATGAGGAATATCCACATAATCAGCCAAGGTTTTGCGTCCCTCACTATCTTGAAACTGTGTGAGGACTTGAAAAGGCTTGTTCAGTAATAAAATGATGTGTGGTCCGGTCTGCTTGCGTTGATGATGTGGTTTACGGCGTGCGTGTCTTTTGACTAACGTTCTCGAATTGTTCACTGCTTTCACGTTTGGATTAAGGGGTTTAACTCGCGATTTAAATACTTTACTATGCTTGGACCTCTTAAGCTAGTGTTGGCGCATAGTGAATCAATATGTAGCGTTTCAATACAAATGACGGCTTAGCACACGAACTCCATGTTCCCTACAAATGAAAATAAAGGAGAATGATTGTGGAAAGTAAAATTGTTGTTCCCAGTCAAGGCGAAAAAATTACCTATCAAAATGGTCAGCTCCAAGTTCCCAACAACCCAATTATCCCATATATCGAAGGCGATGGTATTGGTGTTGATGTTTCTCCCGCAATGATTAAAACCGTCGATGCAGCGGTTGAAATTGCTTATGGTGCTGAACGCAAAATTGAGTGGATGGAAGTGTATGCAGGGGAAAAAGCAACGCAAGTTTATGACAAGGATACTTGGCTGCCTGACGAAACACTAGAAGCGTTTAAAGCATATCGTGTTGGGATTAAAGGCCCACTAACCACACCAGTTGGCGGTGGTATTCGTTCTTTGAACGTGGCGCTTCGCCAGATTCTGGATCTGTATGTTTGTCAGCGTCCGGTGCAGTGGTTTACTGGCGTCCCTTCACCTGTGAAAAACCCACAAGATGTGGATATGGTGATCTTCCGTGAAAATTCAGAAGATATCTATGCAGGTGTTGAGTGGAAAGCGGGCACAGAAGAAGCAGATAAAGTCATCAAGTTTCTTCAAGACGAAATGGGTGTTTCAAAAATTCGTTTCCCACAACAATGTGGTATTGGTGTGAAGCCAGTGTCTGAGGAAGGCACCAAACGTTTGGTTCGTCAGGCAATTCAATATGCAGTGGACAATGATCGTGACTCGGTGACTTTGGTACACAAAGGCAACATCATGAAGTTCACAGAGGGGTCTTTCAAAGATTGGGGTTATGAGCTTGCTCGTGAAGAGTTTGGCGCCGAACTTCTGGATGGCGGACCTTGGTGTTCATTCAAAAACCCAAATACAGGCCGTGAGATTGTTGTCAAAGATGTGATTGCTGATGCGATGCTCCAGCAGATCATTTTACGTCCTGCGGAATATAGCGTTATTGCAACACTCAATTTGAATGGTGATTACCTTTCTGATGCATTGGCTGCACAAGTCGGTGGTATTGGGATTGCTCCAGGTGCAAACTTAAGCGATGACGTTGCTATTTTTGAAGCGACGCACGGTACTGCACCAAAATATGCTGGTCAAGACAAAGTCAATCCAGGGTCTGTGATCCTTTCTGCGGAAATGATGCTTCGTCATCTTGGCTGGAAGGAAGCTGCGGATCTTATTCTTCAAGGGATGTCAGGTGCAATTGAAGCGAAGACTGTGACCTATGACTTCCATCGTTTGATGGATGATGCACAGCTCATGAAGTGCTCTGAATTTGCAGATGCGATTGTGAAACACATGCGTTAAGCGAGAAGTGAATCAAGATAAGCTCCAGGCTGCGCGTTCATCTATCGTGCAGCCATTTGATAACCTTCCCGATTTCTATCAGAAAAATCCCTAAAAAATGCATATCATTTCTTTACTTTAGAATGGATTGTGATAGCTTCATACCGTTCAGGTACATTTGCAGTCATTTGGATTAATTTTGCAGCGAAAGTGCCCGAATTTATTCTTTGTCTGTTTTCTTCTATCTTTGATACAGATTGAGGATAGCCAAGAAGGAAAGGCAAGTGACCAAGGTTGCTGAACAAACCCCGAACCCTATGGGCCAAAAATAACAGTAACCTTGATCGGCCCAATTTGATGTGGAGATCATTTCTTGATTAACGTTTTTCTAGTAGATGACCATGAGCTTGTAAGGACCGGAATCAAACGTATATTGGAAGATATTCGGGGTATTAAGGTTGTCGGCGAAGCGGAAACTGGAGAGGATGCTGTGCGATTTTGTCGTGCAAATTCGCCGGACGTTGTGCTCATGGATGTCAACATGCCGGGTGGTGGCGGTTTAGAAGCAACACGGAAGATCTTACGTTACAACCCTGATACCAAAGTGATCATGCTGACAATTCATGCAGAAGATCCTTTACCAACGAAAGTGATGCAGATCGGTGCTTTTGGTTATTTGACAAAAAGTGCTGCACCGGACGAAGTTGTCCATGCAATCCGAGCAGTCAATAGTGGTCAGCGATACATCACACCGCAAATTGCCCAGCAAATGGCGCTGAACCGCGTGACAGGGAAGCAGGAAGATAACCCTTTTGAGAGTTTGTCTGAGCGTGAATTGCAAATTATGTTGATGATCACATCAGGAAAAAAAGTGCAGGATATCGCAGAACAACTCAATCTAAGCTCCAAAACGGTCAATAGTTACCGATATCGGATGTTTGAAAAGCTTGGAATTAGTGGTGATGTTGAATTAACCCATCTCGCTGTACGGTATGGGATGATTGACGTCGAGAAAATTTAATTTTTAGAGGCAAAGCATTAAGTATGCTTTGCCTCAACCAAACTTGCCTCAGCCAACTTCATGACAAACCAGCCTTTTGATTCAAAAAACTTTCTAAAACACTTAACTTCCGAACCTGGCGTTTATCGAATGTATGATAGTCAGGAGACGGTCATTTATGTCGGTAAAGCAAAAGATCTCAAAAAGCGGCTTTCCAGTTACTTCCGAAAGAATATCGACAATGGCAAGACCCGTACGCTTGTCAAACAAATCTGCCAAATTGAGATCACGGTGACGCATACAGAAGCGGAGGCACTGATTCTGGAAAGTCATCTGATCAAAAAGTACAAGCCGCGCTATAACGTTTTGCTCAGAGATGATAAGTCTTATCCTTATATTTTGGTTACTGATCATCGTCATCCCAGAATCAGCTTTCATCGAGGGGCAAAGAAAGAAAAGGGCGATTATTTTGGGCCTTACCCAAGTGGTGGGGCTGTACATGAAACGCTGCGATTAATGCAGAAGGTCTTTCCAGTTCGGCAATGTGAGGATGCTTATTACCGGGCAAGAAGCCGCCCATGCCTACAGTACCAGCTGAAACGTTGTTCTGCGCCATGTGTGAATAAAGTGACCGATGAAGCTTATCAGCATCAAGTCGCACTTGTCCGTTTATTTCTCTCTGGCAAAAGCGAAACAATCGTAGAAGACTTGATCCAGTCGATGGAAGCTGCAAGCCTTGGATTGCGATTTGAAGAGGCAGCCTTGTATCGGGATCAAATTGCGATGATCCGGAAAATCACGCAACAGCAGTATGTGACAGGACAGTCGCAAGAGTTGGATATTATTGGCTTTCATTATGAAAATGGGATCGCATCTGTTCATGTTCTTTTTATTCGTGATCATAAAGTGTTAGGAAGCCGAAACTATTTCCCCAAAGTGCCAAATTTCAGTCAATCGGAAGAGGTGTTTCAGTCCTTTTTATTGCAGTTTTATTTATCTGGTAACCGACAGATCCCGAAAGAGATTGTTTTGTCACATTCACTTCATGATAGTCATGTACTTCAGGATGCAATTCAGCAGACTTCTGGGAAAAAAGTAAAAATGACTTTGAAACCCAGAGGGGAGAAGGCAAAATTCCGTGATCTGGCAGAACGAAATGCGACAACAGCCTTTCAAGCGAGGCAATTGGATAAAAGTCACATTTCGGCACGCTACCAGGCACTCAAGGAACTATTGGATCTCGATGACATTCAGCGGATGGAATGCTTTGATATCAGCCATACGATGGGAGAACAAACGGTAGCGTCTTGTGTCGTGTTTCAGTCGGATGGCCCTTGTAAAAATGAATATCGGCGATTTAATGTGACTGGGATCACCCCGGGTGATGATTATGCAGCAATGGCCTTTGCACTGAAAAAACGTTATGGCAAAATTGCAGAGTCACAAAAAATCCCCGATGTGATTTTTATTGATGGGGGACAGGGGCAGCTTGCACAGGCAGAATCTTTTTTTGCACAGTGGCCTCATGATAAAACACCGATTTTGGTCGGTGTTGCAAAGGGAACTTCTAGAAAACCAGGTTTGGAAACGCTTTTATTCCATGGTGGAACACAAACAATCGCATTGTCTCGTGATAACCTAGCGCTATTGTTGATCCAACATATTCGTGATGAGTCACATCGTTTTGCGATTGCTGGTCATCGGAGTCAACGTGGAAAAGCAACACGAAAGTCCCAGCTAGAGAATATCGAAGGGATTGGACCAAAGCGTCGACAAGCATTATTAAAATATTTTGGTGGCCTGCAAGGCGTCCAGGCAGCGTCAATTGAAGAATTGGCAAAAGTGCCTGGGATAAGCAAAGCGCAGGCCCAAGTCATTTATGAAACCCTACAAAATTAGGTGAACTATGAAGTGGAATATCCCGAATGTCTTGACGACATTCAGATTGATTTTAATTCCTGTTTTTTTATTGTTTTATTATTTGCCGGTTTCCTGGAATCACTTTGCTGCGGCATTTGTATTCTGGTTAGCTGCGATCACCGATTATTTTGATGGGTACTTGGCAAGAAAGCTAGGACAGTCAACGCCATTTGGCGCATTCATTGATCCGGTTGCGGATAAACTCATGGTGACCTGTGCGCTGGTGGTGTTAGTTGAGGACTTTAATGCGATCTGGATCACTCTGCCCGCCATTGTGATTATTGGTCGCGAAGTTGTGATCAGTGCACTTCGGGAGTGGATGGCTGAGCGGAATAAGAGAGCGACAGTTGCAGTGTCCGATGTTGGGAAATATAAGACAGCAGCTCAGATGCTTGCGATTATGGGAATACTGTGGCAACCAAACGATATGATCGTTGGGGTTGGTGCATTTTTACTGTATATAGCTGTTGTGCTGACTTTCTGGTCGATGTTTACCTATTTAAAAGCAGCGAAAAATGAATTATTTGCTGCGGATAATGAAGCAAAATAGCTATTTTACGAGCGAATGAGATAAAAAACGTCCAAACAGTTCAATCGAATGGATTTAATAGTTGACTCGCCAGCGATAAACCGTAAAATGCCACCACACAAACGATGAAGCTTCGGTTTCATTGAGCGGGAATAGCTCAGTTGGTAGAGCACAACCTTGCCAAGGTTGGGGTCGCGAGTTCGAGTCTCGTTTCCCGCTCCAAATTTTGTAATATGTCAGAAAATGGCGGGTTGGCAGAATGGCTATGCAGCGGATTGCAAATCCGTGGACCTCGGTTCGACTCCGGGACTCGCCTCCATTTTCGCCCGGGTGGTGGAATTGGTAGACACAAGGGATTTAAAATCCCTCGCTGGTAACAGCGTGCCGGTTCAAGTCCGGCCCCGGGCACCATTCCCATATTACAAAATTCGGATTGCGAGTATAGCTCAGCTGGTAGAGCGCAACCTTGCCAAGGTTGAGGTCACGAGTTCGAACCTCGTTACTCGCTCCAATATTTTATGCAATGGCGGGTTGGCAGAGTGGCTATGCAGCGGATTGCAAATCCGTGGACCTCGGTTCGACTCCGGGACTCGCCTCCATAAAAATATTCTGCCCGGGTGGTGGAATTGGTAGACACAAGGGATTTAAAATCCCTCGCTGGTAACAGCGTGCCGGTTCAAGTCCGGCTCCGGGCACCATTCCACAATTTGTCGGTAAGACAAAAAAGATTGCGAGTATAGCTCAGCTGGTAGAGCGCAACCTTGCCAAGGTTGAGGTCACGAGTTCGAACCTCGTTACTCGCTCCAATCTTTCTTCATGAACAATTCAAATCAGTCGATATTCGTCCGTAGACTCTTTAAACGAAAGTCTCTGTTTTACACTCTTCGTTCATGCGATTTAAGTATACCGTTGATTTTATCCCTCCTCGCTATTGATACCATGATCACTAATATGTTCCAAACAAATTTTAGACTGCTTACTTTGGGATGATTTGTATAAACTGTACCTTTCTTATCAACATGATTCGTCTAAACTTTGATAAAAACTTCTCCCTTGAGGCTTTCTTCAATGCAACGGATATTCATTTTGGTTTTGCTCGTGTATTTATTCTCTTTTTCTGTTGAGGCGAAGCAGATCACGTTTGGTATTGTTCCGCAACAATCCGCTGCTACCCTTGCGAAAAAATGGGGGCCAATCTTAAAATTCCTATCACAAGAGACGCAACATGATGTTGTCTTTCGTACAGCGAATAATATTCCTGAATTTGAGAAACGGGTGTTAGAGGGAAAATATGACGTTGCATACATGAACCCTTATCATTACACCGTATTTCACCAAAAACCCGGGTATGAAGCATTTGCGAAACAAAAAAATAAAAAAATTCGAGGTATCCTCGTTGTAAAAAAAGACTCGACGATAGATGATCTTAAAGGCCTGGCAGGGCAAACACTTGCTTTTCCTTCCCCAGCGGCTTTTGCTGCGAGTGTCATCCCAAGAGCAACGTTGACAAACCAAACGATCCCATTTCAACCACGCTATGTTTCTTCGCATGACTCGGTATATATGAATGTTTCCAAGGGGTTTATGGTCGCAGGTGGTGGGATAGAGAGAACATTGAACAATACAAATGAAGCTGTAAGAAACAATCTCAAGATATTGTGGAAAACACCTGGGTACACGCCGCATGCGTTTGCATTCCACCCAAAACTTGCTCAGGATATTCGTGAGAAAATGTCAATGGCTTTATTGAAGCTCAACGACTCACAAGAAGGACAAGCATTACTGAAAAAAATCAACTTTAAAGGTATTGAGGCAGCAAAGGATCAAGACTGGGATGATGTCCGTGCGCTCAATATCAAATTGCTTGATCACTTACTAAAAAAATGACCAAGCATCTATGTCTATCCGTCTAAAGACGATACTCGGGGTTGCACTGATTGAAGCCATCTTATTGGCTTTGTTATTAAGTTTCACATTAAATTATCTCAAGACGACCAACTATCATGGGCTGGATCAACGTGCCCGTTCAACTGTCAATTTATTCGCTTCAACGGTCAAAAATGCAGTGCTTTCTTTTGATTTAGCAACCGTAGACTCTTTTACGCAAGATTTGTTATCCAATCAAGATATTCTATACGTCGCCGTGTTTGGCGAAGGGCATACTCAACTCTCTGCATATGGTCAATTACCTGAGGCTTTTACTCAAGATTTACTGGAAGATGATTCATCGAGTGTCTTAGACAGTATTTTCGATGTAAAGGCGAATATAACACAGTCTGATATTGAATTTGGCTCTGTTTGGATTGGTTTCGATATGACTGTTCTTAATCAACAAATTGAAGAGGCGAAACGTTGGAGTACTTTTATTGTGATCGGTGAGATGCTGCTTGTGGCATTATTTTCCTATGTCCTTGGTGCATTCTTAACAAAACGTTTATCTTTGCTCAAAAACGCAACTGATCAAATTGCTCGTGGCGATAGGGATATTGATCTTCATACGGATGGTAAGGATGAACTCTCCGCTGTGACGCAATCTTTTATGAAGATGGTTGAACAAATCAAACACTCAGAAGCCATGACGAGAAAATATCAGCTTGAGTTAGAAGATGCGAATGAAAACCTTGAAGGAAAAGTACAGCGGCGCACAGCGGCTTTAGAGAAATCAAACAAGCAACTCATCGCAATCAATACGAAACTTCAAGAAACAAAAGATAAACTTGTGGAATCCGAAAAAATGGCCTCGATTGGGATTATGGCTGCTGGGGTTGCCCATGAAATTAATAACCCGATGGGTGTCATAGATGGTAATTTGCAGATGTGTCAGCAATATTTTACAACCTACCAACAATGGGTCACCCAATATCAGGAATTAACCCATAGTATGCCAGAAGAAAATAGAGAGAGGGTGGTAGAGTGGGAAGAAGAGAATGAGATTGAATTTCTACAAGAAGACGCGATTGATTGTATTGACGGAACATTGAAGTGTGCAAAACGTGTTCAAGATGTTGTGCAAGCGCTTGAGCATTACTCAGTACAAAGCCAAAGTGAACGAACAGATGCAACGGTATTATATCTATTCGATTTACTGAGTACAGTGATCACCCAGCTACAACCCCCAGAAAATATTGAGGTACACATTGATGAGTCTCTTGCGAATATCAAACCGTTGTTTGTGATTCGCTCAGAAATACATACTTTATTTCATGCGCTTTTTAAAAATGCAATCCAAGCATGTGAGCGAAGAGATGATCCTTCAGAAAAAGGACGCATTGAGGTGAGTGCGAAAGAAATGGACCAATTTTTATTGATACAAATGAAAGATAATGGGCCAGGGGTTCAAAAGAGCGCAATCAAGCAACTATTCGACCCATTTTATACAACTTTGCCTGTGGGTGATGGGATGGGGCTTGGGTTAACATATTGCTATGATATCGTACGGCACCATCGAGGAAAAATTGAAATTAAAAACGCCACGACACAGGGTGTTATCGTACAACTGACCTTACCGCTTGCCAATGACCAGCAACAATCGCAAGAAGCGAGCTAGCTTGAGCACATGCCCTGATGAGCTTTTCTCTTTCAACAAGAACACACACTGTTTTTCGAAAATAGTCACTTTATTGTTCAACAAGAAGACAAATGTACTTTTGAGTGCTGTGAATTATATTCACTCAAAGGGTTGAAGCATTGCCTTCAACATCATATCCAATCTCTAGAAAGTGCAGGACTACTCAGTATGGAGCCTTATGGAAGGAACTTCTAAAAATAGAGACTACCGCTATTACATAAAGTTTTGTGAAAGAGAGCATTCAATTGCTTTCAAGAAATGGACTATTGTTTAATAAAAGCTTCATGATGATGAAAAGGTTATGATTTCCCCAGGGTTAAAAAGAGGGGTCTTGGCATTGGAAGCCATGATGCTTATCGGTCCAGTGACGATCTACCTGACAATTGCGACCATTGTATTGGTCGTACTGGTTGTTGGGGGCTTGGTAACGCCGCCTTATACACTCGATAAATTCAAAGGTGGATTTGCCTGGCCGCTTTTTGTGACAGATATTGCGGGTGTTTACGCCATGGTGATCCTATGGAAACTCGTCCTACGAACCATCCGCCATCGTCGTTTTCACTTTGGTCGTTGGTTTTACTTAGGATGCGCTAGTGGTGCAGTAGCTGCTGTAGGTGTCGGATATATTTTTGATGAAACTGCGGTTTATATTGCTGTGATACCCCCTCTGATCATCGCTGCGCAGTTTATTTATCTCCAGAGAAAGTATTGTCCGCCAGATACTGAAAAGTAATAACTGACGGAACAAAGCTTACTTCGTTGCTGTAATAATTGCACGCAGTGGAGCAGGGTAGCCTTCAATGGTTTTACGGTGATCGTTTGGATCTAAAAAGTCCTCAAGAGACTCGTTTTCCATCCACTCGGTTTTGCGTTGTTCTTGCAGATTCGTCTTATCTAAATCAACGACTTGGATATCTTTAAATCCGACCCGTCTCAACCATTGTTCTAATGCTGCACAACTTGGAATAAACCAGACATTTCGCATTTTGGCGTAACGATCATCAGGAACCAATGATTCGAATTCGTTCCCTTCAATGACCAGAGTTTCCAGAACGAGCTGTCCACCAGGACGAAGCTGTGCTTTTAACTGAGCAAGAAAATCAATCGGCGAACGACGATGGTAAAGGACACCCATAGAGAAAACCGTGTCGAACGCATTCAGCTCTGGTAAATGCTCAACACCAAGTGGTAAAAGGTGAACGCCATTATCTGGATGAAAATGCTTGATGGCCTGGAACTGAGATAAAAACAGCTGAGAAGGGTCGACACCGACGACAAATTCTGCGCCTTCACCACGCATTCGCCATAGGTGGTAGCCAGAGCCACACCCGATATCCAGTACATATCGACCTTTGAGTGGCTCTATATGGGGAATGAGGCGGTCCCATTTCCAATCCGAGCGCCATTCAGTATCAATATGGATGCCGTGTATATGGAAAGGGCCTTTGCGCCATGGCATGAGCTTTTTGAGTAATGCGATGGTCCGTTTTTGTTCACCTTCAGTCAGATCATCCGATTGCCCAAATGTCACACTTTCTTTGATGTCGATGACGGAAGGTGTCGCTTTCGGCAGGTTATCAATCACCTTCTGCCAGTGTTTGAGATCACCGTGTTGTGCTTCAGCATACCAGGATTTGAGATCGCTAGGTAATGTCTCCAACCAGTGGGCGAGACGATTTTGCGCAATCAGGCTGTAAAATTCGTTAAATGCTTTCATGTCTTGTTGTTTTGATGAATGATGATTACTTTATCGCGAACATGGAACAGAAATTAAAACATTGATACCAAGTATCAACATGAGTAAAGCCTGCTGTTTTGAAACGTGTGTAGTGATCCTCACGCGAGTCCGGGATCATCACATTTTCAAGCGCGGTTCTTTTTTGTGAAATTTCCAGTTCGCTGTAGCCGTGTGCGCGTTTGAAATCAAGATGTAGCTCAGTCAATAGATCATGGTTATGTGGATCAGAAAAAACCAATTTTTCAGAAACAATCAAGATACCGCCTTCTCGCATCCCTTGATAAATTTTGGTAATCAGGGCATCTCGCTCATGGGGTTGAATAAACTGGAGCGTGAAGTTTAAGATAACAATGGAGGCGTTTTGGATATCTGCTTCAATGACATCACCCTGTGATACATGCACCGGCACATCCGACTTAAAGCCGTCTAAGTGAATGCGGCAGCGTTCAACCATATCTTTTGACAAATCTATGGCAAAGATTTGGCAATTGTCAGCGGTGATCGTACTTCGCATGGATTGGGTTGCAGCACCAAGAGAGCAACCCAGATCATAAACGTTCGAATTGTCTTGCGCGTACTGACCTGCAATTTTACCAATCGTACTAATGATGGTTTTATATCCAGGCACAGAGCGCTGGATCATATCTGGAAATACTTCAACCACAGATTGATCAAACGAAAAGTCTTCGACCACCTGAAGTTCCTTAGAAAAAATAGTGTCTGTACCGCTATTCATAGACTGAGATCATTTAATTACACAAAAAATTCGGCGCATTTTAGCAAAAATTGCTTAGAACGAGAACAAGTCTCCTTGCATCTGATGCTCTTTTTCTCCTTCCCAAAGTGCCAAAATTGGATGATCGACCTTTAAATCCTGTAAAAACTGTCGGCAAAGCTGTGGGGCGAACTGGTTATCTGGCGTATGGAAAAACAGATAGGGCGTTTTACCCTCACTCAGCCATTGGCTGACTTTTTTTAGCCAGGGTGCGTAGATATCGCGGTTAGTGGTTAAATCTGGATGACCGACGAAGCGAACAATCGGTGAATTTGTCGTGGCTACAGCATGAACAGGGAGCCTTGGCTTTTTCTGCTGTGCGTCAATAATAGCCTCACTCTCTGGTTTTGCAGCGAAAACACCCCGTGTATCCATGATCACGCGTTCGACACCCAAATCACGTAATGTACGATTGAAGGCGATTTCGTGCTGTCCTTTGTCGAAAAAGTCTGGGTGTCTAACCTCAACAGAAAGTTTGAAGTTTGAAAATTGCTCCAGATGAAGAAAAAGTCGTTCAGCATCCGCAGGAGAAAAACGTTTTGGGAGTTGAAAAATAAATGAACCGATATTGTTTTTCAGCGCAGAGAAAAGCTCCAGCCACTCTAAAATCTGGTCTGTATCACAGTGAAGTAAACATTCGTGGGTAAATGATTGATGGATCTTGAAAGTAAACTGGAAAGATTCTGGGATCTGTGATGCCCACATTTCGATAGTTTCGGGCTTCGGAGTTGCGTAAAAGGTTGTATTTCCTTCTACACTGTTAAATACCGAAGCGTATTGGGATAGAAACGTTTGGCTTGAGGTATGGCTCGAAAATAGCGTACCTTTCCAAACTGATTGTGACCACATGGGGCAACCGATATACAGCATAAAGATTAAAGCTTGTTGTCCAGGTTTGTTCAATGGCTTGTATGATAACCAGAGATGACTGGCATATCCATTGTGAATAAGAACTTACGACAACGTTTTTGCTCTCTGATCATCATGTGCCTGATGGGGATCCATGCAGGCGTGGCTGCTGAGCAGTTTAAAATTGCGATCTATGATGACTTCGCACCTTTTCATTACGTGAACCAGGAAGGAAAGCCAGAAGGTGCACTAGTGGATCTTTGGACGCAATGGGCGCTCTTGTATGGACACGAGATCGAATTTGTGATCGTGAAGCCGAAGGATGTGAATCGGTTACTTAAGCGGGGCAAAATTAGCTTTATAGCGGGCGAGCCACACTCTGTTAGCCTTGACGAAGATCGAGAGCAGGGTGATGCGTTATTCCCTGTATATTACAGTATTTACCTACATAAAGACTTGATTGGGATTAATAAACTTAACCAGCTATCACCACTTCAGATTGGTATAACGACTTCAACGCTAAACTCAGAGCTGGTTCAATCTTTACCGGAAAGGCAGTCAATCCGTCAGTTTCCAACCCGTTCTACCCTTCACCATGCGGCCCTACAGCGTGATATTTTGGCCTTTTTAGAAATGGATTTGCGACAAACAGATCCCCTATGGTTGAAACTCACGAGAAACTTCCCCATATCGAAGCGTCTGGCAGTCCAAGCAGACTACATTTCTTTTTCGGTGAAAAAAGGAGATTTTACAAGACAAAAATGGTTGAATAATCAACTTCGTGCGATCCCGAAGGAGCTACAAAAACAAATTGAGTCGAAATGGTTTACCAAGGGACAAGAGGGAAAATCGCTCATTCTAGCGGTGAGCAAAGATAATTTACCTTACATGACCTCTGCATCGGATGGAGAGGCTATTGGTTTATTTGTTGATATCTGGAAAGCATGGTCGCGTGTGACGGGTATCCCAGTTTCATTTATTCCATTTTTAGAAGAAGATGCGGTGAATGCGATCAAAGATGAGCGCGCGGATATTCATATTGCAATTCATGAGGAAGTGGTTGAAGGGATTGGCTTAAAACCGACCGAGCATACCTATTCACTGTTCTATCGACTGTTTATCAATCAAGAGTCGGGGATCCATACGGCACAAGAATTAGCCAATCGTCGCATTGGTGTCATCAAGACTTCACCATTTTTGCCTGAGATCCGGCAAACGATTCCTGATGTACAACTTGTATATTACACCAGTTATATTCATATGATAGAAAGCACGATTGCGGGCGAGATCACTGGTTTTATCGGACCGACAAATCTCACCGAGTATTTGTTGTTCCAAGGACATCTTCAACAGCGCTTTCGGGTTATGGAGTCCCCGAAATATGAAACGCGTCTCTTTGCGGTTGTTGATCCCAAAAATGAAAAGCTCGCAGCTGAAATCAAGAGTGGTTTCGAGCGGTTATCGATTCGTGAGCTTTCAACCATAGAGCGTCGCTGGATCCCAAATCCCAAACATCGTTATTTTAGCGAAGAGAATATTAAGTTTCATCTGACGCAATCTGAACTGGATTGGTTAGAAGCCCACCCTAAAATCCGACTCGGTGTGATGTCGAATTGGCCTCCTTACGAATATTTCAATGCGAAAGGAGATTTTGATGGGATAACTTTGGAATTCTCTAAATTATTAGAGAGTAAGTTGGAAGCGGAATTTGAAATCCTAACATATGATTCTTGGCAGGCACTGTTACAGGCGATGGAACAAAAAGAAGTGGATATGATTTTTAATACTTCTCCTTCACGAACTGAACCATTTTTATCTTTCACACAGCCATATTGGGAAGCGCCAGATGCGATGCTCACAAAAGCAGAGGGAAGTACATATTCGCGTCTAGAAAATCTGTCTGGCGAGAAAGTTGCTGTTGTTCGTAATTTTGCAGTCGAAGAATACCTCAGGCATCAGTTTCCAGAAATAGAGTTGTATCAGGTGGAGTCTTTAAAAGAAGGCATTAAAGCGGTTGATAAAGAAATAGTCGTTGGATTTATCGAAAATTTAGAAGCGCTGGCATTTCTAATTCGCAAACATCAGTATGTAGGCTTTGACTTGTCCATCCCAGAGGATATGGAGACGAAGCAGAATGCGATTGCCGTTCGTCGGGATTGGCCTGAATTCCGTTCTATCGTAGATAAGTTGCTGTCCAGTATACCTGAAGATGATATCCGCCAGATTTATAAGCGTTGGAAGCAGGTTCGTATTGAACAAGGCTACTCGATTGAGCGCGTATTGGAAGTCGGGTTACAAGCGGGTGGTGTGATTGTTGTGATTTTCTGGATCATCCTGTATTGGAACCGACGGCTTCATCGAGAAATTTCACTCAGGCGCGAAGTCGAAGAGAAAATGAAGCATATTGCAACCCATGATGATTTAACGGGATTGCCAAACCGTGTTCTTCTTCGAGATCGCCTAGAACAAGCGGTTGGTATTCATGCTCGTGGGAAGCAAACCTTGGCCTTATGCTTTATTGACCTGGATGGATTTAAATTTGTGAACGATACCTACGGTCATGATGTTGGGGATGAGCTTCTCATTGAAGTGGCAGAACGAATTAAAACAACGATCCGTAAATCAGATACTGTCGCACGATTTGGTGGGGATGAATTTGTATTGCTTTTAGCCAACGTTGGATATCGGCGAGAAGTTGAACAAATCGTGTCAAAAGTATTGGAAACAGTGAAAGAACCTTACCAACTATCAACCTGTGAATCGATTATCGGTGCAAGCATCGGAATTGCAATGTTTCCTGAAGACGGCCGTGATGCAACGGAGCTTCTCAAAGTTGCAGATACACTGATGTATAAAGTGAAGGCCAGTGGTAAAAACTGTTATCGATTTAATGATTAGAGACTTTTGAGCTTTCAGCAGTCACAGCGTGCATTTTCGAAAGAAAAACATACCTGAGTCATCCTCTTTCCAGAATTTTACAGTGCATGACTGTCAGCAATCAAAATTGTATTTAAAGAGAACATTACTCGCAGTTTCAATGGCTTGAGCTAATCTTATTGTCAATGCTTCTTTTACTCAGTGCGAAGCAGCAATAAAAATCATTTGTGCGCGAATACAGGAGATACTCCATGATAGCCATAAATCAGGCCATGGTGGCACTTTTTCTGTGTCTATTTTTAGTTCGATCCTATGCGGTAGAAAATGTTCATATTAGTGGGTTTGGCCAAGTCGTAGCGAAATCGTCCCTTGATAACGATAAACCTTATGGCATGGACGATGCAGATATTAACTTTAAGAACGAATCTCTATTTGGCTTGCAATTTACGGCAAACTTAGCTGATAACTTAAGTGCGACTGTTCAAGCGATTGCTGTTGGGATGGAAGATAATGATGTGGAGTTCCAATGGGCTTACCTTACTTATCTGATTGATAATCATTGGTCCTTCAAATTTGGTAAACTGAGAACCCCTTTCTTTGATTATAGTGAGTATATCGATGTCGGGTATGCTTATCATTGGGTTCGCCCACCACAAGTTGTCTATATACCAGTTTTTAAAAATTTAGATGGTATTGATCTTACTTTTAGCCATCAAATTGGACAGTTTGAGAGTGATTTTGATTTTATTTGGGGGCAGGTCTCAGATACGATCCCACCAGGCCCTGTTGATTTACCTTGGCTTGTTGGCTTCTCTGAGAGAATTTCCTGGGATAAATGGAGTATAGGCGTCTCTTATTTTCGTGCAAAAATGACATTAACCCCGGTTTTTGCGCCAGGAATAGATGCATTTGTGGCATGTTTACCTGGACCCCCAGCGCCATTAGCGCCAAGTCGTGGTTCAGTCGCTGGTGCGATGTGTGAACCCTCGGCACCACCAGGACCAACAGCGCCACCTCGAATGGTTCATCCCGACTTTCAGGATATGGCCAGCGCAATTGATATAGATAGAGAGAAAGGTGAGTTTTATGGGATTTCCCTTCGATACGAGTCCGAGTCGCTTTTGTTTGTATCAGAGGTCACGAAATCTGTCATCGAAGATAGTATATTTACGGATCCACTTTCATATTACCTCACTTTGGGGTATAGCATCGGCGATTGGATGCCGCATATTACGTTTGAAGGCTTTGATGTGGAGCCTAAAACATCAATCCTTGAATTGTATCAATCGAAGTCTTCGCACCCGTTATTTGATGCAAAACAATTAGATATGCTCACAAAAATCATTCAGGATACAAATCAGGATAAACAGATATATACGATAGGTGTGCGTTACGACTTTCACCCATCTGCTGCGATGAAATTTGATATCAATTGGCAGGATTTTGAAAACGAAGTGCAGCCGATACAGGTAGACGCAAAGCTCTTGAGCTTTGCAATTGTATTTACTTTCTAGGATCTGCTGATCTTTCAGCGGTAACAGCGTTCATTTCAGAAAGATCAACAATCCCTAAGTAAGAAGCACAAATTTGTGCTTCTTACTTGAACCATACATGACCACAAAATACCTAGTTTTGGCGACCAGTTATCTGCAAAAACCGTAACTACTCTGCTTTTTTAAGATTCATATGGCTTTTATCAAACATATGCCCCAGTTTCGCAGCTTTGGTATTGATATAGTGGGCATTGTGCTCATTATATCCTTCTTGTAGCTTAACCCGTTCCACAACATTGATCCCGACATCCGTTAATGCTTTTACTTTGCGTGGATTATTGGTCATCAACTTCACCTCACTGACACCAAGAAAACTGAGCATTCCACGACAAAAAGTATAATCACGCATATCTGCTTCAAACCCAAGTTGCTCATTTGCTTCGACGGTATCAGCACCGCCATCTTGCAGACGGTACGCTCGAATTTTGTTCAGCAACCCGATGCCACGACCTTCTTGTCTTAAGTAAAGTAAGATGCCACTTCCATTTTCGACAATGTTTTCCAATGCCTTGGAAAGCTGAAATCCACAGTCACAGCGTGCACTGAATAGTGCATCACCTGTTAAACACTCGGAATGAAGGCGGATCAGAACAGGCTCCCCAATTTTTGGCTTGCCATAACAAAGCGCGACATGATCTTTCCCAGTTTTTGGATCCAGAAAGCCATACATGATGAATGTACCATATTGAGTTGGGAGTTTTGCGTGATCCACATAATGGATCAAATCAAAAGGTTCCTGTTGGGAAAAGTGTTCCCGGACTTCCATGAGTATTTTACCGAGTTCATTTCGCCCAGTACCATCGCCACCATCTCCCCAGAAGCCATCACTTTTGGAATGTTCTTTAATGGGCTTATCGCCAGTGCTGACAAGTAAGTGAATCAGGCTCGGATACTGCCTAAATTTTTCATAGACAATATACTTCATCACATCACAACGGATAAACAACCAATCAGAGCGCACTTGATTTGCATAGTTTCGGCTAAGCTCGAACGCTTTTTCAGGCGTTTCGGCACGCATAATTTCTTCCTGGATTTCCGGGTCCATAAATTTCTGCGCTTGGTAGTAGTGTTCACTGGTCGGCCAAGTGTTGTCGCCGAGTACAATTGGGTGCGATGAGAAATTTGATAAGTAACCATTTTCATGATCCGGTTCATAAAACCAAACTTCACCATTCATGCGATACTCCTTGAATTTAGGCTCTTTGACAAAGTGTGTTTAAGTACCAAAAGAGACTACGTACTTAATGAATACTAGTACACAAAACTGAAACTAATTCTTTGGTTTTAGTTTCAGCTAGTAAAGAAGTTGATATGAATCATATTTTTTATTTAAAAATTTAGTGAACTATCAGAACAAATACTCATCTTAAGAAAATTGTCTTATATGCATATTTTGAGAAGTTAAAAACGCTATTCTTGCGAATTGCACTTAATGATTTGAATTTTCAATGAAAGCGCTCCAAAATAGTGTTTGGCGTGATCCTTTGTTCCAGATCTATCTATTCGGGGTGTTTTTCATCCTATCCTGCATTCTGCGAACACTCTTTTCTTTTAAAAAATGAATAAATGGCTGAAGTGAGTCGGCCGGTTGAAGGGGTTTTTTCATGGTGAAATGGTTGATACGTATTTTACTTGGGCTTGTGATTATTGTGGTTGCAGCATATTTTCTTTTTGCAGATACCTTATTAAAGAAAGGAACAATCACCGCACTGGAGCAACAAACAGGGGCAGAGGTCAATATTGATAGTGCGAGTTTATCTCTTTTTCCCTTTGGTGTGCAATATCAAGGAATTGCGCTGACTGATCCGGGAAAACCATCGCATAACCAAGTCCAGCTTCGTCAGGCACAAGCAGATGTTGAATTGCTCGCTGCAATCAAAGGCAGTTATATTATCGATAATCTGAAGGCAACAGGGATTGCATTTGATAAACCCAGAGGTACCCCAGGAAAAGTGTTTCGTGCACCTCAGAAAATTGAGGAGTCATCTACATCACAAATGTCTCTCGATGATTTACAACTCAGTGCAGAGGCTCTGCTAGAAAAGGCTGATTTGCAAACTCCGAAGGCTGCGGAAAACTTTAAGAAAATCTACGAAGCAGAAAAACAAAAGCTGGAATCACTCAAGGACAATTTACCAGATGAAGCCAAGCTGAAGCAGTATGAGAAAGAACTCAACCAGATCCTCAAAGGAAAAGTAAAATCCATTTCGGACTTTAAAGAAAGAGAAAAGAAGCTCAATGCACTGAAAGATAAAGTCAAGAATGATAAAGCATTGATCAGTCGTTTGAAAAAGCAAATTAAAGAGAGTAAAAAAGCGATCCAAGATAGCTATCAAGTCCTGAAAGACGCACCAAAACAGGACTGGGATAAAATCGAACCGCTGATTCCGACCAACCAAGATAATATTGCGAATCTGGCAAGTGCCTTCGTTGGCGAAAAATTCCGACCTTATATTGTCCAAGCGCTTCAACTCATCCAAGGGTTTTCTTCGAAAGGAGCGACAGAGCCTGGATCGGAGGCAAGCACAGCAAGTGCAAAGCCTGCAATCGGCTACTGGCTTAAAAAGGGTGAAATCTCAGGCGAAGTTGCTGGTGGGCAAGTGCAAATTACGCTCTCTGATATTACTGATGCGCATGCCGTCATCGGAAAGGACAGTCAGATCACCTGGTTAGGGGATAAACTGGCGGGTTCTGCAAAGAGTCAGGCTGCGTTTAACTGGAGTCAGAAAAATATTTTTAAAGGCAAAATGCAGTATGCACTAGAATCACTCGACTTATCCAAGCTTGCGCAGAACACAACGGATAAATTAGCACTGACAGATGGGATCCTTTCATTTGATGGAAAAGGAACCATTGAAGGGGAACAGCTTCAACAAGATATTTCTGCATCAGTCCAAGGACCAAAAATCAAGAGTGACTCCAGTGGGCAGTTGTTACAATCGTTGGTGAAGACAGTCAATCAACAAGAAAAAGCAGATTTCGATTTAGGTATTACAGGTGTGTTGCAATCCCCGCAACTAGAGGTGAAATCTGGTCTGGATAAAGTTTTACAAGGTACATTATCGAGCATGTTGTCGCAAAATGTTGCGCAGGTAAAGGGCGATGTGATGGCGCGCCTCAATCAACAAGTATTGCCGCATGAAAAAGGACTAGAGTCAGAGGTTGGCTCTCTCGATAATTTAGAAAAGCAAATCTCAAAGTCCGACTCTCAACTCTCTGAGCTCATGAAGAAAAAGCTTGAATCTCCAAAGCAAAAGCTCAAAGATAAATTGAAGAGCTTATTCGGCTAAAAAGGAGATAGAAAGTGAAATATAAAAAAATCCCGCATACGTCTTTAGAAGTCAGCCGTATCTGTCTAGGAACGATGACTTTTGGGGAACAAAACACGGAAGCAGACGCGCACCAACAGTTAGACTATGCGCTGGAGCGGGGCGTCAATTTCATTGATACGGCGGAAATGTACCCAGTTCCACCAAGTCCAGAAACACAAGGAAGAACGGAAGCGTATATTGGAAGTTGGCTGAAAAATCCCAGCAAAAGAGAGAAAATGATCCTTGCGACAAAGGTTGCGGGGCCTGATGGTTCTGGCGTTGGATATATTCGTCCGGAGATGCGCTATGACCGCAGAAATATCCAACAAGCCGTTGATGCCAGTTTAGAGCGTTTACAAACGGATTATATTGATTTATATCAGATTCATTGGCCACATCGAAGTTCGAATTATTTTGGAAAGTTGAGCTACCCTTATGAAGAGGATCTCGCACCAACTCCGATTTTAGAGACACTTGAAGCATTGGCGGAACAACAAAAAGCGGGCAAAATTCGTTATATTGGCGTATCAAACGAAACGGCATGGGGTGTGATGACATACTTACGTTATGCTGAACGCCATGAATTGCCACGGGTGGTGACGATCCAAAACCCGTACAGTTTGTTAAATCGTGTTTATGAAGTTTCTTTGGCTGAAGTTGCTCACCGCGAAGGGGTTGAGCTTTTAGCGTATTCGCCATTAGCATTTGGGACTTTAAGTGGTAAGTACTTAAATGGAGCCAGACCGGATAATGCTCGATTGACCTTATATGGACGATTTAGTCGCTATTTGGGGGAGAAGGCACAATCGGCCACAGAGGCTTATGTAAACCTTGCAAAGAATGCAGATTTGGATCCTGCTCAAATGGCGCTAGCTTTTGTCAATATGCAACCCTTTTTGGCGAGCAATATTATCGGTGCGACGACAATGGCGCAGCTCAAAACAGATATTGATTCAGTTGATCTGACCCTGAGTCAGGATGTTTTGGACGAAATCGATCGGATCCATAAGCTGTATACGTTCCCAAGTCCTTAAACAAAGAAAACCAAAAGGTGGGCATGTGTTTCAGACAATCATGAAAACGCTAGGATTCCCTGTGATCGTCATCAGTTTTGTCACTGGGTGCATGTCAACATCAAACGACTATGAAGGTGAGGCGCTTATGCAGCCTCAACCTCTGCCAGAAGGTCCATGGCGCGCAAAGCAAGATCAAAATGAACATGTGCGTACCACCATTTGGCATAACCCAGATACCGGCGATCGATTGGTGACGACGATTATGCCGTTACTCACGAAGATTTCCATCGAAAAGTTTAAACGCCGCGATTTATCTGTTGCCAGAGGTGCTTGTGAACAAATGACGGAACGGCTCTTTGAAGCTTCAACCCCCATCCCTTACGAAGAAGAGACCTGGCTCCTTGAGTGTGATAGTGCTGGACAACGAAAGTTAACAGTGCTCCACAAACTCCTCGAAGGAGAAGATGCTGTGTATTGGCTCAAGCGTATCTGGAAAGAGAAAACACCAAGCGAAGACTCAGTGAATATTTGGGTAAAATATTTTCAACAGGTTCGTGTTTGCGATAATACTGCACGAAATGTAAAACGTCATTGTAATTAGGGGCTGATAAACGCGTTATCAGCCCCTTTCATTTATAAAGCAAATTGTGCTCTCAATGCTAGTGTTTTTGTTTCATCGTTCGCAATTGCTGCGTGCTCGTTCGAGTCTGCTTTCGATAAATTCACACTGAACTTAATGGACTTGTTTACATACCAGTTCATCCCTAAAGTGAACTTTTTCATAGTGCCTGCAAGAAGGTGTTCGTCATCTAAGTCGAGGTGATCATAACGGAAGGCGAGCTCTAAAGCGCCATTGCCACCATGTCCCACAGCGTGATTTGGCTTCAGTTTCTGGTAGGTATACTTCCCGAAGTGAAACGGTCGACTTTCTCCGGTTAGCATCCAGGCAGTCGCAACATAATAACCTTTAAGCTTCAAATCATCTTTTTTGTTCACTTCGACATTGTTGGTCATATATTCGGCTTGGATCAAGAATTGGTCCATTTTCCACAATGTATCAATACCGAGCAGGATCGCATTATCGATATCCTTAATTGCACCAGAATTAAGCGTCGGTTTTGTTGTTGTGGCTGTTTCATGTTTACTTTTAAAGCTCAGCGCATTAGTTTCCGCATCCGGTGTACGATAGCTCATGCTGGCACCAAGGTGAAAATGTGAGTCTCCTTGATTCATAAACCGATAACTCGTATGCAGGTCAACGGATTTTCCTTCTTCATCAGCACGTGATTTATTATTATTTTCACCAAAAAAGCCTAAATCAACTCGAAAATCCTGGTGTTGATACTTCACACCAGCCCCAATTGAACGCCTTGGGGTGATCGCTGTTAATAGGGGCAGCTCCATAAATGTCCAGTTGGGAGCGCCTGTTTGCCACTCAAGCCCAATAGGCTCCTTATATTGGCCAACTTTTAGCTTTGTAGATGGTGATACTTTGTAAGTCAGAAAAACATCTTGAATCTCTTGTTTTGCATTGTTGCCGAACTCATAGATAAACTTGTATCCCCACTTCTTATCAATCTTTCCTTTGATACCTAATCTAGCTCTTCTCAGGCTTGTTCCATTGGGATGATCAAACTTTTCATCATCATGATATGCTCCCTCTATCTGAGAAAAACCAATAATTTTCGCTTTAAAACGCCCATCTTTGGTCGTGAAGGTTGGACCCGGTGTGAGCTTGACGTCAACATTGTTGTCAGCAATAGCCGGGCTACTGACCAATGCGATTGCTATTGATAATGGGAGTAGCTTGTATGGCATGTTCAATGATTTACTAGGGTATGGATAGCGCATGATTGTTATCTTTTTTATTCAAGTGATCCCAACTATAGAAGGCATTTGGGGCATCTCAAGTAAATTGCTCAATGAACAAGTAATTTATTCCGCTTTCCACATCAATTCGAGTCTTATGATATTCAATTCTTACGATATTCAACTAGGGTGTGATAAGTTGAATATGACTGCCTTGCCTTGCGTGTTGAACTTCAACTCTGTGGTGCATTTGCTCTTTGAGTTCGGACACATGAGAAATAATACCAATCATCCGGCCTGTTGATTGGAGGTCAATGAGTGTTTGAATTGCCAATTGCAGCGCTTCACTATCTAAACTTCCAAAGCCTTCATCGATAAACAAGGCATCGAGTTGTATTCCGCCTGCATACGATTGCACAACATCAGACAAACCAAGCGCGAGAGACAATGCAGCCATAAAAGACTCACCGCCAGAAAGCGTTGCAACCGCACGCTGTTTTCCGGTGTAGACATCATCCACTTCTAATTCTAACCCTGAGGCCTTGTTTCCTTTACTTTTGTCTGTTTTGCGGATCAACTGATATCGACCATGACTCATGTGTTTTAAACGGATGGAAGCTTGTTGCAACACATCATCCAAAATGGCACTGAGGACAAACCGTTGCAGACTGACTTTTTGGCCAGCGACACCATTTGCAATGTCACTGAGGGTCCCATAAATCGCATATTCTGCATCAAGCTTGGTATGCTTTTTCTTCAATTCATTGAGGTGGTGTTGCACTTGCTCTAACTGGTGTAAACGGGCGTCAACTTGCTCCCAGTTTTGTTGGGCTTTGAGTAATATCGCCTCTTGCTCAGCAAGGTTTGTTTCAAAAATAGCAATATCTGGTTTGGGGATACTCTTTAATCCTTCAGTGAGTGAGTTAACAGCCCCTTGAAGGTTTTGACAAACTTGTTTGTAGTTATCAACTTTTGATTGGAGGGTCTCCTGATTGATGAAATCTTTCTCTGCTGTGAAAAACTCCACTTCGTCATTGAAAGGAGAGTTCACTAATGCACTTTGCCAGTCTGCTTGGCACTGGTTCAGGCGCTTGGCCGTTTTCTTGGAATTCTCAACGGTCAACGCGAGATTCGCTTTATGCTTTTCGACACAGATTTCTGCTTGTTGCTGGGCATGGTTTGCTTGCTCCAGCGTTGTTTTGTAATGTTTAATTTGCTGCTCTAGTTGAGAAACATGCTGTGTGAACTGCACTTTGTTCTGGTATTGCTCTGGTAGTTGTTTACGCAGCGTGGTGACTTCAGATGACAGCTTATAGTGTAAGATTTTGTACTGTTCCAGTTGTTGTTTTCTTGCTTCTACTTGCTGTGTCGTGGTGTCTATGTGCTGCTGATTTGTCAATAGCTGGCGACATAAACTGTCCTTGGTATCACCTTGCAATTGAAGCTGTTGGATTTTTTCTGTGATCTGCTGCTTTTCTTGCGCCAATGTCTCAATGGACGGTGTTTCACTTTCTCCACATTGAGATAAGCGTCTCTCAATATCTTGCTGAAAGTGGCTGTCTTGCGACTCGAGTGATTTCAGTGCTATCAGGCTTTGCCGCTCTGCTTCTTCATAGGCCTTTAAGGTTTCTCGTGCTGCATCGACCTGACTCTTTGTCGTGAACGTATGTTGATTTCTTTGTGCCGGCTCAGGGTGGACGTTGCTGCCACAAACGGGGCAGGGGAGATCGTCTTCTAACTGTTCGGCAAGTAGGGCAGCCTGGCTTTGATGCCAGTTCATTTCTGTTTGTTTACAATGGCGGGATGCTTCTTCTATCGCCAATTGTTGCTGGCGTAACTGTGCTGTCGCTTTTTGAATATTGTGCCGAGCGTCTTTCTGCTGTTGCCTGAGTTTTTCTAATTCTTTTTTTTGTTTGATATGAACAACCAGTGCTTCAAGCTTGAGCGATTCACCGGGTAAGATAGCAATTGCATTCTCTGCCTCTATCAGTTGATCGTTGAAGCGCATTGCTTGCGATTGATATGTATGAAGCGTTTCTTCCAGTTGTTGAACTTCTTTTTCGCTTTGGCCTAACTGTGTTTTATATTGCTGTTCTTGTTTGGCTTTTTCATCCAGATGTTCAGCTTGTTGCATCATGGATGTTGCCTGTATCAACTGTTTTTCAAGTTCTGGTAACTGATTGGCATTTATTTTTGCCTGTTCCAATTGACTGACTGTCGATGAAGCTTGTTGCATTGCTGCTTCAAGTTCCAATAAAAGCCCCTCGTATGATTGTTTTAAATGAAGGTTTTCCTGGTCAAGCTGGCGGATTTGTTGATATTTGGGCAGGAGCTGTAACGCACTTTGGATCTTCTCAAGCCTCATTTGCGTTTGTTGAATATGTCCGGCTTGTAACTGTTTTTGTTGTAAAGTTGTTTGATACTCATCAAGCTGAGCATATTTTGATAAGGTGTGTTTCGCTTGCTCTAACCGAGAGGTTGATTGCTGAAAAGCGAAGAGTGCAGACGCTTTATGACGTTTGCTTATTTCATGTTCTGGCTTGAGTGCATTCAATGCGTCATTGAGCGCATTTTCATCGGGTAATGCAATGCTTTGTAGAATGCCTGACTGTTGATGATGATAAGTCTCAACCGCTTTTTTGATATCTGCGGCTTTGACTTTTAGAAGAGATTCAATTCTGGCATAAACTTGGGTCTGAAATAACTGACTGAATATTTTTTCTCGATCTTTGGAATCAGCCAGGAGTAATTCTCGGAATTTTCCTTGTGGGAGGACCATGACCTGACGAAATTGCGCAGCATCTAAGCCAATTAAGTTGCGGATCTCCTGATTTGCTTCACTTACACTCTTTGCAACAATTAACGTTTTCTCCGTACCATCATCCTCGAGTTGCCAGAGTTGCGCTTTTGCACCGACCTGAGTTGTCCCTGTTCCACGAGATTTTGCTTTTTCTTGAATTGGAGAGCGTTTTATTTTGAAAAGGCGGCCAGCTATTTCAAATACCAGCGTGACTTCCGTCGTCATCTTTGAGTTTGCCTGATCACATCGCATCTGCATGCCATCTCGCTCATTCCCGGTCGTTTGGCCATACAGCGCAAAGCAAATTGCATCAAGGATGGTGCTTTTACCCGCACCTGTCGCACCATTGATTAAAAATAGAGGGTGCTGTCCTAAACGGGTGAAATCAATAGCTTCTTGCTCAGGAAACGGGCCAAATGCTTGTAAAGATAGATGATAGGGCTTCATGCATCTTCTCCTTCTTGCTTGAGCTGCTTGAATGTTTCCTGTAACGCTTCTTCCTGCGCATGAGAAAGACTTTGCCCAGCAACCTGCTCAAAGAAATTGCGAAACAGTTCTAGGTCGTCACGTTTTTGCAGTGGATGAAATTGTGCTTGCCGACTTGTGTGCATAAGGCCCGTTTTTTCCAGGTGTAACACATTTGGGTAAACGGCACGAAGTTGATTCATGGGATCTAATAAAGCCTGATTATCAGTTAATCGAACCATGAGATAGTCATCAATATGTTCATCAGAAGATGCGCTTTCGAGGATCTGAGCAAGTTTACCTTCTAGAACGCGAACGTTTCTCAAAGGATATAAAGCATGTTGTGTGATTTTTTGGCAGCCTTGACTATCAAATTCGACAATTGTGAAACCCTTTTTGTGATGCTGCTCGGAAAAACTGTATTTCAGTGGGGAACCAGAATAACGAATATGATCTTTTCCTTTGTACTGCGCCTGATGTAAATGGCCAAGAGCGACATAGTCAAAGTCCGCCATTGGCTCATAGCGAACACTATCTGCACCACCAATAGACAAAGGGCGCTCTGAATCACAGGACTCAGCACCATCGACAAAGCAGTGACTGATCAAAATTTGTGGTCGAATTCTCTGACTATTCTTCTTGATATGGTTGACCAAAAATGTATGTGCTTCGTCATGGTTTGAAACATCGACATGAAAGATGTGCCTGACCTGATCGGGTTCATGGTATGGAATACCAAAAATATCGACTGCAACTGTGTTTGTTTGAATCGTAACAGGCACATTGATCTGATCAATATCTGTGAGAATATGCAGTCCAGCATGTTTGAGCTGTGCAGCCGCAAACCCCATTCGCTGTGCGCCATCATGGTTACCAGATATCATGACAACAGGAATATTCATTCGACCACAAATGTCATTCAGAATATCGTCCAATAATGCGACCGCTGCGGCCGGTGGGACTGAACGGTCATAGATATCACCCGCGATGATCAGCACATCAACTTGCTCTTGTTCAAGTATCTGAATGAGCTGGTTGAGAATATGTCGCTGATCATCCAGCAAAGAGATGTTGTGGAAAAATCGGCCAAGATGCCAGTCCGACGTATGTAGAATTTTCATGGTGCGAGATTGAGTCATTGTTTGCTGCGCCAGTCCATTGACAAGAAAGCACAGAGGATAAGCCAAACGATGGGGAGAATAAAGCGCATTATTTGATTCGTTCACCAGTCACCGCATATTTTTGCACAATGCACCACAGAAGGTCGATTATAAAAAAAGACTGTGCTTTAATGGAGCGCAAGTATTACCGATGGAATAGAAGCAGAATGAAAATAAATAAAATTGCGCTACTTGCTGGTTTATTCTCAACCGTTGGGTCGGTTCAGGCGGATGAAGGGCAATGGCAACCTCATCAATTAAAAGGGCTCCAATCGGAGTTTGACCGGGTTGGTATTGAACTTCCCGCAGAACAAGTGGCGGATTTGGATAAATATCCACTCAATGCAGTTGTGAGTCTTGGCTATTGTTCCGCTTCTTTCGTATCTCCAAAAGCACTGGTTGTGACCAATCACCACTGTGCATATGGGGCGATCCAAAATAACAGTACTGCACGTAAAAACCTCATCAAAGACGGCTTTTTAGCGAAAACGATGCAGGAAGAGTTGCCAGCAGGCGCAGGCGAACGCCTTTATATCACGGAAGAAGTTCGTGATGTCACAAAGCGTGTGCTCAAGATAGATAAGTCTTTCACAGGTAAAGAACGCTACGAAGCAATTCAGAATAACCGCAAAAGCATTATTGCTGAGTGTGAAACAGATAAAAATTATCGTTGTAGCGTGAAAGCATTCCACCACGGCATGGAATACTTCTTGTTAAAACAGCTGATCATCCGTGATGTTCGATTGGTTTATGCCCCACCAGAATCCATAGGCAACTATGGTGGGGATATCGATAACTTCGAGTATCCGCGTCATACAGGAGACTACGCATTTGTCCGTGGATATGTGGGTAAAGACGGAAAGCCTGCAGAATTTAGCAAAGACAACGTCCCATACAAACCAAAGTCATACCTGAAGGTCAATGCAAAAGGTGTTGAAAAAGGTGATGGTATTTTACTTGCGGGTTACCCGGGTCGGACCAGCCGCTATAAATTAGCAAAAGAGATTGAATATGCGAAGAGCTGGGCTTATCCAGAAGCAATTGCCCATTACAAAAGAAGCTTAAAAGCCATTGCAGTCACAGGGAAAGGATTTCCAGAAATTCAGGTCACTTACGCTTCAACTGAAAAAAGCATCAATAATCGCCTCAAAAAACGCCAAGGACTACTGGATGGTTTTAAAGCAACTGATATCGTTGGCATTAAGCGAGATCAGGAGCGTGCACTTCTGAAATGGAGTAAAAAAGAGAAGAGCCGCGCCGCTTATGTAAAGACCTATCATGCGCTAGAGAAACAACTGGATGCATACCAAACTCAGCGTAAGAAAGACTTTTACATTAACCAAGCAACAAATAGTGATGTACTTTACGCTGCACAACGCTTATATCGATTCGCCAAAGAACGCGCGAAGCCAGATGCGGCAAGAGAAATCGGTTATCAGGATCGCGATTTGAAAATGTTTGAAGGCAGACTCAAGCGGATGCAGAAAAAGTATCACCCAGAAGTCGATGTGACGATTTGGGCGGCATCATTGAAAAATGCACTGCAAAATCCTTCAAAAGAAACAAAGAAATTCATCAAAACGCTGGGTGTCCGCCCGTCTATGTCTGCGGCTTATATTAAGAAAAAACTGCTGCCATTTTATGACAACACCAAGCTATCGTTGACGAATGGCCGTCTATATTGGCTGGATAAGTCTGTTGCTGAATTCGAGAAGTCGAAAGATCCGTTCATCATGTTAGCCGTAAAACTGTACGACATGAAAATGAAACAGGAAACAGCTCGGAAAGAAATCAAAGGCCAACTTGCTCAAATCCGTCCAGACTATATGAAAGCAATCATTGCGTACAATGAGAGCTTGGGCAAGCCAGTGTATCCAGATGCAAATAGCACATTGCGTGTCACTTATGGAACCGTTGATGGTTATCCTGCTGCGGATGGCATTTATAAAACCCCATTCACTTCTTTACGTGGGCTAGTCGCGAAAAATACTAATAAAGTTCCTTTCAATGCACCACAGAATATTGTTGATGCCTATGAAAGAAAAGCATTTGGTAAGTACTATCGTGAGTTATTGGAAAAACCAGAAGAAGACAGCTGGCTATGTACTTTCGTTGATTGTTATGTACCTAGTAACCAATTTAACTCGGTACCAGTCAACTTCCTCAGTAGTGCTGATACCACGGGTGGAAACTCTGGTTCACCAGTCATGAATGGCCGTGGAGAGTTGATTGGATTAAATTTCGATTCCACCTATGAATCTATCACCAAAGATTGGTATTTCAACCCGAAAATCACTCGTGCTATCCACGTAGATATTCGCTATGTTCTTTGGCTGATGGAGCATGTGCATCAAGCGGATAATCTCATCAAAGAAATGGACATTATTGAAGAATAAACTCTGTTCTTTTCATATTCAGCGAGCACCAATCATGTGCTCGCCTATTCATCCTTCAATCATCATTCTCTAAATCGAACTCGCAATCAGCCACTGGGCTGAAAAGTAAGTTAGCATGATCACGGCAGTTGCAGCAGGGAAGGGGACACGGAATTTATTCACCGCGAGGGTTGCATCTGAGATCATAAAGGCGACTGCCCCGAGAACCATCATCAAGGTTTGCGTATTTGGCGTTGCAAAAAAGGCAAGGAATGCGCACCATCCCATCAAGACGATTGACAAAATATAAGCTGCAACCGCGGAGCGTAGTCCTTCAATCTCCGGCCATAAATAATGGTATACGAGAAGCCCAACAGCCAACAGCATGCTGAGCTGAGTCCAATGCCCAAAGACGTCAAATCGGGTTGAAAATGCCATGATATAAGCGCAATGTGCAAGAAAGAAGCTGACCAGTCCGGCGATAAACCTCTCGCTTTTGAGCATCAAAAAACAGTCACCCAACATCGAACAAAACAGCCCGAGGATGACCCAGAGTGAATAAGAATTATCTAAACCAAACGAAAGGCTCGCAAGAAGAATGATGAGCCCGGTTGTCAGGGGTTTGAAGCAATAGATTTGTGTGTATTGTTTTGCGTATTCTGCACGGATGTGTAAGCCTGTCGTCAATGCAACTAGGCACGTTAAGGATACAGGTGTGAGCATATATTTTCTTATATTAATTTTGAAGTGAATCGAGTGTGCTCTACAACCTGATGCACACTCAATTTATAAAAAAGTCAGCAAGTAGTGTCAAATGGTATCACTTTCTTTTTCTTTCGTTTTTACAGGGCATTGTCCAATCACTTTGATGGAGCTTTCGTCTGTTTGCTCTTCCAAGATGATATCGAATCCCCACAAATAATGCAGATGTTTTAAGACTTCTTCGGAGCTATTTGCTAAAGGAATACGTTGATGGGGGACATGGCGTAACGTTAACGCTCGAGAACCACGGACATCCACATTATAGACTTGTATATTCGGCTCCCGATTACTCAAGTTATATTGTGAGGATAATGCATGACGGATGTACTTGTATCCTTCTTGGTTGTGAATAGAAGTCACTTCTAGATGGCTTTGGGTATCATCATCCAAAATAGAAAATAACTTAAAGTCACGAATGATCTTTGGTGAGAGAAATTGACTGATAAAACTCTCATCTTTGAAGTTTTCCATCGCGAAGTGCAGTGTATCGAGCCAATTTGACCCTGCGATGTCCGGGAACCACTCTTTATCTTCATCGGTTGGGTTTTCACAAATCCGTCGAAGATCGATAAACATATTAAAACCAAGTGCATATGGGTTGATCCCATTGTAATACGGGCTGTTATAAGGAGGTTGGTAGACAACGTTGGTATGGCTTTGTAAAAACTCCATCATAAAGCTGTCAGTCACTAACCCTTCATCATACAAATGATTCAAAATTGTATAATGCCAGAATGTCGCCCAGCCCTCGTTCATCACCTGGGTTTGTTTTTGTGGGTAGAAATACTGAGAAATCTTGCGAACAATACGGACGATTTCCCTTTGCCAAGGCTCAAGGAGTGGTGCTCGCTTTTCGATAAAGTACAGAATATTTTCCTGTGGCTCGGGTGGAAATCTTGGGATTTCAACACCTTCATCTTTGGGTGCATTCGGAATGGTTCGCCATAACTCATTGACTTGTGATTGAAGATAATCTTCACGTTCTTGTTGGCGTCGTTGCTCCTCTTCCATTGAGATCTTTTGGGGTCGCTTATATCGATCAACGCCATAATTCATTAACGCATGACAGGAATCAAGTAAGCGCTCAACGTCTTCAACGCCATAGCGCTCCTCACAATCGGAGATATATTTTTTGGCAAATAAAAGATAATCAATGATGGAGCAGGCGTCAGTCCATGTTTTAAATAGGTAATTGTTCTTAAAAAAAGAATTATGACCATAACAGGCATGGGCAATCACCAAGGCTTGCATTGTGATCGTATTTTCTTCCATGAGGTAAGCGATGCACGGGTCGGAATTAATGACAATTTCATAGGCGAGTCCCATTTGCCCACGTTTATATCCTTGTTCAGTTTGAATAAAGCGTTTGCCATATGACCAATGCTGATAGCCGATGGGCATGCCAACACTGGAGTAGGCATCCATCATTTGCTCCGCAGCAATCACCTCAATCTGATTCGGGTAAGTATCGAGTCGGTAGAACTCCGCGACACGGCTGATTTCTTTGTCATATTCGCGAAGTAAATCAAAGGTCCACTCCGGTCCATCAGAAATTGGAGTACGTTTTTTCTTTGCTTTTTTAGCCATGCCTGGTCCCTTGTCTACGCAGCTTGTTTTTTGAATAACTCACGGAAAACGGGGTAAATATCTTCAATGGACTTGATATGTTGCATTGCAAAATTATCGAAACTTTCTGCAAGCTTTTCATATTCACGCCAGAGGCTTTGGTGTGCCCGGTTGGTGATCTCAATGTAAGCATAATAGCGAACAAGTGGCAGGACACCTTGAGATAAAAGCCGAGTACAATTTGGGGAATCATCTGCCCAGTTGTCACCATCTGAGGCTTGTGCTGCGTAGATATTCCACTCTGTTGGGTCGTATCGATCACGGACGATTTCGTCCATCAAACGGATCGCACTGGAAACAATGGTTCCGCCAGTTTCCTGAGAATAGAAAAATTCCTGTTCATCGACTTCCTTTGCTTGGGTATGGTGGCGGATATAGACGACATCAATATTTTTATAGGTGCGTGTGAGGAAGAGATATAGCAGAATATAAAAGCGTTTTGCCATATCCTTCGTTGCCTGATCCATTGAGCCAGAAACATCCATGAGACAAAACATCACAGCTTTGCTGGTAGGTACCGGACGCTTTTCGTAGTTTCTAAATCTCAAGTCAAAGGTGTCGATGAATGGTACGGCGGCAATTCGGGCTTCCAATTCTTCAATTTCCTTACGTAAATCTTTGACCTCCGGGTCATCCTCATGCGCTTCTGGGTTTTTTAATAATTCATCAAGTTTTTCGTTGCACTCACGCAGCATGCGTTTTTTCTCGGAACTCATTGCAACCCGCCGTGCAAGGGAGCCTTGCAAAGAACGCACGATATCAATATTGGTTGGTACACCTTCTGAGCGGTAACCTGCACGATAGGTTTTGTACTGAACCAACTTGTCGAGCTGGTTCTTCTTTAGGTTAGGAAGCTCCAGATCTTCGAAGAGTAAATCGAGGTATTCGTCTTTGGAGATAGAAAAAACAAACTCGTCTTCACCCTCACCATCAGGACTTGCCTGACCCTCTCCTGCACCGCCACCTTGACCACCAAGCGGGCGTTTAATTTTGTCGCCCGTCGAGAATTGATCATTGCCAGGATGGATCATCTCACGAGAGCCTCCTCTTCCTTGATGGAATACAGGCTCACTCGTATCCTTCGTCGGAATACTAACGCTTTCACCTTGATTGACATCCGTAACACTTCGTTTGGAAATCGCATCCGATACGGCTTTTTTGATCTGCTGTTTATATCGTCTTAAAAAACGCTGCCGATTAACCGTACTCTTCTTTCTACCGTTTAATCGACGGTCGATAAAATGTGCCATAAGATCTCCACACAACTAGGATGTTATTGCGACTTTCTGACACGCAGGTACCATTCTGACAGTAACCGAACTTGTTTGCGTGTATATCCTTTTTCCATC
Source organism: Algicola sagamiensis DSM 14643 (assembly GCF_000374485.1). Classification (GTDB taxonomy): domain Bacteria; phylum Pseudomonadota; class Gammaproteobacteria; order Enterobacterales; family Alteromonadaceae; genus Algicola; species Algicola sagamiensis. The sequence goes on from NZ_KB894496.1 coordinate 167,915, forward strand.
ATTCGATTGACAAAGTCATCATGCTTTTTCTGCTCATCAGCAGATGTCTTCGTATTAAATGAAATGACAGGAAGTAACTCTTCCGTATTCGAGAACATTTTCTTCTCAATGACCGTACGAAGTTTTTCGTAACTGGTCCACTGTGGGTTTTTCCCGTTATTATTCGCTTTTGCCCGAAGGACAAAGTTGACGATTTCATTGCGGAAATCTTTCGGATTGCTGATCCCGGCTGGTTTTTCGATCTTTTCCAACTCGTTGTTCAATGCTGCACGATCAAACAGTTGACCAGTTTCTGGGTCTCTGTACTCTTGATCCTGGATCCAGAAATCTGCATAAGTCACATAACGATCAAAGATATTTTGACCGTATTCGGAGTACGACTCTAAGTAAGCGGTTTGGATTTCTTTGCCGATAAATTCAACATACTTAGGAATGAGATAGCCTTTCAAATGTTCTAGCAGACGGTCTTGTATATCTTGCGGGAATTGCTCCCGCTCAATCTGTTGTTCAAGCACATAGAATAAATGGACCGGGTTTGCTGCAACTTCCGAGTGGTCAAAGTTAAATACTCGAGAGAGGATCTTGAATGCAAATCGTGTAGAAAGCCCATCCATCCCTTCATCCACACCAGCATAATCTCTGTATTCCTGATAGGATTTTGCTTTTGGATCAGTGTCTTTGAGACTCTCGCCATCGTAGACACGCATTTTGGAGTACATTGAACTATTTTCTGGCTCTTTCAAACGAGAAAGCACACTAAATTGTGCGAGTGTCTCCAACGTTCCTGGTGAGCATGGCGAATTGAATAGTTCTGAGTTTTCCAAAAGCTTTTCGTAAATTTTGATTTCGTCAGAGACCCTGAGGCAATAAGGCACTTTTACAATAAATACCCGATCAAGGAATGCCTCGTTGTTCTTGTTATTTCTGAAACTTTGCCATTCTGATTCGTTCGAGTGAGCGAGGATGATCCCGCCAAATGGCAAGGCAGAGAGACCTTCTGTGCCGTTATAATTTCCTTCCTGGGTTGCGGTGAGCAGCGGGTGAAGGACTTTGATTGGCGCTTTGAACATTTCAACAAATTCCATCAATCCCTGGTTGGCACGGCATAGCGCACCTGAGTAGGAATAAGCATCGGGATCGTTTTGTGCGAAGTGTTCCAGCATACGGATGTCGACTTTCCCAACCAGTGTAGAAATATCTTGATTGTTTTCATCTCCAGGCTCGGTTTTGGCAACTGCAACCTGATCTAAAATCGATGGATGCTTCTTGACGACTTTGAACTGGCTGATGTCACCGTTATACTCATGCAAACGTTTTGCCGCCCATGGAGACATGATCATATTCAAGTAGCGTTTAGGAATGTCGTACTCTTTTTCCAACAGATCGCCGTCTTCATTAATATCGAATAAGCAAAAGGGGTGATCATTGACAGGGGAGTCTTTGAGCGAGTATATCGGAACCTTTTGCATCAAGTATTTCAGCTTTTCCGCCAAAGAAGATTTACCGCCACCAACAGGGCCAAGCAAGTAAAGGATCTGTTTCTTTTCTTCCAAGCCTTGTGCGGAATGCTTTAAGTACGCAACGATTTGCTCAATCGCGTCTTCCATGCCATAAAACTCGCTGAACTCTGGGTAGCGAGAGATAACCCGGTTCGAAAAAATTCGGCTTAATCGCGGGTCTTGCGAAGTATCAATCATCTCCGCTTCACCAATGGCGATCAGAAGTCTTTCTGCAGCACTGGCATAAGCGCTCTTGTCTTCCTTACAGATCTCCAAAAATTCCTGGATAGTGTACTCTTCTTCTTTTGCTGCTTCGTATCGTTGTTGATAGTGTTCGAATATGCTCATTATCACCCCTCTGTCGCCCAAAAAGCTCAGAGTTAGTTCTCTGAAATCATCATTGAAACTTATGCGGTATTTCCTATAAGGGTAGTCGGGATGATAAAAAATGCCTGAATAAATTTAGGATTTTTAACCAATTTTTTGTCGGGGCATGAGGAGCCTCTTACAATGAAAAAGGCCCCTGAAAATCAATAATAAATGATAAGAAAGGAATCAGCTAGTCATCACAACCTTGAAAAACTTCTGCAATCATACATCTTGCACTGCCACCACCAACGGACTCAATGGTTGGGATGTCAACGGCAATGATTTTTCCATGGCAGGAGAGTGTGTTTTTTTGTTGGGTTGTAAAGGCATTCAGTGCTGTTGTCGACATCACAATGATCCGGTCGCCTTTTTTATTTTTGAGCTGAAGAATATTACAACAGAATTGATTCATCTGTTCTTCAGTAACTTTAATAATCGATTTATGCTGAACACTTAACGCACCAAGCACTTTTTGAAGATGTGTCGGTGCAATGACGTCAGGACAAATCACTGCAAAATCGACACCGATACTCAACATGACATTGGTATGATAAACAGGATGACCCGTGGAAGACATTGTCGGGAAAGAGATAACTTTCTTCGAACGATAAAATTTCTGGAACTGTTGTAGCATATGCAGGTCGCAGCGCTCTGACATCGCAGCAAAAACTGTATCTGTCATATGGTCGAAAACCAATGCGCCGGTTCCTTCTAAAGGTGGGCGATCTTCAATTTCACCACCGAGGTGTACCGTATAATTTACAGTAAAGCCATTTTTCACGAATAAATGACAGAGTGCTTTAGGTCGAACTTCTTGCCGTCGATTTTCTGTCTTCATTGGAAAGAAGAAAATGCCACCATCGGGTGTAGTGAGAAACCAGTTATTTGGAAAAACGGCATCTGGTGTGACATGATCATCTTCCTTTTCCATCAGCAATATTTGTAGATCATGACGCTTTAACTTTTCGACCATCTCTTCAAATTCCTGCATTGCGCGTGCAGTCACTTCTATAGCGGACTCAGTAGGAACATGCTGGAAATCATTATCATCTGCGGTTTGTGGATTAAAACCAAAGTCTGTGGGGGGAACCATGACGACTGTTTGAGCTAAGTTGGAATGTTGCACGTTCACCTCGTTTTAGGACACCAATCTATGGTGTGAGATTATTTTTATCTTCTCTCCGTGTCTCTAATTTTATACAGATTTAATTTGAATAAAAGTGGGTTGATGTTTTCTTTAAGATTGAAGTAAACCATGGCGGGAGCTTACCTTTGCAATGATAGGGAATACGTCGATACGAATTGAAAATGAATCAGAGTTTGAGATTAATAATAAAGTGCTGCATTTAACATTATTTGAATATTTTCTACAACTTTGGTTATTAATTAACTCATCCTTAACTCAATGACTTCAATATTGCAGTTAAATCGTGTATAAATGTGCTCTATCGCATTTGTGGGTCAGTGTAGTTCATTTTTTTGAACTGTCCCGGTATGCTTTTTTATGGGCAGTAAACTCCCGCGTTTTAGATAGAAGAATATGACGATTTAGGTGGAACCGTGTCAGAAAAGTTAACTGGAAAGATCAAGTTTTTTAATGCAGTCAAAGGATTTGGCTTTATTGAAATGGAAGATGGAACGAATGTTTTTGTACATCATGAAGACATTGTGATGGATGGATACAGAAACCTTCACAAGAATCAAATCGTTAAATTCGAGTTGATCGATCAAGGTAAAGGGCCGAAAGCTCAAAATGTCGATCCGCTTTACCAATTTGCGAACTAGCATGGATACATGATATTCCTGCTTGTTGAACAGGATTAGCGGTTGTACTTTGGGCAACCGCACCCATTCAAAATCAATATGTATCCTCAACCAATTTCTCCTCGGTAATTTCGTCTCAAAATTCTCTCATCCATTGTTCTGAGCTTGTTTTCAAGGGTGAGATATGTAGAATAAATAATAATAATTCTCATTCTTTGACGCATGTGTGTATGATCATCAGGGACATCAACCCAAAATTGTGATTGCAACGATGCTGTTTTAAATGGAGTTTTCTTTGGATACTCAACAATTTACTCACCCAATTGCCGATGTGCCGCATACATCATTTAAAGCGCATCAACAGCAAGACTCCCTGATCCGTAACAAATCATGTATCTATCAGCTGAAACAAGTCGGCGTTTCTATTGGCGAGAAAGAAATATTATCTCCGGTTAATTTGTCGCTCCAACCAGGACGTGTTTACGGACTTGTAGGACACAATGGTTCTGGTAAATCAACATTATTAAAAGTACTTTCTCGCACAATCGCGCCAACACAAGGTGAAGTTTCTCTGAAAGGGCAAGCCATCGAGACGTGGAAAAGCAGAGCATTTTCTCAGCAAGTTGCCTATTTACCACAATATTTACCCAGTGCGAATGGATTGACCGCACGTGAGTTACTCAGTATGAGCCGTTACGCCTGGCATGGTATGTTGGGACGAAAAAAAGCTTCTGATAAGCAAGCAATTGATCATGCGATTGCATTAACGGGGGTTGCTGATTTACTGGAACGCCAAGTGGATACATTGTCTGGTGGTGAGCGCCAGCGTGTTTGGTTAACCACACTTGTCGCACAACAAAGCGGTTGTTTACTTCTGGATGAGCCGACTTCAGCGCTTGATGTGGGCCATCAACTCGAAGTTCTGCAATTGATCCAGACATTGGGTCATGACCATGGAAAATGCATCGTTATCATCATGCATGATATTAATATGGCTGCGCGATACTGTGATGAAATCATCGCTTTGCGAGAAGGCAAAATGCTGTTGCAAGCTGCTCCATCGGAAGTCATGCAACCGGATGTTTTACAGAAAATCTACGGCATCAATATGGCTGTCATGCATCCAGAAGATCATCCACCGATTAGCTTCGCGAAAAAATTGTAATCAGAGAGCCATCAATGCGAGTTATCATTTTTTTATTGTTTTGGGCCTCCAGCCTAGCCTTTGAAGCACCTGCGAGCCAGGTCAAACCCAGTGCATATCCTCAGCGTGTCGTTTCCCTAGACTTTGCACTTGCCGCAACACTTGTTGAAATGGGGCTACCGCCAGTGGGGATTGCAGATAAACACGGTTATGAACGATGGGCACAGGAGCCAGCATTACCAGATTCTGTTGTTGATCTCGGCTCTATGTATGAGCCAAATTTGGAGCTGCTTGAGTCGATTCAGCCAGATCTGATCCTGATTACGCCATATCAGGTTCATATCAAACCTTTTTTAGAAAAAATTGCGCCCGTTGTTTCCATGACAACTTACCAAGTTGCTGGAGATGTCATTGAAAAATCAGTGAAAAACACCCGTGAACTGGGCACTATTTTGGGGCGTGAAGCACAAGCAGAGGCTTTGATCACATCAACATATCAGGCAATGCAAGATGCAAAGCAAGTAGTTGAAAAGTATGCATTTCCTTCGTTTCTCGTCATGCGTGTTCATGATAAACAACATGTTTGGGTCTATGGAGAAAATAGCCTTTTTCAGTCCGTGATGTCGCGGATCGGTTTGCAAAATGCTTGGACTCAAAAAACGAATACGTGGGGATTTTCTTCTCAAGGGCTGCCAGCTGTGACTCGAGCGAATCAAAACAAAGAGACCTTTGTTGTCTTTTTAGAGCCAATGCCAGATGAAGGTGTTCGCTCACTCAATGAGTCACCTTTATGGCGACTTCAGCCCTGGATGCAAGAAAAACGATACATTACATTACCGCCAGTACTTCAGTATGGTGCTTTGCCAGCTGCCCGGCGACTCTCGCATGTATTTGTTGAAGCCCTTCAATCGAAGAAAGAGAAGATGTAATGCAAGCTTGCCCAAATTTGATTCAATCTGTTTCTGTAAAGACAATCATCAGCTTTTTTGGCTTGATCTTATTCACGTTTGGACTGTGTTACTTATCCTTTGCCAGAACACTTCCAAGTCTGTCACCCATTCAAAGCATGTGGTCTCCAGATACGGCTCAGATCCCACAATTACTCATTCATTACAGTTGGCTACCAAGGCAGTTTGTTGCATTGATGGCTGGTGCTGGACTCGCCTTAGCTGGTGTGATCTTACAACAAGTTTTACGTAATCCACTGGCTGCGCCCTCCACGCTTGGTTTTTCTTCTGGTGCAATGATGGCTCTCACGCTCGCCACAATCCATGCGCCGTGGATGTTAAGCTTTGGCCGTGAATGGGTCGCGATGGCTGGTGCGCTTGGGACAGGGCTGATTATTTTGGCCCTTACGAAAAAACGAGGCTTTAGTCCGCTCACTGTGATCCTCGTTGGCATGTTTATGACACTCTACTGTAGTGCAGTAACTGCTGTACTCAATGTGATGGATCAAAAAGAGTTGTGGAGTGTCTTTTTGTGGGGAGGAGGGTCACTTGTTCAGCATGACTGGCAGACATTCAAGCAAATGAGCCTTCCATTCTTACTGAGTGTTGTTGCAGCTATTGTATTCGTTCGGCCGCTATCACTCATTGGACTCAGTGATGAAACAGCTGGCAGTGCGGGGCTGAATGTCAATCGAACCCGTATGATTGCCTTTCTCATTGCTATCTTTGTGACCGCTTCAATCGTGAGCCATGTTGGTGTGATCACCTTTATCGGACTGGCGGCACCTGCTTTGCTGAGGATCGCAGGAATTCATCGATTTGGGCAACGCCTTATACTCGCACCCATCGTCGGAGCACTTCTACTTTGGTTTGTAGATTTAGTCGTTCAAAACTTTGGAACATTTTCTGGGTATGCTGCTCCGACCGGTGCTGTGACCGGACTTTTTGGTGCACCGATTATGATTTGGTTGCTACTCAGAACGAAGTCGATGTTTCAACCGAGTGTGGTTGATCATGGGTATGTGTTTCGGACGCAAAAACCCATGCTTGTCGCTTGGGTTTTCTTTGCAATTTTGGTGCTTCTGGTGGTTATTGGTCTCTTTTTGGGGAAAAGTCAGACAGGCTGGGTTTGGGGGGCGCAAGCGTTGGAATGGCGTTCTCCAAGGGTCATCGCAGCCTGGATGGCGGGTGCCCTGCTCGGTGCATCGGGTGTGATCATGCAAAGAATGTTGAGAAACCCGATGGCTTCACCCGAGCTACTCGGGGTGAATGCGGGCGCTTCAATTGGGATGGCGATTGCAATCCTCTCTGGACTTGGCGTGAGTATCGTTATCCAGCTTGGTTTTGCTGCGGTTGGCGCTTTTGGTGCGATGATGTTTGTCATCACGATCAGCCGTCGAAGTAACTATTCACCAGAAAAAGTGATTTTGGTTGGGGTTGCGCTTACATCGTTTGTTGAAGGGATCACGTTGTTGATGTCTGCATCGGGTGATTCAAGAACCTTGCTATTGATGAGCTGGCTCACCGGGTCGACATTTCGAATTGATATGACGTTGGCATTGTTGTCCTCAGGTGCTGCGATTGTGTTGCTTGGTGCTGCTTTTGCTTGTACTCGAATGCAGCAAGCGGTTGAGCTTGGCCCTGCTTTTATTCGAAATGCGGGGCTGAACGAATCAAAAGCACGGCTCATTCTTCTCCTATTGGTTGCAGGCATGAGTGCGACAGCAACGATTGTGGTTGGTCCGCTGAGTTTTGTCAGTTTGATGGCACCTCACATCGCACGAATGCTTGGTGTGATCCGAGTGCACCACCAATTGCTGGTTTCTGCACTGATTGGTGGTCTATTACTGGTTTTTGGTGATTGGGCAGGCAGAACCCTCTTTTATCCATGGCAGGTCACAGCCCCATTGTTTACCTGCCTTGTTGGCGGCCCGATGCTAATTTGGTTCCTGATGCGGAGAGAGCAACATGCTAGATAGTACCCTTCAGACACAACATACGCTTAATCAACGGCTCAAGCTGCTTTCTGAACAGTATGCACCTGAGTTATTGAGTTACTTTCACTTTGCTGGAACGAAAAGCGCAGCGGATATTTCATTTCTATCCGCTGACTCTTGGAGTGAAAATGAGAGATTTGAGTCAATTATTCAGCTGTATGCTGATTTCAGCCACTATGAAGATAGAAAACCACTGATTTCACTTTGGTCTCAGTGGTATTTTGGCTTGTTACTTCCACCTGTAATGGCGGTGATCCTGGCAACAGATACAGCATTGAATCCTGATGCAGCATCATTTCCATTGGAAATTGGCGATGACAATGGTCGACCAAAAGGGTTTTTGTGCGACGATCAGTTTATAGATGTATCCCATGTACCTCAGTCTCAGGAGCAAAAACTCTGTGACTTCATTCAATGGCATTTGATACCGGATGTGGAACGGTTGGTTGCATTGAGTCCTCTCAATGCACGTTTTATTTGGAATAACATTGGATTTGTGCTGCATTGGTATCTTGGAGAAATGACGGAAAAAACGGGAAACCCGTCGTTTATTGCTCTACGCGGTTTATTCCAGCAAGCGCAGCTGCCCTGCGGCACAGAAAATCCACTCTACCGGACGGTTTTAGAGCGCCGAGGAGAACTCCAACGGCGCGGGTGCTGCCTCAGATATGTGATCCCACATGTTGATTACTGTGATGGTTGCCCCAAATTACTGCCAAAGTAATCTTTGGAGAGCCAGTGTCTCGCTGATTTTTATATTCAAGTCGGTTTTCTGGCAATCGTGATCTCACCTGGCAGTGCCATGGTCGATCGTGATTGCTCGAAGAGGATCCGGTTATTTCGAACTAATGTGATCGAATCACGTTGTGCTGATATGATTTGACGCAGTGCTGGTGGCTCATTTTGTCCGGGGAAGTAATTTTCTTTGACCGCATCAGAGCAAATTCGGTAGTCGAATCGCGATGCTGAGGAGATTTGTTCAAATCCAGTTTGTTCTAAAAGTCCATAAAATTCATGTCGCATCAAAAAATAGCGGTTCTTAACCGCATTCTCCATTCCAACAAGTTTGTCCTTGATCTTTGTAACACCTGCAAGCTCTTCTCTTTCTTGCTCGCAATCGAATAAAAAGCCGAGATTGATGAACTGACCACCAGGTCTTAAAAGTTGAAATAGATTATGATAAAGCTTGTTTTGCAGTGACAAGGGGATCTCATGATTTGCACTTTTTATAAAGATACAGTCAAATTGTTGCTCCGTAATCGAGGTCTCATGATCGTGTTCGAGTGTAAGAATATCACCACACACAACGGTACATTCTTCTGGACTCAACCAGGACTTTGCGATATCGGTTTGTGTCTTTGAAAGCTCAAACAGTGTGCTTTTGGGCTGAGAAATTCCATGAAGAGTACAATGATCGAGAAGTCGTCTGGTGAGGTTGCCATTTCCACCCATCACATCCAGTATATTTTGGTTTTGACTGGGGTTGATGAATTGTATAAATTGCGTCAGTAAGTCGTCCGTAAATCCATTTATTTTATCCTGATTATAGTGACCGACAACGTCATAATCTGCTTGAGGAATGTGAGTCATTTGTTGAAATAGCCGCTCTCAGTTAGGTTACCTTGAGCTGAAACTATCACGAACGTGATTTGAGCGACTATCGGATGAAATCATGAAATTAGAGGAAAATGTACACTTAAGGAACGGGAACCTCTTGAACATCGCGACTGGCATTGAGCCATCGAGCGAGTGCAAAGAAATAATCGGATAATCGATTTAAAAAGCGTAAATGATTGGTAGGAATATCATAATGATCTTGGATACCAACCATCATACGCTCAGCTTGTCGTGTTGTTGTTCTACACAGATGAGCGGTGCACGCAGCTTTTGTTCCTGATGGAAGAATAAAACTTGTTTGCGGCGGCAACTCAGCATAAAAGTGGTCAATTGCTTGCTCAAGTTGTTCTGTTTGCGAATCATCAAGAACCTTTTGCGCAGAGATCCCATAGCCAAGCTGGAATAGGTTCTGTTGGATCTGTTGTAGTGCAGGGGTGAGCTTTGATATTTGCTCATCCCCAGTGAGTTCACAGCATAAAAGGCCAACGAGTGCATTGAGTTGATCAAGTGTGCCATATAGCGCTAGCTCAACACTATCCTTTCGCACACGAGTCGTTTTGTCAGCATAAATTTGTGTCATTCCCTGATCGCCAGTCTTGGTATAGATTTTCATTTGCTTATGTTCCTTAATCAGTCGACTTAATGATTAAAACGTCTCAATTGTAAAATCATTCCCATCTTTGGGTGATCAAAATAATGGATCTCTTTTGTGATCACACGACGAAACTGGCTGAAGCGAATTTTCTTTAATGCCTTCGTATGCTTCGTCACTTCTTGTTGTGAAAGCTCTCCCTCCGTTAAGACCAGCGTTGGGATCTTCTCTTGTACACTCAATTCTTCTTCTTCTCGCAGGTCAAATCCAGCATTGACGTAGAGATAGTGGCTTAAATGAATACGAATATAGCCATCCATTTCCCATAGTGAATCTGTGATGATCGGTGGGCTGGATTCAACATGATTTTCTAGGGGGAGCGGCAGTTTAACAGGCTGATTTTGATCCAGTAATGCCAGCTGATGCTTGAGTAGGTACTGCCAGGTGGACTGATTGACACTCGTTTCGTAGTCGTCTTCATTGACTGAAGCGGCTTCTTGCATGTTGCGTGACTGACCATTGACATAGTAATCATTGGCGAAATTTTTACCTGCAAACAAATGTATTGCTCTGGTTTCTCTTCTCGGTACGCCTTTGAAGCGCCACCCGACATGCAACATCGGATGAATATCTTTTCGCCATTGGAGCTTTTTATAAATACCACCAAGCCTGAGTTGAGATTGATTCAGCAAATAAGTTTCTTTTTGATCACTTCTGGCAGGTGCGTTAATTCGCTTAGGAACTTGATTCAACTGTAATATTCGTTGTGAAGGGGTATTGCTTTCCAACCACTCGTTAATATCGTCGACAGATTCAGGTGCCGGGCAAGGGGAAGTGGTTTGCGAAGTATCTGATTGTTCATCAAGGGGTTCGGAGAGGTTTCCGACACTCGTTTGCGTTTCACTTTTTGCCTGTGCCTGTTTTGCTGTGTTCGCATCTGTTGGAAAGCAATCTTGTCCTTGTACAAAAGGTGTTACTTCGGGTTGAAGGAACTTCCTTAGGTTTTCATGCGCATTTGGATAGTCCAAATCAGACAGGTTTTGTGGAAAAGTCTCACCTTGTACGTCATCGTAGGTGCGTTTAAATAAAATGACTTCTGCTTCAAACCAGCGCTCAGCTTGGGCAAGAAGCGGTATACAGCAAATCAGTGTTACAAATAGTTTTTTCATGATGCGATAGACTTTTCCTGAAAATCATTAAGCATGGACTGGACCAGTTTAAACCGTTCATCTGCATTCGCAACTTCAATTGCAAACTTCAATTTAGCCGGGCCATCCATTTTATAAATACGAGGTTGTGCTTGAACAAGTGAAATAATAAACATCGGGTCGACTCGGGTTTGTTGATCAAAGTCTACAAACCCGCCTTTTGGACCAGCTTCGATTTTCCGAATGCCCAAGGTTGTTGCTTTTTGTTTGAGTTCGCTGAGCTTGAATAAATTTTTGGCTGCATCAGGTAGCAAACCAAATCGGTCAATGAGTTCGACCTGGATCTCATTGAGTGCATCTGTATCTACTGCACTTGCAATCCGTTTGTATACGGATAGGCGTGTATTGACGTCTGGAATATAGATATCAGGAAGCAGGGCAGGGAGACGAAGCTCGACCTCTGTTTGCTTTTTCAATGCATTTTCCAGCGAGATCTCTTTCCCTTGCTTGAGCGATTCAACCGCTTGGTCGAGCATATCCATATACAGAGAAAACCCAATCGAGGTCATTTGGCCGCTTTGTTCATCCCCAAGTAATTCACCAGCACCGCGGATTTCCAAATCATGCGTTGCTAAGGCAAATCCAGCGCCGAGGTCCTCTAATGATTCAATGGCTTCTAGACGTTTTTGGGCATCTTTGGTCATGCGCTTTGGTGGTGGAGTAAGTAAATATGCATAGGCTTGGTGATGAGAGCGCCCAACTCGGCCACGTAGTTGGTGCAATTGCGCCAGTCCAAAGTTATCAGCACGATCAATCAAAATCGTATTGGCTGTTGGAATGTCGATTCCCGTTTCGATAATCGTTGTACAAACAAGAACATTGAAGCGTTGATGATAAAAATCGGACATGATCCGTTCAAGCTCACGTTCACGCATCTGACCATGAGCAATATCAATCCGTGCTTCAGGCACCATTGCTTGCAGCTCTTCCATACAGTCCTGAATTGTCTCAACACTGTTATGGAGAAAGTAAACCTGACCACCGCGTTTAATCTCTCTCAGAATTGCTTCTTTCGTGATCGAATCGTCTTTTTGGCGAACAAAAGTTTTGACTGCGAGTCGCTTCGCTGGTGGTGTTGCAATGATTGAGAGATCTCGAATACTGTGCATGGACATATTGAGTGTTCTGGGGATCGGCGTGGCGGTCAGTGTCAAGATATCGACCTCGGAACGTAATGATTTGATCCGGTCTTTTTGACGGACGCCAAAGCGGTGCTCTTCATCCACAATCAATAAACCGAGATCAGAGAAGTTGATATCCTGTTGTAACAACTTATGGGTCCCGATCACAATATCAACCTTGCCTTCGGTCAATTCAGACAAAGTTTGTTGCTGCTGTTTATTGGACTTGAAACGAGATAAGACATCAATTTTGATCGGCCAATTTGCAAAGCGGTCTTGGAAATTCTCGAAATGTTGTTGAGCAAGCAAGGTTGTTGGGACCAAAATTGCTACCTGACGACCACAGGAAGCCGCGATGAATGCAGCACGCATGGCGACTTCTGTTTTACCAAAGCCGACGTCACCGCAAACGAGGCGATCCATCGGCGTTGGACCACGCATATCTTCCATGACTGCCTGAATTGCATCAACCTGATCATTCGTCTCTTCAAATGGAAACTCCTGGCAGAAGGAGATATAGTCCTCTTTCGAGAACTTGTATTCAAATCCAGGTTTTGCTGCACGACGGGCGTAAACATCTAACAATTCAGCGGCAACGTCGCGGACTTTTTCTGCGGCCTTGCGCTTGGCTTTTTCCCAGGCTTCTGTGCCAAGTCGATTCAACGGTGCATGCTCATCATCTGCACCACTGTATCGGCTGATCAAGTGCAAAGAATTGACCGGAACATACAGCTTCGCTTCATTGGCGTATTCAATGGTCACGAATTCTGCTGTGATGCCGCCAGCATCGAGTGTTTGCAACCCTTGATAACGTCCAACACCATGATCAAAATGAACAACAGGCTGACCGATGGATAGCTCAGTTAAGTTCTTGAATACGGCATCTGGAGATATATCATGCTTTGACTTTTTACGACGTCGTTGTTGAACAACACGGCCACCAAGCAGTTCTGTTTCAGTCAAGATGACCAGTGGCGAGGTTTCACCTCGGATAAAGCTATGTTCAATTCCACCAACGATAATGTTGAGATCATGCTCACCCGTTAAGAACGTTGAAAAACTCAGGCAGGGTTTAGGGCGGAGATGAACCTGATTGAGGATATCCAATAAAGCTTCGCGGCGACCTTCTGACTCTGCGACAAATAATATCCGACCTTGGTTTTCTTTGATGTTTGCAACAAAGTCAATGAGATCCTGATGCGGCTGTTTCGATTGGTGTTTGATGCTCACATCGGGCATCAGGGAGAATGGCGCATTTGATTTGCCTGCCCCAGTCTCAATCGAAGTTGCGCTCAGCGAGATCCGAGCAAGCGGTTTAAATTGGCTAAATAGCTGCTCTTTGCGCAGGTAAAGGTGTTCAGGAGAGAGTAAAGGTCGAAGTTGATCGTGCCGACGATCTTCATAGCGTGCTGAGACCTCATCCATAAACGCGTCATAAGCTGGCTCAATTCTATCCTGAGTAAGGAGCTGCGTATTGTCAGGCAGATAATCAAATAGGGTGGCTGTTTCGTTAAAAAAGAGTGGTAAATAGGATTCGATGCCTGAGGGAAAGGTACCACTACTGACTTGATGATAAAGCGCCTCTTTTTCATTTCTCACTGTCAAATATTCCCGAAACTGCATTCGGAAGCGCTCAATGGCTGCTTCATCAGTTGGGAATTCTCCAGCAGGAAGAAGATTAATTGACGAAATGGTATCACCGGAGCGCTGGGTTTCGATATCAAACAAGCGGATACTTTCGAGCTCATCATCAAAAAAATCCAAGCGATAAGGCGTCTGACATCCCATTGGGTATAAATCAAGTAATGAACCACGCATGGAAAACTCACCGTGCGCCATGACTTGATTAACGGCATGATAACCTGCATTTTCCAGATTGCGGCGCATTTGGTGAATATCAATTTGATCACCGTTTTTCACGACAAGGCTTTGCGATTCAATATATGCACGCGGGCACAATCGAGCACTCAATGTTGAGATGGGAACAATAACAATCCCGTGGTGTGTTCTTGGAAGCTGATATAACGTCAGCAGACGCTGTGAAATAATATCCTGATGCGGGGAAAAATGATCATAGGGAAGGGTTTCCCAGTCAGGAAAAGGCAGCAGTGAAATCGACTTATCTTCTAAGAAAAATCCAATTTCATGCTCTAGCTTCAATGCAGCGGCGGTGTCTGTGGTTACAACAAGCGATAAGCCAGGATGTTGCTCCGCAGCTTGTGCAACAGCGAGTGCATATGATGCACCGATGAGATTTCCCCAGGCAATTTTATCCTGCGTGCTTTTCGTAAAAGGAAGAGACAAAAAGTCTTTGGTATACATCAGGGTTAGCGTTCCTGTTTGTTATACGCTCAGGGTGTTGGTGAACCTGAGCGTGATATTATCCAGCTAGTCGCGGTATATTTTAAGCAAATCGCCATAGTGGTCAATACGGCGATCACGCAGATATGGCCAAATACGGCGCACATCTTCACTGCGTTGTAAGTCGATATCGGCCAGTAATATTTCATCGTCATCATCTTCAGCATGGGACAAGATCTCTCCCTGTGGCCCGGCCACAAAGGAGTTCCCCCAGAATTGGATCCCCTCACTTTGCCCAGATGGATCGGTCTCATGACCAACGCGATTACAGCTTATGACTGGAACACCGTTCGCAATAGCGTGTGCACGCTGTACAATGACCCAGGCATTGAGCTGGCGTGTTTGTTCGTCTTCATCGTCTCTTGGATCCCAACCAATCGCTGTTGGATAAATGAGGATTTCAGCTCCCGCCATCGCCATTAAACGCGCACCCTCTGGAAACCACTGATCCCAGCAGACAAGGACGCCGAGTTTACCTACGCTGGTTTGGATTGGCTCAAACCCTAAATCTCCTGGTGTGAAATAGAACTTCTCATAGAAACCAGGATCGTCAGGGATATGCATTTTGCGGTATTTCCCGGCAATTGTACCATCGGTTTCGATGACCACGGCTGTATTGTGATAGAGCCCTGTTGCTCGCTTTTCAAATAGGGAAGCGACAATGACGATGTTGAGTTCTTTTGCGACATCACCAAGTGCTTGCGTTGTTGCGCCAGGGATTGGCTCTGCCAAATCAAATAAATCTACATCTTCTGTTTGGCAAAAATAAAGAGAACGATGCAGCTCCTGCAAGACAATGAGCTGAGCACCATCTACGGCGGCCTCGTGGATACCAGAGATGGTTTTTTGTAGATTATGTTCAACATCAGAACTATTGCTGTGTTGGATCAAACCGACACGGAGCGTTTCTTTTGCTGTCATGGGTATTCTTCTCGATACTATTGTTGACGAATAAAACCGACGGGCAACTGCATGGTAAGACAATGCAAACTGCCGTGCTGTTCAATGATACTGCGGCAATTGATCCCGATGACTTCATGATCGGGGTAAGCGCATTGGATCTGAGCGAATGCATGCGGATCTTTTGGGTCATCATAAGTTGGAACAAGAACACGCTGATTGATGATGAGATAGTTCGCATAAGTCGCTGGTAATCGATAACCTTCTCGACCAATGATTGATGTAGGCCAGGGCAAAGGGATCAAATTGAAAGGTTTGTTTTGTGTATTGGTCATACTGCACAGTTGTACTTCCATGCGTTGCAAAGCATCAAAATGTTCATCTTTTGGGTCATCGCATTGAACATAAACAATCGTGTTGTTTGGTGCAAATCGAGCAAGGGTATCAATGTGCGCATCCGTATCATCACCAGCCAAGTAGCCATGGTCAAGCCAGAGAATTTTTTCAGCGCCAAGGAGCTGCAATAAGGACGCTTCGAGCTGTGATTTCGAGTGGGCTGGGTTACGGTTGGGGTTGAGTAAACATTCGCTTGTGGTAAGAATGCAGCCCGCTCCATCAGACTCAATCCCACCACCTTCGAGTATAAGGTCAACCGACTCTGAGGAGATTGGGTGAATCTCAGGATGTTGAAATAACGCTTGATTAATTGCGTTATCTTGGGTCGATTCAAACTTGCCACCCCAGCCATTAAAGGTAAAGTTCAGCGCTTTGACCTGCCTTGTTTGTTGGTTCACAAGCGTGATTGGGCCATGATCTCTGGCCCATGTATCATCGGTTGGCGTCTCGACAAAGATGACCTGCTTAAGTTTGTCCTGTGGCAACAAGTGGCTAATATGCGATTTGAGCTCAGTATTGTGCACAGCAATGACCAATTGTTGGACATCTAAAATGGCAGTCGCGATCTGAACAAAAATAGGTTCAACATCCTGAAGTATCTCTGCCCAGTCAGTGTCTTTGTGGGGCCAGGTCAACAGAACAGCATCTTGGGGATACCACTCCGCGGGTAAACGAAATGCATTCACTACGAATTTGTGCCTTTATCTTTTTGGCGCGCTTGCGCTTTGCGTTTTAATTGTTTGGATTGTTCATGAAGCGATGCACGAACGATGATTTCCCGATCTTCTTCGCGAAGACGTGTGAATAGTAATGAATGGTGAAATCGTTCATCCTCTTCTTCGGCTTGTAAGATTTCACCATAACCATAAATCGCACTTGCTTCATCCTTGAGGAATAATTTTAAGCGGATCATGGTCCCAACTTCCAATTTTTTTTCGTGAAAAAAAGTCAGACCACCGCCACCGAAGCTTTGTGTGTCACACCGATCCCCCTCATGATCTTGATGAACAAGAATATGGCTCATGAGAAGGTCTATTTTTCTGGATTGTGCGCGAAGGAATTCAACCAGATCATCTGCCACATCGCCCAAGTTCATCAGTGGGCGTAGCATTTTGGCATCAATCGCGGAGACTTCACTGGCAATTTGAAATAGCTCAGGGATTTCGTTTTCAAAATCCGATTCTCCCGGAATATCATCAGGATCCGTGATTGGCAGGATATTTAAGGTATATCGCCGCTTGACCAGAAAATATTCATGGAACAGCTCAAATTTTTGCTCTAAAGAGAGATCACTCATATATTACTCTTCATGACAATGGACTTGTGTTTATGGTACGAAACACATATTATCCCGGGCAAATACTCCTATCTATACTATTATCACCCATGTTTCAACCCGTTACCTCATTTATTGGTTTACGATACAGCCGCTCCAGAAAGGGCAATGCATTTATTTCATTCATCAGCTTCTTTTCGATTGCAGGGATCGCGTTGGGGGTTTTAGCACTGATCGTGATCACGTCAGTGATGAATGGGTTTGAAGGGCAGCTCAAACAACGAATTTTAGGGATGGTTCCACAGATCATCATCAACCAAGATGGGCGAACGTTTTCAGGGCCGGATAAAATCCTCCCCCAATTACAAATGCACCCTGAAGTCAAATCGGCAGAGCCGATCAGTTTGTCTTCCTCACTCGTTCAATATCATTCCGAGTTGAAAAATGTGCAACTGCAAGGCTTGTATTCAGAAAAAATGCCGCCTGGTATTTTGCCGCATGAAGTGATTGCAGGTCAGTGGGAGCAACTGCAAGCACAAAAGTATGGGGTGATGATAGGACGTTATCTAGCGAGCCAACTTGGTGTCAGTGTTGGTGATAAAATCCGGGTGTTGGTTTCTGAGTCTTCCAGATATACCCCAATGGGTCGGATCCCAAGCCAGAGAAATTTTAAAGTGGTGGCTTTATTTGATACGCAGACAGAAATGGATGAGCGGGTGATTTTTGCAAGAGGCCAGGATGTCGCAAGATTGATGCGTTTACCCAAAGATCAGGTCAGTGGTGTACGTTTGTATTTAAACGATGCGTTTGATGCGCCACAAGTTGCAACAGAGTTGCGGCAACAATTTCCGGATCTGGTTGTCACAGATTGGCGACAGCAACAAGGGCGATTTTTTGATGCGGTTAAAATGGAAAAGAAAGTGATGTCGCTTTTACTGATGCTGATTATCGGTGTGGCTGCATTTAATATTGTGGCGGCATTAGTGATGACAGTCACAGAGAAAGAGTCGGAAATTGCGATGTTGTTGACGATGGGAATGGCAGCGAAGAATATCCAGAAAATTTTTATGTTCCAAGGGGGATATAATGGCATATTGGGGACTCTCATCGGCGGTTTGCTTGGTGTACTGCTTTGTGTGAGTCTCAACCCGCTGCTTAGCCTGTTTGGTATTCACCCATTAGGCTTACCCGAGCTGCCTATGATTATGGATGGGGTTACAATCACCTTGATTCTCATTGGTGCATTGTTCCTCAGTCTTATCGCCACCCTTTATCCGGCGCGCTTGGCCGCCAAAGTTCAACCTGCAGAGGTTTTAAAATATGAGTAGTGTGCTTTCATGTCGTCAAGTGTCAAAGTCTTACCGTGACGGCGATCATCAGGTTGAAGTGCTTCAAGGTTTGGACTTGGAAATTCAAAAACAGGAACAAGTCGCAATTGTTGGTTCCTCAGGATCGGGCAAATCAACTTTATTGCACATATTAGGCACATTAGATAAACCAACATCAGGTGAACTCCATATTAATGGCACGAATGTATTCTCTCTCAACCAAACGAAATTGGCTGACTTTCGTAATACGTCGCTTGGTTTTATCTATCAATTTCATCATTTGCTCATGGAATTTACAGCACTTGAAAATGTGGCCATACCATTGCTGATCCGGGGGGAAAGTGTTGAGCATGCAAGTGAAAAAGCAAAAGATTTATTAGTCAGAGTTGGTCTGGGACATCGTTTAACTCATCGACCGAGTGAAATGTCGGGTGGGGAAAGGCAACGCGTCTCTATTGCGCGTGCAGTGATTACATCCCCTGCGCTTGTGCTTGCAGATGAGCCGACAGGAAACCTCGACGGTCACTCTGCGTCAGAGGTTTATGGGTTGCTCTGTGAAATCAATCAGGAATTTGATACAGCCATTATTGTCGTCACCCATGACTTGCGACTCGCAGGAAAGTTGGACAAGTGCTATCAGCTGGTTGAAGGTAAACTTGGGGTGATGGGATGAAAACGGGCAAGGCGCTGAGTTTTTTTCTTGCATCTCGCTATCAAAGCGAAAAACGGAAATCAGGTTTCACGAACTTTGTTTCTGCCAGTTCTATCTGGGGTATTGGCCTTGGTGTTGCAGTGATGATCGTTGGCTTATCGGTGATGAATGGTTTTGAGAAAGAGCTGAAAAACCGTTGGCTGGATATGATCCCACATGTCGAGTTTCGAGCGGTTGATGTCCCCATTCGCAACTGGCAACAGAAAGTAAGACAGTTGGAAGCAGATCATACGGTATTGCGCGCAGCACCTGCAATTACACTCAATGGTATGCTTCAACAAGGCGCTGGTTTTAAACCGCTTCAAATCACAGGCATTGATGCGATTGATAATCATGCGATTGCACTTGAAAAATATTTATCCCCAGATGTCTCACATACGCTGACCGGAAATCAAATCATTCTTGGCTCACAGTTAGCCCAAGATTTACATGTGGACAAAGGGGATACTTTGGTGGTGCTTGTCGCTCAAACCAACCAAAACTTTTCGACACCTAAAATGGTTGAGTTTCAGATTGCGGGGACGTTCAATATTGGCGGATTACTCGATCACTCTGCCGCGTTTATTTCTTTAGTGAAAGCCCAGGAAATACGAGGCTTAAAGCCAGGAGAAGTTACGTCTTTACAACTCAAGATTAAAGATGTGTTTGCAGCACCTCAGGTGTCACGGATGCTAGGCATGAACCTTCAGGAATATGTCTATATGTTGGATTGGCAACGTTTACATGGACACATTTACAATGATATCCAGATGGTTCGATTTATCATCTACTTGGCATTAAGTCTGGTGATTGCGGTTGCATGTTTTAACATTGTCTCCACACTCGTGATGATTGTCCGTGAGAAGCAAAGCGACATTGCCATTTTAAAAACCATGGGGATCCACCACCGAGTGATTAATCAAACGTTTGTATTTTATGGGTTGAGAAATGGACTACTAGGAACATGCTGGGGGGGCATTGTGGGCATTCTGCTCGCAATCTATCTGCCAGATATGATGCATTGGATTGAATCCACATTTCATTTAGAGTTTTTAGATGGAAGTGTCTATTTTATCGGTTTTATTCCAAGTGATTTCCAACCCATGGACGCAGTGGTGACTGTCCTGATTGCACTTGTGATCAGCTTTTTGGCAACAATGTACCCTTCCCGAACCGTGTTAAAGATCGATCCAGCTGTCGTACTGGGGCAAAAGTAACTTCACTAAGATCTGATTGAGGAAGTGCAATATGAACGCACTTCCTCGACTCTTCACCTCATTGTTTGGGCGAAAGCCAACGTATTGACGACATCAGCTTTCTAAAAAATACCGTTTTGATTATGAAGTGCTCAAATTAAATTTAATAACAAAGAATGAGTTTATTAACGAAAAATATTAATTCACCCTATTAGTTTACGCTTTATTAATCTCTTCGCTTTTTTAAAATTCCCACTTTATTCAATAGATTATATTTTATTTTTTGGTTTTTAATACTAAAGAATTGCTTATTCATTTTTCTAATGATATATTCCTGCGCCTCGTAAACGGCGGTGGTGATAAAGTAACCACTCCCAAAGGTTATTTTATTTGTTAAATTAGGCAAGCTCCCATGAAATATAAATTACTCTCAATACTCGTCTCATCTGCCATCGCTTTAGGTGGATGTCACTCATCACATGACAATAAAAATACGTCAACAACTCCGAAAAAAGAAACGCCGGATACGTCAACAACGCCAAAAAAAGAAACGCCGGATACGTCAACAACGCCAAAAAAAGAAACACCGGATACGACAACAGGTACACCGAAGAAAGAAGTCGCAGTTGAAGGTAAATATCAGATTACAGCAATTGATGGCTATCTTGAAAATGCCCTTGTGATTTTGGACAAGAACAAAGACGGTATTTGGAATGAAGGCGAATTAAAAGCAACGACGAATGCAAGCGGTGTTGCTGAATTTGAATATCAGTCAGCAGAAGAACTTTCATCAATTCAATCTGCTCAAGTTCTTGTAAAAGCGATTGCCGGGGAAACAATTGACCAGGACTCAGGTCTTGTTTTACGTGATTATCAAATGACTGCAGAACCTGCGAGTCAAGTGGTGACACCACTGACAACGTTGGTGTCCCAATATAAAAAAGATAACAGCATCGAATCGCTAGAAGAAGCAGAAGAAGGTTTAAGAAACGAGCTATTGCTTATGGATGAACCGCTGACAGGTGACTTTATTAAAGCGTCTCAAGAATTAAAAGCGCGTTTTGTACAATTACAAGCAGATTTGGCTAAAGTCGGTCATGATGAGTCTAAGCCAGAAGAAGAAAAAGCAGATGAATTAGCAACGATTCAAAATGAGCTTCGAAAGGCAGAGTCTCAATTTGAAGCAATGAGCCAATTGCGTGCACTTGCGAGAAACATGGTTTTGAACGCCACAAAAAATGCAGAAGGCGGAAAAGCAATCTTTACAGTTGACAATGCCAATGAAGTGATAACTGGTTTATTTAGCTTCACTGGACAGAGAGGCCAGCTAGACGATTATTCTAATATTACTGTCAACATCAATGAAGGCATCTCTGTCCTGAATTCTCCGAGAGAAGATACGATTATCCAAGTCCCATCAACCTTTGGTCTTTGGCAAAATAGCCCAGGCTATTTGGGGTCACAGTCGCTTATTCAATCCTTTGCGTCTGGCTATCAAGAAATGGTAGGCAGAACAGATCTTGCCAAAGATTTAGAGCTGATGATGGAAGTCGCTTACTTAACGCATGAGAACAAGCAAGACCAAATCGGTGACCAAGTCGAGGTTATGGAACTCGAAGATAAGTCATCAATGTTGGGAAGAGAATATCTATACTCATTCGCGGCGAGTGGATATGAGTTTGCCCTGAACAATTCGATTCTAATGACAGAGTCCATTGAGGTAAGTGGACAAGTTGGTGATTTTACTTTCGATGAGGCAGAACTAAATCTAGGAGATGAAACCGAACAGGCTAATGCACAGCGCAAAAGAGTTCCTGTATCATTTGAACCATCATTTTATCGTTTTGGAAGCAAATGGCTGTCAAAATATGCTCTTGATGCGATAAGTCCACAAGGGTCATATAATGCTAATGTTGAATTTATTGGATATATTCACGCTATACAGGTCGAAGAGGCGCTTTCTGTCAATGCGAATGTGACATCAATGAATTTAAAATTAGAAAATGGTTACACGATTTCTTTCCAACAGACTGTCGCTGATGAAAGTACATACGCTACACGTACTGTAAATTACAATGATATGGCTTCCATCCAACTTGTTGATCGTGAGGACGATATTCTTGTTATCAGACAGAATAAAGCTTTGGGGGCGGCTTACCTTATTTATTCCAAAGCTGATAAGTCACTCAAGTCAGCGAGTATCGAAAGAGCTGATAGTCAAGTAAAAGTTGATTTTGATGTGGTGAATCAATCTGCAACAATTTACGCAGCTGGGCAGGCGCTCCCACTTGTTGAAGATGAAAATGGTATGCATTTTATTTTCAATGGAAAAACAGTCAATATCCCAAAACATTAAATAAGTTGTATGAGTTAGCAACGAAGAAGCACTATCACTGGCAGTGAGAGTGCTTCTTTTTTTATCATTAAATGTAGGTATTGCTGCTACAACAAGTCGCGTGAATTCAAATCTAGGACGTGTTAGCTAACTTAAGTATACCTAATGCTCAAATAGAATGAATATCCCCAGCGTCTCGGTAGTTAGCGACTTTTTCTGCGTTTTCTCGGACGACACGCGTGTTATCGTGAGTTGTATCTCCTAGTGGTAAGCCATTCATTGTATTCGTTGGGCTTGAGAGATATTTGACGCGTGTACAGGCACGTGTTGAAGGGCAGCCGTTATCGTAAGCCATCAATGTACGATAGGACCAATCATTCGCAATCCACCCTCTGCCGTATTCAAAATAAGGGTTTGGCTCCACAAACTCATCATGATGAGCGCCAAATAAATGCGCCATTTCATGTTGCAAGGTGTACTTGTATGAGCATCCCTCGATGGGGTTGGCAATCGCAAATGCATTGTCTGCAAGGAGTGAGTCATCGGCAATCCCGCAGGCATCAGTCGTATCTGCAATCACGATGGCAATATCTGCTTTGGTGCGCTCTCGCTCAGCTGCAACGTCATCCATGTAACCGTCATTTGGATCCTTCAGCTTGTCCAGCGTATCGTCGCTATCGTCCAATGAGCGATCGTCGGTGATCATTGTCCCGACCAAGCGGGTTTTGATATGTGATAACCCGCTGTTTTGCATTACTTCTTCAAACAGTGCCAGCTCCATTTCCGCCATAAGTTCTAAACGCGATGGTGAGATAAATGGCTCTGCTGCAAATAAAACATCGATTGTGAGGGGGTGCACTCTTTTTGTATCAGGCAAAGTGATAGATTGAGGCTGAATGTACTGTGCAGTCATGAATGCAGAAAACTCTGTCAGTGTCGAGCGCTTTGATCGTCTCAGAATCCGTTTTGGAGCATCGGTTGGTAAGCGATGAGCAATGCCTGTGACTTCAGTGAGTTGAGATAAGCCTTGAGCTATTGCATTGAGTTTCAAGAAACGACCGTCCACTTCAATCTGACCTTCAACGAGGCCGGAACCTGCGGTGATCAGTAACACCCGGTTTTTTGCTTGAGGATTTTGCGCATTGGTGACATAGCCTTGCCAGCGTGTATTGCCTCGTTCAGTCCAAGTGAATTGGTCGAGCTGGAAGTGAAGCAATTGACCTTGAAATTGAATTTGTAGCTGATTGGCACCATTTTGAATGCCTTTTGCATCAATGGATAGCCGCTCAGTGGTGTTTGATAACACCTGAGGAGGGAGTTGTTCATAAGCGGTTGCCTGTCCTGATGTTGTTTTCGGTGAAGCGGTTGAAGTCATTGACGAGAGGCTGCATATTACTGCGGAAGCAATTGCAGTTTTTATTGGATTCATAAATACATCCTTAATTTCCTTTGAGTAATGCGAACTTATCGACGTTATCCGTGGATAAGTAAAGGCACGCTATCATATAGGGATTGGATAACAAATACTAACATTTCATGAACTTACGAATATTTTTAAATCATTCTTTTGTGTGGTTTTTGCTGTGAGGTGTGTATTTCACGGTGTGGTCATTGAAGCATGATGAGCACTTTCTCAACATTCACGCCGACAGTGATGGCACCAATGGGAGATTGTGTTGCGGGATCAACGAGAGTAATACTGATTTGTGATAAAAACATACGGGTAGATTGATCAAATTGGATATCATCAATGAATGTTTTAGCGTTGCCTCTTTCATAGGTATTTTTGAATTTTGCTTCATCTCCTTGCCAATAGTCCGATGTCACTTTACTTTGAGCAACATTGAGGCCTTTGTTATCCATGATAAAAATTTCTTGATAGAGTCCTTTCGAGTTTGCTTCAACTTGCTTCAAATAAAGAGACACAGGATTACTGAGTACCTTTTTGATTAAGGGGCCGCCCCCTATCTTTGCTTCTTGACGCCACTGTTGATCCAACTTCATGATTGAATCTTGAGCAAGTTTCTGGTGATCTTCATTTTGTTTTTGGATGTAAGAAAGAATAGTTTGTGTGGAAGCGAAGGCTTTGATCTGTTTTGCTATCTGATGGAGCACATCAAGTTCTTGCTGAGATAAAGTCAGTCTTTTCTTCTGGCAGGCATAAATTCTATCATTAAATTTATCTAAGAATGTAGGGTTTGTCAGCAAGTATTGCAAAGAAAAATAGCACCCCACAGCGGTGTATTTATGAAATATTTTTTGTACAGATTTAAATTCTGCTGGAAGGTGTGCAAACTCTTTTTCGACGGATGTCTCACGTGCTAAAAAAGCAGTGACCCTCTGGCGGCTGAGCAATTTGTATAATTGATGGATAGAATCAACGGATACGATTTGCGAGTAATGATTTAATTTCAACCAAGCTTCTTCATTACTGTCTTTCAGGACGCCGATGGGTTTGGTTGTCTGATTGATATCAAATGGGGACAGCGTATACCAATTCCATTTGTTTAAAGATGTTGGTGCAGAAAACTGTACATTTTGAATATGGCCAGCTTCAGAGATGATGCTAAAAGCGCCGTCAACGCGACCACTCGAGACCATTTTCTCACAAGATTGTCTTGGAGATAGCTCAATTTGGTATTCCAGGTTTAGCTGATTGAAAATACAGTCGATTTCTTGTACTGATCCGCCTGTGAAAAAGCTATTGTTTTTTTCCAAATAAGATTGAGGCATTGCCGTACAAAGGCGTAGAGTAATTGATGAGCTTTCGAAGCCCACGAATAAGAAGAGAAACAAAGCGATCAATCGGGTGCAGTTACGGCTCATATGTTGATGCTAAATCCTGTTTACTGCTCAAATTTTAGCAGAGTTTGGGATAAACTGCGTTTTGGTGAGAAGATGAGAGCCCTGCGAGTAGTGCAGGGCTTTCAATTTTATGCTGCTTTTGTACCGGCTTTCTTGTCTTGTTCAACAAGTGATTTGTTCGCAGGCAAATCCATCGGATCGAAATCATCGACGTTGATGGCTCTTAAACGACCTTGCTCAGCTCGGCGAAGGAGATCTGCATCTTCCTGGCTGATGACCTTCAGCTCAAGACCTTTTTCTGCAACCTCATTCAGGCGATAGAACGGTAGGCGTTCTCCAGCTTCACGGCAAACTTTCTCGAAGATAGGCTCACACGCGATGATGTCTTCCAGTGTTTGCTCCAGCATCCCAATCGGGTTGTTTTCAACACGAGTGAGATAGACACCTGTCGCTAAGCGATTTCTCGCCTCAGATGGTGTTTGCAGTAAACGAGAAACTTTGTGATCCAACATATCAGAAGGGCGCTTGATGCGTTTTCCGAATGGGAAGATCACAAGCTTCATGAAGCGTGCAACAATGGCATTTGGGAAGTTATTGACAAGCTCATCCAGTGCCTCTTGTGCGCGATAAAGGTTGTCTTCACAAGCCCATTGCATCAGCAATTTATCGCCTGCTTGGCGACCATCATCATTGTAGCGTTTCAGGGTTGCTGAAGTGAGATAAAGCATACTTAATACATCACCAAGCCGCGCTGAGATCCGCTCTTTGCGTTTTAGCTCACCACCAAGAACACCCATTGCAACATCAGAGAAAAACGCAAGCGTTGCACTGAAACGAGACATTTGTTGGTAATAACGCTTGGTTTCGTCTTTAAATGGTGTCTCTGCAAAGTGCGCGTTGGTTATCCCATGCCAAAATGTTCTGAAGAAGTTACTGATTGCGAATCCAATATGGCCGAATAATGCACCATCGAAAGCATCAACAGCTTCGCGTTCATCAGACATTTGCGCTGCGTGAAGTTCAGGTAATACATAGGGATGGCAGCGGATTGCACCCTGGCCATAGATGATCATGTTTCGGGTCAAGATGTTTGCACCTTCAACAGTGATCGCAACAGGTGTTCCTTGATAGCCACGTGCCAGGTAGTTTTCTGGTCCCATCATGACACCTTTACCGCCGTGGATATCCATCGCGTCATTGATACCAGTGCGGACACGTTCTGTCAGATGATATTTTAAAATCGCAGAAATGACAGAAGGCTTTTCGCCTAGTGCAATTCCGGTCGTTGAGAGGGAGCATGCAGCATCAGACATATAAGCATACCCACCTAAACGAGCCATAGCTTCTTCAACGCCTTCCATTTTACCGATAGGTAGTTTGAATTGACGACGAACACGGCTATAGGCCCCCGTGGTTATAGCTGCTGCTTTTAATCCACCCGCTGAGTTTGACGGCAGTGTAATCGCACGACCGACAGACAGGCATTCAACTAGCATACGCCAGCCTTGACCGGCCATTTTTTGGCCGCCAATGATGAAGTCAAGGGGTACGAAAACGTCTTCGCCTCGTGTTGGGCCATTTTGAAATGGGACATTGAGCGGGAAGTGGCGACGTCCAATTTGAACACCTGGTGTTGAAACTGGAATCAACGCACAAGTAATACCGAGATCTTCCTCAGAGCCAAGGAGACCATCCGGGTCACGTAATTTAAACGCTAGGCCTAGCACAGTTGCAACTGGCGCAAGTGTGATATAGCGTTTATTCCATGTCAGGCGCATACCGACAACTTCTTTACCTTCCCATTCGCTTTTACAAACAATCCCGTAATCAGGAATTGCACCTGCATCAGAGCCTGCTTCAGGGCTGGTGAGGGCGAAACATGGAATTTCTTCACCTTTTGCGAGGCGTGGAAGGTAATGATCTTGTTGCTCTTTTGTTCCATAATGCTGAAGTAGTTCACCAGGCCCCAATGAGTTTGGCACACCGACAGTACTCGCTAAAACAGTGCTTTTTGTGGAAAGCTTTTGAAGAACACAAGATTGTGCATAAGCTGAGAAGTCTAGACCACCATATTCTTTTTTGATAATCATGGCGAAAAATTGATTGTCTTTTAAATACTGCCAGACTTCCGGGGATAAATCAGCGCGCTCATGGGTTGTATCCCAGTCGCTGATCATGGCAAGGACTTCTTCACATGGACCGTCGAGAAATGCCTGCTCTTCAGCACTTAAACGAGCCTTCGGAATGTTATGTAATTTATCCCAATCAGGATTACCACGAAAGAGATCGGTTTCCCACCATGTTGTGCCTGCATCGAGGGCTTCCTGCTCGGTACGAGACATTTGTGGCATGATCTTGCGATACAGTTTGAGTATCGGTTTTGTCATGTACTGTTTACGAATGCTAGAGACATTTAATGGTACAGCAATCGCCAAGAAGACCAGCCAAGCAAATGACCCAACGATGTCATTCAATGTTCCAAGGATCATGGCTGCGACAGCAACCCCAGTAAAGGTTGTCAGTTTTGCACGGTGATAGGCAAGAATACCCATCAAGATGATAAATATCGACCAGAAGATAAGCATTTAATTCTCCTAAAGGCTTTCATTTTAGAGGTCAGACCACTTCATATAAGACTAGTTAAATACGCCTTAAGTTGCAAGTTTAATTTCATGAAAAAATCGCTTATTTGTAATGAAAGGGGACAGTCTGATTAATTCCTGTTCGGTTCTTTGTGTTGATATCAATCAAGATGCTTTTTTTATCCAAAATTAGTCTCATAGTACCACTTAAAAATTCAATGAATTGGATGATCCTCGTCAGCCTATATTGAATACAGGGTGGGTGTGTTTAAATATCAGTAAATAGTATTGCCAAAAGGGAGTGAATTTTTGTAAGCGATCGGATTTATAGGAGAATATTAAAAATTGCATGCAATTTGTTTTCTTAAAATTAACCTTCCATAAAAATTAAATTAATTTTTTAATTTCTTTTTGTTTTCTTTTTGAGCAGTGTTCTATGCTCAGAAATAGCAAAAAAGTACCAATTTATTTTTCATTGATGGTGCACCCATTGATGTGGGGCACTTTTGTCTAAAAAAGGAGAACACTATGCGTTTTTTGAAAAGACGTACTCTGAATCGAGTTTTGATATTCCCTATTATTGGTTGTGCTTTTACAACTTTACAACTCCCTGCAAATGAAATTGAAGTCTCTGAAGTGAATATAATTTATCAATATGAGGAAATGTTTCAGTTTGATATTGCGGCGTATCTTCAACAGCATTCACCCCATCTGTACCCCTATGCTGAAATCATCTCACACTGGTCGGGCTATAGTAGTATCAGCCCAAAAGTGTTGTTGACATTGATGGAAATGCAATCAGGCGTTGTTCAGCAACCGACAGAAATTGACCCAAAAGCTTTTCAACCTTTTGGAATATTATCGAATGTGATGGGCGTTTCAGCACAAACGAAGCAGGTTGCTATAAAGCTCTCGAAAATTTATTACGACAAATTGCATGCAGAATACGCAGTTCATGCATCACAATCTCCTCAAAGTGAAACTCTTGCCGAAGCGGCTTTAAAAGCATTGTTTGTCCGGCTTCCGCAAAATACAGATCACTTCGCACGTTTTAGAGAGACTTATGCATTGTTATTTCCCGTAGCACAATATCCTGTTTTTGAAGAAACCCAAAAGTCGATAGCGGCGTACCATCACCAAAATGTTCCACAAAAAAATATGCTACAACTGCCTTTTCCAATCAAAGAAAGCTGGTGGTTTGGTGGAAGTCATACCAATACAGGGAGTGGTGATTATCCACAATCTTCTTTGGATATGAATAATGGTGGTCGCTGGGGATCGGATACATCGAATAAGTGGGTCGTCTCCTCAGCTAATGGGAAAGCAAAAAGACATTCATCATGCTTTGTTGAAGTGGTGCATGAGAGTGGCTGGTCAACGACTTACTATCACCTTGGGAATGTTCAAATATCAACGAATGATCCGGTGACAATGAATCAGCGATTGGCGAATTACGCAAATTCGAAATCACAGGCGCTATGTAACGGAGGGCATTCAACTGGACCTCATCAGCATTACAGTGTGAAAAAGGATGGCCGATTTTATCATCTCAATGGCGTTTATCTTTCGGGTTATAAAGTGAAGACCGGACGGGATAGCTATGACAGGAATTGCAATTACTTCTGGTTGGAAAAGGATGGAAAAAAATATTGTACCAGTCAAAAGCTTTATAACCCAGGTGTTGCCGATCAACCGGAGCCACCAGTTACCGAGCTGAAAAACCAAGAGCCAGTTGAGGGGCTTGCTTCAACCAAAGGAAAGGAAAAACACTATTTTATTCAGATCCCGGAGGGCGCAAGAGATCTGAAGCTTGAAATTGATGGTGGGAAAGGCGATGCAGATATGCATGTCCTATTTGGTAAACGTGCATCGCTGGGAGAATATGATTGTCGCCCTTATAAAGTGATCCAGCGAGAAACTTGTGTGTTTGCGGATCCCAAGAAAGGGAAATACTACGCGATGTTGCATGCATTTTCAGATTATCAAGATATTACATTGAGTGGTAGCTATTTGACGGGCAAGGATGATAGTACAGCGCTAGAAAACCGAAAAACCATTGAAGACACCCAATCTCAAAAAGGTGCAATGGCATATTTTCATATAGAAATCCCAGAAGAGGCATCCAACCTGAGATTTGAGCAGCGTGGTGGGACTGGAGACTCAGATATGCATGTTCGCTTTGGCCAGCAGCCGACACTGGATCGTTGGGACTGTAGACCATTTCGGACAAAACCAGATGAAACTTGTGTGTTCGACCAACCTAAAGTAGGTGTTTATCACGTGTTGCTCCATGCATTTAAGCCCTATGATGGTGTTGCTTTGACCGCGAGTTTTGAAGTTGATGGACGAACGGTGACCAAGACAGTTCATAAATAGAGTTCATCGGTTACATGCCAGGGAGGGCATGTTTCTGATACTGATTGTGCTTGATATAAAGATGACGAGTGATGGTATCTTGTCTGAACGAATACATCTGATTTCATCTAGAGAAGTTCAAATAAAATGAAGCGCAGCCCTTTCGAGCTGCGCCGTATTTTCGCAATCCATGTGATGCTTCCATGTACTCCATGTGCCTTCACTGCTTCCTGCAAACAAGACGTCCTTTCAGCCTTGCCTTCTCCCCACGTTCCATCGTAATCCTTGTTCCCTTGCTCCTTGCTCAGCTTCTTTCCTGAAGCACATCCAATTTCCTTGTCCTTTCGATATTCAGTATATGCGCCTGAGTCAGAGAATTTGAGCGTTAAAAATAGAAAATTTTTGATAAATGATTTTATGGTTTGAAGAAATATATTTAAATAACAGCAAGTTAAGTTAATTTTGTTGAAAAAGATGCAACCATAGTGCTCTTATCGACTACATATTTGTAGGAAATATCTCACAGAGGAATACGGAAAAAAGACATCCGTATCCTTTCATCTGTCACCTGATGTTATTTATGGTTTTAAAACCAGCGTGTATTTCTTTTTACCTGGTAAAAAAGGCGTTGGAACCTGGTTGAGCCAGTCTTGATGCCCAACGCCATAATAGGGTGAAAGCGGATGGCCACTCTGACTAGAGGGCATTTGCAATATACCAGTATCTTCATTTCCTGGTGAGACGACCATGCGTTGTGAAGCACCAAATCCGTGCTGCGTGATCATCGGCATAAATGAGCGCTCTCCATCCATAGGCACCTCTGGCATATTGAGAAACTGCCCAAAAACAGGAATACCACTGGCAAGTGGGTGTGAAATACGGCTCCGATTATAGTCTCCCCAAGTAGCAGTCTTCCAATTACCGTGATTCGTTTCAATTTCTTCGAGCGCATCATGAATCGCTTGATCAATCAGATTTTCCCAAGAAGAGAATTGCGCAGGAAGCCAAGAAGAGGGTTGCTTTGTGACCAGTTGCCAAAGCGGTTCTTCTAGTGCATGCTTGAGGGGTAATGCAGGCTTAAAGGTAGGTGCGTATGCAATCAGCTGAGCCATGATGTCGGCATAGACATGTTCTTTAATATGACGTTGGATATGGTGAACGAGAAGATAAACATTCGAGTTTCTTCTTGCTTGTAATTGGGCATGATCGAGTAAACGAAGGAGTTCTTTGGATTCAGCGTGGTGTGTTTTTCTTTCTAGGTGTTGAATGAGAAAATTCTGCCAGCGTTTCAAATACACACCATTGTAGTCATATTGAATATGAAGCAGTTCTGCTTCTGTAAATTGGTCTTGTGCAAATAGTCGACTGCGGATTTGTTGTGCACGGGCACCAAGCGCATATCCGCCATTGCCAATGGTCTGATAGTTTTTTCCACCGACGATCCGGTTGTTCGCTGTCCAAATGCGTTGGTGAGGGGGGCTTGAAATCATCGGGTATTCGTGGGGAAGCCGATAGCCAAACCATTGGTAGGTTGTATCATGCCAGGGCTTTGGCGTTTGGCCGAGCGTTGCTGCACGTTTTGGAATAGGTCCCATGATGGTCCATATAATGTCACCAAAAGTATCGGCAATGACCATATTTTGTGCCGGTATTCCTGCGCGATGTGCAAGTTCAATTGCCTGCTTCGTTGTAAAAGACTGACCTAGAAACCAGACTTGGGCATTGATCCCTTCTGGGTCATAAGCAACCCAACGCAGTGCAAGCGATTGATCGTTGTCAATGACAGGTCCCCAATGCGTTCTTGAAACGGTGATCTGTTCTGAGTCTGCGCCTCGGACACGAATAGTCTCCTTATCCTGAATGAGTGGCTCCCAGCCAAAGGGGGTTCGATATTTTTGAGATGCTTTATCTACATCCAGCTGGATCACATCACTATAGTCACCATAACTGTTTGTAAAACCCCAAGCGATATGCCCATTTGAACCAGCAACGACACCGGGCGTACCCGGTAAGGTAACGCCAGAAATACGAAAGTTTGCGTGTGCATGCTGATAATCCAGGCTGGCCTTATACCAAATATTCGGGACACCAATATTCAAGTGCATGTCATTGGCTAACATCGCTGAGTCATGCTGGGTCAGTTCTCCGGAAATTGCCCAGCTGTTACTTCCCGGATACCCCTGATCAGAAAAGAAACGTTCTTGGTGAACAAAGGTTTTTTTGCTCTGGGGGAGTTGAAGTTCAGGAAGTGCAGCCATTTGGAACTTTGTTCCATCCAATGCCGCATCCCATGGAGTCCCTTCTGGGACCAGGAATTGAACAGTTTCTTTGGTCAATACCGCAGAGAGGACCGCCATATTCTGCTCCCACTTTCCAGTATGATCTTGTAGGTCCAGATACATACTGGCGACAACTAACATTGAATCAATGGGGGTCCAACGTTTGGGCGAAACGCCAAGTAGCAAGTATTCGAAGGGCTTGGCACCCAGTGCGATCAATCCTTCATTGACGCCTTTGGTATATTGCCTCAATAAATCCTGGTGTGCTTGAGGAATAAGAGAGAAGTTTGTGGAGAGGCGTTTTCGGAATTGGTGGACTCGAAATTGTCTGTCCATATCGAGTGCGGCAGGACCAACAAGTTCAGAGAGTTCACCTGCTGAAGTACGTCTGAGAATATCCATTTGAAAAAAGCGCTCTTGTGCATGCAAAAAGCCAAGCGTAAAAGCCGCACTTTTCTGGTCTGGTGCGTGAATGGTCGGGTAGCCATTTTTATCACGATGGATTGTGACCTGCCTTTGCAATTGATTGGTTTGATGTTCTCCATCAAGTATTGGGAGACTTGCTCTTAACAAAAAGAAGATGAATGTCAGAAATAGAAAGCTGAGGGAGATTGTGGTGATGAGTGTACGTTTTAGTAAAGTTTTCATAGCTGTTTTCTATGGGAGCTGTCGTGTTAATTTAAGATTGAGCAACTTCGAGATACAGCAAAATTTCCCATTCAGGATACGCATCAGGTGATTCTTGTGCAAGTTGATTTATACAAAATCATCGCAAGAAAACATCTGTACCGATAAAATAGAATATAAAAAAGACACGCTTTTGTCTGATTATTGCCGAATTTTGAATATATATTTTATTTTATGGTATGTATGTGGTACTAAGGGTGATTCGTCAAAGTACCTTTTCTTCATAGGCCATAGATGTTTGCGAACAGAACGATAAATAGTAAGGTAAGCTTTACAGTATTTCTTATCTGTAGTTTATTTGGCACTCTGCTTTCGATCATTGTATTTCATCATGAGAAATCAGACTTTCTTCATGAACAAAAAGCATTATTGTCACAACTCTCCACGCATTTCTCATTGGCATTTGAAAAACAGCTGGTTGATATGGAAGATATCGCACTGGCTGCGAATAGAAAGGTCAAACAGCGGCTATTCCGAAAAGGTGAACCTGCCAATATTTCTGTAGAATTGGATGAATGGCATGACGGCTCAACAAGGCAATCCGAGGAAGAATCAGCGGCATACATTGGAACACATGCACTCACTGATTTTCATAAACGCCAATTTAATGTAACTGCGGAAATTTGGCGTGATTTGGCGCCAATTATGCGCCAGAAGTTTTACGCTTTCTATTATATTTCGACCGAGAACTTCATTCGAATTTCGCCACCAAAATGGTCACTGGATGTGTTGGCAGGGCATGACTTTCAAGCGGACTTGTTCTTTAAGGTGGCACGCCCCGATTTTAACCCAGAGCAAAGAGCGGTGTGGACACCAATCTACTATGATGTGATCCTTCGCCGCTGGATGACCAGTTTTATTATTCCGATTTATGATGAGTCCAATCAGTTTCAAGGCCTGACGGGAAGTGATTATGAGTTATATGCACTGATCCAAGACCTCAAAACAATGAATCAGGCGAATAAGGTCCATAAAATCATGCTCCTTGATCAGCAAGGCAGAATTCTGTACTTCCCTGGATTATCGGAACAACACCCGGGAGAGCTTCCTAAGGTTTCCCCAACGCTCAAAGCATTCGGTGAAAAAATACAGCAAAATGGGTGGAATGAAGAGGATGTCAGTCTGATATATGAGGGGCGAAAATACTTGGTGAGTGCAAGTCCGGTTCATCAACTCAATTGGACGCTCGTTGTTCTTGCTGATGAAGAAACTGTATTTCAATCCATGTCCGCTTCCAAGTGGAAATTGCCACTTATTTTCTTCCTTGTCACACTGGTTGTAGCGCTGTTACTTCATTTATCTATTGATGTTTTGCTCCTTCGGCGGATCCGTAGGTTGTACGCATCCATGAGTGATTTGATGGAAAAACATTGGATTGCGGAACCGACCCGAAAAAACCAGGATGAAGTCGCAGAGCTTTCGTCTGCCTTTGATACCATGGTTGGCGAAATCAATATTCTGATGCAGGGACTGAATGAGCGTCTGATTGAAAAAGACTCAGCAGAAGCTGCAGCCCAAAAATTGTCCAACGCAATTGCTTGTAGTGGGATGGGCATCGTGATCACCGATCATCATATGAACATTGAGCATGTGAACCCCAAGTGGCTTGAGCTGGCAAAAGGTAATGAAGAGAGCTTTATACATCAATCTCTATATACCATCTTGTCTCCGGAAATGCAGACTCTGCGTCATCAGATTATCTCAGCATTGGATATTGATGGGTACTGGCAGGGGGAAGTGCGAATGGCGCTTCACGTTGACCAAGACATTGAAACCTGGCTCAGCTTAAGTATTTCGGAAGTCAGGGATCACCAAAAACATCTCACAAATTACATTGCTTGCGCACTCGATATTACCCTGCATAAAAAGAATGAAAGTCAGGTAGAACGTTTGGCGTTTTATGATCCTTTAACGCAGATCCCAAATCGACAATATTTGATGGGTAAATTACAAAAGTTATCTAGCCTAGTTCAGCAGGGCTATTATTCTTTTGCGATCCTCGCATTGGATATCGATGACTTTTCTCGTTTGAATGATACCTTAGGACATCAATTGGGGGATTTATTGCTTTCTGAGATTGTGTCACGTTGCCAGTCTCTCCTGAAGGATTCAGATATTATTGCCAGAGTGGGTGGCGATGAGTTCGCGATTATCATCGGGGATGTGAAAGATGTTGATGCAGCGAACCTGATTATTGAAAATGTCATGAAAATCATTGAGGAACCCATCTACCTTGGTGGACATGACTTAAGGGTTTCTGTCTCGATAGGGGCTAGTCTTGTACAACGGGAGACCGAGAGTGGGATGGTCTTTCAACAAGCGGAACTTGCCTTGTTATGTGCAAAGCAAAAAGGGGTGGGACAAGTTGTATTTTTTCATCCGCTGTTGAATCAGGAAGCAAGGGAAAGTCTGGCATTGGAACAGCAGCTTCGTCAGGCGATACAAAATCAGGAATTTAAGCTGCATTTTCAACCTCAGCTTGAGTTGTCGACTCAAAAGATACGAGGGGTTGAAGCATTGCTCCGTTGGGAGCAGCCTGAATCAGGAATGATTTCGCCAGCGAAATTTATACCCATAGCTGAACAATCAGGACTCATCAGAGAGATTGGACATTGGGTGATCCAAGAAGCGGTCGCAGCGATTGCACGTTTTCAACAGGAAGGCTTCTATGATTTAAAAGTCGCTGTAAATGTTTCTGCACAACAGCTGATTGACAAAGACTTTATCACATTCTTGGAAAGGTCGATAACAATGGCGCGGATCCGGCCAGCACTGCTGGAGCTTGAGATCACGGAAAGCATGTTGGTACAAGATATTGATACCGCGATCGAACTGTTGAACCAATTAAAACTCATTGGGGTGAGCTTAGCAATCGATGACTTTGGGACTGGCTATTCCAGTTTAAGTTATCTCAGTCGCTTTCCTGTGAATAAGCTCAAGATTGATCGTTCGTTTATTTTGGAAATTGAAAATGAAGAAAATGATCGCGCGATAGTCTGTGCGATCATCGCAATGGCGCAAAAATTGAGTATTCGAACAATTGCTGAAGGGATTGAAAGCGAATTTCAGCAACAATTTTTAGAACATAATCAGTGTGATTGTATACAGGGGTATTTTTTAAGCCACCCACTTCCAGAAGAACAGCTATTGTCTTTTATTACACAACATCAGAAGACGATCACTCGTCAATCAGCTTAATGGCTGTTGCTTAATGATCATCCAATAGTTGATAAAGGATCGCTTTGACCATTTCTGGCTCAAAAGGTTTATCACACATGGCATTGACACCACTTTGCTCAATGTTTGCCAAATGAGTGTCATTCGCTTCTGAGGTGACCATTAATACTGGGATATGAGATTGGTTGCTATCACCTCGAATATGTTCCGTCAGTTCCTTTCCTGTCACCTCAGGCATATTGTAATCTGTGACAACAAGGTCAAACATGTCGCCACTAAGGATATCGATAGCTTCCTGACCATTTTCAGCTTGTGTGATCCGCTGGATCCCAAGGTTGGTTAAAACGCGAGAAATGTGGTTTCTGGCCATTCGACTATCATCGACGACCAGTACACGGAGATCCTGGACATCGAAGAAGCCTAAGTCCATTTCTGCTGGATTGAGTAAATCCAAAGTTGCGTTAATTGCTTTCCCAAATTGAACACGGTCAAATGGCTTTGGTAGAATCGCAACAACACCACACTGTTTGTATTCTTCTAATTGTGACTTGCGGGTTTCACTGGAAATCAACATGAATGGAATGTCAGACCAACCGTCTGTACTACGGATTTTTTTGAGCATTTCCATACTGGAGCCTTCTGTCAGATGCATTGCACTGATCACCAGATCGGGAATGTGGTCATTTAATATTTCAAATGCGGCTTCCATATTGCTTGCTTCTTCGACTAATCCAATCCCTTCATCTCGTAAATGACGCATGATCAATTTGCGTTGAACATCAGATGGTTCAACGAGTAGAATATTCAAATCTTCAGGTGAGAGATGATGCATGTTATACGCTCAAATTTGTCTCTAGGTGAAAGCACATTGAGTTTATCAGCCGCCGCTTTGCTTTACTTTATAGCCCATTTTTTCGAGTGCTTGCGCAATGATGTCCCGTTTATCTCCTTGAATTTCAATCACGTCATCCTTGACTGCGCCGCCAGTCCCACACTTCTTTTTCAGTATAGCAGCTATTTTTTTGAGTCCTGCTGAGTCTTCTGGTATGCCCATCACAGCAATGACGCCTTTTCCTTTGCGGCCTTTTGTTTCTCGACGGACTCGGACATATCCATCGGCAAATCCTTCTGCTTTCTCAGCTTTTTGCTTTTCCGGTTGGATTCGACCTTGATCTGTGGAATAGACAAGGTTTGAGTTTTCATCTTTATATGGCATGAAGTGAATTCCTTCTAACGATTTTCGGGCATTTTAAAAGAAACTTGCTATAAGTGTTAGTTAGCTATAAAAGTTTTTTCTTCAAAAGAGAGTCTATGAATCATCGTGTCGATTATGGCGTAAGTGCGGTTTTCTTCATTTCGTCATGTATCGGGCTTATTTTAACAGCCCTGCAAGGAAGCTGGTGGGTTTTATTGATGCTCCTGATTATGTTGGGAACTTTCGGCTACAGTACTTTTATTCAGAAGCAAAATCCAAATACATTGAATGAAGGTGCAGAGCAGGACTACCAAACCCAACCACA
The DNA here is from genome assembly GCF_000374485.1 of Algicola sagamiensis DSM 14643. Classification (GTDB taxonomy): domain Bacteria; phylum Pseudomonadota; class Gammaproteobacteria; order Enterobacterales; family Alteromonadaceae; genus Algicola; species Algicola sagamiensis. The sequence goes on from NZ_KB894496.1 coordinate 206,061, forward strand.
ACATGGACTCTTACCAGAAATGCTCACAACAGGCGATCATAAATTAGGCGAGTTATCGAAGCAAACAGAGGGATTGAGGGCATCGTTTACAAGCTCAATTGAGAAGGTTCAATCAAGTTTTTTGGCATTAGAAGCGGCTTCATCACAACAAACAGATAAATTGATGGACTTGATAAATGTGTTAAAGCACCAGGACAGTGATGACACCGGAATTTCTCTGAAAGAATTCACAGAGCAAACCAACAAAGTTATCGAAGGATATGTCGATGCTTTGATTGATGTGAGCGACAAGAGCGTCAAGGCTGTTCATAGTATCGAAGATATGTCAGGCCCTCTAGAGCAAATGTTTTCGCTCCTTGAAAATGTACGCGGGATTGCTGATCAAACGAACTTACTTGCTTTGAATGCCGCGATCGAAGCAGCGCGAGCAGGGGAGCATGGTAGAGGATTCGCAGTGGTTGCAGATGAAGTTCGCAGCTTGTCTCTCAATTCAAATCGACTGAATGAGGAAATTAGAGAGAAAGTCAGTCAAGTTCAAAATCATATGGATGAAGTTCGCAGCATTATTGGGCACATCGCGACGATGGATATGACATCGTCTATTGAAGCGAAGAATACAGTAGATGATATGCTCAATCAGCTAAAAACAGTTGAAGACGCAACGGAGCGTGCTGTCATGGAAGCTTCTCAACTTGGTGAGGAAATCAGTCACCATGTTTCTGATACAGTGACTGCAATGCAATTTGAAGATCATTTACAGTCTGTCATGAATAATATGACAAAGCAGATTTCGTGGATGCAATCTATGCTTAATCTGTCTACAGACTTTTTACGAAATCATGATAAAGAAACAGTTCAATCTTCTTGGCAAGAATTACAAAAGGACAGTCAAGAACAGATGGATACGCAAGAGCATAAAGACGAAGTGGATTTATTCTAACACTTGGAGAAAATAATGAGCCTCAACAAACATCTGAGTCAGGATGGCAAGCAACTGACGATTCAAATTAAAGGTAAGTTTGATTTCAATATGGTTCAAATGTTCAGAGATGCTTATGAAGACGTTGGCGAAAATCGTCCAACGGTAGTCATTGATTTACGTGAAACGGATTATATGGACTCTTCTGCACTTGGAATGTTGCTGAATATGCAAAAAACACTCGACAATAAGGTTGATGGGTTTCGGATCAGCAACTGTCAGCCACAGATTAAGAAAATCCTACAGATTTCAAGGTTTGATAAGAAATTCTCGATCGACTAAACATCATACAGAATCACCATGACTCAAATACTGGTAGTTGATGATCAGGAGATCAATCGTACCTTATTAATGCATTTACTGATGGAACAAGGGTACGAGGTGATCCAGGCCGAAAACGGCGAAGAAGCGTTGGCGATGTACGAATCGCACCAACCCGATTGTGTGATGCTGGATATCATGATGCCAGTGATGGATGGTTATGAGACAGCACCAAAGCTCAAAGAACTTGCTGGGGATGCCTACCTTCCAATCATTTTTATCACAGCATTGGATGATCAGAATAGTCTGGAGTATTGTCTGGACGTTGGTGGTGATGACTTTCTAACAAAGCCATTTGAGCGAGTCATCTTACAAGCAAAAGTTAAAGCTCACCTTCGAAGTAGAGAGCTTTACTCCAAAATCCTCAAACAGAAAAAGCAGCTGGAATACCACCAAAGACTTATCAATCGTGAGCATGAAATCGTTGAGCATATCTATGACAATGCACTGCGACTTGATGCGACCTATAAAGAATGGATCGACGCTTACATCTCCTCAGCAGATACATTTAATGGTGATTTAGCAATTGCTGATATCTCTCCATTTGGCAGCTTATATATTTTTCTCGGAGATTTTACAGGTCATGGACTTGCAGCAGCTGTGGGCGCACTCCCTTTATCGAAAGTGTTTCATGACATGGTCGCGAAAGGACTGACTGTTGCTGATATTTCATTGGAAATTAATGGAATGCTCCGTAATTTGTTGCCAGATAATATGTTTTGTGCGGCTTGCATTTTAGAGATGTCGCATACGGGAAAAACTATCAGTATGTGGTTGGGTGGATTACCTGATGTTTATTTACTCTCCAAATCGGGTAAGAAGCATGCGATTGAATCAGCACATATGGCACTTGGAGTGTTAGAGGATTACGAATTCAACTCAGATGTGATGACACTTCAGGTTGAACCTGGTGATCGACTGGTTGTGCATACAGATGGTTTGACAGAACAGGAAAATGCAGAGGGTGAGTATTACGGAGAAGAACGACTCCATGATTGTTTATTCAATCATGAATATCCGACGACGAACACCATCATCGATAACTTGCATGAGTTTTGTGGTACGAATAATGAACAGCAAGATGATATCACCTGTATTTTTCTCAACTGTAAACCCATCCATAGTGATATTACCACTCTCAAAGAGCAGGATCAGTTCCTGCTTACAATGGAAATGAATATTGCCATTGAAAATGAGGAGTTAAAAGAATTGGATCCGGTGAAGCAGCTTGTCGAGATGATGTCAGCATTACCTTTTGTGGAACGTCACCGCTCGATTATCTTTCTGATCCTATCCGAAATGTACAACAATGCGCTGGAACACGGTGTTCTTGGATTAAGTTCTTCCGTCAAAGATGAAGAAGATGGATTTATTCGATATTACGAGATGCGTACAGAAGCATTAGAGAATATGAAAGACGGGCGTGTGGATATAGATATTCATTTTTACCCGCAAGATAAAATTCTCAAAATTGGCGTGACAGATAGTGGTGCTGGTTTTGACTTTGAGAAGAAGCTAACTGAGAAGAAGTCAGAAGCACTGCATGGCCGAGGTTTAGATTTGATTCATCGTTTAACAAAACATGTTGGTTATGAGTTAGGTGGGCGACGAATGGTGGTTGAATATCATCTCCTCTCAGATGTCGTCAAATATTAGGTACGTAATATACTGGGGTATATCGCAAGACGTACCCTTGTTATCATGTTGATTTTTTGATAGTTTCACTTATCAGTTCAATATCGTGGTACTGATATGGAAGCCCCCTCCTATTCTAATCGAAGAAATGACAACGCTCGAATCGACCCAATTAGAGGCGCTCGCACAACTATTGTTTTCGCTGGTCGATAATGATGCGTCAGTTGGATTTTTAACACCTTTATCGAAGCCAATGGCACGGCAATACTGGGAAGGGGTTTTGGATACTTCTCGGGTGTTATGGGTTGCGACTTGTAATGAAGTCAATTGTGGCAAGATCCAACTCCACTTAGAACCAAAACAAAATGGAATCCACCTAATTTACTATATCAATCTCTCGATTATATTGAAGCAGGAAAAATTCCAAGCTATGCGAGATCAAGTGATGGTCAATTAGAGAGAACAGTCATGTACTACAAACAGTTATAAAATAGGTGTCAATCCATTGTCCCGAGAGGGTATTGCAATTTGAGACTAGTTAACTCTCTTTTTAAGAAAACCATTCAATTTTAATGGATTTATTCCCACCTTTTTCGAAGGTAAAAAGGTCACTCTTTTTCACGATTATACTGGTAAGTTTTGATCTTTTGATGTAACCTTTGCGACAATTTTTGAAAATGAGAATAATTCTCAGTCGTGTTAATAGAGTGATTAACCTTTTAATGATAGTCACGGCTGGTTTTAACGTATTCATTTAAATATTTTATAACTTTTACAAGGACTTCCAACATGGTGTGCAGTCAATTCAAGTTATCACCTATCGCTGCGATCATTTCACTGAGCGCGCTTACCAGTTTTTCAGTTTTGGCAGATGATGCCAAGGTACAAGAAGAATCAATCGAACGAATTTCGGTGTATGGTGCTTCCTATCGAAATACTGCAACCAAGTCCAAACTCTCCCCAATCGAAACACCGCAAAGCATCAAAGTCATTGACCAAAAAGAACTTCAGATGCGCGGCGCGGATTCAATCATAAAAGCGATGCGTTATGTGTCTGGTGTGACGACGGAGCCACGTGGTGGTGTTATTTCTCGTTTGGATGAATATACAATTCGTGGATTCAAAAATTATAACAACTATTGGGATGGTCTTATACTCCCGTGGAATGGTTGGAATATTCAACCACAGATTGACGCTTTTTCTTTGAATAGTATTGAAGTGTTAAAAGGACCTTCTTCAGTATTATATGGTAATGCTGCACCAGGTGGGATGATTAATCTTGCTCCAAAAGAACCACAACAAGAATCTCAGCATACTTTGCAGGTTCGTACTGGTAATCGAAACCTGCGAGAATTTGGTGTTGACTCTACCGGGCAAATTGGTGATTCGGACTTCAGTTATCGGGTAACATCGTTATACCATGAACGTGATAGCCAAGCTGCAACGTCAGAAAATCAACGTTATTTCCTTGCACCATCTCTCACATGGCAGATAAATGACGCGACTCATCTTAAGGTTTATGGGTACTTTCAAAAAGATCCAAAGAGTGGTGCTTATTCTAGTTTACCGTCAGAAGGTACTTTCTTGTTTAATCCGAATGGTGAATTACCTGTCGACACTTACATTGGCGATAAAAACTTTGATACGTTTGACAGGGATATGTCGCTCATTGGGTATAAAGTATCTCACCAGCTGAATGATAGCTGGTCTATTATGCAACATGCACGTTATTTGTATGCAGAAGCAATCACAGAAAACATTTATAACAGAGGATTTGCGAAGAACTCAAAACGCTTGCTCAATCGAGCTGCATATAGAAATGATGAATCTACAAAAAGTTTTGTTATAGATAATCAAATTTCTGCAACATTGGAACAAGGGGTGATTGAGCATAATCTACTCTTTGGATTGGATTATCAAAATAATAAGTTTGATAAACGATGGGACCATGCTCTCCTTGTGAGTGAAAAGCCTCAAATTCCTTTTGAAAGTATTCCAAATCTCGATCTGTTTGCTAGAAATAATGATCAATTGAGTGGCAGGTCTTTTATTCGTATTAATCAAACACTTGAATCTGTAGATTACTCTCAAGTTGGTTACTACTTCCAAGATCAGCTCAAGGTCAATGATTTTGTCGGGATCTTTGGCTTAAGATATGACAAAGTACAGCAAAATATTGAAGGGCGACAGCTTGACTATAATGCTGTTCTAGCTTCAGGGCAGGTCAAGCCAGAATTCTACACACCAAGCCAAGAAAGTACAGATCAAGATAATTTAAGTATTCGTTTTGGTGCTTTATATACATTCGATAACGGCCTCGCTCCATTTGCTAGTTATGCTGAAGGGTTTGAGTCTGTATCTGGATTAAATAGTGAAGGAAATGCGTTTAAACCGCTTACAAGTGCTCAAACGGAATTAGGTTTGAAATTTACCTCAGAAAATAAAGAGCATACGGTGACTGTGGCTTGGTTTGATATTGATAAGAAAAATATCGTCACAACAAATCCAAAAACTCGTACTAGACGCCAAACTGGATTGGTGAATTCACAAGGATTGGAACTTGAATCTGAAATATCGTCATTAGATAACCTGCTTTTGACATTCTCGTATTCTTACATGGATGTAAAAGTAGAAAAGGATGATAACCCGGCTCTGGTTGGAAAGTCCCCGACTTGGGTTGCTGACGAAAATGCAATGGCATGGGTCGATTATCATTTCTCTAATAACTTCCTAGAAGGATTAAATGTTGGAACAGGTGTTCGTTATGTTGGCAACAGCCAAGTGGATGACTTAAATACAAGGGAAGTTCCAAGCTTTACTTTGTATGACTTTGCTGCATCTTATGACTTTGGATCTAAGATCCCTTCTCTCAGTGGAATGTCACTAACGCTGAGCGTGACAAATCTTACTGATGAACGCTATGTTTCATCATGTTATGATTCAGATAGCTGCTGGTTCGGTGCAGAGCGCTCTATCGAAGCAGGCGTTCGTTACGAATTCTAAATTGTTTCTTTTCTCATGGCAGGGATACCTGCCATGACTTCTTTGCTCTTAAGCAAATTCACTTAGTCAATTTCACCTTCTATTCTTAATCGGCGGCATTTCACGGCATAGATGTGCAGATCATCAAATGCGTTTTGGGTAAAAATCATGCCTGTCATAAATTGATCAATAGGGCATCCTCGCCAAGTGCCATCGTAAACACGAACGATTTCTTCGCCGACCAACTGAATATTTTTTACTTTTGGATCATATGACTTGAGCTGACGACAGCGAAATCCAATGACCGAGTCATCATGAAAGCTACCACGTTTTTCATAATTGACCGAAATAACCACTTGTTCTTCATCGCAGTCATAATCATATTCAAATCCACCATGACTGGGATCGAGATTGATTTGAATCGGGTCATTTTGAGAGAAGCTTAAACGATGGTTGATGCTTTGAATCGGCTTATGTTTGAACTTATATGTACTGATATCATTATTTTTATTGCGTAAGTACAACTGGTAAATAAAACCATCATACGCAGTATGGTGCCATCCAGTATGACGGATCGTTGTTGTTTTGGTTTCAAAATCTTCAAAAAGAGGTGACTCATAAGGAACGGCAGAAACCTGAGTTGAAAGTAAGAGTGAGAATGCACTCATCATCATTGTTTTATTCATATCGTTTTTCTCTAGTTGGCGTGTTAGATGGTTCTCATCAGAGCAATATTGCTCTGATGAGAAGTATGTTCAACGATGAATAATATGGTGTCAGGGATATCCCTGATTTTTAGTACAATGATGGAAGTGAATTGGAGATGTTACATCAGCATCAGCCATGACATTGGGTGATGTGTGATAGCTGTACCTACGATGTAAATGAAGCAGCCAATTGCCATCATCGCTGCAATTGCGCGAGTCTGTGGTGTTTTTCCACGCTTAATCGCGAAAATACCAATGCCAATATAAAGTATCAGCGCGGTGATTTTGGCTGCGACCCAAGGTTGTTCTGTCGGCCAGGCTTGCAGCAACATCATTAAGTAAATCGCACAGCCGAGCAAGACTGTATCATTGATATGTGGGAGTATCTTTACCCACTTCCGCTGGAGTTGTGGGGAGTTGACCACAGACCAATAAGCTCGCAGCATAAATAAGATTAAACTTATCCCTGCTGTCATCATATGAATGTGTTTTATTGCTAGATAGCTCATGTTTTTTGCCCTGAGTTTGCCATTTTGGACTCACCCTAACAATTTTCTTCACCCTGGTCGACCATCCAAGCGTGGTTGGCATAGCATTTTTGTATAACAAATGAGAAATAGTCCATACGCGATGACCCATAAGCCGATACTGAGAGAATAGGCATAATGATTCAATGTAGGCCAAAGTGTTGGGAAAATTGCTCGAATGAATGCAGCAGTGGCCATTGCAAAAAAGCCAACCACAATCGGAGTTGGTGGAACAAGAGAGCGCCCTGTGTGGCCCAGAGAAACGCGACTCATCATCGCAAGGATCATCCCGCCCATACCCCCAACGGTGATAGCATGTATCCCAAACGTGGGGCTTGGAAGCATTCCTGCAAAGTATGCTCCCCATAGCCAAAGGCCGACAGTGACAAATCCAAAGCTTGCATGCAATGACCATAAAAGTGGAACACAATAGGTTTGCCAGGGACGCCAACGTAAAAACCTGATACTTTGTGCAGATGCCGCGATAAAAAATAAACCTGCCAGTAGTTTATCTGGAAGCGTTTCGAAACCACCAAACAATGATGTGAGGCAAAGCAGAAGTACACCACCTTGAGACATATACTCTAAAACTGTGATTGGCTCAGGCTTATCTTTCTTTAGTCCACGAGCAGTAAAAAATGGGATCACGCGCCCGCCCATCACAGTCATGACTAAAGTGATGATCATGACTGCACTATGTGCGCCTTGTGTTATCCACTGTGCCTGTGCGCTATATACTCCCCAATGCATCTGTGCATTGGCGATAGTAAGTAAAGTGAGTAGTGGTATAAAGATAAAATTGCGCCATTGTCGAACAGCCACAACGTATCGTGCCAATATCAGCCCAGCAACAGGGAGAAAGCTGAGATCAATGATAGCGATAAATTGCATCGGAAGTTGTTCAGGAAATCCAATGAGTGCGCGACCGAATATCCAAAGGAAAACAAGACTCGCAAGTGGTTTACCCCGTAAGCCTCTAATGCCAGTCCAAGTTTGAACAGCAGTGAAGAGAAAGCCAACAATAATGGCTGTTGTAAAGCCAAATAGCATTTCATGTTGGTGCCACCAAAAATAGCCACCATATGGGGAAAGAAGTATTTGCCCATGCCAAAAGCTTCCCCAGACAATCATCGCGAGGAGACTGAAAAAAGCGCCTAACAGAAAAAACGGACGAAAGGCAAGGCGAAATAGTGCAGGCATCTGCTCTTCCTGCTTTGTATCTGTGATCTGTATCATGGCAACAACTCTCGATGGATTCAGATATTAAAATATGCATTATAAATACATATTTTAATAAATCACGAATTTTTTCATGAGTAAAATTAATCGAAAGCGGAGACTATAGAGAAATGCCCTACCGAAGTAGGGCGGATGAAGGGGATTAAGCTGTTCTTTTGCGTAGAAATATTGTAATGATTGCAGAAGCAGCAAGTGCAACACCATAGATGTTATGCGTCACAATCTCGATTGGGTTGAGTTTAAACAAAGAGCCTAACAATAATACCTGAGCAGCATAAGGAAGTAGACCTTGGATCACACAGGCGAAGATATCGAGTAAGCTTGCACTTCTTTTGGGAGTGATATCATTTTTTTGCGCGACGTCTCTTGCAACATCACCACAGATGACAATGGCTACCGTATTGTTCGCTGTACAGACGTTTGTTAATGCTGCAAATGTTCCAAGGCCAAGCTCTGCGACTGACTTTTTGCCGTTTGCTTTTTGAATAAACCATTCAATAAATTGTCGGATTGCGTTAAAGCCACCATTGGCACGGATGATTTCTCCAAGACCACCAATCAAAATTGAAAGAATAAAAATTTCCTGCATGTTGGTAAATCCAGCGTAGATATCTTTACCAAACTGGATGAAGCCGTATTCACCACCCGCAATTGCCATACCACCTGAGAGTAAGATCCCAAGTGTTAGAACGATAAACACATTCACACCAGCGACAGCAAAGATCAAGATCAAGAGATAAGGCAATGCAAGCCATGGGTTTTCAACGCTTGGTGCTGTGACTTCGGTCGTACCAGAAAGCACATAAAATATTGGAATACAAACAAGTGCAGCAGGAATCGCAATCCAAGCATTTTCCTTGAACTTATCTTTCATTTCACTGCCTTGAGAGCGGGTTGCTGCTATTGTTGTATCAGAAATAATTGACAAGTTATCGCCAAAAATAGCACCGCCTAAGACAGCGCCTGCAACCCAGAGTGGATCGAGCGATGCTGAAGTCGCAACACCCAGTGCAATCGGGGCTACGGCAGCGATTGTTCCCATGGATGTCCCCATAGCCGTTGCGATAAATGCAGCAACAATAAAAATACCAGGCAGTAGGAAACTCTCAGGGATCACTTGCAATCCTAATGCGATAGTTGCCTCCGTACCACCAGTTGCTTTATTGACAGCTGTGAACGCACCAGCAAGAAGGAAGATAAGGCACATGGCCATAATATTGCTATGACCACAGCCACTAATAAATTTTTCTATTGATTCGTTGACGCGAAGGCGACTGATGAGTACCGCAAGAATAATTGCGGGGATAATTGCGACGGGAGCGCTCAACTGATAGAAGGCGTACTCTGTGCCTTGTGCTTGATGATAAAGCCCATTCCCTACAAAAATTGCAAGGAAGAGAAGCAAAGGCGATAAACTTAAAATGCTACGGATATCTTTCATTCTCAATGTCTGGATGTCTAAACGTCTCTCGATTCTATCACGAAGAATGGAGAGATCTACTATTTTTTCATACAAAAGTTGTGATTCATCTGAAACAGATACGGACTTGTTTCTAGAAGTGCTTGAAATAGCATATATCATTCTAAAAAGGGGCGTATAAAAAAGTTCAATGAAAGCGAACGGTTTTGGTTAGATACCCATATATTTATCCATTCTCAATCTATAACCCTATCAAACGATATGTTCAAAAAAGCGTGTATAAATGTAAAGCTTCGTCTTGGCGTTGCTCAATGACGTGTCTTTTTCCGATAGCGGTGTCGGGACTGTTTAGGTCGTGTTCCTTTGCCTTTTAATTCATGGAATGCATTTGGGTTGATCTGCTGAATGAGTGTTTGAAGTGTATTAGTGAGTGGTCCTATAAAGCTTGCATAATTTGCTTCTTTTTGGCTAATTGCATTGAGTTGTGATTCCCATTGAGCTGTCATATCTGGCAAAGTCATGGGCTCTGGTAAACTTTGGATCAGTTGTTTTCCTATTTCCGTTGCACGGATTTGCTTTCCTTGTCGTGACAAAAACTGCCGTTTAAACAGGAGCTCGATAATCCCGGCTCGTGTTGCTTCTGTCCCCAGCCCATCTGTCTCTCGAAGAATTTTTTTAATCGCTGGGTCTTTTACAAACCTGGCAATCCCCGTCATTGCACTTAAGAGAGATGCATCGGTAAATGGCTTGGGCGCTTGTGTTTCTTTCTCGGCGAGTTCTCCTTGTTGACAATGAACGGGATCCCCTTTTTGTAGTGGTGGAAGTCCTTTTTCCGTTTCTTTTTCTTCTTTGATTGATTGTGATGTAAGTAATCGCTTCCAACCAAGGTCGATTGTGATTTTGCGGTTCGATTTAAATAGACCACCTTGAATTTCTACGGAGACGCTTTGTTCCTCATATTGCCAAGCTTGATAGAATTGCATCAGATATTGTGTTGCAATCAGTGTGTAGACTTGTTGCTCGTAGGTGGATAATCGAACCATATCCATTTGTCGTTCCGTCGGAATTATCGCGTGATGTGCATCAACGTTTTTGTCATTCCAGGCTTTGCTTTTTCGATTGAGGTCAATCTCTTGTTGTGCAAATGACAAACTTTTACAGTGATGAAAAATACGCTGTGTGATTTGCTTTGCCTGATTAAAATGTGCCAAAGGGAGATATCGGCAGTCTGAACGTGGATAGGTAATTAGTTTATGTTTTTCGTATAAATTTTGACAGGTATCCAGAACTTGTTTGGCACTCATCCCGAACTGTTTTGCCGCATCAATTTGTAGGGATGATAGATTGTAGGGGAGTGGCGGGGCTTGGTTTTTTTTCTTTCTAGTACTCTCTTTTATAAGGCCGGGTTGGTTTGTGATCCGTTTTACCACATGATCTGCTAAAGCTTTATTGAGTACTCTCCCTTCTTCATCCATATGGGGCTGACAGCTTTCACTCGGCTGCCATTTTGCGATGAAGCTGACATTGTCCTGTGTCTTGAGGTGAGCAAAGACCTCAAAAAAAGGCTTTGACTGAAAGTTATCGATTGTCTTATCTCGCTGGACAATTAGACCAAGTATCGGGGTTTGAACACGGCCAATTGAAAGCACACCTTGATAACCAGATTGCCGCCCTTGTATGGTGCATGCGCGTGTCAGGTTGATGCCATAGAGCCAGTCTGCACGAGATCTTGCAAGCGCTGAGGTTGATAAAGGAATAAAATCGCGATTTGCTTTGAGCTGATTGAGAGAACTTTTGACAGCACTGACATTGAGATCGCTAATCAGACAGCGCTGCATTGACGATACCTTGTGAGCGGGGACCTGACAATAATGGATGACTTCATCGACCAAAAGCTGTCCTTCTCGGTCTGGATCGCCTGCATGAACAAGCTGCGTTGCTTGTTTGATGAGCCTTTTTAATATACCGAGCTGTTTTTTTGTCTTTGATTTTGGTTGTAATTGCCAAGTCTGTGGGACAATGGGCAAATGCTCTAAACGCCATTGCTGATATTTCGGGTCATAGACATCAGGTTCTGCCTGCTCAAGCAAATGGCCAATACACCAGCTGACACAGTCTCCATTTGCCACTTTGATATAGCCATCATTTTTTTGATGTGGTTTAGGGAGAGCAGCGACGATTGCTCGGGCTAAGCTGGGTTTTTCAGCGATAAACAGGCGCATGGGTCATTCAATCTTGTTATCTGTATTTTTATCCAGTATTCTAGCGTCCAATTGAGAAGAAGCCAAGTGGTTTGATCGGCAGCAGAGATACTGGTACATTGTGTCCGGAAGCAACGGCTTGCAACGAAGAGGGTGATCAGGTATCCGGTGATTATCTTCTCATTTGGGCTTGACTAGCAATGATAAAAATAAGGGGAGTTGGGGTTATGATCAGCGCTGTGAGAAGGATCATTTACCGAGTTTCTGTTTTTACATCGGTATTTGCACTGAGCTTATCTACTCATGCGGCAAATTTTACAGTTCCAGAGAGTATTCAAGTTCTTTCTATTGATGGAAAAAAAATCGAACATGGCTTTTTTTCAAACCTAACCGAATTTTCAATCGATAAAGGTCAACATAAAGTCCTCATGACTTTCAAAACATTGATTGAGTCGGATGAAGATGATCATGTCGTTTTTCGTTCTGCTCCGTTTGGGATATCTTTCCATCTTTTAACAGATCAAGATGTCCAGTTGAGCCACACAGCACTGGAGACACAAGAGCAAGCCCGTGCATTTGCACAAAAACCACAAGTAAATCTCACGACGGATACAGGGCAGAGTATTCCCATTCAACTGGTAAGAAAGAAAAATGAAACAGAAACACTGTTATCGCGTTTAGATCGTTCGCTTAATGCATCGATGGCGCAACAACAAACACAACGACAGCTATCACAAGCGCAATCGACTCAAGCACTTGAAATGCTAAACTTCTGGTGGAATAAAGCTTCGCAAGCAGAAAAAGAAGCTTTTTTAGAACAACATCAACAACGTTGAGCTTCTCGATAGGAATGTTCTTGTATTGATGCTATCCAGACTTTGTATCGTAATGAATTATTCGCTATTATGCGCGCATGATAGCTGAATGCTAAAGGACAGACTTGTTCCGTGATCAAATCAATTATAAAAACTGTTTTTCTCTTTGTACTGATAGCTCATTTTCCTGTATCAGCCTCTGTTGTTATCCATGACCTGTATCGCGCTGAAATTCAGGTGGAGGAACAATCCAACGAAGCAAAATTACGTGCTGAAAAAGATGTTCTCAAAGCTGTATTACTGAAAGTCTCCGGGAAATGGGATTTTCATACAGATCACGCGATTCAAGCACAATTAAAAAAGAGTACAAATTATATTACTCGTTTTCAGTATAAGCGAGGTGCGGATAGCCAGCTTTATTTTGAAGCTGAAGTGGATAAACAAAAAGTCAACTCTCTTTTGAAAAATCATGGTTATCCAATCATGGGGAAGCGTCGTCCACGTGTATTGTTCTGGCTTGCCAAGGAGACACCTGGTACGAAAGAAAGAACCATCTTGTCATCAGCATCAAAAAGCCAACTCCAACAGGTAGTTACGCGTATCAGTAAACAACGAGCGATTCCTGTTGTCATTCCATTAATGGATCTTGATGATGTGATGCGAGTTTCGACAACGGACATTTGGGGGCGTTTTGATCGCTCTATCGTGGAAGGTTCTGCTCGGTATGAAGCTGACTTGCATTTTATTGGACGTTTGTTTACAAGGAAATCGTCAGCTGATAGCCATGCAGCCCAAAATGAAGATCAAGCAGAGCCTAGCTTGGTTTATGTTGCTGAGGGAAGCGTTTATGAATGGGGGAAAGGGATCTCAACTGCAACGGGTATCTCTGAAGAAGAAGCTATCGCTAATTTATATAATCAACTGATGGATCAAATGGCTGAGCAATATGCTGTTGAAGTGTCTGTGACTGGGAAACAGCTTCTCGTTACTGTGAGCCAAATTACTGATGTTAATGATTTTATTCAGGTCGAAAAGGTGCTTTTAGCGATGCAGGCAGTTGCGTCAGTCAAAGTTGTCCGGTTCGTCGGAGACACGATGCATCTTCAACTCAAGCTGTTTGGTCAAGTCAAGGATTTTCAACACAACTTAAAATTGGACCGTCGCTTTATGCAGGAGCCTGCGATGATGGATGAAAGTCAGGATGATTATCATTTGATTTGGCAAGGTTAGATTGATGTTCCCTGCGCAGTTTGCTCTTCCAGTTACCTTACCAGATGATGAAACATTTGAAAGCTTTCACGCTGGTGGCAATGAACAGCTTTTATCGCATTTAAAACAGGTGACGAGTTCTTTTCCCAGACAGTTCTCATTAACTTATATTGGTGGAAAGCCGGGTTCGGGTAAGTCGCATTTATTGTATGCTTGCTGCGTTTCGGCACAAGAAGCAGGTCTCAATAACATTCTTCTTGATGGAGAGTCCTTGCTTGCGACAGACGTGAGTATGATTGAAGGACTTGAACATATGGATGTGATTTGTCTGGATGGTGTTGAACGTATTGCTGGTCATGCTTCATGGGAAATTGCATTATTCAATTTATTCAACAGGCTTCAAGAGCAAGCCAAGACACTCATTATTGCAGGTGAAGAAACGCCAGATAATTTACATTTTCGATTGCCTGATCTCATTTCTCGGTTACAATGGGGCCTCACTTATAAAATTTACCCACTCACAGATGAACAAAAGCAATCTGCTTTAATTCGTCGTGCTCACTTAAGAGGTCTTGAGTTATCCGATGACACGGCACGATTTTTACTCTCTCGTCAAAATCGTCATATGCGTTCTCTCGTTTCAATGCTGGATCAACTCGATCAGGCTTCGATTGAACAAAAAAGAAAGCTGACGATCCCATTTATTAAATCCATTCTCCAGTTATAGATAGCGGCTTGTTCCTCATTCAAACTCAATTTTGTTGGTAATTTGTACTTTGCAATCAATTTTATCAGCGGAAGGGAGGTTCTTAAGATTTAATCGTAGCGGAAAAGCTCATTTGTTGTGTAAAATAAGCAGTTTGCGAAATGATTAAACATCTCCTTCGGGGACACACATAAAAGACTTGCTGTGTTGCTTGAAAAAGTAGTCATGTTTATTGGGTTAGCACCAGACGGTGTCGATTGAGGAAAAAAATGAATCTAGAAGCAATAATCCAACAAGCTGAACAGTCAGTAGCGAATGCTGCAGATTTAAATGCTTTGGATGAGGTACGCGTTCAGTACCTTGGTAAGAAAGGAGAGATAACGGAGTTACTTAAATCTCTCGGCAGCCTTGCGCCAGAGGAAAGAAAATCGGCAGGGCAGCAGATCAACGTTGCAAAGCAAGCGGTTATGCAAAGCATCAATGCACGTCGAGAGTTCCTACAACAAGCGCAACTACGTGAAAAGCTAGCAGCTGAGCGAATTGACGTTACTGCAACTGGACGTTTGATGCCTACAGGTGGTCAGCATCCAGTTACGAGAACAATAGAGCGTATAGAGTCTTTCTTTGGTGAACTTGGTTTTCAGACTAAATATGGTCCTGAAGTCGAGGATACTTACCATAACTTCGATGCACTCAATATCCCTGAGCACCATCCTGCTCGTGCAGATCATGACACATTTTTCTTCAATCCGGAGCTTGTGCTGCGGACCCAGACTTCCAGTGTTCAAATTCGAACGATGGAAAATGAACAACCTCCACTTCGCATCATTTCTCCTGGTCGTGTTTATCGAAATGATTACGATCAGACGCATACACCGATGTTCCATCAGGTTGAAGGGCTGATGGTCGATGAAAACATCCGTTTTTCTGATTTAAAAGGCATCTTAAACGATTTCTTAACGAATTTCTTCGAAGAAGATCTAGAAGTACGCTTTAGACCATCTTATTTCCCATTTACTGAGCCATCTGCTGAAGTCGATGTGCGTGGAAAAAATGGTAAATGGCTTGAAGTTCTTGGTTGTGGCATGGTTCACCCGAAAGTTCTTGAAGGTGTTGGTATTGACGCTGAGCGTTACACAGGCTTTGCATTTGGCATGGGTGTCGAACGCCTCACGATGCTCCGCTATGGAGTGACCGACCTTCGCGCATTTTTCGAAAATGATCTGCGCTTCTTGAAACAATTCAGATAAGGAATACCCGTCCATGAAATTCAGTGAACAATGGTTAAGAGAGTGGGTAAACCCTGCAATTTCTACCGAAGCATTATCTGAGCAGCTGTCTATGGCTGGTCTTGAAGTGGATGGTGTTGAGCCTGTCGCTGGCGAGTTTACCAATGTTGTTGTTGGTCAAGTTGTCGAGTGTGGGCAGCATCCCAATGCAGATAAATTACAAGTGACAAAAGTTGATACCGGTGATGGTGAACTCCATGACATCGTCTGCGGTGCAAAAAACTGTCGTCTGGGTATCAAAGTATTTGTTGCCAAAGTTGGTGCAGTTTTACCTGGTAATTTTAAGATCAAGAAGACTAAATTACGCGGAGAGCCGTCAAATGGTATGTTGTGTAGCGAATCGGAGCTTGGGCTTGCCGATTCATCTCCAGGGATTATGGAATTGCCAGAAGATGCGCCAGTTGGTCAGTGTGCCCGTGAATATCTCAAACTTGATGATGTGAGTATTGATGTTGACTTAACACCAAATCGCTCAGACTGTTTAGGTATGCTAGGTCTTGCGCGTGAGGTTGGTGTACTCAATAACATGCCTGTGTTGCAGCCTGAGGAAAAGCACATTCAACCATCGATCGATGATACGTTACCGATTCAGTTAGATGCACCGGAAGCATGTCCACGTTATTTAGGTCGAGTGATCCGTGATATCAACCCTACAGCAACAACGCCATTATGGATGATGGAAAAACTACGTCGCAGTGGTGTCCGTGCTATCGATCCAGTCGTTGATGTAACAAATTACGTTTTATTAGAGCTTGGGCATCCGATGCATGCTTTCGATTTGGATCAATTGGAAGGCGGTATTGTTGTTCGTTATTCTCGTCCACAAGAGTCGCTGACATTACTTGATGGGAATACGGTAGAGCTTAACGAAAATACACTATTGATCGCAGATGAGAAAAAAGCAGTTGCAATGGCGGGTATTTTTGGTGGTGAAGGTACTGGTGTTACTGAAAGTTCACACAACATCTTCCTTGAAAGTGCATTCTTTGCACCGACCGCTATTGCAGGTAAAGCACGCTCGTATGGTTTACATACGGATGCATCTCATCGTTATGAGAGAGGGGTTGATCCACAGTTGCAGCGTCGTGCAATGGAAAGAGCAACCGAGCTTCTTCTCGACATCGTTGGTGGTGAAGCTGGCCCTGTGACAGAAGCGGTTTCTGGGGCTCACATTCCAGCAGATAAAACCGTTGAACTACGCCATGCACGGATTGCGCACGTTTTAGGTGTTTCGCTTCCAGAAGCACGTATTGAAGAAATCATGCAGTGCCTTGGGTTTTCACTCAAAGCGAATGAAAATGGTTGGTCTGTGTTGGTTCCTGCCTATCGTTTCGACATCTCAATTGAAGAAGATTTGATTGAAGAAGTTGCACGTGTTTATGGATACAACAATATTCCAAATACAGCGCCTGTCGCTTCGTTAACTATGACACGCCAGCAGGAAGCAAGAGTCAATATATATGCTTTCAGTCAGACTCTGATTTCGCGCGGATTCCAAGAAGTGATCACCTACAGTTTCGTCGATCCAAAAGCACAGTCTCGTTTGCATCCATCTATACCAAGTATTACGCTGCCACACCCAATTTCTGCCGATATGTCAGTCATGCGAGTGAGTTTATTCCCTGGTTTGATTCAGACAGTCGTTTACAACCAGAAGCGTCAGCAACCACGTGTCCGCCTCTTTGAGCAGGGTCTACGTTATATTCAAGACGAAAACGCTGAAAATGGCGTTCGCCAGGAGCGTGTCTTGAGTGGGATTATTGCTGGAACGATCAATGACGAGCATTGGGGGATGGAAGCACGTCCGGTTGATTATTTCGACCTAAAAGGTGATGTTGAAGCAATCCTTGCAAAAACGAATGATCTAAACAGCTTTGAGTTCGTTGCTGAGGAGCATGAATCTCTTCATCCTGGTCAGTCAGCATCGATCTATAGAAATAATGAAAAAGTTGGACTCATCGGATCAGTTCATCCAGAGCATGAAAGAAAGCTTGGATTACATGGTCGCACCTTTGTTTTTGAGCTAGATTTAGACAAGATAGAACAGCGTCAACTCCCTGTTTCTGAAAGTGTTTCTAAGTTCCCGGCTAACCGCCGTGATATCGCCTTGATCGTGGATGAAAATGTGGCTGCAGGCCAGGTTTTATCAGCGATAAGAAAAGTTGGCGGAAATCAACTAGTTGACCTAAAATTGTTCGATATATATACCGGTCAGGGTATTGAGCCTGGGCAAAAGAGCCTTGCGATTGCCCTTACACTGCAGGATAAGGAGCGTACCTTGGAGGAAAAGGATATCAATGACGTAGTTGATCGGGTGGTTGAATCAATGTCTGAACAGTTTAAAGCATCGCTGAGGGACTAACTATGGCGCTTACCAAAGCCGATATTGCAGAGCACTTATGTATGAAGGTGGGCCTTAATAAGAGAGACGCGAAAGAGATCGTGGAATCTTTCTTTGAAGAGGTTCGCTCAGCGTTGGAAGCTGGGGAGCAAGTTAAGCTTTCTGGTTTCGGTAACTTCGATCTTCGAAAAAAGAATGAGAGACCTGGACGGAACCCTAAAACCGGCGAGGATATTCCAATTTCCGCACGCCGTGTTGTGACTTTTCGACCGGGCCAGAAGTTAAAAACACGTGTTGAAGTTGGGACAGCGAAGCTGCTCAACGGCCAATAACCACTGACATATCAGACGTGTCACCTCATCAGGCGACACGTCTGGAAACATGTTGTCTCGCCAACAGCATACCCTTCTTATTGTCAAATTTTGCATTGAATCAATTGTAGGTAATTCCATATCCACCTTATCCAAATCCATTTGCTCAAAAAAGCACGTAACAACAGATTCAATTTTCCATCTTGAAAGAGAAAAATCGATTGAAAATTTGGTTGAAGAGGTTATTCAGAAAGTTAAGCTTTCTTTAAGATAAAAAAATGAGTTTTTATGTTGCTATATAAGATGATGAAACTTCAATCGGAGCACTCACAATAGGACAGTCTGATACTATTGTTGTCTACTATTTATTATTGGTACTTTTCCAATCGTTCGCATAGTTCATGGAGCTGTTGATCAACCTCAACACCGTATTCGAAGTTGGCAAGCATGGCATCATGTGCTTGATGAATAGGGGCAAGAATAGCTTTTTCTTGGGATTCAGTGATATGTAATTCGGTCAGTAGATGTTCTATTTTGTCACTCAGATCATCCATAATTCGCATACCACATTCTTTCTGCATGCTTTCTAACTTTGATAAGTCTTCCATCATACCGACAATATCATGCGTCAGTTGTGAAAGTTCCTTTTGGTGACCTTTATATAAATCTTCATATTCGATTGCACGCAGCCGCTCGGAAACACTTGCCAAAAAGATTGCAATATTGTCTCTGATCCGTCCACGTTTGAAGTCTTCATCAGGTAAGTTAGGGATAAGGACAGCCAAGTTATGAAAATTAATGATCAGTCGGTTTTTATATTCAAATATACGGCCTTTTTTACGGCAAAGGTCAATGAGTTCCTTCTCTAAGGCAGATATAGGTTGATCACCATGATTATAATAATGATGGCCGACCTCAGTCTCTAAACGGATCGTGGATGATAAACCATAGGACATCAAAGAATGAACAACTTGTGTTCCTAGTGTCTCGACAGTGTCACAAGAATAACATTTACGAAAGCCTTCAAAAGCATTACCGAGCTCTGCGGCACTAGTCATCGCGATCATGGCCGTTTCTTCTGCTTGTTCCTTCTCATGAATTGCTTGTTGGCGAGCTTGTTTGTGATGAATTGCAACACGGAGCTTTTTTAAGATTTCCTGCTCATTTAGTGGTTTGATAACGTAGTCACTTCCACCAGCTTCGTATCCTGCTAACTTTTCATCAATAGTATCGTAAGAGGAGATAAAAATAATGTCGACAAACTGCATGTCATTATCCGTTTTTAGAAGTCGACAGGTCTCATAGCCATCCATATCCTTTAATGAAACATCAAGTAAAACGGCATCAGGCTTACTCTGCTCACGAATAAAATGGATAGCTTTTTCTCCACTTGAAGCCGTCTTGACCTGGTACTCGGTTTCCAATAGTGACAGCAAAGAAGTCAACTGCTCTGGTGAATTATCCACAACGAGGACACATGGTTTGGATTCTGTCATTCAGTACCATATTATTTAGTTTTCTGCTTATGAACAGCTTAGCAGGAACTTGTTTTATTTCCCTAAAATGGTACAGCTATAATTTCCTACCTTTTCCTGTTTTTGCACGATCTTTAATGTTTGACTGAATATAGACAGCATCCGTTGTTGTCATTGAAGCATGGCCTAAATCTTCCGATAGATGCTTTAGGGGACGTTTGTCAGCATCATCAGTTGCACCAGTATGACGAAGCCAGTGCGTTGTTGCAGCAAGAAGATCATTCGCATCATCGCTAAATCCATCGAGTTTTAATTGCTCAATCGCTAAGTCAAAACTTTCTTGTACAATGCGTCTGAGTTGTCTGGAAGACATGTTGCCACTGCCGCGTAATTTTGCAATCACTGGTGTTTGTTCGTCAGGGGAGGGAAGTGGTGAAAGCCCACGATAAAGTCGATAGCGCTTTAAGTAATCCAAAAAGTCATCAGATAGGGTCACATCCCTAACTTTATTTCCTTTTCCTAACACTCGATAAAACCAAAAGCCATCATTATCCATCCAAAAATTATTCATGAGTGGTGTCCAATTTGGTCGCTCAGAAACTTCAGAAATGCGTAGATATAAACCCTTCAGGCAAGCGAGTAAAAATAAGTTTCTTTCGTACTTTTTATCTTCCTCTGCTTTTTCTTGCGTAACACCAAACACATACTCCCATTGCAACTCACTCAGTGTTTCGGGCATACGGATTTGGGTTTTTTTGATGAGATAAGGACAGTTTTTTTTGACGACAGGAACAAAGTTAACTTCGCAGCGGTCTTCCAGCAGGGCATGTTTATAAAAGACATTTAAAGCGGTAAATGTTGCATTTAATGAGTCTGAAGAAATGCGGTATTCTTTTGGATCAACTTCTTTTTCGCTGTCTTTTTTGAGTTCTGACTTTGCAATCTTGGCAACAAATGGTCGCCATTGTGGGTTGATGATGAATTGTCCTTGTTTCAACACAAAACGTTGTTGTACAGAAGTTCCAACCCAACCAAGCTCAGGCTTCCAAACAAACTCAATATAGTGCTCTAGATCTCGACGTCGGATCTCGAAGATGCTTTTATTGAGTTTTTCCCAACAGAACAAGCAAAATCGTTCTATTTCATTTCGGAATCGATTGAAAGTGCCTGCTGACTTACGGCCATAAATAACGAGAAAATCACAGACAAATCGTAACTCAGTATCGAGTTTGCATCCCATTTTTTGAGATAAGGACTCCAAATAATGATGCAGCGTTGGATAATCGTCAGTTAGTGTTCTTCGTGAAATGGCCGAACGTTGCTCGTTGAGTTCTTCAAATGTATTGATTAGTGGATGCATAGATTAGCAGTGATGAAAATGGAAAACACTATTTTAGCGCGATAGTTCAAATGAGCGCAAAGAATGAATCAAAAATGAACCGAAAATGAATATCTTACGAACGGATTGTGCGTTAACTAATCGGTTTGTTCTATTTTTGTTCGTTTGAGCATAATTTTTTTAATTCATTGTACTGCTTCAGCTTTCGTTCAGATTGATTCTTTAGAATGAATTTCAGTTAAACAGATACACGTTATGACTGAAATAAAGGAGTCAGAAAATGAAAAAAGTACTATCCCTAATAATTGCTGGTATTGTTGCTACAGCTGCCAATGCTGAAGAATATAAAT
This sequence comes from Algicola sagamiensis DSM 14643, assembly GCF_000374485.1. Lineage (GTDB taxonomy): Bacteria > Pseudomonadota > Gammaproteobacteria > Enterobacterales > Alteromonadaceae > Algicola > Algicola sagamiensis. The sequence continues at coordinate 227,907 of NZ_KB894496.1, forward strand.
TTGAGGTTGGTGGTGACTATGGTCAATTTAAAAATGATAAATCGAATGCAAAAGTCGATTCTTATTCCGCCAATGGTAAATTCTTCTTTGAAGGGCTTGACGCAAGTAAAGGCCCTCGTAAAGAAGCAGAGTTTTTATCAAAAGCATCGAATATACGTATGAGCTTTCATAAGATATCACCCGAGACTGATGTTTTAAAAGATTTAAACAAGTATTCATTAGGTGCAACTTATCACTTCAGAGCGCCATTTTTTGCAGAGCTAGATATTACATACATGAAAAACACGGATTTAGGAATTGGTCAGGTTCTAGATGATAAAGTGGAAGTTAACTCAAGATCTTATCGGCTTGGTGGTGGATACTATATCAACAAAGATTGGTCTGTCTATGGAGATGTGACCCAAATTGATCATCAATTAAGGAATGTAAAAGGCTCAATCGAAGATCAAACAAACTGGACGATTGGGACGAAGATGGTGAAGCCGACCGCGGCAAACCAATGGATTGCAGTCAAGTCTGAGTATACAAGTCTGGATCTGGATGGGAAGGATGCACATGACAATAGCCTACTTGTTGCAGCGGATTATTTCTTTAATCGTGATTTATCTGTCGGCGCATCATTGAAAGGACTTGGGAAAAATGTATTTTCAACAGAAGATAAGATCATGAGCCTCAATGCATCATATTACGTGGTTCCGCAAGTTGCATTAACGGCATCTTACACGAAAACATCCATGGAAAATGATGCTGCTGATTCAGATGGTTTTGGTCTTGGAGTTCGTGCAAGATTTTAAATTACTAAAATGGCATGAGCTAAAAACCCTCGCTTGAGGGTTTTTTTGTTTAAAATAGCAACAAAGTACTGTTTTTAACCAAAAATATGCTTCCTTTTAACTGTCAAAAAATTGTAGTATTGGACCGCAATGTTCATGTCGACATTGTTATTGATGTTATAAGGAAGACAGAAATGAAAAAATTACTAGCGTTAATCATTCCAGGACTACTTTCCCTAGGTGCTCAGGCAGAGCAATACAAATTTGAAGTTGGCGGAAGCTACACAACCGCTGAGGCAGACCTTTCCAAACAAGATATAGATACGATTACTGTTGACGGAAAATTTTTCTTTGAAGGTTTAAAAGTTGACAATGGACCACGTAAAGAAGCTGAGTTTCTTTCAAGAGCTTCTAATGTGCGTACTTCGTATACACGAAATGATATAGAAAATGCAGATGACGAAGATAAATTCGGTCTGGGTGTAACTTATCACTTCCGTGCGCCTGTCTATGTTGCCTTTGACTTAACCATTGACAATGATAATGATCAAAATATCTATGACCTTGAAGCTGGCTACTATTTGAATAAAGAGTGGACAGTCTTTGCTGATGTGGAAACTGTTGATGTCGATGGTGGCGATAATGCGACAAACTGGGGAATTGGCACGAAAACAGTGAAGTCTGTTTCAGCAAACCAGTGGGTTGCTTTAGAAGCAAAATACAAGATGCTTGACCTGGATGGAAAAGGTGTACATGACAATCAGTGGATGATCGGAGGTGACTTCTTCTTTAACCGTGATTTGTCTATTGGACTTGATATTACAATGGCAGGTGAAGATGTATTGTCAACAGATGATAAAGCATTCGCATTTAATGCAACTTATTATGTTTCTCCGCAAGTTTCATTAGCTGGAACTTACACAACAACATCAAATGAAAACAAAGGCAGTGACTTTGATGCATTTGGTCTTGGTGTTCGTGCGCGATTCTAATGCTTCAAATAAAGAAAAGGCTTTCTAGCCTTTTCTTTTTCACTTTAAGTTCACTTTCCCTCACCTATTTTTTAAATACTAATATTTTTCAAATAGTTATATTTATTCAGTTCATATTAAAACCTAGACAAATTTCTAGTTTTCGATTAGGTTATGAGCGCCTTTCCTGAATTCATCCCTAAATTGGAGCGTGTAGGGATTCGAGCAGCGTCGGCATGGAGTAGCCTTTTTGACTGTGTTCATAACTTTCGCGCACAAAGCTACTTAGTTATTTGAAATAAATTGAGAGTGATCGAATGAAACAACAAAAGCAAATGTATCATTTAGCGCTAGTCGTAGGCGTATTACTTGGTACACACAATGCATTCGCGGCAGAATCAAAAGACCAAAATGGTAATGGTGCCCGTCTACAAGATTATCAGGGTGGTTTTTTTTATGGGTTTGGACTTGGTGTATCCCAATCTATTTATTATGGCGAAAAGCGTGAAATTGTACCGCTTCCACTGATTGGCTACTATGGTGCAGACCTAACTGTTTTAGGGCCATTTATCAGTTATAAAATTTACAAAAATGAAATTTTTAGTTTTCATGCACTTACACAGCCTAGATTTAATGAATATGACTCATCTGACAGTGATATTTTCCGGGGGATGGAAGATAGAGATGAAACATTAGAGGCTGGATTTGGGATCTCAATTGATCTGGGTGATTGGGATTTCGGAGTCAATGCGCAGCATGATGTGCTTGGAAAACATAAAGGGTACGAATTGTCCGCATCAGTTGACTATGAGCTCATGTTTGGGAAAGTATCGATGACTTCTTCACTTGGCGTTAAATATCTAAGTGAAAAGTTTGTTGATTATTACTATGGTGTTGAAAAAAAAGAAGCAATGATTGATCGGCCTTTCTATGAAGGTGAAGAAGCGATTAATCCAGGTGTTGGCATTTCCTTCGAAATGCAAGCGTTGGGTGGGTTTGCAAAATTTGGTTTGGATTACACATGGTATGATGATGCAATTACGGACAGTCCTTTAGTTGAGCATAGTAGTGCTCTTGGAGCACATTTAGTGTATACCCGCTTTTTCTAATGAGCGACATGAGTTGAGGGATAGTTTAAAATTGTTAGCAATATAAGTAATCATTGAAGGAAGTAATACAATGAAATGTATCAATTGTTCTCAAGGTAATCTTATCCCTAGCTTTATTGATGACGCTTTTCTCGCACATACTTGTGGATCGTGTGGTTGAAACTGGATATTAGTAGAAGACTTTGTTTCTTGGAAGGATCGCCGCCCAGAGCACAAATTTAACCCTGAAGTGACATGTGAGGATGATGCAGCTGATAATAGAAAAGCCCTAATCTGTCCAATGTCGGGCCAGCTCATGCGTAAACTTCGTATTTCGGCACAACACGCCCATCGTTTGGATTATAGTAACTCAGTCGGTGGGATCTGGTTGGATAAAGGAGAATGGGAACTCTTAAAAGCAGAAGGACTGGCAGGGTCACTGAACGCGATTGTGACGCAAACTTGGCAAAATAAAATTCGTCAGGAAACTGCACTGAATAACTTTGTTGAAATTTACGAATCCAAATTCGGCAAAGAAACCTATAAGAAAGCCAAAGAAATTCGTCAATGGTTGCAAAGCCAGCCTCAAAAAGCAGATTTACGTGCGTATCTCCTTGCAGAAGATCCGTATTCTGCTGAAAAGTAACCTGACTTTAAAACCTGACTTTAAAACCTGACTTTAAAACCTGACTTTAAGACAGCCACTTTTAATTAGGACAGTCACTTTTTACTTTGTTACTTTTTTAGCCATGAGATTTAGTCATGGCTATGATTTTTCCCACAGATATAAGAATTGATTTTCTTCAAAGTTTCAAAAGAAGTGAAAGAGATATAATTTTAACCAAAATGGGTAATTGGTATTTCTGGCTAGGTGAAAGGTTTATAAGATAGAGAGGGATTTTACCTAAACAGTAATTGGCTATGTGAGAGCCCTTTACACCATCGCAAACCAATATTCTTGCACCAACAACGCATCTTATCTGCAAGTCCAATTGTAATCCCCCCATTTCTAGCAGCAGTTATTCGTAGAAATTCCTAAGCTACGTTCATTAACTGTCTTGGAGGAATGCCTCCAATGGCCGAGTGGGGCCGTTCATTGTTGTAATTCCACAACCATTCAGTTGCCTGTTGTTGGGCTTCTTCCACTGATTCAAATGCATGCATATCAAGCCATTCATGTCGCACTGTTCGATTAAATCGCTCCACATAAGCATTTTGAGTTGGCTTACCTGGCTGGATGTACATCAATGTGATTTTGTGTTTCTTCGTCCAATTGCG
>NZ_KB894497.1 GCF_000374485.1 Algicola sagamiensis DSM 14643
CGACTTTCCAGCGGAGCACTGGCAACATATTCGAACGACAAATCCAATCGAGTCCGTGTTTGCGACGGTTCGTTTAAGAACCACGAAAAGTAAGCATTGTGGCAGTCGAAAAACGACACTGGCGATGGCTTATAAGCTGCTGGTAACCGCACAAAATAAATGGCGTCGATTGAGAGGCTACCGCCTTCTAGCGGATGTCATTGCAGGGATCGAATTCAAGGATGGAGAAAAAGTAACGTCGGATGATCAACAGGATGCTGCATGATCATGTCATACACCAGATTTGACTATAGCTCAACGATCTTGAGCCATTGCGGCTAACTGTATAGGGAATAATGCCAAACGAATAGTTTTGACTGCATCTACTCCAATGTTACTGGCTTCTTGTAGGGTTTCCTTAACACCGTCAGAATACACTTCTTTTGTAAGTTCAGGAACGGCTTTGATTGCATCTAAAGCATCTTTCATTTACAAACCTCCATATTTTATAGGGTTTCTAATAGGTAGGGATGGCCATGGTAGCTTACCTCTACAGCCTTTTGCAAACACACTCTAAACTCAAAAATTCACTCCTCCTCGCCTGCCGGGTTTTGAAAATTTTTGCGCAATTTTGACACACTTTCTGACATGAGAGGGTAAGGTAAAGTCTTGTTGTATAAGGTTCTGAGAGACTTTTAGAGACCTTACACCGTGTCAAAATTTGGACACGTTTTGACACGATTGGACATTTTTTGACAAGAAAGGGTTGCAAAGAAAGCTGTTCCTAATTTATGCTCACTTCTGAGGCGTCGAAACCTCTCTAAGACGGAATACCCAACCCCGTGAGTGTTGGTTTTTTTGTGCCTGTTGTTTGGTATAATCACAGCGCCGGGAGGGCGACTAATAAAACACCTTACGGGGAAATACGTCCGCGGTTTCTTAGAGCCGTTTCGAACCTCCTGGCATCCACGCAGTTAAGTGGTAATTCGAAAAAAATCTAAGGAGGTCATCATGGCCACTCAAACACTGTACACTCAGGAGCAACTGCAACAGCTCTCTCAATTGGATCACCCTAGCATTGATATCGTAAACTTGGCAGAAGCCGCCCAAGAGCTTTTATTGCGACAAGCAGAGCAGGGGAAAGACTGGTCCTCAGCAATTCACATCTTACTGAACGAAATTAAATCGCAATTTGAATCCGGTCATCATTAAATTCACTTGAAAAAGCTCTCAATTCGAGGGCTTTTTACCCATGACAAAAATATTGCAATCTGGTCTGATGTGACCCGAATGTGACACTTTTGGCCTTGTGACACTGTATGTGACACTAATTTTAGGAACGTAAGAAAAAGGGCAAGCCCTTGAATACTAAGGAAAGGTGGTGGCCCCTCCCAGACTTGAACTGGGGACCTACCGATTATGAGTCGGTTGCTCTAACCAACTGAGCTAAGGGGCCGTACAGGAAGGTAAACTCCAAGACGGCGCCAAGTATATCGGATTTATTGGGGGGATGTCACCCCGAAACATCGGAAAATCGGGGTGAATGTGTTTGATTGTTTACGATTTAGACGGATTTGTTTCTGCTTGACGTAATCCCAGCAAAATCATGAGATTGATCAAGAGGCTTTGCGAGAATAAACCGCTGTCGTCAGAGTCACTTGCAAGTCCTTGTTTTCTTGTTTGTGCATTAAATGCGACTTGGCTATTGGCCTGTATACCAAATTCATCGAAAACCGTTACCTGAAACTGCACATCTTCACTGCCGGTGTAGACTGCGTGAATGCTACTTTTTGTAAGCGAATCCGGGCTGATCGTTGGACCAGAGATCTGCTTCCATTGATAGGTCAGTGGTGTATCCTGATCATCTTCTGCAACCGCGCTGAATGTCAGCAGGTTATTGGACTCTTTCACACTTGCAGTCACCTTGGGTGCTGTGTTGGACTCATCATCCGCAATGGTGACTAAAACAGTCTTATCCGAAAGGTCGACACCTGAGGGAGTGCTGAGATGGACTTTCAACGACTCCGCGTTCTCTTTTTCGCTGTCATTGACGAGCGGTAAAAGAATGCGCTTTGACTCGCTATCCCCATTTGACCATTGTAATGTGCCCGAAGCGCTGGAGAAGTCTTGTGATAGAGTTGCGGAAACAGCTTCAACTTGCCAGTTGACTGTCACAGCACCTTCACTGCCCCCCAACCGGGATAGCTGGATTTCTGCATTTTCATTCGTCTCCAATGCTCTTAAGCTGGCATCCTGTACCTCAATACGACCAATTTGTGGCATACCACCTTTGATTTCAACGGTTGCCAAGTTTGGTATTGTGAGGCGTGCGCCATTTTGTGGATTGAATAAGCGCAGTACAAATGTTCTTTTGGTCAGCGGATTTAATCCTGGGGTGATCTGAATCGTAAAACGTTTTGGTTCGCTATCATTTGCGGCCCAAGAAAGCGTTCCTTTTGTTGTCGAATAGTCCTTTGTGCTTGCTCCTGCCGCAATCGCTTCATAGCCGACAGTGATCGCTTGGTTTGCAGAACCAGTCCGATTGACACTGATCTCTAGGGTATTCCCCCGAGCAGTCTGGTAAATCTTCTTGGAAAAGCTGAGCTTGCTTTGATCTTCTGCCTGTTCCTTCAAGACATATAATCCCCCCTGGATGTCACTGACAAGAATGTTTCCGCTTGGGAGGTACGGATAAACACCCCATGCGCCATTGAAGGATGTGTTGTCGTTGGGTGGATAGGTATCAAAATGTGCTGCTTCATAAGTATTTTCTGGGTCGGTGATATCCAGAACAGTTAGGCCGCGTGCGTAATTGGACATGTAATAACGGTTACCGCGTACAAAGCCATTATGATCGATCGCTTTGGTTGGGCCTTGCCAAACCTTGATGAGTTTTGGGTTCGTCAGATCGCTCATATCGAAAATTCGTAATGTCGTATTTAAGCCATGGTTACTTTCATCCAATTCATCATGAACCAGCATCATCAGACGGTCTTCGGACCACCACCCGGAGTGAACATAGCTTGCATTTGTGTATGTCGTTGTGCTGAGCTTGTTTGGTGATGCGTTGTTCGATTTATCCCAGAGATAAATTTCTTCTTCATTAAAATCCATGAAGATTTCACAGTAGTCGCTGGCACTACTACATTGGCTTTTTCTCGAATCCGAAATCGTCAATGAAGATACATCATGGCTATATTCGCTTCGGTTGCTATGGCTTGCCCGATAATGAAGTGTCGGAGCCGCAGGAGAGTTCAGGGCATAGGTATTGAAGGCACCACCAGAGAGAGACATACCTGCCAAGTGAAGATAGGGCTGGGACTCATCCAGTGCCACGTTCAATCCGTATTCAACATTACTAAGGTAAATGTTATGCGCCCGAATATCTGTGGTATCAAGCTTGATGACATCTGCAGAAGAAGGGAGTTTATTGAGATCGATGATCATCATACCAACAGACGCCGCATCTGCGGTGACATAAGCATAAGAAAACCACTTCCCTGCTTTCTTATCGTAATATTGATAAACTTTGATATCACGCCATGTTGTACTTTGACTCGGAATGGAAGTGACGACCTTCGGATCATCAGGTGTACTTACATCCACGATTCCGACACCATTTCTCAAACCGATAATGGCATATTCACGGCCATTATTCAGATCGTGATGCCCCCAAATATCGCTGGCTGCACTTGGGTTAACTTCAAACTCACTTAAGGGAACATGAGAGACTAGATCGATATTCTTACAGGTAAACTGGCCTGCTTTACCATTTTCGCATGTGATGTTTCGCTGAGCCTCCTTCATTGCAGAGAGCTCTGTCATTTTTGCTGCGATATCAGTGGTGTCCTTCGACTTTTGATCCACGATCACATCAAAGCCTTTTCGAGCAAGTGGTGCGATATATTCTGGTGGGATCCCAACGAGGGTCACGACATTTCTTTGTGACTCTGTTGTCCGATACTGACTTTGAATATCATAGCCAGGCTGAATTGGAACAATTTCACTGAGCAAGTGCAGTAGAGTATCAGTATCCTGAATTTTGTAGGTCCCGGCACTTAAAATGATCCGGTCTCCCTTGTTGGCTTTTGTCACCGCATATTGAATGGTTTTACATGGTGTTTCTGCTTGTGCACAATTTCCCTTATCAATGCCATCCGGCGCAACATATTTGGGCTTTCCATGCTCAGAGTGAGCCAGAATATTTGGTGTAAAAAAAATGAGTGGCAGTACTGCTGTTAGGGCGAGCGAGGCGCGTGTCATAAGCTGGTCTTCCCGTTGTTAACAGTGGGTAAATTATAAGAGGTGTTGACAATTTCTCCAGTAAAAACACGAAGATAAACAGCTAGTTCCTGATTTGTATACAATTTCTTTTTTGTTTAACAAAAGGGGAGACTTAGGGAGGCAGAAGGGGGAAATAGAGAAAAGCCAGAGCTTAAGTGCCCTGGCTTAATCAATTACTCGTCTAAGAAGCTTTTGAGCTGCTCAGAACGTGATGGGTGACGAAGCTTGCGTAATGCTTTTGCTTCGATCTGACGGATACGTTCACGGGTAACGTCGAACTGTTTGCCGACCTCTTCCAGCGTATGGTCCGTGTTCATATCGATACCAAATCGCATGCGAAGTACTTTTGCTTCTCTTGCTGTAAGGCCTGAGAGGACTTCGCGTGTTGCATTTTGTAAGCTCTCCATCGTGGCAGAATCAATTGGTGAGTCAATCGTTCCATCCTCGATGAAATCGCCAAGATGCGAATCTTCATCATCGCCAATTGGTGTTTCCATCGAAATTGGCTCTTTTGCGATTTTAAGTACCTTGCGGATCTTGTCTTCCGGCATCATCATTCGCTCTGCAAGTTCTTCTGGCGTTGGCTCATAGCCTTTTTCCTGAAGCATCTGGCGAGAGATACGGTTCAGCTTATTGATCGTTTCGATCATATGAACTGGGATACGGATTGTTCTTGCTTGATCGGCAATTGAACGTGTGATCGCCTGACGGATCCACCAAGTTGCGTAAGTTGAGAACTTATAACCACGGCGGTATTCAAACTTATCAACGGCTTTCATGAGGCCGATATTTCCTTCCTGGATCAGGTCAAGGAATTGAAGACCACGGTTGGTGTACTTTTTCGCGATAGAAATAACAAGACGTAAGTTTGCTTCAACCATTTCTTTTTTCGCACGGCGCGCTTTTGCTTCACCGATAGACATCTGACGGTTGATGTCTTTGACACGGTCAACAGAAAGGCCTGTTTCTGATTCAATTGCAATCAACTTTTGGACACAACGTTCGATTTCGTCACGGTATTCTGCGAGTTTTGCCGAGTGTTTTTCATTTGCTGCAATCTGCGCATCAACCCATGCGATGGAAGTTTCGTTATTGGCAAATTCACGAACAAATGCTTTTTTCGACATTTTTGCGCGTTCGACACAATACTTCATGATGATACGTTCCTGAGTACGGATACGATCCATCATTTTGCGCATGTTATCGACGAGATTATCAAACTGTTTTGGGACAAGACGGAAACAACGGAAGCTCTCACTCAGTTCCTGAATAGCTTGCATTGTGTCTGCGTGGTCGCGCCCTTTCGACTCTGTCGATTTTAAAACTTCTTCGTAGAGTGCTCGAAGATTTTGGAAGTGTTCACGGGCTTCTTCAGGATCTGGGCCTGTATCTTCTTCCGTTTCACCTTCTTCGTCATCCGACATCAGGTCTTCATCTTCGTCCGCAAGTTCTTCCTCCGGAACTTCAGAGCCGATGTGAGTGGCTGAAACAGGTGAATCATCAATTTCGTTGGGATCAATAAATCCAGAGATAATGTCGCTTAAGCGAACCTCTTCTGCTTCAAATTTATCCCACTGAGCAAGTAAGGACGAAATCGTTTGAGGATATTGAGCGACAGACTCCTGAACTTGGTTGATGCCTTCTTCAATACGCTTTGCGATATCAATCTCGCCTTCGCGAGTCAGGAGTTCGACAGTTCCCATTTCACGCATATACATACGCACTGGGTCTGTAGTACGTCCGATTTCCTTTTCTACACTAGCAAGTGCCTGTGCTGCAGCTTCTGCGGCATCTTCATCGGCAGTTGATTCCTGCATCATCAAATCATCAGCATCAGGAGCGGTTTCGCAAACCTGAATACCCATATCATTGATCATGCTGATAATATTTTCTACTTGGTCGGAATCAACGATATCCTGAGGCAGGTGGTCATTGACCTCTGCAAATGTCAGATAACCTTGCTCTTTACCTTTTGCAATAAGCAATTTCAATTGCGACTGAGGAGATTGGTCCATAGAGAGATTCTCTTCCACCTGGTTGGTTCAACAAATACGTACGGCGCAGTGAATTTCGCATTATAACAGAGAACTGAAAACAGTTCCATCACCGATCAGATACGTTTTATAGTTTAGCAAAAACGACGTAAAGCCTCGTTCAAATCATGTGGGTCATGAACTGGTTACTATTGAGCGTTGGCTTCACTTTTATTTTGGTTAAGAGCCCGCAAAATTAAATTGAGCTGTTGGCGCTCTTCTGGTGTGATGCTGCCTTGCTTTGCCTTTAACAATAAGTTTTCAGCACGATGATTTAAGCATTCATCTTCAATGAATTGATAGGTCTCGCTAAACTCTTTTTCAAGGGAGTCATCTGACACTTCATGCACCCATCCAGCTAGGCGCGCAATCGCAGACTCATGTGGGGTGTTACGATAATATTCAAGTATCTGAGCGGTATTGACAGATGACTTTTGTAAAATGACCGCTTGTAAGTCCAAGAGAAGCTCGATCCCAGGGAGTTTTGTGTTGACCAGAGAGGGGTTATAAGGAACAGTTTTTGCCAAACTAGGATGTTGAACGAGTAATCCAATGACACGTCGCATTGGTGTGATCTTTAGTTTCGGGGCAGAAACAGGCTTGTCAGACTTTGTTTTAAAGAAACGATCCAGCTGCTGGACTTCTTTACCAAGTAACTGTGCAAGCTTTTCAAGCAACTCCAAACGATAAAAATCACTTGGTACTTTTTCAATCAGTTGTTGGCTTTGTGCGAATAGCATCGATTTGCCAGCTTCAGTCGTGATGTCGACATCCTGAAGAAGTTTATCAAAAAAGAACTGTGTAAAAGGCTGAGCATTGTTGATCCGTTCTTCAAACTGGCTTTGACCTTCTTTTTGAATCAAAGAGTCAGGGTCTTCCCCATCAGGCAAGAAGAGAAAACGTAAGTCTGTCCCGTCTTTCAGTTGGGGCAGGGCATTCTCCAGTGCTCTCCAAGCTGCATCTTTTCCTGCTCGGTCTCCGTCATAACAGCAAACTGTTTGCTTTGCGCTTCTGAACAAGCGTTGCAAATGATCGGAAGTCGTACTGGTACCAAGGGACGCAACAGCATAATCGATTCCAAACTGAGCAAGAGCAATCACATCCATGTAGCCCTCGACAATAAGGACACGGTCTAATTGCTGGTGCTTACTCTCTCTGGCTTCGAATAGACCATATAGCTCTTGGCCTTTGTAAAATATCCGGGTCTCTGGTGAATTTAGGTATTTGGGAGTTGAATTATCTAAAACACGGCCGCCAAAGCCGACAATTCGGCCACGGCGATCTCGGATCGGAAACATGATCCGATTGCGGAAAAAGTCGTAACGCTTGCGACGATCATTTTCTGTGATGAGCTTCAGATCAAGGAGTGACTGCGTTGTGTCTTTTTGTGTTCCGAACGTTCTTAAAACTTGATCCCAGTCATTCGGTGCAAAGCCTAGCTCAAACTTTTGAATAATATGTGACTCAATGCCTCGTTGTTCGAGGTAGGAAAGCGCAGTTTGGTTTTGACTCAGCTTTTGCTGGAAAAAACGGGATACTTTTTCCATTAAGCTGAAATCATCCGGTGTGCCTTTGGGCTTTTTCGAATAATTTTGTGCGCCTTGCTCCCTAGGAACTTCTAAATTGAGTTGACCTGCAATATCCTCGATAGCATCGACAAACTCTAGGTTCTCATATTCCATGAGAAAACTAATCGCATTGCCATGTGCACCACATCCGAAGCAATGGTAAAACTGCTTTTCTTGACTGACTGTAAAAGATGGTGATTTTTCGTTATGGAATGGACAACAAGCTTGATGGTTTTTTCCAGCTCGTTTGAGTGGAACGCGCTGGTCAATTAGATCAACGATATCTATTCGAGCAAGTAACTCGTCGATAAAGTGGCGTGGAATTCTTCCTGTCAAAGTGACCTCAATGTCAGAGTTGAATGAACATTGGGCAAGAGAATTGCTGCCACGCCGGAGCGCGGCGGCAAATATTTATAAGCAGATCTTGATTAGCTCAGATTTGCTTTGACCAGCTGAGAGACCTTACCCATATCGGCGCGGCCAATCATTTGTGGTTTTAGCAAACCAATCACTTTGCCCATTTCCTGCATGGATGCGGCACCGCTTTTTTCAATCGCATCTTTGATCAGTGCGTTGATTTCCTCTTCAGTCAGAGGCTTTGGAAGAAATTCTTCCAAAACAGCGAGCTCAGCGGCTTCTGCGTCTGCAAGATCCTGACGGTTTGCACTTTCGAATTGTTCAATTGAGTCACGACGTTGTTTGACCTGTTTGGTCAAAACAGTTGTGACATCTTCATCACTCAACTCTTTGCGCGTATCGACTTCAACCTGCTTGATTGCAGCCAAAACCATACGGATCGTACCAAGACGAGCTTTGTCCTTGGCTTTCATCGCAGACTTTTGAGCATCTTTTAATTGCTCTAGAAGGCTCATGAAATGGGTCCTTGATTGCTTAGTAAAGTTTTACGCGACGTGCGTTTTCGCGAGCCAGCTTCTTAAGCGAACGCTTAACAGCAGCAGCTTTTTTGCGCTTACGCTCAGCAGTTGGCTTCTCGTAGAATTCACGACGGCGAACTTCTGATAGGATACCTGCTTTTTCGCAAGAACGCTTGAAGCGGCGAAGTGCTACGTCAAACGGTTCGTTTTCTCTTACTTTGATTACTGGCATTAAATCATCACCTCAGTAAATAAATTAGTTCCAGTCGATACCAGACGATTCTGAACTAATTCTAGTCAGTTGATTAAAAATGGTGCCGTATTCTAATCTGAATCATCATGTAATGTAAAGTTGTCTTACGTAAAAGCTGGAGAAAATGTTTTGAGGGATGTAAAATCGCGCTCTTTGTATGAAATATGATAATGGCTGTGAAGGTGTGGTATGCGTGTATTAGGTATTGAAACCTCCTGTGATGAAACCGGAGTCGCGATTTATTCTGAGGCAGAAGGTTTACTGGCGCACCAACTTTATAGTCAGGTCAAACTGCATGCGGACTATGGTGGTGTCGTTCCAGAACTCGCTTCCCGTGACCATATTCGCAAGACTTTACCACTCATTCAAGCAGCATTAAAAGAAGCCAATCTATCGCATACTGATCTAGATGGCATTGCATTTACTCAGGGCCCAGGGCTGGTCGGCGCACTCCTCGCCGGTAGTAGTATTGCGCGATCACTCGCTTACGCTTGGAAACTTCCGGCTGTTGGTGTGCATCATATGGAAGGGCACCTGCTGGCGCCGATGTTGGAAGATACCAAACCTGAATTTCCATTTCTTGCCTTGCTGGTCTCAGGCGGGCATACGATGATGGTTGCAGTAAAGGCGATTGGTGAGTATGAGATTTTGGGTGAATCGATCGATGATGCAGCTGGCGAAGCGTTCGATAAAACAGCGAAGTTGCTTGGTCTCGATTACCCAGGTGGCCCGTTACTCGCTAAAATTGCAACACAAGGAACGGAAGGGCGCTTTAAGTTTCCACGTCCGATGACTGATCGTCCAGGATTGGATTTCAGCTTTAGTGGTTTGAAGACATTCGCTGCGAATACAATCGCGAAGGAAGGCGATGATCTGCAAACACAGGCTGATATCGCGCTTGCATTTGAACAGGCAGTTGTTGATACATTGGCGATTAAGTGTAAACGCGCACTGGAACAGACGAAAATGAAACGCCTGGTGATTGCTGGTGGAGTGAGTGCAAATCAACGCCTTCGTGAACAACTGGCGGTGATGATGGAAAAACTAAACGGAAAAGTATTCTATCCAAGGACTGCATTTTGTACAGATAACGGTGCAATGATAGCTTACGCAGGTTTAGCGCGATTAAAAGCGGGTCAAACATTAGATCTGGCAGTAAAAGCGCGTCCTCGTTGGCCAATCAATGAATTACCGCCGCTTTAATATTGATGCCGTTTCATATCATGACCCCCTGATTGAATGGCGTGCTAATGTCACGCCTTCCATGCTTGTTTTTATTCTTTTAGCTTTTTCCCTTTATCCCAGATCTTGCTTTCTTTCCCCAGATAAAGACGAGCAATGTTTTCCTTGTGTCTGGCGATGATCAATACTGCGAGCATCAGAACAGGAATGGTATACATGGGTTTGATAAAGAATGTATATACAGGTGCGAGTGCAAAAGTCACAACGGCAGCTAAAGAGCTATAACCAGTAATCAATGCTACGAAAAGCCAAGTCACAAGGAGCAAACACGCTAATGACCAGCCGATTGGAAACATAGCGCCAAGTGCTGTTGCGACAGCTTTACCGCCTTTAAAGCCGAAAAAACATGGGAAAATATGCCCGATGCAAGCAGCTAAAGCGACAAACCCAAGTGCAATCGGCTCAAGTTTAAAAAAATAAGCAAGCCAGACTGGTATCGTTCCTTTTAATACATCACCAAGTAATACAAGAGCAGCAGGTCCTTTTCCCGCGATCCTTAAAACGTTGGTTGTACCAGGATTGTTTGAGCCGTCAGTTCGTGGATCAGGGTGTCCAAAAGCACGGCAGACAATCACAGCGGAACAGAGTGAACCACAGAGATAGGCCAGGACAATCATGATGAGCGACAAGAACATGAATTAGTGTTTCTCAAGGTTGTTTTTTGGGTTAGTATTGCCAACGCTTTCCGGTTTTCAGAAGCAGTCCCCATATAGACGGGTAGGATAACGCTTTTTGCGCTTGCATGTTATCCGACCTGAAAGTTCATAGTAATGTTTTCATCATAAGAAGTCACGGGATGGATAGAGTATTTATTCAACAGCTTGAAGTAGACACGGTGATTGGTGTTTACGAATGGGAAAAAGAAATACGCCAACAATTATTGTTTGATATTAATATGGCATGGGACAACGCATGTCCTGCTGCACAGGATGATATTCATCTGGCTTTGGATTATGCCGCTGTGTCTGAACGAGTAACGACATTTGCCAAAACACATACATTTGAATTAATAGAAACGATGGCCGAAAAAGTCGCAGCATTGATTTTGCATGAGTTTTCTGTCCATGAAGTCACAATAACACTACGAAAACCAGGTGCGGTTCACAATGCAGCATCCGTCGGTGTTCAAATTTGTCGGAAGAGAAGCTAAGTCCATGGCACGTATTTTTATCAGTATTGGCACGAATATCGATCGGGAACATTATTTAAATCAGGCATTCCATGGTTTGAATCAAGCTTTTCAAGGGCTGAAATTCTCCCAAGTTTATGAATCCGAAGCGGTTGGTTTTGAAGGTGAAAACTTTTATAACCTTGTGGTTGAAGCCCAATCGGATGCTTCAGTTGAACAAGTGGTTTCGATTTTAAAACAAATTGAAGACAAGAATGGCCGAGTTCGTGGTGGCGAAAAATTTAGTGCGCGAACACTCGATCTGGATTTATTACTGTATGATGATGTTGTATGTCAGGAACCAATTTCTCTTCCCAGAGACGAAGTGCTGACAAATGCATTTGTTTTACTTCCATTACAAGAACTGGCGCCATCATTAGAACACCCGCAAGTTGGCCAGACGATGGAGGAATTGTGGCAAGCCTACGAGAAATCAAAGCAGTCGCTTTGGCCGATAGAATTCTTGTGGCCACAAAGCGCGTAAATCGAATGCATCAAAATAAGAAGAAAAAGATATGAATTGGTTAGAAGCAATTGTACTTGCGTTGATACAGGGACTCACAGAGTTTTTACCAATTTCCAGCTCAGCCCACTTGATCTTGCCAAAGGAAGTTCTGGGGTGGGCTGAACAGGGTTTAGCCTATGATGTCGCACTTCATATCGGGACGCTGATGGCGGTGATGGGGTATTTCCGTAAAGAAATTTATCAGATGTTTGTTTCTTGGTGCCGATCTTTCACGGGATACTCAGATGAACATAGCCGCCTTGCCTGGTTAGTTATCCTTGGGACAATCCCGACGGGTCTTATTGGTTTTATTGCACACGACTGGATATCCGAAAATCTGCGTTCAGCTTCGGTTATCGCAGTGACTACACTGATATTTGGTCTGTTATTGGGCTTGGCTGATATCAAAGGGAAACGAGAAAGAACGACTCAGCAAATGAAATGGCAGGATGCACTTTGGATTGGTTTGGCTCAGGTTCTTGCTTTAATCCCAGGGACGTCACGCTCTGGAGTGACAATTACAGCAGCACTAGCACTGGGTCTGGACAGACAGGCGGCCGCTCGGTTTTCATTTTTGCTCTCTATTCCGACCATTCTTGCTGCGGGCGGATTGGAGTCAGTGAAGCTGGCAAAAAGTACTGACCCGGTGAACTGGACAATTATGGGGACGGGGGTTTTGGTTGCCTTTCTCAGTGCTTATGCTTGTATTCATTTGTTTTTGAAATGGATTGAGCGCATTGGCATGATGCCTTTTGTCATCTATCGACTTCTACTAGCCGCGGCATTGTTTTTAATGATTGCGCTGACTTAAGTCAGCGCATCTGATTCGGACAAAGCCTCATTGATTTTGCTGATCCGTCTTTTTTCCAACTCCTTTTTAATTTGAACACCTTCGAATCCGTCTTTGATCACATCTTGGACATTGACTGTAAGTGCTGCTTGATAACAGGCTTTAATCATCTTTGTATGCAGACTTTCAATATTCTTTTCAGTGATTTGGCATAACTTCAATACATCATCAAATCGTTCTTCTTTTCGCCAGACATCAATACTATTGAGCATCTTCAGTACTTTTTCTGCAGTGAACGGTGTTTTCTGCTGGAAGAACTGCGTATAAAGTGCTGTAAATTGAGCGAGATCTTTCACCTCTTTTGGCATTCTTAGTTTTTCCGAGGCTGCAGTCAGTCGCGCGGATTTTCCATCTTGAATATCAAAACCTAAATCTTGAAATAGACTCGCTAAACGTAATGTTGCACTGAATTGCCGTGATTCAGCATAGTTTAACCGCTCTTGTGTAGACTGTTGCCAGGATTGAGCGAGTTCAGGACAAAACACTTCAAGCGCGCCAATGTCCAGAAGAGTTTGAACAAATACGGCAGCATTGTTTTCTGTAAATGTCTTTTCGAACTCTTTCCAAATCCGCTCAGGGGTCAGATGTTCAAGCTCTCCCGTATTGACCATTTGTTTCATCAAAATTTCTGTTTCCGGTGCAATCTGAAAGCCATATTCATGATATCGTGCAGCAAATCGAGCGACACGAAGCACACGTAAAGGATCCTCTGCAAAAGCTTCTGAAACATGACGAAGGACTTTATTCTCAAGATCTTTTTGCCCATCATAGGGATCAACAAGCGTCCCATCTGCGGCTTGTGCAATGGCATTGATCGTTAAATCACGACGTTGCAAATCTTCTTCTAATGTGACATTTGGTTCTGCATAACAGGTGAACCCTTTATAGCCATGGCCTGTTTTTCTTTCTGTTCTTGCCAGTGCGTATTCTTCTTTTGTTTCTGGATGAAGAAATACCGGAAAATCTTTTCCGACTTGTTGAAAATGACTGGAAAGCATTTCTTCCGGGGTTGCACCGATAACAACCCAGTCTCTTTCAGTAACTTGACGACCCAATAGTGAATCTCGAACTGCACCACCAACTAAATAGACATCCATTTTTTTACCTCTAAGACCAATCAGGATGATGATTGTGGATTGGTATTCATACAACTTTATGCCATTATACATGCCTTGAATAAAGTATGTTGATAACGAATTTTTTGCGCAATAAAACTTTCAGCAGGATAGGATATGTACCGCGGATTTTTTGGCCTGACCGATGCACCATTTTCCATAGCTCCCAACCCGGATTATTTATTTTTAAGTACGCGCCATAAAGAGGCTCTAGCTCATTTAAAATATGGGCTGGGAGAGAGTGGTGGGTTCGTCTTATTGACAGGGGAAGTTGGTACAGGAAAAACAACGATTTCTCGCTGTATGCTAGAGACGTTACCAGAAGATACTCAAGCCGCATTCATCTTAAACCCAACGTTATCTGCACAAGAGTTGTTATCCACGATTTGTGATGAGTTAAAAATTTCGTACGCTGATGTCGAGGAAACACTCAAGTCACTTACGGATAAAATCAAAGCACATCTTCTTGAGAATCATGCAAATGGCAAGAGTACACTATTGCTGATTGACGAAGCACAACATTTGCAGCCAGAAGTTCTGGAGCAGCTACGTCTATTAACGAACCTTGAGACCAATACGAAGAAACTTTTGCAGATCATTCTGATTGGTCAACCGGAATTGCAGGAACTGCTCAAGCGACGTGATCTTCGCCAGCTTGCTCAGCGGATCACTGCTCGTTATCACTTAATGCCACTGACGGAACAGGAAGTGGCTTATTATGTCGCGCATCGACTTCGTGTTGCTGGGTGTGAACGCCCCATATTTGAAAAAAGTGCGATGAAAGAGCTTCATAAACAGTCAGGTGGTGTGCCTCGGCTCATCAATCTGATCTGTGAGCGGGCCCTCATGGGAGCGTATGCCATGCAGCGGCAGTCAATTAATCGAAAGCTTATTGAAGCCGCGGCAGATGAAGTGTTACTTCGGAATTTATCTTCTGATGATGTACTTGTTGAATCGGCCTCCTCACGTCTCAAGTGGTTTATGATTGGTCTTCTATGCTTATCCATGTTCTTAGCTGGTGGGATCTTTTTTGAAAAGAAAGTTAAAATCACGCTAGGCTCTATTATGGAACCTATTGAGTCGAATGAAGTCAATACAGACTCTCAAGTATCAGAAGAAGGGTAGTCGGACATGTCGTTTTTACTGGAGGCGTTGAACAGAAAGCAAACAGAGCAACAAACCTCACCGCGGGGGGAGCAGCTTGCTCAGCCAACGTTTGTTGCCTATGCGCCAGAGAGTTCTCCCAATCGTCTTATTTATGCTGTGATTGCGCTTGCAGTCCTTCTTGCTTTGTCTGTTGGCTTTATCCTCGGGCAGTTTGGCTTGAGTTCAATAACATCACAACCCGCTTTGCAAAAGCAACCCATTCCTACATCGCAGGCTCATACACAAAGAACCCAGTTAAATACAAACCTAACCCAAGCAAAAGATATTTCATTAATTCAGCCTGATGTGTCGCCAACGGTTGAATCCTTGTCTGAAGAAAATGAGAAACTCAATCAAAAACTGAGTGAGATTGAAGCGAAAATTTCAACACTACAGACGCCAAAGACAATGCCTGCTGAACCACAGCCTGCTTCAATTGTTGCAAAGTCAGCATCAACAACAGAAACAGCTTACGAATGGGACTCGAAAAAAGGGATCTCTAAAGTTCAAACTGAGATTCAAAAACCACGGGAAATCACAAAACAAGTTCAGGACACACAAGTGAGGTCTCAGGAGCCAGAATTGGTTGAAGAGCTACCATTAGAAGATGTTTCTCCAGAGCTAGTGCGTAGCTTCCAAGCTGCCATGCAAGCGAGTTCATCACCTCAAGAGAGAGAACCTCATCAATCAAATCGCGTGACGGATTTACATGATATGCCAGTCTCATTTGTGAAAGATGTCCCTCGTCTTGCTTTTCAAACACATATCTTCGCGACAGATGAAAATCAACGTTGGATCAAGGTGAATGACAAGACGTTACAAGAAAAACAGTGGATCACAGCAGATATTCAAATCCGCAGAATTGAACAAAACCACGTCATCATGCGCATGTACGGTGAAGATTTTTCTCTGCCCGCACTTACAACCTGGGAAGGCATGCCCTAAGAAGAAAATAAGACGGTATTGACGAAACGGTGAAGGTCTATTTTATATTCTTCGGCCTTTGCCGGGCTTTCAATATCATCGGAGATCTTAGGATCTGCTAAATTAATATCTCTAATTTCCGTATATCGATAAAACTTTGTACTATAAAAAGTTTTGACGATGGGACGAAGGGGTTCAGCTTTGTTCGATTCCATGACAAGACCAATTTTATCACTCTTAAGTTTGACGAGTGAGCCGACAGGGTGAACGCCCATACAATTAATGAATTTATTCACGAGATCGGTATCAAAATGAGGGCCTGAATCCTTTCTAAGGATTTTTAGCGCAGCAACGGGTGGCATACCATCTTTGTAGCAACGATCGCCCGTTAACGCATCATAGACATCACAAATTGCAATCATCCGTGCATATATGGATAGCTCATCAGCATCAAGTGCATGTGGGTAACCTGTACCATCCAGCTTCTCATGGTGAAATGCAGCAACCTCCAGTGTGAGTTCATCAACATCATGTTCTAGCAACGCATTCCGACCATGGACAACATGCATTTTCATTTCACAAAACTCTTCTTCCGTGAGTTTACCTGGTTTATTGAGGATCTCATCGGGTACTTTGATTTTGCCAATATCATGCAGGAGTGCGCCAATCGTGATGCTTAGGATTGTTTGCTTGTCCATTTCTAGAAACTTGCCGAAAATAGCCATCAATATCGCAACGTTGATCGAATGCTCCAGTAAATATTCATCTTTCGAACGGATACGGGTCATAAAAGAAAGCGCATCATGATTCCGGAAGACCGAATTGACCATATTGCCACCAATGTCGATAAAGGAACCGACATCAATTGGGAGATCGCTTTTCAAACAGCTTAAAGCTTTACGTTGGAGAACTTTTGCCTCTCGGTAAATGTCTTCTGCACGGATCAACTCCTTTTTGATGGGGATCTTTCCATCAACCATTTCATCTTCTTCATCTTCCTCAATCGGCTCTTCTTCAGGTTCTTCTTGCTCATCTTCGCCTGGAAGTCGCTTATCGGTATCGACGGTGACCACTAAAATACCAGAACGTTTCAAGCTTTCAATCGCCTCAGCCGTTCTGACCCAGCCTTTGGTTTTGATTTTCTTGCGACCTTTTTGCTTGAGTACACTATTGACGAACATGCCTGGTTCAAGTTGGTCAACATCGAGTGTTTCGATCATGGAAAAATATATTCTCGAATAAGAAAGACACCTGTTATAAAGGTAGCAAATTCTTGACCTACTTGAGGATAAATGACCGGATTAACGTCGATGAGAGCGATAAAAGCGACTGAGCTTCTCTTCTGCCTCTTTTTGACTTCTCGGATCGTCAAAGTTTTCTTCATCAAAATCTATGTCATCAAAATTGTTTTCATTCATTCTTTCTTTTTTCTTCAATATCAGGCCGTTTTGCTCGAGGTGTGAAAGAAGGTTTTTAAAGCATGATGGAATTGATTCAGCGTATACAAACCGGGCGGTTTGCTCGAGTGATAGATAAATTAATTGGCCAAACGTACCAGTTGGTCCTGGGTTAAGGTCAACCCATAATGTTGCTTGGCGATTGTCGTCAGCAAACGGAAGCCAGTGTGGATCAAACAACTTGTGCTGTATGCTCTGGTGTGTATCAAATAGTTCAAGAAGGTGCGCCGATTTTGCTGCTTTTTTCTGATAATTTTGCCGGGTTTGAATGATCTGACTTGGTTGAAGTAATAGCTGCATTGTTTCCAGTGTTCCATCTCCAAAGAGAGATTGAATACATGGATTGGGCTCATCAAGCATCAACCATGTTATGTATTCTTCTGGCAATTGTCGTTGAAAATAATTGGCTAATTCCGCGATGTCTTGTGTTTGGTTTGGTTGCTTTGGGTGCCTGATATATTCAGGTGCATGCGCCTGAAACCATTGATTGAGGCGGAGGTAAGCAGTTTGAACATCAGTTTGCATCTTGGTTGCTCCTGATGAAAGTGAGAGAAATTCCCCAGCCGTGAGGCTGGGGAAGTGTGATTAACCATCACCTAACGCAAGTAGTGTTGCATTACCACCAACAGCGGTTAAGTTATTTGTGCGCGTTTTTTCTGTCACAAAACGGAACAGATAGTGTGGTCCACCTGCTTTTGGTCCTGTACCGGAGAGTCCTTGTCCACCGAATGGTTGAACACCAACAACAGCACCAATTTGGTTGCGGTTGATGTAGACATTACCAACCTGAATACGATCAGCAATATACTGAGCATGGGATTCGTTTCGGCTATGAATACCAAGTGTTAACCCAAAACCAGTATTGTTGATGCTGTCCAGAACCTTCTCCAAATCTTTTGATTTGTAACGAACAACATGAAGGATTGGACCGAAGTTTTCTTTCTTCAGATCGTCGATCTGGTTGATTTCAACTAATGTTGGCGCGACATATTGACCTTGGTTCGTTTCTGCTGGAAGTGCAAGTTGATTGAGGATCTTACCATATTGCGTGACTTCCTGTAGATGTGCTTCAAGGCTTCCTTTTGCATCTGAATCAATGACCGGGCCGACATCTGTTTTGTACAACCAAGGATCGCTGACACTCAATTCTTGCATTGCGCCTTTGATTAATTCAATCACACGGTCAGCGATATCGTCTTGAAGGTAAGCAACACGACATGCAGAGCATCGCTGTCCTGCACTTGTAAATGCTGATGCAACAAGATCTTGCACAACTTGCTCAGGAAGTGCTGTACTATCAACTAACATCGCATTTTGGCCACCTGTCTCAGCAATCAATGTGGCGATAGCACCATTCCGGGCAGCAAGTGCGCGGTTGATCACTTGTGCTGTCACTGTTGAACCCGTAAAGCAAACACCGACAACTCGCTCGTCAGAAGTCAGGCGAGCACCAACAGTTGCACCATCACCAGGAAGAAAATGGAGGACATTTCCTGGGATACCTGCTTCATGCATCAGCTGAATGGCACGATATCCAACAATACCAGTTTGCTCTGCTGGTTTCGCAAGAACAGTATTACCAGCAACAAGTGCTGCTGCAACTTGACCTAGGAAAATCGCAAGCGGGAAGTTCCAAGGGCTGATACACACGAATGCGCCACGGCCTTGAACCGACAGTTCATTTGATTCACCCGTTGGTCCTGGCAATGTGATTGAGCCTGCAAGGTGGTTGCGTGCTTGGTCTGCGTAGTATCGACAGAAATCAACGGCTTCACGGACTTCATCAATGCCATCTTGCATCGTTTTCCCTGCTTCGCGGGTACATAATGCAATGAGCTCGTGTTTATTGGACTCAAGGAGGTCGGCAACTTTATCCAAATAAGCAGCGCGTTGTTCAACAGGGGTGTCACGCCATGACGGGAATGCCTTGACGGCACTGTCCAATGCCTGATTTGTGATTTTTTGATCGGCCCAATAAATTGTGCCAACTTCTAAAATTTGATTTTGTGGGCTATGTACAGCTTTGATGTCATCACTGAAGACATCTTTTCCATCAACAATTGGGGCAGCAGTCCATTTTTGTGTTTTAAACTGATCTAGCCCTTGGAAGAATGGATTTGCTTGTGACTCAATATGCAAATTTGTGCCTTGGGAGTTCAAGCGCTCGCCATAGATATGCTGTGGCAAAGTGATTTTGTCATTCGCCAGAGATTCAAACTTTGCCAATGTGTTGACTGGGTGTTCGGTCAAGCTGCTGACGGGTGTATTTGGGTCAATCAACTTATGAACAAATGATGTATTTGCTCCATTTTCCAATAGACGTCTCACAAGATACGGCAGTAGATCTTTATGCTCTCCTACAGGTGCATAAATACGACACTGAGTGCCATTCGCCTTGCTGAGTACAGTATCGTAAAGTTCTTCACCCATCCCGTGCAGACGCTGGAATTCGTACTGACGATCGCCAGCAATATTTTGAATACAAACAACTGTATGTGCATTGTGAGTTGCAAACTGAGGGTAGATCGCCCCACGTGTTGCATCGCTAAGCAAGAAGCGGGCGCATGCGAGGTAAGAGGCATCTGTACTCGCTTTACGGGTAAAGACCGGATAGCCTTCAATTCCCATTTGCTGACACAATTTGATTTCGCTATCCCAATAAGCGCCTTTGACAAGACGAACAGGGATTTCATCGCCTTGCTCTTTTGCAAGTGCAGTCAACCAACAAAGGACTGGAAGTGCACGTTTTGAGTAAGCCTGAACAACAAGACCTAAATTGCCCCAGCCTTTTGCAATATCGCTACGATAAAGTTTTTCGAATAGATCGAGAGACAGCTCTAAGCGATCCATCTCCTCTGCATCAATAGTAATGCCGACATTTTGCTCTCTTGCTTGGGCAATGAGTTTGCCAACACTATCTGCCATTTCTGTCAAAACGCGATCAGAACATGCAACCTCATATCTTGGATGTAGCGCGGATAGCTTAATCGAAATTGTTGGGCGAGAAATGGCTGGGTTACGGTAAGTTTCTTCGCTGACTTTTTTGATTGCGTTTGAATAGGATTGCCAGTATTTCTCTGCATCTGCCATCGTTAAAGCGGCCTCGCCCAACATATCAAAGCTATGGGTATAGCCGTGCTCACGAGACTTGTGTGCGGACTTCAATGCTTCGCCAATATTACGGCCAAGGACGAACTGTTTGCCCATGATTTTCATGGCTGTGTACATGGAGCTGCGAACAACGGGTTCACCAAGCTTATTCACCATACGATTCAGTAAGTTGCTTGGCGATCCATCCATCTTTTTGTCCATATGCAGGACTTTGCCGGTCAGCATTAATCCCCATGTAGAGGCATTAACAAGTAAGGAGTCACTTTGTTTTAAGTGCTTTTCCCAGTCTGCACCATCGAGTTTATCCTTAATCAATGCATCCGCGGTTGCTGCGTCTGGAATACGAAGCAAAGCCTCTGCAAGGCACATTAAGATGATACCTTCTTGTGTATCCAAGCTGTACTCTTGAAGAAATGCATCAATGCCATCACCACCAGAAGCGCCTTCGCGAACTTGGCTGACGAGCGCCTCTGCATTGCGAGTCAGTTGATTCAACTCGTTGGGATCATTTGGGACAAGTTTCAGTAATTCTTGTAAATACTGATCTTCGTCAACAATATAATTGTTGGTGATTGCTTGACGAAATTGGGATAAATCGACCGGCGCATAGCCCGGTGCTAAAACCTCACTGGCTTTGAACATAGTTAAACCTTATCGAAGTGGCTTGATGAGTGCGAGAAATTCGCAAGCCGTGTTCAAATTTGCTCGCCAGTATATAGAATCCAAATCCAAAAAAGAAGAATGAACATCACGCTTTTGATAGAAGGGGACGAGGCAATCAATATACCTCATCCTTTATAATGAAAAATTGGCCTTATGACCAGTAGTTTGGCTCTCTTCTAGTCTTACGTCCCATCGTCAGGCTAATGATTAATCCCAGCAGAAACCCACCGCCTGCAATACATGCACCGTAGAGCATAAACTCAGTTTGTTGGGACTGACCTTTTTCTGAGAGGGCAGCCCTTAATTTTTTGACTTCTTTCGTCAGCTCGGCCTGTTTTTTTTGCAGTTTATCGTTCTGTTCTTCCAACAGCGCATTATCTTCTTGTAATGGGGTTAAAGAAACACTGGCTTCCTCAAGTTGCTGACTAACTTGTGTCATTTCTTTTTGTAATGTTGCCAATTTTAATCGAAGACCAGGACCTGTCTTCACAAATTCCTTTTGGATCCAGCCATCGCGCCCTTTGACATCTGTAATTTTAACGTATCCGTCCTTTTCTGACTCAGGGTGAATTTGAACTTCATGACCAGAAAATGTATTTCCAATAATTCGATAATTCTTCCCTGGGCCGGAATGATAGTAGACGATGACTTCATCGGTGATAAAAGCAGTTTTGGCGGGAATAGATGGTGCTTCTGGAGTGGGTGAAGCTTCAGGTGTGTTTGTCGCGGTCGTTTCTGTTGATTGTTGCGTTTCCACTTCTGCAAATGATTTGAAAGCGGTTCCTGAAAATATAAGTGTGAGCGCGAAAAAACATGGCTTGAACATTTGCCTTCCCAGTTTATGTTTTAATTTTCGATAGGTTAGAGGCTGCATATTAGAATTACTCTACACCTAAGGCAAGTGTAGATGAAAACTTGGTGTTTTTTCGTGTGATTGGATGTGGATATCACTTGCATGCCACAGTGGTGTTTAGTAATGTTGATCTGTTGTAATTCATGAACCAGGCCCGAATGGATACTGAAATAGAAATTAAGCTGCTTCTGTCTGCATCAGAAAAACCTTTATCTGATGTGCTTGCCGACTTTTGCCAAGTCTTATCCAGTGATAAAAAACAACTGAAAAATACCTACTATGATACCCCCGAACGGACACTTCGTTATTATGACATTGGTCTGAGAACGCGTTGGGTTGATGGTGCTGGAGAGCAAACGATTAAGTTATCAGGAAAAGTGGTGGGGGGCATGCATCAACGACCGGAATTTAATCTTCCGATTACGCATGATGAGCCGAATTTAACTCAATTTGATTCTAAGATTTGGCCGGAAGGGTTTCCATTTGGTGCAGTTTGTTTGCAACTGGCACCGTTGTTCTCAACAGATTTTGAGCGGCAAAAATTCCAAATTCAATACGAAAACACACAAGCGGAAGTTGTTTTAGACCAAGGTTATATTTCAGCAGCATGCAGGCAGCAGCCTATCTATGAAATTGAAATTGAACTGGTCGATGGCAAGGTTGAAGATTTATTTGCTATCGCGAAGCACATCGCTGCCCAATATCAGGTTCGATTAGGTTCTCAGAGTAAAGCAGAGCGTGGGTATCGGCTTGCTGACCAGAATCCACTGACGGCCTATCAGTCGTTAGGGAGTGTGCCGCTTGAGCGAAAGATGACTGTGGTAGATTCGCATCTAGCGTGTCTCACTTATGGATTAAAAACTCTTCAACACCATGAACAATGTTATCTTCAAACGGGTGACATTGTCGCCTTATATCGTGTTCGCGATGCGCTTGCGCTGATTCGACATACGCTTTGGTTGTTTAAGGGATTCATCCCGAAATCTCTTAGCCAAGCACTTCATGATGATTTAAAGTGGCTACTTGGCGAATTAAAATGGGTTGATGCTTTTTTTCATCTAAATATCCTGGTCGAGTACCAAGGTCGGCAAAAAAAGAAAAAAGAACTTTGGCAGGCTTTAGAAACCATATTAAATGAGGAACAAAGCCAGCTTCCGCAAAGAGAAACAGTAGAAGCTTTATTTGTTGATAAACGATATACCCGTTTGATGTTTGGTCTTGGAGAATGGTTACTGGGTATTCCTTGGAAGGACACATTGAGTCCATTAGAGAAGGACACATTAGTTCAACCCATTATTTTAGAAGCTAGTGCACTCTTAGAAAGAGACTGGCGAGAGATCAGTAAGTTACTTCCAGAAGAAGAAACGATTGAGGCAGAAAAATATATTGGTCAGCAAGGTTTACTTCGTAGAAATTTACTAACAGGTGCCTGTCTTGGCGAGTTGTTTGAGCCAGAAGAACGATTGGAGTTTAGAGCCCCTTGGATGGACTTGCTTCAAGGAATTGATGAGCTAGCAACTTACGCATATCTTCAGGAAAAGCAAACAAGCCTTGCGCCACAGACGCAAACGGTGCTGCAATCCTGGTTGGCCCGTAAAATAGAGAGTGTATTGCTAGCCATGGAGCAATCACGATTATCAGGGCTAAAACTGGAACCTTACTGGCGATAACCCTGAAAAGAACATTCCCATGAAAGAGCTTCCTACGGCTATACAAACGCATGCAACGGTATGTTTCTCCCGATTCAGCGAAAAGTTTCCTGATGTCATTCCACTGTTAACATCAGGGCAAAAACAACATCTGGCCCAGATGTTGGGTCTCAGTGATTTTATTATGGATGTGCTGGAACGGTTTCCACAGGTTACAGATCATCTGGTGACTCAAAAGTGCCTTTTTCAATCAACGCCACCCAATCTTGACGAATGTATTTCTTCACTTAAGCAAAGTGGCGTCAGTGACTTTTCAGCTCAATTACGTCTAGCCCGCCACATCATGTTTGTTTGGATTGCTGCGAAGCATTTAACGGCGCAAAAAACTGTCGCTGAGACATTTCCTTTGATTTCGCAAAGTGCCGATCGATTTGTTCAACTCGCATATGAAGAAGCAAGAGCTTCTCTCAAGCCAAGGTATGGGGAGGCGATGAATGAACAAGGAAAACCGATGCCATTGTTGGTCCTGGGAATGGGTAAGCTTGGGGCAAATGAACTGAATTTTTCATCAGATATCGATCTGATTTTTACATTTCCTGAACATGGACAAACCCAAGGTGGCCGTCAATCCGTTGATCATCAGTTATATTTTACAAAACTGGCACAGCGCCTGATTACACATTTGGACCAAGTGACCATGTATGGGCGGGTCTTTCGTGTCGATATGCGTCTACGGCCCTTTGGAGATAGCGGACCGTTGGTATTTTCATTCGATGCAATGGAAGATTATTATCAAGAGCAAGGTCGGGAGTGGGAACGTTATGCGATGCTTAAAGCCAGAAGTGTGCTCCCTTCACATGACTGTGAAACATTCTATGAACTGATCCGCCCTTTTGTATTTCGGCGTTACATCGATTTTAGTGTGATTGATGCACTGCGAAAAATGAAAAAGCTGATTATTCAAGAGACCCGTCGTCGCCAATTGGAAGATAACTTAAAACTTGGGCGTGGTGGGATCAGGGAAGTTGAGTTTATCTGTCAAGCCTTGCAATTGATTCGAGGTGGAAAAGATAAAAGTCTCCAAGTGCGATCTGTGTTTCAAGCATTGGATGTCCTTGAAAAAAGTGGTGTACTCCCACCTGATGTCGCTCAAAAACTACATGATGCTTACCTGTTTATGCGGCATTTGGAACATGCTGTCCAAGCTTTTGCTGATCAGCAAACACAGTTTCTGCCATCCTCTTTGCTTGATCAGGCACGCTTAGCCTATGTTTCTCACATGCCTAATTATATTGCGCTGAAAGAGAAAGTCGTTCAAACACAAAAGTTGATTCATGATGAATTCAGCCTGTTGATCCAGGAGCCGGAGGAAGAGTCGTCAGAGGAAGATGAAGCGGAATGGCTATGGGCGCAGTCACAATTACCACAAGAAGCAATAAAAGCGGACTCTCCACTCATAGAAGTGATCCTATCGATCAGGGAAAAAGCACAGAAAAGCTCGATGGGTCAGCGTGGGCGAGCTGCTTTAGATAAGTTACTTCCTAAAGTGATCACATGTGTGTATGAGTTTCCAAATGAAATTTTGGTATTGAGCCGAGTTTGTCAGGTGATTGAAGCAATACTCAGCCGAACAGCCTACCTTGAGTTGTTATTAGAGAATCAAGGTGCCTTAAAACAATTACTCCAGTTATGTCACAAGAGCGAATGGATCACAGCGTATCTCTGTCGATATCCACTCTTGTTGGATGAATTACTTGATCCGATTCATCTCTATCAACCGACGCCTTTAGATGACTATGAAACGGAACTGAGGGAATTTTTATTACGCGTTGATCCACAAGATCTAGAAGGTTTGATGGAGGCATTACGCCACTTTAAGCATATTCATCAACTCAGAATTGCAGCAGCAGATATTACAGAAGTGCTCCCTCTGATGAAAGTCAGCGATCACCTTACAAAACTTGGGGAAGTGCTTCTTAGCACAATGGTAGAGCATGCTTGGTTACAGATGGTTGAAAAGTATGGATTCCCAGATGGTATGGCGCAAACGGGTGAAAAAGGGGTATTGATTCTTGCTTATGGGAAATTTGGTGGTATCGAGCTGGGATATAACTCTGATTTAGATCTGGTTTTTTTACATCAATGTCATTCCTCGGGGCAGACATCAGGGCCAAAGCAGATTGATTCTCGTCAATTTTATTTAAAGTTAGTTCAGCGGATCTTGCATTTATCATCAACCAAAATGACGACAGGGGAGTTGTACGAAATTGACACCCGTCTCAGACCTTCAGGTCAATCTGGCTTGCTTGCTATTCATATTGAGACATTTGCAGAGTATCAGGCTGAAGAAGCATGGACTTGGGAACATCAGGCATTGGTGAGAGCCAGGCCAGTTTATGGTTCTGCGGCATTAGAGCAATGCTTTGATAAAATTCGGCACCAAATTTTGATTTCAAAACGCGATTTGAACAAACTGAAGCTTGATATCGTTCAAATGCGTCAGAAAATGCGTGATAATTTGGATAACTCAGATAGTGAGTGGGTCGACTTAAAGCAAGGAAAAGGCGGGATTGCAGATATTGAATTTATTGTTCAATATCTTGTATTAGCGCATGCAGCACAATTTCCGCAGCTCTTAAAGTGGTCGGATAATATTCGATTGATCGAAACGCTCGAAGATGTTGGTGTGATCACGCAAGAAGTTGGAAATATGCTCAAAGAAAGCTACATTTCCCTTCGAAGACAGATCCATGCAAAAGCCTTGCAAAATGAAGCAGCGAAAATTGATAAACAGTCGATGGAGTCCCACTTGATACGTGTTACTAAATTTTGGCAGGCTCTTTTTCAAAACGATGGCGGTAACTAGACTGACTTTCAATGTAATCATCACCTGCGGCAATACAGTATTTTTTGACATAACCGGTGACTTTGTCTGTGATGATTAAGGCACGCTCTTGGGGGCAAAAGTAAGCTTTCACTTCTTCTGAAAAGTCAGCGTCAACAGCTTTTGCAACGCGGTGAAGTGTGGATAAAAAATTTCCATCAACATGAAAGTAATGCTTCACAACATAATCTTGTTTTAACCACCAAATCAGTTCAAACCCTTCTTGTCGTGCATAATTTCCTAACGTTTCTTTGAGTGTTTCTCCTTTACGGAAACGACGATTCATGACTTTACCAACCCATTTAGAATCGGATGGTTTCACCGTGCGGCTTCTTTCTAATAGGACAGAATCAAGTGTGAATTTTGGTTTTGGTAATTGGACGACATACTTTTTGTTTTTTTCACTGTTGGATCCGATTGCAGAACGAACTTTCGCATAAAAGTTAGACATGCCTTCAGCTGCCTGGCTAAAGTTTCCTTTACCCTGTCCTGGCTTTTTTCCTTCCGTGACTAAAGCATTCGGGTTGGTGAGCAACCATGCTGCAAAGCCGAGAAGAACAATCGCAACAGTAATGTGTCGTATCCAAAACCACATATATGTCAAAAAATTAGTATTCTTATGATTGGATCTTAGCGGTAAAAAGGCTAACTATCTAGTGAAAAGCGCTGAATCCAAAAGGAAAACAGGTTGAGCGCCTCTGTTTCGTATAAAATGCAGCCAGCCTCGATTTATATGGTAGATGCGCATGCCTTAGCAAACTTGATTGATCAGTACATCCTGTTGAAAACTTCGGATAATATTTCCAATCTGTGAAACAAGGCGTTGTCGGCTTTCTTGAGTCGCCCAAGCAATATGGGGTGTAATCAGCAGGTTTGGGATGGCGTCTTGGAGCAGTATGTGATCTTCAGGTGGCGGTTCTTGATCAAGGACATCCAATGCTGCGCCTGCAATTTGGTGTTCTGTTAAAGCTATCTTAAGTGCATGATGATCGATAATATCTCCCCGCGCTGTGTTGATGAGAACAGCCGTTCTCTTCATCTTTTGAAAGGTGTTTTCGGAAAATAAATGATGTGTTTCACCAGTCAATGGGCAATGTAAAGTGATGATATCAGCACAACGGAGTACTTCATCAAAAGAGATTCGTCCAGGGCGAATCGAATCTGCATGCTGACGCTCAGCAATGAGCACCTTCATTTCAAATGCATGCGCGATTTTTTCAATGCTTTGGCCTAATGTCCCATAACCAATAATTCCAAGTGTTTTTCCCTTTAATTCCATCATTGGGTAATCCAGTCGACAGAAAATTGGGCTTTTCGACCAACGCTTGTGTTGAACATCTTGGATGTACTGATGTGTTTGTGAAGTTAAGTTCAGTAGTAAAGAGAATACATGCTGTGCAATTGATGTCCCTGCGTAGTTTCTAATATTACAGATAGGAACCTTTCGCTGTTGTGCTGCATTTAAATTAATCACATTTGTTCCCGTTGCTGCGACGCAGATCAGTTTGAGCTGTGGGAGTTGTGCCAGTGTGGCTTCTGATATTGGTACTTTATTCGTGATACAGATATCAGCATCTTGCAAGCGGTGTATTGCTTCTTCTTCAGTTGAATAGTCGAAACAAGTTAGAGACGATACGCTCTCACGAATCGGGGTTAAATGAACATCGCCTAAGGTTGCTCTATCTAAAAGGACGGCTTTCATAATTTGGTTTTATTTCGACTACACTGAGTGTTATCTGTCATGTCTATGAATCGTATCACATTCAAGGTGATGAAGTTATGAGAATGTGTAAACGTGATAGTCAGCTGTCCAATCTTTAATGGAGCGCACCCATGAATAATCGATGGATCAGAATGATCTCAATGTTATTGGCTCTTTTTCCCAGTTTTTGGGTGACAGCAGCACTTTGGGAATCAGTCAGTATGATGCAAAGAGAGGGAATGGCACTGAATCCAAGGGTTGTGGAATATCAACTTTATCGGCTCGATATCCCTCGTTTTCAAAATAGAATCGAGCAAGCACAAATCCAGATAGAAGTACCTGCACCAGATGGCCAGATGGTTAGCGTATTATTATCCAATGATTCAGTCATGGCACCAGAACTTGCGGCAAAATTTCCTGAGATTAAGTCATATATCGGTAAAGATGACACAGGACAACAAATTGGACGCTTTGGAATGTCGCCATATGGGTTTCATGGCATGTATCTCTATCAGGGCAAATACGTGTTTATCGATGCAGTCAAAAAAACTGACGGTATGTATTATCAAGTGTATACGCGAGATGGTGTTCGCCCTCCAGAAAACTTTCCGGTGGATAAGGTGTTGTATCAAGAAGAAAGTCGGAAGTTAGATCCACCATTAAAGCGGGCAGCAAGAGCAACGAGCCGCCGTACACTTCGGCTTGCAATATCGACAACAGGTGAATATTCCGCATTTCATTTTAATCAAACGAGTGCGACAACGGATGCGGATAAAAAATCCGCTGTTGCCGCTGAACTCGCGAAGCTTGTCACGCGAGTGAACCAGGTGTATGAAGTTGATGTCAATATCACCTTTCAACTCATCGCAAATAATGATGCTGTGATTTATTTAGATGCAGCGACTGATCCTTTTACGAACAATACAAGTCAGGATATTGATATTAACGATGATGAGCAAGCAGCAACCATTGGTGTTGCCAATTATGATATAGGTCATGTTGTTTCTACAGGCGGTGGTGGATTTGCAGGCCTCGGTGTTGCTTGTTCAAGTAGTGCAATTAAATCTCAAGGAGTGACAGGAGCGTCTTCACCTGAAGGAGATGCATTTTACATCGATTTTGTGTCCCATGAACTTGGGCACCAGCTCAATGCACGACACACATTTAATGGTACAACGAGCAACTGTGGTGGCAGTCGGAGTAGTGGTGTCGCGTATGAGCCTGGTAGTGGTACGACAGTGATGGCTTATGCGGGGATATGTGACACTCAGAATTTACAATCAAACACAGACCCCTATTTTCATGCTGCATCTATCGACGAAATCAATGCTCACTTATCTGATAATACTTCATGTGGAACGACGGTTGTTCAAACGAATGATGCACCTGTCGCTGACGCGGGTGGAAATTTTACGATCCCTGCCAATACTCCATTTATGCTGACTGGGAGTGGAACCGATGCAGATGGAGATACGCTATTATACGTTTGGGAGCAGTTCGATTTAGGGACAGCATCTAGCTCTGTTGCTGAAATGGTTGATAATGGTTCAAGACCTTTATTCCGTTCATTTACCCCAACAACGTCGACAGAACGTTCTTTTCCAAAGGTGTCTGATGTCTTGCAAGGTGGAACCCCCTCTCTAGGAGAAACCTATCCAACAACAAGCCGTACAATGAATTTTCGATTGACGGTTCGAGATCAAAATGGTGGCACAGACTTTGACAACATGCAGGTTGCGGTCGATGCAGCTTCTGGGCCATTTACAGTGACACAACCCACTGAGTCATCCGTGTGGGAAATTGGTTCGCAACAGACGGTGACATGGAATGTTGCAAATACAAACGCACCCCCTGTCAATTGTACAGATGTAAAAATTGAGCTATCGACAAATGGGGGGACAAATTTCACGGAAACCTTAATCGCATCAACACCGAATGATGGCTCTGCAACGATTACGGTTGGGAATAATGTGTCAAGTAATGGAAGAATTAAAGTCAGCTGTGTCAATCATATAGTATATGCCGTGAGCGCTAAAAACCATGCAATTACCACTGGGACAACGCTCCCTGCAAGTGCAATCACTGTCGCAATTCCACCAAGCGTTGAAGATACGGTTTTTACAGTTTTAAAGTCTCAGATAACCCTTTCGAATAGCGATGATTTTACTTTTCAAGTTGTCACGACTTCAACTTCAAACTATACCGTCTCTGGTGCTCAAGTGACTCCGAGTGCTAACTTTACTGGGTCCTTAGATTTAACCATTGAAGTGTCACCTGCTAGCTTAGCTTCATCAACAACCAAAGTAGCACAAGTGACGATTACACCCGTCAATGATGCACCTATTGCAAATGATTTCACAGTAGCAAACTTACAAGCAGGTCAGCAAACAACAGTGAATGTCCTCTCCAATACCTCTGATGTTGATGGTGATGCGCTCACAGTGACAACAGCCACAATCGTCAGTGGAAATGGCACTTTACAGAGTTCTACAAATGGCTTTACTTATACAGCGGCAGCTGGTGATAGCGGTACGGTGACGGTTGATTATACCATCTCTGATGGGGATGGAGAAACGGATGTTGGAAGAGTCAGCATTCCCATCATAGCCGGAGCGCCTAGCACTGATCCGGGTTCAGGAGATAGCGGTTCTGGTGATAGTGGTTCAGGAGATAGTGGTTCAGGAGATAGTAGTGTTGGTATCGGTAATGGAAATGGTTCATCAAATGGCAGCTCAAACAATACTGACACAGGGAGTACAGACACGAGCACGAATGATACAGACACTGGCACAACGAGCTTTGGCTCAAGCAGTGGCGGCTCGATGAGTTGGTTACTGCTTATTTTATTTGTAATTACGTTGAGAAGCCGAAGAACCCAATAATCTCACTTACAGCAGCAGCCTCATATTGAGACTGCTGCTATGCATTTATAAATCTTCATAATCACTTATTTTTAAAAATGTTTTAAAATTTTTAATAATTTTGATTGATCTGTTTTTGGGGACGCATTATCTTCCGTGCTTGCAAAAGCAACAGGAGATTTGATTTTGATTCGTCGTGTTATGTTTAGTACCCTCGTTGGACTATCTTTGCTTCCTTTTCATTCGACAGCAACGGATGATCCAGTTTATATATTTTGTGCGCCGAGAGATGGTTCCCGATGGGATTGGGCGAGAGACTCAAATAATGAGCGTATCCCGATTACTGGGGTGTGGGGGTATTATTACACCCAAAGTGGGGGAAGAATGAAATACTATACGATTTTGGCGGACCAATATACCAATGCCAATCAGTATTGCCGGAATGGGGAAGTGGCCCAACCCGCAGAAAGTAGATATTCCGATTGGTCAATTTTTCGCGTTCGATATCCCAACGGAAGGCTTTCGTTTGCGCCAGGAAGGTATACAGTCACGAATGAAAGGCTAGGTGCTCCTAGCGCATTTCGGCTTTAGGAATTCAACATATGTCGTTGAAAGCGTGCTGTGTGGAGCGCGCTTTCATCGACCATATTATTTCTTGTCTTCAGAAATAAACTCTTTTTTCAAGATGGATTCAAGCTCTTCAGCATTTGCAATCGCAGTTGAAATATATGCTTGCCTATCATCAAGCAAATCTGTCATTGCGAATATTGAATGCTCATCATGTTGACGAAATGCTTGTGCTGCAGCACTTGCTTGTTGTGCTGAGCTTCCCAGACTTTGCAAAACCTCATTTCCCAAGTGAAGGGCAGAGTCAAATGTCTCTCGAATGAATTTGTCTGCACCAGCTCGATGAAGTTCATGTGCTTCTCTTCGACCCCGTGCTCTTGCGAAAATAGTCAGGTTTGGAAAGTGTTTCTTCACCATATGCAAGATCTCAAGGCTTTTTTCATGATCATCGATCGCAATGACAAAAATTTCGGCATCATGCGCGCCAGCAAGTTCAAGCAAGTCCTTTCTTCCTGCATCGCCAAAGAACACTTCGTTATTAAACTGGCGTAGCAGTTCAACCTGATTGGCATCATGTTCCAAGATGGTGACTTGGTGTCCGCTTTTTCTAACTAGGCGGCCAACAATTTGCCCAAAACGTCCAAACCCAGCAATGATCACGCGCGGAGACTTATTCACGACATCATGCTCAGTGGGTGTGATATCACTCTTTTGAACCATTTGCGTTTCAACCAATTTGAATAATGCATTCATCACAAGTGGCGCGAGTGCCATTGAAATGGCGACGGCAACGGTAAGTGGTTGTGTGATTTCAAGTGGGAGTACTTGGTTTTGCTGGGCAAAGTTGAATAAGACGAAAGCAAATTCGCCACCCTGACATAATGCGGCAGCGATCATCGTACTGTGATTGCTGGATTGGTGGAATACGCGTGCAACTGAAAAGACAACGATAAACTTCACGGTCATTAAAGTTGCCACAACACCGGCAATAATCCATGGTGCTGCAAGCAGAACATTGATGTTAATACTTGCACCAACTGTAATGAAAAATAGGCCAAGCAACAGGCCTTTAAATGGTTCGATTTCCGCTTCTATTTCATGTCGATACTCATTATCTGCTAGAACAACGCCTGCAACAAATGCACCCAATGCGGCGGATAATCCAATCATATGCATGAGTAGCGTGATACCGATAACAAGCGTTAATGCAGCAGCAGTAAACAACTCTCGAAGTTTTGTTGTTGCAATGATCCTGAATATTGGCCGAATCAAAAATCGTCCTGCGAGAATAATCCCCGCAATACTGCCTAGAATAATCAGTGTTTCAATCAAACCATTCGATTCTGCTGTTTTCGTTTGAATTTCCATGGCAAGTAATGGCAGAAAAGCCAAGATTGGTAACATGGCAATGTCTTGAAACAACAAAACAGAGAAAATCTGGTTTCCTGTACTGGTTTTCATCATGCCACGCTCTGACAAAGAGCTTAAAACAATTGCGGTAGAGGACAGGGAAAGAATGAGCGAGATTGCAAGGGCTTTTTCCCAAGGGAGCCCGAGTCCAAGGCCAATTGCAAAGCCACAGACAGATGTGAGAGTGACCTGTGCACCACCAAGCCCTAAGATAGGGACTTTCATGGCCCATAACTTACTCGGTTGCAGCTCAAGGCCGACAAGAAAGAGCATCATGACTACACCAAATTCAGCAAAATGCATAATATCTTTGATTTCGTCACCGACAAGCTCCAGTGCTGAAGGGCCAATGACAAACCCTGCAATTAAATAGCCCAAAACCGAACCTAGCCCTACCTTTTTAGAAATAGGAACGGCAACAACAGCGGCGGATAAAAAAATAAATGCCTGAAATAAAAAGTCTTCGGTGGTCATAGGTTTTCGTTCAACTCGTTAAATGTTACGACTTGCAATCATTCTTTGCGTATATTCATGAGTAGGTGACATAAATAAGCGGTTTGTTTCATTGCTTTCGACCAGCTTGCCTTCATTCAAAACTAGGACATTATCGCTCATATGTTTCACGAGATTGAGCTGGTGGGTCACGATGATGTAAGACAAATGCATCGATTCCTGAAGTTCCAAAAGCAGATTGACGATTTGAGCCCGGATAGATGGATCAAGCGCACCAAGCGCTTCATCCAAGATAACGATTTGTGGATCAAGGATTAAGGCACGGGCAAGCGCAATGCGTTGTAGCTGCCCACCAGATAGCATGTGTGGGTAATACTCAGCATGTTCTGGTAGTAAACCGACTTTAATGAGCGTTCGGCCGATTTTCTGGATACGTTCTTCTTTCGCCAAGTCGGTATTGAGTTTTAAGGCATTGTCGAGAGTCGAGCCAATTTTAACACCTGGACTCAGAGAGTCTTTCGCATCTTGGAAAATAAGCCGTATGTCTTTATGACGTTGGCGTTGGAGTTTTTCAGTTAATGGATAACCGTTGAGAATAATATCACCTGAAGTCGGCTTTTCGACGCCAGCCAGCAGCCTTGCTAAAGTACTTTTTCCAGAACCAGCCTCTCCAATGATTGCGAGAGATTGCTGACGCTCAAGGGTAAATGTGAGCGGGTAGAGAGCAGTGATCTGCTGCCGATAAAGCAATGTTCCTGGCATTGGATAGTTCTTACAAAGATTATGAACTTCAAGGAGCGCGCTCATGTGATGGTTTCTTTCTTGGTTAAATTCAGTGGAAAATGACAGGCAACACTATGACTTTGCCGTTTTGTCATTTTTGGTGCAATGACGCACTCTCGCTTGGCGTTTGGGCACCTTGGCCCTAAGCGGCAGCCAATGGGGAGGTGTTCAAGTGATGGTATTGTACCTGGTAAGGTCACAAGCTTTTGCTTATGCGCGGTTGCTTCTTTGAAATCAGGTACACTCGTGATCAGAGCATCTGTGTATGGGTGAAATGGTTTCGTAATGATATCCGATGTTTTTCCGGACTCAACGAGCTGTCCACAATAAAGAACATTGGTATGATCGGTCCAATGACTGATGATTTCAAAGTCGTGGGTGATCAACAAAATCGAAGTGTTTTTCAACTGGTTTAAGCTTTTTAAGACTCGAAAAATTTGAGCACGCGTTGTTGCTTCGAGTGATGCAGTCGGCTCATCGGCGATAATGAGTTTGGGGCATTTTGCAATCGCCATTGCAATCATCACTTTTTGGCAAACCCCTTCAGAAAGTTCATGAGGGTAGGCGTTCATGACTCGTTTGTGATTTTTGATACCGACTTTATGCAGAAGCCCTTCTGCTTTTTCCTGTCGGGCTTTTCTGCGCTGCCAAAAGTTCGCCTTGAGGATGCTATTTGGAATTGACTCTTTGAGCTGTTCACCAACTTTTGCGGTTGGATCGAGACATCGACTTGGTTCTTGATAAATAATGGAGATATCACGTCCAATAATTTCCCGTCTTTCTTCGACAGGTAAACGGAGTAAATCTTCTCCCATCCATTGCATGCGATCCGCTGTGACTTTCCAACGATTATTCAACACACCAACAATAGCCTTTGCGATGAGGCTTTTGCCAGAACCTGATTCACCAACGAGTCCGAGGATTTCACCTTCTCGGATGGTCATACTTACTCGATCAACGGCGATGATCTGCTGATCATGCGTTGGTAACTCAATCGTTAAATTGCGGACATCCAATAAATTCATAAACGTTCCATCCGCTCTTTTAAGGCTTTGTTGAGCCCTTCACCAACCAGATTGATAGATAAAACGGTCAAAAACAACATAATGCCTGGGATCGCAACGACCCAGGGGGCAACATAAACTAAATCAAGGCTTGCTTTAAGCATAGCGCCCCATTCTGGCTCTGGTGGCTGTGCGCCTAAGCCAAGAAAACCCAGGGCTGCAATATCTAGAATGGCTGTCGATAATGCAAGGGTAAAGAGGACGACAAGTTTGTCATAGATATTTGGCAAGATCACTTTGAGAAGGATTTGAAACTTGCTCGCACCATCTAGTCGAAAAGCAACGACATAATTCTTGTTTTGTTGCTCGTGGACTTCACTGCTGACGGTATGAATAAATTGTGGCAAAAGCGCAAGCACGACAGCTGCCAGACTGTTGAACAAACTGGGACCAAGAATAGCGACGATGATGATGGCAAGTAATAGGGAGGGAATCGATAATGTGATATCCAGAATGTGATGAAGAAAACTCGATTTTAAGCCTGTACTCATTCCTGCGATGGCACCAATGATTGTCCCAATCACAAGTGCAGAGATAACACCAAGACAACTGAGGCCAAATGTCAGACGGGCCCCAGAAATTAAACGAGAGAAGAGATCCCGCCCTAAATCATCTGTCCCAAAAACAAAATGAACATCACCATTGTCATCCCAAGAAGGTGGGAGCAGGACATGATCGACTTGTTGTTGCAGTGGGTCATAAGGCGTCAAAATAGGGGCTGCAATGGCCAGAAATAATACCCAGCCAAAAAACCATAGACCTACCACAGCTGGATGATCACGTTTGAATGAGCGCCATAACTGGGCTGTTGGTGACTGGTTCACTTCCTCGTAATACAACTTAGCGCGATGCATACAGGTCTTTCCTCGCGAGTGGGTTGAGGATCATATGGACGATCTCGATCAATACCGTGATGATGATAATAAAACAGCCGACAATTAATAATCCGCCCTGGATGGCGGTATAGTCACGTTGATAAATGGCTTCAACCAGCCAGCGCCCAATCCCAGGCCATGAAAAAATAAATTCAGTGAGCATTGCCATCGTCAATAGCGTACTAAATTGTAATCCGATTTGCTTGATGACTGGTAACAGGCTGTTTCTCAGTCCATGGCGGAACATCAACTGCGTCTGGGACATACCTTTCGCTTTCGCTGTCTTAATATAGGGCGTATCAAGGACATTCAATAGAGACTCGCGTGTAAACCTCAGCATCACTGTCGTTGGATACATACTCAAAACAGCAGTTGGTAAAATAATATGCCGTAGTGCATCTTTTAAAGCCGCGGTACGATATGATGCATCTGAGAGGTAGATATCAACGAATAAAAAGCCAGTTTGGTGTTGTATTGGATATAAAAGGCTGAGACGCCCCGAAATTGGGAAAAGACCCAACTGAAAAGAAAAAAACATAATGAGGATCAGCGCCCACCAGAATATCGGCAATGACTGACCTACAAGTGCAATGTAATTGATCAACTTTGCGATAGGTGAGTTATTTTTCATTGCAGCAATACTACCCAGAATGATGCCAACAAATAATGACACTAACAGTGCATAGCAAGCGAGTTCGATTGTTGCAGGAAAGACACGTTTAATTTCTTCGAACACAGATGCCCCGCT
Organism: Algicola sagamiensis DSM 14643; assembly: GCF_000374485.1. GTDB lineage: Bacteria > Pseudomonadota > Gammaproteobacteria > Enterobacterales > Alteromonadaceae > Algicola > Algicola sagamiensis. The sequence goes on from NZ_KB894497.1 coordinate 37,023, forward strand.
GGAAAATGAAATTCCAAAGTCACCCTGTAAAATGCGAGTTAGGTAGGCGATATATTGCGTGGCGATATTACTGTCAAGGTAATACGCTTGGCGTAATTCAGGAACACTATAGTAGGGTATATCCTGTTGCCCTGTGAAATTTGTGAGCGGATCACCTGGAAAGAGATACCCAAGACTAAAAGAAAAAATAGATAAAAGTGTCAAAACAAAGACAAGCAAAAACAGCCGTCGGATAATATAGATACTCACAGTGCCACCTTCTTCGCCCGGTAAAATGAAATACCGCCAAATTGATTGACCTCAACGCCTGAGACGTTTGTTCGTGTTGCCTGATAACGAAGTGAGTGAGCAATGGGTGTCACTGGGTTTTCATGTTGTAACAATTGCTGAAGCTGGTGGTACATGGCAATTCTGCGCGCTACATCTGTTGTCGTCAGTGCTTCCTGTAATAGCCTATCAAAGTCTGGATCACACCACTGTGCTCTGTTTTGACCACTATAGGATGCAGTACAGCTCAATAATGGTCTAAAGAAGTTATCCGGATCTGCATTATCGGCTGACCATCCAATCAACACAGAATCATGCTCCCCGGCGTTGAGATGCTTACGAAAGGTGGCCCATTCCATCGAGATAATATTGGCTTTAATCCCTAGTTGCGCCAGATCAGCTTGGAGTAACTCCGCCATTTTTGTGGCGTTAGGATTATAAGGACGGCTGACAGGTATCGCCCAAATATCCATTTCAAACCCTTCATGAACATCGGACTCTTTCAGTAATTGCGCTGCTTTTTCAAGGTTGAATTCGGGCTTTTTGAGGGATTGGTCAAATGCCCAGGAAACAGGTGGAAGAATCGACTTTGCCAATGTTGCATGACCAAAATAAACAGACTGTAATATTGAATCTCGATTCACTGCAAGGGCAAGGGCTTGTCTCACCTTCGGGTTATCAAATGGAGGCTTTTTCGTATTAAAAGCCCAATAAGAAACGTTGAGTGTCGTATTTTTCTCAAGACGGATTTCTGGTCTGTCATTAATGAGTTCTAACTCTGCTGCAGATGGAAAAGCAATCAAGTCGCATTCACCCGTGATGAGTTTCCCTAATCGAGAAGCATTGTGGCTGGTTATATCAAAAACTAGATGATCGATAGATGGTGGGCCTTGCCAATACTTTTTATGTGCTTGAAAGCGAATTAAGGAATCATATTGAAATTCAGTTAATTGGAATGGGCCTGTTCCTATCGGTTGATTATCAATGGATTCATGTTTGCCGACCAGTTCTAATTGTGCGCCATATTCTTCAGAGAGAATGGCTGCAAAATCAGTGGATAAAGTCGATAAAAATGAACTGTCCGGGGTATGAAGTAAAAACTCAACCTCATCATCAGCAACCTTTTGCACAGATTTGACAACATGGGTAAAACCAATACTTTGGAAGTAAGGGTAGATGCCACCGTTCACAAATCGATATGGATGGTAAATATCTATGATCCGTTTGAACGTGAAGACAACATCATCAGCATTAAAGTCACGGGTGGGTTGAAAGAAGTCGGTTTGATGGAATGATACATTGTGTCTGAGTTTAAAGCGATATTTTGTGGATGCATCATTGACCGTCCAAGATGTGGCTAAGCTTGGTATGAATACACCGGTGACTGGGTCTTGTTCCAATAAACGGTTATAAATCTGATGTGAAACAGCGGTGACTGTACCCGATGTTGCAAGCTGTGGGTTAAAACTCTCAGGTGATCCTTCCGAGCAATAAATAATCCCTTGTTGCGCATGGGTTTCATCTTTGCTTAAAAAACTGCACCCTGTCAGACTAAACCATAAACTTGCCCAAAATAGCCATTGCGTCCTGCTCATTTTTTTATCTCATCAAGTAAATTGTACTTTTTTAGAATGCCGCGGAATTGATGATAGGACAATGAAAGTGCTTGTGCTGTTTTTTTCTGGCTGTAATGATGGGCAGCAAGCGCTTGTTGGATCACGGATATCTCATAACTTTGACAGGCTTCTTTTAAATTAAGCGGAAAGGAATACGTCGGTTCCGACTCACGATTAATTGCCACAGACGAAGCTCCTTCTGGCTCATTGCCAGGGTGTCGATGTTGCGTTTCTGAGCTACGTACCGAAGGGCGAAAAGGTGAATGAAACGGATCGAGAATGACTTGGCTAACCGGAATATTCGGATCTGCGCTGCGATAGACGCTGCGTTCAACAACATTTTTTAGTTCGCGGATATTGCCTGGCCAGTGATAAGAAAGAAGCACTTCTTTTGCACGCGTTGTAAACCCGCTAAATAACGACCACCCAAGCTCACGGGCCATTTGAATTGCAAAATACTCTGCAAGGATCAGAATATCTTCCTGACGATAACGTAGGGGCGGAAGTGTGATCACATCAAATGCCAATCTATCGAGTAAATCAGAACGGAATTGACCTTCTTCAGCAAGTGTCGGTAAATCTTCATTCGTTGCACAAATGAGTCGTGTGTCGACTTTGATTGTCTGTTTACCACCAACACGCTCAAGTTCACCATATTCGATGACACGCAGCAACTTTTCCTGTACGAGAGAAGATGTATTGGCCAGTTCATCTAAGAATAAAGAGCCATGATGCGCACGTTCAAATCGGCCTTCATGGCGTTTGTTTGCGCCAGTAAATGCACCAGACTCGTGCCCAAATAATTCACTTTCCAAAAGTGTTTCGCTGAGTGCTGCGCAATTTAATTTGACGTAATTTTGTTCCCATCGTGGTGAAAGATAGTGCAAGCGAGCTGCAATTAACTCTTTTCCTGTTCCTCGCTCGCCAATAATTAATACTGGTTTATCGAGTGGTGCAATTCCTGAGACCTGTTCCAGAACTTCCAAAAAAGCATCGGACTCGCCGATCAGGTTGTCTTTCTGCCTTAAACGTGACATAACAATTTTTTAGTGAAATTTACTAACATTTGGTTGAATATACTAGTACAAAATTCCAGTGAAATCTAAAAATACTTTTAAATCAAATATTTGTCGTTATTTAGGAAAGTTGGCACCAATTCTGAATGTCACGTCTCCAAGGAACAACGATTAGAGGTAAATACTATGGGAATTTTTTCTCGTTTTACAGATATTGTGAATTCTAACATTAACGCGATTTTGGACAAGGCTGAAGATCCACAAAAGATGGTTCGTCTGATCATTCAGGAAATGGAAGACACGCTTGTTGAAGTTCGTTCAGCGTCTGCAAAAGCAATTGCAGAACGTAAAGAGCTTGAGCGTCGTGAGCAACGATTACAAGCTGATGCTGAACAATGGCAAAATAAAGCGACGCTTGCACTGAGTAAAGATCGTGAAGACCTTGCTCGAGCTGCGTTAATGGAGAAACAAAAAGCAACTCAATCATTCGAAGCTCTCCAGAAGGAACTTGAGCGTGTCGATGATCATATTGCGAAATTATCTGAAGAAATCCATGCACTTCAGGAAAAACTAGCAGATGCGAAGGCTCGTCAAAGTGCAATGTTACTTAGACAACAAACGGCATCAACGCGCTTGGATGCAAAAAAACAACTCACTGCAACGAAAACGCAAGATGCACTCTTAAAGTTTGAGCAATACGAGCGTAAGATTGATCACTTGGAAGCGGAAGTTGAATCTCATGATTTAGGGAAAAAATCTCTCTCAGATGAAATCGCTGAGTTAGAATCTCAGGACCAGGTTGATCAAGAGCTTGCTGAGCTGAAGAAGCAACTCAAAGACAAATGACAGGTCCCTGCTGAAAATGAATCGTATGATTTTCAGCAGGAGCAATAAAAATAATTAAAAGTAAAGATTCATGTACCATGGCACTGTTTTTATCAGAGGCATGACAACGATTAAGAAATTGATACGCGCAAAGCGAACGATAGCAGTCAATTGATCAATGATGATCATTGTCATGTGGAGGAAGAAATATGGAAGAATTGTTGGTCATATTTGGTGGGGTTGTTGCAATCGTATGGCTCAACCTTCATTACGGAATGAAACGAAGGCAGGCAACAGGCTTGTCACCAGAAGAACGCACACAGCTCCATGCACTTGTTGAGCAAGCAGATAAAATGGCTGATAGGATTGAGTCTTTAGAGAAAATCCTTGATGCCGAGTCGCCGGACTGGAGGGAGAAACATGGATCTGAATAAATTTAAATTTTTTCATGTAAAACGCTACCCTGATCAAGGCGTTATTTTTGGAATTTGTGCTGGATTTGCAAAGCAGTTGGATGTTAGTCCTGTTTATGTTCGTGCTTTCTTCGTGCTCGGGTTTCTTTTATCGGCAGGACTATTTTTTTGGGGATACATCATCTTGCGCTTCTTATTAGATGAAGCTTATGAAACACAGTGGCATGATACGAGTGATCAAATACATTCACATTATAGTAAGAAGCATGAACGGCTGGCTGGGCCACAGGTGAGTTTTCAAATCAGTGATGTCAGTGACAAAATGACACAGCTTGAAAACCGATTAAGGTTGATGGAATCTTATGTGACCTCCAAAAAGTTTGCATTAGATAGGGAATTTAAGAAACTATAAGTAGGAGGTCTGTTGTTGTTCATATGAAAGACAAATTCAAATCAACACTGAAAAAAGCCGGTGAAAAAGCCAATAAACTCGCACAAACCGCTGCCGAACGACGGCTTCGTGTTGCTGTCACAGGCTTGAGCCAAAGCGGTAAAACTGCATTTATCACATCACTTGTTCACCACTTAACATCGGAAGGGAGTGCACAACACTTTCCATTTTTTGATGTGATGCTAGAAGGACGCTGGCTGGGGGGAAAGATAGCCCCCCAATACGAGTTGAACGTACCTCCCTTTCCGTATAAACCCGCTTTACAGTCGGTATTTTCCGATCCGCCGCAGTGGCCGGAGTCGACAAAAGGGATCACGCAAGTTTCTTTGGAAATCCGGTTTCTCACTGAGCATCCGATTAAAAAAAGCCTCGGCGCATATAGCACGATTTATCTCGACCTTATTGATTACCCGGGTGAGTGGTTGCTCGATCTTTGTATGTTGCGCTTAAGTTTTAAAGAATGGTGTCAGCTGATTTCGAATACGATGCATGGCCAGAAAAAAGAATTCGCAGCTGAATTCATTTCAGCATTGGACTTGCTTGATATTCATGCAGGCCACGATCCAGATGAAATCAAGCAACTTTCTGATTTGTATAAAGGTTGGATGGTCAAGGCCCGTTCAGCACAGCTAGGTTATTTATTTCTTCCTGGGCGGTTTTTGCTACCTGGGGATCTGGATGGCGCACCAATGTTAGACTTTTTTCCGGTATTAGATTGGCACACGTTGCCAGATGTGATTGAGGGAGAACGCCACAGTACACTTCAAGAGTTAAATACTCGATTTGAAGCTTACAAGAAGCATGTCGTCATGCCATTTTATGAAACTTGGTTTAAGCGGATTGATCGCCAAGTGGTACTTGTTGATTGCCTGTCTGCGCTGAACCAGGGACATGAGTCCATGAATGAGATGCTTGAGTCTGTCGAGTTGATTTTGAAGAATTTCTCCTATGGCCAAACAAGCTGGCTTGCCCGGATCGTGAAACCCAGGATCAGTAAAATCCTTGTGGCAGCAACCAAAGCGGATCATGTGACACCCGAGCAGCATGAAAACCTCGTTTCGCTCATACAAGATATGACTTCCTTATCACGGAAAAATGCAAAGTTTGAAGGCATTGAAGAAAATGCAATTGCCTTGTCGTCAATCCGTGCGACAGAACATGGTGAGGTTGAAGACAGTGGCGCACTATACAGCTGTATTCAAGGAACAACACCTGATGGGAATAGAAAAACGTTGTTTCCTGGCGATGTTCCCAACTATTTTCCTACGCCGCATATCTGGCATACACACAATTTTGACTTTCCAACTTTCTTACCACCTAAATTACCCGTAGCAAGTGAATTACCTCATATTCGCATGGACCAAGCATTACAGTTTTTAATTGGAGATAAGCTGGTATGAGTCAGGAACCAAAACTCAATCCTTCTAAGTCTTTTCAGTCTGACTTCAAAAAAGCGGATGAATCATCACCACTTCAGTCATCAAAGTCATTTGATGGCTCTGCATATGGTGAAGGGTTGATACAGTCTCCCCACGAAGAAGAATTGCAATCAAGGCGTATTTCTAAAGGAAAGACTGGCATTGTCAAATGGCTTGTCATTGGACTCATCACTTGGTTGGTTGCGGAACTTGGGATATCTGGGTACACGGCTTGGCAGGCTTCGCCGTATTTAGGTGGGGTATTCGCAGGTATCATCGGGCTGATCCTTGGGTGTGGCATCATTTTGGTCGTGCGGGAGATTCGGGAGCTGAAACATTTAAAAGCCGTTTCTATTCGTCGTTCGCATGTCCAGAGTCATGGGATTTCATCAAAGGAAATAGTGAAGTTATTAGCCCAAGAGCCTCTTTTGAATCATTATCAAAAACAGAAAAATGCTTGGCGGCAAAGCATAATGGATCACCACAATGCTGGCGAAGTCTCGGCGTTATTTGAACGCCATGTTTTATCTCAAATCGACAAGGATGCAAAAGTGCTCATTGAGAAAACGGCAATGCAAACTGGGTTAATGGTGGCCGTGAGTCCTTTTGCCTTAATGGATATGATTATTGTTTTATGGCGAGGACTGTGGCTGATTGGAGAAGTCTCTTCACTGTATGGTATGACACTTGGGTATTGGGCGCGTATTCGTGTTCTGAAATCGCTCATGAAGCAAATGCTCTTGGTGGGGACGACTGAATTGGTGACTGATATGGGTAGTACGTTGCTCAGTTCTGAAATTGCAGCAAAACTTTCTCTCAAAGCTTCACAGGGTATAGTTTCCTCAGTTTTTATGGCGAGAATGGGATTTAAAGTCATCAATGAAGTTCGTCCAATTCAAGCTTTAGAAGCAAAAAGTTCCATCACAAAACTCACTACTTCTTTGCTTAAGAAGCTCGGTTAGGGATCTGCGATCCCTACTCCTCAATAATGAATTATTGAGGGCTTCACTATCTCTGTTGGATAGAGAACTTTACAAAATGATGAATCGTTTTTAGAAAAAAAAACCTAAAAATCAGTCTAATTATTGATTCTTCTGTTCCTATTAGAGAGTCTTGTTTTAAAACATAAAAATAAGGCGCTATATGTCAAATGCATACAAACCTGAAACGCTCTGTATTCATGCGGGCAGGGAACACGCTCACCCACATGGTGCGCTGACAACTCCTCTCTACCAGACATCAACTTTCGTTTTTGAGAATGCTGCGCAAGGTGCTAGGCGCTTCGCTGGGGAAGAAGAAGGGTATATTTATACCCGTTTGGGAAATCCGACAACAGCGGAGCTGGAAAATCGTGTTGCGGCACTTGAAGGTATGCAGGCGGCAGCAGCAACAGCAACCGGGATGGGTGCTGTATCGGCATCAATCATGGCTTTTGTTGCTGCGGGTGATCATATTATTGCTTCAAAAGCTGTGTATGGTTGCACATTTGTTTTTTTAAGCCACCTGTTGGAGAAGTTTGGGGTTGAGGTGTCATTTGTCGATATGACCGATCATGAAGCAATTCAGACAGCCCGAAAGCCTCATACTAAATTGATCTTTTTGGAAACACCTGTGAATCCGAATTTGGTAGTGATTGACTTAGAATTCGTTGGACGTTTTGCAAAGCAACATCAGCTGGTTTCCGTGGTTGATAACACCTTTTTGACGCCTTTATATCAGAAGCCAGCGGCTTTTGGCATTGACCTGGTTATCCATAGTGCGACGAAGTATTTGAATGGCCATGGTGATGTTGTTGCAGGTATCGTTGTTGGTGATACGGAGCGTATTTCTCACATTAAGATGACAACACTAAAGGATATGGGGGCAACGATTAGTCCTCATGATGCATGGTTGATACTACGTGGCTTAAAAACACTGGCATTACGTATGGAACGTCATTCGGATAATGCGCAGTGCGTTGCTGAGTATTTGCAAAAACACCCTAAAGTAAAACGTGTGGATTATCCAGGTCTCAAATCGCATCCTGGTTATCGCTTTATTGGACAGCAAATGAAGCGAGCAGGTGGGGTGTTGTCATTTGAGATAAATGGTGGTGTCTCACATGGGGAGGCTTTCATTAATGCAACAGAATTATGGACGCTAGCTGTAAGCTTAGGAGACGCGGAATCTTTGATACAGCATCCTGCTTCGATGACTCATTCAACTTATACCTCTGAGGAGAGAAAGTTGGCTGGGATATCAGATGGGTTAATCCGTTTGTCTACAGGGCTGGAACATGTCGAAGATCTGATTCTTGACCTAGAAAAAGCACTAAAGAAAATTTAATTCGTAAATATAATTTTACAAAATTCGTTGAAGCTATATCTAATAGGCTTTAAAATCAGTGTAAACATATTTTTACAAGTAAAAATATGTTTACACTTGACATAAAAACGACATAATCGAATTCATGCCAGACTATTCTTTTGAGTCTCAGCTCGTTCTACTATCGACACATCAGAACAATTTATGGAGTGCGTGAAGAATGGCAAAATCAAGTCAATATGTATCAAAACCGTTAGAAGCCGATGGTAGCATCCTTTGGACACCAGAAGAGAATGATGTGTGGCATGCATTGTATTCTCGTCAGATTGGAAATATCCAACATAAGGCTTGTGATGAGTATCTTGATGGCTTGAAGATTCTTAATTTGCGCTCCGATGGCATTCCACATATGGAAGAGCTGAACAGTGTTTTGCGAGAACGCACAGGCTGGGAGTGTGCTGCTGTCCCAGCGTTAATCGATTTTGATGAATTTTTTCGTTTATTGGCCAACCGGAAGTTTCCGGTTGCGACATTTATTCGTCGCAGAGAAGATTTTGATTACCTACAAGAACCCGATATATTTCATGAAATATTCGGACACTGTGCGATGCTAACGCACCCAGAGTTTGCGGAATTTACACATCGATATGGACAGCTGGGGTACGAAGCAAGTAAGGAAGACCGTGTTTTTCTTGCTAGACTGTACTGGTTTACCGTGGAGTTTGGCTTGATCAGGAATACAGATAACGAGCTGAAGATTTACGGTGGTGGCATTTTATCTTCACCTGGAGAAACCGAGTACGCTTTCAATAGTGAAGTACCGGAGCGTCGAGAGTTTAACATTGTGGATGTGTTAAGAACGCCATACCGAATTGATATCATGCAGCCGATTTACTACTGCATTGAGAGTATCCATCAATTGTTTGAGTTGAGCCAAATGGATATCATGCAATATGTGAAAAAGGCGAAAGCCCTTGGATTATTTGAGCCAAAATTTCCACCAAAAGAAAAACGATTAGTGAGCTAAGGATAAATTCATGTCTGAATTATTACAGCAAAAATGTGAAGCATGTCGTGCGGATGCACCGAAAGTATCAGATGAAGAACTCGGTGAGTTAATACGGCAGATCCCAGATTGGACACCGTTGACTCGGGACGGAGTTTTACAGTTGGAACGCGTCTATAAATTTAAGAACTTCAAACAGGCGATTGCTTTTACAAACGCAATTGGAGATATGGCTGAGGCTGAATTTCATCATCCGGCACTATTGACCGAGTGGGGTAAAGTCACAATCACTTGGTGGACACACGCCATTGGTGGCTTACATAAAAATGACTTTATCTGTGCAGCAAAAACAGATGCGATTTTCGAAAGTCATGCGCAACAGTAATATGAATGAAAAAGAGAGGATTTAATTCTCTCTTTTTCATGCGGAATTATAAATCGTTAGTCTAGTGGAACAACTTTTCCAATATAAGGTAGATTGCGGTACTTCTGTGCGTAATCGATGCCTACACCGACTACGAACTCATCTGGAATACTAAAGCCAATCCAATCAACGGGAACGTCTACTTCGCGGCGTGAAGGCTTGTCAAGCAACGTACAAATCCTTAATGATTTTGGCTCACGCAGGGTGAGAATCTCTTTGACCTTGCTGAGTGTATATCCTGTATCAATAATATCTTCAACGATTAAAACATCTTTCCCTTTAATGTCTTCATCCAGATCTTTCAAAATTCTTACATCACGATTGCTCTCCATGCTGGAACCATAACTGGAAGCGGTCATAAAGTCGACGATATGATTGACTTTCATTGCTCGGGAAAGGTCTGCCATAAAGACATAAGAACCTCTCAGCAGGCCGACAATCATGAGATCATCAGTGTTATCGTAATGTGCAGACATTTCTTCTGCGAGTGCTTGAATTCTTTCTTGGACGTCTTTTTCAGAAATCAGAACGTCGACTCTATGTTTCATGTTGTAACTCATCAAATGTTGTTGGATGCCACGGGGGCAGATCATATCAGATTTTTAAGTATATGGTATGAGATGAAGGTCTGCTCTGTGCGATATTTATGTCGTAGAATAGGGCTAGAGTCATATTCTCACTTAAAAAGCTGATTACAGATCATGGTCTTACTGATTGGTGTGAATTAGAATGGGGTCAAAATGGAGATTTAGATAGAATGAATATTCAACGTGCAGTTCCTGCTGATTACCCAGAATTACTTGCTGTATGGGAAGACTCTGTTCGTGCAACCCATGAGTTTGTCAGTGAAAAAGATATACAAACGTTTAAAAAGATCATCCCAGAACAAGGCTTTCCTGCGGTAACTCTTTATTATGTTCAAAATGAATCGAAAGAGATCCTGGGATTTATTGGAATCGCTGGGGAGTCTATCGAAATGTTATTTGTTCGCAATCAGGCTCGAGGTAAAGGAATCGGCATGTATTTACTCCTTGATGCCCTAGAAAATCATGGGTGCCGATGCGTGGATGTCAACGAACAAAATCAACAGGCGATTGGCTTTTACCAGCACCTTGGTTTTGAAGTTATCAGCCGCTCCCCAACCGATGGAATGGGAAAACCCTACCCAATCTTACATATGCAACGAAATGATCCGGTTGAAATTGCAAAATTAGAGATTTGATTAAATACCATTCATCCTAGGTTCATGCATGGTTTCATATTCTTTTCAATATATTGATACAAACCAAGGTAGGACGAAACAATGAAATATGCACTTTTCGGTTTTTTGTTTGCAGCAAATGGCTTCGCTTTTGATGAAATGGAGGATTTTCATATGCAAACGGAGGAGCTGGTATATGTTTTTGCTGGCGAAAAACATATAAAGACTTATCAATCTATTGTTGAAGGTAAAGTCGAAGATGGTTGTTATGTTTTTAAAGTGAAGAGAAGAATCAAGGAGAGGGAAGTACGTGTCTGTACACCTTATATTGTTGAATCTGTGAAATGATAGTATTGCTTTATGCTAGTCATAACATAAAAATAATACTATTTTCTTAATATGCTCGATTAATTTTTCGTTTTGAGCAATGAGGGAATAGGTATCTATTGTTGAATGGTTATTGACTTAGTATGAAGCGATTGAACACTTTTGTGGTATTGATATGTATTTTACTCCTTTCTTCATGTGCCATGATCCTTAAGTGGAAGGCACCTGAGCATGAAATACATATCAGGGAAATAACTCAAAAACAGAGATTATGGTACATTGTTAACAAAGTGTATCCTGAATATCATCGCGAGCTTGCTGAGCGACGTGTTTCTGGCTGTCTCAAAGTAAAAATAGGCATTAACCAAGACGGTGAGCCACAATACTTTAACATTTCTCAATCTTTCCCCCGTGACCTCTTCAATAAAGAGCTTTTAAAAGCGACAAAGCGCTGGAACTTTGAACCACATGAAAGTAACACTAGAAAGAAACCAGGGTGGCTTACCTTTGAAGTTGTGATCTTAACGAAAGGTGCGACAAATCAAGGGAAATTTGAAAAGATTTGCCGATATCCTGTCCCAAAAAAGAAGGAACAAAGTAAGGATAAAAGCAAAAATGAGGATGTCTTGAGCATGATCGCTTTCCTGGATAAATGACGTGATTAAAATGAAGTGTTAAAAAGTTTAAATTGAGTACAAATTAATACTTTTCAAAAGCTATCATTGTCTATATAATGCTCGATAGTTACAAAATGTTAACCAAATTTAACTTTTCAGCTTTATTGTGGTTTTTACACGTCGTCGATTTTAGTTTGATCACGGGAGTGTAACCCTCAATAATGTTTCATTCAGTCAGTGGTATAGATAGGTTGTCAGATGTTCAAGCAGTTTGAACGGTCGCTTACAAAATCAGAAAAGCGGCTGATTTCAATGAAGATCAAAAGAAGTAGAAGAGATTTTGCTGTACTTGCACGGTTAATCTCATTTTTTAGTGCTGTTGTTGGGTTAGCAACAGGCTGCTTGATCGTAATGATGCACTCACCAAATAGTACGATGCCATTGTTTAGTATCGAGGTCTTATTTACAGCATTCAGTTTTGTTGCTGGTGGTCTTATTTATACGTACCTACCCCATCGCCGATATACAGTGGCCTTACAGGAGGCCTTAACGCTGGATTCGATTCAAGTCACTCAAGTTCGTGCCTCGGATTACGTCATTTTGAGAGACTCGGACTTTGAGTGTTACGCATTTCAAATTCATGATGAATCCATCTTGCTGACGCGATCTGATTGGGTAAGCTCAGATCAGTTCCCATGCCTGGATTTTGATATATTACGTATCCCAGGTGGCTTTGATTTACCAAGATTAAATAGTCAGTTTGTTCAGCCATCAGCAGTTTATGAAGGGCTGTTAACAGAAGAGTTGTTCCAATCTGATCAAGTTGTCCGAATTGAAGGGCCTTTATCTGAAGTGATATCAACCATGAAAAAACGGGGATACTTTGAAGGTGATGCAACACTTGCGTTTGCTTAGGCAGCGCTTGAAAACCTATATTCTTTGTTGCATGTCATAGATAGATACAGGTTCAGCAGTCATATGGAAATATCTACAGAATACTCATGATTGAAGCGGGCCACTGCCTGATTGGCAGCGACCTGAAATAAAAATGTTTAGCCATGAGAAACAACAATTAAACGAATTGCATCCAGCTTTAATTGCGTTTTCATTATAAATTCATCCATAGACGTTTTTTGTTTATTCAAGAACCAGATTTCATCGTCTCGAACATTCGGATTCATTTGTTTGAGTGCCTGTAAACGTTCCAGTTCGGCATCTAATGCCTGATGCACTTTCCCCTTTGCTTTTTCCTGAATATCAGATAATTGCTTTTCTGCTTCAGTCAATGCATTCGGTAATAGGTTATGAATGACGCTTTGTAATGCTGCAACAAGTTTTGAGCCTGTCTGACGGCCGACTGGTTTTAACTGACGATTGAAGGTGTCGAAAGGCACATTCGCAGAAAGATCTTTCCCTGACTTATCCAACAAGAGTCGAATAGGTGTATGCGGTAAGTAGCGGCTGATTTGTAATTCGCTTGGGGCCGTCACTTCTGCCACATACATGAGCTCGACAAAAAATGTCCCAGCAGGCAGCGCTTTGTTGTTGAGCAATGCAACAGAACTTGAACCAAGTTCGTCACCAGTAAACAAGTCAATTGCCCCTTGCACCATTGGATGATCCCAAGTGATAAAATGCATATCTTCCTGAGAAAGTGCCGTATCTCGGTCGAATGTGACGGTGATCCCATCATCACGTAAGCACGGGAATGTTGGCATTAACATATGCTCTGAAGGGGTCAGGACAATCGCATTATCACCCTTATCATCCTGATTGATACCAAAGACATCGAACACCTTCAACATAAATGTTGCTAAGTGTGTTTCATTGTCGATTGTTTCAATTGCGTCAGCGAGCTTTTCGCCTGCACCACGTCCACTGGAATTGAGTTCTAGTAGTCGATCGCGACCTTCCTCCAGTGCCTTTTTCAGTGAATGATGTTTGGTGTTTGCATCATGAATGAGTTGTGTATGACTTTCCTCTTCTTGACTTGAATACTCAGACAAAAGTTCCAATAACCGTTCACCGTATTCTTTATAAACAATAGAACCAGTTGCACAGGTATGTTCAAATGCTTCCAGTCCTTCATGATACCAGTGAAATAACAGTTCTTGAGATGTCTCAGAAAAGTAAGGAATATGAATTTGAACAGACTCAGTTTGGCCGATACGATCAAGCCGGCCAATTCGTTGTTCGAGTAGGTCCGGGTTAAGAGGCAAGTCGAATAACACAAGGTGATGTGCAAATTGGAAGTTTCTGCCTTCGCTACCAATCTCAGAACAAAGAAGTACCTGAGCGCTATCTTCATCCTGTGCAAAGTATGCGGCTGCTTTATCACGCTCAATCAGACTCATTCCTTCATGGAATACTGCTGCACGGATGGCTTCTTTATCGCGGAGGGCTTGCTCTAACGTCAGTGCTGTTTGTGCATGCGCACAAATGACCAGTACTTTCTTTTCTTTCAGAGATTTTAATGTATCAATTAACCACTCAACACGTGGATCAAAATGCCACCAAGTTGCATTTTCTCCTTCAAATTCCTGATATATTTGCTCTGGAAATAGTGCTCGTATGGCCTTTTGTTCTAGACAGTGGCCATTTGAAAACTGGCCAGAGACACTAATTGCTGTTTTGTACTGACTGGGCAGCTCGACAGGATGTGGGTTGACGATACGCTCAGGAAAGCCTTCAACGCCAGAACGTGAGTTTCTGAATAATATCCGGCCTGTACCATGTCTATCCAATAACTGTTGAATCAAAGATTGTTTGGCTTGTGCAACACGCTCTGGCTCACTCGACTCAGTTGTGAGTGTATTCAATTCATGACTGATATCAGACTCTTTGAGGAGTGCTTGAATCGTTTGCACCGCTTTGTCAGAAAGCTTTTTCTCAACCAGAAGTTCATTTGCTGCTTCAGCCACTTCATTGTAATGCTTTTCTTCTTCAACAAACACGTTGTAGTCATAAAATCGATCTGGGTCGAGCAGCTTCAAACGTGCAAAGTGACTTTCGTGGCCGAGCTGATCGGGTGTTGCAGTTAAGAGGATCAGCCCATCAGTATCTTTTGCTAAGTCTTCAACCCGGCGATATTCGGTATTCGGCTTGCTTTCTTCGCAAACGAGATGGTGGGCTTCATCTACGACAAGTAAATCCCACTCAGCTAACGTTGCTTGTTCAAACCAGCGTTTTTTCTTCGATAAAAACTCCATGCTTGTGATGACGAGCTGTTCTGTTTCGAAAGGGTTCGATGATTCTGCAAAAGCTTCTGTACAACGTTCATCATCAAAAATAGAGAAATGAAGGTTAAAGCGGCGGATCATTTCGACGAGCCATTGGTGTTGTAAAGACTCTGGAACAACAATAAGCACTCTTTGAGAGAGCCCCGAAATGATCTGCTGGTGGATAATCATCCCTGCTTCGACTGTTTTACCCAAACCGACTTCATCAGATAGAAGAACACGTGGGGCATAACGTTTTCCAACCTCTTCAGCAATATGGAGCTGGTGCGGGATCAAACTTGCACGAGAACCAATGAGTCCACGTAAAGGGGATTGATGGTGCTGATGCTGATTTGCCCAGCACTGTTGACGTAAGACATACCAGTCAAAACGATCAATTTGACCTGAAAAAAGGCGATCTTGTGGCTTGTTCATTTTGAAAAAGTGATCCAGCATCACTTCTCTTAATTGAACATCAGACTCCTGTGTGTCCTGTCGGATGCCGATATAGGTGACAAGCCCTTCACATTCATCAATGTGCTCGACAACCATAGACCAGCCTTCAGCACTTTGAATGGTGTCACCTGGATTAAACAAAACGCGCGTAATCGGTGCTTCACTCATGGAATAAAGGCGCTGCTCACCAGTTGCGGTGAAGAGAATGGTTACCATTCGGCCTTCAATATTAACCACAGTACCGAGTCCCAAATCTGACTCAGTATCACTTATCCAACGTTGACCAATGGCATAACTCATAGGTTGTTTACAATCTCTCGTTCTATTCGGACTTTGAAGAAAAGGGCGCTATGTTACCCCTAAAGTGCATTCGATGCACCTGTGAAATTTTAGCCAATATTATGCGGGATCTCTTTTCCCGTGATTGCCGTTCCTTGTCGTGTTTTTTCAACTAAGATTAAGAAAGTAAATGATTTAACTCATTGATTCAAACAGGAAAAAAGGAGGGGGTGAAATTAAAACTTTAGTATTAATAAATTAAATCAAATTGACGATTGAGTACGGAAAATCCACTCAAAATCAAGTGGTATGAATTTTTTGTACGTAATTTGAGGGTATATTTCATGGGAAAACACCAGCTATCGGAAACGAAACTCTACGTTCTCGACACGAATATTCTGCTGCATGAACCCTTCGCATTTCTTTCTTTTCAGGAACACGATGTTGTGATCCCGATGACGGTTTTAGAGGAGCTGGATCATATCAAAGACCGCCGAAAGGACGTCAGCAGAGACGCTCGAACAGCTATTCGTGCTTTAGAAGATGTTCTTAAAGATGCTGCACCAGAAGATATGTTGCAGGGGGTGAAGATGCCTCAGGCTGAAATGGGCAGGCTGGAGCCGGGAAAACTAATGATTGTGAATGATCATTATGTCGATGAACATGTTGGTATGTTACCCGGTGGAGAAAATGATCACCGGATCATCAATGCAGCTTTGCATTTGCAAAAAGTGAAAGCACCACGGAAAGTTGTGCTGGTCACAAAAGATATCAATATGCGCATCAAAGCAAAAGGTGCTGGGCTTTCTCATGTTGAAGATTATCGAACGGATCAGCTGATTGATGATATTCGCTTTCTTACTAAGGGGTTTGAGAAAGTTGAAGGAGATTTCTGGGCTAGGATTAAAAATGTTTCCAGTATGACAGAAGGAAGGGAAACCATTCATACGGTTGCACGAGATGCGATCCCAACGGTGTATATCAATGAATATTTACTGGATGAAACAGAGCAATTTGCGGCACGAATCTGTGAGATCCATCAAGATAGTGTGAGTTTTGTCGATTTAGGTCGTGAACGACTGCTGGCACGAACGGCATGGGGCATATCTCCCAAGAATATTTATCAGGCGATGGCACTCAATGCTTTACTGGATACGGATATAGAACTTGTGATCCTGACAGGACCCGCTGGAAGTGGTAAAACTTTATTAGCTTTGGCAGCGGCACTGGAGCTAGTCATTGAAAAAGGATTTTACGATAAAGTGATTGTGACCCGAAATACGCCAGAAATAGCAGAATCTATAGGATTCCTTCCAGGTACAGAAGAGGAGAAAATGGCGCCTTGGTTGGCTGCGATAACGGACTCTTTGGAAGTACTCCATAAGCATGATGAAAACCCGCACTCCAGCTTGAATTACATTATGGATAAAGCCAACATCCAGTTCAAGTCGGTTAACTTCATGCGAGGAAGAAGTATTCAAAATGCAATTGTTTTGCTCGATGAATGTCAAAACTTAACCGCCTCGCAATTGAAAACCATTATCACACGATGTGGTGAAGGAACGAAGTTGATCTGCTCTGGGAATCTGGCTCAAATAGATAGTAACTATCTTACAGCTGTTTCATCCGGCCTGACGTATATCGTCGAACGCTTTAAGAATTTCACGGGGAGTGCAACGATACATTTAAATGGTGTTGTTCGTTCACGTCTTGCATCATTCGCGGAAGAAAACCTTTAAAAATTTGAATGAGATATGTTTACTTCGAACAGGGATGTTTTACACTGGGGGACAATTGAATAGGTCGGTTCATCATGTGAGATCTTCGATTCATGCTTGGATCATCAGGATATGACGTTTGATGGATAAAGTTTCTGAAGTCAGTATTGGAATATGAAGTGGTTAATCTGAATTTCTCTTCGCAACACACAATGGAAGCGATCAGTCGATACTATCGCATGACGGTTTATTCCTACCTCGTCATTCTCGCAGTCTCATTGCTTACTTCTCTTTATTTTTTTCTATCCTGGGTTGAAGAGAAAGAAGAAAGCACTTCTGATCTTAATCACGTTGTTGCCAGTCAGTTTGATAGGCACTTTGAAGACTCCTCCCGGTTTTTAACAGGTGCACGCTACCTTGCCGAAAGTGCGCTCCAAAAAAAGGAAGAAACGCCTGCGAAACTTCCACCGATTATAAGAGATAGAAAAGACCAATATTATTTGAATTGGTCTCAGATGATTGATGGGGATCCAGATAAATTTGGGACAACGTGTGGTTATTATCGCACGGGAGGGGATGAGCATCTGAAGCAGGAATGGAGCATGATCAAGTCACTGAATGGGGTCATGTCCGTTGCTCAGGGCATGTTACCGGAATCTATCTGGATTTATTACCTTTCACGAGAGCAGTTTATCCATATCTACCCACCGGTTTCCCCCAAAAATCCTTTGTGTGGTGTCCATTTATTATCCTCTCAAGTTTTTCGGATGAATACACCAGAAACAAATCCAGACCAAAGTGTACAAACGACAAATGCTGCACAAGATATGGCAGGAAAGGGGGTCATGTTTTCTCATACGGTCCCTGTTTATGCCAATGGAGAATTTCGTGGTGTCCTTGGTATCGACTTTCGAACACGAGAGTTGAGCGCAATGGCACAGCGCCTTTTGCGGAATAAAGGTGAGTTTGTTTTATTTGATAAAGGAAATAGTGTTCTCGCACATTCCTCATTTGTACAAAACCTCCCGGAAAAAGCGTATTCGGTTCAAGATATGTTGCCCAAATCTTTATCTGTCAATGCAATTTCGATGTTGCGTTCAGGTCCCAAAAAAGGATATGTTGGCGGCTATTATGTGGAAACTCGGACTTTGGAAACTTTGCCATGGACTTTGGTGTATTATCAACAGGCTTCTGAGTTTATTGCTCCAATCTTTCTTCGATTTATTATTCAATTTTTAATTTTATTTGGTGGGCTTTCCTGTTTACTGTCATTAGTTTATAGCTTAACCAGACGTATATTCGTCAAACCAGCTTCACAGCTTATTCATTACATTGAGCAAGCTGCAAATGGTGATGTTGTGATGCGAAAGCCTGCACCACTTGGGTGGGAAACATGGTTTAACTCTGTCTATCAGGCCTTTATTCAGAACAAAGAACTCATGCGGCACCTCCGCGATCAAAATCGTCGGTTGGATTATATCGTTGAAGAAAAAACGAATGCACTGAAGCGCTCGACGGAAGCGAAAGAGAGAAATTTAGCACTCCTGAAATCAATTATTAGAGCGATTCCAGATCTGATTTTCTTTAAAAACGTTGATGGTACATACCTGGGATGTAATCGAGCATATGAAGCTTTCTTAGGTGTGAAAGAAGAGCAAATTATTGGTAGCCGAGCCAGTGGTTTTTTTAACCGAGAGAAAGCTCGGCTGATTGATGAAGAAGACCAAATGGTGCTCGATGAAGGCTGCTCAAGCCGACGAAGTGAGTTGGTGACATATCCTGATGGAAGTCAGAAATATCTAGATATTCTCATCACCCCTTTTTTTAATGAGCAGGAAAAGATGCTGGGTGTCATTGGGATCGGTCGGGATATTACGGAGCTTCACGAAACATTAAGGGCATTGAGACAAAGTGAAAATAAATTTCGTAGTGCAATTGAATATGCTGCGAATGGGATATGTTTGTTATCTCCAGAATTTGCAATTCTACAAGTGAATGATGCATTTTCTGATATTTTTTCTCTTACAGATAAGCAGGCGTATGGCCGTTATTTTCCTGCACTTTTCAGCCCAGAAGAACGCGCAGAACTCACGGAAGATCTACAACGATTGTTGGTTGTTGAGTGGGACTCATTCAGTAAGGAATTTCGAGCAAGAACCGAAGACAATCGAGAGGTGTGGATCTTGCTTAGTGCTTCTCTGGTTTGGGATGAGCAGAAACAGCCTCTGTATATCATTGTTCACCTTCAAGATATTAGTGAACGGCGGTTGATTGCAAAGGAGCTTTCCATTGCGAAAGAAGAAGCAGAACGTGCAAATAATGCGAAAGGGCAATTTATTGCCAATATGAGCCACGAAATTCGAACGCCGATGAATGCCGTTATGGGCATGCTTCAACTGTTGGAAACAACAGAGCTAAACGCACAGCAACGAGATTTTGTGAAGAAAGCAGAGCGTTCAGGCAATGCACTGATGCAAGTGATTAATGATATTTTAGATTTTTCAAAGATGGAAGTTGCGAAACTTCAACTCAAGCATGAACCGTTTTATCTCTCAGAAGTCATCATCCAAGCAGTGATGCTCAATGCATTGACTGCCCAGCAGAAAGGGATTTTTATTGATTATAAATTGGATTTAAAGCTCCCGGAAATGTGCATTGGCGATTCAATCCGATTAGGACAGGTATTTACAAATCTACTGCATAATGCAGTGAAGTTTACCGACTCAGGTAAAATCACGATTGGTGGTGCATGTATGGAGAAAGATGAACAATCCTGTGAGCTATATTTTTTCGTGGAAGATACGGGGATTGGTATCTCAGAAGAGATGAAACCGAGGTTGTTTAGTGCATTTGAACAGGGTGACAGTTCAATAACACGTCAATATGAAGGTTCAGGTCTTGGTCTTGCGATTTGCCAAGCAATTATTCGGCTTATGGGTGGTTCGATACATGTGAAGTCGACACAATATAAAGGCGCTCGCTTTGAATTCACGGTAAAGTTAAAACATGTGCCTGCTAAGGCAATTTCACCAGACTGGAAGTTACCTCTTCAAGTATGTTTAGATATCTCTGATAAACAAGTATTTATTGCAATGAAAAATAAGCTGAGGCAACTTCAGGTTACTTGCCTCAGTGTGCAGGATATCCAACAGTCTCAGTATGAACTTGCTGACATACTGATCGTGACGGATCAATATGAAACTTTACAGAAGTTAATCCCGCCAGAGCGGTTAAAGCAGATATCAATTCAATATATTGATACAGGGAAAAATCAAAGATTACCGAATGAACTTCCATTTCCAGTGATCCGATGGCCTGTCAGCGCTGCACAACTTCGAGATTTCTGGCGTTCTTCCAACCGCCAACATTTGCAAGAGAATATTCGAGGCGGTCTCTTGGAAGGAAAGCGTATTCTTATTGCAGAAGATAATGAAGTCAATCAACAACTTGTTGAGCTGATGCTGCTACAGGCTGGAGCGACTGTAACCGTGGTTTCTCATGGTCAAGCTGCATTAGAGGTGCTGCACAAAGAAGCTTTTGACGCTGTCTTGCTCGATGTTCAGATGCCGGGTATGGATGGGTTGAGTACAGCCCGTGCTATCCGCGTCCAGCAAAAGTGGTCTCGATTGCCTATACTTGCAATGACGGCACATTGTTCGGAAGAAGACAAAATAAAGAGCGAAAGGGCTGGTATGGATACGCATTTAACCAAACCAATATTAAGAGAGACATTGTATCAAATACTCTCAATGTTGATCCATCAAGGAAGGCGACATCAGATAGATTGGTTTGATTGGGCATTTGCACTTAAGCAAACGCAAGATGATCGTCATTCACTTTTAAAACTCCTGCAAACTTTTATTCAAAGAATAGAAGGCGAGCCAGAGCGGATGTTAGAGGCATTCCGTCTCAATCAGCGAAACGAGCTAAAACACAGAGTTCATACACTGAAAGGCATGGTTGGAAACCTTGGCCTCGTGTACATTTATCAGGAAGTCCAAACATTTGAGGATGAGTGGAGAAATGAATCGGTTACATTTGAACGGTTAATTCCTCTGATTGATGCGCTGTATTTTAGTATTGAACAAATGAAGTCACTCGTGGGACGCGAGAAAGAAATCCAGGAAAAACAGATAAGCACAGATGAGCCAGTATAACGAGCAATCGAAGCAACCAAAAATTTTGATTGTCGATGATGATCCTGTCAATGCGGATATGCTGAAGTATGCCTTAGCAAAAGAGAATAAGGTAGAGATTGCTAGTACAGGCAAGGAAGCACTCGCGACATGTTTCCGTTCCCCGGTTCCGGATTTAATTATTCTTGATATTCAGCTTCCAGACTTCGATGGTTTTGAAATCATTACTGAGCTGAAAGCCAGTGAAGAAACAAAGCATATTCCAGTCATGTTTGTCACGGCGAGGGAAGGTGCAGACGATCAGGTGAAGGGCCTGGAGCTTGGTGCAATGGACTATATTATCAAGCCCTATGTACTTCCAATTGTTGTTGCCAGAGTCAGAAATCAATTGGCGTTAAAACAGAAGAATGACTTGCTTGAACGATTAGTCTCGATGGATGGTTTAACTGAGATCCCCAATCGAAGGTTTTTTGAGCAAATGCTGGATCGAGAATGGCGTCGAGGTATGCGAATGTTGCAACCATTATCGATTATCATGATGGATATTGATCATTTCAAAGCATTTAACGACAATTATGGACACAGGCAGGGAGATAATGTGCTCATAGCCGTTGCTCGTTGCATTGATAGTTGTGTCCACCGCGGGGCTGATTTGGTTGCCCGATATGGTGGAGAAGAGTTTGTTGCTTTATTGAGTGATACAAAAATTCAATCTGCCTGCCAACTGGCGGAAGGTATCAGAGAAAAAGTAGAATCGCTGGCTATCTCTCATGAATATTCATCGGCAAGCTCTGTTGTGACGATTAGCTGTGGTGTTGCCACCTTGACTCCCAGCCGAGGGATCATGGTGGATGAACTGATTAACGCTGCCGATAAACAACTATACTGCGCCAAAAACTCAGGAAGAAACACCGTTTGCTCATAAATGAAATCTGCTTTGAATAGGTTAGGTCTTTTTCTTCATGATAACTCAACAAAAGTCTCAGCCAGCTCGAAGAGCTGACCGAAAAAAGTGAGGATACTTCTTAGTCCGTACTTTCTTTTACTTTATTTTTTGTTTCTTCGATGGCAGCTTCTGCTTCTTTTGCTTTTTTCGCGATTTCCTCAGAAACAGCTTTTTGAAGCTCCATTTGGATAGCCTGTAATTTAGGAAGTGTATTCTGTAGTACTTTGCCAGAGATATCCATGCTTTCTTTCATTAGCTCTGGTGCTTTTTGTAAAAGCTTTTGACCTGCTTCTGTTTTATAAAATGCCAAGATTTCTTTCATCTCAGATTCAGTGTAAGTTTTCATATACAGCTCAGTTAAAGGCTGTTTCAACTTTTGCCAGTCCAGTTCTTCCTTGAGTACTTTCTGCATTTTTTCGATGTGAGATTCGACTTTCGGCTGCATGTCTTTTGGAAGGCGCAATTCTTTCATCGACGTGATAAATACTTGCTCAATCTGGGTATACGCTTCGGTCAGAGATGACTGAGCATTGGTTGTTTCTAAGAGTTTTTCAGTCAGTACTTTGTGGGAAGCTTCATCAGCATAAGTTGCTGTCGATAATGTCAGTAAAACAGGAAGTAGAAAACGTTTCATCATTTAAACCAAATTAAATTATTTTCATGATTACATTAATTTCACGATTGTATTCCTTTTGTGATTAGAAAGGAATGGCTTATTTTCGTTTTCGCTTGGGGCGTTTCACTTTTTCGACACGATACATTTTTCCAAAGACGTAACTTTCTGATGAATCGGCAACTTTAGCCATTGGTAATAATTCAGGACCGACAGGTTCGGCCAGAATATAGTGGATCCCATTGTGATTGATCCATTGATCTTGGCCAACATGGGCAATTTGCAAGCCAACGAGTGTATGGTTTGGGATGTAAATCATTGCAACTCCCAGTTTCGGATACATGGCTTTTGCGAGTGATGCAAATAGTGTTGATTTGCTGTCACAATCACCAAGATTACGGTAGAGCAGTTTATTTGGTGGAATAAACCCTGCATTTTTATCGGCTTCGGATACCTGATCATGATAAGGAATTGATTGAACAAATGACAGAACGATAGAGAGCATTTTTTTGGAACGGATCCGTCCATACTTTTTTTTAAATGCCTCTTTTATTGGCTTCAATAGTTCGATACTTTCCGCTGCAAAACGGCCATGGTCTGGGTTTACACCTTCGACGCCAAACGGATCGATATAAGGAGAGAAATAGTTGTTTTTCAGGAACTCATCAAAGCTTTCCTGCTGTGCTTTACGGAGTGTTTGAAGAACGGCCAGTGAAGATTCTTCATCCACACTACTTGCTTCAACCTGAATACCTGCCTGGGTGAGAGAAAGCTGCACACGGATATCTCTCGGGTCAAACGTTGAGCTAATTTCCCTGAGTTGTTTTAAAACAAACCGTTGTGCTGCAGACTGCCGATAGGCTTTAAAATGACGAAAGGTACCATAGAGGACTTCATTATCCATGACAAACCCTATTTGGTGTTCTGTCCCTTTGCCATCTCGCCAATGATAGTTGAACTCAGTGGTATTTTTATCACGCTCAAGATTGAAGTTGATTTGTTCCGCTCGCAATAAAGGAGTGAACAATACAAAGGCAGTGAGGTAGCAGACGATCCGCATTATTGACACACAAAATTTCCATCTCCCAATCTTTAGTATTTGTGTAATAGGAAATAATGCCAAATTTCTTGGTTATTTATTCGTATGTGAATTGGAGTAAGTGCTGGGCAGTATATAAAAAAGACAAAAAAAAGCCGATATTTCTATCGGCCTAACTCTCTGCGCTAGCAATTATGCGGTGATAATTGATACCTGTAATATCAGACACAGCTTGTTGAAAAGAGTTCAGTCATTTTCGATTTTTTTGTCTTTTTCTTTTGATTGACCAAGAGATAAACAGCTAAAGTTTAGAATTTCAAAAATGAATCAGAAAATGTACCGATTTTAATATTTTTTAATGTTGTCATGATCCTTTCATCTGTCATTGGCAGGATGTTCTCCTTGCCTTCGTTTGGGAATTAAAAAGAGAAAGATATGATATTTCAACACAATCAATTGACACGGATCTTGTTACTTAGTTTCGGAAGTTTTGTGCTCAGTGGGTGTTCTAGTGATAATGCGAATGACCAATCTGTGAAATCCTATGATATGGTCACATTGGTCAAACGAGCGGTTCTTCCTGCGGATACATTTTCAGCAGGGACAACGTCTGGCACAGGATTGGGGAAAACTCAAATTAATGGCCAGACAGTGCCATTTCAACTCAAACAACCCGTTCAGGGTTTTTCGTCAATGATCCGGCAATCCGATGGAACGTACCTTGCCATGGCTGATAACGGTTTTGGTACATTGGAAAATTCAGCTGACTTTGAGCTGCGTGTTTATCAACTGGATCCGGATTTTGAGACGCACCAAACCATTAATGAGCAGCATGCTTTTACGCTCTCTGATCCAAATAAAAAAATCCCGTTCGCGATTACCAATCAATTTAGTGAAAACAGAGTGCTGACGGGTGCTGACTTTGACATAGAATCAATGCAACGCGCTCCAGATGGTACGTTTTGGTTTGGTGATGAGTTTGGGCCTTTCTTATTGCATACAGATGCACAAGGAGTTTTACTCGAAGCCCCGATTTCACTTCAAGTGAATGGCAAGTTATTACGGACGGCTTTACACCCTGACTTTGAAGAAGGTGCAACGGTAAGAGTGATGAACGCTTTCTCTCAAGTTGATGATTCATCTCAAGTGCAAAACCCACCGACTGTTCGTCCAGTATTTTCCCCCTGGCATGTCCATTTAATTTTGGAAGACTGTATGGATACGGCAGGGAAATTAAACAATAAACCTGGATGTATGACGCAGCCATACTCTCGTGGCAATAAGACACCACAAGGGTATCAATACGCACCAGAAGAAATCTTTGACTTAAAGTCAATTCAAAATGCGGGATATCCTGTTGTCACTTGGACAGTCAACGATTCCAAACGAATGAAGCGTCTCATTGAAGCAGGTGTTGACGGTGTGATATCAGATAGACCCGATCTGTTGTTGGGTGAGATACGTGGTAACGAAGCGATTGCGAAAAGACTGCTAACAGAAGATGGTTTGATTGATCCGAATCTCTTTGATGCACAAGGGCATCGTGGTGCCAGAAATTTAAAACCAGAAAATACCCTGCCAGCATTTGAAGTCGCCCTCGATTATTTGATGAATACACTGGAGACCGATACTGGTATTACTCGAGATGGACAAGTTGTTTTAAGCCATGACCCCGTGATCCATCAAAAGTTTTGTCAATTTGTCGGTGCTGGAGAAACACCGGAAGAACCATTGATTAAATCGCTTACCCTCGCTGAGATACAAGGCAATTATGTATGCAATAAATTGACTCGCGGCGCGTCTCAAACCGATTCAATCCCACCGGTCACAGAAGCATTCGTCCGAGATAAAGGGCTCAATCATGCGTATATGATGCCGTCACTTGATAATTTATATGACTTTGTCGACTTTTACGTCACGTATTATACGACTGGTGCTGGTCGAGGTATGAGTGACGCTGAGGTTCGTGCTAAAAATGCAAGTCGTGTTCGTTTTAATCTTGAAACGAAGCGAAATCCAAGACAGGATTATGTGCATAAAACGGTGGATACAGAAACATTCGCAAAAACAGTGGCTGCAAAGGTAATGAGCCGTCAGAAGGAAAATAAAACGACGATCCAGAGTTTTGACTTCAGTACATTGCTTGTGACACAAAAACAGTATCCACAAATCAGAACGGTCTATTTGTTTGGGGACTTTCCTAGTGCTGTTCAGGATGATGGAACAAACTTGGAGCCTGAAGCAGGAACCAGCTCTCCATGGATGCCAAATGTAAAATGGCCTTGGCGAGATACCCGTTATAAGGTGCAGCCAGAAGTGCAAATCTCTGGTGGCTTTGAAGGAGTGGCAATGTCTCATGATGGAAAGTATTTGTATCCAGCTCTTGAGAAGCCGTTTATTTCTCAAAAGGATAGCGGCCTTGTTTCTATTTATGAATTTGATATTGAGCAGAAAGCCTATACAGGAAAGAAATTCCAGTATGCGTTATCTAAACCTGAAAATCGCATTGCTGAATTCACTTTATTTAACGAAATGCAGGGCCTCATTGTCGAAAGAGATAACACTCAAGCAGACTTATCAGGGTTTAAGCAGGTTTTTCACATCGAATTGAAAGAAGATGGGACAGTTGAAAAAAACTTGCTGGTGGATTTGATGAAAATTGCAGATCCGAATAAAGTCGCGAAAGGAGAAACGGGCGATCTTGGAATTGGTAATGGCTCATTTGCGATGCCCTATATGACCATTGAAAGCATTGCAATTGTTGATAAAAACCACATTGCTGTGATGAATGACAATAATTTTCCATTTTCTGTTGGACGCCATGTGGGAAGTGGTTCACCAGATGATTCAGAAATTGTAATCTTATCTTTACCGCAGCCATTACCTCTCAAGCAGTAATCTATTCATGGAGAGAGGAATACTCTCTCCATGATTCACAACTCTTTCAGGGTTTAATAACAACTATAGAATGAGAGTGAAATAACCATTTTCGGTAATTTGGGTGAATTTAACTCATTCTTTTTTCTATTTTTTACATCATTTTCAATTTTTTACAACGATATTTATCCAATTGAGTTGCTAATTTTTTCTTATCTTGTCAAGATCAGCCCAGCTCAATTCAACTTTGTTTTCATTGTTTCTTTATCGTTCAAGATATTTGTGACCAATGCAGTTGTATATTCCTTGCTATCACTAGATCTAAAAAGGGGAAGTGATTACAATTGCGCGTCTTTTCTTCAATGGATGAAGACAGTTTGAGTGAATCACTTTTTCGCAAATAAGAATAAACCATGTGGGGATGTTGGGCTGTGAAAGCTTTCTGTTTATTCAGTCTTTGGATTGGACTATTTTTTTCACAAACAGTGAAGGCATTGTCGTGTCATCAGGAAATGAAGCCTCGCTATCAAGTCAATACGGTTCAGCTTGAACGGTTGCTAAAGGGTTCAAAAAAGTTTAAATCCCTGCCGAAATTGGTATTGGATTATGGAAAGGGCAGATATCTATTTCCTATAGAATGGGCTGAAGGGGGGCGTCATCACATCGGGCTTTGGTTTGCGAATGTGAATCACGGATTCATGACACGACTCGCAAAAGGATCTCAAAACATTCAATGCTCCATTGTGCAAGATGATGAAGTGCTATTAATCACGCAGCTATCGACTGAGCATCAAGGAGTCGGATATGAAGGTTTTTATGTCAGCATAGTGAAAGATGATAAAATGGTGCTTCATGAGAAAAAGTTGCTAAAAACAGGGTTCTCGACAGAGCCTGGCGTGAATCATACTCGTTGCCCAAGCAATCGTCGTAAGATCCTCAAGGCAAGCAAAGTAGAACTCATCGAGTTTGATATGGAAAAACGAATGACGATTCATATGGAGCTATGGCAGCAAGACTGTTTTTCTCGGCATGCACAGCGTGTATCGAAACGCTGGGAAGTGGATGGTAAACATGTGTCGCCGGCGACAACGGCTGTTGCACATTCATATTCTGAGCAACCAAATCCTGAGCATCCAAATACGGAACGCACATTCAATCGTAGTTAATTCGGCCCAGGTTGGGGTTACTGATAATTTCTGGGCTTGCTGGATAATCCATTTGTTTCTATTTTGTCGAGGCCATCATCCTTGAAGTAAAAAATGATCTGGCCCATTCCTTGTGCGAAGTAGTTTTTCTCCCCGTCAATGAAAAAGACGTAATTGCCTTTGGGGGTGAGTTTGCTGTCCTTATTTTTTTCCAGCTTGAAAACATGCTCGCCGAGCTTCCAGTGAAAAGTCTCAATGAGGGCTGGAGCAAACTCCTGGATCCAGACATATTTGTCTTTGTTTTGAAGAAGAATGGTAAGCGTGTATTTCTCTGGAACATCCTCAACGCTCACTTCTTGTTTTCCAACATGAAATGTTTTCCCTGCGCCTTCCTTGGTTAAGTAACTAAATCCAAAATCAATCTCATTTCTCTTTCCGTCCATGAGAAGAGCACTACCACTGCCTAGCAGCTGGAATTCAGCTCGGCAACAGAAAGAAACAAGTGCAAGCAAGATGATCAATTTATGGACTTGATTCATTAGTGTTCCATCTTTATATCCAACACTTAATAAAGACTAGTTTTTTTAGCCGATTTCGCCAAGTCAGGGGAAGATGAGGGGAATGAGTCCCCTCGACTGAAGTGGAAGAGATTAAGAACGCGTGACGTCGATGTGTAGCTTCAGTTTTTGTCCTGGTTGGATGAATTGTTTCTCATCCAATTGGTTCCAGGCAAGAATATCATTGACGGAGATCTTAAATTTTTTGGCAATACGTGCCAGAGAATCACCGCTGCGAACTTTATAGGTGATTGTACGCAACGTTTTTGCGTTTTTACTTTTGGTTTTCCAAATGACGAGCTTGTCACCAGGCCTGATTTGTTTTGGTAATTTATTTTGGTTCCACTTGCTAAGCTGCTTGGTTGAAATTTTAAACTTCTGGGCGATTTTCCAAAATGAGTCACCTTTTTTGACGGTGTAATCAATTCTAGATGTACCAGATGTCCGTTTCAGTTGTTTTGCGACTTTCTTCTTGGAAGCAAGTACAAGTTGATATCGTTTCGGGTCTTTTGCAGCAACTGGGATGAGGAGTGTGCCTCCTTCGCGGATCATATTGCCTTTAATATTGTTGACCGACTGCAAGACGGCAACGGTTGTCTTGAATTTGACGGCAATTTTATTCAGAGAATCACCAGAGCGGATTGTATATCGTTCCCAGTTTGGTCTTGCGGTCAGTTTTGCATCACTGAGTTTACTGCGAAGTAAAGCTGCGTTTTTCTTCGGGAGTAAGAAAGTGTGTGGTCCTTTTGGATCGCTGGCCCACTGATTATATCCAGGATTGAGCTTATATAAGTCATCAATCGCATACCCAGATAAGTCGGCTACGACAGATAAATCTGTCTGGCGTTTCGTATCAACGATTTCAACGACGGAATGGTTTGCGATCTGTGGCCAAGTCATTTTGAATTCTTCATGGCGTTTTAACAAATCAACAAGTGCCAGTAACTTTGGGACGTACATGTCGGTTTCGTTAGGAAGATCTAATGACCAGAAATCTGTTGGTAAATGCTTACGTTTGTTTTTCTTAATTGCACGAAGTACTCGTCCTTCTCCGGAATTATATGCTGCGATGGCATTCATCCAATCGCCGTCGAGGGTTTTATGCAAAAACGAAAGGTAATCAAGGGCTGCACGCGTGGATGCGATGACATCACGACGTCCGTCGTACCACCAGTTCTGTTTTAGCCCGTAACGCGTACCTGTTCCAGAGATAAATTGCCACATGCCCGATGCGCGGCCATGAGAGTAAGCAAATGGATCAAAGGCGCTTTCAACGATCGGTAACAGCGCCAATTCCATTGGCATATTTCGCCTTTCTATTTCTTCAACAATGAAGTAAAGAAAAGGTTCAGCTCTTTTGGCAACACGGTTGAGGTATTTCTGGTTTTTGGCATACCAGTTACGTTGAGTGACAACACGGCGATTCTGGGGAATATCAAATGAGAATTGAGATCGAATGCGCATCCAAAGATTATTGTAATCTTCCAACGCTGGCTCAGTTGATTCTTGTTGTAGTTTTCCATCGACAAGCAAAGTATCAAGAGTTAATGCATTCAGAACATCTTCAGCAGAGGCGTAAGCTTGTGCTTCCTGCGATGTTTGCGCCTCAACAGGTGTTGTCATTTCCTCAAGCGGTTGTTTACTGACGGGTACAGTTGTTGTGCTCTGACAGCCAGTCAATACAGCTGCGCCGAAAATAGAAAGTATTCCAGAATACCTCATTCCAATCATATTTCCTCTGATGCCCTCAATGTGAGGTGCGAATAGTACACGTTCACGGATTGAATTAAAAGTTGTTCATTTGTATGAAGGCTAATGCATCAGAAGGTGTCTTTCCAGCGTCGAGTCATTGCAAGTGTTTCAATATCATCAGAAACTTCACATTGCCAATGTCTAGATAGATTTTCCTTGAGTTGTGCATCATGCCATCTTAAAAATGGATTCACGTCTTTCTCTAGACCTATCGTTGAAGGTAAAGTTTCTTGCTGATTTTCTCGAAGGCGTTTCACATGGTTTGCATATTGTTGCAATGCGGTGTTATTTGGCTCAATTGTTAGGGCGAAATCAATATTTGATTGGGTATATTCATGAGCACAAAAAACCTGTGTGTTATCATCAAGTGCATGAATTTTTCTGAGTGAATGAAACATGATCTCAGGTGTGCCTTCAAACAATCGACCACACCCACAACTAAAGAGTGTATCGCCACAAAAAAGCCAGTCTTGATTGTAATAGGCAATATGGTCCATGGTATGACCCGGTACTTCTAGAATAGATAATGTGATATTTAAGGGGGGAATATCAATTTGCTCGCCTTCCCGACAACGATGATTTATATGGGAGCAAGGTGTTTCTTCAGGGCCATAGATGGTTGCATTTGATACCATGTACTGACTGTGTACAAGCCCAGAGACACCGCCAATATGATCCGCATGATGATGCGTGATAAGAATGGCACAGATTTTTTTATTATTCTGTTCGCAATATGCAATGACAGGTGATGCATCACCCGGATCAACAATGATACATTCATTGGTATCTTTTCGTGTAATGCACCAGATGTAGTTATCACGAAAAGCATGGATAGGGGTCACTTGATAAGTCATTATAAATGCCTATGCTCTGTCTCATTAGACCCTATTATTCCAATTTCCTTCAAAATCACAAGTTGAATTACATGGCTTGCAGGGAGGCGAGAAGAAAGATATGGTTTATAGACAATCAGTTATCAGGGACTAAGCGCGAAACGATGAAACCAGCCGTCAGCCCACATGATGTTGTCCCGCCTGAGCATTGGGAGATGCTACCAAAAGGGGATAAAACAAGATCAGCACTGGACTACTTGTTGTTACCGTGGTTGCCACAATTTTTTGGGTATCACTATGTCACATTAGGTCAACTGAGTAGCCAGATTGACTGTTCTGCGACTTCAATTAAACATCGTGTTGAAGTGGGATTATGGCCAGAGTCCAACATTTTATCTGATTTAGACGCGTTACCATTTCTAGAGCACAGTATTGATTTGGTTATCAGTACACATGCACTCGAGTTTTGTGCCGATCCACACCATACCATTCGAGAGATCCATCGTATCTTACTTCCTGGCGGCGTCTTAGTTTTATCAGGGATTCATCCTGTGAGTCTTTTTGGTCTGGTTAAAATCCAACCTTTTAAACAGCAAGCGTATCCCTATATCGGACGATTTTTTACCCCAGGTAGGGTTAAGGACTGGCTGGCTTTGCTTGGATTTGAGATTCTCTTTGATACCCGTTTTGATGCTGGGAGAGCTTACCGTGTTGATGATGATGAAATGAACTGGACTGGGAAGCTCCAAGATTACGCACATCAGTTTTTGGGGGGACACTACTTAATTATCGCTAAGAAGCGCGTGTTACCGTTAACACCTATCCGCCCCAAATGGCGTGTTCGACCTCATTTTAACCCTGCTGTGAAAAGTGCCAATGCGTAATCAGGATTATTTGGGCATCTAAAAGAAGTTTTTAATCATTCTCTTCGGTGCTGTAATCCCATATTTTCGGACTCTCAAATGCATAAAGCCATATAATGAGTAGAATGGTGAGTACCAAGGGGATGTAGATAATAAAAAATCGCTCAGCATAGTTATACATTTCATTGATTGATGCTTGTATGGGATCAGCATAGTAATGACCCACAATGCTATAGATGTAGTAGAGCTTTAGAGCAAAATAAAGACCAAAGCACAACCGCCAAAATATAAAATGGAGTGCTCGCACGCCAAACACATAAAATAATCCGCCTAAGCAAAGTATCACCCCGACAATATCATCAATACAGTTCAAGAAATCTTGAAAGGTGAAGTCTTCGATGGAAGTCAATGGTGGCTGGTCCGAAAAAAGCAGACTCACTTGTAACAGTGAGATAGGAATTAAATAGAGTAGCCAGAATAATCTCTTTTTTTGAAAGTCGGTTTGCTTAAACATTGAAAGATCACAACAAGTCCTTGGGGGCAAGAATTATACGCAAATTGCCTGTATATTCAACATAAACTAGAACGTTTTAGTGATCTACATCGTTTAACGCATTTGCAAAGGTTGTGAACATCTTCCAAATATAGCTTGCACAAGCTAAGAATCTGATGTTCTAGTCTATAGACCCCATATTGTTTTGCTTTTCGTGAGTTGTAACGCCAAGCGCTGATTTTGGTATCGAAAAGTAGACCGAGAGTAATATTGCGATTGCGCCGAGTACTTGTGATGTATGAAAAGACTGCTCCAGAATGAGGTAACCGAGTAAACTTGCAGTTAAGGGACTGAGCGCTCCAAGAAATGACATACTGACAACGGATAGTTTTTCAATCGCATAAAACCAAATAAAATAGCTTAATATTGCACCAAAAATACTCAAGTAACCAAAGCCAAGCAGGTTTTGTGGTGAGAATGACTCAGGAAAGCCTTCATACCAGATGGCAATTGGTAGCAAAAAAAGGCCACCGAAGAATAGCTGCCATCCCGTAACACTGATGAGTGACATCGTTTGAGGACGTCCCCAATACTTTGAGAACACAATACCAAGTGACATCGAGATGGCTCCGAATATACCCGAGATAATGCCTTGCCAATTCATTTCACTGTCTGTATTTAAAACAAGCAGTCCGATACCAGTGATCCCAAGTGATATTGTGAGGATGTATTGTGATGTGAATTGCTCTTTCAAAAAGAGAGTGCTGAGCAAGATGACCAGAATCGGTTGGCAAGAAAGGACAAAAGCTGCGATACCGCCAGGGAGGTAATACGCTGCGATAAAAAGACATACAAAAAATATTCCGATATTCAACATGCCGAGCAAGCAGAGTTTCAACCACCAGCTTCCTTGGGGAAACTGGCGACAGAATAGAATGAGAAGTATGCCAGCTGGTAATGCTCTCAATGTTGAAGCTAACAACGGTATTCCATCTGGAAGAAATTCAGTTGTTACTATGTATGTACTTCCCCAGATAGCAGGCGCTAGGGCTGTCAGGAAAATCAGCGAAAACTGTGGTGGTATTTTGAACATTTTTCTTCCAAATTTAATCTCTAATGAAAGTATCTTTTTGAAAAGATATTATTTTGCATAAATATATTGGAATCTACTTTTTGGATCAAGTATCTTTTTTGAAAGATACATTCTTGAGAGAAAACACTGATGCAAGATCATGTTGGACAAATACTTGAACAATGGGAGCGACAGCGTCCAGATCTGGATTGTTCTCCAATGGGGATTATCGGGAGGTTAAACCGTGCAAGTGTATTGATCAGTAAGGAATTACAACATGTATTCCGTGCACATCAACTGAGCCAAGTTGAATTTGATATCCTTGCTACCATGCGACGTAACAATCAACCACTCACACCAACAGAGCTATATCAGGAATTGATGTTATCTTCAGGTGCAATGAGTACGCGAATAGAGCACCTTGTTCAGCGAGGGATGATCCAACGGATTGCGAGTGAAGGCGATCGCCGCAGTTGTTATGTCAACTTGACTGCGGAAGGCTTGGAACTGATTGATAAAGTAGTTGGCGTGCATGTGGAGAACTTAAATCGGATCTTAGCGCCATTTTCAGATTCAGAAAAAGAGCAACTCGCTGGATTTTTGAAACGATGGTTGCTTGAAAAAGAAGAAGCACGATAGCTTCTACACTTCCGGATAGCCTGTGATTTCTTGGATTTTTTGATAAATAGGCTTCAGGCGAGTGTACATTTTTAAGTAAACCTCTTCATAAAGCGCTTGATAGAGTTGTTCGTTGTTTGGTTGCGGTGTAAAAGTGTCTCTTGCATGCACCATGGATTGAATTGCACTTTGGTGATCACTGTAATATCCAAGTCCAATTGCTGTATTCATGGCAGCACCTAGGCCAGATGTTTCATAAGTGTGGGGGCGTGTCACAGGGAGACCAAAAATATCTGCCGCAATCTGAACAGCGGCACTACTTTGTGAGCCTCCACCGGAAACACGCAACGCATTGACTTTCAGTTTTCCCTTTTTTTCAATATTGGAAAGTCCTTCTTTGAGACCGAAAGCAAGGCCTTCCAGAATGGCTCGATAAAGGTGTGCGCGAGTATGGACATCGCCAAAGCCGATGACTGCTCCTTTGGCCTCCGGGCCTGGCTTTTTCACTCCAGCCCCCCAATATGGCTGCAACATCAGCCCCATCGATCCTGCCGGAACGGCATTCACAAGTTCATCGAATAACATTTCCGCCTCTAAGCCTTGCGCTTTGGCCTGAATCGCTTCATATAAGCCAAACTGTTCTTTAAACCAGCTGACCATCCAAAACCCGCGGTAGAGCATGACTTCGGCACAATAATGTTGTGGGATTGCAGCTGGAAAAGGTGGCATAAATCGAATGGCTTCGAAGTAACGAGGGGTTGTCACATTGATTGTTGCTGTTGTGCCAAAGCTCAAACAGCCGATATGCTCTTCGAGCGCACCAGAGCCAAGGACTTCACATGCTTTGTCCGCTGCGGATGCAATCACGGGAAGCCCTTGTGGGATCCCTGTTTCTTCGGCTGCTTTTGCGTGGATCACACCAACGGTTTCAGTTGGTTGTAGCAGATTGACCAAATGCCCTTTTTTGACATTTAAGGCTTGCCACTGCCAAGCAAAAGGGGCTGCCCAGTCTTGCTTTTGATAATCAAAAGGTAAATAACCGACTTGGCTGCCAATACTATCGGAAAGCTCACCGGTTAATTTAGCGTGGAAAAAACCAGATAGATAAACAAATTTGTGAGTTTTGTCCCATATGTCCCTTTCGAATTGGAAAATCCAGTTCGGCTGTGCTTTTTGCAAGAGTGCATCAATCGTTTTGCTTGCACCAGCAACTTTAAATAAGCTCTGCCAAAGTAGGTTGAGGCGATGTTGACGATGTGCTTTTCGTTGATCTAACCATAAAATAGCTGGTCTGAGGGCATTCAGGTTTTCATCAATCGGAAAAATGGTTCCCCGTTGTGTGGTCACACTGACGCCTTTTATCCGTGAACGATCAACACCTTGCTTCCATAGGTGTTGGAGGCAATCAACAAGTGACTGCCAATAATATGAAGGATCTTGCTCACACCAGCCCGGTTGCCTGGAAAAATAGGGTGTTAATTTGACTTGGGACTTTGCAATGATTTGTCCTTCTAGATCAATCACCAGCGCACGAACGCTTTGTGTGCCATTATCAATTGCTAATATCCAGTCACTTCGGGATGACGGCATGGGATCCTCGCATTCACCTCAACTTTAATGCAATCAAGAGACCCTATAACTTTGTTGCCATAATTGCCAGAAGTTTTCCCATTCAGCCTGGATTTTAGTCTCGCTCCATCCTAAGTGTTTTTGTAACAATCCATTGATGGCACTTTCATAATCTTTGAGTTTTGGGCCAATCAGATTGCCAAGACGTGTTCTGCGAAGCAATAAATCTTCTAAGTGGCAAACGGCCTCACTTTGCAGTGCCCAATTCAGCTCGCTCCATAGTGTATTGGTGGCATGAATACGTTGATTTTGTCCAGCAAGGCTCACTGCACATGCAGCATTTCCATAGCGACCTTGTAGTCGCTTCAGCGCGCAAGAATGGCGTGAGCTTTGAGAGTAGCTTGTTGGCTGTAAGTCACCCAATCGACTTGGATGTTCTCTTCGGTAAGCTTCCAGTACCTCCTGAGCCATAATTGCAAAAGTGGTGAGCTTGCCACCACTGATACTGATGAGCCCAGGACGTTGCCAGATAGCATGGTCTCGTTTTTCTTTTGATGGTGGCGTATTTGCATCAGTCGAAAATACAGGGCGAAAACCAGCCCATGTTGATAAAATATCATCTCGATTGACTTTATTTTCTTCAAATAAACTATTCGCTACTTCCAATAAGTACTCAACTTCTTGATCAGTAATCGATGGATCAGTGCTTTGCGGTAGTTCATCGTCCAGATCAGTGGTACCAATGACGGCGCAGCCCTCCCAAGGGTAAACGAAAATCGGTCGCTTATCTTTCGGATGGAAAACTGTGAGACTCGCTGACAACGGTAATTTATGAAAAGGAAGGAGTAGGTGACTCCCTCTGAGTGGACGAAGCCGATATTCAGGGTGAGAATGTAGACGCGTTGCCCAGGCGCCTGTCGCGTTGATAACTTCAGCTGCATACACAGGTTTCATTTGGCCGCCCATATTGAGCAATACACCTTTGACGATACCTTCTTCTTCAATCAGCTGCTCTACTGGCGCATAATTTAAGAGTTTGCCACCATGAGATGCGCCCTCTTGTAAGAGGCGGATCACGAGTCTAGCATCATCGGTAATCGCATCGTAAAAGTTACTAAATCCAACAAACTTACTCCGTTGTAAGCCAAGCAAAGTCCTTAGTGAAAAAGAGCGCTGTTGTTTTGGCAAATGAAAGAGACCGCCTAATGCATAGTACATTCGAACCAGTAACCCAAAGAGAGAGGGCGGAGGAAATTCTCCTTTTTTATGCACCATGACATAGGGTAACTTTTCAACCAGACCTGGTAGCTTATTTAATAGGTATTCTCGCTCACTGACCGCATGTCGAGTGAGGGAAACGTTTCCTGCGGCAAAATAGCGCAGACCACCGTGTACCATCTTCGAGGAACGACTCGATGTTCCCCAGGCGAAGTCTTTTTGTTCGACGAGTAAAACATTTAAGCCATTCTCAGTTGCTGCGTGAAAGATGCCTGCACCAGTCACGCCACCACCGATGATAATCGCGTCAAACTGAGGCTTTTCTTGATTGAGGGATGCGAGTGCTTCCTCTTTCGCTTGTGTGATCGTTCGGAATTTCATAACTGGGGTAAAGCTTTCCTGGGTTGAGTTGGTGATTTGGGTCAAAGACATTACGACTTGCTTTGAGTGCATGGATCACAGGCATGGATTTTTCTTGAGTCATATAAGGGATATGATCCAATCCAACACCATGTTGGTGACTGATAGTGCCTCTAAAATCCGCGATCAACTGAGATGTTGTTGACTTTAACCGTTGCCAGCGTGACAGCGTGGCAGGGTAATTATCACTGACTTTAAATAAATAGGTTGTGTAGATACTGGCACCATCTGGATAGACATGAGAAAGGTGTGTAAATACATGCACTTTTTCGCCCATATCATCTAAACCGTGGCGTAGATTTGTTTCGATAGCTTCCACGAGCGCAGGTACATGTTGCCATGAAATCGCAGTTTCCAGTGTATCGACAGCGTAACCAAGTTCCCATAGTGTTTCTCGAAGGTATGGGAAGTTAAAACGTTTTTCTTTCCAAAAGTCCCCAAGTTTTTTACTGAGGTTCACGCCTTGGTGTTGTTTGAGTAAATTTTTAAATTGTGCTTTGCTCGAACGTACTTGCACATCACTACCTGTCAGCCCATAGGTGAGCATGCAGGGTGTATTTGACTGACCGCGGAAGGATAAGTAACGATGGAGGAGTTGATTTTGAGTATCACCAGTAGCTAACTTGAGCTGCGTTTCTGTTTCTTGTGGGTTACTGAGGCGAAGCATTGATAATGCAATACCTTGTTGAGCTAGGGCTTGAACGCACTGAACTGCCTGCGACCAACTCGGTAGAAAGGCGACACCAAAGTATTCTTGTTCTGGCAAAGCCCGAACTTTCACAATAATTTCTGACAGGATCCCCAGTTGTCCTTCCGAGCCAAGAACCATTTGACGCCAATCTGGCCCAGCCGCCGATGCGGGATGAGGTGACATATGAATCGTGCCATCAAAGGTCTCTAGCATCCCCCCCACAAATAATTGTTCAATCCGTCCATAATGAAGACTTTGCTGCCCACTGGAACGTGTCGCAACCCAACCGCCTAATGTGGAGAGTTCAAATGACTGGGGGTAGTGACCTAATGTATAGCCATTGAGTTGTAGTTGGCTTTCGACCAAAGGACCTGGTGTTCCTGCCCCAAAAGTTGCAAGGAGACTGTCTTTATCGATGTCGATTAAGCGGTTCATTCGTGCAAGTGATACGGTGATGATTGGACGCTGATCTGGAATCGGGTTGATATGCCCAACAACGCTCGTACCACCACCATAAGGGATCAGAACATAACCATGGTGATGTGCAAGTGAGAGCAGTGTTCTGATTTCATCGGCACTTTCTGGAAATGCCACGGCGTCT
This sequence comes from Algicola sagamiensis DSM 14643, assembly GCF_000374485.1. GTDB lineage: Bacteria > Pseudomonadota > Gammaproteobacteria > Enterobacterales > Alteromonadaceae > Algicola > Algicola sagamiensis. The sequence continues at coordinate 76,022 of NZ_KB894497.1, forward strand.
GGAAAATGGATCAGTTCACCACTTTTCATTGCGAGCCAGTCGGGAAAACTCTGGCCTCTTGCATGACGCAGGCGTGTTTCAGCGCATATCGAATAGCATGAATGCTGTGGGAGCTTACTATCTGGTATCGTTTGTAGTGCTTGTTCTAATGTTGCATTTTTCAGTGGTGCCGTTTGCCCTAATTTTTCTTTCAAAAACTGGTGTGCTTCTGATTTTAGGGGGAATGAAATATGGGTTGCTCCCCAGCCATTCCAGCGACGCTCATAGGTGTGATCCCAATTCATGCGGCTCAGGTTTCCTCAGTTTTAGATTCGAATTTTGGCATTGATATCGGTAAATCTCATCGTACAATAGAAGCAAAGAAAGTCACTGACATATATGGACAGTATGCTTGAAAATAATACCATGACTCACCCTTACGATTTAGGAAATGTCATAAACTCCATTATTTATCCTTATTTTTCGCTGGTAGATGAATTGCCAATTCCGCAAGACGAATTTTGGGCACAGCTTGGCATTACACTCGAGCAATTGAAGGACCCACAAGCCTACTTTCCTGGTCACCAATTCATGACTTTACTCTCTTTTTTGCGCTGGATTTCTGAGGATGAGCTTATCGGTGTGAAAGCGGCGGCGCATGTTCGGCCAGGAACGTTTGGCTCGCTTGGTTTTATTGTGATGAACGCCAAAACATTAAAGGATGCAATCCAGTCTATCATCCCTTTACAAGGGGTTTTAGGAAATATTGGTGAGGCAAAATTAACATTGAATGAGTCAGGTGGTTTTTTTACTTGGCAGTGTCATTATCCACTGCCTGAAGTCTCACAACTGATGGTGGATGCCATGCTTTGTTCCTGGTTTGTGCTGATCCGTCAGATTTTGGGTCCTGGTGTTGAATCGCCTCGTTCTGTATATTTGCAACGAACTCAACCAGTCCATCGTGTAAAACAGGTGTATCATCGAGTACTAAAGTGTCCCATCTACTTTTCTAAATCTGTCAATGGCATTGAGCTATCCAATCAGTTACTCAACCACCCAATTCCTTCTTACCAATCAGATGTGGCGCAAGTGCTGATTGAGCATACAGCGAAAAAGTTATGCGATCAGCCAATGATGACACCTTTGCGTCAGATCCAAAAAATTATTGGTGAAGCATTGATGCGTGGCCACACCATTCGCCGTGAAAAACTTGCACAGCAAATGTGTATGTCAGGTCGAACAATGCAACGCTATTTACAAAAGCAAGGGACAGGTTTTCAAGCTGTTTTGGATGGCGTTCGTTTACAATACGCACAAACTTGGTTAGCCCAAACGAACTGGCCCTTAGAAAAGATCGCCCATCGTTTGGGTTTTCGGGATTTAAGTAGCTTCCACCGCGGATTTAAGCGCTGGAGCGGACAATCACCATATCAGTATCGTTTGCAACAGATGCCTGCTCATTTGAAGCAACTAGTGACATCTCCAAAGCAATTTCATCACAGCGATGCTGTTTTGGACATAAGTCACAGTCTTTGAGAACTTTTTCTGGAAGTGCTGATTTTTCGCTGGTTTCAAACCCAAGTTTTTGAAAGAAACCAGGAACCCTGGTGAGTACAAAAACTTTCTTTACAGCGAGCTTTTTCGATTTTTCAATTAAAAATTGAACAAGCAAGCGGCCTTGTCCTTCACCTTGTATTTCAGGTTCAATGCCTAATGAGCGGATCTCGGCAAGCCCAGAGTCATAGATATATAATGAAGCACAGCCAGTGACGCGACCATCTTTTTCTGTCACTGCAAAATCGGCAATCGAACGCGTGATCTCATTGTATGTTCTTGGCAGGTTTTCTCCAGCGTCTGCCCAGTGATTGACCAGCTTTGCGATGGCATGCAAGTCATTCAGTGTAGCGGGGCGGACAAGATGCCCATGTGTCTTATTCGACAACAATGATTTCATTCGACCAAGGCCAGCCTGAAGTTGTTGTTGGGAGACGCCTCCAAGCGCTTGTTTGGATTGCATTTCCGCATGTATAGATAAGTGAAAATAGACATCTGAGGTAATGTCAGGACAATAGGATTGCATGCTTTCGAGTGATACGGATTCCAATGGAGTCTGCTGTTGGATTGCATGCAGAACAATTTGACCAACGATATGATGGGCTTGACGAAAGGGTATCCCTTTTTGCACAAGATAATCAGCCAATGCCGTCGCATTGGTATAACCTGATTTTGCTGCTTTTAATGTGTTTTCTTGGTTCACTTGAAGACCACTCAAGGAGAGGCTGGCCATATTCAAACAATCTTTCCAAGTTTTGATCGTATCAAATAGCCCTTCTTTATCTTCCTGTAAATCCTTATTGTACGCCATTGGCAAGGCTTTTAATGTAACTGAAAAACCTTGAAGTGCCCCCAATACTCTTCCTGTTTTACCCCGGATCAATTCCATTGCATCTGGGTTTTTCTTCTGTGGCATGAGTGAAGATCCAGATGTGACTTCGTCAGAGAAAGAAATAAAATCACACATTCCGGAATTATAAATAATCAGGTCTTCAGCCATCCGCGATAAGTGAAGCATTGATAAGCTTGCAACGCTGAGCAGATCAAACACAAAATCTCTATCTGACACAGTGTCCAAACTATTTGCAGTTGGACGAGTAAAGTTGAGTGAATATGCCAGTGCTTGGCGATCAATGGGGAACCCTGTACCAGCGAGTGCGCCACTTCCAAGTGGACAAGTATCCATTCTTGCTAGCGCGTCACTGAGCCTTGCGTGATCTCTTTCCAGCATCTCGAAATAAGCATGACACCAATGGGAGAAAGAAATTGGCTGAGCCTGCTGTAAATGAGTAAAACCCGGAAAGACAGTTTCGAGGTGCTGCTTTGCGAGTTCAAACAGAGCTTGTTGTAACTGGATGATACTGTCTTGCAGCTGTTTACCTTGATCAATACACCAGAGCTTTAAATCTGTAGCGACTTGATCGTTCCGGCTTCTGCCAGTGTGGAGTTTTTTCCCGAGATTGCCCAGGCGCTTGATCAATTCGCATTCAACCCAAGTATGAATATCTTCAGCATCACTGGATAAGATTGCACTGGGATGAGCAACAACCTCATCCCGAATATTCAATAATGCTTGAATTAAATTTTTTGACTCCAATTGAGTCAGGACATTTGCACTTGCCAGCGCTTTTGCCCAAGCAATCGAACCTTGAATGTCTTGCTCGACAAGGCGGTAGTCAAAAGGTAAAGAATCATTAAATTGTGCAAAATCAGGTGCACTTTGTGATTGAAACCGTCCTCCCCAGAGTGTCATGGTGCTTCTCCTGTGGATTGCTGCTGCATTGCTTTGATCCGGCTTGCTAGTGAATAAAGATGGATAAAACCTTCTGCATGTTGCTGGTTATAGACGTCATCTTCGCCAAATGTCGCGTAATATTCGCTATATAAACTATTTGGTGAGCGCTTTTGGACCACCGTTACTTGACCTTTATAGAGCTTTACCACCACATCGCCAGTAATCTCTTCTGCGATAGTATTCGCAGCAGCGAGGAGGGATTTACAAAGCGGTGTAAACCAACGTCCATCATAAGAAAGATGAGCGAACTCTCCCGCAACTTTTTCGCGCCAGGCTCTTGTTGTTTTATCGAGGACTAACTCTTCTAACCCTCTTAATGCTGCCATGATCACTGTGCCTCCAGGTGTTTCGTAGCAGCCACGGGACTTGAGTCCAACGAGGCGATTTTCGACAATATCAATTCTTCCAACACCATGTATGGCTGCCTTTTCATTCAGGTCAACAAGTGCATCGTATGGAGAGAAATCTTGACCATTGACTTGCTTTACAATACCTTTTTCAATGTGTAAATGAACCATTTCAGCAACATCAGGTGCTTGTTCTGGGGAGTTGGTGAGTGTCCAAACCTGATCAGAAGGTTGTTGCCACGGATCTTCCAGTTCTCCGCCTTCATGGGAAATATGCCAGATATTGGCATCTCTACTGTAGATTTTGGCTTTCGTACTGGCACATGGTATTTGTCTTTCTTCCAGGTAGTCCAGACAATCTTCGCGACTCTTTAAGTCCCATATCCGCCAAGGCGCAATCACTTGAAGTTGGGGCGCTAGTGCGGCGAAGCAGGACTCGAAGCGTACTTGGTCATTTCCTTTACCAGTACACCCATGAGCCAGTGCATCTGCGCCGACTTGCAATGCCAGCTCAACCTGAGCTTTGGCAATAATTGGACGGGCCATTGCGGTGCCTAATAGATACGCACCTTCGTAAATTGCTCCTGTTTTCAGCGTTGGGAAAATATAATCTTCGACGAGTTGTGCTTTTAAATCGACGACGTGGCAGCTTGAGGCTCCAGAAGCAAGGGCTTTCTCTTCGATTCCAAAGAGTTCTTCTGCGCCTTGACCGACATCGGCAACAAATGCGACGACTTCACAGCCATAATTTTCTTTTAACCAAGGGATAATAGTGGACGTATCTAATCCGCCAGAATAAGCAAGGACGACTTTTTTGATTTTTTTCATCATAATTCTCAGTATTGTTTTCTATCTATTCATTTCAAATTAAGCAAGTAGACTGACTAATATCGCATTTTGAATATGCATTCTGTTTTCAGCCTGTGGGAGAATGAGTGATTGATCACTGTCCATCACATCAGAAGTAATTTCTTGACCTCGATGGGCGGGTTGACAATGAAGAACATGTTGCGCACCGACTTGCTTCATCAGTGTTTTGTTCACTTGATAAGGTAAGAATGATGGGAGAACATGTTCCAAGGATTTTTGAGCACCCATGGAGATCCAAGTGTCGGTGTAAATGACATCGTATCCTTCAACATCATTGATGTTTGATGTGATCTGAATGGTGGCACCTGTGTTGGCAGCGATGTCTTGTGCTTGTTTCACAATGATCGCATTTGGGCTGTGGCTAATTGGTGTGACTGCGGTGACAGTGGCGCCTAATACTGCACCTGTCAGCATCAAGGAGTGGCAGACATTATTGCCATCACCCAAGTAAGCAATTTTAAGCTTCGACACATCATCATGGTGTTCATATAGTGTCAAGAAATCAGCAAGTGCTTGACAAGGATGGTATCGATCACAAAGTGAGTTGATGACAGGAACACTACTGTATTTGGCAATTTCTTCCAATGTCTCATGGAAAAATACCCTGCCGACAATGCAATCAGCCCATTGGGACAGATTCTTGGCGTAATCTTGAATTGCTTCTCTTTGTCCAATCGGATCATCTTTGTGATCAAGATAGACTGCATGTCCACCGAGCTTATTGATTCCAATATCGAATGTGACTCGAGTTCTGAGAGATGGTTTTTCGTAAAGTGTGACGATACTTTTTCCTGCTAATACATTTGAAAATTTTTCTGGATCCGCTTTTAAGTTATTTGCCAGCTCGAAAAGCGCAAAAATTGACTCCGCAGTCATGTCAGCGGTATCAAGTAAATGTTGGAGGTTGTTCATGGTTTTATATCCTATGCTGAAATTTGTGTGCCAACAGGCTGACCTTGGATACGCTGATAAATCGTTTCTGGCTCAAATCCACTCATCACTGTGATTGTTTTCTTCAATGTTTTAGCTGCTTGAACTGCCGCTTCGACTTTGACTTTCATACCATCTCGGATCACCCCTTGTTGGATCATCGCGTCGGCTTCAACTTCATTCAGTGTATTGATAGGATTACCCTGCTTGTCTAATACATGAGAAATATCGGAAAGATAGATCAGCTCAGCGTTCATACATTGGCTAATGGCTGTTGCTGCATGATCAGCATTGACATTGAGTAATGTGCCATCGTGTGCAATTCCAATGGAACTCACGATTGGTGTGTGCCCTTGTTCAAGGAGCTGCGAAAGAAATGCTGGAGATTTTCCTTGGCACAGTCCAACATGACCAAGTGACAGCGATGATTGCTCAACATGACATGTATTGCCATCTGTTAAGCTCAATCCTATTGGTGATAGCTGAGATTTAATCGCTTCAGCCATGAGTTGTTTGTTCAGTGTGCCTGCGAGCGTTCCGACAATGTACGGGATTTGATCGGGTGGTGTGACTCTGAGCCCTCCTTGTTTTTCGATAACAAAGCCAAGTTTTTCCAATAATTCATCCACTTGCTTGCCACCACCATGGACGAGAATAAACTGGGATTGAAATTCACGCTCACACCCTTTAATTGTTTCCATCAGTGTTTGAATGGATTTTTGATTGGTGAAGATTTGCCCACCGAGCTTGATCACCCAAAGTTGCTTCGCTGTTGTTTTCGTTGATAACTGTTTAGCCATTGATGATGCCTCTATTTAGTCCTAAATCACTAGAAAATGAATTTTGAATATTTATGCATTGAATGGCTTGGCTTGCTGCACCTTTCAGCAAATTATCAATTGCGCTCATGACAATGAGGTGATTGTTGTGTCTTTTCCATGCAATATCACAAAATGGAGTACTCGATACACCGTGAATGCTCGGTGTTTGACCTTTGAGTATTCTTACAAGTGGCGTTGCATGATATGCAGACTCAAAAGCATCCTGGATTAGGGTATCCGAAGTTCCTTCAAGTAGCTCAAGCGTGATTGTTGCTAAGATCCCTCTTGGAAAAGCGCCAAGGTGTGGCGTAAAAATAACTTCCTGTTGTAGTAATTGAGAAATTTCAGGCTGATGACGGTGTTCAAAAACACCGTATGGCTGGACGCTCAATTCACACAGATGATTCTTTATAGATGCTTTTCGTCCAGCTCCGCTGACACCACTAATAGCATGAATAATGGGAGGTGAATTTTTGGCAATTAACCCCGCTTCTTGAAGTGGTTTTAACCCAAGTAAAGACGCCGTCGGATAACAGCCTGGCACAGCAATGAGAGAGGCTGTTGCTATCGCGTCTGGATACCACTCAGCGAGACCATAAACAGCCTGCTGTAAGTATTCACTTTCTTGATGCGAAAAACCGTAATATTGAGAATAAAGAGTTGAATCTTGAAGGCGAAATGCCCCAGATAAGTCCAACACTCGTACGCCTTCACGAAGAAATCTCGGTGCTAAGGCATGACTGACTTCATGGGAGGTTGCCAAGCATACGATATCCGCATGATTTGCTACGGTTTTAATATCCGACAGTGCAAGTGGTTGAAGTGGTAAATCGATCAGAGATTGCCACTTTGAGTGGAGCGCTGAAAAACTTTTGCCTTTATCTTGGCTATGCTCAGAGACATAAAGCCCTGCAATTTCCAGATTTGGGTGCTGAAAAACAAGACCAGTTAAAGTTGCGCCAGTATAACCTGAAGCCCCAATAATGATGACTTTCTGCATGATGTGTTCCAGTTCAGTTATTTGTAATAAATCGAAAAATCAGGGAGTGCTCATCAATGCATGATGAACGTCAAAAGTGAGGCTTTATCGTCGGTAAAATGTGTAGTAAGCGCTAAACGTCATTTTGGCTATTTATGCTGTTTATATGAAATAATATGTATTACTATATTGTCCTTTCATTTTTTTGCAAGGGAAATTTTTATGACTACCCCAACTTTTTTAGAACTTTATCGTCAGTTGATTGCATTTCCATCAATTAGTGCGCTTGATGAGGCATGGGACCAAAGTAATGAGTCAGTGATCACCTATTTAGCGAACATATTTGAATCGATGGGGTTCCATTGTGAGGTCATGCTAGTTTGTAAAACCAGAAAGAAGTACAACCTGCTTGCAAGTTTAGGAACCGGACCTGGTGGATTACTTCTCAGTGGGCATACAGACACCGTTCCTTTTGATGAAGGACGGTGGCAAAGTGACCCATTTCAACTTTTAGAAAAAGACAATCGTTTTTACGGACTTGGAACGATTGATATGAAAGGGTTCTTCGCATTTATTATTGATGTGCTTCGAGAGTTTGAGTGTGATAAATTCTCGAAACCCCTTCATATCCTGGCTACTGCAGATGAAGAGATCACAATGGCGGGTGCGATGCATGCGACAAAACATCTATCGATTCAACCTGAGGTTGCCATTATTGGAGAACCAACGGGATTACAGCCAATCGTCATGCATAAAGGCCATATGGCAGAGGGCATTCGGATCACCGGAAAAAGTGGTCATTCGAGTGACCCCTCCAAGGGGCTGAATGCAATTGATGTGATGATGGATGTTCTTGGGCGATTGAAGGACATGCGCCAATCAATGATAGAACGGTATCAACATGATGCATTTGAAGTGCCATATCCAACGATGAACTTTGGTCATATTCATGGTGGAGACGGTGCAAATCGGATATGTGGTTGCTGTGAATTACACTTGGATATGCGACCGATACCTGGTTTGTCTGTTGAATCCCTTTGGGCGCTCCTCCATGAGCAATTGCATCCATTGCAACAGCAATATCCAGATGCGATTGAGTTATTTCATTTGCACGATCCATTACCCCCTTTTCAAGGTGAGCCTGATGGGCAGTTTGCGCAATACATGGAGGCATTGTCCGGCCAATCTTCAACGGCAGTAAACTACTGTACAGAGGCTCCTTTTATCCAGCAGCTCGGATGTGAAACGATAGTTTTAGGACCTGGACACATTACTCAAGCGCATCAGCCGAATGAATTTTTGGACCATCAGATGATTGAGCCAACAAAGCATCTACTTCGTAGTCTGATCCGGGATGTTTGTTTGTAAGGGGGAAGATTTCCCCCTTTTGAAATGGAGCTTAATGTGATGCGTCAGTCGTTGCGACCAAAGATTGCGTGTTTCGTGCATAAAGAAACACACAGGCAATCCCGATGATTGCGACTTGACCAAGCATCACCCATGCGACCGATATAATTGCTTGCTCAGCAAACATGGATACAATGCTACTTGCCAGGAAGCACAACAACGTTTGTAAAAAGTTCAGTAATCCGGATGCAGTCGCACCACAGTGTTTGAATTCAGAAAGTGCACTGTTGATCACAAGCGGGTAAATTGCGCCATTCGCGACAGCTAAGAAGCAGAATGGAATTAATAAAGGCCAGATACTAGTTAATTCGACGATTAATGCTGTGCTACTAATGACTGCAATACTGGTCACAAATAATGCCAAACCCCAAGGGAGTAGTTGTTGTGCTGTGAAACGTTCTAGTAGTAAACGGCAGCCAAAACCACCGACCAAAAACGCAATCGTCTGTGGGATAAAACTCAGACCAATGTCTTGTGCGGAATAACCAAGCTTCGTCATCATAAAAGGTGACCCAGTTAACCAAGCAAAGAATGCAGAAGAACAAGCAGCAAAAATGAGTAAGTTACCGATGAAATTTTTTGAACTTAGAATGCCTTTCAAATGAAGCTTCAATTGACGCGTGATTTTTTCTGGGTTTTCTTGCACTGGCGCTGATTCCGTCTCACGAAATGTGAGTGCAAGTAACAAGAGTGCGATACCAAGAAGCACCCAGAAAATCACTTGCCACCCAACTTGTTGCTCGATGACTGCGCCAAGAATTGGCGCTAGAGCGGGTGATAGAGAAACCAGAGGCATCAGGGTTGCGAAGAGACGCTGGCCTTTTTCTCCAGGGTATCGGTCAATGATGATTGCTTGCCAGATCACAGCTGCACTACAAGCCCCCAAAGCTTGGAAAAACCGCGAAATCAATAAAAACTCAATACTTGTCGATAGGGCACAGGCAGCACTGGCAATAATAAACAAAGTTAAGCCGAACTTCAGCGCGACAATACGTCCAAAGCGATCGGATACTGGACCATAAATTAATTGGCCAAACGCCATTCCTAAGAGGAAGATACTCATACTTGCACTGATAAGATTTTCCTGTGTACCAAAATACACTCGCATGGACTCATATGCAGGGAGGTACATATCCGTCGCAAGAAACCCGAGCATACTGAGGCCCATCAGCCAGAAAAACGTCAACGGCTTTGCTTTTGTCATGTTCAATTATCCTAAGCACAAAATGCGGGCAGTTTACGGCTGGCAATGATGAATGTGAAACGTTAAGATTTGAACACTCCTTTCAAAAATTTTGAATGCAATGTTTTCTCAACAAGAACTCGTCGTGATTGAGACGATTGCTCGATGCGACAGCTTTTCGGCTGCTGCGAAAGAGCTTCACAAGGTACCCAGTGCGATCAGCTATACCGTCAGGCAAGTTGAGCAGCGTCTTGCTGTTGCCTTATTTGAAAGACACCACCGGGAAGTGGCTTTAACCCCTGCGGGTGAATACTTCGTTGGTGAGATTAGGGCAATACTCAAACAAATGGATGATATTCGATTTCAGACACAAAGAGTTGCGAATGGGTGGCAATCGAGTTTAACGCTTGCCCTCGATAATGTTGTACGAGAAGAACGGGCTGGTGCGTTGGTGAGGGACTTTTACAGACACTTTCCAGACGTTGAGCTTCTCATCAGCATGGAAGTATTTAATGGTGTTTGGGATGCATTATCTGGAGGCCGTGCAGATATAGCGATAGGGGCCACACGTGCAATCCCTGTAGGAGGTAACTTCGCTTATCGGGATATGGGCATGTTGGCGTGGCGCTTTGTAGTGAGTCCAGATCATCCGCTTGTCAATGAGCCTCAACCACTGAGTGAGCTGAGTATGGCGAAGTATCCGGCGATTTGTTTAGAAGATACATCTCGAATACTTCCAAAAAGAACCACATGGCTGCTTGATAACCAGCGCCGCCTTGTCGTTCCAAATTGGCACAGTGCAGCCCAGTGTTTTAAAGAAGGGCTTGGTGTTGGTGTGATGCCTGCACATATGGCAGAACCACTTATCGAAGAAAAACAACTGGTTGCACTTGAGATGTGGCAACCACACCCAGATAGCCCTTGTTGCTTAGCATGGAACTTAGATTCACAAAACCCAGCGCTTGCTTGGCTCCTAGAATATTTGGGTGATAGTGAGCAGTTACACCAGGAATGGTTAGCTTGAACATCATTTCACATGAATGCTTTTTTGTGAAGGGTGTATAGATGAAGACATCTTTGATGAATATAGTACAATAGCGACAGCTGACGAATAAAAGACAATTGATAGAAGAACCTGATGGCAAAATTATATTTTCGTTACGGCACGATGGGCAGTGCGAAAACAATGAATTTACTGGCTGTAGCGCACAATTACCAACAGCAGGATAAGAATGTCTTATTAATTAAACCAAAGTTGGACAGTCGATTTGGTGTGGAATTGATCCGCTCCCGTGCTGGGATTGAAAAAAGTGCCGATATTCTTGTTGAGGCTGATAGTGTATTGGATGTGAACCAGTTTGAAGGGCTGCACTGTATCCTTGTTGATGAAGCACAGTTTCTTTCGACATCTTTAATTGAACAGCTGCGCCACGTGACGATTGATATGAATATCCCTGTGATCTGTTATGGATTAAGGACAGATTTCACAGGGCACCTGTTTGAAGGTTCTAAGCGTTTGCTAGAACTTTGCGACACCATTGAAGAGGTTAAAACAACCTGTAATTTCTGTAACAGAAAAGCCATTTTCAATATGAAACTAATCAATGGGCAAGCAACATTACAGGGACCCACTGTCGATCTTGGAGCAGAAGAGAAATACCTCCCTGCTTGTACAAAATGCTATTATGAAAAACTAAAAGTGTCAGAAATCTAAACGATGTGTTAACCTAACACTTTAATTTGCTTCTTTATTATCCACTTTTCCTGTACAGCACAGCGAAGACAACAGGGACTGCATAACGATGACAATAAAACCCGTAGCGTTATTTGCTTTTGCCGTAACTCAGAGTGTTGTTTCAATGGGGGCGACAGCATTCGATGATCCTTTCTCCGTGACTGTTTTCGGAGAGTACTTTGTTCCGGATGTGGACAGTAACAATAAAAAGGAAGATTCCTTTGCGGATAGTGGCCCTGGTCTTGGCTTTGAATTTGAATATAGATTTATGGAAAGCCTGGGTGTTCGCCTAGAAACAGGGATGATGTTTTTAGATGCAACATCAGGGGATGATGAGGAAGGTTATCGATACGGGTTGGATTTGATGTATTACCCGGGAACGGATCCTTTCTACCTCTTTCTTGGTGGGCGTTATATGGATATTGGTGACGCAGAAGGAGCCGTAAGTCTTGGTGCTGGTTATCGGTTTATGCTGACAGATAGTTTAAGCTTCAACCTTGAAGGGGATAGCTATCATGAAGTTGATCAAAGCTTTACTCACTTTGGCTTGAAGTTTGGATTATCCTACTTCTTCGGCGGCGGTTACGTCGCACCTGTTGCAACGCCATCACCTGTTGTTGCAACAGAGGAAGAGCCAGAGGAAGAATCATTTGGTGAAGCATCGGAGTTGAGTGTGACACCAACCCCTCCACCGCCTACTCCAGAACCTGAGCCAGAACCAGAATTGGAGCTAGAACCTGAGCCAGTGACACCTGTCTTCGTCGACTCGGATAATGATGGCATTTCTGATCAAGATGATAAGTGTGCTGACAGCGATGAACGGTATGCTGTCGATGAAACCGGATGTACTCGCTTTGAAGAGAAAACAGAGACCGTTCGGCTCAATATATTATTCGACAATAATGCTTCACGTGTGAAACCTCACTATTTCCACGAAATTGCCCGTGTTGCTGGGTTTATGGATCGTCATCCGGAATCGACCGTTGTGATTCATGGACATACATCTTCAGTTGGGGATGATAAATATAATCAATGGTTATCAGAACGTCGCGCAAGAAATGTTGCTCGGATACTCATCACACGTTTTAGAATTGCTCGGGATCGTGTTGATTATAAAGGTCATGGTGAGTCGCAACCACTGGATACATCGAATTCTCCGAAAGCACACATGAATAACCGCCGTATCGAAGCGGTGATCACTGCATCAAGACAAATTGAAGTTGATCGCTAACTTTATATCGTTTGATGTTGAAGGGGGCCGGAAGGCCCTTTTTCATATATATGATATGCCGAATCATTCTGATGTATAGTGTTTGGATCGGATAATATCGACCTCTATGTTATGAGGAAGGTCATTTATGGACTCGTACGAACAAACCCTTTGGGATCAACTTGTTGATGAGGCGTTACAACTCTCAACAGATGAGCCGATTTTATCCAGTTTTTTACACTCCACTGTTATCCGCCATCACCATATTGCCTCTGCACTCAGTTTTATTCTGGCAAATAAACTATCTGATACGGTTGTTTCAGCAATTTCTATTAAAGAAATTATGGATGAAGCTTTTGAAAGTGAGCCGCAACTTGCTCAGTTTGCAAGCTATGACCTTCGAGCCGTCGTACAACGCGATCCAGCAATTGAAATTGCAATCACAGTCCTTTTATACCTCAAAGGATTTCATGCGATCCAAACGCATCGTGTGGCGAATTGGTTATGGCGATATAATCGTAAAGCCCTTGCTCGCTTTTTACAAAGCCGTAACTCAGAGGTTTTTGGCGTTGATATACATCCGGCTTGTCGGATTGGAAAAGGCGTAATGTTTGATCATGCCACTGGTATTGTTGTCGGAGAAACATCCGTGATTGAGGATGAAGTCTCAATTTTACAAAATGTGACCTTGGGTGGGACAGGAAAAGAGTGTGGAGATCGTCATCCAAAAGTGCGTCGGGGTGTATTAATTGGTGCCGGAGCGAAAATTCTGGGAAATATCGAAATAGGAGAAGGGGTCAAGGTCGGTGCAAACTCGGTTGTATTAAATGATATTGCAGCCCATTTGACCGTGGTTGGTGTTCCCGCTCAAGTGATTGGTCGACCAGATACGCAGATGCCTGCTTTAACAATGGAACAGGATGTAACAGCGGATCAACCATTACCAGAGCAGAAGTGATCTCTTTTTATTCAATGCGATTAAATCATCAGCACTTAACAGCTTTTTTGTGAAAATAGGCTTTACGAATAGAACACCTTCTGTATAATGCCACCTCACACGCTAGGGGTGTAGTTCGAATTGGTAGAACGGCGGTCTCCAAAACCGACGGTTGGGGGTTCGAGTCCCTCCACCCCTGCCATTTTTCTTCAGTTTCCATTTCTTGATTTTAATCGTTAAACTTCCTACTAATCTATTTTGCTTTAATAGAGTAAACCTGAATTTGATTGATTCTAAAGTCTGGAATGATTCGTGACATACTTTTCGAAACTTGGTGTTGTCCACTATCAACAAATTGGACTGCAAGAAGAAGCTAAACTTCCTTCTCATCTCCAATGGATTAAAGATTTGGAGACCTGCTTAATCCATCAACGTCAAGCTGAAACAGTCCATTTTGAATTGATTGCCAATGAAATTCACTTTAAAGGGCGTGATTCAAAACTGACATGCTATTTACAGCAAGGGCAATTGAAATTAGAAGATAAGAAACGCCTATGGGGCTGGTTGAGTGCGCAATGAAGCCAGCTTCAACATTACAATATCTTGAGTTTGATACTTCTCACATTGCGCTATTGTATCCGATAGAGTGTGCTTGTCATCAACACCCATGGAGTGAAGCTGTTTTTCAAAGCTGTATTGGCAATCGGTATTTTAATCAAATGCTGTTATCTGGTGAGCAACCCATTGGTTTTTATATCGGTGAGTATATTGCAGGGGAAGCAACTTTATTGGATGTCTGTATTGCACCCGAATATCAGGGCAATGGATTTGGTCGTGTTCTTGTTGAGCACTTTGTAAAAACTTCTTTTGAAAAAGGGGCGGAGTCGCTCTGGCTTGAAGTGAGAGTTTCGAATCAAGCAGCACAGCAGCTTTATCATCAGGTTGGGTTTTATGAAGTGGGGCGTCGGCCTAATTATTATCCAGCAGGGATTGAACGAGAAGATGCGGTGATTATGAGTTTACAAAAAAGCCGATCGGTATAATCGGCTTATTGTTCTTAAAAAACCGTGGGAATTAAGCAGCGAAGTTATCGCTTGCGAATTTCCAGCTAATGAGTGCCCAGAAGCCTTCCATGTATTTTGGACGTAGGTTTCTGTAATCGATGTAGTAAGCATGTTCCCACAAATCAACAGTCATGAGTGGCGTAACACCATCTTCGGTCAGAGGTGTCGCTGCGTTACTTGTATTGACGATATCTAAAGAACCGTCAGCTGTCTTGACAAGCCATGTCCAGCTAGAACCAAAGTTATTGACTGCTTTATCATTGAAAGCTGCTTTGAATTCTTCGAAAGAATCCCACTTTGCATTGATTGCATCTGCAAGTGCGCCAGTTGGCTCACCGCCGCCATTTGGGCTTAAGCTGTTCCAATAAAAAGTATGGTTCCAGATTTGTGCTGCATTATTGAAAATGCCGCCAGAGGAAGCACAAACGATTTCTTCAAGCGTCTTACCTGCAAGCTCAGTACCTTCAATAAGGCCGTTGAGTTTGGTGACGTAAGTTGCGTGATGCTTGCCGTAATGAAATTCTAGAGTTTCTTGTGAGATATGCGGCTCAAGTGCGTTCATCTCATACGGTAGAGCAGGTAATTCAAATGCCATCACTGTTTCTCCACTTTTGATTATGCCAATTTTCTTATATTAAGAATTGACCCCTGGACTGATTAAGATCATGAAAAGGGATCTGCCATCACTATTAAATAAAGTATTATCTTTATTATTCTATCACTATCTATATTGCCCTTGGAATCCCTTTGTGTAAAAAAGTTGAGTTACATCCGAGAGATAGCTGGTGAAAATATCACCATTCATTGTGCAGCGCTATGAGATTTATTACTTATCAGAAAACGGTTGCATGTCTTTCACTGCCCAGACACGCGTACTGTGTACAATATAGTTGATTTTGTATTTTTTATAAGTGGCTTTGGATTCTGCGCAATTCATTATATTTTTAGAGGTGATTATACTAGGGTATGCAATCTTGTGATGAGGGAAAGCTTCACTTTTAGTGAATATTTGTTGTAAGAGTCAATAATGCTGCTTCAAAACTTTATGAAGTAACTTTCACAGCCTGCGGCTATGTATGAAGCGAGTTATTATTTTAAGAGAGATTACATGAGAGATTGAATAACACGCGACTGATTGTTATGAATCACTAGTGCTCTTATTCAGAATTTATCGTATCATGGTCACATATGTTGGCTCTTTGGGCTTTGAATGAAGAGATTTTGCGTATGTGGCGCATAGTGTGCATTAGAGGTAATGATGGAAACGATTGAGAAAATTAAACAGCAGATTTCAGAAAACCCGATCATTTTATACATGAAAGGTTCTCCTAAACTTCCGAGCTGCGGGTTTTCTTCCCAGGCAGCACAAGCGATGATGTCTTGTGGCGAACCATTTGCTTATGTCGATATTTTACAAAATCCAGATATCCGTGCTGAGTTACCTGCATATGCGAACTGGCCAACCTTCCCACAGCTTTGGGTTGAAGGCGAACTGGTAGGCGGGTGTGATATCTTGATGGAGATGTTTCAGCGCGGTGAATTACAAACGCTGATTAAAGAGACGGCAAGCAAGTATAAAGACGAAGAGGCAAATGCGGAGTAATTCGTTTTTGGACTAGCGTTTTTGCTGAATGTGCAGAAAAGGAAGACTCCCTTTCTGCACAGTAGATATTACTCTGCTACATCATGAAAGCGTTCGCATGCTTCAAGCGTATTTTCCAGTAGAGTTGCAACCGTCATTGGACCAACACCACCAGGAACAGGTGTGATATATGATGCTTTTTCACTGGCAACTTGGAACTCAACATCCCCAACCAGCTTTCCATTTTCTAACCGGTTGATCCCAACATCAATGATCATTGCACCAGGCTTTATCCAATCACCCGGAATAAAATTAGGCTTACCGACAGCAACAACCAGAAGGTCGGCACGGCGAACGTGTTTTTCCAAATCTTGAGTGAACTTATGACACACAGTGGTTGTACAACCGGCGAGCAATAGTTCTAGTGACATTGGTCGACCAACAATGTTCGACGCACCAACAACGACAGCATCTAACTTTTTATAAGGTGTGTTTACGCTGTCCAATAAAGTGATCACTCCTTTTGGAGTACAGGGGCGTAATGCGGGTATTCTTTGTGCAAGTCGACCGATATTATATGGGTGGAAGCCATCCACATCTTTAAAGGGTGTGATCCGTTCAATGATAATGGGTTCATTGATATGATCAGGTAAAGGAAGTTGAACAAGGATCCCATCGATTTCAGTATCAGCGTTCAGTGAGTCGATTAACTGAAGAAGCTCGTCCTGTGAAGTACGTTCTGGTAAATCGTAAGACTTCGATAAAAAGCCGACTTCATCACATGCTTTTCTTTTACTATTGACGTAAACACTGGAAGCTGGATCCTCTCCAACTAAGATTACTGCGAGGCCGGGGCGTCTTTGGCCGAGTTCTACACGTTCAGCAACACGTCTTTTGACTTCGGAGCGGACCGATTGAGCGACTGATTTTCCTTCAATGATTTTGGCAGGCATAGGGTATTTGAAAAATCCTGGTTAGCGATGTGCATATTTTACATGAATTCGCAGCAGCGAAAAGATTCAATGCATATTCGAGAAGATGAATCGTTAATTTATTGGCAGAATATAGAGAAAAAATCATGTTTTTAGGTCAGATTGTACGAATTAAATTCGTATCGGTCTAAAATCGTTCAAACAAACTTTTTCCTGCAAAAAAAGTTTGACGCGATACATGCAAGGCGTTAATATGCGCCCCGCACCGCAAGAGAGGTGTCGCAACATGTGACGGCGAGTAGCGCAGCTTGGTAGCGCACTTGGTTTGGGTCCAAGGGGTCGCTGGTTCGAATCCAGTCTCGCCGACCATCGCATGTAAACGAGTAGTCCTCGATGCACAGCGCGCCCGTAGCTCAGCTGGATAGAGCAACGGCCTTCTAAGCCGTGGGTCGTAGGTTCGAGTCCTACCGGGCGCGCCAGTTTTCTCTTATTTTGTGGTGGCTGTAGCTCAGTCGGTAGAGCCCTGGATTGTGATTCCAGTTGTCGCGGGTTCAAGTCCCGTCAGCCACCCCAATCCACTCAGCGGGAGTGGCGGAATTGGTAGACGCGCTGGATTTAGGTTCCAGTATCGCAAGATGTGAGAGTTCAAGTCTCTCCTCCCGCACCATATCTTTTCGGCGAGTAGCGCAGCTTGGTAGCGCACTTGGTTTGGGTCCAAGGGGTCGCTGGTTCGAATCCAGTCTCGCCGACCATTTCCCTATTTTTTATATATATCCCATTGATTCTAAAGTTTATTTATCCATTGCGCCTCGAATCGATTTTTTACTCGACTATCCGAAAGCTGATCGCTATAATTCCCGGTCTTATTGACTCATAAATAACGTCGAATTTTTTCCTGTTGTAATGAGACTAATACAATGAAGAGTCTGATACAGCAGGATGATAAGCACGCAGTGATACGTGCTGCGGCAAAAAAGATATATTGAGGTATGAAGATGACAGTTTCAGTAGAAACAACACAGGGCTTGGAACGCCGTCTAAGCATTACTGTTCCGGCCGAACAAGTTGATGAGCAGGTTAAAAAAGAGCTTAGAGAAATCGCAAAGAACCAAAGAATGGATGGCTTCCGTAAAGGGAAGGTACCTGCATCTATCATTCAAAAGCGCTTTGGTCTTTCCGTGAGACAAGATATTGCTTCACGTATCATGCAGCAAAAGTACATCGAAGCGATCATTGCAGAGAAATTAAACCCTGCTGGTGCACCTCAATTAGAAGTGAAATCAAATGAGGAAGGTCAGTCTCTTGAGTTCACGGCAACTTTTGAAATTTACCCATCTGTTGAAGTGACAGGTATAGAGAACATTGTTGTTGAGAAGCCTGCGGTTTCTGTAGAAGAAGCAGACTTGGATAAGATGATGGATACGCTTCGTAAGCAACACGCAACATTCGTAGAAGTTGACCGTGAAGCGAAAGAAGGCGACAAAGTGACGATCGATTTTGTTGGTAAAATTGATGGTGAAGAGTTTGAAGGTGGTAAAGCAGAAGGCTTTGCACTTGAGCTTGGTCAAGGTCGCATGATCCCAGGTTTTGAAGAAGGTGTTCTTGGCAAGAAAGCTGGTGACGATGGCGAAATCGAAGTGACTTTCCCTGAAGATTACCATGCAGAAAACTTAAAAGGTAAGCCAGCAACTTTCTCAATTAAAGTGAGTAAAGTTGAAGAGCAGCAACTTCCGGAAGTGACAGATGAATTTGCACAGAAGTTTGGTGTAGAAGCAGGTACGGTTACAGCACTTCGTGAAGAAGTGAGCAAAAACATGCAACGTGAGCTTGATCAAGCTTTGAAAGCGAAAGTCAAAGATCAAGTAATCAAAGGACTACTTGAGAATAACGAGCTTGAGCTTCCAAAAGCATTGATTGATAGCGAAGTTGACAATATGCGTCAGCAAGCGCTTCAGCGTATGGGTGCTAACTTTGATGCAGCAAATATGCCTGAGCTACCAGCGAGCATGTTCGAAGAACAAGCAAAAGAGCGTGTAAAAGTAGGTCTTCTTCTTGCTGAAGTGATCAGCGGCAATGAATTAAAAGTTGATGATGAAAAGGTTATCAGCCTAATTGAAACAATTGCTTCTGCATACGAAGATCCAAGCGAAGTCGTTGAGTACTACAAGCAAAATGATGAGCTTATGCAGCAGATGCGTAATGTTGCGCTAGAAGAGCAAGCGATTGACCTCATCATGGAAAAAGCAAAAGTAGAAGAAAAGACAGCTACTTTTGATGAAATTATGAATCCTCAAAATGGATAATAAAGATTGACTTAAGTGTCGATTTTTGGGTTAAATGGCTCGTGGCGACACGAGCCATTTTTTTTCAGGACTCACTATGCAAGCAAAGGCTGAACTCTCTATGAATGTTATGGATCCGCTCAATGCACTTGTTCCTATGGTTGTTGAACAAACGGCAAAAGGGGAAAGATCATACGATATTTACTCTCGTCTTCTCAAAGAACGCGTGATTTTCCTCACGGGTCAAGTTGAAGATCACATGGCAAACCTGATCGTAGCGCAGTTACTTTTCCTAGAATCAGAAAATCCTGAAAAGGATATCTATCTTTATATTAATTCACCAGGTGGTGTCGTCACGGCAGGTATGTCAATTTATGATACGATGCAGTTTATTAAACCTGATGTGAGTACTGTGTGTATTGGTCAGGCCGCGAGTATGGGTGCATTCTTATTGAGTGGTGGTGCAAAAGGGAAGCGGTATTGCTTGCCAAATTCTCGCGTGATGATCCATCAGCCACTGGGTGGTTTCCAAGGGCAGGCATCGGATATCGAGATCCATGCAAAAGAAATCATTAGTTTAAAAGACAAATTGAATCGGTTACTTGCAGATCATACAGGGCAACCGATTGATACTATTTCCAATGATACGGACCGTGACAATTTCATGAGTGCAAAGGAAGCAATGGAATATGGTATTGTCGATGAGGTGCTGGAACACCGTGATAGAAAATAAGGGTTATATTTGGAATATCCCCAAATAGAGACAAATAACTTTGAGAAGCTGTCAATTCAAGTTAATAATTGAGTAAAAGATGAACCGACAGTTTCGCAATAATTAGAGGTAATTTGATGTCCGAAGAACGCAATGGCAACGGTAACAATAAATTGCTTTATTGCTCATTTTGCGGAAAGAGCCAGCATGAAGTGAGGAAGTTGATTGCTGGGCCGTCCGTCTATATCTGCGATGAGTGTGTTGATCTCTGTAATGACATCATTCGTGAAGAGATCAAAGAGATAGCACCAAAGAGAGAAAGTGATAAGCTCCCAGTTCCACAAGAGATCAGAAATCATCTTGATGACTATGTCATTGGACAGGAACATGCAAAAAAGGTTCTTTCTGTTGCTGTCTATAACCACTATAAGCGTTTACGGAGTGGACAAGCGGATGGTGGGGTTGAGTTAGACAAGAGTAACATTCTTCTGATTGGCCCGACTGGAAGCGGTAAAACTTTACTTGCAGAGACGCTTGCGCGTTTACTTGATGTACCGTTTACAATGGCTGACGCGACAACATTAACGGAAGCTGGCTATGTCGGTGAAGATGTTGAGAATATCATTCAAAAGCTCCTGCAAAAATGCGACTACGATGTTGATAAAGCACAGCGTGGTATCGTCTACATAGATGAAATCGATAAAATCAGTCGTAAATCAGACAATCCTTCTATTACACGGGATGTTTCTGGTGAGGGTGTACAACAGGCACTTCTTAAATTGATTGAGGGAACGATTGCTTCAGTGCCTCCTCAAGGTGGTCGTAAGCATCCACAACAAGAATTTCTACAGGTTGATACTTCCAAGATTTTGTTCATTTGTGGTGGTGCTTTTGCTGGCCTCGATAAGATTATTGAACAACGAAGTGAAACTGGGACTGGTATTGGTTTTGGTGCGGACGTAAAAACCAAGGATGAGTCTGCATCTTTAACAGAAATGTTCAAAGATGTAGAGCCTGAGGATCTTGTGAAATATGGACTCATTCCTGAGTTTATTGGACGCCTTCCTGTTGTCACAACGCTTGGTGAACTTGATGAATCTGCGTTAGTTCAAATTTTGAAAGAGCCGAAGAATGCGCTGACGAAGCAGTATTCAGCTTTATTTGAAATGGAAGGTGCAGAGTTAGAGTTTCGTGATGATGCACTTGTGGCGATTGCTCAAAAGGCAATGGACAGAAATACTGGCGCTCGTGGACTTCGTTCTATCGTTGAGGCCGTCTTGTTGGATACGATGTATGAACTTCCGTCTATGGAAGATGTCAGCAAGGTTGTGATTGATGATACGGTCATCCGTGGCGAATCTATGCCAATTTTGATTTATGAGAATAACGAACCACAAGCCGCTGGCGAATAGTAACTGAATCATAAATAAAAGGGGTGCTTGCACTCCTTTTTGTTTCGGACCTGTAGATGAAGGGAAAACACGTCTGTACGAGGGTGATGCTGCATCAGTAGCATACGAGGCAAAATAGAAACAAGTCCGAATCGTTGAACTTTATTTTTTTATCCCCATATAATCTTCTTATCATAAATTTAATAAGACGATTCTGAAGAGAAATAGTCATGACCATCGAACGTACGGATCGTGTAGAAACACCAGTATTAGCATTAAGGGATGTGGTCGTCTATCCACATATGGTGATCCCATTGTTTGTGGGTCGCGAAAAGTCAATCAAGT
The DNA here is from genome assembly GCF_000374485.1 of Algicola sagamiensis DSM 14643. Taxonomy (GTDB): domain Bacteria; phylum Pseudomonadota; class Gammaproteobacteria; order Enterobacterales; family Alteromonadaceae; genus Algicola; species Algicola sagamiensis. Next base: position 98,077 of record NZ_KB894497.1, read on the forward strand.
GCCTTGAAGCGGCGATGGAAGCGGATAAACAAGTCTTTTTAGTTGCGCAGAAAGATGCTTCCATTGATGACCCGGAAGAAGAAGAAATTTACCAGATTGGTACAGTTGCAACGATATTGCAGCTTTTAAAGCTGCCTGATGGCACTGTAAAAGTGCTTGTTGAAGGGAATCAGCGAGCAACGGTTGAGCAATATACACAAGTAGACGAATACTTTATTGCTGAAGTCGCCTATATCTCTAGCGGACGCATTGATGAGCGTGAGGAAGAAATTCTTGTTCGCTCAGCTGTGAATCAGTTTGAAGGCTATGTGAAACTAAACAAGAAAATTCCACCAGAAGTACTGACTTCTGTCAGTGGAATTGACGATGCAGCGCGACTCGCTGATACCATGGCTGCACATATGTCACTCAAGCTGGAAGATAAACAACGCGTCCTTGAAATCTCTAATGTTGCCGAGCGTCTTGAATTCCTCATGGCATTGATGGAAGGCGAGATTGATTTACTTCAGGTTGAGAAGAAAATTCGCAGCCGAGTGAAGAAGCAAATGGAAAAGAGTCAGCGCGAATATTATCTAAACGAGCAAATGAAGGCGATCCAAAAAGAACTTGGAGAACTGGATGATACGCCGGATGAATTTGAAGCGCTAGCAAAGAAAATCGAAGATGCAGCCATGCCAAAGGAAGCACAGGAAAAGACAATGGCAGAGCTGAACAAGCTCAAGTTAATGTCTCCAATGTCCGCTGAGGCGACTGTTGTTCGCAGCTACATCGATTGGATGGTGAGTGTTCCGTGGAAAAAGCGCAGCAAAGTGAAAAAAGACTTGGCGAATGCCGAGAAAATCTTGGATACGGAACACTATGGCCTGGATAAGGTTAAGGAACGGATTCTGGAATATCTTGCGGTTCAGCAACGTGTCAACAAAATCAAAGGACCGATTCTTTGCTTGGTTGGCCCCCCTGGAGTTGGTAAAACATCACTTGGTCAGTCGATTGCAAAGGCCACTGGCCGTAAATATATACGCATGGCGTTAGGTGGTGTTCGTGATGAGGCCGAAGTTCGAGGTCACCGTCGAACCTACATCGGTTCTATGCCAGGTAAGATCATTCAAAAAATGTCGAAAGTGGCTGTGAAAAACCCGCTTTTCCTTTTGGATGAAATAGACAAAATGTCTTCTGATATGCGTGGTGATCCAGCTTCAGCACTATTGGAAGTCCTTGATCCAGAGCAAAATACGGCATTTAACGATCATTATCTTGAAGTTGACTATGACTTGTCAGATGTCATGTTTGTTGCGACATCAAACAGCTTCAATATCCCTGCGCCATTACTTGATCGGATGGAAGTGATCCGATTGGCTGGTTATACGGAAGATGAAAAGCTCAATATTTCTATGCGTCACTTGATCCCGAAACAAATCAAACGAAATGGTTTGAAAGAAAGTGAGCTGGATATTCATGAATCTGCAATTTATGACATCATCCGTTTATACACGCGAGAAGCAGGTGTTCGTGGCTTAGAAAGAGAAATTTCTAAACTGTGTCGTAAAGCTGTGAAATCGATTTTGCTGAAGAAAGAAAAAGCACCACTGAAAATCTCAAGTGAAAACCTTGCTGAGTATCTGGGTGTTCAACGTTATGACTATGGTAAGGCTGATGAGAATAATCGAATTGGTCTTGTGACAGGTCTTGCATGGACAGAGGTTGGTGGTGATCTCCTCACGATAGAGTCTGCTTCTGTATCTGGTAAAGGTAAGTTCAGTTACACCGGTTCTTTAGGTGACGTGATGCAGGAATCCATCCAAGCAGCGATGACTGTTGTCAGAAGTCGAGCGGATAAACTGCGCATTAATGACGATTTCTATGAAAAGCGTGATATTCATGTACATGTTCCCGAAGGCGCGACACCAAAAGATGGTCCGAGTGCTGGTATCGCAATGGTGACTTCATTAGTGTCTTCACTTACCGGAAATCCAGTACGTGCGGATGTTGCTATGACTGGCGAAATCACACTTCGAGGTGAAGTATTGGCGATTGGTGGTTTGAAAGAGAAATTGCTTGCTGCGCATCGAGGTGGCATTAAGACGGTCTTAATCCCGAAAGACAATGAACGAGACTTAAAAGAAATCCCTGAAAATGTGAAAGGAGATCTTGTGATCAAGCCAGTACAATGGATTGATGAAGTCCTTGAAGTTGCACTACAAGAGCCGCCATTTGGCCTGAAAGTAGTTGTAAATGACGAAAATCACTAGTTTTCACTAAAAAAATTACTTTTAGGTATTCCCATATTGAAAAACTGTGATAGCCTAAGAGCATGGGTGGAGGCCGCAAGGTATATGGCCTCCAGGGATTTTGAGATGTTCCATGTGCCCATTTGGTATTCTAGATTCGATATCGCATTGGCGATGATCCGTGCAGTCGTATCGTAACCAACTCTGTGTGCAGAAGAGCATTGAAAGTATAATAACAATTTGGAAGGGGATGATATTGTGAATAAGTCTCAACTTATCGATAAAATGGCTGAAGGTGCTGATATTTCTAAGGCAGCTGCTGGACGTGCACTAGATGCGTTTATTTCATCTGTATCTGACTCACTAAAAGATGGTGACTCAGTTGCGCTTGTAGGCTTCGGTACATTCTCTGTTCGTGCTCGCCCAGCACGTAACGGACGTAATCCACAAACAGGTGAAACGATTAAAATTGCTGCTGCAAATGTACCTTCTTTTAAAGCTGGTAAAGTTTTGAAAGACAGTGTCAATGCATAATTGAAGTTGTTTAATACTCAATTTCAAAAAAAGCCCTTGAAACCAAGGGTTTTTTTGTTTCTTTTGATGATAAAAAGTTTATCTCAATGCAATGGTAAGCATGACTAAAATCGGTATTCTATTCAAAGATAAGGTTTGGTGGCTTTCAGTCCATAATCGTTAAAAATCCTTGGAATACTCTTACCTAATAAATCCAATGTTTCTCAAGGCTTCATAATAAAACCTGCATCTGTTAAGATGCGTGCTTTACTAATGACCTATCGCTGATTGAAAAGAGTAATACAATGTTAGAGAAAATAAGAGAAGGCTCTCAGGGAATTATCGCTAAGACAATCTTAGTGCTCATTATCCTGGCGTTTGTCTTTACAGGCGTAGGAGGCTATCTAACAAATAACTATGATGATATGGCCGCCTCCGTAAATGGCGAAAAAATTACCCAAAACGAGCTGGAGCGTTCGTTTGCGAACGAAAAAGCACGTATGCAGGCACAGTTTAAAGACATGTACCAAGCATTGGCTGCAAACGAAGCGTACATGAATTCCCTTCGCACAAATGTGCTTGAGAAGTTGATCAATGAATCTCTTCAAGATCAGGCTTCAAAAGATTTGGGTCTGCGTGTCAGCGATGAGCAGATCAAGACGGCAATTCGTGAATTGCGTGAATTCCAGACAGATGGAAAATTCGATAATGAACGTTATCTGAGCTTATTACGTCAAGCTGGATATAGCGTTGAGAAATTTAGAGAATCAATGCGTGCAGATATGACACGCCAGCAGCTTGTTCAAGGAATTGTTGCGTCCAATTTTGTCATTGAAAAAGAAAAACAACATTTTGCTGAATTGGAAAATGAAACCCGCCAAATCCAAATGGTCACTGTTTCTGCTGAACCACTCAAGAAAGATGTTGAAGTGACAGAAGAACAAATCAAAGGTTACTATGACTTAAATAGCAATAATTATCGCACAGAAGAAAAAGTCAAAGTCGATTATGTCTTGTTAAAAGCATCTGACTTCAATAAAGATGTGAAAGTTACCGATGAAGAAATTCAACAGTACTATGATTCACAAAAATCTCGCTACAAAGTTGCAGAACGTCGTCGTGCATCTCATATTTTGATAGAAGTGAAAGATGATGAGGCGAAAGCGAAAGAAAAAATTACTGCACTGAAAGCGAAGCTTGATGCAGGTGAAGATTTTGCGAAGCTGGCAAAAGAAAACTCTGATGATACATTCAGTGGTGAGAAAGGTGGTGATCTAGATTGGTTTGAAAAAGACGCAATGGATAAAGCCTTTGGCGAAGCTGTATTTGCTTTGAAAGAAGAAGGTGAGACGACCGATGTTGTTCGCTCTTCGTTTGGCTTTCACTTGATTAAACTCACTGGTATTCAGGCTGAAAAAGTGAAGCCATTGGATGAAGTGAAGTCGAAAGTGGTTGAAATGCTCCAAGAACAACATGCTGCGGAACTATTCCTTGAAAAGCGTACTTCTTTGGAAGAAACAGCTTTCGAGATCCCAGATACGCTAGACGATGCTGCAAGTGCTGCGGATGCGAAGGTACAATCAACTGAATTAGTGACTCGATTCGCTTTACCAGCACCACTGAATCAACCACAAGTTTCGCAGGCAATCTTCTCTTCTGAAGTTCTACAAGAAGGGATTAACAGCTCAGTCATTGAGTTAGATGATCGATCAGTGATTGTTGTTCGTATTGCTGAGCATGAAGCGAGCCGCGTGAAGAAACTGGAAGAAGTGAAAGATCAGGTAAAAGAAGCGGTCATCAAGGATAAAGCAACAGAGCTTGCGAAAACAAAAGCACAAGACTTGTTAAAAACCGTTCGTGAAGGCCAGTCGCTAGAAGACGTTTCCAAGACTCAAAGCCTCGCTTATGAAGCAGTTGAGAAGCTTACTAGAAACAGCTTTGATGTTACTCAAGAAGTACGCAATCGTGCATTCTCAATGGCAGTTCCAAATGATAAAGAAACATCAATTGATGTGGTTGATTTAGCCAATGGTGATGTTGCGGTTGTGCGTCTCGTATCAAAGACTGCGGGTACACTACCTGACGATCTAACAAATATTGGTGAGCGTTTGGCACGTGCAAGTGTCGAAGCACAGTACAAAGCATTTATCGACTCACTTCGAAATGAGTCGGAGATTCTGGTTGCGAAGCAACAAGAAACAATGGAATAGTTTCAGCGCTCAGATGATCTTAAATGGCAGCAATTTTTGCTGCCATTTTTGATCCTATGAATCATATTTTCCTAACATTGATCAATCCTAGTTGCAGAAAACAAGCATAGACTCTTGCTTACAATTCATTCTTTGGATTGCTATAATCCTCGCCCATGAAACATAGCTTAATGCCTAAAAAGTATGATCTGCATAGTCATACCAATCATTCGGATGGGAAACTCTCAGTCGAAGATTTACTCATGCGTGCTTTAGAGAAAGGAGTGAATGTATTAGCGATCACCGATCATGATACGACAACTGCCATTCCAGAAGCAAAATCTTACATCGAATCGAACCAATTACCAATCCAGTTGATTTCCGGGGTTGAAATTTCTACGAAATGGGAAAGCTTTGAAATTCATATTGTTGGTTTGAACTTTGATGAGTCACAGTCTCTATTGCAGCAACGTCTTGCAACCCAAATTGAACGTCGAGAAGCCAGAGCACAAAAAATTGGTGAACGACTTGCCAAATCTAAGATTGAAGGTGCATACGAAGCAGCAAAAGAACTCGCAGGTGATGGTGCGGTGACACGTGCGCATTTCGCACAACACATTGTCAATATTGGGCTAGCGAAGACGATCCCGCAGGTTTTTAAAAAGTACCTCACGCGAGGGAAGATCGGGTATGTTCCTTCTGAGTGGATCTCAATTGCAGAAGCTATTCAATGGATCCATGATGCCGGTGGACAGGCTATTCTTGCTCATCCAGGACGATATCAGTTATCTGCTAAATGGCTGCGCCGTCTTATTCTGGTATTTAAAGAGTCTGGTGGTGATGGATTGGAGGTCGCTTTATCTCAACAAAGTCCAGCTGAACGGTCTCAACTCATCAGATACGCAAGTGAATATGGATTACTTGCCTCTGTCGGATCCGATTTCCATTACCCGACAAACTGGATGGATCTTGGACGTAACTTATATATTCCAGAAACATGTAGCCCAGTTTGGGAGCACTGGCCTAATCATATTCCACATCATATTGAGGTTGCATCATGAGCCAGTTTTTTTATATCCACCCTGAGAATCCCCAGGGACGACTCATTAAACGTGCAGTTGAAACGATTGAATCTGGCGGGGTTATTGTTTATCCGACAGATTCTGGTTACGCGTTAGGTTGCCAGGTCGGACATAAGCAAGCGATGAGCCGTATTGCACAGATAAGACAAATACCAGAAGATCATGACTTTACACTGATGGTTCGAGATTTATCAGAATTATCGACCTATGCTCGGGTCGATAATTTCTATTTTCGGCTGCTGAAAGCGAATACGCCTGGTGCGTATACATTTATCTTTAAAGGAACAAAAGAAGTACCAAAGCGCCTGTTAAATCCAAAAAAGAAAACGATTGGCCTTCGGATCCCAGATAATAAAATTACTTTAGAACTTCTTGAGCTTCTCCAAGCGCCTTTGTTATCGACATCGTTAATATTACCTGGAGAGGACGTGTCAGAGTCCGACCCTGAAGATATTCGAAACCAACTGGAGAGGCAGGTAGATTTAATTCTCCATGGCGGTTTTTTGCCTGATATGCCAACAACTGTGGTGGATATGTCTGAAGATGAAATCAGCATCTTGAGAGAAGGACATGGCGATCCAAGCCTATTCGAATCGTAATGGATGATCATCTAAAAAAGGATGCGTTAGATAAACTTAAAAAACCGCTTGCTCTTGTGAATGGTGAAGTGGTCATTGATAAACCTGCTGACCTTTTTATTCCCCCAGATGCTTTAGAAATTCTATTAGAAGCATTTGAGGGGCCACTCGATTTTTTGCTGTATCTTATCCGCAAGCATCAATTTGATATTTTGAACCTTCCTATCCAGGAAATTACTCGTCAATATGTCGCATACATTGATATGATGCAGGTGCTTCAGATGGAGCTAGCCGCTGACTATCTTGTCATGGCTGCGATGCTGGCAGAAATTAAATCCAGACTGCTGTTACCGGCAATACCCTCTGATGAATCAGAAGAGGAAGATCCACGGGCAGAACTTGTCCGTCGTTTGCAGTTATATGAACAATATAAAGAAGCGGCAACGACATTGGATAAAATGCCTAGGGTTGATCGCGATGTGTTTATAGCAGCGGCTGAGCGACCCAATGAAACACAGCCCACCAACCATTGGCCGCAGGTGTCATTACAGGATTTAACACTGGCTTTCCAACAAGTGTTACAACGAGCAAAGGCTTTTGAGCACCATCAAATTCAACATGAGCAATTATCAACTCGGGAACGAATGGCAGCGATTTTAGCAAAACTTCAGTCAACGACAGAACCGCTTCCATTCTCTGATTTTTTCTCATATCAAGAAGGACGCTCGGGTGCTGTGGTCACTTTTATTGCAATTTTAGAATTGATGAAGGATGGCGTCATTGATTTAACACAAATGCGTAATTATTCCCCAATGTATGTTTCATTAAAAGAGTTGCAAGTATGCGTGAAACCGGACTAGAATGCTCGGTTTTGAAGCAGGTGTGAGTGTCGTTCGATTCTTTGGGTGGGCGTGTGTATAGTGAGATTAAACCAATCATAGAAGCCGCGCTGTTTGTTGCGAACAGGCCGTTATCCATAGATGCACTACAACGGAGTGTTCTTGAACCATTTGGATTAAACCGAGCAGAGGTTCGGGCGGTATTGACTGAACTGGAAACCGACTATACAGGGCGTGGTGTACAACTTGTTGAAGTCGCTTCGGGTTTTCGATTTCAAGCAAAATCTGATTATGCAACGATTCTTAGTCGATTATGGGAAGAAAAAGTACCGAAGTATTCGCGCGCAACTTTAGAGACACTTTCTCTTATCGTCTATCGTCAGCCTATCACACGTGGAGAAATAGAGGAAATTCGCGGTGTCAGTGTTGGCTCGAATATCATCAAAAGCCTGCTTGAAAGAAATTGGATTAAAATTGTAGGCCACAAAGAAGTGCCAGGGCGTCCAGCATTGTACGCCACAACTCAGGTGTTTTTGGATGATTTTGCAATCCAATCAATTGCGGATTTACCCCCCTTACCGGAGTTAAATGAACCCGATCAGAATGAATCATCTGATCATATTATTGATGACGCATCGTGAGATGCTAAAAGTAGGTCTTCCATGAGTGAAAAATTACAGAAAGTCCTTGCCCGCAGTGGGTTAGGTTCTCGCCGGGAAATGGAATCCGTGATCCAGGCTGGACGTGTTTCAATCGACGGGAAAGTGGCAACACTGGGTGATCGTGTTGAACTCACACAAACGGTACGCCTTGATGGGCATACGGTGAAGCTGAAAGGCGAAAAAGAAAACGTCTGTCGTGTGTTAATGTACCATAAACCAGAAGGTGAGCTATGTACTCGTTCTGATCCTGAAGGTCGGCCGACGGTTTTCGATCGTTTGCCAAAATTACAGGATGCGCGTTGGATCGCTGTTGGCCGCTTAGATATCAATACATCAGGACTGCTCTTATTCACAACGGATGGTGAATTAGCGAACCGCTTGATGCATCCAAAGTATGAAGTTGAACGCGAATATGCCGTACGTGTTTTTGGTGAAGTGGAACAATCACACATCCAGCGCCTTCGTCATGGTGTCAAGCTTGAAGATGGCTTTGCGAAATTCACTCGTATTAAAGAAGCCGGTGGTGAAGGAATGAACCATTGGTACCATGTCAGCCTCAAAGAAGGACGTAATCGTGAAGTTCGTCGTTTATGGGAAAGCCAAGAGCTCACTGTATCGCGACTGATCAGGATCCGTTTTGGTGACATTCAGCTTCAGAAGCACCTCCCGCAAGGTGGTTGGGAAGAAATGGGACTGGGTGCGGTGAATTATCTACGCGAGCTCGTTGGCCTTCGCAAAGAAACAGAAACCAAGGTAAAACCGGATGAAAGGCGTGCGGTTCAACGGAAAAAATCTTCCAAAATCCGTAAGTCGATCCGTAAGCATCAAGAGCGCAAGAAAGTCGTTCGTAGAAAAACGAAATCTTAAAAAGATGGGGCCTGATTGGCTCCTTTTCGTTCAAGAATTAAAAAATAAAGGTGTCAGATGTATCGAAAAGTTCCAGTCAGTCAGGCGACTCAGTGGATACGCCAATCCTGGGTACTGTTTAAAGATTCTCCGGGCTTATGGATTGGTCTGAGTTCATTGTTAATTACAGCGAACCTTCTACCGATTATCCATCAGGCATTCGGTGTTGCTTCCGTTTTGCTTTCAACGGTGATCATGTGTGGCATTTATTTTGCGGTCTATTTTCGTATACGTGGTTTACCTGTGAGTTTTAACGTGCTCAAATTCGTTTTTGAAAAACGAGAAAATACGCGAAAGATATTCTTGTTCTGTACGGTTTCCATTCTCATTGATTTGTTTTTCATGATGTTGCAACTACAAGTTATTCCTGAGCGTGTGATGGAAAAATTGCTCACGGACCATTTATCTGTCTCTATGGCTGAAAAGCTGCCACTTTTTTGGATCATTATTGGCAGTTGGGCTGTAAAATTTATTTTGATGTTTGCACTGCCGCTTTATATTTTGCAAAACCAGTCATTGAAAAATGCAATCTACTTTAGTTGTTGTGCGATATTGACCAATACATTACCGATTCTTACCTACACCCTTTTGCTAAGTATTGTGGGTGGCGCTTTTGTCGTGCTCACTTTAGGCGCAGGTTTTGTACTTTTCATGCCAGTCGCTCTTATTTCTGGCTGTATTTCATTTTTTGATATTTGCCCAGGGAAAGTCTCTGGCGTTAATCAGCACAACAAGGACGATGAGGGGAAGTCTGATTCAGATAATGCGATTTTCCTTCCATAAAAATGTGTGAACAACGAACCCAAGAAGAACAAAAAGAACTGACTCGACAGATTCGAGTCAGTGCGATGGATTTACTCTCTCGTCGTGAACATACGCAGCGTGAGCTCGTCCAGAAATTAAAACGGAAATATGATGATGAATCGCTGATCCACAAGGTTTTGACTGATTTGGTTGAACGTGATTGGCTGAATGAGTCTCGTGCTTGTGAGCAGCTGCTCCGGGCCAAAATTCAAAAAGGTTACGGCCGATATCGAATTTTCCAGGAAGCAAGAGAAAAAGGGCTGTCGGATACGTTGATATCCGATACAATAGCTGAATTACAACCAGACTGGTTTGAACAAGCCGTCATCGCTTATCGCAAGCGCTTCGGACAGCGAGTCATCCTTGACCCAAAAGACAAAGCCAAGCGGATGCGATACATGCAGTATCGCGGATTTACGTTCGAAGAAATCGCTTATGCGATAGAGCAGCAGCAAAGTGAAATATTAGGGTAGCACCATGTACATGACGACTGCGGAAATTAGAAACGCATTTCTTAACTTTTTTGAAAGTAAGCAACATCAAAAAGTTGCGAGCAGTTCCCTGATCCCGGGGAATGACCCCACCTTATTATTTACCAATGCAGGAATGGTCCAATTTAAAGAGACTTTTCTTGGTTCAGAGATACGAGATTACGCGCGCGCGACGTCTTCACAGCGCTGTGTCCGCGCTGGCGGTAAGCATAACGATTTGGAAAACGTTGGCTATACAGCTCGCCATCACACATTCTTTGAAATGCTGGGTAACTTCAGTTTTGGTGATTATTTTAAGCGAGATGCGATCCAGTATGCATGGGAATTCTTAACGGGTGTGTTGAAGCTTCCAAAAGATAAGCTTTGGGTGACCGTCTTTGAAGAAGATGATGAAGCTGCTGATATCTGGATCAAAGAGATCGGTGTTGATCCAAATCGTCTCTCACGTATTGGTGCAAAAGATAACTTCTGGTCGATGGGTGACACAGGTCCTTGTGGGCCATGTACAGAAATCTTTTATGACCATGGTGAAGAAATCTGGGGCGGACCTCCAGGAACCCCTGAAGAAGACGGCGATCGTTACATTGAGATCTGGAATCTCGTCTTCATGCAGTTTAACCGTCATGCAGATGGCACCATGGAGCCACTACCTAAGCCTTCAGTCGATACAGGGATGGGCCTGGAGCGTATTGCTGCGATTATGCAAGATGTGCATAGCAACTACGAAATTGATTTGTTTCAGCGGTTAATCAAGGAAGCAGCCGTAGCTACGGGTGCAAAAGATTTAAATGATAAATCACTACGTGTAATTGCCGATCATATTCGCTCATGCAGTTTCCTCATTGCGGATGGTGTAATGCCTTCGAACGAGGGGCGTGGTTATGTGTTACGCCGTATTATCCGCCGTGGGATCCGCCACGGACGCAAACTTGGTGCAACCGATATTTTCTTTTACAAACTCGTTGCACCGCTTGCAGAGCTGATGGGTGATGCGTACCCAGAGTTACACGAGCGCCGTAGTGTGATTGAAAAAATGCTGACTGTTGAAGAAGAGCAGTTTGTGAAGACGATTGACCGTGGTTTGATTATGCTAGACGATGTTTTATCAACATTGGAAGGCAAAGAGATCCCTGGTGATGTTGTCTTCAAGCTCTATGATACATACGGTTTCCCGGCTGATTTAACCGCAGATGTTGCTCGTGAGCGTGATTACACGATTGATGAGGTCGGCTTTGAAAAAGCAATGGAGCAGCAACGTCAAACTGCAAGAGAAAGTGGTAAGTTTGGCACGGATTATAATCAGCAGGTGAGTTCTGAGCAGCAATCAACCTTCAATGGGTACACTGATATCGCAGGCGCTTCAAAGGTTGCCGAGATTTTTGTTGATGGTCAATCTGTGCAAGCGCTTGATGCAGGGCAAGATGCATTGATTATCCTTGAAGAAACACCATTCTATGCAGAATCGGGTGGTCAGGTTGGTGATACAGGGACTTTGGCATTTGCAGCTGGACAATTTGATGTTCAGGACACCATTAAAGTCGGCAAAGCGATCGCCCATAAAGGTCAAGCAAATTCACCTATTGCTATTGGTGACATGGCGAGCTCTTCAATTAATACAGAGCGACGCGAAAAAATTAAACTTAACCACTCTGCAACCCACTTGATGCATGCTGCCTTGCAAAATCTATTGGGCGAGCATGTGACGCAGAAAGGCTCTTATGTTGGGCCAGATCGTCTTCGCTTTGACTTCTCACACTTTGAAGGTGTAACCGCGACAGAAATTGTTCAAATTGAAGCAATGGTCAATGCTGAAATCCGCAAAAACCATGATTTGACAGCTGAACTGATGCCAATCGAAGCCGCAAAAGAAAAAGGGGCGATGGCACTGTTCGGTGAAAAATACGACGACGAAGTCCGTGTGATCAGCATGGGTGACTTTTCGATGGAACTTTGTGGCGGAACTCATGTCTCTAGAACCGGAGATATTGGTTTGTTCAAGATCCTGAGTGAAGGCGGCATTGCTGCTGGTGTTCGCCGTATTGAGGCTGTCACAGGTGACGATGCAATCCAAGCAATTCATTCTGAGCAAGCAAAGTTGGCAGAGATGGCGAAGCTATTAAAGTCTGATGAACAAAGTCTGGTTGAAAAGCTATCAACCCTGCTTGAGCGCTCCAAAGGGTTAGAGAAAGAACTGGCTCAACTCAAAGACAAGCTGAGCAGCCAAGCTGGCGAGAGTCTGATTTCTCAAGTGAAAGAGATCCATGGTGTGAAGGCGCTTGTGAGTCAGTTAGATGATGCTGATCCAAAAGCTTTGCGGAATATGGTTGATGACCTGAAGAACAAGATTGGCTCAGGTGTGATCTGTTTATCTGTCGTTCAAGGCGATAAAGTTAGCTTAATCGCTGGTGTCACTAAAGACTTAACGGGCAAAGTGAAAGCGGGTGAACTCGTGAACATGGTTGCACAACAAGTTGGCGGAAAAGGCGGCGGTCGACCAGATATGGCACAGGCAGGTGGCTCGGATCCACAAGCCGTCCCTGCTGCAATGAACTCAGTGCATACATGGCTTGAGGAAAAGCTTGCCTAATTGAGCAAAGTCTTCATCATTTGAAAAGCGCACTTTCTTGAATAAGAACTGCGCTTTTCTTTCGTTTATCACGACTAAAAGTTAGAACCAAATCTGTGGCACGTATTGTTCAAAAATATGGTGGTACGTCAGTCGGCTCTATCGAACGAATAGAGGCGGTTGCAGAACGTGTGATCCGAACCTGTCAGGCAGGACATGCTGTTGTGGTTGTTGTCTCAGCAATGGCAGGGGAAACGAATCGACTCATTGGACTTGCACATGAAGTTGATGCACAGCCAAATCGTCGAGAGTTGGACGTACTCGCTTCTGCGGGCGAACAAATCAGTAGTGCTTTGCTTGCAATGGCACTGATAAGGCGCGGTCATCCTGCAATTTCGTTACTTGCTGATCAAGTTGGGATTGCGACGAATAATCGGTTTGGTCGAGCACGAATTACTCATGTTGCCACTGAACGGCTGGAAGAGGAACTGGAACAAGGACGTGTTGTCATTGTTGCGGGTTATCAGGGGCGGGATCCCGATAATAATATTACGACCCTTGGGCGCGGTGGGACAGATACAACTGCGGTTGCTGTTGCTGAGGCCCTTGGTGCAGACGAGTGTCAGATATTTACAGACGTGGATGGTGTCTATACAACAGATCCTCGCGTCATTTCTGAGGCAAGAAAGCTCGACCAAATTGCCTTTGATGAAATGTTAGAAATGGCAAGCCTTGGTGCGAAGGTACTTCAGATCCGCGCAGTTGAAATGGCGTATACCCGTCAAGTCCCATTACGCGTCCTTTCCAGTTTTGATGAAGGTACAGGAACGCTGATCACAAATAAGGAATCTGCGATGAACCAAGCTGTAACGGGCATTGCATGCCAAAAAGACGAAGCGCTGATCACATTTGTTGGTGTGCCATTTTCTCCGATGATGGCTGCAAAAATTTTACAGCCTTTAGGTGACGCTGATATCGAAATTGATATGGTGATCCAAAACCCGATGGCGAATGCACAAATGGACTTTTCATTCACGGTTCAACAAAATGAGTTTACCCGTGCGATGGATGTGCTTACACCTCACATTGAGTCAATTGGCGCACAGAGTATTGAAACCAATCCAAATCTAGTGAAGTTATCCTTGGTCGGTGTTGGCATGAAATCTCACTCCGGTGTTGCAGCGAAAGCATTTGAAGCGCTAGGTCATGCAAATATCGCTATTCGATTGATTGCAACATCAGAAATCAAAATATCAATGTTAATCGAAGAAAAGTACATGACGCTTGGGATGCAGGTCCTTCATGATACTTTCGAATTAGAGAAAGCACCAAAAATCGCGGATTAATTCAGCATAGCAGCATGGTTTTTATATGAATTCGTCTAAGATGTAGTTATAATCGCGCACTTTAAATTAAGAATTTATGGTCAGTTGGATGCAAGGTTGTGCCTGATGGCGTCCAAATGCCCGGAAACCTTTTGAAGCGGTAACCTCAGATGTCATCAAATATCAGTAACTTACGAAATATTGCGATCATCGCGCACGTTGACCATGGTAAAACCACCCTAGTCGATAAGCTCCTTCAGCAGTCCGGTACTTTAGAAAGCCGTGGCGAGCAAGAAGAGCGTGTGATGGATTCAAACGATCTTGAAAAAGAGCGTGGGATCACGATCCTTGCAAAAAATACAGCGATCACTTGGAATGACTATCGCATCAACATTCTTGATACACCTGGTCACGCCGACTTCGGTGGTGAAGTTGAACGTGTTCTTTCCATGGCTGACTCGGTTCTTCTCTTGGTTGATGCTGTTGACGGCCCGATGCCTCAGACGCGTTTCGTAACACAGAAAGCGTTTGCACATGGTTTGAAGCCAATTGTTGTCATCAACAAAATTGACCGTCCAGGTGCACGCCCGGATTGGGTTATGGATCAAGTTTTCGATCTATTCGATAATCTTGGTGCAACCGATGAACAGCTGGATTTTCCTGTTGTTTACGCTTCTGCACTTGAAGGTTGGGCATCGATGGAAGCAGAAGAAGCTTCTGAAGATATGACGCCGCTATTTGAAGCAATTGTAGAAAAAGTTTCTCCACCAGAGGCAGATCCAGCGGGTGCATTCCAAATGCAGATCACTCAGCTAGACTACTCTAACTACGTTGGTGTCATTGGTATCGGCCGTGTCACACGAGGTCAAGTCAAAGTTGGCCAACAAGTGACAGTCGTTGGTGCTGATGGTGAAACTCGTAACGGTAAAGTTGGCCAAGTTCTTGGTTACATGGGGCTAGACCGATTTGAAGCGGAAGATGCATCTGCGGGTGATATCATCGCCGTGACAGGTCTTGGTGAGCTGAAAATTTCAGATACAATCTGTGATCCAAATACAATCGAAGCATTGCCTGCACTAACTGTCGATGAGCCAACAGTAACCATGACTTTCCAGGTCAATACGTCTCCGTTTGCAGGTAAAGAAGGGAAATATGTCACTTCACGTCAAATCTTGGACAGATTAACGCAAGAACTGAAGCACAACGTTGCACTTCGCGTAAAAGAAATGGACGACCCTGACAAGTTTAAGGTGTCTGGTCGTGGTGAGCTTCACTTAGGCATTTTGATCGAAAACATGCGTCGTGAAGGTTACGAAATCGCAGTTTCTCGCCCGGAAGTGATCATCAAAGATGATGGCGATACAAAACTTGAGCCTTATGAAACGATGACTGTGGATATCGAAGAAGAGCATCAAGGTTCAATCATGGAGCGTCTTGGTGAGCGTAAAGGTGAAATGCGTGACATGGTTCCAGATGGTAAGGGACGTATCCGTATCGACTTCGTGATCCCTTCACGTGGCTTGATAGGCTTCCAGACAGAATTTATGAGTTTAACGTCTGGTACGGGCTTGATGTATCACACATTCGACCACTATGGTCCATTCCTTGGCGGGAATATCGGCCAGCGTAACAATGGTGTGTTGATCTCAAATGGTCAAGGCAAAGCATTGGCATACGCGCTTTATGCATTGCAAGATCGTGGACGTTTATTCTTAGGTCATGGTGTCGAAGTCTATGAAGGCCAGGTGATTGGTATTCACAGTCGTGCAAATGACCTCACCGTCAACTGTTTGAAAGGAAAGCAGCTGACGAACGTTCGTGCTGCAGGTACAGATGAAAACCTTCAGCTAACACCACCTGTTGATATGAACCTGGAAAGAGCACTTGAGTTTATTGATGACGATGAGCTAGTCGAAGTGACACCAGAGTCGATTCGTATTCGTAAAAAGTTACTCACGGAATCTGAGCGTAAACGCGCGAGCCGTGGCTAATTTTGCTAAATGCCGCCCCTCCGGGCGGCGTTTTTCTTCTCCTGCCCGAAGGCGGCAGAAAAACCTTCACTCTTTGTTGTTCGTCGTTCATTTGGAATAACCAAATATCTCTCCTTGCGCCGTGATTAATCCTTTGTCATTGCTAACAGCGTGGATTTGTGAAAGAACAACAGTTCCTAACTGTTTTATTATTTTCTTTTGTTTTTATTGATGTTTACCTATGGCATCGTATTGATATTTTCACCTCTACCGGGTTACTTACTACTGAAGTAATCGCCGCTGACACTCCGCTTTTGGCTTGGCCTTAGTTTTTTGTGGTCATCGCATTTGTGTGTATTCATAGTTTTTTATTATTTTGGACAAAGGCAGAAATCTTTTTTTTATCAGCGGATGGGAAAAAGCAAAACCAAACTCCACTTATTGAAAGTTTTGCTTCCATTGAGCTGGATTTACTTTGTGCTGCTCTTTGCTGCTTTTTTGCAAGTCGACTTTCACTGGAAGCTTCAATTCCTTGTGTATTTACTCACGAGAGTAGGGCTATTTCTCGGAGTGTATTTCTATCTACTGGAACAGAAGCTAAAGAGTCGTCGATGCACTCCAATATTTGGCAAGCATGTCAGGCTATTATGGTTTTTGTATCAAAGCGGTGGGTTCTTCAGGCTGGTATTACAGTCGGTTTGCTTGATGTTTGGTTTGGTTGTATATATCTATCTGAATCATCAGGAGTGGGATATCAATTTCCAGCTGATTTTGTTCTTAGCGAGTATTTGCTTTTGTTGGAGCACAATAAGAACACTGAAGCACAACCTTGATAATGTCACTTATTATCTGCAATCCATGGGAGACTATTTTAAATACCGAATCAAAACGATTGCATACATGATTGGCGTATTACCGACATGTATTCAAATCATTGTATTGGGAGTAAGTAAATAGAGAACTGAAAAGGTTGCGGGAGAAGGAGAAAGCAGGATGATCCTGCTTTCTTTCAAAAAGCTTAGAAGCTTTTGCTGAAGCCGTAGCTGAAACCAACAGCAACTGCGTCTTCATCGGTACCACCGATGTTGTTGTCGTAGTCTTTTGTAAGGTATTCAAGGTGAACACTTACGTTGTCAGCAAGTTTGTAAAGATAAGTAACATTGAAGCCAGAGTAGTCCATGATTTTTTCGTCAGACTTATCGAACTCTTCTTCATTCGCGAAGTAACCACCTTTGATCGTGTGGCTCTTATTGATGTCGTATGATAATACTGCATCAAGAGAGTAACCGCTTGCGTCAAGGTTTGTCGCATGGAATGTTGTTGATTTGTCCTGATAAGCAAGACCTGCATATAGGTTGCTCAGGATGTTTACAGAACCTGCGATTGCAATGATATCTTCTTCAGCTGCGACTTTTTTATCGCTGTCCGAGCCATCGTTGCGCTTCAAGCGCTCGCTAGATGCCCAAGACAATGCAACAGAGAAGCGATCATTTTTGTAACGACCACCAAGGTTGAGTGTGTCAGTGTGGTTTTCAATTTCGTCTTTACCGTTAAACTGTGCAGCAGCCATGAGCGTGAAGTTGTTCAGGTCATACTGGTAGCTGACAAGGTTGTCCATGAAGTATGGCGTTTCTTTATCGTAACCGAATGGGCTTTCGATGTTGTGGTAGATATCAACCGGGCTTGCAATCAACAAGCTATGTGGCTGTCTCATTTTACCAATTTTAATTGTACCAAGCTTACCTTCAAGGCCACCATAGACGAAGCGAGCGTTACCAATCGTTGCGTCGTCGTCAAGTCTTAGCCACCATTCAGCTTTGTAGATTGCTTTGAGTTCTGGCGCGATTTCGTAGCTGCCAGTAAAGCCAAGGTGGGAAGCCCCGTCTTTAATATCTGTTTGGCTATTTGCATCTTTTGTATCAATGTACGCAAGCGTTGGGCGGAATGCACCATAGATTTTGAACTCTGACTTTTCGTCAGCGTATTTTTTTTCTGCAAGTTGTTTTTCAAGTTTTGCAATACGTTCTTCCAATGAAGACTGGCTAGCTGCTTGTGCAGATAAAGATGCAGCAGCGATTGCGATCGCTAGAGAGCTTAATTTTACTGCTTTTGACATTTTATTCTTCCAAAAGGTTTAATTATCAGTCCGTTAACTACAAAAAGGTGGGTTAACTTCGTGGTTTCAAAAAAAAGAAACGTCTATTATTCATTGGAAAAAACAGAAAATCCATCACTATTTTTGTGTTTTACTGGAAATGTTAGAAATAGTGTGATTACTCTACTTGAATTCATCCATTTTACATTCACTTCATTGGATATTAATTCTTTGATATTCAGTTGATTAAAAGGGGTTGAGTGATTTTTTACCTACCTTGGTGACTTTTTATGCGCTTTTTGCGTAAATTTATGATTCTCTGGTCGGAGTGGTTTTTGAGCTCTTTATCGCAAAAATACCTCGTTTTATCTCGTCTGTTTCGCACTCGCAAGTTCATTTCTTAGACTTCCTTCTTGATACCTATTTCATTTTTTCTGATTTTTAAATCAATTTGACAGCGTTGTCAAAACGCGTCTAGTATTTACGAAATTTACACAAAAGTTAAGTTGGGGTTAATTTCATGATTTGTTTGAATGATGTTTGTTGCTCCAACTCGTCAAAAAGTACTCTATTAAGGAGGGAGTCATGAATATCCGAACGTTGATCATTTGTACGACGCTAGGTGTTTCTTATCTAAATGCGGCACCTGCAACGCCAAGTATCGACTGGGTAGCAGATCAGACGATGCAAAATGGTGAAGTAACATTCCCAATTTCCTGGAAGACCTGGGGAGGGGATAAAGGTGATATCTGGCAGCTCTATCAAAATGACATACTCATTCATGAAGAAAATTTGGCAAATCTTCAAGCTGGTCAGTCAGGAGAAGTTCCTGTGACGGTCAAACGAATGGGAAATTATGAATATAAGGTCAAGATCTGTGCAGGATCTGATTGCGCGACAAGCGCTGAAAAAGTCGTCAAAGTGAAGCCGAGTGCCCCTGGAGATATAGATCCATGGGAAGATTTGGATACATCACTGTGGCCACATCCCCTAAAAGCTAAGAATAAAGCTTATCAAAATACCTCCGGGAAACAGGTGGGGGCTTATTACACCGAATGGAGTATCTATGATCGAAAATTTCTTGTTGAAGATATTCCTGCAAAAAATCTGACCCATCTCTACTATGGCTTTATCGCGATTTGTGGCCCGAATGAATCTTATAAAGATTTTAATCCATCTGGGTGGCGTGCACTTCAACAAGAATGTCAGGGGAAGGAAGACTTTGATGTTGTTTTTATTGATCGCTGGGCAACGTTGGATAAACCTTTTGATCCGCAAGACACTTATGATTTTCCTTTGAAAGGAATTTTTGGCCAGCTTTACCGTCTG
This sequence comes from Algicola sagamiensis DSM 14643, assembly GCF_000374485.1. Lineage (GTDB taxonomy): Bacteria > Pseudomonadota > Gammaproteobacteria > Enterobacterales > Alteromonadaceae > Algicola > Algicola sagamiensis. The sequence goes on from NZ_KB894497.1 coordinate 117,654, forward strand.
AAGAAAACACATCCGAATGTTCGAATCTTGCCCAGTGTTGGTGGATGGTCTCTTTCTGATCCTTTCTACTTCATGACGAAAAATGAACAAAACCGTAAAAAGTTTGTCGAGTCGATGGTTCGCTTTATTCAAGAGTGGGACTTTTTTGAAGGGATTGATATCGACTGGGAATTTCCAGGTGGTGGTGGTTTGAATTCAGAATTAGGATCACCAGAAGATGGCGAAACATTTGTTCTATTAATGAAAGAACTACGAGCCGCACTGGATAGTTTGGCACAATCAACAGGGAAAACTTATGAGCTTACTGCAGCGATGAGTGGTGGGGTTGAGAAGCTTAGCAGGATCCCATGGAAGCAAGCTGCGCCCTATATGGATTATATCAATCTGATGACCTATGACTACTATGGCGGCTGGGATAATACCCTTGGTCATTTTACCGGAATCTATCCGACAGATTGGGCGCCGATTGAAGGATTTAGTGCAGATGAAGCCGTACAATATATGCTCTCTGAGCAGATCCCTTCAGAAAAAATCACTTTAGGTGCAGCGATGTATGGCCGCGGGTGGGGAAAAGTCAGCGGGGTTCAGAATGGGTTTCCTTTCTCTGGCCAAGGTGGCGGGCCTGTTAATGGAACGTATGAAAAAGGTATTGATGGCTATAAGCACTTGATTCAAAAATATCTCGGAGAAAATGGACAAGGAGTCAATGGGTTTGAAGTCTCTTATGATGAAACAGCAGAAGCGGCTTATGCTTGGCACCCACAGAAGAAAACACTAATCAGTTATGATAACCCACGCTCAGTTTTGGCCAAAGGCCACTATATTCAACAACACCAATTGGGCGGGATTTTTGCCTGGGAGTTGAATTCAGATAATGGTGAAATTTTGAATGCAATGCATCGTGGGTTAGGTCATCGCTCTGGCAATGATCAAAATCGAGCGCCAATTGCAAATGCTGGACGAGACCAGAGTGTTCGAGCTGGCAATGTGGTCCAATTGAGTGGTGCAGCTTCGACTGACCCGGATGGTGATTTACTGAGTTATCAATGGCAACAAGTTAGTGGTCCTCAAATCAATATTGCGAAAGCAGATCGATCTGACACTTCCTTTGTTGCTCCTGATGTCGAAAATCAAACAACAATTGTGCTATCTCTTCAGGTCAGTGATGGCATACTAACCCATCAGGACCGTATACAGGTAACCATTTTACCTGCGTCTGGCGATCAACCACCTGTTGTGACAATTGAAGGAGATCATATTGTTCAAGCAGGGCAATCAGGACAAGTTCAGTTACAAGCATCTGACCCAGAGCAGAAACCACTCTCATATCAATGGCAACTTCCTTCTGGTTGGGTTTATGAGGGACAAGGCTCTTCAGCAGTAACCTATCAGGCACCTAATCTAGATTCTGACCAATCTTTTATTATTTCAGTGGTGGTTTCGGATGGGACGCATGATGTTGGTTTACAGCATCAAGTCCAAATCCTTTCAACTGACAATGATCAATGCTCTCGTGCTGAAGCTTGGGATGCTAATCAAGTCTATGTTAAAGGTGATCGGGTTGTTTATGGAAATTCGAGTTGGCAAGCGAAATGGTGGACTCGGGGAGAGAAACCAGGAAAGAGCCTTGTTTGGCAAAATTGTATCTAGAGACTTTATCTAAAAAGTGTAAGCCGTTTAGGCTTACACTTTTTCACCATATTCAACGATCGAATTAAAAGCCGTATTTATTCAATAGAATGGGCTGTTAAAAATAAAGACTTTTGTAGTGCACTAAAAAACTGTTGATAAACAACTGGGTCTTGAATTGGCTCGAGATTATATTGTGCATTTGCACGAACAGAGGTCTGTGTTTTCCCTTTTGGACGTACAGACACAGTCATTTTGATTTGGTAACCAGATAACTTTGTTGCTGTTACTGTACCAAGATCAGCATCAGCTTTATCAATGACGAAATTCAGATCTTGTAGTGTTGCAATGACATTTCGGACAACATTGTTTTTATCTGTTGTGTCGAAAGCTCGTGTCTGCATGCTTCTTAGCTTCACTTGGTTTCCGCCTTCAATAATCTTATGGCGAGTACTGACACAAGCTGTCATCGTTAGCGCAAGCATGCTCACGAAAATAATTTTTAAAATATTCATATTTGATGTGCTTCCAGGAATACGGACTTAGATAACTTATCAAAGAACCCGTTATAAATTTCCTTATCTTTGACGGTCTCAGATGTTGTGATTTGCCCTTGCGTGTTCCAAACTGTTCGTTGAAAAGTAATACGAGCGATATACTTACCCTTCTCTTTTTTCGATGGTAAAGTCACAAAACTAACTTTGATTTTTTGCTCTTTATCGTAAGCTGTTTGCACATTTCCGGTCAGTAATGCCAGAAAAACAGCCCCTGCAATTTGCCCACTATTTACAGCGTCAGCATGCTTTGATGCTGTCACAAGTCCCAAATTTTTCTCAGTTTCATCTACGGTATAGCCAAGGTCTTGAAGAACATGGATGCCCGCAGACAATAGTGCAATCTCGTCGGCTGTATCATACATCCGACTTTGAAGCTGCCTATCCTGTAAAGATGTTGCAGAGAGCTTAAATGCATCCTTAGGTACTGTTTGACAGCCAGAAACCACTAGAAGAAGGCTAATGACGACACAGTAGCGTAAATAATTCATTGTATTTGCAACCTAGAATTTTGATTGATGGTAGGCAAAATCACGGACACGAGAATCTTTGTCAAACTTAATGATAATTGTGAGTGTACGTTGGCTCGTTGATGCTGCACCTGTGCTTGCGTTATAACCGCCACCGAGACCACCTGCTGCTTTTGGGCCAAAACCAAGAATCAAAGCAGAAATACCACCAGAGCTTGTGGAATAAGCTGAATCAGTAGAAACTTTATCATAAACCCAAACTTCACGTCTTTCTTCATCTGTTGAGACGATATTTGGGGAACCAAGGATTTGGATGACATCTGCTGTCGTCATACCTTCGCGAATTTCACGTTGTACTTTACCAACCGAAATGCGATCACCAGAGTCATCACGGATATCAGCTCTATGATCAGCAGTTGATTTGCATCCCGATAAAATAGTTAATAGAGGAATAATTGATAAAATTAGATTTTTCATAGTGTTAGCTCAACTTGCTTCAAAAAAACGCCAAAATTATATCAATTCAAGCGTTATAAATTAAGTAAAAAGGATTAATTTTACTCAAAAAGAACGAATGTATGCAAAGTTTGTGTATGGTGAACAATGTGGTAGGGGTTCGAACAGAAAAAGCGCGGCTGGGGTTGCCGCGCAATCAGTAATGAGAAATTCCTTTTCCCGCATCCTTGTGATCCTTGTGCCATCACCGCGTCCTGCTCTCAAACGGTCCTCGATGTTTGAGTAAGTCCTATGCTATCCTTGTCTTACTCCTTTTGTCCTACCGCGTCCTGCGTGTGCTTCAATCCCGAAGCGCGTCCTTTCCTTGTCCCTACATGATGAATTCTAGAGAGCTTTCTTGTTGAATTATAGATAGCTTTTGGAAAAAAAATGAGAATGAAATTCTTAAATCCGAATAAAGATCAATTAAAACAATAGGTTTATCAGGACTTTTTCCAAATTTCCGAATAAAAATAAAGGAAAAGCGCACGTGAGTGTAAGATATTTCTCACACCTAATATCGCTCATTTCTTTTGCTGAGAAAATACATCTTTAAGCTTATCCTCAGTTGATTGGAGTTCTGGCAGGACTTTTTCGGCGCATTTCAGCAAAATTAAACCTTCTTCAGTTAGTCGAATTGGAGGATTTCGATAAAAAAGGCGTTGATTTAATCGATCTTCTAGAGACTTTATTTGATGGGAAAGTGCTGATGGTGTGACATGGAGTTGTTCAGAAGCTCTTGTAAGGCTTCCCGCCCGATAGATAGCGACAATGCTTTTTAAGTGTTTGACTTCCAACATGATGAAATTATTTCAACCTCTTTTGAAAAAAGCTCAAAGCAGTTTCCAGCATAGATGTTAAATTTGGATGTGTAAACATCTAGACGTCCAAAAGAGGGTTCTTATGACAATTCATACATTGGGTTTTCCACGTATTGGAAAGAAACGAGCACTAAAATTCGCGACTGAAAAATATTGGCGCGGAGAAATCACACAAGAAGCACTACTCAAAGAGGGCAAGTCCATTCGTGCAGAAAGCTGGCGAATTCAAGCAGAGCAAGGGATTGAACTACTTCCTGTTGGAGACTTTTCTTTTTATGATCATGTATTGGACACATCGATACTGCTTGGTGTGATCCCATCTCGCTTTCAGCCATTGATAGCAGAGCGTTTTGATTTACAGTTTTTAATGGCCAGAGGCACCAGTCCCTCTGGGAAAACGACAAAAGCTTGTCGAATGACTAAGTGGTGGAATACCAACTATCACTATATTGTTCCTGAGATCCAAGAAGATCAGGTCTTTGAACTCAATCCCCAAAAGCTTCTGGGGGAGATCAAAGAAGCAGTGGAACAAGGACATCAAGTCAAGCCTGTACTTCTTGGACCTGTGACTTATTTATGGCTTGCTGATTATGCTGGGCGCACAGAAGAAAAACTCTCTGTATTGCCAGCACTGATAGAGTCTTACCAGTTATTACTGAATGCAATTGCTGATTCAGGTGTCACTTGGGTGCAACTGGATGAACCAATTCTTGCGCTCGAATTGGAAAAAGAATGGTGTGATAGTCTCAAGTTGGTCTATCAATCCTTCGCCGATTCAAATCTGAATATCTTACTGGCGACATATTTTGGAGATATTTCTCACCATCTATCACTGATCCAATCATTTGCAATTGAAGGTCTTCATATTGACCTCGTTTCTGAGTCAGTCGATATTGCGCAATATCATGAAGCCATTCCAAAATCTTGGGTGCTCTCTTGTGGTGTCGTGAATGGACGAAATATCTGGCGAACAGATCAAGATAAAAGAGTTGCTGGGCTTTCAAATATTTCAAAAGAGCGATCTGATAAATTTTGGCTTGCACCATCTTGCTCTTTACTTCATGTGCCGATTGATATTGATGGAGAAACGCAGTTGGCGCCAGACATTCGAGCAAATCTAGCTTTTGCGACACAAAAATGTCAGGAATTAAAGGAGATAAAAGCGAAATTAAACTCAGCGTCTCGGATCACTGCATCGCCATCGATTGATTTACCATATGCACAAGAAGCGTTAAGTTTGAGAGAAGATGCTTTTCTTCGTTCGCCTTATCGTATCCGGACCATCCAACAAAAAGCGAAGTTGGATTTGCCTTTATTTCCTACCACAACCATTGGCTCCTTTCCACAAACAAAAACAATTCGAGAAATTCGCCGTCAGTGGCGCAGAGAAGAGATCTCTGATGAGACCTATCAAGCAAAACTGAAATCAGAAGTGGCAAATTGCATCCAAGAACAAGAACAACTTGGATTGGATGTGTTGGTACATGGAGAAGCAGAACGAAACGATATGGTTGAGTTTTTTGCACAGAAGATGGAAGGGATCACCTTTAGCGAAGGAGGATGGGTACAAAGTTATGGTACACGATGTGTAAAACCACCGATTATCTATGATGAGATTATATCCAACTCGTCCATGACAACGGACTGGTATGCTTATGCACAATCACTAACCCAAAAACCTGTGAAAGGAATGCTCACAGGGCCAGTCACGATCCTGAGCTGGTCTTTTTATCGAGAAGATATTCCAAAAGAACAGATCGCTTTTCAGATTGCGAAGGTATTGAGAAAAGAAATCCAAGACTTGGAAAAAGCTGGTGCTCAGATCATTCAGGTGGATGAGCCTGCATTTCGAGAGGGGCTTCCTTTAAAGCATTCTCAATGGAAAGCATATTTAGCTTGGGCTGTTCATGCATTTCACATTGCGACAGGAGGCGCCAAGGATGAGACTCAGATCCATACGCATATGTGTTATTCCCAGTTTGATGACATTATTTCCGCCATCCTTGCTTTGGATGCTGATGTGATCACAATTGAGTCTGCGCGTGGTGATGCGAAGTGGTTTAAGAAGACTGAAGGCTTACAAGCACTCAATGAAATTGGCCCAGGGATCTATGATATCCATTCACCAAATATTCCTGAGATAGCGCCGTTAATTGCACGACTCAATCGGTTGAGAGAAACATTTCCAGATGAAAGGCTATGGGTGAATCCAGATTGTGGTTTAAAAACTCGAAATTGGGAGCAGTGTAGAGCGGCACTCCAAGTGATGGTTGATGCTGCTAAAGCAGCTCGTCACTGTTAAAAATCATACTTTAGTCGGCCAAGGATGGCTCTAAAACAAGAAAAATTCTTGAAAAATTGACATTAAATCAAGTGTCTGTAGCATGGATGCGAATTGTTATCGAAAAGGAATCAAACCGTGAGCGTTTTAGCCGTAGCCCCTCTGTCAACTTTCATTCAACCTTACCAGCTCCAAATTAATCAGTTTTTACAAAAAAAACCAGCCTGTCAGTTTACAGGGTTGAATATCTCTCATCGTGATTTTGCAGAGCAGCTTCGAAAGCGTGTGGTATTCCCTTGGATTATTGATCAAAGAGAAGCCTACTTGTGTGGGCCAAATGCATATTTCTTTTGTTTGGTATCAAAAAAACCAGATGAGTATGTGAAGTATGTTTTAGATCTTTGGACGCATGGCGAGGCGGAGTTAGGTAACTTAGCCGTCAAACCTTCAAAAGCTTGTTTGACTGCACGCGTATCTTCAGATGACACGAGAGCAGCGGATTGGATTGCCTTGGCAAGCCTAAGAGATGCAACAAATAACTTTTTTGACTTTAACGGGCCAAGAGATGGTACGGCTGGGATCACTATGCCGGTTGATCTTGCTGCATGGTTTTATAAGACTGGATTTTCTGGTGTAAGAAATCAGACAAATATCGTTTTGAATGGTTCTTTAGAGAACCTTCAGCAGGCACAGCGTCTCTTCCAGGGAAATCACTATGTCAATTTATTCATTTCTTCGAAAGTGATCCATTTGCCTAAGAAAGCCAAATTGTTCCCGAATCACTGGGTGGTGCTTACAAGCCACATTCTTGTGAAAAACAAACTGATCACGAATTATCAGGTGTCAGAGCTTGAAGAGATGATGGATGAGCCTGTCAGCCTTCATGTTGCGACTTGGGGCCTGGAGCAGGGACGTTTACCACTCCATTTGGCAAATCGCCGTAAAGTATTAACTTTGGGTGAGTTATTGAAGTTCTATTTTGGTTATGTGGCAGCATTATAAATGAAGAAGATCATATTTTTGCTTATTGGATTCTTGGGTGGCCACTTGAATGCGCTTGAGTTAAAGACAATTGCACAGCAACAGTTTCAGCATCCTCTGGAACATATTCAATTTTCACCCGATGGTCAAACGCATGTCGCGATAGAAACTTTAACGAATCAACTATACATTCACCAAAAAGGAAAGCCAATTTGGTCTGTCCCACTAGGAAAGGCTTCGACGAAACAGATTGAAGTCACTAATCATTTCGCTTATGCGTTAGATTTAACGAACTTATTGACGCAAGTTTCTTTTTCAAAACAACATATTTCCCAAGAACGATTAAAACCAATGACCTATCCGCCACTTGCTGTCAAAAGTGGTGTTGAAACCTTTGGTGTTGGGATGAAAGTGCTTGATGCAACAAAATTCAATCAACTCAATGTTGATCCATCATCATTGATTTATTCCAGGCAGTATACGCTATCCTATGGTAGCTTATATGCGCTGACGACAGGGGAAGTCTCAAGTATGTTTGGAAAAGATACCTGGGTACATGTTTGGCGACAACGGGATCATCGGCTCATGGCAAAAAGAAAGGAAGGAGGATTTTTTACATCAGATGAAATTCATGGTGCATTATGGTTACTGGAACATCAAGGTATTGCTTTAGTGGCTCAAGGCAAAACGCTCATTCGCTGGAACTTTCCTGAAGATGAGACAGAAACGCTCGCTGAATTAGATGCAAGTATTATGCAACTTGATGAAGCGTATTTTACGAAAGGTCGTCTACTATACACGATCACGAAAAATATGTTGAACGTATGGTCCCTCAAAGGGGGAGAGCTAGCAGATAGAACTGCGAATTGTCCGTTGAAAGGAGAATTAAAAGCGAAGCCAAGTTTCTCCTACGATGGCAATTATGTGATCTTGCAAACCCAACATCGACAAACAGAAAAAACCCAGATTTTTCGACTTGGGAAGGAGAGATGTATGCCTGTCAATGGTCTTCCCGAGAATACGCAGCAGGCTGTATTTTCACCAAAACAGCCAATCATTCTCTATCAGGTTGCAGAGCGATTAACCTTGGCAGCATTTCATGAAGAAAATCAAACAGCGCAGTGATCACTACGCTGTTTGAAGCTAATTAATGAGGTAGACTTGTGCAATATTCTTTATCCCCAAATTCTAAGAAGGACTGAGGAATTTCCTTTTCTTCAATCAGCTGACCAAATTTGTAAACTTTGAGTTTCATCGTCGCGGTCATTGATTTCATGACGGGATCAGTTGCGCCAAGTAAGTCTACGGTTGGCATCGTTGAAATATAGAAGGAGTCCATCGGGGCTTTTGCATCAATTTCGATACGATAAAACAGCTTGCGTATTTCGAGGTGGAATGTGCCTTCACATGCGTTCGCTTCATGGGAGATACTGAGTCCTTTTATCGCGGGGTAGAAAGTGAGATCTAGATTTTCAGAAATATACCGGCCTGCCCATAACTCTATTGGTATTCCTTGTGGTTGTGCACCTGTAAACATTAATTGCATGTTTTCATCTGCTGCAAAGAGATAAATGAAGCTTTGTGCGTTGACTGTGGTATACCAGCCCTTATCAATGGAAACGACGCCTTTTCCTTGATGAGACACTTGCCCGTTTGAGAATTGATACTCGGTAGGTGTGCCCATACTGTAGATGAACCAGCGATTATCCATGAAAGGGAGGGATGAAATTGAGCCAAATGGTCCTTCTCCTGGATTAAATAATCGCTGCCAATACCGCTTATGTGCCCCCGTCCACTGCATAGAAAACTCAAACTCTGGTAAATTAATGGAGACTTGATGCTCATCGGCATACATTACATCCGGTACAACGAATTGAAATGACTCAGAGTCGGGATCTTCATTGGTGACGAGCTGTACTTCATCAAAAAAGTAGTCGTAGAATTTTGGGGGACCATCTATTGGTGCAAATGCAACATGAATGTAAGCCGCTTCTTTCATGTTGGGGGAGTTACCTTGAATATAGGTTTGAAAGCTGATCTTGTAGTAGCCGACTTCTGGATCACTTAAATAGTAAAACCATTGTTCACTCCAAGGTGCTTTAGAAGGTGTGTGGGGTTTAATGTCTTGAACATCCATCGCAAAAGCAGTGGTATTCAAACTAAGTAACAATGACAAGCATACTAAAATATGTTTCATTGATAATCCTCAGGCAGTCTGTTTTTCGAAAGGGCAGGAAGACGACACGCTACCAATCTATATGCGAAATTTATTTAGAATCATGACTTTCGCTCTCTCAGGTTCTTCGGAAGTGGATGGGAAGTCAATGATAATAAAGAACTAAATTTAATTTATGGAAGTTATTCATGTCATCCGTATGGTCTGTTTATTTGATTCGAGATAAACATCATTGTCTCTATTGTGGGATCTCTAATGATGTTCAAAAACGATTTTTGCAGCATCAACAAGGAAAAGGAGCAAAGTCACTTCGTGGAAAGATGCCGCTAGATTTGGTTTTTTTTGAGGCTGTAGGGACGCGAAGTGAAGCGAGTCAATTGGAAGCGAAGATTAAAAAACTCAGAAAATCTCAGAAAGAACAGTTAATCATTGAAGGTCTAAAAGCGATTGATTAATCAAGCTCAAGGGGAAGTCTTCTCCCCTTGACTGAATAAGTGAAGTGGCCATGTTACTCTTCTTCCGGAAATTTGAATGGACTCACTATCCAAGTACCTTATTTCTCGATTTCCGAGATAAAGGTACTCGCTTCCTGTATTGAGTGATTCATCGAGCGAATCAATGTATTAATGTCCGTTTTGAGCTTTTTAAATTCGCCCTTAATCGCACCAATGGCCTGCGCATTCAAATTATGTTTTAAATATAGTGTTTGATCGTTCAAAGCTGTTAATACAGGCTGCATTGATTTTTCAGACTTTCGCATGCCTTTTAATAATTTTTTGAAACGACGTTTTGTCGTATTGAGCTTTTGCTGGCTTTTGCTTCTTAAGGTTGCATTACGATACTGTCCAAGCTCTTCTTCCCATTCTTCGAACAGATCTTCAGCAACTTGTTCAACTGAATTAATCCGTTTTGTTACGACGCCTGCGGCTTGTTTTGCATCGTCATATTCACCTTTGAGTTTTTCATAGAATGCTTCTAACTCTCCACCTTCAAAGGCAATTAACCCGGACAGTTGCTCAAGTGCTGATTGGAATTCTTCTTGGGATTCTTTTTGAGCTTCCTGCACTTGCTCAATCCGATCAACCAAAATGTCCCGCTTATGGATGCCGACTTTTTCTAATGTGTTGTAGTAAACTTGCTGGCAACCAAAAAGAATGAAAGATAAAAATAGAATTAACGTATATTTATAGTAAGTCATTTTGTTTTGGTGTGATAAAAATGGATGCATGGACGGATTATACCGTTTGGAACATTCAGTTGATACAATTTTCCACATGAAGGAGTTTCGCTTGTTACAACAGATGGATATGAATCGCATTCAAAGGAAACTAAAACAAAAGTGGCGCTTAGCCAGGTATTGGTTCATCTATTATATTAAGCGCTGTGAGTCTGATAATTTGACAATGACAGCTGGGTATTTGTCCTACATCACCCTGCTATCCATAGTCCCCCTTATACTGGTTATGTTTTCAATCTTCTCTGCTTTTCCAGCCTTTCGTTCAAAGAAGGCAGAGATAGAGAATTATATTTATAACAACTTTTTACCTGCTTCAGGGGATGTTGTCCAAACACATATTTCAGAATTTGTGGAAAATGCCACCAAAATGACTTCTGTGGGGATCGTCTTCCTCATGCTGTTTGCGTTGCTTCTGATCTACAATATTGATAAGACATTAAATCGCATATGGCGAACTCAGGCGAAACGCCGAGTTGTGATTTCATTTTCTGTGTACTGGATGGCATTAACACTTGGCCCTGTTTTAATTGGAGCCAGTCTAGCAATGACTTCATATTTAGTATCTGCGACTGCATTCGCTGATGCATATATTTCTGGCTTGAAGGCGACCATACTCAATGTTCTGCCCTATATCGTATCTGTTTTGGCTTTTTGGATGGTCTTTATGATTGTACCCAACCAGCCGATCCGTGGCAGACACGCGTTTTGGGGGGCGGTACTCAGCGCATTTTTATTTGAGTTAGCAAAACAAGGATTTGCATTTTATATCAAACACTTTCCATCGTATGAAGCGATTTACGGTGCTTTGGCAACGATACCCATACTCTTTGTCTGGGTTTATTTGTCTTGGTTAGTCGTACTCTTAGGTGCTGAACTAACTGCCATGCTTCAAGAAAGTTCAAAACACCACAAGAAGCGAGGATAAAGCGAATGCGGGGATTGTACCCACTCATACAACCGAATCAAACTTATGAGCTCTCTGTTGACTCAATTCATACCTTATATATCGAGGAGTCTGGTAATCCTGATGGTATCCCCCTTCTTTTTCTCCATGGCGGTCCTGGAGGTGGTTCCAATGCAGGTCACCGATGTTTTTATGATCCTGAGCGCTATCGGATGATTTTATTTGATCAGAGGGGGGCGGGTCGGTCGACACCACATGCCAGTCTAGAAGAAAATACAACGTGGACGCTTGTGAAAGATATTGAAAAGGTACGTCAGTATCTCGGTGTGGAGCAATGGGTAGTAGCTGGAGGTTCTTGGGGAACAACGTTAGCACTGTGTTACGCGATTTCTCATCCTGGAAAAGTCTTGGGCTTGATCTTGCGAGGGATCTTTTTAGGAAGAAAGGAAGATATCCGCTGGTTGTATTATCCAGATGGTGGTGCAGCACAAATTTTCCCTGAATATTATCAAGATTTTATAAAAAAGCTTCAACCAACGGATGACATCATCGAGTCATACTACGATACACTCACGAATGCAGATGAAGTGAAACGACTATCTGCCGCGAAGCGTTGGGCAATATGGGAAGGACGAATTTCAACATTACACTTAAAACCAAATGTTGAAGAATATTTTGGTGACCCGCATCTCGCTTTGAGCCTTTCCAGAATTGAGTGTCATTACTTTAAGCACCAATGCTTTTTAGAAGAAAATTATATCCTCGATCATATTAACGCGATCCAACAGATCCCTGGTTTTATCATTCATGGCCGATATGACGTTGTTTGTAAGTTGGAAAATGCTTATCAGTTGTCGAATGCCTGGGACAATGGTAAGTTGCAGATTGTGCCCGCAGCAGGGCATGCTTCTATCGAACCCGCTATCGCAGATGCCTTATGTCGAGCATCAGATCTGATGGCGGACTTTTTAAAAGAGGATAAGTTGTGATTGGTTTAATTCAGCGTGTGCAGCAGGCAAAAGTTGTTGTCAGTGAAGAAACAGTTGGTGCGATTGATGCGGGCATCTTGCTTTTGCTTGGGGTTGAACGAGATGATGATGAAGTAAAAGCAAAGCGCATGCTGGAAAAGGTTTTGAATTATCGTATTTTCCCAGATGATCAAGGGAAGATGAACCTGAACATTCAACAGGCTGGTGGTCAGCTATTGATTGTTTCTCAATTTACGTTGGTTGCAGATACCAGCAAAGGAAACCGCCCTGGATTTTCCAGGGGAGCTTCTCCAGAGCATGGAAAAGCACTGTATGATCATTTTGTAGAACTCGCCAAGTCAAAAGATATAGTGATCCAAACGGGACGTTATGGTGCAGATATGAAAGTACATCTGATTAACGACGGTCCCGTGACTTTTCATCTTCAGATCTAAATCGCCTATTTTGCGGATAAGGAAAGATATCTTCAAAGATATGTTCCCGAATATTCTGCTGTTTTTGTTGCCAAAAGCATGCATCCATTAGCTCAGGGTGATATTGGAGCAAGAGCTGACGAATTTTGGGTACTGTTGTGACAAATGTTGTGATTTGTTCTGGAAATACATCGCCGGGAGCAATGGAGTACCAAGGCTCGTCGGCCAGTTCATCCTCTGGATAGCGAGGTTCTGGGATTTTTCTAAAATTGACATCAAGTAAATACTGCACTTCATCATAATCATAAAACACAACCCGTTTATGGCGTGTTACGCCGAAGTTTTTGAGTAACATATCTCCAGGAAAGATATTTGCTGCGATCATTTCTTTTAGTGCAAGGCCATAGTCGTTGATTGCATCTTCGACTTCTTGATCTGTTGCGTATTCTAGATAGATGTTGAGTGGAATCATCCGCCTTTCAATGTAAAGGTGTTTGATGACAACTAATGAGTCTGTTATTTCGATAGATTTTGGTATGGTCTCCTGAAGCGCTTCTAATAGTTCTGGTGCAAATCGGTCTTTTGGGAATGCTGCTTCTGAATACTCTAAAGTATCAGCCATTCGACCAACTCGGTCGTGTTTTTTGACTAGAAAGTAACGATCTTTAACGGTTTTACGGGAGAAGTCTTTTGTTGGTGAAAACTTGTCCTTAATGACTTTAAATACATAAGGAAAAGAGGGAAGGGTGAAGACTTCCATTACCATCCCTTTGATCCCGGGTGCGCGAATAAAGCGGTCATTCGACTGTGCCAGCTGTTGTAAGAATTCACGATAAAACTCAGTTTTTCCCTGTTTATGAAACCCAATCGTAGAATAAAGTTCTGCGAGTGTTTTATGGGGGAGCAGCTCCTGTAAAAATCGAACCACCGCTGATGGTGTCTCAGTTTTTGCGAAAAAATAAGACCGAGAATAACCAAAGATACAGGTCATTTCGTTACGATCCAAAATCAAAGCATCAACATAGAGGCCCGTTTGTTCATTGTTGAGGATGGGAAGAATAAAGGGCTGTTTTCCAGTTGGTGTGACCACGCGACCAACAATATAAGCAGCTTTATTACGGTAAAATGCCATGTTTAAGGTATCGATATGGAGTGCTGTGAGATCATGCTGTGATACGGGTGTATGCTGCTGAAATGCACCAATTACTCGGCGAATATCTCTATCTAAATCTTCAAATGGGACTGTAAACTCAAATCGATTTAAAAGATCACAAATAGCGTTTTTTAAACCTATATTTGCAAGTTCTGTACGGGTAAAAATTCTGTTTTCTGGTACAGGAAGGTGGTATTCCAACGTTGTTCGAACAAAAATAAAATCATTATTGAAATACTGACGATGAAAGAGGTGGCAAAAGACTGAGTTAAAGAAAGTTTCTGCCAGTTCTGCCTGTGGATGATGTTCAAGGTAGCAAATATAGTTCTTTTTGACGGACATCCAACGCAATGGATCAAGGGGTAAAGTGTCATGATGTTGTGTGTTTAGTCTGTCTTTCAATTGCAAAATGGTTTCTTTCACACGTTCATCATAGAATGAAATCCGTTTGGCATTGGCATCTTGCACACCTGCCCAGTCTGCTTGTTCGAAACGCTTCTTCGCACCTTCCGTGATTTCATGAATAATTTGAATATGTTTTTGGAAGCCATGTTGGATGATAACCGAAATGGCTTCAGCGCTTATTTTTGTCATGGGATTACACTTCCAGATAATCTAAGATGCCTTGTGCAGCGAGCCTGCCCTGAGCAATTGCAGTAACGACCAAGTCTGCACCGCGAACCATATCCCCCCCAGCAAACACTTTAGGGTTTGAGGTTTGTAGAGGGAGCGAACTTTGTTCATTTGCTTCGATGAGTTGCCAGTGGTTGAACTGGACACCAGCTTCTTCTAACCAAGGAAATGCTTCGCCAACAAAACCAAATGCGAGAATGACAGCATCCGCTTTGAGAACATGTTCTGAGCCTTCAATTTGTTGTGGGCGTCTACGGCCAGAATTATCCGGGGGACCGAGTTCAGTTTTCATGCATTTTACGCCGAGAATTTGTTCCTTCTGATCCGAGATAAATTCAATGGGTTGAACATTCCAAATAAACTCAACCCCTTCTTCTTTTGCATTTTGAACTTCTCGTTTTGAGCCTGGCATATTGGATTCATCACGTCGATATGCACATTGAATTGATGTTGCACCTTGTCGCACCGCAGTCCGGACACAATCCATCGCAGTGTCACCGCCACCTAAAACAACTACGCGCTTTCCTTTGAGATCAATTTTTGGGGAGTGGCAGGGAATACCCATCAGGGATTTTGTGTTTTGGATGAGATAAGGCAACGCATCATAAATGCCTTTGATATCTGCTTTATCAAAATTGCCTTTCACGTATTGATAGGTGCCTAAGCCAAGGAAAGCGGCATCATGTTGATCAAGCAATGCCTGGAACGGGATGTCTTTTCCTACTTCTGTCGAGAGACGAAATTCGATTCCCATTTCTTCAAAAATTTCTCTGCGTTTTTGGATCACCTGCTTTTCCAATTTAAATGAAGGGATACCGAAAGTGAGCAATCCACCAATTTCTGGGTGACGATCATAAACAATTGGTTGCACACCATTGCGGATGAGTACATCCGCACATGCAAGACCGGCAGGGCCTGCACCAATGACAGCGACTTTTTTATCTGTTTTCACAACATGAGAAAGATCTGGACGCCAGCCCATTTCGAAAGCTTTATCTGTGATGAATTTTTCGATACTTCCTATTGTGACTGCGCCAAAGTCATCATTGAGTGTGCATGCACCTTCGCATAGCCTATCTTGTGGACAAACGCGACCACAAACTTCAGGTAAGCTATTGGTTTTATGAGAAAGCTCAGCGGCTTCAATGATCCGTCCTTCTTCCGCTAGCTTAAGCCACTGCGGAATAAAATTATGGACAGGACATTTCCACTCACAATAAGGGTTACCGCAGTCAAGACATCGTTTTGCTTGGGTTGCAGCTTGTTTACTACCGTAAGGTTGGTAAATTTCAACGAAGTCAATTTTACGACTGCGCAGTGATTTTTTTTTCGGGTCATTGCGCCCAACTTCTAAAAATTGAAATACATGTTCTGTCATCCGTTCCCCCTACACCAGTCGAACCTGAATTTTGTCATGCGCAGCATCTGGGTGCTGGAGCAAAGCGCTCATTTCAACCCCTTTGGGTTTGACAAGACGGAAATGAGACAGGTTTTTTAAGAAGTTCGTTAATAAGTGACTTGCATAGTCACTTTCTGTTTCAGTGATATGCTGCTGAATAAGTTGTTGTAAGTGCTCAGCAAGTGCGCCTTGGTTGAGAACGTGCATGTCGACAAGTTCTGTGTTTAATTTGTCCCCAAGCTGATCAAGCGGGTCAAAAATAAAAACCATCCCGCCTGTCATTCCTGCGCCAAAGTTGTTTCCAACTTCACCTAAAATAACGACTGTACCACCGGTCATATATTCACAAGCATTATCTCCGACGCCTTCAACAACTGCGGTTGCCCCTGAATTCCTGACTGCAAAACGTTCTCCGGCACAACCTGCGGCAAAAAGGCTTCCACCTGTTGCTCCATATAAACAGGTATTGCCGATGATTGCAGAAGCATTCGTTTGAAATGAAACGCCTTTTGGAGGATGAATTGAGAGTTTTCCACCACTCATCCCTTTTCCGACATAATCATTACAATCTCCGGTTAAATGGAGGTTAAG
This sequence comes from Algicola sagamiensis DSM 14643, assembly GCF_000374485.1. Classification (GTDB taxonomy): domain Bacteria; phylum Pseudomonadota; class Gammaproteobacteria; order Enterobacterales; family Alteromonadaceae; genus Algicola; species Algicola sagamiensis. Next base: position 134,380 of record NZ_KB894497.1, read on the forward strand.
CCCCGGAACATTCCAAACACCGAAGCATTGGCCTGCGGTCCCCGTAAAATGGATATGAACGGGATGTTGGTTAAGTCCTGATTGCCCGAATTGTTTGGCGATTGCCCCTGAAAGTGTGGCACCAATACTTCTATCCGTATTTCGGATGGTGTAGCGGAATATACCACCGGACTGTGACTGGAGTGCAGGTAAACAGTCTTGGAGCATCTTCTGGTTTAATGCACCTAGGTCACGTGGTACATTTGGTGCACAGTGGAATAGTGCATTTGAACTCTGAACACTTGAAGATAGTAGCATTGGCTCGAAGTTAAAATTCTTTAAATGATGGCTTAAAGCTTGATCGGGCTCAAGCAAGTCAACTCGCCCAATTAAATCAGTGAGTTTCGCGATACCAAGCGAAGCCATGATTTCTCGAACTTCATGGGCAAGTGCTTGGAAGTAGCGGATCACCATTTCAGGTAAGCCATGAAAGTGTTTATCCCGCAGTGTTTTATCTTGTGTTGCAACACCTGTCGCACAATTATTGAGGTGGCAAATACGTAAGTACTTACATCCAAGGGCAACCATTGGTCCTGTACCAAACCCAAAACTTTCAGCACCCAGGATAGCTGCTTTGACAACATCCAGCCCTGTTTTCAAGCCACCGTCAACTTGGACTTTCACTTTATGACGTAGCCCATTATCGACCAGTGCATGATGCACCTCAGCAAGGCCTAACTCCCATGGAGAACCTGCATACTTTACAGAGGTTAAAGGGCTCGCCCCTGTACCACCATCATAACCTGAGACGGTGATGAGATCGGCATGTGCTTTCGCAACACCAGCTGCAATTGTTCCAATACCAGGTTCAGAGACGAGTTTGACAGAAATCAATGCGTTGGGATTCAGCTGCTTGAGATCGAAAATCAGTTGTGCCAAGTCTTCAATCGAATAAATATCATGATGGGGCGGTGGTGAAATCAATGTAACCCCTGGGACTGAGAAACGTAATCTTGCGATTTCCGGGGTTGCTTTATCACCTGGAAGTTGACCGCCTTCTCCAGGTTTAGCCCCTTGTGCTACTTTAATTTGGATGACCTCAGCATGCATCAAGTAGTATGCGGTTACACCAAATCGTCCAGAGGCGACTTGCTTGATTTTCGAGTTTTTGAGTGAGTTAAACCGAGCTGGGTCTTCTCCACCTTCCCCTGAGTTGGATTGCCCACCAAGTGTGTTCATCGCAATGGCTAGCGCCTCATGTGCTTCTGGGCTGAGCGCACCGATTGACATCGCAGCTGTATCAAATCGAGGATAGAATGAATTCTCAGGTTCTACTTCATCAATAGGAATTTCAGAAATGTTTGATTTGAGATGAAAACAATCACGAATATGAGAAATCGGGCGATCATGAACCATTGTCGAGAATGATAGATAGTCTTTGATGTCGTTGCTGTGGACAAATTTTTGTAGGCTTTGCACGATACCTGGGTGGTAAGCATGTTCTTCACCGCCATGGACATACTTTAATAAACCTCCATGTGAAATCGCTTTTCGAGGATTCCAAGCGAAACGACTTGCACGATCCAATTGCTGTTGAAAGTCTGTAAAATCGTGCCCCTGAATACGTGACTTCAGTCCAGGAAAACATAATTCGACAATGTGCTGATGGATCCCTACGACCTCAAATAATTGGGAACAACGGTAGCTAGCAATTGTAGAAATGCCCATTTTGGACATGATTTTGAGAATGCCTTTGTTCAGACCATTTCTGAAATTGGTAATGCATGCTTTGGCGCTATGCGACAGTTTTTTCTCTCTGACGAGTTGCTCTAGAGTTTCGTAGGCGAGATAAGGATAAACTGCTGTGGCACCAAGGCCTAGCAAGACAGCACAATGGTGTGGATTTCGGCAGGATGCGGTTTCAATCACAATGTTCGTGTCACAACGAAGATTATGCTCACTCAAGGCTTTTTGAACAGCCCCGACAGCAAATGGTGCAGGTATAGGGCGCTTATTTGGGTGGATATCTCGATCAGATAAAATAATGATGACGGTATGAAACTGCTGAACCGAGCGAACAACACTTTGAGTCAGGTTTTCTATTGCTTGTTGTAGAGAAATATCTTCGTTGTAATTCAAACTAAAAGTCACCGCAGCATAATGCTTTTCATCAAACTCTTTGAGCTGTTTCAAATCAGAATAAGTGAGGACTGGAGAGTCGAGTAAAACACGATCGGCATAGCCAGATGTTTCATTAAATACGTTTTGTTCACGTCCAATACAGATCCCTAATGACATCACGTGTTTTTCTCGTAAAGGATCAATTGCTGGATTCGTAACTTGAGCAAATAGTTGGCGGAAGTAGTCATAGATAGCGCGCGGTTTTAGGGAAAAAGCAGCCATCGGCGTATCATCTCCCATTGAGCCGACTGCTTCCTGTCCATTTTCACCAAGTACAACAATGGACTGAACGATTTCTTCGGTTGAATATTGAAATAGTTTATGAAATACCAGCATCAACTCATCTGAAAACAAAGGTTGACCAATTGCTGGCGTTTTCATTTTATGAAATGGGATCAGTCGACGCGTATTTTCATTGAGCCAATCACGGTAGGGCAAACGGGATTTTAAGTCATCATCAATATCTCTCGATGACCACAATTTGCCCGTGTAGGTATCAACAGCGAGCATTTCACCCGGAGCAATACGTCCCTTTGATTCAACTTCATCAGGGGAGTAGTCCCAAATTCCGACTTCTGAGGCAATTGTGATCAGATTGTCTTTTGTGATCACATAGCGTGCAGGACGTAAGCCATTTCTATCCAAATTACAGGAAGCGTGACGTCCATTGGTCATGACGATTCCTGCTGGACCATCCCATGGCTCCATATGCATTGAGTTAAATTCGTAGAATGCTCTGACCTCTGCATCCATGATATGGTTGTTTTCCCATGCTGGTGGGACTAATAGACGCATGGCACGGAATAAGTCCATCCCTCCTGCCAGGAATAGCTCCAACATATTATCCAATGCTGAAGAGTCTGAGCCATCTTCGTTCACGTACGGAGCAGCATCTGCAAGATCTGGCAGCAATGGAGATGCAAATTTGTAAGTTCTCGCTCTTGCCCAAGCGCGGTTACCTGTGATTGTATTAATTTCTCCATTGTGGGCTAGATAGCGAAAAGGTTGAGCGAGGGACCATTGGGGCAATGTATTTGTTGAAAACCGCTGATGGAATAGTGCAATCGCACTTTCCATACGGATATCTGACAAGTCCTTGTAAAAATTGGCGAAGTCTTCCGCCAATGTCAGTGCTTTGTACACAGTGACCAAGCAAGACAGCGATGGGATGTAAAAAACAGGGTCATTGGTGATCCGTTTTTCAATTCGGCGTCTGGCAATATAAAGTCTTCGTTCTAGGTCTTTCTTACGCCAGCCTGGTTGTGCATTCACAAATAATTGTTCAATGACAGGGAGCGAGGATTTTGCAATTTCTCCCAATATATCTGAATTTATTGGAACTAAACGCCAGCCGATGATAGTGAGTGTTTCTTTTTGGAGTTCTTCTTCGATAATTTGCCGGGCATGTTCTTGCTTTTCTTTATCTGGGTTGAAGAAAAACATCCCAACTGCATATTTACGCCCCAGGTTCCAGCCTTTTTCTTCTGCAATTGTTCGAAAAAAAGAGTCAGGCTTTTGTAATAGCAAGCCGCAACCATCGCCTGTTTTACCGTCAGCTGCAATGCCGCCACGGTGTTGTAGCCTGTTGAGGGCGTGGACTGCGGTTCGGATCACTTTATGGCTTGCATCACCCTGCATATGGGCAATTAGCCCAAACCCACAATTGTCTTTACTGTCCCGAGAATGATAAAGCGCCATCAATTCTTCCTCCACGCAGTGTTTGAATTTTTATTCTTTTGTGATGAATGAAAAGTCAGAAGATAACTAAGATTTATAGACAGGTCAAACGCTAGTTTAAGTGTAGTTGATCTTGAAATATTACGTGAGTTAACACAAAAAAGTCATGAAATAGCTATATCAGGTCTCAGGTAGTCAGAAATTGTGATGATTGAAAAGTTGAATAGAACATGGGTATTTATGCGAGCTGTATTTATGCAAGATGTTCGAGATGAGGCTATGCAAGAGCGTTCAGTGAGAAGCGGGGATATTAAAAAGTTTTGTAGGCCACATATGGCCTACAACTTATTTGAAAATGATAGAGGCTAGTAAGCCGTATATCCGCCTTCGATGCCTTTGGTGACAACACTTACAGCATCATGTGGATGAAGAGATTCGTAATGATTGATTCTGACCCAAAAGTCAGCTGCTTCTGGGAATTGGTTCAGTGCATATTTTAATTTACGTGCTGCATCTTCACAGAACATCAGGTTTTGCCCATTGAGACGAGCAAATTCCTGTTCATCAATCCGCTTTACTGCTGTTTGCACAGGCGTTTGTAGTGTTTCTTCAATATGGTCGATGAGTGCGATGATTGGAAATGTTGTTGCCTTCGAGCTGAGTTTCAACTTTAACTCAGCAACTGAGCGCTGGCTATGTGGTGTCGCGACAATCCCTTTGGTGGAGCCTAACCATTGATGGACAGCATCAAAATTGAGCTGCTCGGACTCCAGGAATGTTGCTTCAAATTGATTCTGAATGAGTTGCCTTGCAAGTGCCGCAGAACATGGGCAAGTCGATGAATATGGGATAGATACGCTGAGTTCTAGCGTTTTTTCACCACCCTTAATCATTGCTGTTAACGTGGTCGGGTATGCTTTCCAACCCTCATTATCGCTGAGTAATGATTTTCTTCGCAAATGACTATCAAACTGAAACTTCACATAGGCTGCATCACTTAAGTCCTGATGACTTGTAATGAAGTTGTCTAGAAGCTCAGATATGCTGCTATAGGAAAGTTGTTGTTCTACAGAGAGCTTGTCGAGTAATAGATACAGCCGAGACATATGAATGCCTTTGGCCATTGGCTCTTTCAGATTAACAAACGCTTCGACATTGGCGTGGACAGCCCTCGAACGCGAATCATCAAAAGTAACATTAATTGGTAATTCGATATGGCTCATTCCGACCCAATCTAGCGTACCTTCTGTATTCGCTGTCGCAAAATTAGCGATGTCCGGCATAGTTGTTGGCATTAAGATCCCACCTTGCAAACTTAGTCTATGTGATTTTGAGCAAAACAAACGAGCCACATTTTAACACAATTTGTTTTGTAAAACTCGATCTAATGTCTAACCTTTTATTCAGGTAATACAAAAAGAAAAAAGACGAGTGAAAGAAACATTCTTTTGGATGAGGGGAATTTATCCAACCGAATTGTTGCCTTTCAAAGCATTTCAATCGTTTTTTACTATTTTTTGTTAGACCATTGAATGTCTTCAGTGGGCCATTGTAAGGTTTATGTAACAGAATGGGTTTTTCCGTGTTATGATGGCGAAAGGAAACTGTAGAGATTGAATAACTTAGAGTTTTTTTGCGGTCTTTAACTCTGTACGAGTTAAAGTGTGTTTAACGGTCGTGCAATGGTATTATGTGTATCAGGTACGTCAAATAACAATATAGTCTGATGGCTATTTGTACATGCTTGTAGGCTTGAGATAAACATGAAACATGCTTGTAAATGGATAATTTTAGGTATTTCGGTTATCTGTGGATCCATGGTAGCGAAAGCCGAGAATAATGATGAGCATTACAACGTAATGCTCTCTGGTGGTGGTCTCGATTTTTGTCGAAGCGATGCTTCCTACTACTGTATTCGCAGTGCCCGTAAGAGCCTTTTTAAAAACAATGTTTATAAGGGTCGTGCATTTCGCTTATCGCAAGACTCCATAGCAATGGCGACCAACCCTTCTCTTTGGCAAGGCAGAGAAAACGCTCGAGTTCAAGTGCATAAAGTTCTTGAGTACCTCGCTGCACGTGCTGCACAAGAATCCATGACGGCCCGAGAACTTGCTCGAATGTGGAAACGCTCGGAAATCGAAGTTGATGGTGTATGGTATTCCGGTCGAGAAATCTACAACAAGCTGTCAGTCTCTGAACGAAACCTGATCCTTGATGCAATTGAGCTTGTCCCAGCTGCAAAAGACAGAAAAGTCGAAGTGGCTCTCGATAAAAGTCGCCACAGAGGCAGCATTGTGATCTTGAAACGTTTTGCAAAATTAGCACGTAAAGTGGCAGGAGGTAAGGCAAAAGTACTCTTTGTCTCAGCAGGCTACACAGATACTTTTGCGAATGTAAGAGCTTGGTTAGAGGTCCTGAATCAATTGGATGTGTCGGCTGAGTGGTTGCCATTAGATGCAGCTGTGCAACTTGCTTGGAAGCAAGGCGGTGGTGCCGCATGTGATAACATCCATGAATTTCGTCGTCAGGTCACCAGCCGATTTAGAAGAGAAGAGGTTTTCCCAGACCTTGCAAAACAGCAAGTTGCATTCTGTAAAGCGCAGGGACGTTTGATGAGTACCTTGCAAGGTGCAGACGCAATATTTATCGCAGGTGAGGATCTAACATTAACTACACAAACCTTTGCCGTTCATACCAGTATGGGTGGGCAGTTTGCGAATGAAGTTCGTAAATTAACTTCAGAAGGTAAGCTTGTTGTTGCTGGTGATGATGCTGGTGCGATTGTACTTGGTGGTGGCGCAGGCTTATTTAATGATGTCCCGATGATTCAGAGCGGTTTAAGTCATAATGCGTTGATGAATGGCGGCCAATTGCTGAATTATGGTGACCGCGTATGTATCAGTTCAGGTGAGGAATGTGTTGCTTATCCGACTGACTTAACTTATTTATCCGAAGGTGGACTTGGACTATTCAGATGGGGAGCGGTTGATACAAAAGTCTCTCAAAATAGCCGTCAAGGGCGTATGATTCGTCTGAGTATCGAAACACAACAGACCTATAGTTTTGGTATTGATGAACGAACCGCGCTTCTAGTAAAGGACAATAATGACCCGCGTGTTCCGGTCTCTTTTAAAGTCATGGGAGAGGGGGGAGTCTATATCATTGATAACACGAAAACACAGGCGGATGAGACACTGGAAGAAGCGTTACAAGTTCAAAACATGATGACGCATTACCTCACACACAACGATGTGGGAATGCTTCGAGATAAAAAATTGGTGACACGTTTTGCTTCAACCAAATTTAGTGTGAACAGTCGCCAAAGTCCGATCCTTAAGAGTGGACGTGTGTTTGAACAGGCAAACTATCAGAGACTTGCGAACATGCTTTGTACAACCGCTGCACGTGTAGCAACAGCGAAGTCGACGGCACTTGACGAGCAGGTTGTAATTAAATTGAAAAAAGAGCGTAAGAGTATATCTCGTTCTGGTAAGGTTTCTGTAGGCGGACGTCCATTAGCCGCTTGTTCTTATCGAGATTTCGCAATTGATCTGTCCATAAACTTCTTAGGGTTCTAGAATAGAGGCCATTTTCGGGAAGTGGTAACGAAACCAGATCAATGGCGAAATACAAATTAAGTCCTTGGGCAAAAACATTTGCCCACTTTATAGCACGCTGGGGGATTGTTCGCTCCAGCGTTCTTACCTATTTATTTACCCTTTCAATTACGCTTCTGTTCTCAATTATCTATTCCTTTATCGTCCATGGGGCCGTTCGATGGTTTGATGTGACAGGGATGCTGTTCTTAACCGCGATTGGTGCCCCAACGCTGATTTATTTGGTGGTCTACTTTATTGCAGAACTGGATGCCTCTGTAAGTCATCTGATGGACTCATCGCATCAAGAAAAACTACTCAACCAAAGTTTGCAAGATAATATTCGACGCCTCAATTACGAAATCGAAGAACGAAAAAAAGCATTTGAAGCCAAGCGCCGTGCGATCGATGAACTACGGCGAGAAATCGCAGAGAGACGAAAAACACAGAAAGAATTTGAAGAGCAAAGTGTCTTACTTCGTTCGATTGTTGATAGTTCCCCAGACTTATTTTACTACCGCGATGAAAATGGCCTATTTGCTGGGTGTAATAAAATGTTTGAAATTCTGATGGGGAAAAAGTCTGAAGAACTGATCGGAAAAACACCGTCTGAGGTTTTTCAGGGAGATGCTGTACCAACGTCTATGCTGACCGACCAAGAGGTGGTTACGAGCCAATCTGAACTCACTTTGGATGTTGAGTATATGACACCGTCTGGTGAGGTTCACTGGTATGAAATGCTGAAAGTTCCTTTTTATGACAAGCATGGCAAGAATATTGGATTGCTTGGTTTTGGTCGGGATATCACTGCGCGTAAATTGGCTGAGCAGGCGCTGGAAAAAGCGTATCAGGATAAAGGTAAATTTATTGCAACGCTCAGTCATGAGTTAAGAACACCATTGAATGGTATCGTCGGTCTCACCCGGATGGTTCTGGATTCTGAGCTATCAGAGCAACAACGAAGTTGGGCACATACCATATTCTCCAGCGCAGAAACACTTGGTAATATTTTCAATGATATCATTGATTTGGATAAGGTTGATCGAAATGAACTTGAGATATCACAAGAGTCTGTTCATCTCGATGAATTCGTGAATGATGTCTATAACTTTGGTGCACTGCTTTCCCAGCAAAAAGAGCTACAATTTGTGCTGCGCCGCAAGGGTGACTTTGACGAATACTTCTTTATTGATCCGACACGCGTCCGTCAAATCCTGTGGAACTTGATCAACAATGCCGTGAAATTTACCTCAAAGGGACGGATAACATTAGTGGCTGAATGCGAAGTTCCGACAGATAACGATGACCAATACCAAATCACCTTCAAAGTTTCTGATACAGGGATCGGTATATCTGAAACAGATAAAAGCAAAGTTTTCGGTATGTATTACAAGGCATCTCAAGGCAGAAAAATCACAGCACTGGGATCGGGTATCGGTCTTGCTGTATCGAAGTCGCTTGCCGAAGCGATGGGTGGGAATATTGAGCTGGATAGTAAAGTAGGCGAAGGCAGTACCTTTATTGTTCAGATCCCAGTAACTCGTTCTCAAGCGCCTGATAAGCAAAGCTATGATAGTAAGAAGTTGAATATTCTTCTTGTTGAAGATGTTCCGCTAAATGCGCAAATTGCGATTAGCTTGCTTGAACAAAGAGGGCATGATGTTGTTTGGGCTGAGACTGGTGAAGATGCAATTGCTCTTCTAGAAACAGAAGATGATATTGAATTAGTGTTATTAGATATGCAGCTACCTGATATGCATGGCCGAGATATTGCCGTCCACATTCGCGGGGATGAACGCTTGGCGATGATCCCAGTCGTAGCATTGACTGCAAACGTGAGAAAGGCAGAAGAAGACTTAGAAGGTATTCATATTGACGGTGCCCTAGCAAAGCCAATTAGTACGCGGAAGTTGGATAAAGCGCTATATAGCTTGTTTGGAGATGATATCCGACAAGCAAGAAATAATGTAGCAACAGCACCATTACCTTCGCCATCTAAAAAATTATCTCAACTAGATGAAGAAACCATTAATGAATATGTTGATGCATTGGGGCTGGATGCTTTCCAAAAGAGTATTGCCTTGTTTGAACAGTTGATCCCGAACTACTTAAATAAACTATTCGAAGCCATCGCTTATAAAAACTTGGAAGATTTCCAATCATCTGCGCATAAATTAAAAGGTGCTGCAGGTTCTGTAGGTTTGCAAGGGGTCCAGAAACAAGCAAAGGAATTCGAGATGACAGAAGAGCCCCAATGGGAAATTTTAGAGAAAATGGTGGTTGAGTTTCAGGGAAAAATTGATCAAGACCTTAGTAAACTAAAAGAGTACGTTGGCAATATTTAAGTTATTTTTTGGTGTAATCGTGTCATCCATGCGTATTGTGAAAAAATATGATCCTTCTCCGCTCTTTTTCAATAACAGCTTATGTTTAGAAAAAAGCTGCATGGAAAGTTTGAGATCAACGAAAAGTTGCAGATTTTGCGCTTTAATATAAGGAGGACTTCTTGTTTTGAAGTCGCGTTCGTGTTTTCAAGTGGATAGGCGAGATAGGTATTTTGTTCAATATTGAATAGTGATAGTATACGCCGCCATTGAAGTTAGAAAATTTTCCTAATCTAGGCTAATCGCAGGCCTCAATTAGGTGTGATAAAGGAAAATAACATGAGTGGGCATGTGTTTCAGTTTTTATCTGATGCTGTTTGGTCAAACCTTGTAATTTATGCATTGATTATTGCCGTTTCATGCTTTTTTATGGGCATTACGGTCAATGAACAAAATCAAGAAAAAGCAATGGTCGAGAAAGTTGAGTATTACTTTTTTGCGGTTGCTGGGTTGATCGTATTTGTCGCATTGCAACTGGTATAAGTTGTTGATGCCGAGTCTGCTGCCGTCCTGCACGGCAGTTTGTTATATATCTTTTCCTGATTCTCTTTGATCTTCGATGGATTTATTCAACTGTGGTGCTTCTTCCTGTAAATGAGCTGGGAATATAACCTGAAAAGTCACTCCCTGTTCTAATTCACTTTCTACGTTGATTGTTCCCTGTAATTTTTGTGCAATTTGGTTGTAGACGATATGCATGCCTAATCCACTTCCTCCCTTATCTCTAGCCGTTGTAAAGAAAGGCTCAAAGAGTCGTTTGATTGTATCTTGCGACATCCCGTGCCCATTATCTGAGTATGTCATAGTCACGGTGCCATCTTGTTGTCTCAGGTCAATCTGAATCTGGCCATCTTCATCTTTGCTATACCCATGTTTCAGTGAATTCATCACAAAGTTAGAAAGGACTTGTCCAATTGCACCAGGGCAAGTTGTCACAATAATATCATCATCATCGCCTGTTATCTGGATATTGACAGGCCGATGCTTCCACTCTGGCATTAAGGAGTTGATGACAGACTGCACATAGGTTTTCATTTCGAAGCAGCGCATGCTTTCACTGGATTGGTCGACAGCAACTTGCTTAAACTGAGAGATGAGTTCCGTTGCGCGTTCTAGATTGGTTTCGATAATATTGATGCTGTCGTGCGCCTGATCAAGGAAAACTTTGAACTTACTCGTGGAAAGGCTTTTTTCATCAAAGAGTTTTCTGACTTTATCGTATTCCAATTTTAAATAACTGGTTGCTGTGACGCCGACCCCGAGTGGTGTATTGATTTCGTGGGCGACGCCAGCAACCAACTGACCAAGTGCTGCATGTTTCTCCATATTCATCATTTCTTTTTGGACACGTGTCAGTGTTGCATTCGACTCATTACATTGTTGTGTTTTTTCTTGGAGTGCCTGAGTACGTTCTTTCACACATTCTTCGAGAGTGTGATTTTTCTCTTCGAATTCATGTTGTTTTTCCAGCAGCTCTTCATTTGATGCTTCTATCTCGTGAGTATGCGTATTCACGCGGCTATACACATTGTTGAGCGCATCAATCAAAGGTTCGAACTCATCGTGGTCAGTGTAAGGGATGGGACGAACTTCAATATGGTGACTGGCTTCGTCAATTTCGATGGATTGTTGAATACGCTTTAAGATCTGAGTAAATGGTTTAAATAGTAGCCGTAGCAACAGCATCATGATCCCAATAAAGCCTAAGCTAATCAGGATCCCAAGCCCCAGAACTGTTCGTGTTGACTCCCAGACCTCACCAAACATATCTGATTCAGGAACCATCACACCATAAATCAACCCATTTCTAGAGCGCTGAAAATAAATGTGCTGTTGGGTACGATTGACTTCGACATCCAAGTGATGCATTCGCTGCGTGAAAGCTTCTTTCAATACATGGTTTTCCCAGGAGTTATTAGCAACTGGACTCATGACCCTGCCGGGGTCAAGGGTATAACTGACGAATTTTTTGCTTCTCGTATCAATGATAAAGCTCTGTGCATTGGGGGTTACCTGATTCATTTCAACCATCGATGTCATTCGGTCCAATGCCCAGTCAACAGTGGCCAAGCCGACGATTTGATTTTCTGGTCCATAAATAATGGCGTTAACTGTCATCATCAATGCGAAAGATCCCGCTTCATCATAATAAGGTGGGGTCCAGTAGACAGTTTGGGGTCTTGGTTTTGTTCGATCCCAATCCGGTGGAAGCGCAAGTTGATACCAGGATTGCTGGTGATAGTTATAGGTGGGTGTATTTAAGTCCCAACTAAACTTCACATCCCCATCATGCCAATATGCATAAGGCCCATAAAAGATTTCTTCTTTAAACAGCGTATAGGGTTCGTACCAGAGTCCGCCACCAATACTTTCTGGAAAAGATTCAAAGTTTTCGACGAGAATTGTTTTTGATTTTTCCGATATTTTTTCTTTGCTATACCCATCTTTAACCAGCTTATAAAGTAAGCCACCTGCAAGACTGAGATCTTGAACATTCCGTTCCATTTGCATTGCCATTGATTCAAGCAGGGTAAGGTTTGCCCGCACGACCTGTTCAACCTGTAGCTCACGGAGTTCCTGTACCGCTTCTTCTGAGCGATGACTTTGGATCAGAACGATGACACCATACCCAAGTAGCTCTAAAAGAAGAACTGAAATCAGGATTCGTGTTTTAATCGACATATTGGATGTTCAAGCTCAATTCTTATACGGTGCTTTTTCGCTACAGCATGAGATAGAACCGTTTGGTAGATATATCCATTATAGCGGGTCTCGAAAATTTACAGCTAAAAAAGACAGAAAATTGAATGATAATCATCCGGTTATCAATCAATTTAATTTGTGGTTATCAAAAATTTTGTAGTTATCAAAAATCAAGTAGCGACCCGTATCGAGCGGAGTTTTGACATGAAATAGAAGTGCTAATCACCGTGCTTCAGTCTATTTTCTATATGAATCTGTCTGTTTTATATATGAATTTTCTGCTTTCTGCATGAATATAGTATCATCAAGCGCTTCAGTTCAAAACAACCGATTGGTGAACGTATGCACAATCATATGAATCTAAATCTACTTCGGACATTACATATTTTATTGGAAGAGTGTCATGTGAGTAAGGCCGCTGCGAGATTACACATTACCCAGTCGGCCGTGAGCCGACAGTTAGCGCAGTTGCGTGAATTATGTGATGACCCATTGCTCGTTCGAGAAGGTAATCAACTTGTTGCAACGCCTAGAGCACTATTTCTCAAACAAAAGGTTGAAGTATTACTGAATGACTTTGAGAGATTGATTATTGATGAAAAATCATTTCAGCCAAAAGATTGGGAGTACGAACTCATTTTAGCGTCAAGTGACTATGTGGCTCAGTACGTGTTACCAGAAATTGCAGCGCACCTTCATCCATTGGCACCTAAGCTTGGGATTAATTATTACCTTTGGCAGCCCGAGTACATAGAAAGGCTCCATGAAATGAAAATTGACTTGGCGACATCCATGCTGGTCAAAAAACCGGAAGGCGTCTCGAGTTTGAAATTAGGCGAGGACACATCAGTGTGTTTGATGGAAGCGTCACATCCATTATCAAACGCAGAAAAAATCACGATTGATGACTTTCTTGCTTACCCCCATATTAAAGTGACGGGTGGTGCTGATAAAGACTCAGCAACAGACAAAGTTTTAAAAAAAATGAGCCTTAATCGACGCTTTTCTTTGAAAGTACCATTCTTCTCTGCTGCTATGAATCGTCTTGTCTTAAGCGAGGACTTGATGGTCGTGCCAACTCATGTTGCAAAGAGCCTCGCAAGACATTGGACAATCACCTATCAAGAATTGCCCTTCGACTTACCCATAAATCAGTATTGGCTTATTTGGCACCCTAAATATGATAATGATGTTGCACATCAGTGGATGCGCGATGAGATCTATTCTGTGATACAAGATTCAGATTATTCAATGAAAACAATAGAACAAATAGATTCATGATTTGAAATCATAACAAATATGAAAAATGATGATTTCAAATCATGTCATACTTTTTGGTAGTTTAGCGCCAAAGAGGAGTTTGAAATGACACTGACGATTTGGTTTTCATTGTTTGCTTTAGTTTTATTGGGTGCGATGACACCTGGCCCTAGCCTTGCCATCATTGCAAAACACGCGCTGGCAGGTGGGCGTATTCATGGGCTCGTTGCTGCATGGTCGCATGCGATTGGTATCGGGGTTTATGCGTGCCTGTCACTATTAGGTCTTGCTGTTATTTTTCAGGAAAGTCCTGTCTTATTTAAAGTAATTAGTTATGCGGGTGCGGCTTTTTTAGCTTATCTGGGCTTGAATGCGTTCAGGGCGAAAGGTGGGATTGCCACAAAAATCGAAAAAGCTGAAAAAACATCGTTGTCTCAAGCGGCGCGTGAGGGGTTTTTGATTTCGATTTTAAATCCAAAAACCGCATTGTTTTTTACTGCATTATTTAGCCAATTTGTTGCAATCAGCCATCAAATGACTGATAAGTTCGTGCTAGTCAGTACTCCTCTGATTGTCGATGGTTTGTGGTTTTCTTTTATTTCTTTCGTGCTTTCTCGTGGCCGTGTTTTGGAATACATTCGTTCCAGAGCAGTTCTGATAGACCGATTATCTGGTGGCGTCTTAATTCTTTTGGCACTTAGAGTCATCGTGACGACTTAATATATAGTGTTTAACGTTACCTGAAGACTAAGAAAATCAATGGTTTTTTGTTATCCTCAGCCCAAATTAAAATAAAACGAAGGTTTACGAATGAGAATACACAAGCCATTTCAATCTATGAAGTCTTACCTTGCGATGTTTACCTTGTTGCCTTGCTCGTTTTTTTCCCATGCTAAAACGCTCCCAAGCATTGATCAACAGTTGACTAAAGTTGGCTCTCTTCGTGTCGCAACATTTAATGTGAGTATGGAGGGAAATAACTATAAGCCAGCGGAAGACGCTCCAGTCAGCACTGAGTTGTTGGTGCAAGCATTAGAGCAAGGAAATCACCCACAAATAAAAAATATTGCTGAGATCATTCAACGGGTTCGACCGGATATTATCTTGATGAATGAATTTGACTATATTGCTGACCAGCAAAAGGGTGTCCAGGCCTTTATTCATCGATATCTGAATATTGCTCAACATCAGGATGTAGAGTCGATTCATTATCCTTACTTTTATGTTGCTCCTGTGAATACAGGTGTTGCAACACAGTATTCAGGGCCAGGAAATTTTGAGAAGAATCATGGTTTCGGTCTATATGAAGGACAATATGGGATGGTGTTGTTGTCCAAGTATCCCATATTACATGACAAGGTAAGAACTTTCCGAAATTTCCTTTGGAAAGATATGCCAAATGCAAAGTTACCGATTGATCCGCAAACGGATAAACTTTGGTATAACGAAGAATTTTTGAATATTTTTCGTTTATCCTCAAAATCACATTGGGATGTCCCAATTGATGTCGCCGGAAAGACACTCCATATTCTTGCATCACATCCAACGCCACCTGTTTTTGATGGTGAAGAAGACAAGAATGGCACTCGAAATCACGATGAAATACGCTTTTGGGCAGATTATATTTCTCCACAAAAAGCGGGTTACATCTATGATGATGTCGGAAATAAGGGAGGGCTTGCACCGAATACGCCTTTTATGATTTTAGGTGACCAAAACGCCTCACCGAATGAAGGGGATTCAATTTCAGGTGCGATTAACCAGCTCAGTGAACACACGTTAGTTCAATCAAAAAATCCCCCCATGTCACGCGGTGGTGTTGAAAATAAGAAAGATAATCCAAATGCGAAAAGTCATACCGCGAGTTGGGGTTTAAGGGTCGATTATGTGCTTCCTTCTAAAACTGGATTTGCGATGAAGCATTCAGGCGTATTCTGGCCAGAGTCAACACATAAATTATCACGACTAACGCAGGAGCGTGGTTCTTCTTCTGATCATAAGTTAGTGTGGGTTGATGTGGATATGGAGTCACCAAAGGATAACAGTGGTTCATTGGACGGTTTGTGGGCCTTACTTCTGTCCGTGCTTGTTCGTTTTCGCAGATAAATCATGGCCTTTCTTCTAGAAAGGCCTAAGAGCATCCAATTATAAATTAGGTGCAGGTACAAAGTGGTTCAGTACCTTCACATTTTTTCCACCAATTTCATTGTAAGAATACTTAATCGGGTAAACTCTGGAAGCGCCTCGACATATATCTGGTTTCGTCCGAAGGATCATGAGACCTGCGGGGGTTGTACTTTTATCTAATGCAGTCACAAAGTCTTCTTTTTCTGTACAACCCGTACTGGTGACAAAAATCGTCATATTGTTTTCTGTAAATTGTACGCCGTGGAGTTGTTCAAGCTCAGCAGCAGAGAGTGAGTAGGAAGTTCCAAGTAAAAGAGATAGCGTAAGCAGTTTTTTCATGAGGTTACCTTTCATGATTTATGATTTAAAAGTTTCTAATTTAGAGACTTTGGCTGTCTTAAACTAGCGAGTAAATTATCAACTAGCAAGAACTTTTATGTCATTACCACTTTTTCTTATAGCGGCTTTTTTTGACCCAACGCTGTGATGTGTAGTTTGCGGTGAACTTCGACCCTGTATTCGTCCAAAAATCGGAGCGATTAAACATATATTGAGGGTGATAACCTGGAAGAAGAGAAGCAAGAGGGTATCGTTTTGGTGCCGATTTCTTAAACTTTTTGGTTGCTTCAAGTAAATAGGTTTTTCCTTTGTGTAGCCAAATAACCCAAGCATGACCATTGCCTCGCACATCACCAATCACCACTCTGGCATCATATTTCATTTCAATCAACCAATCAGCAAGAAGAACTGCATGATCTTCACAATCGCCTGTTGGATTGAGATACGCCTGACGACTGGATTGCCAGACATCGTTTCGTCCGAAATATTGTTTTCTATCTTTCTGATATGTTTTACGGCTTGAAATCATATAAAGTGGAATGAGTGGGTTTTTTGTTTTAAATGGTGCATATCCCTCAAGATACACGTGGGTAAGATAGCGTTTTCCTGTGATACTTTGTGCACTGATGGTATAGGCTTGTTTCTTTTTGTCTAAATAAGCTAAAAATCCACGCTGTTGATGATTTCGTTGAGTGAGCGCTTTGATTGCTTTGTTATCCAATACGCGATTTTCTTCCAGTAACGTTAATGTTGCGTGTGGCTCTAAGAGCCACGTGCCTTCTCGCTCCAGTTTTTCTTTCGCCGCATTTGCTTTTTCCTGCAGAGATTCTTGTTCATCTCCGAAAGACAATGTTGGTATCAACAATAAAAAGAATATGAAGCACATAATACGCATCATTTAGGAACGAAACCCAAAAGCAACGATAAGTGCGACAAAAATGAGTATTGTGGATGCAAAAATGGAGACTGCCAGATTACCTTTTTTCATTTCTCCTTCGATATCCACACTTTTAAGAAGGCGTTTATCAACCCACAACAGCGCATAGACACCAACAAAAAGGGAAACAATGGTGTAGATCAGGTTAATAAGTAAGTTCAAAATTGATGCTATGAAAAATTCAGCTTCCATAATAAGAGCTCCCTCGCTTGTCATTGTTATAAAAACTTATTATTTAATGAATTTTTTAGAATGAAATTTATATAAAATCAAATGCAATACTAGGTACCTTTATTAGGTATAAATAATTGGTTTAAATCAAAATCGATTCATTTATGAGTAGAAGTACTTACTTTTATTCTGTTCTTTTTTAGTTAGTTTCTTTATTAGTCACTCTTTGGTTTTGCTTTTTGATTCATTAAAAAGAATTATTTTTGATTTTAAATACTACTTAAGAATAGTTTTATTGGATTATTTATGTTGATTTTTTGTTAAACACTCGCTTGTGAATAAAAAATTTAGGCCTATATCCCGCGAAATCATTGAACGACATAAAAATGTAACCAAAAAAGGGAAAAAATTCCGAGGTAATCTAGACATTTTCCTGAAATTATATGGACCGAGCACAACAAAGGTGCTCGATTAAAAAGAATAAAAACATAGGCATATTGCCATATGTACCTCAAATTCATTGGAGATAGAATTTTGAAAACGACTAAATTAGCTCTTGCTGTTATCGGCGGCTTGATGACTTTCGGCTCTTCTGCTGGCGTAATTGATTTTAACTCAAACCCAGACGTATCTGACCGCGATATTTACATCTATGGTATGGCGCATGGTGGCACTGGTTGCCCAGCGGATTCAGTGAGTGCAGTGATGGCTGCTGATCACCAGACAATCAGTGTTTTCTTTGACGAGTACTTAGCGGACTCATCTGCAAGCAGCCGTGGTCGTGACCGTAAAACATGTAACATCGGTCTTTCCGTGAAAGTGCCACACGGCCTTTCTGTTGCATTGATTGAAATGGACTACCGTGGATTCGTTGATGTACCTCCAGGCGGATATGCGTCTTTAGATGCGAGCTACTTCTTTGCTGGTCAAACAGTTGGCAGAAACTATCATCGTGAGTGGGGTTCTGCAAATGAGCCAGTGGTACAAGACTTTGTAGAAGATGATTCATTTAACGTTGGCGCGATTGTTTGGTCGCCGTGTGGCACAGATGCAATTCTTCGTGCTAATACAAGTATCCGCGCAAATAAGCCTCGTAGCGGCGATGGAGATACATTCATCCAGGTGGATACGATCGATATCAGCTCTGGTATGGTATACCAGCTGCAATGGGCTGAGTGTACAGAATAAGAAAGCCCTGACTTTCGTGAGCAAAAAAGAGCCAGCATGCTGGCTCTTTTTGATCGTGCCTGAAAGTTACCACCAGGACTCGACTTGAATACCAAGGGTTGTACCAGACGTATCATCACCATAAGGCGCATCAACATTTGTACCTATCATCCCTTTGAATTCATCACTCCATGAAGCTGTTGTGACAAATGCACGAAGAACAGGGCGTGTATAGTAACCTTTTCCTTTGGCAACTTGGACTGCAAAGGTGAGCTTTGTTAATCCACCTGAACGATCTTCAATTTCATCTTTGACATGGTCATAGCCAAGTTCTGTTGCGAAACTGACATGCTCATTGAAGTAATAAACAGGGCGAATACCTGTGCTATACCAGCTGATTTTTGAGCCAGCTTTTCCTGCTTTACCTTTGTCATCTTGACGGGCAATGAGTGCCCATTGTGCTGACCAACGATCATCATTGTAGACAAAGTTATTGTTGATCTCCCACATAGAAGCTTCGCTGAGATCGTATCCTTGCATTTCGTTGACAGGTTTTCCATTACCTTGATCGACGGTAGCACCATTTCGATAAAGGAAAGCGACGGTATTATTTCCACCGAATACTTTTGAGTCTAACCAAGTTCCTAATGCAAACCCGTCTTCGCTCGAAAAGCCATCAATGAGAACGGGAACTGGAGAGCCGTTGATAGGCGTGGTGATTTGATCATCTGGAGTTTGATGACGTTTTGTATATCCTAGCCAGTAGGTGAGTTGATGTTGTTGATTCAGTTGCTGACGATAACGAAAGTCGAGAGATGATGAGTTGAGAAGCACTTCAGAAGATTGTGATGACCCATTCTCTATGTTGAGCTTATCTTCAAATCGGAATAGGGCGAGATCCCAATTGTCTGTCCCAAGTCCAGCACCTGCTTTTGCCCCTTGCCCTGAACTCAACCAGTAATAATCATTCATATGAATATCACGGCGATCATAATAGCGGCGTCCTACCCAAACATGCATCCCGTCAGCGATGATATCATCCATTTCGACATATGCTTGTGTCACATCTTTGATACTGAGATCGCCTTCACCGTGTGGTTTATGTCCATTGACCATAAAAACTGCACGGTAGTTTTTGTTGCCAGAGGCAGTATTGAGCTGATTTTGGTGCTCAACAGCCAGTTCGATATAGGAATCTGATTCATTCCCCAAACGGTATTTCGCGCGTGCGCCGGGCAGTTGAAAATTAGCTTGGGTTTGACCGCTTTCACTCGCACCCAGACCCGTTCTTAAATAGCCATGGAATTCTGTATTTGTTTGAACATCGGCAATCGCATGAGAGGATAAGAGGGAAGAAATCGCAATAAAGAGCATACGTCTTTGCATGGTTATACATCCTGAATGAAATAGATCCAAAGTTTTTATTGATTTTTCACTGGATCGATGAAACGGAGGATGAATTCTATCAGCTTGTCTTTGGAAATAAATTTATTGTTGATTTAAAAATAAAAATTCATAATTTCTTCTGGTTTAATTCTCCTGTTTTTTGTCTGTAATCCTGTTCTAGACTATGAAAAAAGAAGCGGCCTTGATAGGCTGTCAGCCCATCATTGGAATTATATTTGGAGGCGTTATGTCCCAAAATGGACAGTTTCAACTCTTTAAAACGCGGCGATTTTTACCATTTTTCTTTACTCAGGCATTTGGTGCACTGAACGACAATATTTATAAAAATGCACTGATGCTATTGGTTGCATTTAGTGCGGCTGCTTCTTTGCCATTATCGACCAATACACTCATGAACCTCGCCGCAGGGTTGTTTATTTTTCCTTTCTTTTTATTTTCCGCACTTGCTGGGGAAATTGCGGATCGATTGAACAAAACTCGGTTGATCCAAATCATTAAAGCCGTTGAGATTGGCATCATGCTTTCTGCTGCTGGAGCACTGGCACTTGAATCATACACATTATTATTTTTACTACTCTTTTTGATGGGAACACAGTCTGCATTTTTTGGACCTGTCAAGTATGCGATATTACCTGAACTTGTGAAAAATGACGCGCTTGTGGGTGCAAATGGTCTTGTAGAAATGGGGACTTTTGTTTCGATTTTACTTGGAACTCTTATCGCTGGTGTGCTGATGGGATTTGAAGATGTCATTCGTCTTGTTGGGGTCACTGTCATCAGCGTTTCTATGTTGGGCTTTTTCTGCTCGCTTTTTATCCCTTCGATACCCTCAAAAAATGAAGTAACCAAACCGCTTCGTTACCAACCTTGGCGGCAAACGAAAAAGGTCATCGGCCTTGCTTATGGCCAACGTGAATTATATTTGGCGATTATGGCAATTAGCTGGTTCTGGTTTTTAGGCGCGAGTTATCTGACTCAATTCCCGAATTTTGCCAAAACGAACCTGAATGGTGATGACTCTGTCGTAACGGCAATGTTGATGGCATTTTCAATCGGTGTTGGCGTCGGTTCATTGTTATGTGAACGCTTATCTGGCAGAAAGGTTGAGCTTGGGATTGTTCCACTTGGCTCAATCGGCCTGACGATCTTCGGCTTACTGTTGTATGGTGTATCTCCAATTGAAAGTGAGACGACAGAACTCATGTCACTTGGTGGGTTCCTGACGACGATTTATGGTTGGGGGGTACTCATTAACTTGGCTCTGATTGGTGTCTTTGGTGGGATATTTATCGTACCACTCTATGCATTACTTCAACAAAATGCTTCGCAGGAAAACCGGGCGAAGGTCATTGCAGCGAATAACATTTTCAATGCCTTATTCATGGTCGGTAGTGCTGTCCTCGGGATTGTTTTTCTATCCGTCTTTCATTTGGCAATTCCAGAATACTTTGCTGTGCTGGCTATCATGAATATTGCTGTTTCTATTTATGTATTTACGCGTATTCCTGTTTTTACGATCCGTTTTATCATCTGGGTGATCACGCATACTTTTTATCGCGTCAGAGCAAAAGGGCTTGAGCATATTCCGGATGAAGGTGCAGCGGTACTTGTATGTAACCATGTCAGTTATGTTGATGCGCTCATTTTGGCAGGCGCTTGCCGTCGCCCTATTCGATTCATTATGGATAAACCAATCTATGATATTTGGGTCCTCACATGGTTTTTCCGCTTGGCTGGGGCAATTCCAATTACAAGTCCACGGTATGATCGTGAGTGTTATGAGCAATCTTTTGTCACAATTAAAAAGGCATTAGAAAATGGTGAACTTGTTTTGATTTTCCCTGAAGGAAAATTAACAAGAAATGGTGAAATTAACTCCTTTAAGCCTGGGATTAATCGGATCCTAGAGGAAACCCCGGTTCCTGTTGTACCAATCGTACTACAAAACTTATGGGGTTCTTTTTTCAGCCATGAAGGGAAAGGTGCTTTTAAGCCAGGAAAACGCTTTTGGTCGAAAATCAATATCATCGGTGAGCCAGTGATAGATGGGCATGAAGTTCGTGCAAAAACATTAGAAACAAAAATTCGTGAAATGAGAGGTGATTATCGTTGAACTTTTTCAATGGCCACAAGTCTGACTTTCTGCATGATATGAATGTCGCAATTGAAGCTACATGCATTTAAATGCATCCTACTACGTAAATATTCCAGTCAACGAAGCCCGGCAATGTCGGGCTTTTATTTTTGAAATAGTTTGTAACAAATTTAAAGATGACATCCGTATCGTGGAAATTAGGATGGCGTTAAAGAATTAACTTTCCATGTTGATTTAAAAAGGAACAGGAATAACCCTCTATGAAAAAAATCCATCAAGGCTTTGTATTCAGTGCAATCGCACTTGCGTTACTCGGTGGCTGTCAATCGACACAAACAACACATCAAACCGATCAACTCATTGTCAGCCCGAGTGATCAGCGTGCCTATGATACGGTTGTATTAGAAAATGGAATCGAAGTGATCTTAGTCTCTGATCCATCAGCAGAAAAGTCCGCAGCATCTTTGAGTGTTGGTGTAGGTTTGCTCCATGATCCGAAAGAGCACCAAGGCATGGCTCATTATCTGGAACATATGTTGTTCCTTGGGACGAAGCGTTTTCCTGACTCCAATGAATATAGCGAATTTATGACGCAAAATGGTGGGATGCACAATGCTTATACCTGGTTGGATATCACCAACTATATGTTTAAGGTCAATCCAGATGCTTATAACGAAGCATTAGATCGTTTCTCCGACTTCTTTAAAAACCCACTATTGACGCCAGAGTACACAGATAAAGAAAGAAATGCAGTGAATGCTGAGTGGTCGATGCGCCGAGAAATGGATTTTTTCACCACTTATAAACTTGAACGCTCGATGATGGGTGATCATCCTGCGAACCGTTTTCTGATTGGTAACCTGGAAACCTTGAAAGACACACCAAACAGCAAGTTGCACACCGCGACTGTTAACTTCTTTAATCAGTATTATTCTGCAAACCTGATGAAGTTAGCAATGGTGAGTAATCGCCCACTTTCAGAAATGCGTATGATGGCGAAAAAGCATTTCAGTACGATTCAAAATAAAAATATTGAGAAGCCAACTGTCACAGCGAAGTTGAACTTTGATGAAGTTGGGCAGAAGCAGATCAGTTACCACCCGCATAAAGATGAAAAGCGTCTTCGTTTATCCTTTGTGATTGAAAACAATCAAGCACAGTTTAGAAGTAAACCGAATCATTTTCTTTCCTATCTTATTGGTTCAGAAATGCCGGGCACACCTGCGGCGGTGCTGCGTGAAAAGGGCTGGATCAACAATCTAGTGGCATCAACTTCTCCAGAAGCTTACGGGAATTACGGAACATTTGATATTGATATTGCGCTCACGGACAAGGGGATGAAAAAGCGCGATGAAATCTCCGGTATGATCTTCAATTATCTCGATTTGATCCGAGCAAAAGGGATCGATGAGAAATATTTCAAAGAGATCCAAGTTTCTCTACAAAATAAATTCCGCTTTTTAGAGAAGCAAGATGAGTTTTCCTATGTGAGTCAATTATCTGGGGCAATGCAGGATTACCCAATCAATCATGCGATTGATGCCGGGTTTCGATATGATCACTTTGATGCAAAGGCGGTACAAAAGGTCCTTGATCAGCTGACACCTGAACATTTAAGACTGTGGCATATATCTAAAGAAGAAGAAACGGACCAATCCATGCACTTTTATGATGGTCAATATCAAGTGCGAGACATGGATAAAGCGATGATTGAAAAGTGGCAAAATCAAGCGGCTAAATATGTCTTAAAATTGCCGAATGTGAATAGGTTACTTCCAGAGAATTTCGATCTAAAAACAACGAAAATGGCTGCACAGTCTAAGCCAATGAAGCAATACGACAAAGATGGTATTCAGATTTGGCAACAACCGAGTCAGCTTTTTCCAAATCAACCAAAAGGGAAAACTTGGATTTATTTGAATACAGCACTGGGTGCAAATGATGCGAAAAAGTCAGTCATGCTGCAGCTTTGGCAAGATCTTTATGATAAGCAGCAGGCTGCACTCATTATGGAAGCTGGCATTGCCGGAATGAACATGAGCTTATCATCAGGGAATGGCTTGTTTTTAAGTCTCTCCGGATTTACGGATAAGCAGTCACTGCTTTTATCTGAAGCGTTGAAAGCGTTAAAGCCAAGTCTCTCACCGGAGGCATTCAAGCAAGCTGTTGATACGTATGTTCGAAGTATTAAAAGTTCTGAAGTCGGATTTCCGGTGCAGCAACTTGGGCCGACGATGCGTAAAGTAATGAGTCGTTCAGCATGGCGTAATACAACATTGATCAACGTTGCAGAAAACTTGCAGCAACATGAATTATCGGCGTTTATGGAGCAATTGCTTCAAGAGAATACAATTCGTGTCATGATGTTTGGGAATTATGATCAGTCTGATGTGACGCGTGTAGCGAAACAGATCCAATCGGCATTTCCACACCGCAAGAATACGGCTTACACGAAAACCCAGTATTTGAAGCCACAGAAAGGCGATCGTTTTGTCTTTCAAAAAGAACTGCCTGTGGCAGATCTAGGTATGTTGGACTTGTATATTTCATCAGAGCCTGGCATGAAACAGCGAGCTATCTCGAATGTCCTTTCACGGCACCTTCGTTTAAAGGCATTTGATACGCTAAGAACGGAAGAGCAACTTGGTTACTCCGTAGGCGCATTTGCAACCAAAATGAAAGATCACGCTGCACTGGGGTTATTTATCCAAACGCCAGTGAAAGCGCCAAAAGACATGTTAGCGCGATTTGACCAATTTAAGCGAGAGTATGCACAAATGCTGGATAAGCTTACGGTTGCAGAGTTCGAAAAAATCAAAGCAAGTACACTGGTTGCTTTACGAGAAAAACCGAAGAACCTATCAGAAGAAGCTGGAGAGCTTTATTCTGATTGGATACAAGAAAAATGGACATTCGATACACTTGAGCAGATGATTAACGAAACAGAGAAAGTAACATTGCAGGATATTCGTACTTTCTACCATCAAATGATGCTCAACCCGGAAACACCGCGCTTAAATCTTCAGTTAAAAGGGCAAAAGTTTAAAGATGCACCTTTTGCTGAAATTGATGGCCAACAGGTGATTGAAGACTTAGCATTGTTCCATCAGAAAATGAAATTACAGTAGACACTTCGTTTAAAAGCAATCCAGTTCTAAAGTGGCGCTGGATTGCTTTTTTAGCCCCGTAACAGCGGGGATTTTCTATAGGTCAGCAGGCTCTGATTACTGACGGTTCGTTCTGATATTTGGCGCTGATTTGTCAGTATTGGTTCTGTACGGGTTGATATCCAGCCCACCACGACGCGTATAGCGAGCAAAAACACTGAGCTCAGTGGGGTGACAGAATTTCATAATGTCTGTGAAAATTCGCTCGACGCACTGTTCATGGAACTCATTGTGCTGACGGAAAGAAATCAAATAACGAAGTAATGCCTCTCGATTGATTTGAGGGCCTTTGTACACAATGATGACACTGCCCCAGTCTGGTTGGCTTGTGATCAGGCAGTTCGATTTCAACAAATGGCTATGGAGCGTTTCTTCGACAGTTATTTCTGCAGCTGCATTTTCCAAATAATTGGGTTGAAATTCGTAATCTTCGATGGAGATATCAAGCTCGTCAATACTTTCACCTGGTAGTGGTGTAAAGGTAAAAGGATCAAGATCATTCGGTCCAAATATTTCAACCTGCACTGGTGCTTTGGCGATGTTGCTTAAATCAGCTGCAATTGTTTGTTGGACTTGTTCATGGGAGTCGAATTTTGTCTGATTAAAGCTATTGAGATATAACTTGAAGCTCTTGGACTCAATGAGACACTCGCTATCGAATGGAATTGAAAACTTTGCTAGCGCGACTATCGGCTTGCCATTCGCATTGAGCCAGCTGAGTTCGTAGCCCGTCCAAATATCTTCACCATGAAATGGCAGAGTATTGCCAAGCTCAAGATCATCGCGATTCAGTGAACGTGGCACACCGTGTAACAAAGATGGATCATATTCAGATTTATACTCAGTGGTTTTCCCCAGTGGGACAGAAGCCAGTGCTGGTGAGTCAGCATATTTAGTCATAATTTTTCCCTGTTTTTGCCAAAAGCATCGGTATTTTAATGGATTTGGCTCCAAAGACAATCATTCGTCCAGTGTCTTGTCGATTTGCTGTGATATTTCATCATAACTCGTACAGTCATTAATGATTTTTCTAATCCTTTAGTTAGGTATTAACAAACTTTTGTTACTGTTCAGCCACCAGATCCATTCTATTATTAGGAATTACCACATAAATCACTTAGATAGCGCTGATGGATATAACGAAATGCTTGTTCTGCTGGTAGAAGATGATATTGATTTGGCTGAACTCGTTTTTGAATATTTGGAGTCTGAATCCATAGAATGTGATTTGGCATTTAATGGTGTGATGGGGCTGGAGCTGGTTAATCAAAATCAATACGATGTGATTGTCATGGATATTATGATGCCTCGTATGGATGGTTTGACTTTATGTGCCAGGATCAGGAATTCAGGTGTTTCAACACCTTGCCTGATGTTGACCTCTCGAGACACGCTCGATGATAAATTGTCAGGATTTGAGCAAGGTGCTGATGACTATATGGTCAAGCCATTTGA
Organism: Algicola sagamiensis DSM 14643; assembly: GCF_000374485.1. Lineage (GTDB taxonomy): Bacteria > Pseudomonadota > Gammaproteobacteria > Enterobacterales > Alteromonadaceae > Algicola > Algicola sagamiensis. The sequence continues at coordinate 161,025 of NZ_KB894497.1, forward strand.
ACTGCAGGAATTGGTTGCACGGGTTCGGGCGCTTTCGCGGCGTCATTCTAATCCAGCGAGCTTGCTACAAGTGGCAGATCTCACTTTAAATACAACCACGCACCAAGCGGCTCGAAAGAATCGTCAACTATCACTCAGTCCCATCGAGTGGAAAATACTTGAATATCTGATGCGGGAAAGCCCAAAAGTTGTATCCAGAGAACAGCTGGAAGCACTAATCTGGGGTGATGAACCGCCTTCAAAAGATGCCTTGAAAACACAAATCTACCGTTTACGACAGATTGTTGATGGGGATCATCAACAGCCACTATTACACACCATTCGTGGGACAGGCATTACACTGAGAAAAAATGATGAAAACAACAGTTAGTATCGGCCGGTATATTGGTATTCAAATCGCAATTATCATTGTTGTTCTCATCATCATATATTCATTGAAGATAAACCAGGTTTATCATTGGGGGATCTACGATACCACTCACTATTTTTTAAGTTTGGAGGGTGACAAAGTACTTGAGTCGATACAGTTAACCGGTAAATTGCCCCCTGAACCAAATCCGTATATCCACTATTTTCATGACATATCAGATTTGCCTGATTTTTTGCTCTCTCGATTTCCAACAGCTCAACATCAAGATGGTGAGTTATTATCGTATGAAACACTGGATATGGCGGTGTATTTATTGCCCTATGAAAACCCGGACACTGGCCGTTTGTTCTATGTTTCACATACCTATCAGGGGAGTGAAGACGACTATAGTGGTGGGATAGACATTTCAGAATTGTTATTTCTTTTGGCACTTGGCACATTCGTGATTGTTGCTTTACTCGTGAAAAACATCGCTTGGTCAATTATTACGCCTGTTCGACTACTCGAAACATGGGCGACATCCATCACACCCGATGAGAAAGAGCGTGGATTACTAACACCTGCGCAACTCAAGTTTACAGAGTTGCATGCAGTTGCAGAGCGTTTGAATACGTCTGTTGTCACGATTGAGCACCATAATCAGCGAGAGAAAAACTTCTTAAGAACCTTGAGCCACGAATTAGGCACACCTTTGGCAATTGTGAAAGCGGCGTTGGAGTTGTTTGATAAAAAGTCGGACAAGTTGGATGAAGGAGACCGCAAAAAGCTTGATCGGATAAGACGTGCCAACAATAACATGCAATCAACAACAGAGTGTCTATTGTGGTTGTGGAAAGGAAAAGAAAAAGCTCTACCCAAAGAGGAGGTATATCTTCATTCGTTCGTTCAGGATGTCATTGCAGTAAATGCATATCTTTTGCAAAGAAAATCTGTTGATGTTTTGGTCGATATTCCGGAGGAACTGGTATTCCGAACCGAAAGAAAGTTGCTTGAAATGGTTGTCACGAATCTGATTCGAAATGCTTTCCAATATACGGAACAAGGGCGTATTCAAGTAGCGGCTGAATTTCAACAGATAACGGTCAACAACCCTCTGCTTGTATATGTTTCTGAAAAAGGTTTGATCTCACCTAGTTCGGTCATGCCAGGTCATGAAGAGAGTAATTATGGTTATGGCGTCGGATTATATCTCGTGGAAAACTTATGTGCTCATCAGGGATGGACAATGGATATTCATCGCACTGAACAGTTATTTTCTGTATCGATTATTCTTGAACTGAGTTGACTGTTACCTTCGTGTTACCTGGGTTTTGCTAAATTACTTGCGACTTTCAAGGGCGACTGTAGACCGCCCCAAAATCCCAACCAAGTAGTAGAGTGCAAAACGATGATGAGATACACGTCTAACAACATCAAGAAATTTCTTTATATCAAACTGATAAGTACTATCGCATTGATATGCGTCGTACTGAGTGGCTGTAATATGAATCGACATTCAGCAGATTTCGTATTCTCCAATGCCAAGGTGTACACAGCCAATCCCAAACAACCATTCGCAGAGTCTATTGCTGTAAAAGATGGAAAAATTGTGGCCGTAGGCCGTTATGATGACATGAAAGACTGGGTCAGTGGCCAAACTGAAGTGGTTGATATGAAGGGGCAACAAGTACTGCCAGGATTTATTGATAATCATAATCATATTTTTGAGGCAGATTCAGAAGCTGGAGGTAACTGCGAGTTGTCGCCAGTTGTGACACCATCTGAACAGGTTCCATACCTGCAAGAGTGCTTGAAAAATTCATTGCCTGATGAATGGGTGATTGGTTGGGGACATACGATCGACTTTATCTTGAGTGAAGAAGAAAATACGCCACTTGAAGTCATTGATAGTATTTTTCATGACCGTCCTATCATTATCATGGAGCAAACATCCCATTCGATGTGGGTCAATTCTGTTGCTTTAGCGCTGGCAAACATTACAGAAGATACCGCTGACCCACAAGGTGGAAAAATTATGAAAGACCCTGAGACAGGCAAGCTGCTGGGTATTCTAGTCGATAACGCGGGTGATATGGTGATGGAGCTGGCGTGGAACAGCCTAAATCAGAAGTTTTCTCAAAGTTATAATGGACTCATCAATGGCCTTTATGAAACCGCACAAAACGGGATCACGACCGTTGGCGATGGTCGAATGTACTGGAAACGAGGTTGGTACGATGTATGGAAAGCTGCCCAAGCGAATGGAAAGTTGACTGCACGCGTTTCCTTACGTCCTTGGATCTATCCGCATATCAATCAGGCCGAACAGCTGAGCTACTTAAAACGTATTCAAAGCGGTGATAAAGACGCTTTACTGATTGTCGATCAGGTCAAAATGTACAGTGATGGGATCATCAATAATGGTACCGCAAAGACACTAGCGCCTTATACATTAACTTATTTTCCTGAATCGCCTTATGGGGTGAACTATATTCCATCAAAGCAAATGGCAAAATGGCTGAAATCACTGGATAAGATTGGGTATGGTGCTCATATTCACGCAATCGGTGACGGAGGCGTTCGGGATAGTTTGGATGCAATAGATGTAGCAAGAAAGTCTGGTTCTAAACAGCGTTACAATATGACGCATTTAGAAATGGTAAATAGAGAAGACTTGCCGCGCTTCAGGGAGTTGGATATTGATGCTGATTTTCAGGTGGGCTTCGAGTATCTGGGCAATGCAGATCATCATTGGGCCATTCCATACATTGGAGAAAAGCGTGCTGAGCAGTTGATCCCTTTGAAAGAGGTGTATGATACAGGTGCAAATGTGACCTTGAGCAGTGATTGGAATGTCAATCCTTTGAATCCGTTGGTTGGTATCGCGAATGCTGTCAATTTAAAGGGTAAAGGATTACCAAATGTTCGTGCTGCGGTTGATGCATATACCTTTAATGCAGCCAGAGCATTAGGGTTGGAGTCGGTGACTGGATCAATAGAAGTTGGGAAATCAGCGGACTTCGTTGTTCTGGATCGTGAAATTATGAATCAAACGCCTCAAATTATCAGTCAAGCTAGGGTAATAAGGACGATATTACAAGGAGAGAATGTTTATATTCAAGAGTGTAATCCTTCTGAGAAACCATAGTGAGACAGGAGATAGCGTATAAATAAGCTGTTGTTTTTATATCCAGCATACCTAGGATTGGCCAATCGGCCCGCTTTTACAGCCGCGACGTAAGAGAGGGGCCTTTTCATGAACCTGCTTGTTGCCAGCTCTTGGCATTTAGTCGCAAATTACTTTCCTTATTTACAGGGATTGTATTGTATTTCAATGGTTTAGATTGGTAGGCTTAGTTATAAAGTTAGTAAAACTAACACTATTTATGCCCTGTTTGTTTTTCATTCAATATTATGCTCGCCAGTTAAATCGAAGTGAATGATACAAATGTTTTTAACAAGGAAAAATAATTTTGCAAAAAAGTTAGCAAACCTAACCTTTGTTCATCTTCTGTTCAGTGTTATCTCATTACAATTCCCCGCAGTTATTTCGAAGTTAGATTTACTCATACGTAGTACTGGAGTTTAAGTATGTTTACCAAACAAACAAAAGCATTATTTTTGATGGCCCCTGTTGCACTCGCGATTGTCGGATGTAGTGATGAAGAAACAAGCACTGCTGATGTAAAGGATTCTGCTTATTGGGCTGATATCCAAGTGAACTCAAATGGAGATAAAAATAGCAGCACTGTAAAAGCTGACTTAAAGGTCAGTGGTCCAACAGGAAATAGCCTGAAATTACAGAAAGGCGAGAAAATAGAAGTAAGAGCTGGTGGTCTTTCAAAAGAGCTTAAATACGATAAAGATTTTCTTGGTAGCGATTATGAAACCGCAATTGGTATTGATGAAACGGGGACTGAATTTGATGTTCGCTTTTATCCTCTCGGGAAAAAACCGTTCATCTCAACAGTAAAAATGCCAGAGAAGTACGCGATTTCTGCACCAAAACAAGGTGCTGTTTTCAAAAGCAATGAAATGGTTCAAGTACTTTGGGATAAGCCAACTCAAAAATCTACGCGCTTTAAATTGGACGCTACATATCAATGCACACCAAAAGATGGTCAAACAAAGTTTTCTTATGTTTATGACCTGAGTAAAGATACAGGCTCATATACATTTGATTTAGCAAAAGCAGAGCAACTAAAAGCGAGCGATATTGACCGTTCAAAGCCTTGCTATCTTGAAGCAGTGTTGAAAAGAACTAACACAGGAGAACTTTCGAAAGAATACGGTAAAGGTGGAAAGATCGAAGCTCATCAAACACGTAAAGTTAAAGTTCAAATCAATTTCTAAGCTGCATTTGCTGATTGAATTCTAATAATAAAGTTCATATCACACACCGATATCACCTGGGAGAGCATTGCTCTCCCTTTTTTATTTGAGTCGGGTGGGTATTTTCATAGATAATGCAGCGCATGATTGAATAATGAGAATATTCCCCATGAAAAATACATTCATGCAGGCGTGGGAAGCGTGGCTTGAGCGCTTTGTTACACAGCACGAGAAAGAGTACAATCGTTTGCCAGTGACATGTTCAGATGATGAATGGCCATCACCGTGTGACCAGGGAAAATCAGATGACGATGAAATTTTCTGGAGGCCAGTGCCACAACCTCATGAACATCATTTTGAAAATGTTGAAGAAGCTTTGGAAATGCAACTCAATGAACAATTGAAATGGTTTTATACAAGTTTTTATGCAGAACCCTTAACAGCGAAGCACCCAAGAGGAGACTTACAACTGCTGTTACCGTGGAATGAAGCAGACTTTAAACGATTGCAAGAAAATCTCATTGCACATGTCCTGATGAAGCGCCGCCTCAAACAAAGAGAAACTCTGTTTATTGCCACAACGGATGAAGACGACTGGATGATCTCCATTCTTAATGAAACAGGTGAAGTCGTGCTAGAACGCGTAGGGAAGGAGCCACAAGAAGTGCTGGCCCCAGATTTACTTTCTTTTTTTTCGCACATCACACCCGTTGCGGCTTACTGATGATCCCAAGATAGATTGGATACAATTCGGCATGTTTCACAAATAAAATCAAAGATGCCATGCAGCGGTTCGGGTTGTTTCCATTCTCCCTGACATTTTGGGCAATACCGTTCTTCTTCGCCTTTCTTTGATTCGCCGCCGATCCGATATAAATAGTAATAGACAGGGACTTTTGTCAAATACTGCAGTCGCTTACATAAATCAGTTCCTCTGCGGAATAAGTCGCTTTGAATACTACTCAGTTCATGAATGGCAGCATGTTGTATATTGAGGGCACCATTCATCTGAAGCTGATCGCAGGCCACATAGTCTTCTTGCCATTTGATGATTTGCTTTTGGTCTCCGTTGGCAATAGCGGGTAATTTGTATAGCGGAACTGGCTCGAAGTGATCGTAACAACGGATTGGGGAGCATGTACTGATATAGTTCGTAAAGAGAATAAACCCCGAAAATGTTTGGCAACGATCGCTTTGATCAGACAACAGATCTCGACCGATGAGCTGGACTTTTGGCTGTAAGACACCACTCTCGTTCAATTGCTTCTTTGCAAATTGAACAATTAGACTGTCGTAGAGAGGAGAAAGTGCGTCTTCTTCTGGGCACATGACATGCGCCGTAAAAATAGCGCCTTCCTGATTGACTGGGATCTCCCTGCCAATGACTTGTCCACTATTGCGAAGGGATTCGATATAGTTCTGAATGGCTGACATGACGCGATCAAGTGTTGAGTCTTCATAGCATTCAAAAATGAGATTGGCTGAAAACATTTGAGAATTTAAAGTCCTGTTTATTTTTCATCAAGGTTGCTACTGACGGCTTGTTTTCAGCAGTTGCAGCATATAGTTGTGAAAGGTCTTCGGATCCTAGTTTTTTGTTTTGAGTTGCTGTTTCAAGTGAGCAACTTCATCTTCGAGATGTTCAATGCGCTCAATGAGCGTATAAATTGTCTCTTCCAATGACAGTTGCGGGCAATCTTGGCTCGGTTCATCATGTTGTAGCACTTTCGATGGGTCTAATTTCGCTTGTTGGATTGTGCGAATGATTTCTTTCATTGGAACTTTGAGTGAGAGCTTTGCTTTGACAAGCGCAACCGTAGGCCGTTTACCTTCTGCCTGCAACTGTTTACAGATTTTGATGATTTCTGGGTGCATCGACTTCAGTTATTTTGATTCTTTTACTGAATTATACGAAATATGTTTAGGTAAGGTAAATGTTATCAACAATTTTTTGCTACTTGCCTTTTCGTCGACAAGTAGCAATAAGAAGGCCTAAACTGCAATGGGGGCTCTGATCACAGGATCTGGATCATAGCCAACAAATTCAAAATCCTCGAATACATAATCAAACAGTGATTCAGGCTTTCGTTTGATCATAAGCTTTGGTAGCTCTTTTGGCTGACGTCTGAGTTGTTCAAAGACAATGTCGTCAGTGAGGTGATTTTGGTAAAGGTGTAAATCGCCAAATGAGTGGACAAACTCTCCAACTTCCAAGTCACACTGCTCTGCAATCATATGGGTGAGTAAGCTATAAGAAGCAATGTTGAAAGGTACACCAAGGAAGAGATCGGCAGAACGTTGATATAACTGACACGAAAGCTTTCCCTCTGCGACATAGAACTGGAACAAGCAATGACAAGGTGCCAGCGCCATTCTATCTTGTTGAACATTTTCCTGTGGGGACATGTTCTCGTCAGGTAAATCTGCCGGGTTCCATGCTGTGAGGATTAAGCGCCTGGAGTTTGGCTTTTCTTTGATCTGCTGAATCAGTTCTTTGAGTTGATCAATGGTATCCCCATTTGGTGCTGGCCAAGAACGCCACTGTTTCCCATAAACTGGCCCTAATTCTCCTTCTTCGGTCGCCCATTCATTCCAGATAGAAACGCCATTGTCTTTGAGATACTGAATATTGGTATCTCCCTGAATAAACCACAGTAATTCATGAACAATGCTCTTTAAATGCAACTTCTTGGTGGTCATCAGGGGAAAACCTTTTGCTAAATCAAAGCGGATCTGACGACCAAAGACAGAACGTGTACCAGTTCCCGTTCTGTCTCCCTTATCTGTGCCGTTCTCGACGACATCCTGTAATAAATCTAAGTACGTTTTCATGATGTTCTCAAAGAGGTTTATGCTGTTTTTGCATGCCTGGATTGACTGGTATAGGCCCAAATCATCAGCCCTGCACCGCAAATAATCATCGGTGTCGACAAGATTTGTCCCATAGAAATAAAGTCACCAAAAAGACCTAAGTGTGCGTCAGGCTCACGGAAGTATTCAACGATAAATCGGAATGTACCGTATCCGAGCAGGAAAAGGCCGCCGACACTACCTGCGGGGCGAGGGTGACGACTAAATGTATAAACGATGATGAATAAGACCAAGCCTTCTAGTGCTGCTTCATAGAGCTGAGATGGATGACGAGGAAGTGCGCCACCCGTTGGGAAAACCATTGCCCATGGTACATCTGTTGTTCTGCCCCATAGCTCACCATTGATGAAGTTACCAATCCGTCCAACACCTAAGCCAATCGGGACAAGCGGTGCACCAAAGTCACCTACAGATAAAATCGACTTTTTGTTCTTTACAGCAAAGTAAATAATAGCGGTGATGACACCTAATAAGCCACCATGGAAAGACATGCCGCCAGTCCAAATCTTGAACAAATAAATCGGGTCTTCTAAAAATAAATTGAACTGGTAGAAAAAGACGTAGCCGATACGGCCACCAAGTACGACTCCTAAAAAGCCAAAAAACAGGAGGTCAGAGACTTGGTCCCGAGTCCACTCACCATTGGAGCGATCCGCTGCTCGGTTTGCTAACCAAAGCGCTGCAATAAAGCCAATGACGTACATCAACCCATACCAGCGCACACTCAAAGGGCCAATACTAAAAATAATCGGATCAATTTCCGGAAACGTTAAGAATTCTTTCATAAATGTTCCTTATAGAACCATTCGCCCTGCTGCCAGGATCAATAATACTGCAAATACCTTTTTCAATGTATTTACAGGTAATTTTGTTGAAAGTGCTGCTCCAAAAGGAGCAAATGTTGCTGTCGCGAGTGCAAATGCAATGAATGCAGGGAGAAAGACATACCCGACAAATCCCGCTTCAAAAGAAAACTTGCCCCAACCTGAGATGATATAGCCAGTTGAAGCAAAACTGGCGACAAATGCACCACAAACCGCACTGGTTCCAATTGCTTTGCGTAATTCTAACCCAAAGAAATTCAGTAATGGTGTGAGAATTGCGCCTCCACCAATGCCAAGCAAGCTTGAAAAACTCCCAACGCCCATGGAAATAAAGCTGAGGCCCAAACGACCTGGGAGCTGTCGCTCATTCTTTTTTGAGCTATGAGCGGAGAGGAGCATCCGAATGGATAACAACGTCACGAATGCAGCGAATGCCCAGCGGATAATATGTTCAGGAATGAAAGATGCCAGTAAACTTGCCGTTAATGCACCAAGCCCAAATCCAGCAATCATCATCGGAACCATATTCCATGGAATATTGCCACGCCGATGGTGTGCTGTTGCAGAGGAAATTGAGCCAAAGACGATCGCGGAGAGCGATGTCGCAACAGAGACAATCATCAACTGTGTCGTTGGAATTTCAGTATATTGGGAAAGTAGCCAATACAGAGTCGGAACCATCACAACGCCGCCACCAATCCCCAACATCCCACTTAATACGCCAGCGATTGCACCAACGCTAAGACAGATGAAGAAGGTAATGAGCAAAATATTTCCTGATGATATTGGAAAACAGATGGGCAATTCTAACAGCCTGTGGAATAGAAATTAAGAGGAAAATTGGTGGAGCACTTATTTTTGTAGAGATTGTGATCTTGTGTGAGTGATGAAGGGTCTTTAGCGGCCAGCACGGATCAAAGCATCGAGTCCTTGTTGATACATAAATGAATTCACTAGGCTTCTGATTTGCTTTGTGCTTTCTTGTTGAAGGCAGTCTTCAGCCATCGTATTGAGATCAGATTGATTCACTCTTCTAAGTGCCCATTTCACACGGGCAATATGACAGGCATTCATACTGAAATGCTGATATCCCATACCTGCTAAAAGCAGAGTGCCCGAAGGTTCTCCAGCCAGTTCACCACAGACCTGAATAGGAATTTGATGAGCCTGAGTGAGCTGAATAATTTGCTGAAATGCTCTGATGACTGCTGGATGAAGAGAATTATACAGTGACGCGACACGTGCGTTGTTACGATCTACAGCCAAAATATATTGGGTTAGGTCATTACTCCCTACAGAGATAAAATCGACACGGCTTGCCAGTTCAGGAATAAACCAAATCATAGAAGGAACTTCTAACATGACGCCAAATTTTGGACGGGGTGGTTTATTCTGGTTTCCAAGCTCATCACATACTTCGAAGTAGGCTTGTTGCATGAGTCGTTTAGACTCATCGACTTCTTTAAGATCGGAGACCATGGGGATTAAAATATGTAAATTGCTTTTTCCAAGAGAAGCCTTGATCATGGCACGAACCTGTAGCAGGAATATTTCTGGGTGATCCAGTGTCATTCTGATCCCTCGCCACCCTAAAAAAGGATTACTTTCTTCGGTTTTAAAGTAGGGGAGGGGTTTATCGCCACCGACATCCAGCATTCTCATAATCACGGGCTTATTCTGGAAGTCACTTAAGACCTTCTCATATATGGCAACTTGTTTCGTTTCGGAAGGGAATGACTCGCTCAGGATAAATGGGATTTCTGTTCGATAAAGGCCAATACCATCGACCATATTCTGATCGAGCAGCTCGCTTTCAATACTCAAGCCTGCATTTAAATGAATGGTATATAGTGCACCATCTTTTGTTCTACATTCTTGTAATACTTCTTTGATTGCCTCCTGATTTAACTCATTTTCTTCGCTTTCCAGTTGTTTATAGTCAGCTAAAACAGTTTCTTGTGGGCTGATGATGAGGTGACCATCATAGCCATCAACAATCAGGTTAACTTGGGTCAGCTGTTCTTCAGAAACTTTTTCTAGAGCAACGATGGCGGGTACACCCAATGCTCTGGCAATAATCGCGGTATGAGAGTTAATTGAACCATTAAATGAGACAATCGCCTTTAAGTGCTCTTTGGGGACTTGAGTGAGCATAAAAGGCGTGACTTCTTGAGCAATCAAAATGGTTGCTTCGTTGAGAAGTTTGGGTTTTTGTATATCGTTGAAAAATAGCTTTTGTAGAATCCGTTGACCGAGCTCCCGAATATCCGATGCTCGTTCTCGGATATAGTCATCTTCCATCGCATCGAATTGGGCGATGTAGCTTTCGATTGTGAGTTTGAGTGCGCTTTCTGCATTCCAACCTTTTTTGATTTTGCTGGTCATTTCTTCCGTTAAATTCGGACTCTCCAGCATCTGAAGATAAAAGTCGAAAATAGCGAGCGCTTCTTTGGGTAAATGACTCGACATTTGCTCGCAGGTTTTTCGAAAGTCCTCCTCAACGGAGTGCAGCGCTTGCTGTAAAATAGTGATTTCCCGCTCACTTTGATATGTCTTTTTGGGAAAAACCTTATCAAATGAAGCAACTGGACCTAAGTAAGCACCTTTACCTATCGCAACACCTGGGGCGGCTGGGATCCCCTTTAAGCGTTTTAAACGTTGAGATTGAAACCCCCGTGTGCTTTTTGATGAAAGGTAACTGGCGAGTTTTGCTCTTGATAAGACTGCGCCTAATTGTGCACAAAGAGTGACGAGAAATGCTTCCTCATTTTCAGGGAATAACTCGTCGTTTGTACTTCGAATAGTCAGAATACCAATCACATGACGTTCATGAAGTATCGGGACACCAAGAAATGCTTTGAACCGCTCTTCGCGTACTTGAGGCATATATTTGAAACGAGGGTGTGTTGCAGAGTTCGCGATATTAATCGGTTCTTCACGTTGGCCAACTAAACCAACAAGTCCTTCAGAAAAAGGGATGCAGGTCTTTCGAACTGCATCCTGAGAGAGGCCGTCAGTCGCCATGAGTATAAAATGTTGCTCTTCTTCATTTGCTAGATAGATGGAGCAGCACTCGGTACTCAAAGATGTTTTCACTTGCTTGACCAAGCGAGATAAAGCTTCAGCTAGGTCCGGCTCGCGTGATACATCTTGTACGATCCGATTGAATGTGGTTAGCATTTTGTCAGCCTATCGTCTCCTCTTTCGATTCTCTCTGCGTTGAAACGGCAAAGCGATCGGGGCAAACTCTTTCATGACTTTACGGTATACATCCTTTTTAAATGAAACGACTTGACGTACTGGGTACCAGTAGCTGACCCAGCGCCAATCATCAAATTCAGGATGCGATGAACGAAGCAAATCTATTTGCTCATCTTTGCATTTTACCTTTAACAAAAACCACTTTTGTTTTTGGCCAATACAGACAGGGTGGCTGTCCCTGCGAATGAGCCGGTTTGGTAAACGATACTTCAACCATTGCTTAGTAATACCAATGATTTCAACATCTTGACGACTTAAACCTACTTCTTCGTCCAATTCTCGATACATGGCCTCTTCAGGTGTTTCACCTTCATGGATCCCGCCTTGAGGAAACTGCCATGAGTGTTGTCCATAACGTCTTGCCCAAAATACCTGTCCTTGAGAGTTACAGATCACTATGCCGACGTTCGCTCGGAAACCTTCGGCATCAATCACATCGACTCCACGTCATAAAATTTGAAACTAATTTGATTCTTTCACAAATATCCGCTTTCTTGCAACTTATCCTAAGAAAAATTCTCCTTGCTAAGACTGGGAATATTAATAATTAATCACAAATGAATTTGTTTATTCACACATTCTGTGGATAACTTTGTAAATAAACGCCTGTTTAGCTTTAATAACTCACATTCTTAAAAATGAAAAGTTGATTGGTTTATTGTGTTTTTCTTTAAAAACAACTGTTTACTGTCATTTTCTATTTTGGTAAAACTTCAAGAGTTTCTTGCGTGTTTTTTTTAATCATACTTTTGGTCTTAGGCTGAATTTTAAGTGAATTGACTAAAACAGGTTTGATACAATGCCACCTTGATTTTCAAGGTGAGTAGATGCATTGAATCGACCAGAGTCAGAAGAAACCCTTCTTGAGAGGGCAAATATACTTGCAGGTCTTAAGCTTAGAGAGCTGGCTAACCAATATGCTGTAGCGATGCCTGATAATTTAAAGCGAGAAAAAGGCTGGGTTGGGCAATTTATTGAGATGGTACTTGGTGCTGAAGCTGGATCAAAACCTATTCCTGACTTTCCTCACTTAGGGATTGAATTAAAAACCTTGCCGATTTCACTCGCTGGATATCCACTGGAAACGACATTTGTTTGCACTGCACCATTAACAGGAATTACAGGAAGTACCTGGGAAACATCTCTGGTCAAGTCGAAGCTCAATCGTGTTCTTTGGATCCCGGTTGTTGCTGAGCGATCCATACCATTAGAAGAGCGTATCATCGCAAGCCCAATGCTATGGTCCCCCAATGCTGAAGAAGAAATGATCTTAAGACATGATTGGGAAGAGTTGATGGATATGATAGCACTTGGTTATGTTGAACAAGTGTCAGCAAAGTATGGGGTAGCACTACAGATCCGTCCGAAAGCAGCGAATAGCAAAGCATTAACAGAAGCATTCAATGCAGAAGGAGAGCCATTTTTAACCCTACCACGAGGTTTTTATCTCAAAAAGCAGTTCACAGGCGCTATCCTACAGCGTTATTTTTCAGGAGGTTAACGCTTTGCCTTTTCTTTTCAGCCATATTTGCTGAGTAGAAAGAAAATACTAACCTGGATTTGCTTCTATCTTAGCGTACTTTTCTAATAATCGCTGGTAGCTGCCATTCTCTCGGATCACTTGGAGTGCTTTGTTAAACTTCTGTACGAGTTCCGGTGAAACGGTCTTTTTGCTGAACATAATATACACAGGCCCTGTACGGATATGGATCGAGTGTGGGCTGATATAACGCTGAAGGCCTTTACGCTTGATGAGTGCCGCGCCGACAAAGCTATCTTCAAGAAATGAGTCAATTTGGTGATCCATTAAGCGAGCAATATTGACTTCGCTCATGACACCACTAATAAATAGAGATTTATAGGTTTCACTTTCCCTTAACTTGGAGACAGAATTACCATAGTAGTATTCATCAATGAGGCCCACTTTCTTATTTTTCTTCAGTAAGTCTTCAATTTGGGTATAGGGGTATAAATGAAGTTCTTCTGAACGAACATAAAGTCTAAATTCTTCCTGGCGGTAAGCATCTGAAAATAAAGCAAACTCTTTCCTAGATTTTGTAATGGATGCACCCATCACAACATCAATTTCACCTTCACGCATCATTTTGAGTAATTCGACCCAGACATCAATTTTGAATTCGTAATCATGGCAGCCTATTTTCTTCATCAGCATAACAAGTAAGTCAATATCTAAGCCTTTTACTTTATTATCAATGTCCATAAATTGATAGGGTTCCCAAGTATCATAACCAATACGCAGGTTACACTCGATTGCCTTGGCGGGTTTTTCCTCAGGAAGAGAGACAGGTTTGACTGATTGTTTTTTTTCTGGACTACATCCTAAGAAAAGCGTCATACAGAAGAGGAGACAGATGCATCTGCGCATGTTGGAAACCTTAATTTCTTCTCATTTTTCAAAGCTTAGTGTAAATCCTGATATTCAGCAAAATCAGGGTGAGTTCTCTTCTTTTTCTTCATAAATTGAGACACGGTTTCGACCACCTTCTTTTGAACGATATAAAGCACTATCTGCGGCTTCAATCCATTTTTGGGCGGTGGTAATTGATGGGTGAACATCGGAAATCCCCATACTAACTGTAAATTGGATGTCTGTTCCTTCGTAATTGAATGAGGATTGTTCAATGAGCTTTCGGATCCGCTCAGCAAAAATACGACCTTGTAGTGCAGGAGTATCAACGAGGATAACTGCATATTCCTCACCACCATATCGGCCTGATATATCCGTTTCTCTTAATGAATTTCTGAGTAGATCTGCGGTATGCCGAATTGCGATATCCCCCGCAGCATGCCCAAAGCCATCATTAATTCTTTTAAAGTGATCAATGTCGAACATTAATAAAGAACAAGGGCCGTTTGTACGTTGAATTCTCTTAAATTCGGCATTGAGACACGTTTCCCAAAAACCGCGGTTATTTAAACCAGTTAATTGATCGGTTCGACTGAGTTGTTCGAGTTTGGCATTGGCTGCTTCGCTTTCCTTTTTATTTACAGCAACATCTGTGACGTCATATACGATAATGCAGATATGGCCAACTTTCCCTGTTGTATCCGATAATGGAATGATCGAAATGTTCTGAAACATCACATCTGCTGTGCCTGTGATTGGGCGATAATTTCGGAAGCGAAAAACAAAAGGCCGCTGTTCCCATATTGTGAAAGCTCGATTTTTCAATAGGAATACCGGCTCAGACTTATGACGAAACCATTCTTCATCCAACTCAGAAAACATATCAAAAATGGATTTACCACGCACTTCTCTCGGTGATAGCCCGCTGTGGTTTTCCATAAACCCATTCCAGACATGGATTTGATACTCTCTGTCGAGGACGATAAAACCAATATCAACCGTCTGGAACATATCCATCATCCAGTGAAACTCAGCAAATTCAACTTGGTTATTCATTGCCATGGTCAATCATCCAGTAAATAGGCGACTTTGGTATTTAAAGTCGGGATCGAATCTTCAGTAAAGAGGAGCAACAGGTCACAGGTGATATCGTAGTTTTCGATACCGTAGCTGATTTCAATCCCCAAAGTCCGTTTCCAACGGGATGAGTTGGCATGTATGAGATCGGAAACCTGACAATGTTGCCCAAGAACAACAGGGTGTCCCTGGCTGAAACTGATATCCAGTTGTTCGGAAAGCCCATTCAAAATTGCGCCAATCAGTATATTGGCGATATCCATTAGTAATTCCAGTTGAATTTTATCGTTTAACTCTCCCTCATATTTGAGAAGCTGAGCGATATCTTTAAAACTGGAATCATTTAAAATCAGTAACGCTTCTCCAGCCATACCGCCGCTGATAAAGCCTTGGCAAACAGCTGAGGTGCTGACGTTATCCTCTACCGATTGTAATGCCATGTGTAGTTCAGCGACCTCAACGACATTGACATTTGGTATCGGAAGCTCGACAAATACATGAAGTAGTCTTGCGAGTAGGTCGCCAGCTTGGCCCATAGCGACATTCGTGATCTCCTGATACACGTCCCTTAAATCAACGGAAAGGCCTTCATCATGTGCAGGAGTCGCTTCCTTTGCTTCTACTTTCTCTTGCGTCTTTTCCTTGACTTCTGAGAGTTCCAGCCCATAACGACTGACAATTTGCGCCAACTTTTCTTTGTCGACAGGTTTCTTTATAAAGTCTAATGCGCCGAGTTGCATTACTCTTTCTTTTGCTTCGGGCTGAACATCACCAGAAACAACAATTGCCATAGTATGAAGGTCTTCATCTCGCATTGCTTGCAGGACTTCATACCCATCCATGACAGGCATATTAAGATCAAGGAAGAGCAGGTCTACTTTTTGATTTTTGAGGACCTCCATGGCTTCTTGTCCATGGGAGGCGAAGGTGATGTCGACATCCCAATGATCGGGGAGAGACCTTGCCATTTGCTTCCGAGCTAGGTTTGAATCATCACAGATCAGCAGTGGTGTTGCCATGAACGCTCTCATAATTTACAGAGGGTCACTTGCCAATGAGGGGCGAGATAACCCAAAGTTCGACTACCGAGGCTTACAAGAATCAAGAATTTTATGGTGATACAATGAAACTTTTAAGCCTGATGACGTCTAAGCAAAAACCACTTGAAATTGCTTAGTCATATAAGTATAAGCAATCAAAATCATTTTCGAGTAACTTAGTGATGAAATTAAAAGCAGGTCTTTTATCTTTTTTCTTAGGAGCGATGTCGTTTTTATCGCAAGCCACTGAATCTGTAGTAACGTTGGCTGGTGGAAAGCCCGTTAAACTTGAAGGGGATCGTCCTGCGATCCAGTCGAATCTTCCTTCATTTCAATTTGCAGACTTAACTTTTCAACCCAAACAGCTGGAAATGTATGCTGGGAAAACAATTGTCCTTGGACTTGTCTCCAGCCTGGATACCGGAATTGGTACATTACAATTAAAAGAACTGGATGCACTTGCTCAGAAGGTTGATGGTGATGTTGCGGTTATTGCGATTACCTCTGACTTGCCCTTTGCGATTAAGCGAGTCTTGAAAGAAGAACGAATCGAAAACATTGATGTGTATTCTGATGCGTTATGGCATGAAGCAGGGCATGCATTTGGTGTTGAGATCCAATATCTGGGGTTGATGGTCAGCTCACTTGCTGTCATTGATAAAGAGCAGAAAGTCGCCTACTTGGATGTGACACAGGATTTATCAAAGCTACCTAGCATTAAGGGGGTTGAACAGTTTCTCGGCGTCCAAGAATAAAAACACCCGTTTTAGAAAAAATTTAAAACTTATCCTTGAAAGCCATTTTTCCATCCCTATATCTAATAATGAGCCGCCGATAACGGGGCTCATTGAAACAAACTAGCTCGTTCAGAATGAAGAGCTTTTTAACTATATTGCTTAAACTTAGAGGATATAGCGATGCGTAATTTAGATTTAACCCCCCTTTATCGTTCTTTTATTGGCTTTGATCACTTAGCATCTTTGATGGATGCAGCGTCAAGAAATGAAAAACAACCTACCTATCCGCCATATAACATTGAACTTATTGACGAAAATAAATATCGTATTTCCATGGCGGTCGCCGGGTTCTCCATCGAAGAATTAGAAATAGAGTCCGAGCAAAATAACTTACTTGTGAAAGGTAAGAAACAGACGGAACAGTCTGATAAACAATTTATTTATCAAGGTATTGCAGAGCGAAACTTTGAAAGGAAATTTCAATTAGGCGACTATGTAAAAGTTGTCGGCGCAGATTCAGAAAATGGTCTACTGCATATCTATCTTGAGCGAGAAATTCCGGAAGCGTTAAAGCCGCGTAAGATAGATATTGGTACCGGAAAACTGCTTGAGCAAGAAAGCGCTTAAGCCTACAACATACTTCTCCATGACCTCAGTAAAAGCCCCAAATTTGGGGCTTTTGTCGCATTTTTTCACCTTCTTAACATCTGAATCAGCAGTGTTATCGATGAAAGATAGCTAGCTTGAGATTGTTATGCCGTTTCTTCTTGTTGAATTGCCTTCATAAAGACTTCTTTGGGTGGCTGTTGCTCGAATGTTGGGATACCATCAGGGATTTCCAACCACTTTTGTTTTCGAGATATCCAAACGTGGACATTAGGTTGAATAACATCTGTATTTGATAGCGTTCCACCTTTGAGCTTGATGAGCTTAGGCTGTTCAGGATTTAAATGGTATATACGATTACCACATTCAGGGCAAAAGAAAGCCTGATTTCGGTTTCCGCTCTCAGCAAGTCGTTCCCATTGTTTTAGTTGTCCACGAAACTCAACTTGGTCTGTTTGGCAAACAAGAGTCAGGCTAAATGCACTGGCAGACAGCTTCTGGCAGTCGATACAGTGGCAGGCTGCTATAACTAGCGGTGCTGTTTTTAATGAGTATGTAACTTGACCACATTGGCAGGAGCCCGCTACAGGATAGGTGACTTGAGTCGGCATTATTCCTCCTTGTATAGTCGCGAAGTGTTGATGGTTTATTATTCTTTTTTGAGCTATTTTAATGCGATCTCGGTCATTTGTCTGTATTGCTTTTGTATCCATTTTTTCGGTTAACTTTACTCCTGCATCGTGATATTTTATTCAATAAAAATAGCAACTTATTTGAGCTAAATCAGTATACTAGGGAACAATCCTTATGACATTAGAGCACAGCTGTAATATCCTCGAAGTGACCACTTATTATCTTGAACAAACGCAACAGCCAGAACGTCAGTATTTGCTCCCAGAGGGATGCTCTATTCACCGCTTAACATCAAAAGATATTCAAGTGGCACAGTTTTTCTTTAAAGCTGTCGGTGGCATATGGTTGTGGGACAGTCGGTTGCATTGGGATTATCAAGATTGGAAAGAACATTTAGAGCAGGCTTCCGTTCATATTTTTGTTGCGAACAAAAATGGTGTGCCAATTGGATTCTTTGAATTAAATGAAACAGAAGGTATTGAACTGAAGTTTTTTGGACTCTTACCGGAATATGTTGGACAGGGACTCGGAAGTTGGCTGTTGGAAGAAGCATGTGAAATGGCTTGGTCATTCAATCCTGAGAGAGTGTGGGTACATACGTGTAGTGAAGATCATCCGTTTGCTTTACAAAACTACAAACAGCGGGGTTTTCAACTTTATCATCAAGAGACAGAAACTGAATCAAGTCCTCTAGAGGAAGACTCAATTTGGCTTACCCCCAAATTTACCTTCAGCGTATTTGAACGATTTCGATCAAGCGACTAGAATTTTTGTTAATTTTTTGAATTTTCAGATGGGTGTTAATAAAATGTAATATTCTATCTTACTGAAATTAAAAAATTAATAAAAAAGTTTGATAAAAAGCTATGTAACAAACTTTTAAAAATAAAGATAATGAATTATAATAGCGCTGAATTGAATGAAAGGGGAAACCAATGACCAGAGCTTCAAATCGTGGCTTTAAACTTACAACAGCCGTATATTTTGTTTTGTTTTTAGGCATTAGTGCAGTTTTTACAAGCGCAGCTGAAGCATCAGTCTTTCTTCTATAATTGTCTGGTTATTTCCTCCGGGATGCGTGACGCTCCCGGTTTTCACGCTTTTTCTCTTCACTCTTTCTCAACAGGACATACACAGCCCCTAAACCGCCATGGTGTTTTTGTGCACTATGAAAAGCAAGAACTTCTGGCATTTCTTGCAGCCATTTATTGACATAACTTTTCATAAGCCCAGGGTGTGGTTTCGTTTGTTTCCCCATCCCATGCTGAATCAGAATCGTCCGAATATTTCTCTGATAACACTCTGTTAAGAAGTTAAAGATACTTCTTCTTGCATCAGCCAGAGGTTGTCCAAACAGGTTGAGTGTGCTGTCAACTTGATACTGACCTAATCGAAGTTTCTTATAGACCCCTTCTTGAACACCATCTTTTTTGTAACCAATGATATCGTATGGGTCGATGAGGTCGACGTACTCCATAGATAGATAATTTGGATCACAAGCTTCTTCCTTTTGTGCAGCCTCCTGACGTGCTAATTGTGCTTCTGTTGGTGTCAGCTGCTGAGACTGTTCATAGATCTTGTCATCAGACTTCATGCGCTTTACATCTGACATTTCTGCTAAAAACAGCTCTAAATCATCGCTTTTTGACATGGTTACAACTCACATTGAGGAAGGAAAGTTAGCTCCTTTCATTATACCGAAAGGATGATTGTGTTGGCGATAAAATACGACGTGTCGCAGTAAATTGACTCCCAAAGCGCCTCAGACCGTCGGCCCTCATTTCGGGCGCTTGATGTTCAAAGTAGTGATTCAAAGCATTTTCAGACTCGATCTGGTAGTGAACAACAAACAGAACTTCCCGTAAATCTGACTGGTCAATCGACTTGAATAGCTGTGCATCCTGAAAGCCTGGGATTGCGAGCATTTGCTGAATATGTTCATAGAGCCAATGCGTATATTCAACCAGTATTGTTCGTTGTACTGTGAGATTGACTTCATAGATGACCATCATTGTGTTCCTTATGCTTGAATCGTATAACCCTGAAACAGTTGATTTTACATGTATTTTAATCAGCAACAAGATAAGTTTGATGTTTTTCTAGTCATCGCTTTCTGAAATACGGTATGGTGGAAAGAAAAATACAGTTCTTAAAAGGGTTATCTCGATGTCAGGTGTTTCAATTGTTTCTCTGGATACAAACAGCACATTTTTTAAATCTCTCACTCATTTCGCAGACTTAGATCCCATTGAAGTCATTCAACGCACTTTTCCGGATGGAGAAAGTTATCTGAAAGTGAACGCGCCGAAGGTTCATGAAAAGGTTTGGATCCACCTCGATTTCTCTGATCCCAATCGAAAAATTCTACCGCTGATTTTTCTATCAAAAAAGCTAAGAACTATGGGGGCGAAGTTTGTTGGTCTGCTTTCTCCATATCTTCCATATATGCGACAAGATAATGAGTTTCATCAAGGAGAGGTTCAATCAGCTCATTATATGGCGGAGCTGGTCTGCATGCACTTTCATGGCCTATTAACCGTTGATCCACACCTGCATCGAATTGATAACCTTGATGAGTTATATTATATCGATCATCAAACACTGAGCGCAGGCGAGTGCATTGCACATTGGATCGATGAAAATGTCCATGAACCATATTTAATCGGCCCGGACGAGGAAAGTATTCAATGGGTTCAGCGAGTTGCAAAGCGATTGAATATTGATTATCAAATCCTAATCAAAGAACGGTTTGGCGATCGTGATGTACAGGTTTCTCAGCCAAAAATTGCTATTCCTGAAGGAAAAACACCTGTGATTTTAGATGATATCGTTTCTTCTGGAATGACAATGATTGAGGCGATTAAGCAGGTGAAACCCAGGAGTCAAATTTCTCCTGTTTGTGTGAGTACTCATGGAATTTACGCGGAAGATGCGAAACGCAGAATGATGGCAGCTGGTGCTGCACGTGTTGTTTGTACAAATACACTAGAGACAGAAGTGGCTGATATCGATATCACCTCCATATTACATGGTGCCGTATGTCAGTGGGATTATTCAAAGTGGCTTGATTAGGGTCAACTGACCCTAGAATTTGCTTTTTATCCAGTAAATCCCAGCTGAGACCATGCCTTCTTTGTGAACGAGGTTATATCGACTACAGTTTTCTTCGGCTGTATCTGGATAGCAAAGGTAGAGCGCAGAAGAGCTTTCGTCGATCACAACAAGTTGGTTGGAGTCTAACAGTTGTCCAGGCTCTCCAAATAAGCCGGAGATATAGACACTTTTTGTGACGACATCCAGTTTATGGTAGGTCACGAGTTGTGGTTTTGGCGCAAGAACAAAACCAATGGCTAAAATACTGATAAATATAAGGAGTGGTGTTTTCGACTTTTTCTTGGCTGGTGCACTAGCCGAAGCACCAGCTTGTGCTTGCGCTTTTTGTGCCTTTTGAGGGCCCTTTTGTGGTGGTTTTCCTTTTTTTGCACCTTTTGCAGGCTGCTTCACTGGGTTGAGCAGCCCTTGTTTCTTTGCTTTTGTGCCCATACAACCTATTCATTTAAAGAATTCATTAGAGCGATTTATTTGTGTTTTTCATGTGAGCGATATCTTCACGTGTTGAAGGCTGCTCACGGAAATAAAAATCACTGTTTGCTACCAAGTGTAGCATGGTAACCCAGGCTGCAACGTTTTGCTGAAGGTGTTTTGAGTTAACTTTATCCAAGGTGTCATCCGCGGTATGGTGGTAATCAAAATAATCAGTGCCATCTTGATAAAGAGATAGAACTGGAACACCAGCGTTTTTCAGGACAGAAATATCTGGCCCACCATAGGCTTTGTTATGGCCGCGTTCGATATCAAGTGGCTTTAACGCACGAAATAATTCATCAACAAATCCCAGTTTGTTGGGGGCAAAGCGGGTTTGTAATTGCCAGACAGGGCCACCTCCAAAGTCTGACTCAGTAGCAAGAATATGATCCTTTAATTCTTCTTTATGCGCTTCAAGGTATGCTTTCGCACCAAGCAAGCCAATTTCTTCTGCTGCATAAAGCACAACACGAATCGTCCGTTTAGGGCAAGATGATTTTGATTGAATCAAATGTGCTGCCGCAGTGACAATGCCAACACCTGCGCCATCATCTAATGCACCTGTACCTTCATCCCAAGAGTCTAAGTGAGCACTTGCGAGGACGATTTCATGTGGTCGTTCACACCCTGTGATTTCTCCAATGACGTTATAGCTCGTTTTGTCTTCAAAAAATTGATTTTGTAAATTGAGTTTGATGGTGACGGGCTTGTCTGCTTTGACAATTTCTTCAATAAGATCTGCATCAGGTGATGACAATGCAGCTGCTGGGATTTTAGGAGCATCTTTTTGATAACGAACCATGCCTGTATGTGCAAGTCGATGATTGCTTGTTCCGACTGAGCGGATCAGGATTGCAACAGCGCCCTTGGATGCCGCGATGGATGCACCTTGAGAACGCTTTTTGACTGCTTTACCATAGTTCGCCCCTGTTTTATGCTTCTGCATCCCTTCATAAATCACAACGATCTTACCCATCACATCATCAGGAGATGCAACCTTGAGCGTTTCGAGTGACTTGGTGAGGTAGATAGGGGCTGTGATCCCTTGCTCCGGAGTTGATACACTGCCTCCGAGTGCTGAGATAACAAGCCGGTGCTGATATGGTGCAATAATATTGGCTGTTGCTTGAATTCTGGACCAGTGTTTGACGCTGACAGGCTCTTTATAGACTTTATCAAAACCAAGTGCGATCAGCTTTTTTTCAGCCCAAGCAACTGCTTTTATATCAGCTTCAGTCCCTGGTAGTCGTGCGCCGACTTCAACGGTCAGAGAGCGAACAAGTTCATAAGCCAGATCACTTTCTAATGCCTGCGACTGTAGTTGTTGTACTTTATTTTTCGCATGATTGTTTTCTATGGATAGAGCTGACTCAGAAAAAAGAGCTGCAAGCGAAAAGGTAAGTAATAACAAGCGGATTACAGGGGTTCTCATCTGTATATTTGTCCTCAGCAATTCATTTCAGCCATACGATAACACATCTGTCCAGTGGCTAAATAGACCGAGTTGGACTAGTTTAGAATTAATGCCGTAGTGAAATTGGCAACATAATAAAGACAACCTTGGACGAAAGGGAGGTGACTGTAGTGGAAGATATGTCAGTTTTAATCATAGATGATGTCGGAACCGTTCGTTCTTTTTTAAAGCAAACACTTGCTCATCTTGGAATAGCTTCAATTGTTGAAGCGTCAAATGGTGCTGCTGGTTTAAAAGCCTATAAAGATCAAGTTCAAGACGTCGTATTTCTGGATATTGGTCTGCCCGATATGGATGGTAAAGATGTACTTAAGGAACTGAAACTTATCAATCCGAAAGCCAATATTGTGATGATTTCAGCACATAGTACTGTGGACAATGTGAAAGATGCGATAGCAAGTGGTGCGAAGGGATTCGTTGTGAAGCCATTTTCACCGAAGAAAATCGCAGCAATTTTGAAAAAATTTATCTAGGACCTTCTATTTTTCTTCTCCAAGGAGGGAGAAGCTCTTCAAGCAGGGGATGTCGGGATATTTGAGGTGAGAACAAGAGGAAGTCCCTTTCCACGCAAATACTAATCTGTGAGTGAATCTGATTTACTGTTTTGAACAGCTGCAATTTCTTTAATTGTCACTGTTCCTGTGCGATTCAGCATTTTGGCGTTGTTCATCGCCTTATGCGTAATCGCAAATTCATAAGCACTTTCTCCATTACACATCAACTTTTCGTTGATTTCATCCATGGTGAGATTATTTTGCATTAAAGTTTTTCGAAGCGTATGTTGGTGATTTGACTTAATTGCATGGCACGTATCCACCAATTTAGTGAGATACTCGCTTGTGAGATCAGCTTGTGCCAAGAAAGGAATGAAACTACCAACAATGAGCACTACTTTTGTCGTTGACCGGATCATATCTATACCTTTTGAGTATGTATTGTTAAGGACAGTTTGTTACATCGTGTGAGATTTACAGCGACTAGTAAGTAATAGATTAGTGTGGTTTCGGTTTATTGATAGATCGATAAGGAAGAAGGGTATAACTAAGAGGAATGCTGACGGAAAGTCAGTTAAGTCGATCGTTGAACCTAGAAAAACAAAGGCTGAAAAATCTCAGCTTTTGTTTTTCTTATAGGCTCTGTTGGCGTGAACCAACACAGTCTGATGCGAATTAAAGCGCTTTGATCTTCGCCGCTAGACGAGACTTATGACGAGCTGCTTTATTCTTGTGGATCAGACCTTTAGTCGCGTAGCGATCCAAAACTGGAACAACTTTTTCGAAAGCATTTTGTGCTTCGTCTTTTTGGCCCGCTTCGATTGCTGCGTCAACTCTCTTAAGGAAAGTACGCATCATGGAGCGACGGCTAGCATTGTGCTTACGACGCTTTTCTGCTTGGATAGCACGCTTTTTTGCTGACTTGATGTTAGCCAAGGTGAAACTCCTAACTCAGTTCAAATTCTACTTACAATAAAGGCCGTGGAATATGCCTTTTTTCTCGCCATTTGTCAATTCCCAAGATAGAAATATTCGAGGTGGCGAGTAAAAAATTTCAATCAATGCGCTCATATGAATGAGGCATCCATGAATGAGGCGTAGTATTATACACGACTTCAAACAAAGCTTTCATAAAAATAATTGATTTAAGGAGCGGGGATTGGCGCGTAAATTGTTTAAATCTGGCATGATCGTCACGATGATGACAATGTTATCCAGAGTACTCGGCTTGGCACGGGATGTGATCATCGCAGACAAAATCGGTGCAGGGGCCAGTGCGGACGTTTTTTTCTTTGCCAATCGCATACCTAACTTCTTACGCCGCCTGTTTGCTGAAGGTGCATTTTCTCAAGCTTTTGTCCCAGTACTGGCAGAAGTAAAGGAGAAACACGGTGATGATGAGGTGAGGCAGTTCCTTGCAAAAGTCTCGGGAACGCTCGGGGTAATCTTGCTTATCGTTACGCTCATCGGTGTTTTACTTTCCCCTTTAATCGTAATGACATTTGGCGCTGGTTGGTTCTTAGATTGGGTAAATGACGGGCCGCAAGGGCATAAATTTGACCAAGCCAGCTTGATGTTGAAAATTACTTTTCCCTATTTATTTTTTGTTTCATTTGTTGCGTTGTCTGGTTCTGTTCTCAATACATATAATCGATTTGCACTTGCGGCATTTACGCCTGCTTTATTGAATATCTCGATGATTGGTTGTGCGATCTGGCTCAGCCCCCATCTGGAAGAGCCTGCATACGCACTCGCAATCGGTGTATTTGTTGGCGGTGTTGCTCAGTTTTTACTCCAGTTACCTTACCTGTTTCGGAAAAAGCTACTTGTGCGTCCCAAATGGGCTTGGCGTGACCCTTGGGTTGTGAAAATCAGAACCCTCATGATCCCTGCTCTTTTTGGTGTTTCTGTGAGCCAGATTAACTTATTTTTAGATACTGCTATTGCCTCATTTCTCGTTTCATCCTCGATAAGTTGGTTGTATTTTGCTGATAGATTACTTGAGTTCCCGCTTGGTTTGTTTGCGATCGGGATTGCGACGGTGATCTTACCTCATCTTTCAAAGTTACATGCTCAGGAAAGTACTGAAGAGTATCAAGCGACAGTTGAATGGGGCATGCGTTTTATAGGGTTATTTGGCCTACCTGCGATGGTTGGTTTGATTATTTTAGCGAAGCCGATTATTGCGCTGCTCTATTTGCGTGGAGAATTTACACTCAATGATGTGAATCAGGTTGGTTTCGCTTTATACGCGTATGCATCTGGTTTGCTCGGGTTTATGATGATCAAAGTTTTGGCACCAGCATTCTATGCCCGTCAGGATACAAAAACACCCGTTAAAATTGGCATTATCACGATGGTTGTGAATATGGGGCTCAATTTGCTTTTCGCACCATTATTTGGTTATGTCGGGCTAGCTGCGGCTTCCGCAATTGCTGCATATGTCAATGCAGGTATGCTCTATTTTCAGTTGAGAAAACAAATGCAGTTCCGTCTGTCACGGTCAACAAAAATATTCTTTGCCAGGTTGTGTTTGAGTGCAGGTGGAATGGCAGGGGTACTTCTCTACGCTTTAGAACCTTGGAATGAGATGCAGCATTGGACTTGGGATGCATTTGGCAAGCAGCTACTTTGGTTAATTCCATGCGGTGGAATATCTTATTTTGTGGTCTTTTTTGTACTCGGTGGTCGGCCTCGACAAATATTACATTCATAGGTGCTGATCCAAGTGAATTTGTAAGATATAATCCGGCGATTTCCTGCGCGAACTATAAAAGAATAGAAACTGAGGTTGCATGGAGCTGATTCGAGGTATCCACAACATACGCCAGTCACATCAAGGGTGTGTTCTGACGATTGGTAATTTTGATGGGGTCCACTCAGGACACCAACAGGTCTTGGGTGGCCTGCATGCACAAGCATCACAATTAAACTTACCTGCAACGGTGATGATTTTTGAACCCCAACCTCAAGAATTATTTCAAAAGGGCCAAGCTCCTGCGCGTTTGTGTAATTTGCGTGAAAAATATACAGCATTAAAGGAGCAAGGAGTTGATCGTCTGATAGTCGTGCAATTTAATGCTGCATTTAGCCAGATGAAGGCTCAGGAGTTTGTTCAAGAGTTGCTCGTCAAAAAGCTTGGCGTTCGCTTTTTAATTGTTGGAGATGACTTTCGCTTTGGACAAGGCCGAGAAGGGAATTTTGACATGCTCCAACATTCAGCTGAGCAATTTGGTTTTGGAGTACGAAGTACACAGAGCTACCGATGTCATGATAGCCGTGTCAGCAGCACAGAAATTCGCCGTTTACTTCAACTCGGTGATCTTTCCTTCGTTGAAGACATGCTTGGACGTCCCTATACATTGTTGGGGCGCGTGAGTCATGGCGATAAAAAAGGGCGGGAATTTGGCTTTCCGACAGCAAATGTTCGACTAAAACGGCTTGTATCCCCGGTCACTGGTGTTTATGCTGTGACAATTCGACTCGCACGAGAGAACCGAGAGGTGACTGGTGTCGCGAATATTGGCCGCCGTCCGACAATGGCAGGAAATGAGCTTCGCCTTGAAGTTCATCTATTTGACTTTGATGCTGACCTTTATGGACAAATCATCGAAGTCACTTTAAAACACAAAATCAGGGATGAAACAAAATTTGAATCTATCGCAGCCCTCAAGTCGCAGATAGCGAATGATGTGGTTGTTGCAAAAACTTGGTTTACCACTCAGATTAATGCATAGTCTGAGCCAGAATCGTTTAATGAGTAAAAGTACGAAGGCAGAATGCCGACAAGAGATGGAATAAAGAAACGAATGAGTGACTATAAGCATACGCTGAACTTACCGGAAACAAATTTTCCTATGCGTGGAAATCTGGCCAAAAGAGAGCCAGAAATGTTGAAACAATGGCAAGAAAAAAAGCTCTATGAGCAGATTCGAATTGCTAAAAAAGGTAAAAAATCATTCATTTTGCATGACGGTCCTCCGTATGCGAATGGTGAAATTCACCTTGGTCACTCTCTCAATAAAATTCTAAAAGACATTATTATCAAGTCTAAGACACTGTCTGACTTTGACTCACCTTATGTCCCTGGTTGGGATTGTCATGGATTACCAATTGAACTCAAAGTTGAGAAAAAAGTCGGTAAGCCAGGACAAAAAATTTCCCCTGCTGAGTTTCGTGAAAAATGCCGCGAATATGCTGCGTCGCAGGTTGATACTCAAAAAGCTGAATTTGTTCGCCTGGGTGTTTTGGGGGAGTGGGATAATCCTTACCTCACAATGGACTTTCAATTTGAAGCCAATATTATCCGCACACTTGGCAAAATCATTGACAATGGTCATTTGGAGAAAGGCTTTAAACCCGTCCATTGGTGTACAGACTGCGGCTCAGCATTAGCAGAAGCCGAAGTTGAATATCAAGACAAATGTTCGCCATCCATTGATGTGAAATTTCAGTTTAATGATACCGGATTATTAGCTGAAGCATTTGGCTTATCAGAAGCAATTCCGACAAGCATCGTCATTTGGACAACGACTCCTTGGACATTGCCTGCAAACTTGGCCGTTGCCCTTGCAGCTGAATTGGAGTACAGCCTAGTTGAGATCTCGACTCAAGGTAAGACTGAAAATATCATTCTTGCGACAGAGCTTGTGGAAGATTCTATGCAGCGCTATGGTGCGGATTCATTTAAGACACTGGCAACCGCAAAAGGTGAAGCCCTTGAACACCTCAAAGTACAGCATCCATTTATTGATCGTGAATCGTTGATCATTTTGGGGGATCATGTCACGACGGAATCTGGAACAGGCTGTGTTCATACAGCCCCTGCACATGGTCCAGATGACTTTAATGTTTGTCGCAACTATGGGATTGAAGTTGTCAACCCGGTTGGGCCGAATGGTGTCTTTGTTTCAGATGTTCCCCTTGTTGCTGGTCAGCACATCTTCAAATCGAATGAAAATATCATTGAGATCCTCAAAGAACAGGATGCCTTATTGCTCAGTGAAAAGATCGATCACAGCTACCCGCATTGCTGGCGTCACAAGACACCTGTGATTTTCCGTGCAACACCACAGTGGTTTATTAGCATGGATAAAGCTGGCTTACGAGAGAAATCTCTGGGTGAAATTGAAAAAACACGTTGGATGCCTGATTGGGGTGAAGGCCGTATTCATGGTATGGTCGAAGGACGTCCAGACTGGTGTATTTCACGCCAAAGAACCTGGGGTGTACCGATTACTTTGTTTATTCACAATGAAACTGGTGAGCTTCACCCAAATACATCAGCATTCATAGAAGATGTTGCAAAACGTGTTGAAGAAAAAGGGATCCAAGCATGGTTTGATTTGGAAGCCAAAGAACTACTCGGGGATGAAGCAAAAGAATACAGTAAAGTCGCTGATACACTTGATGTTTGGTTAGACTCTGGTGTGACTCATGCTTGTGTTGTTGATGCGCGTAAAGACACTTTCTCAGCTTCAGCAGACTTGTACCTTGAAGGTTCTGATCAGCACCGAGGCTGGTTTATGTCCTCTTTGATGACGTCAGTTGCAACCAAAGGCGTTGCGCCATATAAAGAAGTGTTGACACATGGCTTTACGGTGGATGCACAGGGCAGAAAAATGTCGAAGTCCATCGGCAATACGATTGCACCAAAGGATGTGATTAACAAGCTTGGTGCAGATATTCTGCGACTATGGGTAGCGCAAACAGATTACTCCGCTGAAATGGCTGTCTCTGACGAGATCCTCAAGCGTTCTGCGGATATGTATCGCCGTTTACGCAACACATCTCGTTTCTTACTAGCCAACTTGAGTGGTTTTGATCCAAAAGCAGATATGCTCCCAGCAAAAGAAATGGTTGAGTTAGATCGCTGGATAGTTGAACGTGCAATGGCGTTGCAGGAAGAGTTGATTGAGTCATACGAGCAGTATCAATTCCATCTTGTGACACAAAAGCTGATGAACTTCTGTACAGTTGAGCTTGGTAGTTTCTATCTCGATGTCATTAAAGATCGCCAATATACAGCGAAATCAGATAGTCAGGCACGCCGTTCTTGTCAGACAGCGCTTTATCATATCAGTGAAGCATTAACGCGTTGGTTAGCACCAATCTTGAGTTTTACGGCACAAGAAATTTGGCAAGAGCTTCCTGGAGAACGAGACGAGTTTGTTTTCACTGGCACTTGGTACAATGATTTCCCTGAAGTTCGTGCATACCAGCAGCTCGACGATGCCTATTGGCAGCAACTGCTCCTTGTTCGTGATGCAGTGAATAAAGCACTTGAAGAAGCCCGTCAGCAGGAGGTTCTTGGTGCGACATTGCAAGCAGAAGTAACGCTCTACGCGAAGTCTTCACTTGCAGAAATACTCCAAAAAATTGAAGATGAGCTGCGATTCGTCTTTATCACATCGAAGACGAATGTTGTTGTGACGGATGGTGCGCCTGAGAATGCCTCAGATACGGATATTGATGGCCTTTGGGTTTCAGTCAAAGCATCTGATGCACAGAAGTGTGATCGCTGTTGGCACTATAGTGAAGATGTTGGTGCGCATGAAAACCATGAGGGGATTTGTGGTCGTTGTGTAACTAATGTCGAAGGGAACGGCGAAGAGCGCAGGTTTGCCTAATGGACCAACAACAGACGGAAAAACCAGAAAGTTGGAAACAGTCCGGACTCGTATGGCTTTGGCTCAGTGTGCTTGCACTGGGCCTGGATCAAGCAACGAAAATGGTCGTCGTTTCTTTCATGAAGTTACATGAATCCATTCATATTTTACCCGTGTTTAACCTGACATATGTGCGCAACTATGGCGCAGCATTCAGCTTTTTAAGTGATGCGGGGGGATGGCAGCGTTGGTTCTTTACGATCATTGCCATTGGTGTATCCACAGCAATCATATACTGGTTACGACAAACACCAAGACAGTTCACCATAGTGAATAGTGCATTGGCACTGATTTTAGGCGGAGCAATCGGTAACGTCATCGATAGAACAGCTTATGGGTACGTCATCGACTTTTTACATCTTTACTACGAGCAGTGGCATTACCCGGCATTTAATATTGCAGATTCTGCGATTTGTATTGGTGCAGCACTCATGATCTATGACTCGTTTCGCACTTCCAAGCAAGAGAAATCAGAAGAGAAGAAGTCCTGATGTCTGAAGTAAAATTGATTACCAGCGGAAGCGAGGTTGTCTTCCATTTTACAATTAAACTTGAAGATGGCTCTGCTGCTGATAGTACAAAGGTTGCGAATAAACCCGCGAAGCTCACGATTGGCGACGGGAGTCTGACAGACAATTTCGAAAAATGTCTGCTTGGCTTACAAGCGGGTGATTCAAATAGTTTTACCCTCTGTCCAGAAGATGCATTTGGTCAGCCAAACCCAGATAACATTTATTATGTTGATCGAAGCCGATTTTCAGCAGAAGCCCCAGCTGAGGTTGGAGCGATTATCGCATTTACTCAACCGGATGGTATGGAGCTACCAGGCATTGTTCGTGAAGTGCAAGGTGATTCTGTGACGATTGACTTTAATCATCCATTGGCGGGACAAACCGTCGTTTTTGAGGTCGATATATTAGAGGTCAATTAGGTATCGTTCGATGAATATTTTTCTTGCAAACCCACGTGGATTCTGTGCCGGTGTCGATCGTGCAATCAGTATTGTTGAAAGAGCGATTGAGCTCTTCGAGCCACCCATTTATGTTCGCCACGAAGTCGTTCATAACAAGTTTGTTGTGGATGGATTAAAAAAGCGTGGGGCGATTTTCGTGGATGAGCTGGATGAAGTGCCAGATGATCATATTGTGATTTTTAGTGCGCATGGTGTCTCACAAGCTGTCCGCCAAGAAGCGAAGTCCCGAGGTTTAAAAGTATTTGATGCAACTTGCCCACTGGTGACGAAAGTGCATATGGAAGTGACACGAGCAAGTCGCCGAGGGGCGGAATGTGTCCTGATAGGGCACCAAGGCCACCCTGAGGTAGAAGGGACAATGGGTCAGTACAACAACCCAGAGGGTGGCATTTATCTTGTCGAAGATCCAAAAGATGTTGCCGGCCTGACAGTAAAAGACGCAAGTAACCTATTTTTCTGTAGCCAAACAACGTTATCCGTAGATGATACGGCAGATGTCATTGATGCTCTACGTCAGCGTTTTCCTGAGATCGATGGGCCAAGTAAAGACGATATTTGCTATGCAACTCAAAATCGCCAGGATGCGGTGAAGTCTCTTTCGGGTCAGGTTGAGTTATTGCTTGTTGTTGGCGCAAAGAATTCTTCAAACTCTAATCGGCTTCGTGAGCTTGCAGAAAAACAAGGAACAACAGCATATTTGATTGACACTGCCGATGACATCGAGCCTTCATGGCTGGAGGGGATTGCAAATATTGGTGTCACAGCAGGTGCTTCAGCCCCAGAGATACTTGTTCAGCAAGTGATCACACGCTTGGAAAGTTTAGGTGGTAAACAAGTCATTGAGCATCCTGGTAAAGAAGAAAATATCATTTTTGCAGTTCCTGCAGAACTCCGTTAAATCAAATCGAAGCTGGGCACGGATTGCTGCTCAGCACCCCTTATCTTCAAATCTCATCCCTTATTTGTCCTCTAAAATAGTTTTTTAGACGGTTTGTCTTACACTATTTATTAATCAAAACAATTTTGTATTTGGAGATGTATCCATGATCATCAAGCGCCAAGCGGGAATGAGCCTAATAGAGATGCTTGTTGCAGCGGTCTTGCTTGCTGGTGGGATCGTAGGCTCTCTTGCTTTGCAAACTTCGGCGAACAGAACAACCTTCGATGCGATGCAACGATCAAATGCAGCTGCTTTGGCGCATGATATTTTGGCAAGAATGAGAGCAAATACACAGGGTGAAGCACCACCGACAGTTTCCTCGGTTTTAAAACAATATACCCGAGGAGATGCTTTCAAAAAATACGGCAAAGTCGATGAGATTGTTGTGCCAGATGATATGTGTGACACCACATCAGGTGAAGCTTGTAATACAGAAAAGGTGGCGAAATATGACTTATACATGTGGGAACAAAAGTTGGTTGGAAAAGCTGTTTCTGGAGGAACTGGTGGTGTGACAGCGACAGATAATATCACTTCAATTGGTCTTACAAAACCACGCGGTTGTATCAAGGTTGTAGATAATTTTGTTGAAATCGCAATCACATGGCGTGGGCGAACGGAAACCATCGATGCGACAGATCCTAATAATTACCCCTCTGGAACTTTTGCTAACGGAGATTTACGTGAGATCTGTCATGATGGAAAAAGTCTACAGAATCGGCAAGTTTATGTGAATGCTTTTGTGTTCTAGAGGATGAAGATGAAAAATAAATTCTCCGGATATACATTGATCGAAATGATGATGGCCTTAGGTCTGGGATTAGTGATCACAGCAGCCGTCGTTACCGCTTATGTCAGCAGTAAAGAGAACACAGATAGAACAACAGACGTGAGTAATATGCAAGAGGTGGCACGTTTAACATTATCTATATTAAGGGAAGAAATATCGATGGCTGGCTTCTTTGGACATTTACAATACGAGCTTGTTGCAAAAGGTGGTGGTGCAAATCTTTTAAACTCATTCGGTACAGGTGGGCCAACAAAACCTCGTGTTTTTGTCTCTCCTCAAGGAACTGCCATTCCGAATGATTGCACAATGGAAAACAATGAATTGAACAATGGCTCATTTCCAAACAATGTGGATGACCGATTTGTCTGGTTTTATGCCTATGAGGTGCCAGCTACGGGAAGCTCCAATCTTAAAGCTTTGAATAGTTCATGTGTTAGTTCAGCGAAAAAAAATTCTGATGTGATACAAATCAAACGAGTGATTGCAGATGAGAAGTTACTCAATTCTGCCGGCACTCATTTTGAAGATGTTGAAGATGATAAGCTTTATCTTCTAACTGAGCCACTCACCGCTGGCTTTGCAATGGGATCTCAAATCAAAGCTGCACCACGTCCTTTTGCAGATACTCAGGTTACAAAGCCTTCTGCCTGGGAGTATTTACATCGGGTTTATTACATTAAAGATGGACGGAACAATAACCAAGGCACTCCTATACCGACTTTAACAAGACGTAGTATGACTTTTAAACTGCTTAGTAATGATATTCACCCGGCAATGGGTGGTGAAGAAGAGGTGATTGAAGGTGTTGAAGCAATTCATATCGATTATGGCTTTGATACCAGCGCGTCAGATGACCGCGTTGATCGCTATATATCAACTGGATCTGCAACAGATGAGTTAGTCAATAACAATCCAGTGGTTGTGGTGAGTCTGTATATTCTCGTTAGAGATTTGGATATTACACCTGGATTTAATAATACAGCAGGTGAACGTACATACCAGATGGGACGGGGGAAGACTTTAACATTTACTGATGATTATAAACGGCAAATGATCAGTTCTAATGTTCTTCTGTACAATGGGATAGAAGCATCCTGGGTAGAAAATAGTATCGCAGATCCAGGTGGCAGTGGCACACCAAGTGGAAGTGGCGGTACACCTGCTGGAGGTGGTGGTGCATCAGTTGGGAGCGGTGGACTATAATGTCAAAATCAGAGGGTAAATAATGCGTTCTTATCAACGTGGGTTTGCGATTATTTTTGCGCTTGTCATTATGGTCTCAGTCACAGCGCTTGGGATCGCTTTGATGAGTAGTAGTACACTAGACTCATTAGTGAGTCGAGTTGCTGTTGATCGGATGGAAGCTGAGCACTATGCTGAAAGTGCACACTCGGCAGCCTTATTTGAAAACGTGAATCGGAAAGTCCAGCCAACAAAAAATGTCTTTACACTCTCCCTTCCAGATGAGGAACTCAAGCCTTTTGCTAAAATGATAGGGGAAAGGGTGCAGGCAACTTACGACCAAAAGCAGAAATCCACTTTTCAGCTCACAACACGGACTGAGAATGGTCTCCCAACAACCTGCCCACATAGTAATGCAGCCTCGAGTGTTCAGCAAATCCAGTGTGTTTATCTGGAGCTCAAAAGTACAACAAAATACGGACCTTTTACGAATATTCATGATATTGAAATCGTCACAGGAATTAGCCAGGAAATCAAAAAATGAGGTGGGGCATGAAACGAGTATCTTCTCTTTTACTTGGATGCATCTTTGGTTTTTGTTGTCCATTAAATGCGGATGATACGGAGATTTATTTAGGGAGTGAAGAAGCCAAAATGGCGATTGCACCAAAAGTTTTAATGGTTTTGGATACTTCCGGTAGTATGGACAATCCTTGGAAAGGTATAAAACATCACTTTATCACAGAAAAACAACTGATCGATGAGTGGCGATATAATCAAGGGGATATTGATAACCACTACAATAACTTGTTAAGCAGAGACACCATTGATCAATATGATTATGTGGATAGCTATAAAGCCTCCAATGATTACATCAGTCCTGAGGATGGCATCGTCAAAAAAAGTGGTTTTCGTACAGACGATTACATTTATTACTCTATGGCCACCCAAGAAGCAGAGAATGTATTCAAAGACGCATATGGTAAGTCAGTGGATGAAATTGTCGACTTAGTGGATAGTCATGACGTAGCAACAATACCCAACCTAGATTCTAAAAATCGTTTCCATCCAGATCTACTCAACTGTGCGGTTGCTCGGAAGTCGATAAGAAAAAATGGTTTTTTTACTGGGTACATTCGAAATTATGAATATGTATCCGATCGAGTAGGTAAATGGCAAAGTTTACCTGAAAAGGACGGAGAAGATCTGATAAAAGCGGTTGACTGTTACGAAGATATTTTTGCATCGAATGAGAATAATAAAAAATATATTGATTTTGAAGGTAATCTCGTAGATTCAGACCAAGGCTACCCGATTGATGGGCGAGCAAATCCATTTATAGCGACAAAAGGTGCCGCATCCAAGTCATTTGGCACAACAAAGCTTGTGACATTATTTGATGCTCGGTACTTACGTTGGGCTTATTCTCCAACAGAAAATCAGCATACTGATGGTGTTGTCTTAGAAAACACAAAACGGATCACCGCGGCAATCAGAACTTTACAGAGGATTGTGGACTCTTCCCCGAGTGTAAATTACGGTTTGATGGGGTTTAATTCGGAGCCAAAAGATGAAGGCGGTGAAATAATCTTCAATATCTCCCATCCGGAAGAGATCCAGCGTTATTCTCATGCAAATGCAAGAAGAAAGGTTTTACAAACGATTCTACGTAATTTTAGAAGTAACTACTTCGGAGATGGGAATACTCCTTTGTCAGAATCATTATATGAAGCCGACCTTTATCTTAAAGGCCAAGCGCCACGTGACTATAATGATAAGGAGTTCTCATTTTCAATCTCCCCATTTGAGGATAGAGATTATAGTGCATTTGTTTGGGATATCCCACCTGCTGGAACTGGAACTGGAACTGGAACTGGAACTGGAACTGGAACTGGAACTGGAACTGGAACTGGAACTGGAACTGGAACTAGAGGAGACCGTTCTGATCATAGCCAATATGTACCACAATTTCTTGATACCTACCGCTCACCATATAGAGCGTCTTGTGATGATAATGTTAACGTTGTATTGCTTACTGATGGGCAACCTACTCAAGATGAGAGTGTTAAGTCTGAATTAGCAGCCCAATATACGACACCTAGAGATGTTGAATACTCATTTAGTGAAAAATTTTACGCATATGACCAATACACAACTTGTCCAACTGTAGTTCTTGGTACTTGCTGGAAAAGGGTTTACCATGACATTGATACTCCAAGGGAATGTTCAGTAAGCTTTGACAAAGCGAATAATTATGATCATAACTCAGATTTGTTTGATAATGTTTCAGTAAAGGGACTCAGATGGCTACCAGATGAAAAAAGGTGCGTTATCGTAGCGCATGGCCTGAAAAGTTACCTACCGCATTTAGCACATAAAATGGCAGATACTGATTTTCGATCAGATTTACTTTCTAATAATTTGTCTGGTAGACAGTCTGCAAAGGTTTTTATGATTAGTTATGCGGGGGGAGTGTCAGATGCTGAAGTAGAAAAAATGCTCAAGGTTACAGGTGCATTTGGTCAAGGTGGATTTATTGATGCATCAAGTGAGGCAAAACTTACCGCAGCGCTACAAGCTGCAACACTATCTAGTGTTTCAACCACGGCCTCTTTTGCTGCTCCAGCTGCTGCGACGTCTTCGGACAGAACGCGTACAGATCCAAGTGTATATTACTCGCAATTTGAGCCCTCTGATACAGCGAAATGGTCAGGAAATCTTAGAAAGTACTTACTTCAGGAAATTGATAAAGAAGTGACGATAGATGGAGAGGTTAAGACTATTAAGGTTCCCATCATTGCAGGTTCCACAGGAGCTCCGGGTAGTGGAGAGTATGCACTTGCAACAGATGATAGTGGTTCGTTATCTGCGGAAGTTAGAGACTTCTGGACTGCATCCGTTGGTAACTCTGTTACGAACGGTGGTATCCAGGGGGCATTGCAAGCCCAGAAAAACCGGAAGATGTTCTACGACTTTGATGATACAAATGCTATCAATTCAGTCAGTATGGTTAATGATACTGTAACGGCTACATCGTCAGCTGAGATAAAGTCAACTCTAGATGGTGAAGGTGGCTATGCATCTGCATTCAGTGCTTCATCTGATTCTGAAGCGAATAAGTATCTAGGCTGGTTCTTTGGGCTTGATATGGGCGGATTGAAAAGAGCTGGTGATGTATTTGGTGATCCGCTACATAGCCAACCTGCAGTTGTGAATTATGGAAACCCCAATGGTGATACTCCTTCACCAAAAGTCACTCGGATCTTGATTGGGACGAATTATGGTCAGCTTCACATGCTCAATGATACAGTGACCAATGCAAGCCTTAGTTCAACTGCACCTCAAGGTCAATCTTTAGTTTCCGAGTCTTGGTTTTTCTTACCAAAAGATTTGATGGGTAATGCACGTATCTTGGAGGAAAACGCTAAAGGTGAAACAAAAGTTTATGGCATGGATGGTTCTCCTTTGATTTATACACTTGACTTCAATGGTGACGGGCACATTGACAACTCTGTGGAATCTAAGAGTTTAAAAGACGAAAAAGGTAGTTTCTTAAAAGAAACAGCAATTGTTTATTCTGGGATGCGTCGGGGAGGCCGGAATTATTATGCCTTGGATATATCCAGTCCAGATGTTCCTACAATGAAGTGGAAGATTAAAGGTGGACAAGGAGTGAATAACAAATTTAATGAGTTAGGCCAAACTTGGTCCAAGCCACAATCTGCGTTAATGAAAGTGAGCATTGGTGGGGAAGTCAGGATCAAAGATGTTATTATGTTTGGGGCGGGATATGACTCAAACAAGGATGCTAAAGATAAAGGGACGACAACAGACTCAATGGGGCGTGGGATCTTTATTGTGGATGCAAGAACAGGCAGTCTTATTTGGCGAGTATCACCAACGCCTCGAGATAGTGCTGGTAACCCACTGCCAACAGCGAGCTCTGAAGAGACTTACCATTATGATGGTGTTGACTCCGTTCCTGCTGGCATTATTCCTTTTGATTCTAATTTTGATGGCTTAGCTGATCGTGTTTATTTTGCTGATACGGGGGGGCAGGTATGGCGAGCAGATATGCCTTCTGCGGATCGGAATACATGGTCTGTATTCCATTTTGCAAACTTATCAGGGCCTAATGATCCTGCAGAAGGGCTAAATGATGTTCGTTTTTATCACTCTATGGATATTGCGAGAGGATATTTGAATCGTACAACAGGTACAAATACTAGCGGCAACCAATACCGTAGAAAAACACCCTATGAGGCATTGGTAATTGGATCTGGAAACCGTTCACACCCACTTTCTACAGATATTGTAAATAGCTTGTTTGTCTTGAGGGATTACAATGTTGTGACAAGGACCTTTTCAGCAGATGGTAGCAATGGGGCAATACCGCCTAAGGCCTTAACATTAGCTGATTTACACAATAATACGAAGCTGGCAAAATATGGTGTATGCCTCTTCAATTCTTCGAAAAGAAAGCAAACGGATACAGGTGAATGTGTTGATGGGGGGAGCGCAGCAGTTAGTGGCACTGGAAGTGGTAGTTCCTCAGAAACGCCGGGAGATCAGCTCAATAAACTATTCGATAAGATTGCGGATACAAACGGGTGGTATTTAAAACTCCAACATGAGAATGATTTAGGTAATTTAGAGCAAGGTGAAAAAGTACTATCTCAGCCGCTGATACTCAATGGTGTGATCTATTTTAACTCCTATATACCAGAAAAAGGGAAGTACCCAAATCCAACGAATGCCGCAACTTCAGCAATTAGCTGTGGTGCATCAACAGGTGAATCAAGAACTTATGAGCTGAGTCTGGATTATGGTTATAAACTTGGAAGTCAAACATTCAAGAAGATTAGTAACACCTTATCCGGTGGACCGGGTGCCGTTGCAACTAGCTCAGGCTTAGGTGTGACGAATGTTGGTAAAAACGGGAGTAACGTCAAAGTTGCAGGGGCAGTCAAAGGCGTGAATGTGGATGATGATGGACAAGTGGGCGGCCTCAATAGAACGAATGCTGGATTAAGGACAATTCGAAACTATTTATATCAGCGAGAAAAATAAGGTGGCACATATGCATACGAAAGGTTTTACGCTGATCGAACTGATGATTGTGCTTGTCATTATTGGTATTCTGGCTGCTGTTGCGATTCCGAATTACTCGGCATACGTTGCGAAAAGTAACAGAAAAGAGTTGATGCAGGTTTTAGTGCAGGCAGCTGCAAAGCAAGAGCAAATATTTACGGACACCCGTAAATATACGAACAACCTTGCGAATTTGGGCCTCCCAGGCCAATATATTGGGACGACTGCAGATAAATTTAAAATTGAAATACATGTCAATGATAGTGGCGATGAATTCACTTTATATGCAACTGGTGTGGATGGAAAGGACGGCTTTCAAGGGATTCATGATACGAACTGTTTGAGTTTTGCAATGAATCAAGATGGAAGAAACAGCATTGTATCGTTTGATAAGGTAGCTGCAAAAGTTGATGCGTATGATACGCTTATTGCTGGAAAAACACTGACAACTGAAATGTGTGTGAGGAATTAATAATGGGAATATTGCAAAGTTTGGTATTGATATTTTCTGCCGTGACTTCTTCCCCGAAAGATTTAAGGACGTTTGTTTGTCACATTGAGCGACTTGGAGGTAAGGAAGATGTTGTAATGTTTGTGGCAAAATTGAGTAGCTTTGAGAAGGAAATAGAGAAATTGAAAGAGAACTCGCCAAATACATCGGCGAATGAGAAGGTATTTCGTGTACATGAATGTCGTCAATACATCCCCATACTTAAGAAGCACTTTAAAAGTGAAAAAGCCAATGTGCTTTTAGAAAAAAAGAAGCGTTGAATATCATCTATATCTTTGATTATAACTGATAAGAAGTACTCAGTGGTACAGGGAATGTGGCTAATGAGGAAAGCGATCTGATCCACTGCCGACTTTTCTTGCACCAAATCCCCAAAAAGCAAAAAAACAAAAACAAAATGATAAATTTAAGTTAAAAAATGGAAAAGGATGTTTTCTAACCTGTTCTCTTTTGTTATATTACCAAAGTAGTTTTTTAGGGTTATTGTTTAATAAATATTAAATATAAAGTATTAGTGCGCTAGGAGAAGTATCATGGCTATTCAACGCCAAAGCGGGATGAGCTTAATTGAAATGCTCGTCGCCGCGATCCTGCTTGCTGGGGGGATCGTGGGAGCACTCGCTCTGCAAACCTCTGCTAACAAAACGACCTTCGATGCAATGCAGCGCTCCCAAGCTGCTGCCCTCGCTGATGATATTATTGCGCGTATTCGAGCCAATACTCAGGGTGAAGCGCCACCCACGATTGAGAAAGTGCTCAATCAATATGTTAATAATCAACCCGGTGAGATTGTTCAATATCGCGTTGGTGGTGACATTGCTCAGGATCGCCCTACGAATATATGCAATACCAACACGCCAGATGCAACACCTTGTAAACCAGAGGAAGTCGCGGCTGTCGATCTGTATTTATGGCAACAAAAAATGACAGGCCAGTTTGCTGATGAGACAAACGCAGAAAACCGAAGTATTTCATCGATTGGTTTAACCAATCCACTTGGCTGCTTACGAATCGAGCAAAACATGGTTGAGGTTGCTATTACTTGGCATGGCCGAACAGACACGCTCGACGCGACCTTACCAGCAAATAACAATAATGAATTTGACGCAGATCACATACGCGCGAAGTGCCGTCTTAGTGAAGATCCGAAAAATCGTCAACTGTACGTTCGCACATTTATTTTTTAGGGGTAAAGATGATGTTGAAAAGAGATACGGGCTATACACTCGTCGAACTCATGATTTCTCTTTCGATAGGATTAGTTATTACAGCGGCAGTTGTAACTGCATATGTCAGCAGTAAAGAAAATACAGATCGCACAACCGATGTGAGTAATATGCAAGAAACCGGGCGAATAGCGATGTCAGTAATTAGGGAAGATATCGCCATGGCTGGCTTTTTTGGGCATTTGCAACAGCCCATTCGTTCTGCAGGTGCTGGTAAAAACTTACTCAATTCATTTGATGATGACTCTAAGCCACCAAGAATTAATGCAGTTGCAGCAGGCAATGACTGTAATGCTGGTTCGACTCAAAATAACGGAATTCTCCCAGAAAATCTTGATCTGCCATTTATTTGGTTTTACGCATATGAAGCAACAGGTGGTAATGGCTCCGTTGGTGAGCTTCCTCCACTTTCCTGTATTGTTGACAATGGTACTGAAACGATTGCGGAAGATTCAGATGTCGTCTTTATAAAAAGAGCAGTATCAAGAGAGATCCGACTCACGGATAAAGGAACTTTTGAACTTGAACCAGCAGATCCAAAAGGACTGTATTTAATCACAGAGCCTCTCTCTGTAGGAATGGCAACAGGGGAGCAACTTGTTGATGAAATAAATCGCCCATTTGCAGGTGAGCTAGTTAACCAACCAAGTGCATGGAAGTATCTGAGCCGTTTGTATTATATCAGATTGAAACGCAAAAATAGTCAAGGGGATAGTATACCAACACTTGTACGTAGGAGCCTAGAGTTGGGCGCTGGTAATGAAATCAATGCTCAACTTGGTGCAGAAGAAGATGTCATAGAAGGTGTTGAAGCCATTCATATTGATTATGGATTTGATACAGGCTCTACAGACGAACGTGTTGACCGATATATCCCATCTGGGCAGATGACAGAAGAGTTGCTGAATAATCACTCGGTTGTTTCTGTGGGGATTTATATTCTTGTCCGCGATATTGATCCTACACCGGGTTTTGCGCAGACTGCTGGTGAACGAACTTTCCGCCTAGGTTTAGGCAAAGAAATTCAAAAAAATGATGATTATAAGCGTCAATTAATCAGCGCAAATGTTTTGCTATATAACGGTATCAATGCGAGTTGGTATGAGTCGAGTATCGTAGAATCTGGTGGCAACTCTTCGCCAGCTCCACCGTCAACGCCTTAGTAATAAGGTCAGAATTTGGGGATGTATAAATGAAAAACATTAAACAAGATGGCTTTGCCATCATCTTTGCATTAGTCATCATGGTATCAGTGACCGCTTTGGGCATTGCTCTGATGAGTAATAGTACGATTGATTCGCTTGTTGGGCGAGTCACGGTTGATCGTATGCAAGCTGAACATATTTCAGAAAGCTCTCACTCCGTAGCATTATTCGAAAACGTTAATCGTACGGTATCGGAGGGCACGGCTGTAGGCGCAACACCAAATGAAATTGGAGCCGGTCGGAACCTATTCGCATTACCGCTTTCAACAGAAGCTCTAATGCCTTTTGCTGAGCAAATACAAGTGGCTGTAAGAAACAGATACCCTGAAGCTGGAAACACAACATTTCGGCTTGAGTCCAGAACTGAAAATGGTGTCGCGACAACTTGTCCATTTGATGATACACCATCTAGTGCAGAGAAAATCAAATGTGTGTATGTCGAGATGACCAGTGAAACAGAATATGGCCCTTTTAATAATATCCACGACATTCAAATCGTAACTGGCATTAGTCAGGAAGTTAAGTATTGAGGTATTTCAGATGAATAAGCAAATATCATTGATATTCGGCATGATGCTAGGGTTTTGTCCTCCGTTGAAAGCCGATGATACAGAAATCTATCTTGGTAGTGAGGATGCAAAAAATGCGATTGCACCAAAATTATTAATTGTTCTTGATACATCAGCAAGTATGGGATTTGATTGGCACGGACAAAAACCGCCGTATATTACTGAAAATGATAAGAAGAAAGATAATAGCCTTAAAAATAAGTACCATGTTGAATATGGGGTATCTCAAACTTACTTAGATAGCCCTCCTGGTGCTTCTATGGGATTTGTAGATGAAGACCCTAGCAAAGGTGACTTTATTTATTATCAAATTTCAGATACATCAACAGATACACCTTTTAAAAATTTATATGGAAAAGAAGTTGATGAAATAGTTAATATTGTTGATTCAAACCCTGCTGCTGAAATCCCATCCCTTGATTCTGATAGACGTTTTCATCCTGATTTACTGAATTGCCAAGTTGCACGTGATTCATTAGAACAAAATGGATTCTATACTGGCTACTTGAGAAATTATCAGTATGAGTCTGGTGGGACAATTGGTAGCTGGGAAAGCATGCCAGAAAGAGATGGTGAGTTGGCGATTAACGCGGTTGAGTGTTTTGAAGATGTCTATCAGGAGAAGCCAAACAATAGTAAGTACCTTGATGTTGATGGTAATTATGCAAACACACAGCTTGGTTACCCTGTTGACGATGAAGCATCCCCCTATACAAATGATAATGCAAGCAATAAATATGGTTTAGGGCGTGCTTCCAAGTCATTTGCTTCAGGGAAGTTGGTTACGATTTATAAAGCAAACTACCTTCGTTGGGCACATAGTGATGTTGCTGAAAATAGAATTACAAAACCAGATGGGCGTGTTGTTGATACTCAAGGTTTTCCTAAGGTTTCGACCAAAAGGCTTTTTGCGGCCCAGCGTACGCTTCAAAGGATCGTAAATTCTTCTCCAGGTGTAAATTATGGTCTAATGCGTTTTAGTGGGTTCACGGAAGGCGGACAATTGATAACGAATATTGCAACACCAAAGGAAATCAAGACACGTGAATTGAGAGATGATCGAAGAAAAGTTCTTGAAGATATACTCGCAATTGATTTGGGTAAAAAAGCTGACCAAGGGCCGCTTGGAAACGATGGTTCTACACCACTTACAGAGTCAGGTTATGAAGCTTTCTCCTATTTAAAGGGGGACAAACCTGTTACATACCCTTATAAGCCTTTTTCTCCAGAATATGGCGAGTTAAAGGGTGATTATCGGCCGTTTACACGTGATGTAACGAGTATTCGTGATGCATCTGGAGAAATTACTTCTCAAAATATAACTGTAAAATTCCAAGAAAATTACCGTTCGCCATTTAAAGCCGACTGTGATGATAGTGTAAATGTTGCATTACTTACAGATGGTGAGCCTTCGCAGTTTCTTGACGAGGTTGCGGATCCGAATATACTTGCGACATTGGAGGTAGGAGATACTTTACATAAAAAGTATCTTTTTGTTGAAGATCATATCCAAACTCAAGTTCCTATATGTGAGAAAATGGTTGGGCGTAGATGTGTCAAAATCACTAGATACCCAATGACAAGAAACCGATGCTATGATTACTATATTAATGATAAAGAAGAAAAATATAAAAATTGGAAGTGGGATCCAGTTAAGAATCAATGCTACCACACTCCACCGGGTATTCATTTACCATTAGCAACAAAAGCGTTGGCTGAGACAGACTTTAACCCTGACCTGGAAGGCGATCAAAAAGCAAAAGTTTTTGT
The DNA here is from genome assembly GCF_000374485.1 of Algicola sagamiensis DSM 14643. Lineage (GTDB taxonomy): Bacteria > Pseudomonadota > Gammaproteobacteria > Enterobacterales > Alteromonadaceae > Algicola > Algicola sagamiensis. The sequence continues at coordinate 205,601 of NZ_KB894497.1, forward strand.
GATCAGTTATGCAAATGGTGTTACCAATGATAATGCAACAAACATGTTGAAAGTTGCTGGAGCTTTCGGTAAAGGGGGCTACATCAATGCTTATGATGAAGCGAGACTAACAGCCGCGTTACAGGCAGCAAGTCTATCCGTAACGAACAAAGCTGCTTCGTTCTCTGCTCCTGCTGCGGTGACTTCTAATGACAGAACTCGGACAGATCCAACTGTTTTCTATTCTCAGTTTATCCCATCTGATACACCACGTTGGACAGGAAATTTACGTAAATATATTTTCCATGAAAAGCCAATTAAAAATGCTGAGGATAAAGTCGTTGGCTACGATTCCAGAATTGTTGGTGTTGGTGTTGATGGTAAGTATGCTGTCGCAACCGATAAAAACAGTAACTTAACCAATGTTCGTGATTTCTGGTCTAAGAGTGCTGCAACTGATGTAGAGCAGGGTGGTGTTCAAGAAGCACTCCGTGAGCAGAAAAACAGAATACTGTATTATGATACGCTTTCAATAGTTCCAGAAGGAGGGAAGAGTTTACCTTCAGTGAAACTAGAAAATAACAGTGTATCAGATGATGCACTTCAAGCTATGGAAGATGAGTTTGGAACTGCATTTTTCAAGAATGCTTTTGGTGGAGATCTTGCGAAAGATTATGTTCGTTTTTATTTAGGTCTAGAAAAATCACGTTCGGGTACTTTCAACAAACGTACGGATATATTTGGTGATCCCCTTCATAGCCAACCAATAGTTGTAAACTATGGTTCACCAAAAGAGGGAGAAAAACGGACACGGATTATTGTTGGTACAAACCAGGGGGTCTTGCATGCTTTTAGAGATATGAAGCCGTTTGCAGACAAAGATACACCTATCCCAGATTCTTATGAGGAAATTGTTCAAGAAGAGTGGGCTTACCTACCACTAGAAATGATGGGTAATTCTAAGAAACTTGTTGATAATATAAAACGTGAAACGAAAGCGTATGGTATTGATGGTAGTCCTGTCGTTTACTTAAGGGACTTTAATGGAGATGGTCATATTGACCATACAGTTACAGAAGGTAATTCTAAAGCCCCAGACGCGAAACATGAGCAAGCGATTCTGTACTTTGGTCTCAGGAGAGGTGGACGTACCTACTACGCACTGGATATCTCAAACCCAGATGCGCCGCCGAAATTACTTTGGAAGATCAAGGGTGGTCAGAACAATGCGTTTCGTGAGTTAGGCCAATCATGGTCGAAACCAAAAATGGGTCAAGTTCGAGTGAAACAAGGAAGCGGTGCTATTGTTAGAAATGCCTTGTTCTTCGGTGCAGGATACGACGCATCATCTAAAGACGTGAAATCAAAGATTTCGACTCCTGATACAATGGGCCGTGGTGTCTTTGTTGTTGACGCAGAAACAGGCAAGCTGATTTGGAAAGCAACACCAAAACAAAATGGTGTGACTGATACTGCTAAGCACTTTACTTATCCTGGTGTTGATTCTGTTCCTGCAAGTGTATTTGTATTTGATGGTAACTTTGATGGCATCATTGACCGCATCTATTTTGGAGATACAGGAGGACAAGTATGGCGTGCCGATATGCCAGGCTTTGATACAGAGCAGTGGTCAGTCCATAAGTTTGCAGATTTGACTTCGAAAGATGACGCAGGAAAAGTTACGAACGATATCCGCTTCTATCATGCACCAGATATTGCGCGCGGCTATATCAACCGAACGACGGGTGCAACTGGTACAGCGAACTTTAGAAGAAACAAAACCCCTTATGAGGCAATTGTAATTGCAAGTGGAAATCGTGCAAGTCCGTTAACGAAAGATACGACGAATGGGATCTTTGTATTACGTGATTATAATATTGTATCTCGAGTTTATTCAGCTTCAGCACCTACGCCAGCTCCACTGACGCTAGATAAGTTGTATAAGAATGAACAATTGGCTAATCAAGGCGTCTGCTCATTTAATAAGGACAAAACGATTCTGGATGATAAAACGAAGAAATGCCGTTTACCAAAGAATGGGGAAACCGCTGTTGAAGGTCAAGGACTTGAAAAGCTACAAGAAGAGCTGAGGAATATTGCTGCTGCACCAGGTTGGTATTATCAGCTTAAGCATGAGAAAAATGGCAAGTTCGAAAGTGGTGAGAAGGTCTTATCACAACCACTCATTTTAAATGGGATCATCTACGTAAACTCATATTTGCCCTTATCGGGGCAGATAGAGGGTGATGATGATATTGTCAATTGTGGTGCAGCGAAAGGAGAAGCAAGAAGCTATAAGTTTAGCCTTTCATCTGGATATAAAATGGGAAGTAGTGTCTTTAAAAAGATTGGTAATTCACTAACGAGTGGGCCAGGAGTTATTGTTGGTAATTCAGGTTCTCTAGTGACTGGTAATGGACATGATGAAAATGGCTCAAATGCCCAAGGTGGTGAATCGGATGGTGGTGTAAGTTTGGGTGCCAATGGTGCAATTGGCATCAATACACCAAAAAAAGGACTAAAGACCATGCGCAACTATATGTATATTAAAGATAAGTAGGGGGTTCAAGATGAACCAAAAGGGTTTTACACTAATCGAGCTCATGATAGTTGTTGTCATTATTGGGGTTCTAGCTGCGATTGCAATTCCAAATTACTCAGTACATGTTGCAAAGAATAACCGTAAAGAATTGCAGCAAGTGATGACACAAGCGATAGCGAAACAAGAGCAAATTTTTACAGATACGAGAAGATATACGAATAAGGTTGAAGTCCTAGTCCCTGGGCAATATGTTGGTGATGATGAAAATCATCGCTTTCAGCTGAATGTTGTTGTAAATGATACGGCAGATAAATATTATCTTATTGCAAATGTTATTGGTGGTAAAAATGGATACCAAGGGAGGCATGATCCTTCATGTCAAAGCTTTTTGATGGATGAAGGTGGCACGTTGTCCTTTCAGACTTTTAAGAAAAAATTGACTGTTGCTGATTATGCATCAATCAATATTCCGACATCTAAAGATGTTATTTCATCAGATATTTGTTTGAGGAATTAGTATGTCAGTATTATCAATATTTATTTTTGCTGCTTCTGCATATACTGCAACGCCAAATAATATAACTTTTGCTTGTCATGTCGAGTTGTTTGGTGGTAAGGATGATGTGTATATGGTTGTTACTACAGAAAAAAAGCTGAGTGAGGCAAGAGTTAAAATGAAAGAGAGCGATTCAGAAATTCTTTATGTACATCGCTGTATTGACTTGAAAATGACGAAACGTTTCTTTGATCATAAACTCGATAAGATATTAAAGACAAAAGATATCTGAGATTGATCGGCAAAATCAAATCAGTTTATTGTTTTTGCTGGATCGCTATTTAAATGAAAGCCACCTGCTATTAAGGCTGTCTTTGATACAGAAGTCCCTCACATGATGTGAGGGATTTTTTTGAACTAAACTCTTGCTTCACGATCAGATCTTTAACGTATTTAGTTGAGGAGCTCTGAGATGATAAAAATTCATAATAATTGGGCTGAAGAACAATTTGGGCACGCTAAACTTGGAGAACTAAGAAGAGCGGCTAGACTCGTCAAAGTGGCTTCAGACTTGGCACAGCATCCAGGTAAATCGGTATTAAAATCACTCCTCCAGCCAGCATGGAAGGTATGTATCGTTTTATTCGGAACGATAATATTTCATCAGACGATATTGCTGAAGCTGGTTTTCATGCAACATCCAATCAAGTCACCATTACCCTCTCTTTCTCGCTATAGAAGGTACAACCACCTTAAGTTACAAACATCGCTCTATTCGTGCTGACTTAGGACATATGAATCAAGGTAATCTTTATCGTGGTCTGCTTGCTCATAGTATTTTGCTGTTTGCTCCAGAGATTCTCGACGTCGTTGTTTTAATTGAACAACAAAGGTGGACGAGAGACATCAAGATTCGCGGTATCCGTTACCAACACCTCAATCGAACTTATAGGTTATAAGTGGGAAAGACCTTCTCGTCATATGACAGCTCGTTTAGGAAACGTCATGATCAACGTGATATCTTTTTGCGACCGTGAAGCAGACATCTACGACTATCTCATTTATAAGGTGGCAAACCAGCAACGTTTTGTTGTGTGGTCAATGATGAGTCGCCACATAAAAGAAGGACCAGATAAGCCTTATCAATTTGCGTCTGAGCTGAATAGTGTAAAACAACGACAAACACTGATAGCTGAAAGAGGTGGTCGTAAAGCCCGTGAAGCCAAACTGGATGTGAAATATGCGGCGGTGATATTGAAACACCCTCGAATAAAACAGATGAACCTATTTCACTGAATTATGAAGGTTGCTCTGAGTGTAGTGGCACATTTTAACGAGCTATAGTCAAATCTGGTGTATGACATGATCATGCAGCATCCTGTTGATCATCCGACGTTACTTTTTCTCCATCCTTGAATTCGATCCCTGCAATGACATCCGCTAGAAGGCGGTAGCCTCTCAATCGACGCCATTTATTTTGTGCGGTTACCAGCAGCTTATAAGCCATCGCCAGTGTCGTTTTTCGACTGCCACAATGCTTACTTTTCGTGGTTCTTAAACGAACCGTCGCAAACACGGACT
>NZ_KB894498.1 GCF_000374485.1 Algicola sagamiensis DSM 14643
GTAGAATCTTCTCTCTGCGAGTGCCCACACAGATAATGAGTTACTTATTGTTAAAGAGCGTTTTAAATCAGGATGCGTATCTTACGCCTCTGTGATTCAAAGTCAAGGATTAAATTTAACGTTTCTTATCAACATTTAATTTGAACCTTAACCTTCTAAAATCTCGCTTTGAATCGTTTTCCTAAGCGAGGCGGCCATTTTACGATGTTTTCTTTCGAAGTCAACCTTTATTTTGAAAGTTAATTTCGAAGAACCTCTTCTCAACAACCTCACCTTCAGTCGTCGGCTTGTTTGCCCTGCCCCCTGTTGGTGTGGGAGCGCATTATAGAGATTTCATCGAAGGGCGCAAGTGTTTTTTTTGAAAAAAATTCAAAAAGACAACAAATCGAACAAAAGTCATACAAAACATTGCATTTTGATTAAAATTCAACCTAATCTTTATTACAGTAGAACTAAAATCATGCTTTATATACATGTAACGACTCATCACGGAACTTTTTCCCCATCTCTTGGTCAGATCCGAAATAACTTCATTTTTCAGAATTCATTTAGAATCTATAATAAGAAAAAATAACAAGGGGCCAGAGAATGTACCGAATCCTCATTGCTCTTCTATTTGGGGTATTCATGCCACATATGAGCTTTGCATTATCCGTCTATCAGCTCGATGATCAGTTTCAAGACTGTAAAGGAAGTGCAGCGACGAATATTGCTCAGACGCAATGCTTACATCAAGCAGTCAAAGAATGGACAGATTATATCAATACCACATTTTCTGAATTACAAAAGATATTGCCACCAGCACGAGCAAAAGAGTTATCTGACAGTCAATCGGCTTGGCTCGACTTTCATGAGAAAAGTAAAACAGCTATTACCCATATCTATAATAAAACGAGTTTTAAAGGCAACCAATGGGAAGAAAAGGCACAAGAGTCCATTCTTGGCATGATGCGTCAACGTGCGGTGGAGCTTGAGTCTCTATTCAAAGATTACGAGAAAGAAAACTCGATGCGGGAAAAGCTTGCCCGTAATGTGATTGAAGATTTTTTAAATCGAGGCTCTCGTTCAGTTGGTATTCCTGCACAAGGAAAACTAGATAAGTTTTTCTCGCCTTCACTACTTGTTTTTATGAATAAGGTCAGAACCCAAGTTGAAACAAAACGGATCCGTAATCCAGAAGTAGAACAAATTCTTTTAGACTCCCACTTATTCACGAGTATTTATGAAACACCATTCTCATACAAAGTATTAAGTATTCAATCTGACTTTCCTTTTCATAAAATAAAAGTCCGCTTTCATATTCGCCGTCCCAAGATCGAATGTATTGATACTTATATATTGAAGAAGAATAAGATCGATGACATTCAGTATGCTTGTGATGAAAAAGGTACATTACGTTCTTTTATGAAAAATAATATGTAACATTTTCAATATGGCCGTTCCTTAAGAAATACTTGTGAAAGTTTATGAATCTTTACACTTTACTTTGGATCCTTATAATAGTGGCGTGATGATACGATTTATATTGCTTACATTTTTTCTCATGGTACAAACGGTGTCTGCATCGACACTGGGTCATGTTGTGCATGAAGAGTCACCATCACACCATCAACAACAAGCTGTTGATCACCAGCACCTCAATTTTTCGACAAACATATCATCCATTGATACGCAAGGGTCTGTTACTGAACAATTGCTTCAAGATGATCGTGAATTTTGTCAAAGTTGCCCATGTCACAGTGGTCACTTCTCATTTATTCAACCAACTAAAGTTGGTACCCCTGAAGAACAGCCCGTAGAAAACTATGCACGTATTTCTTTTAGGCCACGTACAGTTGATCTTTTCTTAGAAACACCACCACCAAACGCTTAACTCCACCTGACATTCATTCTTGTTCAATTTTTTTGGAGTTAAATTATTATGGTTCAATCAAAATGGTGGTTGGCGCTGCTTGCGTCTATCCCTTTCGTACTATTTCATGCAAATACATTTGCAACACAGCGTTTTCAGTCAGAAGCATCGACTTCTCATGCAGATCATGAACACAAAGAAAATAAATATGATGAGCATGGGCATGATGAAGAAAAGTCACACACCTCAGAAGAGGAAGATGACAGTCATGGGCATGAAGAAGCGGCTGAGCTAACATTAAGTGATCAGCAAATCCGTAGTATGGACATACAAGCGCAACCGATTCGTGCACTGGATCGAGGCGCTGCACTCACGTTGACCGGAGAGATCCGTTTTAATCAATACCTGTCTGCATCCATCACTTCAAAGCTCGAAGGACAAATCCAGAAACGTCATGTGCGTTTAGGTGATCATGTACAACAAGGCCAAGTAGTTGCAACACTATATAGTCCTGATCTAGCGAATCTTTCTTCCGATTATATGATTAAATATACCGACTTACAGCGCTTGAAAAAACTCAAGCAAAACGTCAGTCGCCAATCGATTCAAACCCTCACTGTAGAAGTCGCATTGCAGGAAGCGAAGTTAAGTGCAATCGGTGTCCTGCCGAAGAAACTTCGTCTGGATTTTCAAGCTGGAAATACCCAATTGGGACAATGGCAACTCACCGCCCCTTCTTCGGGAACCATTATTGATGATCAATTAATTATCGGCGATTGGATAGAGCCTGGAGTTGCTATCTTCCAAACGGTTGATGAATCTTCACTCTGGTTCGATGCCCAGCTTCCTCTAAAAACTTATCTGAGCTTTGAAGATATCACAGCTGCATATCTTATCGAGCAAAGTCAGACAGTCAGCCTTTCTCCCGTATCCGTGTTACACCAGGTGGATGAAAAAACACGAACACAGAGTATTCGCTTCTCCTTACCAAACCAAGATCACCGTTGGCATAAAGGCATGTTGGCCAAGGCTGTCATCCAATTAAAGACACCAAATAATGCCTGGAAAGTTCCAATTTCTTCCGTCCTTCAGGATAAAGATGGTGACTGGTTTGTGTTTGTCAAAACGAGTCAAAATACCTTCAAGCAACAGGAAATCGAGTGGCTAGGTGAAGAGTCCCAGATTGCAATGGTTCGAGGGTTATCCCCCGAAGACACCATTGTGACACAAGGTGCATTCACCCTGTTTGCAGAGCTGGCAAAGTCTGGCTTTGACATTCATAACCACTAATTTCTAAACCACACGTTTTTAAAAGCTAATGGTGAATTTATGAAGCGTATTATAGAGTTTTGCTTTGCACAGCAGCGCATTGTGCTGTCTGTTTTCCTAGTTGGGATCATGTTGAGTGGATTTCAGCTGATGCAACTCAAGCTGGATGTCTTTCCAGATGTCACCGACATTCAGGTTAGTGTCAATACAGAAGCCCCTGGAATGGCCGCAAAGGAAGTCGAACAGCTCGTGACTTATCCTGTTGAATCCTTGATGTATAGTATTCCCTCTGTCAAGGCCGTCCGTTCAATATCCAAAACAGGACTCTCCATTGTCACGATTGTTTTCGAAGAGTCAACAGATCCTTACTTTGCCCGAGAACAAGTCTTTCAAAGGCTGAGACAAGCAGAAGGTTTATTGCCAGAATCGATTGATGCCCCAGCGATGGGACCGAATTCCTCAGGTCTTGGTCAAGTTTTTCAATATCTACTCGTTGCAGATCCAGAGTCTGCCTATCATGATCCGGTCAAACTTCGTAGCCTCAACGACTATCTGGTCAAATTGATACTCATGCCTGTTGATGGTGTAACCGACATTCTTTCATTTGGCGGTGAAGTAAAGCAGTACCAAGTCAATTTGGATCCGCAGAAGCTTTTTCAATTAGGGTTGTCTATTGAAGATGTTCAGCAAGCTTTACTCAACAGTAACCAAAATGCCGGTGGCTGGTATCTGAATCGAGGGGATGAACAGTTTGTCATCCGAGGTGTCGGTCGTTTTTCTTCTAACCGAATCGGCCTTCGACAAATTGAAGATGTACCGCTTCTTCAGCATGAGGGACGATTAATCAGCGTCCGCGATATTGCTTCCGTGTCGATCGGTGGTGAAATTCGTCAAGGTGCAGTAACGATGACTGAGCGCCAAGCTAATGGCCAGTTACTTGCAAGGGGAGAAGTGATTTCCGGGATTGTACTCAAGCGATTTGGGGCAAATACCAAACAAACTATTGATGACGTGAAAGCGCTTCTACCAAAGATCCAAACCGCTCTACCAGATGGTGTCAGTATTCAGCCCTACTACGACAACTCAGACTTGGTTGAAAAAGCGGTGAGTACGCTCACCATTTCTCTAGTACAAGCTGCTGTTTTGGTTCTTGTGGTTCTTTTCCTCTTTCTATTCAACCTTCGAGCTACGCTATTGGTATTGGTGACTGTGCCACTCTCGCTGCTCATGGCATTAGCGATGCTGGCTTATTTTGACATTTCAGCCAACTTAATGTCTCTCGGTGGCATGGTCATTGCCATTGGTATGCTCGTTGATAGTGCCGTTGTCATGGTTGAGGGGATCATGCAGCGAGCTGAAAAAGAAACAGTTGAGGCACAAGCGACCCGCCTTGCGAAGCCGATGGTATTTTCATTCGCGATTATCATGATGGTTCTTGCTCCGCTGACATTACTCACTGGCGTAGAGGGAAAGCTATTCATTCCAATGATCATCAGTATTATGCTTGCGCTATGTTTTGCATTGCTCATTGCATTGTTTTTGCTGCCATTGTTGGCAAAGCACCTGTTATCCAACAGTGAGGAAACATCATCGAGCCAATTTTCTAATATTTCTGCGCGTTATCGTCAATTACTTGTCAAACTCAGCCAGCACCCGAAAAAACTTGGCTTATGCATGCTGATCATGATCGGGCTTTCCTCATGGTTTGCAACACAGATTGGTACCGAGTTCGTTCCTGAATTAGAAGAAGGTACGATTAATCTCCGCGTGACTTTGGCACCAACAGCAAACCTAAATGTGGCACTTGCGCTTGCACCAAAGTTGGAAGATGAACTGATGCAATTTCCAGAGGTCACCTACGCACTTTCTCGGATTGGTCGAGCAGAAATTGGCGGCGATCCAGAGCCGATCAGTAATATCGAGATCTATATTGGCCTCAAACCTGTTTCTGAATGGAAGTCAGCAAAAGATCGGTATGCTCTACAGTCGAAGATGGCGACACGTTTAAAGAAATTCCCTGGACTATTACTGACGTTTTCACAACCAATTGCAACACGGGTAGATGAACTTCTATCAGGAGTAAAATCTCAGCTCGCCATTAAAATCTTCGGTCCAGACCTTAACCAATTGGGTCAATTAGCAGCAGAAGCGACACAAAAGGTTCAACAAGTGAATGGGGCAATCGATGTTGCGATGGAGCAGTTTCAAGGTGAAGCACAATTGGAAATTAATGTGAAGCGAGATGTTGCTGCTCAGTATGGGCTCACTGTTGCTGATGTCATGCAAGTCGTCAATGCAGGCATTGGTGGAACGGCGGCTGGCCAAGTCTTTGAAGGGAATGCCCGTTATGATATCTATGTTCGTTATCAGAATGAGGATAGAAATAACTTGCATCAAATCCGCCAAATCCCCATTCAGGGTGCTGAAGGAACCTGGTTACAGCTATCTGATGTCGCTGAGGTCGGTTATCAGAAAGGAGTAAGTCAGGTTCGCCGTGAAAATGTGCAACGTCGAGTTGTGATCCAAGCGAATGTTGCCAATCGCGATATGGGAAGTGTCGTGAATGATATTCAAACCCAACTGAATCAAATCAAGTGGCCAGCTGGCTACTACTTCCAGATTGGTGGCCAATATGAGAACCAACAACGCGCACAAAAGACCCTTTCATGGCTCTTACCTGTCATCTTGGCTGGGATTGCTATTTTGCTTTACTTTGCATTTGGAAATCTACGACAAGTCGCCATCTTACTTATTTGCATTCCTTTTGCCCTCATGGGGGGTATCTGGTCATTATACTTGAGTGGTGCATACCTATCCGTACCAAGCAGCATCGGATTTATCGCACTGATTGGTTTAGCTGTGTTGAACGGCGTTGTGCTGACAGATAGCCTCAATTACGAATTCGCACAAAGAGCCCTATCATTTCGTGATGCTGTCATTCGTGGGTGTGAACATCGACTTCGTCCAGTCCTGATGACAGCGATGACAACAGCTTTGGGCTTATTACCTCTGTTATATAGTCAAGGTGTGGGATCAGAAATACAAAAGCCAATGGCAATTGTCTTAATTGGCGGTCTGATATCTTCGACCATTCTGACTTTGTTTGTTTTGCCACTCGCCACACTTGTGTGGATGAAACCGAATTCGGTCGAGCATTCAAGCGAGTTGGAATCTGGTCAACTGCAACAGGCTTAAACCACCGAAAAACCGAATGACCTAGCAGCCATTCGGTTTTTCTTTTGGATTAATCGCCGAAGTATCCGCCGATCATTAGTCCTGCATAATTGGCATCTTTATCATAGGTATCAATTTCCAAACGAAGAAAATATTTCTCAGAAAAATACCACTGTGCACCAATCCCACCAGCAAGTTGAATTGATGAATCCTTGTTAAATTGAACCCGACTTTCACTGATATCATTCTGAATCGAAGAAAGACCTAATTTCAGGTAGACATTCCAGTCACGCCAGTTTTCGAACAACCAATATCCACCCATAACCGCAGGGATCTGATAGCTCAGCTCAGGTGAACCCTCAATCTTTGGGTTGTGATTATCCAATGTCGCTGCTCCCGCATCCGTATAGGAAAGTTCAGCAAACCATTGCGGTGCAATATCATAGCCCAACTTGATATTCCAACCAGTATCCTTTTTATCAACAGTATGCCAACCATTTGATTCGCCCTCGGGATTCACTTTCGTAAAACCAAGGCCAGCGCCAATATAAAACTGTCCATTTTCTTGGACCGACTCAGCCTGCACAGCAGGGGCCGCCAATAAGGCGGCACATAAAATAATTTTTTTCATCAAACAAATGCCTCTACTTCTTAGTCTGACGGCGACGAAGGCCTAGTGTAGCAAGGATACCGAGAAGAATTGAACCAAAAGTTCCAGAACCAGAGACTGCGGTTTCTAATCCCTTATCATTCTGTTGATAGTCTGGCACGCCATCACCATTGAAGTCGCCATTTTCGATATCATCAGAAATACCATCACCATCACTATCTTTATCCTGATAGTTAAATGTCCCATCGTTGTCCGAGTCATTTAATACTGGCGGTTTGCCCCCGTTATCAGGGTCGAAGGAGTCATTGAGACCATCGTTATCTGAATCAATTGTACGACCATCATCCTTTTCACCACCGTTATTCGGACGAGTTTCTTCCAAATCAGAGATCCCATCATTGTCACTATCATCATCTCTAAAATCTGGCTGGCCATCTTCATCAGAGTCAACAGGTGTCATATCTTCTGGTACCGTATCAACTAAACCATCCTTATCCGAGTCTGCTGGTGTATCGATTCGACCATCACCATCGGTATCGAATGAATCATTCCCAATCCCTTCAATGCTATCTGGAATGCCATCATTATCGCTATCTAAGTCGATTCTATCTGGAATACCATCGTTATCCGTATCAATATCCTTGCCATTTGGTGCTTCAATAGTGTCTGGGATCCCATCATTGTCATCATCTTTATCCAGACTATTCGGGATTGAGTCACCATCATTGTCTGCATTAAGGCCATACACTGATTTATCCGTATCACTCACATCCGGTATACCGTCACCATCACTGTCCTTGATATCGTCAATGCGTCCATCGTTATTCTTGTCTTTATCTGCATAATCAGTCTCAAGAATATCAAGTACTTCATCATCTTTTACATCGAGGAAGTCAGGTAAATCATCATTGTCTTCATCTTTCAAAGGCAAGGTCGCTGTTTCACCATCTGAGAAGCCATCTTCATCCTTATCGTCAAGACCAGCCTCAATCACATCTGGAATACTATCATTATCACTATCCAGATCGCGGAAATTCATCACGCCGTCACCATCGGAGTCATTGGCTACATCACCAACCTTAATCGTGGTATTTTGCTCATCGCGATCGTCGGTGTCATAAGCCGCTCCTATTCCATCGAGATCATGATCAATATTTAACTCAGCTAGGACTTCATCTTTATCCAAGATCCCATCATTATCACTATCTCGATCGAGATAGTCCGGTGTGTTATCTCTTTCTGTATCAAGCGCAGAATAATGATCATCAATGCCATCTTTGTTTGTATCTTCACCCTTTGTGAAATCCACATCCAACGCATTCACAATGCCATCATGGTCATCGTCTTGCCCATGCAACCCTGATTCAATAAGATCCGGAATCAAATCACCATCACTATCGATATCGAGGTGATCTGGTTTTCCATCATCATCCGTGTCAATAGCTGAACCTTCTTTAATTTCGATAGCATCTGGGATCCGGTCATTATCAGAGTCTTTATCTAGATGATCAGGAATATTATCGCCATCCGTATCGAATGGAGAATGAGCATTTTCACTCTCGGTACGATCATCTAAGCCATCATTATCAGAATCTTTATCTAAGTAATCTGGTTGTCCATCTTGGTCAGTATCCTTTGGTTCCGAACCATCGCCAATTTCATAACGATCATCCAACCCATCATTATCAGAGTCATCATCGAGATAGTTTGGAATATTGTCACCATCAATATCACCTGTTCCTTCTTCACTATCCGGGAATCCATCATTATCGCTGTCAGTGTCAAGGTGATTAGGTCGCTCATCTCCATCTGTATTGATTGGCTGACCATCCTGACCAAGTTCGTCTTCATCGTCGATACCATCCCCGTCAGAATCTATATCACGATGGTCTGGCGTTGAGTCATTATCCGTATCAACTGGTTTTCCATCTTTACCAAGTTCATCTTCATCGTCGATGCCATCCCCGTCAGAATCTGTATCACGATGGTCTGGTTTCCCATCATCATCCGTATCGATAGGCTGGCCTTTATCATCCAACTCATCTTTGTCATGGATCCCATCGCCATCAGAATCTTTATCTTGATAATCTGGGGTCAAATCACCATCTGTATCCATAGGCGTGGTCGGCTCATTTCCGGCTTCAACCGAATCAGGGATGCGATCACCATCAGAATCTTTATCTTGGTAATCTGGAGTCAAATCACCATCTGTATCAACAGGCGTGGTCGGCTCTTTTCCTGCTTCAACCGAGTCAGGGATACCATCACCATCAGAATCACTATCTTGGTAATCTGGAATCAAATCACCATCTGTATCAACAGGTTCAGTTGGCTTTTCTCCAGCTTCAACCGCGTCAGGAATGCCGTCATTATCAGAATCAATTTCCTGATAATCAGGTATTCCATCGTGGTCACTATCCGTCGTTAGTCCTTCAATCACATCAGGGATACCGTCATCATCTTCATCAATATCAATTCTGAATGAGAACGTTGCTTTTTGAGTGTTTTTCGCTTCATCAGTCCCTTCAGCGGAGAAATGGTAATCCCCTTCAGGAAGCTTTGAGCCTGGCACGCATGACCATTGGTTCAGTGGTGGGTTTTTCTGGACATCAGCACGGCAGATTTCTGAATGATCAGTCGTGTTTTTCACAATGACAACAGAGCCTGCGGGTAGATCTGTTGTTCCTGAAATAGCAGGCCTTTGGTCACGCGTGACATCGATTGAATCGATAGCCAACTGAGGCAGTTTTTTATCCAGCTTGAAGTGGTGCTCAATTACCGTTTCATTATTCATGTCATCACTGACAGTAACACGTAAAGTGATATCTCCATCTTCAAGCGCAGCGAGATCCATTGACGGTGTTTGCCACTTTCCATCGAAAAGCGGGACTTCTACTTTTTCATGTTTGCCTTGACTGTCAATAAATTCGACTGTGACTTTTGTTCCATCAGCAACACCATCAACTCGACCAGATAGAGAAACTGCGCCATATTCTGATTGATTGATAAATTCATCATCACCTGAAATATTTTGAACAACCGTTAACGTTGGCGATTCTGTATCTTTTTTGATAGATATTTCAGCACTGCCAGTATTATTGAACGTGTCTGCTTGCGTGACTCGGAAGTTGACTTGACCTTCTGGCAAGTGACTCATTGCGGGTGTGTATTCCCACTCTCCACTTGAACACTGGATCGATGATTGCGAAGCCACATTATTAATGAATAACTGGAGTGGGAAGCCATTCTCACACTTTCCCTTCACACTATAAGAACGCTGATTATCCTGATTCATGTCAATCGCAGTGATCGACACATCGGGGGCTTTGTTGTCGAAGTTAAGATTTCCAGTCGCGGGCGCCGATCGATTTCCAGAAATATCGATGCTCACAACTTCTACTGAATAGTCATCATGGGAGTCATCAATAGACTGAAAAGGAATCGAGTCTGGCGATACATTCTTCGTATCTATTTTCCAGTTCCCTTCACGGTCAACAAGGGAATAGAACATTTGTTGGCCATTATTCTCAGAAATTTTTAATTCGACTGTTGTCAGAGGTTCAGCTTTACCTGTAAAAATCGGATAATCTTCCCCCCCTTTGAACTGGTTCATTTCATTTAAAACTGGTGCGTCTGGTGCAACGTCATCGTAGGAGGTATCAATTGGGTTTTCGAAAAAAATCTTCGCATTACCATCAAAGTCAAACTTTCTTCGTTTCTTTGATTTTGCAAGGTAACTGATATCAAAAGAAGATGCTGGTTGAAAGAAAATCTGAACAGCGATTTCTTGATCACCTGTATTACCACTCGATTCTGAAGAAAAGGTGAGATATTCACCATCATCATCTACCTTAATATTCGAAATCTTATCAAGTATTGTTTTTGCAACTGCACTCTTTCTCACAGTCACTTTTTCATATTTGTTGTCTTTATTTCCATCGATATCCTGGAATAAACTTGTCGGTATGATTGTGATTGCTTTTTCATTCCCTGTGCCATAAGTCCCTGACTCATAAAAACTGTATCGTAAGTTCACCTCTTGAAATACAGAACTTGAATTTGGATGTAACCACACACGGGATTCATCTACATTTGCTTTATCTGGATCAAATTCAGTAGCAAACTCCAAATTTTCTGTTGTCGGAAGCGGCGAACCACCAATGACCTCAATCACCATATCAAGGGTGATGTTATTGAGTTGCCCTACATTTCTCCAAATAGCAACTCGATTACCCTGTGGGGAAGTGACTGCTTCTGGCTCTGAAGTAAACGAAAGCTCTGTGGTAAATATTTTTGTTTCCTGAGATGAAATTGTGATTGCACTATTTTGTGCAAAGGCGATATTTTGGCTTAGGGGCCCACATAAACAAGCGATTCCAAGTGCTGTTGTGGGAGAAATAAATTTATTATTACTCATACTATTCTCAGTCATTCTGACGCTTGCGAGCGTCATGTCATTATCTACGTCAATCACAAATGACTTTGCGAGTCGACTTCTATCAATTATTGCTAACCGGGGGAACGATACGAAAGTTGAAGTATTTCGTTCGCCAAATAAGACCAAAAGCACTCCAACGTATTGATTGGAATGTCCTTATAAAATGATGAGAGCCTTTGGAACTCGTTAGTTATGTGGCAAAAATACAACTAAAGTTTCGGATTTTATCCAAATTTAGAGCAAAATGAAATCAGTCCAGTGCATTAAACCTGAAAATCAGTATTTTATCTGAACAAAAGTTAACAAATAATGAATAAGTTGATGTAATCAAAGAGGACATGGTTGAGTATAAAAAGCATACTCAACCTGATTGAAATACAACCAAACCACCAAAATAGGCTATTCACCAAAATAACCACCAATCAGAACACCAGCATAATTTGCGTCTTTATCAAACGAGTCGATTTCTAAACGAAGAAAGAAGCGTTCTGAAAACTGCCAGTGTCCGCCAATTCCTCCGGCCAATTGAACTTTAGACTCCTTATTAAACCGCACGCGACTGTCATTTACTTCATTTTGAATTGAAGAAAGGCCAAGTTTGAAATACAGGTTCCATTCATTCTCTGGCTCAAAGAACCAATAGCCGCCAAATAGCGCAGGAATTTCATAACTAATATCCGGATTACCTTTCACTTGTGGGTTCTTGTTCCCTAACATGGCATCTCCGGCATCCGTATAGGAAAGCTCTGCGAACCAGTGAGGGTGAAGATCATAGCCAACTTTCACGTTCCAACCGAAGTCTGTATCATCAACCGTTCTCCATCCATTGGATTCTCCTTCAGGCTCAATATGGGTCCAGCCAATCCCTCCCCCAATATAAAAATGTTCTTGCCCTTTCATCGATGCCGCTTGAGCCATTGGAAGCATTATCAGAAGAAGACAGCTTAATCCAAGTTTCGCCATATTATTGTTCCTATAGAGTTGACGTTGACTTATGAACAATAGCCCAAGTAACCAGAAGATGCTGTACCCAATACTGCCAAAACCATTGACTGCAGTTTCTAATGCCCCGTCATTTTGCAATCGGTCTGGCACACCATTCCCATCTTTATCTGCATTGAAGTCTTCGCCATTACTCGACTCGATGTTATCTGAAATACCATCTCCATCACTGTCTTCATCAAGGTAATCAAAACTTCCATCATTGTCTGTGTCTGGTATGCCAGGGATTTTCCCACCATTATCTGTGTCCACAACATCCACAAGCCCATCGTTATCAGAGTCTGTTGTTGAATCTATCTTCCCGTCATTATTTTCATCTTTAATATCTGTTCCTGTGAGTGTTGATTCATTCGTATCGCTGATCCCATCATTATCACTGTCACCATCCTGAAAATCTGGGTTGTCAGTGTTGTCGGTATTCACAGGGGTCATATCATCTGAAATAGTATCAACTAAACCATCCTTATCCGTGTCGACAAAGTTATCAATACGCCCGTCCTGATTTGGGTCGAGTAAATCACTCCCAGTTCCTTCAATCGTATCTGGAATCCCATCATTATCACTATCTAAGTCCAGTCGATCCGGGATACCATCGCCATCCGTATCAATATCTTGGCCATTTGGTGCTTCTATTTTATCCGGGATCCCATCATTATCATCATCTTTATCGACACTGTTACTGACCTTATCGCCATCAAAGTCGAGGTTGGTCCCAAAAATCTGTTTTTCAGGATCATTTACATCAGGCACACCATCCTTATCTGTATCCTGAGTGACATCAATACGTCCATCGCCATTCTCATCCAATGCCTTCGCATCAGTTCCATCAATATCGTTCGTGTTATTCTCATCATTGCGTACATCGATGAAGTCAGCTTTCCCATCATTATCCTTATCTGGCGGGTTGGTTTGAACATTCCCGTCATCAGCAAAACCGTCTTCTTCGATATCGGTAAGACCTGCTTCAATCACGTCTAAGATACTGTCATTATCACTATCCAAATCTTGAAAGTTCGGGGCCCCATCGCCGTCTTCATCATGTGCGGTAGCCCCTGCTTTAATTGTGATATCAGCGGCATCATTATCATCATTATCGAAAGCGGCAATGAGTCCATCGTCGTCATCATCTGCTGTGCTGGCTTCGTTGAGTTCTGTTTTATCAGGGATCCCATCATTATCCGTATCTGTATCCAAGTAATCCGGTGTTTTGTCACTATCTGTATCCTTTGGTTTGAAAGCATCATCCACACCATCTTTATTCTCATCCTTGCCATTGGTTTGTGTCACATCAATGCTGTCATCAATCCCATCACCGTCTGCATCGGTCCCTGACAGGCCATTTTCCAATTTATCTGGGATCAGATCGTTATCACTATCCGCATCGATATAATCAGGTTTTCCATCATTATCCGAGTCATTGGGTTCGAACGCATCAGCAACACCATTGCCATTGTCATCATTCCCTTGTGTTGTACCCTTCACATCATGGTCAATGGCATCATCAATTCCGTCACTATCTTCATCTGTATCAGAGAATGCAGGTATTGTTGTCACTTCAACAGAATCCGGTAAACCGTCGTTGTCGCTGTCAATGTCTCGATAATCTGGCGTTTTATCTCCATCAGTGTCTCGTGGATTGCCAGGATTTGGACCGATTTCAAGTTTATCGATGATGCCATCGTTATCCGAGTCCATATCTAGATAGTCAGGCTTGCCATCATTATCCGAATCTGTTGCCTCTTTTGTATCATCAATGCCATTGTTATTCGAATCTGTTCCACCCGTATTTGTCACATCAATCGCATCATCAATGCCATCATTGTCCGAGTCATTGTTATCAAGAGGTGTGCCAAACTCAACACTGTCCTTAATGCCATCATTATCCGAATCATCATCTAAGTTGTTAGGAATGCCATCATTATCTGAATCACCACTTCCTTCAAACACATCTGGGATCCCATCATCATCCTGATCAAAATCTACCTCAAAGGAAATAGGGGTTGTTGTTTGATTCCCTGAAGTATCAGTAGTGTCCGCTGTAAAGTTATAAGTCCCTTGTGCGATAGCCGTTGGTGCTTTGCATGACCATGTATTATTAGGACTTCCCGCTGAGACAGTTGCTGTACATACTGCTGCCCCACTCCCATCTTTGATGAACACCTCTTCGCCAACAGGTTGGTCAGTTATCCCCGAGAAATTGGGTAGATTCTCATTGGACTCCCCACTTGGACTCAGTACTGTTAAAACAGGGTTTCCAGAATCTTTCGATAAGTTATCTGAATCCGTTGCTTTATTCCCAGAAAGGCTTGAAACAGAAACACTGAGCGTCACAGCTTCTTCTCCCAGCCCACTTAGGTTGACGTTGCTGATTGTCCATGCATTTCCTGTAACCGTCGCTGTTTCATTGATTGTTGTCTTCGAGTCAGAAATCTGAATCGATACCACTTGGTTATCTTCAATATTCGCTGTCGTTCCAGAGATTGTGTTCGTGGTAATTTCAGTCGCGTTATAAACGCTATCCCCCTCAGTACCGTTATTATTAATTGATATACTCGGCACTGCTGTACCTTTTAACGCCGTAGCTGAGTCGGTACCTAAGTTATCAAAGTTGTCAGTTTGTGAAATATTGACACGAATCCCAACCGGACCTTCTGGCGCACCTGAGACATCAAATGTCGCATCCCAGCTTCCTGAACTACATGGAACACTTTGTGGTGGATCGGAGATACCTGAAATACTTACCAAAACATTGCCATCTCCAGCCTCACAATTCCCAGATACAGGATAAGAGTCTTCGTTTTCAATATTGGCAGGATCTAGAGAGTCAATAATGGTGACGACTGGGGATTTTTTGTCGAAAGTTAATCCATCAGGTTTGGTGAGTGAACTCGAGTTTCCAGCTGCATCAAATGTTGTCACTTGAACAGGATATGTCGTATCAGTTCCATTGACGAATGTTAAGGTGCCATTATCCGGTGGCGTTGTCGCAGTATCAATGATCCAGTCACCACTTTTGTCTGCGACACGAATAAATGTCTTATTATTCACTTCTAGCTGAACCGTTGCAAACGCCTCTGCAGTGCCTTGAAAGACAGGAGACTGATTTCCACCAGCAACAACATTATTAAACGTTGGAGGAGCAGGTGGATCATTATCCACTTTCACTTCAAATGGATTTGCAAAAAATGCTTCCGCATTTCCATCAAACTCAAAGTTTCTTGTATCAGAAGTAGTTTCAAATGTAATTTCAAACTCCGATGCTGGTTTAAAGAAAACCTCTATTGCAATATTTTTATCGCCGGGATTACCATCTGCACTCGAGGATATCTTTAATAGCCCTGGGTTCTCATTTACAACGGCAACATCGGTATCATTCTCAACCTGATTTTGGACATTAAGCTTGCCATTCCTTCTCGTTCTTGCTACATCACTTTCCTGTACAAAAATTGTTTCAACACTATCAAGGTCTTGAAATAAGCTGCTTGGAATAATATCAACACTCTCTCCAGAACCTGCTTGAAAAGTGCCCGCTTTATATATGTTGAACTTCACGGTTACTTTTTGTGTATCACTTGCACTTACACCGTTAACTAACTGGATTCTTGCTTCATCAGCCGTATTGTCAGGCTGTGATGTATTTGTACTAAATTTGACACTATCAACTACTCCATCCTTTGTATTTGAAAGAATTGTGACAACCATATCCAAATCGACACCATTCAAGGAACCTATATTTTCCCATAGTGCTGTCGTATTTACCGATCCTGAATGCCCACCAGGTGGTATCGTGACAGTTGGAAGTGTTTTGAACGATAACTCGGTCACAAATGGCTCACCAACCTCTGGGGTTTGTGCAATTGCGAATGTGGAACAAAAGTTACTGATTGCCAAGCTGATAACGAGCAGGATTAAAAAGGTCATTTTATTCAACATAATCATTTTACCGTTTCAGGTTCTTGCACGGTGAGTTGCTTTCTCCAAAATTGCGCTCAAAGTTGTACAAAGCATGTGAGGGAGAAGATATCCAACAAATGTGATTTAAGAGCACCCACTCCTAAATCGCTTTTTATTCAATCAATTCTACTCGAAAGTATGATCTAATTTTTCATTTTCGGTACAGAAAATTACCAAGTTTTTCCTCATACAATGGTAACGAAACAAAGTAATTTCGGGATGGAGCGGAGTTTATTGTGTTCTGCCGCGTTGGAAATATTCAAAAACACCTTGATTTTCAATCAGTACTTTTAACTGATTTTGAATTTGCAGCCCTGCTTCAGGATATTGCCTGAATAAAAAATAAGCTGAAAAACCATCACCTTGCATTGCACCTCGGTGATACCAGCGTTTCGCTTGCTGCGGATCATTCATATGATCCAAAAACCAATGACCAAATAGTGAATAAGCAGGTAAAAAATGTTGGTTTGTTGCGACTGTTAAAACGATTTGACGCTCTGATTGCGTCAAATAAGGGTGACTGAGAAGCAGTTGGAAAACTGGCAGGTATTGACGTGCAACTTCAAGCGCTTTATTCATGTCAACTGGCTGCAGCAAATCATAGGACTGCTGCCAATACCACACCCGGAACCTTGGTATATATTGTTGCTCATCATCCCAAATGCTTCGCCAGCGCTGGATTAATGAATTATCTGGTCCCAGTTCATGATGACGCATTAAGCCTTTTGGATAAATAGAATAAGCATTGACTTGCGTTCCCTGACAAGTTTCCACCAGTCTACCTTTGGTTGGTACAATAGGGCCTTGTTGGTAACGCCCCTGCTTGAGGCTAAATGAATTTCTTGCCCAATACTTTGGAATTGTATATACATTCTGGCTGATAAAACTTGGGTAATCTAAAGAACAATGGATACGCTGCTGGGTTGGCTTGAGTTTATATTCATCGATAAAACCAAACGAATGTGCTAGTTCATGAAGAAACACTTCGAACGTATCGGAATGATCCAAAAATGTTAGTCCAAGTGATGTATATGCAGTTCCTTCTGGTGTAATGACAAAAACCAATGTATCAGCAATTCCTTCAAAATAGTCGAAAGCTTTGACAGGACAACTCACCTTCCCCGCTTCCATCTGACAAGACTGTGCAAATTCTGGGTGCCACAATGGCAAACCAAAGCATGCAGGCAGCGTGGATAACATTGGATGTTCTTGCCACTTCTGTTGCCAGTCCAACCATTGTTGTGATGCCGATTGATTCATTACAATTGGCTGTAACTTTAACTGGCAGTGATCCGCAAATACACGACTGTGCGTCACTGGCTCAGAATGCGTCATCGCGGGTGAAGCAGAATCGATTGAAGGTTGAGAGTTGATTAAAGGATGAGCGCTATTTTGACTCAGTGAAGGTGGTTTGGATGGATGGGCGGGTTGTAAACCCAAAAGATACAACCCACATGCAAATATACAAAGAAGAGTTTTACTGAGCCAATGCACGATTCATTCGCTTCAGCTCCAGTTTTGCATATTTGTATTCTACAAATTCATGCACATTCATCGCGATAGTCATTTTGAAGAAATGCTCCGCTTGAAAACCCTTCCCTTCAAACTGATACTTCTTCGCTAAATAAAAATAAGCCTCACAAAGGCGCATAGCATATTCCGTATTATCTTTTGCATTAACAGATGCGCTTTCCAACAATGCCTGCTCAGAAATATCACCCATTAGCGCAAGAATAATGTAGTGCCCCCACTGCTCTTTGGCGACTTCCTGATAGTTCGTTCGAAGGTGGTTTAAAGCTTTCTGAGGGTCTTTTTTATGTTCACCTAAATAAAGCCATATTGCACGGTATGGGTCCGTGGGCTGATGGGACCAGAAAGTTTTAAAGTCGTCAACAGCAAGGGATGCACGTCCATCATAATACAAGGCAACACCACGATTTAAGTATGCGAATTCGTGTTCTTTGTTTAAATCAATCACCGCATCGAATGCGTCATAAGCGCGAATAAAACTCTCTTCTAGCGTGTAATACATCCCCATGAAGTTATAGGCTTCCACCAATTGTGGATAGAGGGATAGCGCCTTACCAAAGTCTAATTTTGCGAGCGTTCTTAAACCTAACGCGTCGTATCGAACACCACGCTCATAATAAACCTGTGCCTTTTGCTCTTTCGTAAGCTCTGCCTGATAAAGGATATCTGTGAGGCGAGAAACAAGCAGCTCATCTTTGTAACTAATGTCTATTGGTTTTGCCAAAGGAATATTTCTGTTCGACAAGCTTGGTTGTAAGCTCTGACAGCCGGATAAAGTAAGGATAAGTAAAGAAAGACCAAGTCCTAAGGTATATTTCATAGTCATTATGCCGTCATACTACATTTTAGAGTCAGTGTTTTAGAGTCAGTGTTTTAAAATCAGTGTTTTAATATCTTGTTCTAGAATCTGCGATTTTTTGCGTATACGTTTTTGAATCCGTCATTTAATCATAAAAAAGGGGGCTTTAGATAGCCCCCTTCTCTAACCTTAGATGAAATTTTCATCTTGCGTGGTAATTTTACTCGGCTTTTTCGCCTTCAGCTGGTGCTTCTGCTTTTTCAAGCGCTTCTTTCATGCTTAAGCGAACACGGCCTTGACGATCAATTTCAAGAACTTTCACCTTCACCATTTGACCAACTTCAAGGTGATCAGAAACGTTGTTGACACGCTCATTTGCAATTTGAGAAATGTGAACAAGGCCATCTTTACCAGGAAGAACGGTGACGAACGCACCGAAGTCAGCTAAACGCGCAACTTTACCTTCGTAGATCTTACCTACTTCGATTTCAGCGGTGATCAGTTCGATACGCTTCATTGCTTCTTTTGCTTTGAAGTTATCTGTTGCTGCGATCTTGACTGTACCGTCGTCTTCAATTTCGATGCTTGTTTCTGTTTCTTCTGTGATCTGACGGATTGTCGCGCCGCCTTTACCGATGACATCACGGATCTTATCCGGGTGGATCTTCATCTTATGAATACGCGGTGCAAATTCAGAAAGCTCTTCACGGTGGCCTTCAATTGCATCGTCCATCACATTCAGGATATGAAGACGTGCTGACTTTGCTTGTTCAAGCGCGATCTGCATGATCTCTTTCGTGATGCCTTCGATCTTGATATCCATCTGAAGTGCTGTCACACCTTCTGTTGTACCAGCAACTTTAAAGTCCATGTCACCCAAGTGATCTTCATCACCTAAGATGTCAGAAAGAACGACAAATTTCTCGTCTTCTTTCACAAGACCCATCGCAATACCAGCAACAGATGCTTTAATTGGTACCCCTGCATCCATCAATGCAAGCGATGTACCGCAAACAGAAGCCATAGAGCTTGAACCATTTGACTCTGTGATTTCAGAAACAACACGCACGGTGTACGGGAACTCTGAAATATCTGGCATCACTGCTTGCACACCACGCTTCGCCAAACGGCCGTGACCGATTTCACGACGCTTCGGAGAACCAACCATACCAGTCTCACCAACACAGTATGGAGGGAAGTTGTAATGAAGTAGGAAACGGCTCGTTGACTCACCCGTAAGCTCGTCAATGATTTGTGCGTCACGCTCTGTACCAAGTGTTGCAGTCACAAGCGCCTGTGTCTCTCCACGTGTAAACAATGAAGAACCATGAGTACGTGGTAGAACGCCAGTTAATACATTCAACGCACGAACCATCTCTGGATCACGGCCGTCGATACGTGGCTCACCATTGATGATACGTGCACGGACTGTGTTCTTTTCAACTTTGCTTAGGAAGCCTTGAACTTCTTGATCATTCAGCGCTTCATCTTCTGCAAGCTCAGCTGTGAGTGTATCCACAACTTCTGTCTTGATTGCACTGATTGCTTCACGGCGTTCTGTTTTTTCAGTAATACGGTATGCATCACCGATTTTCGCAGCAGAAAGTTCTTTGATTTTGCTTTCAAGCTCAGTGTTGACTTCTTCTGGCTGCCAGTCCCAAGCAGGTTTTGCTGCTTGACGCGCAAAATCATGGATGCTGTCAATGACTGTCTGCATTTGCTCGTGACCATAAACAACCGCACCAAGCATCATTTCTTCTGAAAGGACTTCAGCTTCTGACTCAACCATCAATACCGCATTTTGCGTGCCTGCAACAACAAGGTCTAGCTTACTTTGCTTCACTTCAGTTGTTGAAGGGTTCAATACATACTGGTCGTCAATCACACCAACACGAGCAGCACCAAGCGGCCCATTGAAAGGAATGCCAGAAATTGC
Source organism: Algicola sagamiensis DSM 14643 (assembly GCF_000374485.1). Lineage (GTDB taxonomy): Bacteria > Pseudomonadota > Gammaproteobacteria > Enterobacterales > Alteromonadaceae > Algicola > Algicola sagamiensis. The sequence goes on from NZ_KB894498.1 coordinate 20,565, forward strand.
CAACGCAGCAGATGTACCGATCATTGTGATGACATCAGGTTGGATCTCTGGGTTGACGGAAACAACCGTCGCGATAACTTGGACTTCGTTCTTAAATTGATCAGGGAAAAGTGGACGGATCGGGCGGTCAATCAGACGCGCGGTCAACGTTTCACCTTCTGATGGACGGCCTTCACGTTTGAAGAATCCACCTGGAATACGTCCAGCTGCGTAGGTTCTTTCCTGATAGTTCACTGTTAACGGAAAGAAGTCGATACCAGGTTTTGCTTCTTTCTGACCGACAACAGTGACCAGTACAGAAGTATCGCCCATACTTGCAAGTACGGCTGCATCAGCTTGACGCGCAATAACGCCCGTCTCTAGCGTGACGGTGTGTTGACCGTACTGGAATGATTTAATAATAGGATCCACTAGATTTTCCTTACTATTCACGACGTGCCTGATTGCACGCATTTTCTTTATCTTTTACTTACGACTGCCTAGTATAACGAATTGCTGGATTAAAGAAAGCAATCCAGATCCATTGTGCAGCCAATGCTATTTTTTCCAATCCATACACATAAATGAATATCTTCTTTAATGCTGACTCAGCCAAAATCTGGTTCTGGGGAAACGCATCAATTCGATGCGAAAAGCGCAAAGCTGAAAAAGGGTGGAAGAGGCAGTATGAAATGATATCAAGTGCTTATACAAATTGAAAAAGGGGCCAAAGGCCCCTCTAAAGTCTGGGTCGAAATTAACGACGTAGACCTAAACGCTGAATCAAAGAAGCGTAGCGAGAAACATCTTTACCTTTTAGGTAGTCAAGAAGTTTACGACGCTGGCTAACCATGCGTAGAAGACCACGACGTGAGTGATGATCTTTCTTGTGCTGAGCGAAGTGGCCTTGAAGGTGGTTGATTTGAGCTGTTAAAAGCGCAACCTGTACTTCTGGAGAACCAGTATCGCCTTCTTTGATTGCATATTCTTTAAGAATTTCTGCTTTCTTTTGCGTGCTTAGTGACATGAGATTACCTCTATCATTTTCAGTGTATGCTATTGCCGATCACTAATTCAGCAGTAGCGCGAAGCGGCATATTCTAACATGCCGCATATTGTTTACAATCTTTTTCGTCAATCCGCTATAGATGAACGCTGGACTGCCCGTTATTGTTCAATCTGAACAAGCCGTTTGGGCTTGACCTGTCCAGACTCAATACGTCCAATCCCTAAGAATTGTTGACTTGAATCATTCTGGATGCGAATGACATCAACATCGTCTAGTTCCGTCGCAACGGGGTTGCCATGACTCACTCGCTGACTGTCTTCCTCCGAGAGAAAAACAACTGGAAGATCTTGCAACGCCGTATCGATTGGCAGCATATGGTTATCCAAAGCGTCAAAATTCACTTCATCAGTTTCATTGTCAGGGAGAAGCTCTTCGAGTTGCTCAATTGTCAGCATCTGCTCTTTGCGAAAAGCACCGACTTCTGTTCGACGAAGGACTTTGACATGTGCTCCACATCCAAGGACTTCTCCAAGATCATCAATGATTGTTCGAATATAGGTTCCTTTACTGCAATGTACCAGTAAATCCACTTCATCTGCTTCAAAGCGTAATAGCTCAATGCTAAATACTTCGATATCACGGATCTTACGTGGAACTTCAATGCCCTCACGCGCATATTTATATAAAGGTTGTCCCTGATATTTTAGCGCAGAGTACATTGATGGCATTTGTTGTTGTTTGCCTCGGAATTGTTCAACCGCAGTATTCAGCTGTGTCTGAGAGACTTCAACCGGACGTTCCTGAATGACTTCACCATCTGCATCACTGGTTGTGGTCCGTTCCCCCAACTTACCCGTGACGAAATACTTTTTATCGGTATCCAACAAAAATTGAGAAAACTTGGTCGCTTCACCAAAACAAATCGGCAGCATACCTGTAGCCAATGGATCCAACGCACCTGTATGGCCAGCTTTTGCAGCTTGATAAAGACGTTTCACGCGTTGCAACGCATGATTGGAAGAAATCCCCAGCGGCTTATCAATTAAAACAATACCTGAAATATTACGACCTTTGGGACGACGCGCCATCTTACTTAGTCCTCTGACTCATCATTGCGCTTCTTTTTGTCTTCACGGATTGCTTCATCCACAAGACCGCTGATGCGCATCCCTTCAACCAAAGATTTATCCAAGAAAAATCTGATTTCCGGCATGATGCGAGCTTTAATACGTCCAGCTAAAAGCGTTCTGACATAAGGTGCCGCATCTTGCAATATTTTGATGGATGCATCGACTTTTTCGTCGTTGTTTTCAAAAATAGTCACGTGAACTTTTGCGACGGATAGATCTCGTGTTACATCAACACCTGAAACCGTTACCATGCCCAATCTTGGGTCTTTGATTTCGCGTTGCAAAATCACAGCAATTTCTCTTTGGATCTGCTGTGCAACACGGTCTGTACGAGAAAATTCTCTAGCCATTCGATTCCTCAATTCTTCAAGAAACTATTCAGCATGGTCCGGTCAAATGCCCAATAGTAACAGCATAAAAGGGGCACTTGGCCCCTTTTGTATTTACTCATCCAAACGTTCACATTCGCAAACGTTTGAATTCAATAGTACGTTGGATTAAATAGTACGTTGGATTTCAATCGTTTCGAAGACTTCAATCATATCGCCAACTTTGACGTCGTTGTAGTTCTTCACACCGATACCACATTCCATACCGTTACGAACTTCCATCGCATCATCTTTGAAGCGGCGGAGTGACTCTAGCTCACCTTCATAAATCACGATGTTGTCACGAAGGACACGGATTGGGCTATTACGCTTCACAATACCTTCGGTTACCATACAACCTGCAATGTTACCGAATTTCGGTGAACGGAAGACATCACGTACTTCTGCAAGACCGATGATTTCCTGCTTGTATTCAGGTGCAAGCATACCAGACATTGCTTGTTTGACTTCGTCAATCAAATCATAGATAACACTGTAGTAGCGCAAGTCAATGCTTTCGGATTCAATCACGCGGCGTGCTGTTGCGTCTGCACGGACGTTAAAGCCAACAACAATTGCATTTGAAGCTGCAGCAAGCATTGCGTCCGTCTCAGTGATACCACCAACACCAGTACCAATAATTTTGACTTTCACTTCTTCTGTCGATAGCTTCGTTAATGAGTCAGAAATAGCTTCTAGAGAGCCTTGAACGTCTGCTTTTAAGACAATATTCAGTTCAGAAACATCGCCTTCTGCCATATTGGCAAACATGTTCTCAAGTTTCGCTTTTTGCTGTCTCGCAAGCTTGATATCACGGAACTTACCCTGACGGTACAGAGCAACCTCACGCGCTTTGCGCTCATCTTTGACAACCGTTGCTTCTTCGCCAGAGTTTGGTACACCAGATAGACCTAAAATCTCAACTGGTATTGATGGGCCCGCTTCTTTGATTTCACGGCCAAGCTCGTCTTTCATGGCACGAATACGTCCGTATTCTAAGCCACATAAGACAATATCACCTTGTTGAATAGTCCCTTCTTGAACAAGGATACTTGCAACCGGCCCACGACCTTTGTCAAGACGTGACTCAATCACAACACCGCTTGCCATGCCTTCTTCCACCGCTTCAAGTTCAAGAAGTTCAGCTTGTAGAAGGAGCGCATCAAGAAGGCCATCAATGTTTTCACCGCTTTTCGCAGAAACATGAACAAACTGCGTATCACCACCCCACTCTTCTGAGATGACGTCGTGCTGGGACAATTCGTTTTTCACACGATCCGGATCAGCTTCCGGCTTATCGATTTTGTTGACTGCAACGACGATTGGCACTTCAGCAACTTTAGCGTGCTGGATTGCTTCGATTGTCTGTGGCATGACACCATCATCTGCCGCAACAACAAGAACAACGATATCCGTCACTTTTGCACCACGTGCACGCATGGATGTGAACGCTGCGTGACCTGGTGTATCAAGGAATGTGATCATGCCACGGTCTGTTTCAACGTGATATGCACCGATATGCTGCGTAATGCCACCTGCTTCACCAGAAGCAACCTTCGCTTTACGAATGCTGTCGAGAAGAGATGTCTTACCATGGTCAACATGACCCATAACCGTGACTACTGGTGCACGCGGTTTCGCTTCTTGGTCTGCATCACTACGATCTGCCAATACACTTTCTTCGAGTGCATTTTCTTTCACGATGTTAAATTTAAAGCCCATCTCTTCACAGACAAGTGATGCTGTTTCTGAGTCTAGGACTTGATTAATCGTGACCATCTCGCCCATTTTCATCAGGGTTTTGATGAGTTGGCCTGACTTGACTGCCATTTTATTTGCAAGCTCAGCAACCGTGACTGTTTCGCCCAAACGAACAGTACGCTCAACAGGTGTTGCAGGCTTGTTGAAGCCATGCTGTAAACTCGTCGGCGCTTTTAATTTGGAACGCTTATTGCGCGACAAATCTTCTGCTTCTGTTTCTTTCTTGCCTTTCTTCTTGGCTTTCTTGCCTTTCTTCGCTGCACCACCACTACGACGTGCGCGACGTTCTTCTTTCAAATCCTGCTCATCTTCTGCATCTTGTGCATATTTTGATGAATGGATATGAACTTCTTCCTCTTCTGAGGAACGACGGCGGTTTTCTTCTTCCGCCCAACGAGCCTCATTTTCAGAAGCTAGACGACGTGCTTCTTCTAACATTCTTTTCTCTTCTTCTGCTTTGCGCTCAGCTTCAGCTTCCTGTTGCTTTTTCAACAACTCTTGCTCTAATAAACGCTCTTCTTCAGACTTCGCATCTGGCGTATTCTCGTCAGATACCTGGGATGCATCATCGCGCTTTGCGTCTGTCGCTTGGCGCTGTGCTTCTTCATTCGCTTTGCGATCTGCTTCTTCTTTTGCTTTACGCTCAGCTTCTTCCTTGGCTTTACGGTCAGCTTCTTCCTTAGCCTTACGCGCAGCTTCTTCCTTCACGATACGCTCTGCTTCCTCTTTCGCTTGACGTTCTGCTTCTTCTTGCGCTAAACGCTCTTCTTCCTCGCGTTTTGCTTCATCCACAGCAGTTTTCTTGACGTAAGTCTTCTTTTTACGAACTTCGACCTGAACAGACTTTTCCTTTCCTCCTGAGCCTGTAATGCTCAGTGTACTTTTCGTCTTGCGCTTCAGTGTCATGCGGCTTGGCTCTGATGTGCCAGTTCCGCCATGAGAACGGTTTAAATAATCAAGCAACGTGGATTTTTCATCCTCTGTTACAAGATCATCGGAATTTTTCGTAATCCCAGCTTCAGCAAATTGCTGAACCAGACGTTCTACACTCGTACCAACGTCGTTGGCTAGTTTTTCGATATGTACTTCAGCCATGGTGACTCGTTACCCCCGTTGATCCTGTTATTCATCGTTGTCTTCATTAAACCAGCAGATGTTTCGTGCAGCCATAATCAGCTCACCTGCCTGTTCCTCTGTCAAATCTTCAATACTCGACAAATCATCAACGCCCTGCTCTGCCAGATCTTCCAGAGAACTAATTCCCTTGCTCGCAAGCTGATAAGCAATGTGCTTGTCCATACCTTTAAGAGCAAGAAGTTCTTCGCTTGGTTGTACGCCTTCTAAAGATTCTTCAGAAGCCAGTGCTTTCGTGGTCAATGCCGCTTTAGCACGTGAACGAAGCTCTTCAACCATATCTTCTTCTAAACCATCAATTGAGAGGAGATCGCTCATTGGAACGTAAGCAATTTCTTCAAGGCTTGAGAAGCCTTCATCAATTAATACCATTGCAAAATCTTCGTCAATATCGAGATTGCTGGTAAATAGGTTCACAATTTTGCTTGATTCTTCCTGATGCTTCGCAGTCATGTCTTCAACCGTCATGACATTGAGCTCCCACCCCGTCAATTGGCTTGCAAGTCGGACATTCTGTCCACTCCGTCCAATTGCCTGGGCCAAGTTGCTCGAATCAACCGCAATATCCATCGTCTTCACATCTTCATCCATGACAATCGATGCAACTTCAGCTGGAGCCATTGCGTTAATGACAAATTGCGCAGGATTATCGTCAAACAAAACAATATCAATTCGCTCACCACCAAGCTCGCCAGAAACAGCCTGAACCCGTGCGCCACGCATACCAACACAAGCGCCAACAGGGTCAATTCTTTTATCGTTTGTCTTTACAGCAATCTTGGCTCTTGAGCCAGGATCTCGTGCAGCACCTTTGACTTCTATCAGTTCTTCACCGATTTCTGGCACTTCAACTTTAAAAAGTTCAATCAACATTTGCGGATGGGAGCGACTGATAAATAGCTGACTACCACGTGCTTCTGGCTTGACTGCATGTAACAAACCTCTGACGCGGTCGCCCGGGCGGAAGTTTTCACGAGGTAGCATATCGTCACGATACATAATTGCTTCAGCATTGTTACCAAGATCGAGTACAACACTATCCCGGTTCATCTTCTTCACAACACCTGTGATGAGCTCGCCAACTTGATCCATAAACTGCTCAACAACCTGAGCGCGCTCTGCTTCGCGGACCTTTTGGACAATCACCTGTTTTGCCGTTTGAGTCGTGATACGGTCAAATGTGATGGATTCAATCTGCTCTTCAACATAATCACCAAGCTGTAGCTCAGGGTCATCATACTGCGCAGCAGAGATTGTAATTTCACGAAATGGATTTTCAATCAGGTCATCTTCCACAATCACCCAGCGGCGGAAAGTGTCAAAATCACCCGTTTTATGGTCGATAGAAATGCGGACATCAATATCGCCTTCATATTTTTTCTTGGTCGCAGTTGCTAACGCAATTTCTAATGCTTCAAAAATTTTTTCGCGCGGTACTGATTTTTCATTTGATACCGCCTCAACGACTAGGAGTACTTCTTTTGCCATACCGTGATGCCTCGCTATTCTGCCCTCTTGGGTGGCCTATTTTTTGAAATTTGGAACTAGATTTGCTTTTTCAACGTTGCCTAACATCAGCATGAATTCGGTTCCGTCAACGTCGATGACCAGCATGTCATTCTCGACACGCTTTAATTCACCTTTGAATTTACGACGTCCATCCTGAGGCATATTTAATCGAAGTGAAATTTCTTCTCCAACGACCGCTTCATAATGAGTTTGCTTGAATAACGGTCTGTCCATTCCTGGAGATGAAACTTCCAATGTATACTCTGTACTAATTGGATCTTCAACATCCAAAACCGCACTGACTTGATGGCTAACCACTGCACAATCATCAACATTGATGCCATTCTCATGATCGATATACAGGCGCAACGTTGATTGTTTCGCACGAATAAATTCAATACCAAGCAGCTCAAAGCCTTCCGCTTCAACCGCAGGGGTTAACATTTCAGTTAATTGATCTTCTAACTTAGCCAAGACAAAGTCTCCAAAACAAAAAAAGGGCACAATAGCCCATTTGATCTCCAGAGCGGATTTCAGATAGCAAAAAGCCCCGACAAGCGGGGCTTACTTCGAACAACCATTTTATCTTATCAGGACTTGCCTTGAAGAGATAAATAATACTGGTTGCGGGGGCCGGATTTGAACCGACGACCTTCGGGTTATGAGCCCGACGAGCTACCAGGCTGCTCCACCCCGCGCTTGCTGCCGCAGATTATAATGCGACCAAAAAAAACAATCAATAACGAAATTTGTCTTTATGGACGACATACCCCGTTCATTTCTCTATTGTTTTATTTCCTTCAACTGGAGGAAAAATAAAACACTCAGAGAGATATCCAAATTCCAAATGGGTTGCATATCATAAAGCATTCATCTGGATTCTACAAACCCAAATGACTCTGTCAGCCAAAATATAATTTTTATTTTTACTTTCAGAGAAAAAGCACCAAATTTGGCACTCTAATTTGGTGCCGAGAGCGGGACTTGAACCCGCACGCCTGTTTAGGCACTACCCCCTCAAGATAGCGTGTCTACCAATTCCACCATCTCGGCAAATCTTTTAGTTTTCTGGTGGTAAATTCTCAACTGGTTTCTTCTCCTCAGCAGGTACTGTTGCTGGAGCTGAATCCGTTGCTAAATTTTCCCACTCATTTGTCTGCTTTGTCGAGTTTGCAGTCATAGACCCTAAAACAAGACATAAGACAAAAAATATCGTAGCCAGTATCGCAGTGATCTTTGTCATTGCATTTCCGGAACCAGATGAGCCAAACAAAGTAGCCGATGCACCTGCGCCGAATGATGCCCCCATATCAGACCCTTTACCTTGCTGAATGAGAATCAATGCGATCAAAGCAATAGCGACTAAGACAAAGGCGATCAATAGTATTTCCTGTAAAATACCCATTTTGTTTCTCCTAGACGCTGATACAAATTTTATGGAAATCTTCTGGTTTTAAGCTTGCGCCACCAACAAGACCACCGTCAATATCCTTCTGCTCAAAAAGTTCTGAGCAATTATCTGCGTTAACACTACCGCCGTATAATAATGAGATTTGGCTTGCAGCATTAGAATTTGACTCAGCAATATATGCTCTTATTGCTTGATGGACATCCTGCGCTTGTGCAGGTGTAGCCGTCTTTCCTGTACCAATTGCCCAAATAGGTTCGTAAGCAATGATAACTTTTGTTAACGCGTCAGTACCGATTTTTTCGATAACTGTTGAAATCTGTTTCTTAACAACATGAAATGTTTCGCCAGCTTCTCTTTGCTCGTCAGTTTCACCAACACAAAGAACCGGCATAAGATTGTTGTTAATTGCGCTCTGAACTTTGTCAGCAACAAGCTGATCGGACTCACCGTACAGTGCTCTTCGCTCTGAATGGCCAATGATCACATAAGAAACTTGAAGCTCTTTCAACATATCTGATGATACTTCGCCAGTATATGCACCTTGAGCATGCTCTGACATATTCTGTGCACCTAGCTTAATTTGCTCATCCCAATTGCTACCAAGCAGCGTAAAAGGAGGACAAACTATAACTTTTGTATCACCCTGATAGTTTGCAAAGGTCTGATTGAAGGCAGAGACTAAATCTCGATGACCATTCATTTTCCAGTTAGCGATAACGTATCGCGTTCTAACAGACATTGACTTCTCCTGTTCAAGGCGGGCGAGATACTATATTAACTCACCCAAATATACAAGGGACTTTTTTACTTTTTTAATCAACCGGCTAATTTCTCGACGAAATCGGCAATTTCTTGCGCAAAGTGTGTTGTTTTCATTTTATCTTCAGCTTCAACCATGACACGAATAACTGGCTCTGTACCAGAAGGACGTAATAAGACACGCCCCGCTCCTGCAAGTTTATCCTCGACTTGTTTCACCAGTGATTGCAAAGCCTCATTTTCCAATAATTCGTTCTTATTTTGAGAAACCCGAACATTGATCATCGTTTGGGGAAACATATTCATATCACTGAGCAATGTTTCAAGCCCTTGTTGATGGCGAACCATGATTTCCAGGATCTGGACCGCAGAAATCACACCATCACCTGTCGTTGTATGGAGTAAGTTAATTAAATGACCTGAGCTTTCTCCACCAATATGCCAGCCCTGTTGTCTCAGTAGCTCAAGTACATATCGATCTCCGACTTTACTGCGAAGAAAATCGATACCACGCTGTTTTAAAGCGACTTCGAGGCCCATGTTACTCATTTGCGTACCAACGACACCACCTGCAAAACCAGGCTGCGCTGCATTGTGACAGGCCAGGATATACAACAACTGGTCTCCATCGACTGCTTGACCATTTCGATCAACCATCATCAAACGATCACCATCACCATCCAGCGCAATACCAACATCAGCTTCATACTTGATAACTGCGTTCTGCAATGCATCAAGGTGAGTCGCACCGCATTCTCGATTGATATTTAATCCATCAGGTTCACAAGCGATAGAGATGACATCAGCCCCTAATTCCTGAAACACATTCGGTGCAATATGGTAAGTTGCGCCATTTGCACAATCGACAACAATTTTTAATCCGCTGAGGGATAGGTCGTAGGGTAATTGCCTTTTGCAGAATTCAATATATCGACCCGCAGCATCAGCAATCCGGTACGCTTTTCCAAGATTTGCAGAATCAACACAAGTCATCTCTTTATCGAGTTCAGCTTCAATCGCAAGTTCGACTTCATCAGCGAGTTTCGTCCCGTCGCTAGAAAAGAACTTGATGCCATTATCATGATAAGGATTATGGGAAGCACTAATGACAATCCCTGCTTCTGCACGGAATGTTTGTGTTAAATAAGCAACACCTGGCGTCGGCATTGGTCCCATTAGCCCAACATCAAGGCCAGCCGCAATTAAGCCTGACTCGAGAGCGGTCTCTAACATATATCCAGAAATACGTGTATCTTTTCCAATTAGAACCTTTCTGGTTCCCTTTGTAGAGAGAACACGTCCAGCAGCCCAGCCTAACCTCAGGGCGAACTCAGGAGTAATTGGATATTGCCCTACCAGTCCTCGAACGCCATCAGTTCCAAAATATTTTCGTACAGTCACTGATCCACCCCATATTTTGTGGCGCGCCATACTGCTAACGCTTGTTTTGTTTCTTTAACATCATGAACTCTGAGAATCTGAGCGCCTTGCTGAGCAGCAAGCAACGCACCAGCCACACTACCAATCAATCGTTCATTTACATCCACTTGCAATAGACTTCCTATCATACTCTTTCTGGAGAGTCCGACAAGAATTGGGCACTTCAAACGTGAAAAATTGGATAGTTTTCTGAGTAGTTCATAATTGTGAGATAAGGTTTTACCAAACCCAAACCCTGGATCGAGAATCAAATTCGAATTTGGAATGCCTGCTTTAAAGCATGCTGAAATTCGTTCTTCAAAAAATGCGATAACCTCAGATTGAATATCTTGATAAGTTGGTGCATCTTGCATCGTTTTTGGTTGACCTTGCATATGCATCAGACACACTGGTACGTTTAATTTCGCAGCAGCTTCTAATGCGCCTTCTTCTTGCAGAGCTCGAACATCATTAATCAAACAAGCCCCTGCCGCGATAGATTCGTGCATGACTTGTGGTTTACTGGTATCAATTGAAATCAAGCACTGAAATTCTCGATGAACAGCTTCAATGATTGGAATAACCCGGGATAATTCCTCGTCAGCAGACACAAAATCGGCACCAGGCCTTGTGGACTCTCCACCAATATCAATCATATCAGCGCCTGATTGGAGCATTGTTTCTGCTTGTCTTAAAGCATGACCGATTGAGTGAAATTGACCACCATCTGAAAAAGAGTCTGGTGTGACATTTAAAATCCCCATAATCTTGGGTTCTGAAAGATCCAAATCGTGGGATCTAAATTTCATATTATTTTTCTCTGTAAAAAAACCCCGCTGATAAGCGGGGCTTCATTTTATTCACAGGCATATCTTTTAAAAGAACAGAGATGCCTAGCCCGATTTGGGCATATTAATGTGCTGCTGAATTATCCGGTTTGATGTATGGCTGAGACGTTGCCTCACCTTCACCAGAACCCGGCTTGTTATCATCGGAAGCATCATCCTTTCTTTCCCAGTCCGAAGGTGGGCGTACTTCTTTTCTTTCCATCAGATCATCAATCTGGAAGCGATCAATAGTCTCGTACTTCATCAGCGCATCTTTCATGGAATGAAGGATATCCATATTTTCAAGTAAGAGATCTTTCGCACGATCGTAATTACGGTCAATGAGTAACCTCACCTCAGCGTCAATATCACGTGCCGTTTCGTCTGACATATGTGATGATTTCGCTGAACTGCGTCCAAGGAAGACTTCTCCTTCCTCTTCAGCATAAAGTAGTGGCCCCATCTTTTCTGAAAGTCCCCACTGAGTCACCATTTTCTTCGCAATATCAGTCGCTCTTTCGATATCATTCGATGCACCAGTGGTCACCTTTTCCTCTCCATAAATGATTTCTTCAGCGAGACGACCACCAAATAGGCTTGAAATCATACTTTCAAGATGCTGTTTACTGTGACTGACACGATCTTGCTCTGGCAGATACATGGTGACACCAAGTGCACGGCCTCGAGGAATGATCGATACCTTGTAGACTGGATCATGCTCAGGAACTAATCGACCAACAATCGCATGGCCCGCTTCGTGATAAGCAGTCATTTCTTTCTCGCTTTCACTCATGACCATTGATTTACGCTCAGAGCCCATCAAGATTTTATCTTTGGCTTTATCAAATTGTTCCATGCTCACCACACGGCTGTTTGCACGTGCAGCAAATAATGCAGCTTCATTGACTAAGTTTGCCAAGTCTGCACCAGAGAAACCTGGCGTTCCACGTGCGATAAGCGAAGCTTCAACATTTTCGCCAAGTGGAACTTTGCGCATATGTACTTTCAAGATTTGCTCTCGACCACGAACATCTGGTAATCCGACAACAACCTGGCGGTCAAAACGTCCTGGGCGAAGTAATGCAGGGTCAAGTACATCTGGTCGGTTTGTTGCAGCAATGACAATGATGCCTTCGTTACCTTCAAAACCATCCATTTCTACAAGCATTTGGTTGAGCGTTTGTTCACGTTCATCATGACCGCCGCCTAGTCCAGCACCACGCTGGCGACCCACTGCGTCAATTTCATCGATGAAGATGATACAAGGTGCAGCTTTCTTCGCTTGTTCGAACATATCACGAACACGCGATGCACCAACACCCACAAACATTTCAACAAAGTCTGAACCAGAAATGGTAAAGAATGGTACTTTCGCCTCACCAGCAATGGCTTTTGCCAATAGAGTTTTACCTGTACCCGGTGGACCAACCATTAAGACACCTTTCGGGATCTTTCCGCCCAATCTTTGGAACTTGGAAGGATCACGAAGATAATCGACAAGCTCAGAAACTTCTTCTTTTGCTTCATCACAACCAGCAACATCAGAGAATGTTGTTTTAACCTGGTCTTCGTTGAGTAAACGTGCACGACTTTTGCCAAAGGACATGGCACCCTTACCACCGCCACCTTGCATCTGTCGCATGAAGAAAATCCAGACGCCAATTAAGAGAAGCATCGGGAACCAGGAAATAAAAATCGATGTCAGAATACTTTGCTCTTCTGGTGGCTCACCCACCATTTCAACTTCATTTTTTAACAGGAAGTCGATCAAGTTTTGATCATGGATGCCCGGGATGACTGTTTTGAATGAATCACCATTCTTTTTCTCACCGCGGATCACACCATCGCGTTCAATTCTGACCTGTTTGATCTCGCCGTTTCTCACTTCAGTGTTAAACTGCGTGTAATTCATGTTATCCCGCGAAGGATCACTCGTGTTGAGACTTTGGAAAAAGGCCATGATTGCCACTGCAACCACCAACCAAATTACCAGATTCTTTGCCATGTCGCTCAAGCTAATAACCTCGCTCGTCTATTAATCCATGCTAAAGGGTAAATTTACTATAGTTTGTAGCCTGTCGCTACTAAATATACTTCTCTTGACCGTGCTCGTGATGAATCCGGCTTTCTTGTACGGATCGTTTTAAAGGCAGATTTCACATCTTTAAAGAATTGATCAAATCCTTCCCCTTGAAATACCTTCACCACAAAAGTGCCACCTGGTTTTAAAACCTGATGACACATGTCTAATGCAAGCTCGACCAAATACATTGAGCGGGGTTGATCAACATTATCATTCCCACTCATGTTTGGTGCCATATCAGACAATACAATATCAACACTTTTTTCACCAACACGCTCTAAGAGGGCGTTGAGAACAGCTTCCTCACGGAAATCACCTTGAAGAAAGTCAACACCTGCGATTGGGTCCATTGGAAGGATATCACAACCAATCACCTGTCCTTTTTGACCAACCTGTTCAACGGCAAATTGAGACCATCCCCCAGGAGCGGCCCCTAAATCAACGACTGTCATCCCTGGACGCATTATTTTGTCTTTGTTTTGGATCTCTTCCAATTTAAACACAGCACGCGATCGAAGTCCTTTTCGTTGCGCTGCTTGTACGTATTTATCGTCGAAATGTTCTTTTAACCACCGTTTACTACTGGCCGAGCGGCTTTTTTTTGCCATAATTTATCATTCTTTATTCTGTCTATCTTGATGTAAAGCAGGTCGTTTTTTTCAATAGCGATTGCTTCAATCAATATCAACGCCTCCCAGACAAAGCAAAGAGTCGCTGCGTTACGATTAGTAATACTTTCTAAATGGCGTTAGAATACGCCTAATTCAAGTTTTTTTATCAAGAATTTTTACGAAATGAACCTATCGAATAAACAAAAGCAGTATTTAAAACAGTTAGCGCATGATCTCAAGCCTGTTGTTCTTCTTGGTCAGCATGGCTTAACTGAAGGCGTTTTATCTGAAATTGAATTGGCACTTGATCATCACGAGTTGATTAAAGTCAAAGCTCCTTCTGAAGATCGTGAACTGAAACAGCAAGTATTTGAAGCAATCGTTCGCGAAACGAACGCAACGAAAGTCCAAACAATTGGCCATATCATTGTGCTTTATCGCCCTACCGATGATAAGAAAATTCAATTACCGAAAAAGTAATCACTCAGACACTCACCTGAGAGACTTTACAAATCAATAAAAAAAGCTGCAAACGCAGCTTTTTTTGATCTTGCCCTAGAGCCAACCACCCTTTCGAAAGCAGCCACCTGTAGCAACATGTATGGAAGATAAACTGACCTTAGATATATTCAACTTCTGTGATCTCGTATTCAATCGTTCCAGAAGGTGTATCAATATAAACGACATCATCAAGCTCCTTTCCAATAAGACCACGTGCAACAGGTGAGTTCACTGAAACAAGATTTTCTTTAATATCTGCTTCATCATCTCCCACAATCTTGTATTGCACTTCCTTATCTTCTTCAACGTTGAGTACTGTCACTGTTGCTCCAAAAATCACTCGGCCATTATTTTGCATCTTCGTGATATCAATGATTTGCGCTAGCGACAGCTTTGCTTCGATCTCCTGAATACGCCCTTCACAAAATCCTTGTTGCTCTCGGGCAGCATGGTATTCTGCGTTTTCTTTCAGATCTCCATGCTCTCTCGCTTCTGCTATCGCCTCAATGATTTCTGGACGACGGACTGTTTTCAGATGGTTCAGTTCCTGACGGAGCATTTCTGCTCCGCGGACTGTCATCGGTATCTGATTCATTGAATAATTCTCTTATGTAATTCTTGCACTGAACTCACACGACTTCTGTCATCTGCTTCATGTGCTCGACAGGTCGCGAAAGCGGCATTCAATGTCGTCGTATAATTTGTCTTATACTGCAAGGCACCCCGTCTTAATACTTTGGAATCTTCAATCGCTTGGCGGCCTTCCGTTGTATTGACGATATAGCTATATTCACCGTTTTTGATCCGATCAAGGATATGAGGGCGTCCTTCATAGACCTTATTGACTGTACGACAATCAATGCCTGCTGAGGTTAATGCTTCTGCTGTACCACGGGTTGCATCAATCTCATATCCTAAGTCTACCATTTGACGGGCCAACTCGACTACACGTTGTTTATCGATATTTCTCACGGAAATCAACGCACGCCCACCACGTGGTAAAACATTATTCGCCCCTAGCTGTCCTTTGGCATAAGCTTCAGGGAAGGTTTCACCAACACCCATAACCTCGCCTGTTGAGCGCATTTCTGGGCCAAGAATTGGGTCAACACCGATAAATTTATTAAACGGCATGACAACTTCTTTAATGGAGTAATAACTTGGAATCACCTCGCGCGTGATGCCCTGCTCTTCCAGAGATTGGCCAGCCATCACACGCGCTGCAACTTTTGCAAGTGGCACGCTTGTGACCTTGGAGACGAAAGGTACTGTACGTGCAGCACGCGGGTTGACCTCAATGATATAGATCTGACCTTCTTTGACCGCGAATTGCGTGTTCATCAAACCAACAACTCCGAGTTCCAGTGCCATTTTGCGAACTTGTTCTCTCATCCTATCCTGAACTTCCTGGCCAAGCGTATATGGTGGTAATGAACATGCTGAATCACCTGAGTGAATACCCGCTTGCTCAATATGTTCCATAATGCCGCCAATCACGACATTCGTACCATCACAAATCGCATCAATATCAACTTCAATCGCGTTATCGAGGAACTTGTCCAGAAGCACTGGTGCTTCGTTCGATACAGAAACTGCTTCGTTCATGTAACGACGTAAATCGTTCTCATCATAGACAATTTCCATTGCTCGACCACCGAGAACATAAGATGGACGAACGACCATTGGGTAGGTGATCTCTTTCGCTTTGATCACCGCCTCTTCAACGGAAGTCACTGTTGCATTGGGTGGCTGTTTGATACCAAGCAGTTTCACTAACTGCTGGAAACGCTCACGGTCTTCTGCACGGTCAATCGCATCCGGAGAAGTACCAATAATTGGCACTCCATTTGCCTCCAGCGCTCTTGCAAGCTTCAATGGTGTTTGACCACCATATTGAACGATGACACCTTCTGGGTTTTCTAGTCGAACTATCTCTAGAACGTCTTCTAATGTGATCGGTTCGAAATAGAGACGATCTGACGTATCATAATCCGTAGAAACAGTCTCTGGGTTACAATTCACCATAATGGTTTCGTAACCGTCATCACGCAATGCTAATGCCGCATGAACACAGCAATAATCGAACTCAATCCCTTGACCGATACGGTTTGGTCCACCACCTAAAACAATGATTTTCTTTTTATCAGAAGGTTGGGCTTCACACTCTTCATCATATGTGGAGTACATATACGCTGTGTCAGAAGAGAACTCAGCCGCACACGTATCAACCCGTTTGTAGACTGGGAAAATTTCCATCTGGTGACGTTTGCGGCGTACTTCGGATTCGCTTACACCAAGAACAGTCGCCAGTCGCGCGTCCGAAAATCCTTTTCGTTTCAATTGACGTAACAGTTCATCTGTCAACCCAGCCATTCCAGACTGCACGATTTGCTTTTCAGTGAGTACTAAATCTTCAATTTGTACAAGGAACCAAGGATCGATCTTTGTAAACTCGAAAACTTCCTCAACCGTCATACCCAGGCGAAAGGCATCTGCAACATACCAAATCCGTTGTGAACCAGGCTCTTTTAACTCATGGATCAGTTTTTCTTTTGCTTCTGCATCTTCCAAATCAAGGAGTGGATCAAAACCTGTTGCACCAACTTCCAAGCCACGCAATGCTTTTTGCAGAGACTCTTGCTGGTTGCGGCCAATCGCCATGACTTCACCAACTGACTTCATCTGTGTCGTTAGGCGATCATTACATCCTGAGAACTTTTCAAAATTAAACCTTGGGATCTTAGTCACTACGTAGTCGATACTTGGCTCGAAAGAAGCCGGAGTATGACCACCAGTAATATCATTGGAAAGTTCATCAAGCGTATAACCAACCGCTAATTTTGCAGCTATCTTGGCAATTGGAAAACCTGTTGCTTTCGATGCAAGAGCCGATGAGCGTGAAACACGAGGGTTCATCTCGATGATGACCATACGACCTGTCTCAGGACAAACACCAAACTGAACATTCGAGCCACCGGTTTCTACCCCGATCTCACGGAGGACAGCCATCGATGCATTTCGCATCAATTGGTATTCTTTATCTGTGAGTGTTTGTGCTGGTGCAACAGTGATTGAGTCACCCGTATGAACACCCATTGGATCAATGTTTTCAATCGCACAAACAATGATACAGTTGTCGCTCTTATCACGAACGACTTCCATTTCATATTCTTTCCAGCCGATCAGGGATTCATCAATCAACAGCTCGTTTGTTGGTGATAAATCAAGACCTCGCAGACAGATTTCTTCAAATTCTTCTTTGTTGTAAGCAATACCACCGCCGGATCCACCCATGGTAAATGAAGGGCGGATAATACATGGGAAACCGATGCGCGTGAGCACGTCCAAGGCTTCATCCATGGAGTGCGCGGTTTCTGCGCGTGGCGTTTCAAGGCCAATGGATTTCATTGCCTTATCGAAGCGCTCACGATCTTCTGCTTTATCGATTGCGTCTGCTGTTGCACCAATCATTTCGACGCCGAACTTTTCAAGCACGCCGTGTTTTTCCAGATCAAGTGCGCAGTTCAAGGCGGTCTGGCCACCCATTGTTGGTAGGACGGCATCAGGCTGTTCTTTTTCGATGATTTTCGAGACTACTTCCCAGTGAATCGGCTCGATATAAGTTGCATCAGCCATTTCCGGATCAGTCATGATTGTTGCTGGGTTCGAGTTGACCAGGATCACTCTGTAACCTTCTTCACGAAGTGCTTTACAAGCTTGCGCACCGGAGTAATCAAATTCACAGGCTTGTCCAATCACGATTGGACCTGCACCTAAGATGAGAATGCTTTGTATATCTTGACGCTTTGGCATGGTGTGATTTAATCCTCTGGCTTATCGCTTTTGTTGCATCAGTTCAATAAAGTGATCGAAAAGTGGTGCCGCATCATGTGGGCCTGGGCTTGCCTCAGGGTGTCCCTGGAAGCTAAATGCTGGCTTCTCAGTATGGTGGATCCCTTGGAGTGAACCATCAAATAATGAGACATGGGTCGCTTTTAAGTGTGACGGCAGGGATGTTTCGTCCGCTGCAAAGCCATGGTTTTGGCTGGTGATCATGACACAGTTGTTTTCCAAGTCTTTCACTGGATGGTTCGCACCATGGTGACCGAATTTCATTTTCATCGTCGTCGCACCACTTGCCAAAGCCAATAACTGGTGGCCAAGGCAGATACCAAAGGTTGGGAGCCCCACTTCTAAGAATTTGCGAATTGCATTGATGGCATAGTCACACGGCTCAGGATCACCAGGACCATTGGATAGGAACACACCATCTGGATTCATTTTTAAGACTTCTTCAGCAGATGTTTGCGCAGGAACAACTGTCAATCGACAACCGCGATCAACCAGCATTCTTAAGATGTTGCGTTTTACGCCGAAGTCATATGCGACAACATGAAACTGTGCGTCTTCTTTCGCAAGGATTGAAAATCCTTCACCTAAACGCCAAGAACCTTCCAGCCAATCGTAGGTTTCTTGTGTTGAAACCACTTTCGCCAAATCCATCCCTTTAAGTCCTGGGAAACCTTTCGCGCTTTCAAGTGCCTTTGCTTCAAAGTCTTCACTTGCAGATGCATCAATCGAGCTTTCTTTTGCAATAATGCAGCCATTCATGGCGCCTTTTTCACGGAGCAAACGAGTCAATTTACGTGTATCGATATCTGCAATGCCGATGATTTGATTTCGTTGAAGGTATTCTGAAAGAGATGCTTGACTACGGAAGTTAGAAGAAATGAGGGGAAGATCACGGATAATGAGGCCTTTGGACCATATTTTTCCGGACTCTTCATCTTCTGGATTCGTTCCCGTATTTCCAATATGAGGATAGGTTAAGGTCACGATCTGTTCTGCATACGAGGGATCGGTTAAAATTTCCTGATACCCCGTCATCGAGGTGTTAAAGACGACTTCCCCGACAGTGACGCCCGTTGCGCCAATTGAAGTACCCCGGAACACTGTTCCGTCTTCAAGGACTAAAATAGCCGATTTACTCAAGTTCTCCTCCTAGACAGAAAAAAACGGGAAAAACTCGAAGTTTTACTCCCGCTTACAATACTAAAAACATGCGCATTACCATTTGGCAAATTGCAAGGATTCTACCTAAGATCGAACATTGTGGCTACTTTTTTCTTTATTTTTTATGCAAATTGCTCTTTTTTAAATAAAAACACCCATTTTAACCAGATTCTAAGCAAAGTAGCTATAATTCGAAGATATCTTCCATTTTGTAAAATCCCTTTGGCTGCTGCACCAGCCATAATGCTGCATCCAGCGCTCCTCGTGCAAAGGTATCGCGGCTGTGTGCACGGTGTGTCAGTTCCAATCGCTCACCGATATCACCAAACATCACCGTATGATCGCCCGTGATATCTCCGGCTCTCACCGTCGCAAAGCCGATGGTTTCTCTATCACGCTCTTCGGTGATCCCTTCTCGACCATAAATCGCATGTTTATTTAAGTCCCGGTCAAGGGCTTTTGCAATGACTTCACCTATTTTCACAGCTGTTCCAGATGGCGAATCTTTCTTAAAGCGGTGATGAGCTTCAATGACTTCGATATCAGATTGCTGACCAATTGCCTTAGCAGCAATGTCGACCAGTTTAAAGAGCAAGTTGACGCCCTTAGACATATTGGCTGAGAACAACAACGGGATATCCTCCCCTGCTTGCTCAAGTGCTGCGAGTGTTTCTACATTAACACCTGTTGTGCCAACAACCATTGGGATTTTATACTGGCGACACCAAGCTAAGTGTTTCACCATCCCTTCGGGTAGCGTGAAATCAATCACGATATCGACAGCCTCAGGATCCAGCTGGTCGGTGACACCACAATTGAGTGCGCCAACACCAGCCATCTCGCCTGCATCCATCCCAATAAAGTTATTCCCTGGTCGCACATAAGCGCCTGCAAGCTGAAGTTGATCGGCTTCTGCAATCATTGAAATCAAAGAACGACCCATACGGCCATTCGCACCAAAAATTCCGACTCGAAGTTGTTTGTTCATAAGGTTTCTAATCTGTGGGAGGGGATAAGCCATCCCCTCAAGGTCATTATGTCAGTGTAATTTGTAAAAAAATCTAGCAGTTTGGACGGCGGCCTTTGACGACCGTATCTTGAATATATTCACCATGCTTCGCCAAGTCGCGCTGGCGAGTTTTGGGATTTGGATGTGTAGATAAAAACTCAGGTGGTGAGCCTTTGGATAAAGCTGCCATGTTTTGCCAAAGTTTTGGCGCATCTTCCACATTAAAGCCCGCTTTGTGCATCAACTCTAAACCGATAATATCCGCTTCTGATTCGTGACTGCGACTGTAGGGTAATGCCACGCCATATTGGGCGCCTAATCCCAATGCAGCCATCAACTCGCCACGATAACTTGATGCTTCACTACTGCTAATCAGCACATCTGCAGCACTCAAACCAAGCTGGATTGCAACATTATTGGAAACGCGTGCGTTCCCGTGCTGAGCCAAAACGTGTCCAACCTCGTGGCCAATCACCGCAGCAAGTTGATCATTATTTTTCGCTGCCTTTAATATCCCGGTGTAAACACCAATTTTGCCGCCTGGCAGCGCAAAAGCATTGAGTTGATCGCTATCAAATACAACGACTTCCCAATCTTTTGGATTATTGTCAGTCTCTAATTGGCGAATGATATTTGATGAAATACATTGAACACGTGCATTCAATTTCTTATCGGTTGAAATTTTCCCTTCTTTTTTTTCAGCATCTTTCAGCTGTGTAAAAGATTGCTCACCCATCTTTGCCATTTTTTCTTTGGAAAAAAGCAGAAGTTGGCTTCGCCCCGTTGGGGAACGTTGGCAAGCTGCCAGGAGACAGAGGGAGATCACGATTGAAATTGTGATAAGTGGCTTTTTGAATACTTGCATCGATATCACTTTGCTAAGAATATGGACTGATGAAAAAAAGAATACCATAAAAAAAGTCACCTTTTGGTGACTTTTTTCAAGTAAAAATCGATTAGCCTCTCAGGTCATCGAAGAAATTCTTCACACCATCAAAAAAACCTTTTTCTTTCGGCTTATGCTTGGCATTTGAATCTCCCATCGATTCTTCAAGCTCTCTTAATAGCTCTTTTTGATGTTCTGTCAGTTTGACTGGTGTTTCCACAATCACTTTACAAATGAGGTCTCCGACTGAGCCGCTTCGTACAGACTGAACTCCTTTTCCACGCATCCGGAACATTTTGCCTGTTTGCGTTTCATTCGGAATTTTTAGTTTTGCACGCCCATCCAGTGTTGGTACTTCGATTTCACCACCAAGTGCTGCACTCGTGAAGCCAATGGGCACTTCACAATAAAGATTGTTGCCATCACGAACAAAAATCGGATGTTCACGGACATTGACTTGTACATACAAGTCACCTGCTGGTGCACCAAACTGGCCTGCTTCGCCTTCACCAGCTAAACGAATACGGTCACCCGTATCAACACCAGCTGGAACCTTCACGGATAAGGTCTTCGATTTTTCAACACGTCCTTGACCATGACAGCTATTACATGGATCAGATATCACTTGGCCACGGCCTGAACAGGTCGGACAGGTTTGTTGAACGGCAAAGAAACCTTGGCGCATTTGCACTTGACCAGACCCATGACAGGTTGGACAAGATTTTGGAGAAGTGCCTTTCTTTGCGCCACTGCCGCCACACGGCTCACAGCTGACCCAAGTCGGGACTTTAATTTCAACATTTTTACCGCGAACGGCCTCTTCAAGCGTCAGTTCTAAATTATATCGAAGGTCGGCACCACGCTGTGCTCTGGATTGACGACGGCCACCACCACCGAAAATATCCCCGAACATGTCACCAAAAATATCGCCGAAGTCTGCACCGCCACCAAAACCTGCACCACCCTGATTTGGATCAACACCTGCATGACCATACTGATCGTAAGCAGCACGTTTTTGTGAATCCGTTAGGATCTCGTACGCTTCAGAGATTTCCTTGAATTTTTCAGCCAACGCTTCATCACCATCCGTACGGTCTGGATGATATTTCATTGCTAAGCGCTTATACGCCTTTTTGATTTCTCGCTCAGAGGCATCTTTGGCGACTCCAAGCACCTCGTAATAATCGCGTTTTGACATAATTTACAACTGATTCCTAATAAGAAATGAGCAGGTGCGAATACACCTGCTCATTAAGATAAAATGAAGTTACTTGTTGTCTTTCACTTCTTCGAACTCAGCATCCACAACATCATCTGCTGCTGACTCAGCTGTTTGCTCTTGTGCACCTGGTTGTGCTTGTTGTGTTTGCGCTTTTGCTTGTGCAATTTCAACAAGTTTTTGAGATGCTTGGATCAGCTCTTGTGTTTTCGTATCAATCGCTTCTTTGTCGTCGCCTTTGATTGCTTCTTCAACTGCACTGATGACAGATTCGATTTTTTCTTTCTCATCTGCAGGTAGATCAGCGCCAGCTTCTTCTATCTGCTTCCGCGTTGCGTGAACAAGGCCATCGGCTTGGTTACGTGTTTGAACAAGCTCTTCGAACTTCTGATCTTCCGCAGCATTTGCTTCTGCGTCACGTACCATTTGCTCGACTTCATCATCACTCAGACCAGAAGAAGCCTGGATTGTGATCTTCTGCTCTTTACCTGTATCTTTGTCTTTTGCAGAAACGTGTAAGATACCATCCGCATCAATATCAAATGTGACTTCGATTTGCGGGAGACCACGTTGCGCTGGACGAATACCTTCAAGGTTGAATTGACCAAGCGATTTGTTACCCGTCGCTTGCTTACGCTCACCTTGAAGGACGTGAATCGTTACTGCAGACTGGTTGTCTTCCGCTGTTGAGAACGTCTGTGACTTCTTCGTTGGGATCGTCGTGTTTTTCTCAATCAGCGCTGTCATCACACCACCCATGGTTTCGATACCAAGAGATAGTGGTGTCACGTCAAGAAGGAGAACGTCCGTCACGTCACCTGCAAGAACACCTGCCTGAATCGCAGCACCAAGTGCAACCGCTTCATCAGGATTCACATCTTTACGTGGCTCTTTACCGAAGAATTCAGCAACCGCAGACTGAACCATTGGCATACGCGTCTGACCACCAACAAGGATGATATCTTGAACATCGCTCACGCTGAGGTCTGCATCTGCAAGTGCTTGCTTCACTGGCTCAAGAGATTGCTTCACCATATCTTCAACCAAAGACTCAAGCTTCGCACGCGTGATCTTGATGGTTAAGTGTTTCGGACCTGATGCATCCGCAGTGATGTACGGCAAGTTCACTTCTGTTTGCTGTGCAGAAGAAAGCTCGATTTTCGCTTTTTCTGCGGCTTCTTTTAAGCGCTGCATTGCAAGCGGATCGTTGCGAAGGTCAAAGCCTTGCTCTTTCTTGAACTCTTCAACAAGGTAGTTGATAACGCGGTTATCGAAATCTTCACCACCGAGGTGTGTATCACCATTGGTTGCCAATACTTCGAATGTTTGCTCGCCTTCCACATCGTCGATTTCAATAATTGAGATATCGAATGTACCACCACCTAAGTCATAGACAGCAACAACACGGTCGCCTGTCGCCTTATCAACACCATAAGCAAGTGCCGCAGCAGTTGGCTCGTTGATGATACGTTTGACATCTAGACCAGCGATACGGCCAGCGTCTTTCGTCGCTTGACGCTGTGCGTCATTGAAGTATGCAGGAACAGTGATCACGGCTTCTGTGACGGCTTCACCTAAGTAATCTTCAGCTGTCTTTTTCATTTTCTTCAAGACTTCTGCAGAAACCTGAGGCGCTGCCATTTTCTTATCTTTCACTTCAACCCATGCATCACCATTGTCTGCACGAACGATGTTGAAAGGCATGATATCGATATCACGCTGCACTTCTTTATCTTCGAAACGACGACCAATTAAACGCTTGATTGCAAAAAGTGTGTTTTTCGGGTTTGTGACCGCCTGGCGTTTTGCTGGCTGACCAACAAGCGTTTCGCCGTCATCTGTATAAGCGATGATAGAAGGTGTTGTACGCTCACCTTCTGCGTTTTCGATAACTTTCGTGTTTTCACCGTCTAAAATGGCAACACAGGAATTGGTAGTACCTAAATCAATACCGATAATTTTGCCCATGGATGCACTCCAAAATTCTTTCTATACAATTCAATATTCTTAAGTTGACTTTTTAGTGGGGTTTTTACTTTTGGAATTCAAGCGAAAAGTTCAAATTTTTTTGAATTTTTTGCACCCCACCGTCAAGTTGAGATGCGTTAGAAAACCAGTACACCCCTGGTTTTCCAACGAGTTAAGCTATTCTGCTGCTTTAGAAACCATCACCATTGCTGGACGAACGAGACGGCCATTGAGTTCATAACCTTTTTGCATTACAGCCATGACTGTGTTTGGTGCAACATCTGCACTTGGCTGCATGGACATTGCCTGATGAAACTCAGGATTAAATGTTTCACCTTGTGGGTCGATCATTTTCACATCAAACTTTTCCATGACAGAAAGCAACGTTTTTTGTGTGAGTTCAATCCCTTCAAGAACTGGCTTTAAAGATTCGTTCTCTTTATCCGCAAACTCCAAAGCGCGCTCCATGTTATCCAAAACAGGTAGCAACTCGGAAACGAACTTCTCCAAGGCAAACTTCTTGGCTTTATCGACATCAATGGCCGCACGGCGACGAATATTGTCGACCTCAGCAGCTGCACGCACAACTGAGTCTTTTTGATCTGCAATCTGGGCATATGCTTTCGATAATTCAATTTCAAGCTCAGCTACTTTTGCATCAAGTAGGTCGTCAGATACTGTTGTTTGCTCTTGGTTTTCTTGCGGCTGCTCAGTTTCAGCCGTCATTTTCTCTTCAGTTGCTACTTCAGATTCTTCAACCTGAACGTCTTGCTGTTCTGAATTCATGCACAATGACTCCTTAAAAAATTCGCTGCGGTTATTATGGGGATGGAAATTCACGATTCAAGTGGGAAAATCACACAAACCAGTAAGATATTGAATTTACTGGCCCAGTATCTATGATCAATCGTATACTGCGTGCAACTGAATTTTGAGTAAAGTTGACCATGAAGTTTAAGACGATTGGGCTCATTGGCAAGCCAAAACATGAAGGCGCGGCGAAGACCCTCAATGCATTGTATGACTTTTTGTGCGAAATTGGGGCTGATGTCATCGTTGAGTCCCGTGTTGCCGATCAATTGGTCAATAATCATGTCCAGGAACTTGATCTCGTTCCACTCGGCAAAAAGTGTGATTTAGCAATTGTCGTTGGTGGTGATGGTAATATGCTCGGGGCTGCACGTGTTCTTTCACGCTTTAACGTTGCAGTGATTGGTGTCAATCGTGGTAATCTCGGATTCCTGACGGACCTCGATCCTGATAACTTTCAAGAACTCTTGAAAGAAGTACTCGATGGCAAATATATTGAGGAAAAACGCTTTTTACTCAACGTTGAAGTCCATCGCCATGAAGTAATGAAAAGCAGTAATACCGCCGTGAATGAAGCCGTACTCCATGCTGACAAAGTCGCACACATGATTGGCTTCGAATGCTTTATTGATGATCATTTTGTATTTAATCAGCGCTCTGATGGCTTGATTATTTCCACACCGACTGGGTCAACGGCTTACTCCCTTTCAGGTGGCGGGCCAATTGTCACACCGAAACTCGATGCATTTACACTCGTCCCAATGTATCCACATACACTGAGTAATCGTCCAATCGTTGTGAATGCAAATTCTCAAATTCGTTTAAAACTTTCTCCGGACAATTTGGAAAACCTACAAGTCAGTTGCGATAGTCACGTCATTCTTTCTGTTATGCCTGGTGATGAGATCATCATTAATAAAGACAAACACCCACTCAAGCTAGTTCACCCGAACAGCTACGATTATTTTGAGGTACTGAGGAATAAATTAGGCTGGGGAAGTCAACTATATTGACACGAAATGCTTGCACCTGAACAAAATACTGTATATTTTAACAGTAAACTAGTGAATGACGGTGCAAGCGGTTATGTTAACCCATTTACAAATTTCAAATTTTGCAATTGTTGAGCATCTCGATCTCTCCTGGCATCAAGGGCTTAGCACCATTACCGGTGAAACTGGTGCAGGAAAATCCATTGCCATTGATGCGTTGTTGCTCTGTCTAGGAGAACGTGCAGACAGCCAATCCATCCGCGCAGGACATGCACGCGCAGAAGTCACCGCAAGTTTTGACATTCAACATCATCCCATTGCAAAAACTTGGTTGCAAGCACATGATTTGGATATAGAAAATGAATGTACCCTGCGCCGTGTGATTCTAAAGCAAGGGACTTCCAGAGCGTACATCAATGGTACAAAAGTCCCGGTTCAGCAACTCAAGCAACTGGCTCAGTATCTAGTAAGTGTCCACGGACAACATGCGCATCAAGCATTACTCAAGCCAGAATACCAACGCGATCTGCTCGATGCTTCCTTTGAGAGTGAGTTGCCTCGCCAAAAAACCCATGATGTTTACCATTGCTTACAAACGCTGCATAAAAAACATGATGCACTGCAACAAGCCAGGGAACAACGGGAAAATAAACGCCAACTTGCACAGTACCAAGTCTCAGAACTGGATGAATATGCGCCTATAGAAGGCGAATTTGCGTCGATTGAACAAGAACACAAAATTTTAAGTCATGGACAGGAATTACGGACGCAAACACACCAACTTCTTAATCGACTCTACGATGCGGATCAACATGCTATTTTTGGTCAAATTCAACATGTCTGTGCTGCAATCGCCGAAATGAGCGAGGTGGATGAACAATTAGAAAAGATTTCAACGCTACTCCATGAAGCCATGGTGAATATCGAGGAAGCATCTGGTGATTTACGTCACTATATGAATGATATTCCGGTCGATCCAGATAAACTCTATCATCTTGAGCAGCGCCTATCGCAAGGGATTGCACTGGCTCGAAAGCATCAAGTCAAACCCGAAGATCTGTCAATCAGGCAGCAACAATTACATCAAACACTCACCGCACTTCATCAAGATGATGAACAGATGCAATCACTTGAGCAAGCGATCCAAAACACTCAGCAAGATTATCTACATGCCGCTCAAACACTCAGCCAAGCGAGGCAGGAAGCTGCTGGCCTCCTCAGTGCCCGAATACAACAAAGCCTTGCTGAACTCTGTATGCCAGATTGTCAGTTCGAAATCAGAGTCGTTTGTGATGAGTTCCAGTCTCCTAGCCCAAATGGTCTGGACCAAATTGAGTTTTGGGTCTCAACCAACCCGGGACAACCTGCGCAGCCAATGGGCAAAGTTGCTTCTGGAGGTGAGCTATCACGTATCAGCCTTGCAATCCAAGTGATCCTTGCAGGAAGAATTGCTTGCCCAACCATTATCTTTGATGAAGTCGATGTGGGGATCAGTGGCCCAACGGCAAGTGCTGTCGGTCAAAAACTCCAGCAACTTGGTGGTTCAACTCAGGTGATTTGTGTCACCCACTTGCCACAAGTCGCGTGCCAAGGGCATGCACAATATCTTGTAAAAAAGACAACGGATGGAGATGCAACAACATCAACCATGCTGTATCTGGATAAAGCTGGGCGCATTGCAGAGTTAGCACGCCTGTTGAGTGGCAGCCAAACTTCACTCAAGGCGATCGAAAATGCAAAAGAGCTTCTGACCATCTAAGGCGTTGATCTTGAATTTATACGGCTCTTCCTTCATTTGGAAAATGCGCATTGCAACTTCCTTTGATGGATATGGTCTATAGAAAAACCTTGAAAATCATGTCATTTATTTGGCACTCAAAATAAGTCTTTTTTATTCGCAATGGCTAAGTTATTATTTCCAACCATTGCAATCCAAAACACAACTGTGGTCTAAAACATAAAGGCGACGTTAATTGGAGAATCACATTCAAATGAGAACAAAGTTCACCTATAGCATTATTTGTTTACTCGCCCTTGTTTTATCAGGCTGCTCTATTTATCGCATTTCTGTCCCTCAAGGTAACTTCATTGAACAAAAGCAGGTTGATAAACTTCGTATTTCTATGAGTAAAGAACAGGTAAAATTTGTTCTTGGCAGTCCTGTTGCAGAAAACGCTTTTCGTGAAGACGTCTGGTACTACACTTACCATCTTTCTCGTGGGGATGATAAGTTGGTTGAGAAAAATCTGACTGTCTATTTTGAGAACGATCAACTCAAAGATTTTAAAGGTGATTTTGAAAAACCAGCAGATTTTAATACACCATTGGAATAAAAGCTGACGTTACTCCATCACTGATGCCATTTTATTTTTACACCAAAAGGAAATAGAAAAACGCTGAATATTCATAAGGTTAAATGAGAATAAATTAGATTTTACAGTTGTTTTTAACCTCAAGATTCAACCTCTGAGTGATTTTTTTTCAAATTCCTTAGGTGATTTGAATAAGAACGGTGTATAATTCACCGCTTTTTATTAATCAGAGGTCGTTTTTCTATGTCAAGTAGTACCGTTTTCTCAGAGCTAAATTTGTCAGCTCCCTTACTCCAAGCGATTGAAGAATTGGGGTATGTTTCGCCTACCGAAATTCAGGAAGCTTGCATTCCAATGTTGCTCGAGGGACGCGATGTACTTGGACTTGCGCAAACAGGTACTGGTAAAACAGCTGCCTTTGCTCTTCCTCTATTAGATAAAATCGACCTCTCACAAAGATGTACTCAGGTCATCGTTCTTGCGCCTACGCGTGAGCTTGCACTACAGGTCACCGACGCATTTAATGACTTCTCAAAGCATATCTCTGGTTTAAGCGTTCTTCCTGTCTACGGTGGTCAAAGTTTTAAAGTCCAATTAGACGGCTTAAAGCGTCACCCGAAGGTTGTTGTTGGAACACCTGGTCGTGTTATTGACCATTTGAACCGCGGTACATTAAAACTCGACGGACTAAAGGCTCTTGTTCTTGATGAAGCTGACGAAATGCTGCGTATGGGCTTTATTGATGATGTTGAAACGATCCTGCAACACACCCCTGAGACAAAGCAGATGGCGTTGTTCTCTGCAACAATGCCTAAAGAAATTCAGCGCATTACAAAGCGTTATTTGAATGACCCGCAAACAGTTCAGGTGTCTCCAAGAAATAGCACCAAGGGTAGCATCGCGCAATCTGTTTGGTTCTGTAACCACGTACACAAGAAAGACGCACTTCTTCGTTTACTTCAAGCTGATTTAGAAGATGCTGCGATTGTTTTTGCAAGAACAAAGCAAGACACGATTGATATCGCGACATGGTTACAAGACAACAAAGTTGCTGCGTTACCGCTGAACGGTGATATGAACCAAGCACATCGTGAGCAGACGATCCAGCAGTTAAAATCAGGTAAAACCGATGTTGTTGTTGCAACTGACGTTGCAGCACGTGGTATTGACGTTGAGCGTATTGCATTGGTCGTCAACTACGACCTGCCTTTCGACAGTGAAGCTTATGTTCACCGTATTGGGCGTACAGGTCGTGCAGGACGTAGCGGTAAAGCAATCACTTTTGTGAAGCAAAACCAAAAACGTTTGCTTCGTCAAATCGAGCGCGACACATCCACTCGTCTTGAGCCAATGGGCCTTCCGAGCGTTGATGACGTATTGAAACTACGTAAAGAACAGCTTAAAGAAAAAGTACTTGCAGAAATCGCGAAGCCAAACATGGAGCGATTTGCAAATATTGTGCGTGAGATCCAGTCTGAGCTTGAAAATGTTCAAGATGCTGATCTATTAACAGCACTTTTAGCACTCGCACAAGCTGAAGAGCCACTATTCATCAAGGACTTCCCGAAACCAAAACGTGGTGAGTACAACGATCGTGGTGAACGTGGAGATCGTCGACGTCGTGACCGTAATGACAGAAATGGTCGTGACCGCGGTGAAAGAGGCGAGCGTGGTGACAGAGGTGATCGCCGAGATCGTAAACCGCGTCGTTCAAGCAACGAAAAGATGGAATGTTTCCGTATCGAAGTTGGCTTGGAGCATGGCGTTCAAGCAAAGAACATCGTTGGTGCAATCGCGAACGAAGCTGATATCTCTAGTAAGTTTATCGGTCAAATCAAGTTATTCGACAACCATAGTACTGTTGAATTACCTGAAGGCATGCCATCTGACGTTTTGACACACCTCAACAAGGTCTATGTCTGCAATCGTCAGCTCAAGATGAAGCGCATGCAGTAATATCTTCTTTTCAAGCAAAGGCTTCGGCCTTTGCTTTCCTCTTATCTTTCAATAAACAAGCTCTTTTCTTTCACTAGCTTTTATCTAGCTTTTTTAATCTGACCTAATGAATTGTAAGTGAGATGCACTTTAAATTTTGCTTTTCTTGTTAATACAAATCGATGCCGTTTCTTCTTATCTCGCACATACAAAATGTTCGCCTGGTATTTATTTTCTGCAAAAGAGAGTAAATGCACATTTACTTCATGAGGGTAAGGTTTCGAGTAATCAGGTAAAATAAATGAGACTGTTGTTTGATGATTGCCAAAGCGCAAACTCGAAAGTTCCAGCTTTGTCTTCTCTCCATCCATTTGAATATGCATTGAATTGAGTAAATAGGAAATGAGTGATTTTTCTAGTTCAGGTGACCCATTTTCTCCCTCAGCTAATTGCCCTGCTTGATTGAATTTTTTCAAAATTGCTTTTTGGGAAAGGTTTAATTCAAAGTGCCAACTTCCTTTTTGGTAATGCAGATAATAAGTTGTCATATTGATATTATGGCTATAACAAGGCACTGCAAAACAGATCAACAAGGCACAATATACCCGCGCACTGAAAGACATAGGTCGTGCGTTTATTCGTGAAATGCTCACATTCTGCCAAGTCATCCTGGAGGTTTAGACCGAATTCGGTAACACTTCATTTATTCTAGTTGAAGTGTCTTGTGGGATCATTGTTCATCAATTTTCCCTGGTATTTTTTTGGTCAACTGATAATAATCATACCCAGGCAGGTACTCTTGTAGGTGGGATAATACAGCGTAACCCTGACTCAGGTAAAACGACACATTGGTCATACTGGTCATTTCAAGCATCACTCTGTCACAGCCCAGCTCCTTGGCAATATCCTCCGCGTGTTTGAGAAGGATTGTTCCAATCCCTTTTTTTCGTAAAACTTCTGTCACCCAAAGAGACTGAAGCTTTGCAACCTGCCACTGCTTCATGAATTGCACACCTGCATATATCACGTCATCCTGATCTTTAAAATACAGATTTACCTCAATATCAAGACTTGTATAGCCTAAATGGCTAGATTCAAAAGCTGTGAGAGCACGCTCCAATGGATGCTCCCTTTCTCCATGATAGATCACTTCCTGGATCAATCTCAGTTCGAGCTGATCCAGTTCCAATTTATTCACTGCGACATCCTTCATATTTTTAATTGAAAGTTATCATCTGTAAATGAAGCAATAAGTCATAATCCATTGTTTTTTTGAGAATTATAAAATATCTTGAAAAAATTCCCTTTTGTACCGAGATTTTCTATCATGATTTGTTAAAATGCACCAACCGTTTAATTATTGAACAACAGGAGCGCCTATGCAGCAAATGATTTCTTTTTCTTTTTTAACGATTGGTAGTTTTGCAGCATATCAAGAAAAATATGCCATCGGTTTATTTATTGCTTCTGTCGGTAGTATCGTCTTTTATGAAGCTAAGAAAAAACGAGACGAACGAAAGTCT
Organism: Algicola sagamiensis DSM 14643; assembly: GCF_000374485.1. GTDB lineage: Bacteria > Pseudomonadota > Gammaproteobacteria > Enterobacterales > Alteromonadaceae > Algicola > Algicola sagamiensis. Next base: position 52,733 of record NZ_KB894498.1, read on the forward strand.
CTGATGAGTGCTGCTGCATTTTAAAGGTCAATAGGCTGTTTTGCCCCAATTCACAAAACCATACTCTCAAAAATACCAACTATACTCAATGAGTTGACGACTCAATACATCAATAACTAAATGATAAAAATAAGAATATTTGCGCTCACGCTATGCTTTTGTGCCTTGCTTCTTGTAGCTTGTGGATGGGTTGTTTATCACATGCAAGCGCAACAATATGCCAATTTTAATGAAGCGCGATACGCACATAATAAAACACAGCTCCATTCCCTACTAGAAACAAAGCGCCTGACACTTGAATCGGCAATCCAAGTGATTGCACAGCAACCTTCCACGAAACGTATGCTGCAAGCTTTTGGTAATGCGAGTGCTTCTTACTTGTATGAACGAGGAAACATCACACCAGAAGAGAAGCAGCAACTCAAGCAGTTTTATCAGCAGCACAACATATCGATCAACACAATTGAGCAGCTCACAGAGTCACAACAATTACTCCAGTTCGATTATGTCGTCCAACCGTCCAAGAAGCCTCAAGGGACTCGATTCGAGTATCTTCATCAGAGTTTTGCATCCCTCATTTTATTGATGAAGCAGCAGTTCAAAGTGGATGATATTTTATTGATAGAGGCTCAGGATAAACGCCTCGTTTATAAAGCAAATTTAGATATTCAACTCGCAGCATCCCTTCCTTCGTATTTGTTCTCAAACGATCATTGGTCAAAAATACAAACAGAAACACACCCGATTTGGTTCAGCGAAAAAAGTAAGCTTACTGCAAACCAGTCCCCCATTTTTTACCTCACAAGCACTATCCAATCACGAGGAAAATTGATTGGTTTTCTTGTTTTTCAACTATCAGAGTCCTGGTTAGCAGAGCTTACAGCGTCAAAAGGTGCTCATTTATTTATTTCGAATCAGCCAAACACCAATCAGATCAGCACGCCTGTTTTTCCAGTTGAAGGAGACAATCTCTATCTCGCTTTTGATCAACCTGAGTTTAAAATAAAAGAGCTGCTCCAGACACTTTTGCAACCTGTATTATTCGCTCTGGGGGCTTGGTGTCTTTTGTTCTTCACGTGCATCTTCTTTCTACCTCAGCGCTTGCTTCAAAAAGAAACAAAACACTTTGTGAATCCCCCCATTGAACAACCAAAATCCACAGTGATCACACCAACAAAAATAGCGTCTCCACCAGTTATCAAACAAACAAAAGTGCAGCCGCAACATTTATCCACGCTACAGCGCTGTGTCTCCAACTTAAATAAAATGGCAACAACACAAAACGCCTATACACAACAACAAAACACCACCAATCAAATCTCAAACCAGCAAAATAACTGGGAAGCTATATTGCAGGATGTAGAATCGCTTGCCATGCAGCTCTCAGACCATCAGCAGACTAATTTTACAAAGCAATCCGAATCACCTTCGCAAAACGAAAAAGCAACAACCGACGATTCAAAAGAAAACTTCATGGCATTAAAAGAAATTGTGAAGGAGATCACCAGTGCACTAGGCGTCATTGATTCTATCTCTGACCAGACTAATCTACTTGCGTTAAACGCAGCGATTGAAGCTGCAAGAGCCGGTGATGAAGGACGAGGATTTGCTGTCGTCGCTGATGAGGTGAGAGAACTCGCCAAACGTGCACAACAAAGTACACAAGATATTAATCAGCTCTTAGAACGATTTCAAAAAACAATCGGCCAGCTCAAACAAGAAGAAAAGTCTGTCTCAATGAATACAACACAAACTTGGGACACCTCCCTATTTCACAATCAAGTCGATAATATTCAATCATCTATAGTTCGACTTACCGCACAGCTAAAGAAGCAATCGCAACATTCAGGAATACCACCAAAAGAGCTTAAAAAACAAAATCTAAGCACATTACTGACACAAATCGCAGACGATCTGTCAAACCTTCATCGTGCCTTATCGGAAGAAAAGCTCAAAGAGCCTAAGACAAGCGTCCAGGTAGATCAAACGAAGATGGATAAATCTCTAAGCAAGGGAAGTAAACGAGAGAAGTCCAGCTTACTTGATCGACTCAAGTAAGCTGGGAGATGTTCAATGCTTATTGCCAGACCATATCGTCCCAGCTTGCATCATCCCATTGTTTTTCTTTTACTTCAGATGCTTTTGATTTTTGGCCAGCTTCAAATTTGTGGGGGACTACCTGTGCCAAATAGATGATGCATCAGACCGACTGAATTGGCTGCTTTTGGCGAACGTAGTGATAGAGAGTAAATACGACACCCGTATATAATAAAGTGCTTGCCAGTTGATTCCCATAGAATGGGATACCTGCAATGTAACAGCTCAGCAGCCCTTCAAATGTCATCGGGTACATCTGTCCACTTGTCCATACACCAAAATTAGTGACAAGATAAAACACAGTTGCACTTGAGAGCGACACGGCGCTGATATTGATGAAGTTCACTTGTTTTTTGAGCAAGCGGCCTAAGAAAATACTCCCAACCAACGCCATCGTGACCCAAAGCAGGTTGCTGGAGAACCAAACGAATCCATCATAATAAGCACCATAAACAGCATTATTGAGGATAAGATCGCTGAACCAATAGGCCAATAGTGGGACCAGAAGGGCTAGGCTTTTTCGTTCTAAAACAGCACCTGCAAAAAGTGCCATCGCACCAACGGCCGTAAAGTTTGGGGGGTGTGGGAGCAGTCTGCTCAGTGCTGCAAGCGCCATTGCACTGAGAATAAAAATAAGCTGACTTTTCTTCATGTCTTTAAGCCTGTGAATCGATATACTAGTACTCTCACATGAAGGGGCCGGATATGCAAGTTATGGGAGAAATTTCTTCACCTATTTGTATTGAAATGAAGAACAATATCCCCATTCTTTATGAGAGACCATATTTCCGAAAAGATATTAATACCAAACTGTGCTCATGTTGCTGTCTAGTTCGGTATTAAATTCAAAAATTTGGAGGAAATATGAACACAGCGAAACCGAATATCCTCGTGATTGGTGGTGGTGCAGGTGGATTGGAGCTGGTTGCCCGATTAGGAAGAAAATACGGTAAAACAGGAAAGGCAAACGTCACGCTCATTGATAAAAGCCCGATTCATATCTGGAAACCTCGGCTCCATGAGTTGGCTGTTGGCGTCCTCAACTCAGATATTGATGGTATTTTATATCGAGAACACGCCCGTAAAAACGGCTACCATTATGAACGGGGTGAGTTAAGTGGCCTCAATCGTCAAGAAAAGACCATCACCCTCGACCCAGTCGCCAATGATGACGGCGAAGTCCTTCTTGATCAGCGGCAATTTCAATACGATATTCTCGTCCTTGCAATTGGTAGTCTGACCCACGACTTCAATACCCCAGGCGCAAAAGCGCACTGTTTCTTCCTCGACAATATTCAATCTGCTGAAAAATTCCAGAAAAAACTCCTCGAACAGTTCATCAAACTCAATGAAGCCGACTCTCCACTCCGGATCACCATGATTGGTGCGGGTGCAACGGGTGTGGAGCTTGCTGCAGAGTTACATCATGTTGCGGATACCCTGTCAGAATATGGCTTCAAGCATGTGTGTGCAGAAAAACTCAAAACGCGCGTTGTCGAAGCAGGCCCCCAAATCTTGCCTGCTGTGCCTGAAAAAGTCGCCAAGAAAGCAGCGTCCGAGCTAGAAAGGCTCGGTGTGGAGATCCTCACCAATACCCGGGTGACTGAAGTCACCGAGCAAGGCATCCAAACCAGTGCAGGCGAGTTATTAGAGAGTGATTTAGTCGTCTGGGCTGCGGGCGTAAAAGCGCCGGACTTCCTCACGACACTGGATGGTCTGCAAAGCAATGGGAGAAACCAGCTCCTCATTACAGATACGCTCATGACCACAGAAGACGAAAATATCTTTGCCATTGGGGATTGCGCTGGCCTAGAGCTTGGAGAAAATCAGTGGGTTCCTCCTCGTGCCCAAAGTGCCCATCAGATGGCAGATACGGCTTTCAAAAACATCCAGGCAATATTAGAAGGCAAGGCGCTGGTCGCATTTGAATATAAGGATCATGGCTCTTTGGTTTCTCTGGCGAAATACTCAGCTATAGGTAGCTTGATGGGCGGCCTGTCAAAGAAAAGCTGGTTTATTGAAGGACAAATGGCGCTTGCGATGTATCGCCTGCTCTACCGTGCTCATTTAATGGCTATTCATGGTGCTAAACGTGGCTGGGTTTATATTCTGGCTGATCGGATCGGAAAATTGAGCCGACCAAAAATAAAGCTGCATTAATCGACGTCATAAAAGTACCGATTTAAAGCCCAAAATATACCCGTTTTATATCTAAAAAAGGGTTGAAACATGTCATAGTATGACATTTTCCAGCCCTTTCATTCCTTTCCCTGCAATACATAGTAAGCATTCACTCACACTAAAAACGTAGTGTTTTTAAGTTGTTTTTACTCGATCTACACATATTGCTATGCTAGTATCCTGATTCCTGAATTATTCTGGAAACTGGTTAGATTGGTTTGAGATCTCTAATCTTAGATCAAGTTGTTTTGCAAAGAATGGGGAGTATGTAGCGACGATGGACAGTTTTATCAATGCAATTTTTTCCTTTCCTGTGGCTGTATTTTCAGTGCCATTCATCGTCTTTTTTGGACTGATGTTATTGGATCTGATTTTTAGTTTTTCAGACAGCTTTTCTACGGATGCTGACGTCGATGTCGACGTGGATTCGGATATTTCCTGGTCAGGAAAATTATTGCTGCCTCCGATTGTGGCACAATTACCATTCCCTGTTTTATTTACGGCGACCTCATTTTTTGGCACCGTGATCACCTTCTATCTCAATGATTTTATTTTCAGTCAGCTTTCTGGCGTTCTTTTTTACGTTGCAGCAGCGGCTGGTATCTTATTCACTTTTTATATCTCATTACTGGCATCTGCTTTTGCACTCAAGCCACTTGAGCCATTGCTTTGTCCACAATCCTTTGCTGCTATTGATTTTCAAGGGATGAATGCACAGGTTCGCAGCGCCACCGTGACAGAAACCCATGGTGAAGTTGTCATCACAAGAGATGGCAATGAAATTCAACTTGATGTGTACAGCGAGCCAGGCGTTCAATTCGAATACGGCGATGAAGTCACAATTATCGCAAAAAATGATGATTCGAATCGTTACCTAGTGTCGAAAATATAGTGCACTAAATTCACTATAAATTGCGTCGCTTAGGTTTGAAGCGACGACGAAACCCACAAATTGAATAAACTTAGGTTAATCTAAAAAGATTGATCCGGCTTTTTATTCGCCAAATTTAACAATTTGCGTTGTCGGTAAAGCGATATTCGGTGAAGTGATGTTGACTCTCTGCTACAGCACAGCCCTCTTGACTCGGCAATGCATACGAGAAGTAAATCTTCTCATCACTACAGTTCAAACAATAAGGAGTAATACTTCATGACTTTATCACCAAGCATGATTTTCGTTGGGATCGGCGTCGCTGTTGCTGTCGTGCTACTACTATTTCTCACCTCTCGCTATAAAAAAGTAAGAAATGAGGGTGAAGCACTGATCGTCAATGGTGTTGACCGAACACGCGCCTCTTTAACGGGTACATTCGTTTGGCCCGTCGTCAATACTGCTGAACACATGGATATTACAAGAAAGAAAATCTCAGTGATCCGTAGCGGTCGAAAAGATCAGGTCGGCGAAGAATACGAAGGCCTGCATTGCCAAGATAATATCCGCGCTGACCTTAAAGTCGACTTTTATATCGGCGTCAATCACGAAGAAGAAGACATTGTCCGTGTTGCAAAATTATTTACTGCCTACGGCGCTTCTGATCCAGAAAGACTGCGCGAGCATTTCCAGCCAAAATTCTCTGAAGCGCTCAAGACAGCGGTCAAACAATTCGACTTTGAAGAGCTTTTAACGAATCGCAGAACATTCCGAGATGCCGTTGTGAAAGTCATTGGTAGCGAAATGGATGGATTCAAGATTTATGATGTGGTGATTGATAAAGTAGATCAAACCGCACTGGACGCCCACGATCCGAATAACATATTGGATGTGGAAGGGATCCGCAAAATCTCTGAAATCACGTCCGTCAAAAACACCCAAACAAACGCGATCCGCCAAGATGAAGAGACGCAAATCAAAAAGAAAAACGTCGAAGCAGAAGCCAACCGTCTCCAGCTTGATAAGCAAGAGAAGGAAAGTATTGCAAGGACGAATCGTGAAGTCGAAATCATCAAAGCACAGGAGCATGCGCTTGCAGAAGAAAAACGCCAGGAATATGAGCGTGTCACTCAGTTAGCACAACTGGAAACTGAAGAAGAGGTTGCTAAGAAACGCGAAGGTGTTGAGATGGAAGTTGAACTCACACGTACCGCGAATCAGCGCCAAATTGCGCTGCAACAAGCTGAACTGGAACGTGCAGTGGAAGCAGAGCGTGTTCGCACAGCAACCCTTGTTGAACAAAAGGAAATGGAAAAAGAAGCCAGCATTGAAGAGTCCAAAAAAGCAGTTGCAGAAACTCGCTCTCAGCGTGTTGAAATCGAACGTAAAATCGCCCGCGAAGAAGAAGAGACGGAAAACTTACGCGCGAATGAGCGTGTCAATCGTAACAAGAAGGTTCGCCTAGTAGAGGCAGAAGCGGAAGCAGAAGCACAACAAATCGAACTCATTGCAACATCCAGAGCAGAAAAAGAAGCAGCGAAAGAGCGTGCGCATAAACTGCTGATTGAAAACGACACCGACATCAAAATCAAAAACCGTGATGCCGAGAACGAAATTGAAGTTCGCACTCGGATCGCAGAGGCCGACTTGGCTGCGAAGACACGCCAAGCAGAAGCTGAATTCATCATGAAAGAGAAAGAAGCACAAGCCACGGAAGTCCTTGCACAAGCAGAAAAAGAACGCATCGGCGCAGTTGGTCTTGCAGAAATTGAAGTCGAACGTGAGCGTGCAAGTGTTGTGAAAGAAATGGGCGAAGCAGAAGCTGAGAACCTCAAGCTCAAAGCTGAGGCAGAAGCGGAAGCCATCCGTTCGAAAGGGATTGCAGATGCAGAAGCACAACAAGCTCGTTTGGAAGCAACCAAAATGCATGATACAGACACGCGCGATCACGACAAATGGGTCATGCAGCTACAACAAGAAAAAGACTTGGAAATGGCTCGTATCGCTGCTCAGCAAGAAAATGCAAAAGCGCTTGCTCAAGCACTGTCTGAAGCCGATCTCAAACTGTTCGGTGGTGAAGGCTTAGAACAGCTTCGTCATACCATGATCAATACGGTTGGTTTTGATCACCGATTCAAAGAGTCAGAAGTCTTGTCACCGCTTGTGAAAGACTATATGAATGGCGAGCGCAGTCTTCCTGATGATTTGAAAGACATTCTTCAAAATCCAGCGCTGAAGTCGGGTGTGCTCAACAATATGGCTTTGGCTTCACTCATGAACTCGGGGAATTCGAAGTTCATGGAAGTCCTCCAACAAGCCCTAGCGACGCGTGTTGACGCACCAAAAGACAACTAATCAACACACACCCTTACCTTAGAGGGTGTGTCATTTTAGGATGACTGCTGTGACTGAAGAAAAGAATCAACAAGCAATTGATGAAGCCGTCAGTGAAGGCGGCTCTTATGAGGTTTTAAAATCTCGATTAGCGCAGCAAGGGACGACACTCAAGTCCCTTGCCAATACATTTAACGAAAAGCGTCAGGAAGCATTCGGCGGCAGTAAGTTCTCTCTCATCGGTAAAGCAAATGTGCAAACCGAGTCACGTTCGATTCCTGTCGATATGGCGCAAGTTAAAGGACATCTCCTGTTTGGTTATCAGGTCTATGTTGGCTTAAAGTCAACGCCTTCCCTTCAAGATGTTTTTGGCCTGTATACACTTCACCAAAGTGACAATACATTTCGCATTGACTCTGTGCCGCTGGAAGGCTCGTTTCTCGATCATGAACAATTCAAGCATGAGCTAAGCGAGTTATTCACTTATTATAAAGAAACACGACTGTCCCAAATTTTCCGCCGTGAGAATATGCTCTACCTCGCATTCCAAATTGGGATGCGACCAGAGGATCAAAAGGTATTCCGTTTTGAGATCACGAATGACGACGTCAATTTTATTGATGGCAATGGACAAGTTGCATTGGATCAATCGGAGCAACATGACTTTGAATGGATAGACACAACCCGAGACGATCATGTTGAAGGCGAGCACCCTCATGTGAATATAAAAGACCGCTTATTTGTAGAATGCACGGGCGGCAGCCTCACGATTAAAGTTGAAAATAACACCCAGGAAGGCCAAGGTATCTTTGATGAGTCTGTTGAGGATAGTTATCAGACAATTTCAGATGCATCAATCGCCTATGCTGAGCTTGGTGATTTACTTCTACTGAAAGTTCTACCAAACCGAGAACGAGAATACCGCTACTACATCTATAATCCCATTACGCTCAAAGTGATCCGGGCGGATGCACTTGGCATCAGCGCAAAAGCACTTCCGGAAGAGCACGGCCTACTCTATTCGCACGGATTTGCACTTGCAGGCGGTGAAAGCAAACAGTTCGATGAGCACTGGGAAGGTTTGCGCTTCTTTCAAAAAGTGTCTGCGCCCAATGGCGAGGACATTTTGTATATCTTTTTTGATATCGAACAAGGCTCCTACGTCATTTATGCCTATAACCTGATCGAAAAATCCTTTACCCCACCGATGCATAGCCACGGCTATAGTGTGTATCCGGATGGGCAAATGTTGATGTTTCGGGTCTCAGAAAATGCAGAAGCCGCAACGATTCACCCTTTACGTATCTGGCAAACGCCATTTTGCATTCCAGAGCATTATGTCAATCGAAGCACCGAAGGCGGCGATCCGTTTTTTATCAATCTGGGGAATGCAGAGCTTGTCCGCGCCTTGTCGTCACTCTTATCAATTTATCATTTGTCCAATACAGAAGAAGTGACACAAACCGCTTATGAGACCTTACTCAAAACCTGCCAAACTACGCTGGATCAATATCATTGGCTCCACGAGGAACAAGCGCTTGGTTTGGGAGAGGCTGTTGACAATCTCGTCGGTACGACAGATTTGATCATTGATGAATTTGCGAAGGTTCGTCAGCTGCAAAGCCATGCAGAAAAGGCATTAGCTGAGCAAGAAGCACAAGTCACAGAGCTAGTTTCCAGAATCAAACTTGCCTCAAAAGAAGAAGCGAATACACTCCTGGGTTGTCTTGCCGATCTTAAAACTGAAGTTGGCAACGTGATGGCGCTGCGCCAGCATCGTTATATGCCGAAAGGTCCAGTGACACAAATGCTGGACTCGCTCTCAACCGAGCGAGACGCCCTCAATGATGCATTGCTTGTACTGCTTCAAGAAGAAAAAGCTTATCAGCCTTATAAACAAGCAATTGCAACCATTGAAGACAAACTCGCATCTCTCGAGCGAACCGCTGACTTAAATGCACTGAAAGAGCAAACAGAGCAGTTAAGAACAGAGCTTTCACTGGTGACCGAAGAAGTTGCTGAAATCGAAACGGATGATCCAACTCAGGCGACCAAGATCCTGGACTTGACGACCGAAGTTTCGTCTATGCTTAATGCCACGACAGCAAGGCTCAAAAATAAATTTCAGACATTACGCGGCGATGAAGCAAAAGCAGAATTCAGTTCACAGTTCAAGTTACTGTCACAATCTGTGACGAGTGCGTTAGAACAAGCCACAACACCAGAAAAATGTGACGAACAGCAAGCAAAACTCATCGGTCAGTTAGAAAAACTTGAATCACGTTTTGCGGATTTCGACGATTTTCTAGCAGAAATCTATACAAAACGGGAAGAAATTCAGTCAACTTTGGAAGGACACAAAGAGCAGCTGGTCACCGCCCAACAGCGACGTGTTCAAAACCTATTCCAAGCCGCAGAAGTCACATTTAAGAGTATTGAAAAACGCGTGTCACGCTTTGATGATGTCGGCGCACTCAATAGCTTCTTCGCAACCGACAATATGGTGATGAAACTCCACCAGCTCTCCCAATCGATCCGGGATTTAGATGACAGTGTCAAAGCCGACGCACTCGATGCAAAACTCAAATCCGTTCAAGACCAGTCACTCCGTGCTCTGCGCGATAATCAAGATATGGTCGAAGAAGGCGGCAAGGTGCTTCGGTTGGGCAAGCATAAATTCAGCATCAACCAACAAGATTTGGACTTAACCTTAGTCGAACATCACCAAGAATTGAGCCTACATATTACAGGCACAGAATATTACGAGCCAATCACCGACACATCTTTCTTAGCACTTCAACACTTGGCACGTATGGATGTTTCTTCGGAAACACCTGACGTTTACCGTGCAGAATACCTAGCCTGGAGTTTGCTCAATAGCGCACAAAAGGAAGACGAATCCTTGTCCATGCATACATTGCATGAAGCTGCTGAAGCAGAAACGTTACTGCCAATCATTCAGAAATATGCGGCACCACGCTATCGCGAAGGCTATGTAAAAGGCGTCCATGATCATGATGCCCATTTGATCTTAAAGGCGATGTTGCCTTGTTTTGAGCAAGCGGGCCTTTTGCGCTATGGTCAGGCCGAGCGAGTGAATGCCCTTCTGTGCTTAGATAACTTGAGCGACAGCTCGTACCAACAATTTCGCACAAAAGCGAAGAATGCGTTGCTCATGCGAGAGCATTTAGGCTCAAACGGGGCGTTTGACTCACTTGTTCAGGAATTACTGAGTAAAACCAAACTTCGCCTGAGATGCTCGCATATTCAAAGCTGCGAGTATCTGGTTCATGTCCTCGGCCAGTCCAGCTTAAACCTTGCTGTGACACGAGATGCATTTGAACTCACCAATGAATACATCACCTTCCGCCGAAGCCTTGGTTGGGATGCTCAACCTAGCCCATTCGACGACCACCAGCAGTGGCTCGAGGCATACGCGGCTCGACATGAAAAAGGCGAATTATTTACTGTGGAAGCGGCTGCAATTGCATGTGTGCTACAAAGTTCTCGCTTTAAGCTCACCCCTGTTGAGTTTGCAACCGCTGCAGACATTTACGGTTTACTTGGCGATCATCAGCGTATCGAGAATGGTCAATTGACGCTTGTATTGGATGACTTTATCAGTCGATGCCAGACGCATCACCAACAGACGATACCGAACTACGAGTCATTTATTTCAAAACGTGCCGAAATGCTGGAGTCTTCCAAGAAGAAGCTGCGATTATCTGAATTTTTGCCAAGACCACTGACTTCATTTGTCAGAAATAAACTGATCAGCGAAAGCTACTTGCCACTCATTGGAGATAACTTCGCGAAGCAAATGGGTACCGTGGGAGAAAACAAAAGAACAGACCTCATGGGTCTTTTACTTCTCATTTCTCCACCTGGTTATGGTAAAACGACCTTAATTGAATACGTAGCCCATAAACTTGGTCTGGTGTTTATGAAAATCAATGGTCCATCGCTTGGACATGAAGTCACCTCACTTGACCCAAATGATGCGCCGGATCAAAATGCGGCAAGAGAGGTAGAAAAGCTCAATCTAGCACTAGAAATGGGTAACAATGTCCTGCTTTATATCGATGATATTCAGCACACAAGCGCAGAGTTTCTGCAAAAATTTATCTCACTATGTGACGGCACACGAAGAATCGAAGGCTCGTGGAAAGGCGAAACCAAAACCTACGACATGCGCAGTAAGAAGTTTGCGGTTGTCATGGCGGGTAACCCTTATACCGAATCAGGCGAAGTATTCAAGATACCCGATATGTTGGCAAACCGTGCTGATATTTATAATCTCGGGGATATGCTCTCCGATCAAGCCGATGCGTTTGCAATGTCCTTCATCGAAAACTCGCTGACATCAAGTCCAGTTCTTGCTCAAATGTCAACACGCGATCTGAACGATCTTTATCGCCTTATCGCAATGGCTCAAGGAGAAAATGTCCCGCTTACTGATTTATCTTATCCATATGCCGCTGCGGAAGTGAATGAGATCACCGCAACTTTGGAGAAACTCTTAAAGATCCAAAAGACTGTCCTCAAAGTGAATCAACAATACATCGCTTCTTCTGCCACTGCAGATGAATACCGAGTGGAACCACCGTTTAAGTTGCAAGGCTCTTACCGGAACATGAATAAACTGACAGAAAAAGTGTCAGCAGTCATGACCAATGAGGAGCTTAATACACTCATTACGGATCATTATCAAGGTGAAGCGCAAACGCTGACATCCGGTACAGAAGAGAATCTGCTCAAACTTGCTGATATTCGTGGTGATATGACACCTGCTCAACAGGAACGTTGGCAGGAAATTAAGGAACGATATAGCCGAAAACAGCAGCTGGGAGATGATGACGACCGAGCAGGTCAGATGGTCAACCAAATGATCCATCTCAACCAATACGTAGGTCGCGCAGTCAAACGCCTAGAAAATATCAAACGGATGAGTGTGAGATCACCAAGTAAAACCTCACCTGAAGTGAAAAAGCATACAGTGAAACCTGGAAAAACGGTTTTGAAACAACAAAAAAGCAAAACCAGTTCACAAAAAACATCTTAATTGTTGAAAAGAACCTTCTAAAAAGGCCACTTCCCTGTGGCCTTGCTTCTCCAAGATGAAAAAAGTCTCAATAAAGATCACTCACCGATTAAAGCACGGCCTATCATCGCGCTTGAATACATGACGCGTGATGGACCAAATGCACGTGTTGGTTTCCATACATTACTTCTTGCGACCGAAGAAGATGTTTTCACTAAGCTTGGCAAGGCTCGAGTTACTCCTGATTTTGGTGCAACTGCTTGACCATTCCTGGCTAATTCAATGACCTGCTTTCCGGTTTGGTTTGCTAAATTCTGTGCATAAGAATTCGAAAACCAGGTTGAGCCTTTAAATAGAGCTGCTCCCCCTTTGCCACTGATGGCAATACGCTGAAAGGGCATTTGCCCATTAAATGCTTGATTCAATGTCCTCGCAACAAACTTCGGGTGATAGTGAGCAACACTTGATGTTACCCTTAATGTTGTTTGGCCCGATCCTGAAGCAGATGACATCAGACTTGGATTTAAACTTCCTCGAAAGGAAGCTTGCGCGGCCGCCGTCACTCTAGCACCAGCCACCAGCGAGCCAATACCAGTCACAGCGGAAGCGATACCAAATGCTAGTGCCGCGTAGCCTAAATTCGCAGAAGCTTCCGGGTTTGATCCAGATACAGCTCCAGATGCAATTCCCAAAGCACCACTGACCGTCCCCGTAACACCAGCTGTTACAACTAAACCGGCCTTGATTGCCGCTGCCGTCGACATAGCAACCGCGCCAGAAATCAATCCCGCAGATGCTGCAATCCCTGATCCGAGTGTGACGACACCAATCAGTACTGCAAGAATGCCAAGACCAATTGCGACACCAGCCTGCCAACTTAAATGGCCCGTTGGATCAACAAGATTCACAGGATCGCCTAGGCAGTATTGATACCCATGGACACCACCTTCCTTAAATGGACTCAGACTATCTATTTCGAGAAAACGCTTGAGCCGCGGGTGATATGCGCGATAGCCTTCTCCTAAGTGATACAAGCCCGTGACGTGATCTTGCACTGCACCCGAAAAGCAGAGTGGATTTTTAAAAATATACATACCTTGAGTACCATTTTCCGCCAAAGAGAACAATGCAGCACTCGTTGGCATACTGGTACTGATCAAAGCACCCGCTGTTGCCAGCCAGGATGATTTCACGAGAAACTTTCTGCGAGATAAATCTGGTTTGTTTTCAACGGTTGTTCGTTGATAAACTGCTTGTTTTTTATCAATCACCATGATTAATACTCATTATCACGAACACCGAAATCATCCCAGTCCAGATCGTCATCTGTGTTGTGATCAATCAGTTTTAAGTGAACCGAGTTTCCGTACTGATCAAAGACACGAAACTTTTGACGGAAATCATATCGATAGGAATCATCAGAGGTGGTATTCACATAGTGGCCATCTTGTTTGATTCGGCTACATATATTTCTAGAACCAACACGTGAGCAATGACGCCAATCATCGTAGGTCCCCTTCCCTTGAACAAATTTCACATTGTCAGTCGATAGAGGGAGGTCAAAGTGGTAATCTTCACGACCTTCTCCTTCGATGTTCCAGATACGAACATAGTCTTTGATAGTTTGACGCTGCACAGAAGGTTTATAGGGATAAAGGACGAGAGATTTCGCTACTCTACCTCGATTGATAATTGAGTGAAATCCACCGCCAGGACGAAAATAATCCACCGCTCTAAAAGAATGTGTTGCTTCTTGTAATGGGTTGTCCCACTCTAGGCCATATACCTTGACATTGTTATCCTTCGGGGTCAGTTGCCAATATCCCACATACCATGTGTCTTCACTTTTGAGATAGTGAAAGTCAAAATCAAAGTCACTTGCTTTGTACTCTAATGGTTCAGTTGCACTGATCGTGGCATACTCATCGTGTAGTGTGTCACAACTGTTGATGTTGTCGCCTTCGCTCATGGATAGCTCAACGCAAATATGCTTGCTGTAATGGGTTTGTGTTGTTGACACCCAATACGTTAACTGTGTCCAACCATTCCCCAGTCGGCTATCTCGACGGACTGCACTTGGTGAGCTTGATGAAGATCGCCTTGTACGGCCTGCTATTGGTAATGTATGTAGATACTGATTCTCTTTTGCCGAGTAAAACCATTGATTGTCATATCCATCATTACTACTGCTCTGATTGTAAACAAAATTCAATCCAGATTGTTTACCATAAAGATAAGTTGCAGAGATCAACTCATCTTGCGAAATCGTGACAGGTTTTCGTGTTTTAGGATCTATCGCTTTCACTTTGATATAGACAGCTGCCTGCATTTTACCATTCGCGAAAATAGAATATGCTTGCCCATGACCCAAATCAGTTTCTACCCGAATATCTTTAATTTGGTACCGTGACGAGTCAAGGCTCCCAGCCAATACTGCTGTTGATGCACTCCCCATGATACATGCGGTAATTGCAAACGTAGCCCAGTTTATTCGCGTCCCAATTGTCATAAATGACCTCTTTATTCTGTTGTTATTGTTTTAATTTTTAGTTTATTGTTCTAAGGGTTCAAAAAAGCGTAAGAAAAGCTTTGACCGCCAGCGAGGCCCAACTTATCCTCCTGCAAACAGCCATACTTTCCCCCTTCTGACTTTTATCGTTTTTTCGTGATTTGTTGTTGATTCGTTATGGTTTTGACACTTTGCCATAAGGCTGATATGCCAAGGAATCGGTACGTTGATTCTCAATTTCCCTGATAGGACTGTGCTGATGATCGGTGATCATGACTGTGGATTTTGATGCAGTACCATTGGATACGGTTCGAGATAGAATACCCTGACTACTACGTAATAATTGACTATGCCACCCACCTTGAAGCTCATTCGTGAGCTGATGCTGTGCATAAAAGCGTTTTAACGTGGACTGTTGTGCATATTCGGTTTCGATTTGCAATCCTGCACCATCATAAAAGTAACGGGCAATCGTTTGCTCATTCGCATCTAATACAGCAGTCATTTGATTCAACATGTTGTATTGATACACTTGGCCTTCCTCATCTCGGATGAGATTGCCATTTTCATCATATGCGAGCGTTTTTCTTTCACCATTACCTTTTAGAATCGACTCCAGCTGTCCAAATTTTTGCTTCGAGTATTGATACTGAAGGGTTTCCTGCTTTTCTTCACCATTGTCTAAGGATGTTGTGATGCACTTTGTGACATCTCCAAAGGGATTGAGCTGAAAAGTTTGAGATTGAATCGGTAAACCCGCTTGATCCAATGGTGCATGTGGACCTGATACAGCAAAACTGATCAAACGTCCCAGTACATCATATTGATAGGTTGAGCATGTGCGCTGGTTTTGTTCATTCATCGTAGTGGCTGTCGACAGTTTATTCTGCGCATTGTATGAATATGACTGCTGACAGATGAGTTTCTCAGCACTTTTGGAAACTTTCTTTATGACACGTGCATGCTTGTCGTATTCATATTGGTGGATCCAGGTTCCTTCTGAGCGGTTTTTTAATTTTTCTTCTTTCACTCGATCAAATGCATCATAAGTGATCGCCAATTCTTGGTCACTCTGGATCACTTGAGACAAGCGACCAAATGCATCATAACAATATCTTTCTCGTTGCCCGAAATAATCTATTGTTTTTAAGGGTTCACCTTGGCGGCTGTATTCATAATGAAAAGAAAAATCGTCTTGTTGCTCTTTTGCAATGTTCCCATTTAGATTGAATTGAAACCGTCTCTCCGAACGGCCATTTTTAATCTGTGAGCATAAACCATCCGGTTTTGAATAAGTTGACTGTTGTTCAATGACACCATCAGAAGACGTTTGACTCAAAACTTCGCCCAAAGTGTTCTCTAAACGAGTTTCAAGAACACCACCGTCTGGTTGAGTCGTCACAGTTGGTGTTCCCCAAAGCGTCGCATACTCATATTGTGTCTCAGAACAGCCATGAATCGACTCCTTCACAACGCGTCCTAGGCCGTCGAAAGTTCGTTCACCAACACAGCGATGATTCACCGTGATTTTATGCACCCACTCGTCAAGGCTATTTGGATCATATGTCCGTGTGATATGCAGTATATTCCCTACAGATTCTTTGACACAGCGCCCTAAACTGTCGTATTCAAACATTGTTTTTGGCTGACCTGATGGCTGCTCTTCGATTAAACGCGCGAGTCCATCAAATCGCGTTGTTTTGGTTTGTCCTTGGGCTTCTTGTAAAATAATGTGGCCCAACTCATCGAATTGCTTCATCGTTTCCATTGCCGTGTCTCCATTCGTTGCAAGTAGGTATTCACGACAAGTGTTTTTGGCTTTATCACGCTCCATGATCATCGACAATCCTGAAGGATAAATTTCTTTTTTCACTTCCCCCCAGGCATCATATTCATATTGTGTTTTTAAGAGGATCTCATCACCAGCTGCGTTTGTATCATATAATGTTCTATGGCTGAGCTGACCAAGTTTATTCCACTGGCGACATTCATGTTTGACCAACTCGCCGGACTGGTTTGTTTTTTCTATCTTGAGCACCCTTCCTAGCGCATCAACTGTATATTTTTCCTTTCTACCTTGTTCATCCTGAACTTCCCAATATTTTTCATTTGAATAAGCCTGACTTCGAATATGCTGGTAATCTGAATCCGCACGGGTGATCTCTCGCGTACAACGACCAAGTAAGTCGTATTCAAACCGACTAACGACTTGATTTCTATCTATCAATTTCGTACGAGCACCGTCTTTTAACTGACGTTCAATGGTTTCCTGATAGGACAAACCATCTGATAACGTACATTGAAGCTGACAACTCAAAACGTCTCCTTGCGCAGCGTACTGATATGTATCCTTGGTCATCCGCTGTCCAACAGCAAGCGTTTCTTCATGAATTCGGCCATGACTCACTGAGTCATGTCGATTCTGATGATACTTGATGCTACGGGTAGAAATCGTCTCCCCTTGCGTCGTTGTGACCAATTCCGTGCTCAGCTGAGGGTATTTACCTTTTCCAGTGACTGATGTCATCTCGTGATACTGGTATGAGTGTGTCAGCACGACTTCCTTTCGGTTTAAGTATTTTTGTGATGGGAGAATTTTCTTCGTTTTGACGAAGTACGGGATCATACTTGGTGATGCCGGGCATCCATCCGTACCATGTGCCGGATAGTACTCATACTGGTGGACCATGCCAAACGGGTCTGTTGATGTCAGGACGTTTCCATGCGCATCATAGGTCCACTGATGCGTTTCACTTCTTTCGTGACTTTCATTCTTGTATGTGGTTTTATCCTTGACAGGCAGTGCATAGGTCGAGGGTTGTTCATCAATTGACTTCTCAATTTCCGCACCATACGCCACTTCTCGCAAGGCAATGACTTGTCCTGATTCTGTATCAAATGTTTCCTCTTTGACAAGCAAATGAAAGCGATTATAAGTCCGAGTGATCTGCAAAACGCCACGATACTCAGTGGATGAATATTGGTAATCCGAATCACGTTCAAACAGATTGTCCCTGCCGCGAACATAACGTGCACCTGCTGCAAATCCAAGATAATTGGTTCGACTATATACGAATTGTTGTGTCTGCGTTTCCAAATCATCACCATCAATGCGACGATAAGAAACTGCTGGTACCGTTGCATTCGGGCTTCCATCTGGCGCACGCATTCCTTCTGAATCATACGTCATGACTTCGCAAGCTCCGAGTGGATGGGTTAGTTGTTTGATCACTCGGAACTCTTGATGGCTTTCGTACGCAATTTGGTAAGTCGAATGATCAGCAAGGGTCACTCGATTTAGTTCATTATGGCTGACACGAAGAGATAAACAGGAACGGCCATTTTGAGTGATCTGTACACCTTGGCGATCATAAGCGAATTGGATCGATTGTCCATGCCCATCAGAAATTGACTTGATCCGACCGCGTCTACTCGGAGTATGATATTCAAAAACCAACGCGCGCCCATCTAGATTTTCTAGCCGCTCAATAATCCCTTCAGGATTAAGAAACTCCTTCAAACCATCTTTATAACAGATTTGGATCCGACCATCTGAGACCGCACGTGCTTGGAAGTCTTTTTGCCGGGCATAAGGCATTTCAAGGATCCCCACATCATAAAACGGCTGCACATGGTAGCTTTGGCCATTTCCCAGATACAAACGTCTGGCACGGCGATCATAGCGTGATAAATTGTAAATCCATCCCCGTCCAAATCCGAAATTTTCATGAGATAAAAAGTGGTACCGAATTGATAATGCAAGCTCAGGTCCTTGAAGAAAACTCCCGATGATCTGACCAAGTTGAATTTGAACACAATACGCCCCAGTTCTTGGATCCACATTTCCGCTCAAATGTTCTGAAAAATGAAATGCATTTGTTGTTATTTGTTGTTGAACTTCACTCATGGTTTCTCGTCATAACCCTTTAACCACGCAAGCGAAAGCATGCATAGCCTATTGTTTTTAAAGTTTATATTTTGGTTTATAAATGTTGTAGATACTTGGGAGTCGTACGTGAATTTTGCTGCAAAGCCAGTAAATAATTCATGAATAATTTTATTGTTTTTGTTATTTTGAAATCATTCTATTTAAGCAAGCTGTTAATGAAAAGCTTTATTGATTTAGATCAATAAAAATAATGGTTTATTAGTATTTTTATATAAGGAATTTAGCTGATTCGCAATCGGGGAGATCCATGAAGCCACAACAAGATGGCTTCATGGTAGACGTGGGAGAGAGTCGAATTATTGTTGATCACCGCGCCAGCGTAAAACAAACACTTCACGTTTATCATTTGGGTTCGCCGGATCGACTGCATATTCATGTCCACCCCATGAATACCAACATAACCCGCCAACCAACTTCCCTGCGATCATTGATTTCCCTTTTTGATCTGGTCTTCCATCATTTACCGCACAAATGTAGTTTGGATGGTGACCATCCATACGACCTGTAAAGAACAGCTTATTTTTCGGGTCTACTGCATCATCGTGGACACGTGATGTAACTTTTTCCCAATAGGTATGTGCCGGATCTGCAGAGAGTACATAGAATTGGTCTTGGCGATATTCTTTTCCATGCCAAGGAACCCAGCACTTATTATCAACCAACTTTCCAGGAACATTGGAAAGATCAGTACACACGTACACGTCTAATTGATGTGGCGGCTCTGGTAAGTCTGTTTTCACAGCATTCGTCGTGACCCAGTTGCCCTCACGTTCCCATGCACAACCTTCAACTGTTATATCTGCATTCACATTACATTCTTTATGAGATGCAGCCATTGCATTCGATGCAAATCCGCCAGCCATTAAAATTGAGATTAAAGTTAATTTTTTCATCATTTAATTTCCATTCATCCAATATGATGTTGTCTATATCTATGTCATCACTTCAAGAGAAGGTTGATGACGTCCTTATCGGTTCAAAACCAGACCGTTCTGTCCCTGGCGATGAATGCTAGAAAAGCAGGATAAAAATGACGAGTAAAATAACCTAAAAGAAAAGTGAAAATAATTTTTACTTTATATTATTATTTATATTCAGTGAGTTAAATGAATTAATTGACCAGAAGTCACAAATATTTTCTTGCGAATCTCCTTCGCTGGTCAACTATACTATGACTGATAAGGGGACAAATATCTTAAATTGATGAAGAAACTACTTTGTTTTTTGCTCTTCTACCCATTCTATATCTGGTGTGAATTACCACAGCCACCCGCAACAGCACCCGAACAAAAAGAAAGCATCAATACAGCTGATATCAAGTTGTATTTAGATGGGGATGAAATCATCGAGCTACAAGCAGGTGGGGATACTGTTCTCGCATTATTACGAGAAGAAATGACAGGTCAACCGAAAGGCACTGCGATTATTATTCCTGACTGGAGTCAGACAGCAACTTCGCCACGTGGTATCCAACATCTTCGGGTTGCATTAAATCATATTGGCTGGACAACAATGACACTGTCTGTGCCTGATCCGTTGCATGTTCTTGATGTCAAAGTTAAGCCGCCACAAGGTGAATCAAAAGTACAGTTCTTACCCCCTCCATCGAGCTACCCATTAACAGACGAACAACTCTCAACTTATAAAACCAGCCTGTATGTTCGTATAGATGCCGCTCTGAAGAAAGCATTCACTTACCCTGGTTTTTTTGTCCTCATTGGACAGGGAACAAATGGCGCATTTATTAATGAATTAATTAAAGAGGATAAGATCCAGGAAATTGATGGCGTGGTCATGCTCAGTGCATACATGCCTGACCCAACCCGCCAAAAGCAACTCGCACAGGCCATCGCAGAGCATGAAATCCCCGTCCTTGATATCTATCAATCCTATGATAACGCGAAGGTCCTAGCTGAACTTAGCCTCCGTCGAGATCTTACGAAGAAAAAATACAAAGCACAATATCGCCAGCGAGAGTTATTTGGTTATACCAATTACGCGTTTCAGAATGAGCGTTTATTCAAAGAAGTCTATGGGTGGTTTACTTTTTTAGGGATGTAATCAATTTTTGTAAACATCGGTGGGATTCGTGATACGGGATGTTTGGATTTATTCCGGATATTGCAGGGAGTGCGGCTCGCACTCCCAAAATGTGATTAAATTACACTTTTTGCAAAGAATGCCGCAATAAAGAGCGGGCAAAGGAACTTCACATACCAAGGCCAGATTTTCCAGAACAAACTATTTTCTGCATCTGGATGCCCTTCTTTTACTTCATTCAAAATATCATTACGGTGCCATAACCAACCCGCAAAAACACAGAAGCAAAGACCAAGCAATGGTTGCGCATATTTAGTTGTTAAGGTGATCACAAAACCAAATAGCATTCCGAAATTCAAAATAATCACGATACTGACCGCTAAAATTAGGCTGCCAATGGCGATTGTTGACTTTTTACGGTCTTGCTTCAATGACTCAACTGCGTATGCAACAGGCACTTCCAGCAAAGAAATAGAAGACGTCAATGCCGCAATGCTCATTAAGAAGAAGAAAGCACATCCAACTACAAGTCCAGTCGCACCCATTGTATTAAACAACTGCGGTAACACTTGGAAAATCAATGTATCTTCTTTCAATAACGTCACACCATCTTCAGCAAAAATCTGAACACCTTGTGCCTGTGCAACATACATTGCAGGGATCACCAACAGACCAGCAATAAATGCGATACCAACATCAATCAGCGTCACCATAGTCCCTAGTTTGACAAGGTTTTCGTTTCTCTGAATATACGAGCCATATACCAGCATTGTACCAACACCAAGCGATAGCGAGAAAAATGCCTGCCCTAATGCATCAACGAGTAACTCAGGATCTGTGACGCGAGAGAAATCAGGTAATAGATATTTCTTAAATCCTTGTGCAGCACCATCTTGCATCGCTACATAGATAATCAGTACAACAAGTAGACCGATTAATAGCGGCATGAGACGAGTCGACCATTTCTCGATCCCATTCTTCACCCCACCAATAATGATATACACAGTGGCAACCATAAAGAGAACCGTAAAGAAGACATTTCGTGCTGTGCTCGAAGTATCTGTCAGCCACTCAGCAGCTTTTGGTGCACCTGCCATTTTTGCGATTGGTTCAATCATATAACTAATCATCCAACCCGCGACAATGCCATAAAAGCTCAGAATTAAAATAGCGGTGATAATCCCTGTGATCCCAACTAAGAAGCCGAAAGGCCTCGCAGCAGGCACCTTAGTACTCTCTCCAGATAAAGCCGCAACTGCATTCGATTTTGCATGGCGACCAATAATCAGCTCAGCCATTAACGCTGGATAAGCTAAACAGAAAGCAAGGATCAAATACACAAAAACGAATGCTGCTCCACCGTTCATTGCTGTGTTTGTCGGAAAACCCCAAATGTTTCCGAGTCCAACTGCAGACCCCGCTGCGGCTAGAATAAAGCCAATTTTGGAACTAAATTCCCCTCTTGCTACTGCCATGGTAAACTTTTAACCTTCTTCATTTTGTTACTTGTCATTTTGCCGACATCAGCCTTCCACTGCCTGGAAAAACATTGCGAGCAACCAATATATTGTTGTTATTGTAAGCCTATGCTTTTCATTGCCAGGTTGACAGGTTGAAAAACATCATGCGTTTAAACAGGTTTTCTGTTCCGAAAGGTTCCACCTTTCAGAACATCAACCCTATTACAAAACTGAATTAACAGCAATGTAAATCATCGTCAGATCGGAGTAGTCCTACCGATCCCAATATGATTCTTCTAGATTCTCTTCTCGCTCTGGTAATCCGCGAGAAAGACGTGGTGAGTGCTGAACCAAAACTTCATAACTGACACGGTTCGCATATTTACAGATTTGAGAAAATGAGGAATACGATAAAGCGTGTTGTCGATGTTTCGACGAGTCCGGTACATTCTCTGCATGGAAAACATTCGCTGAAATATCATGCAGGAGTGCCGAAAGCGCTCCATCACCAGCACCATTTGTATTTTTAATTTCATCTGGTCCACCCATGTATGGTGCGATATGGGAATAGATCTTGATTGGGTTTTCGCAGTCCGCCTTACGCATCGGACGAGAAAATTCATAACGGTTAAATTCAGGAATTGGCGTCGGCAATAACGCATGTTCTGTTTCACGCTTATACTGATCATCCGTATAACCTGCGGTATATAAGCCAACAGGACCTGCTGTGCAGAGAACTAAGTCAACCCACTCCAACGCTTTATCAGCAGCGATTAATGTCTCAGATTCCCCAGTCAGTGCTTCACCTTCTTCCTCATTCATCGCAAGGATCGTCACATGTTCATTAATGAAATCTCGCCACCACTGTGGGTCCTGTTCAATAAAGAATTTCGTACCGAGGGTCAAAACAACAGGAACACCTACTTCATTTGCATACTTCACCGCTTTCATGGTTGCTTCAGCAATCGTATCTTCTTCACTGCCACGCATGAGATACGCACTGATCACGAGCGCTGAAGCATCCTTAATCAGGTTTTCATCTACAAATTCTTCGGTGAGACGATTCATTAAACCTGCATTGATGGCAAATGTTCTTTCACCTTCTTCCGTGATCAGCGTGAAACAACGCCCGACTGGACCTGCGACTGGTTGCAAGTGATCTAAATCAACACGGCTGGATGTATTACAAAGATAGCGATAAGCGTAACTACCGATTTGAATATTTTCACTCATGACACCAAGTAAGACAGAACGATCATCAGCAAGTACGGAATAGTTGTGTAACGTATTCCCCACTGTGCCACCAGCAAACTGGTGTTCAATCAAACCATTTGCCATGAGCGCTTGGTAAAGCGCTTCCGCCTTGTCATTGTCAATGACTTGGGACATTCCTTTTTCCAAAGCGAAATCTTCTATAAATTCTGTACCAACGCGTGCTGTGATATCCACCAGGATCTGATCAATTCCAACGATATACGGGTGTTTATAAACAACATCTTCCGAGATCTTGTTGGTTAATGGGTGTTTTTGGTCAACTGGGAAGTAATGCTTATGTTTTCGCTGGCCTGGAAATTTCATACGTCCTCCGCTGATTCAGCGGTATTTTATTCCTGGAACGCAATATGATGCGAATTCCTGGAGAATTGGTTAGAAAGGGCGCGATTATAACAAAAAGTCGCAGTGAACCAATCCCAACATCATAAAAAATTAAAAAGCACATGCGTGTCCTTTGTTTTTTCTCCAGTTAATCTTTTGCAACTGGCATACTATGAGCTTTTAAAATCGCTCTCACCCGGCCTTCTCTTTTCAATTGTGCCAAGCCGCGATTAAAATCGACAATGATTTGATTTGCATTTTCTGTTTTTTTACTAATCCCAAGCCGACTTTGCTCAATAGAAAGCGGGTAATTAATAAAATCTAGTTTTTCAAGAGCTTCCGGCATGTGCTTTTTCATCAGATATGCGGCGAGATATTTATCAAAAATGACTAGGTCGAGTCGACCACCCGATAACATTTTCAGGTTTTTAATGTCTTCTGAATTAAATTTCACATTCAACGTATCTTTAACTGCATCAAAAGCTGGCGGGTTTGCATATGAAGTCCCTGTACCAATGGTATAAGAGCGTAGCTTCCGGTAACTCCCCTTAAATGAGATGTCTTTTGATTTTAATTTATAGAAGACAAGTTCACTACCTGGCATCGGATCGGAATAGATCACCCAGTTCATTCGTTCAACACGCTGCCAAATATTCGTAACCCCCATCACTTTTCCTTCTTCAACCCGTTTTACAATCCGAGCCCAAGGAAAATACTGAATACGCGCTTCATAACCAACCTGTTTAAACGTCTCAATAATGATTTGGGTAATAAATCCTTCACTTTCCATTTCCTCACTGGTATAGGGCGGATATTCTGGCGAGTCCAATGTCACGATTTTTTTTGCCTCAGTGATACAAGCGAAGAGTAAAAGAAGTGCAGAAATGAGCAATTTCATGGCTACGATAACCAATGCTTAAAAAGTCTTCTCTAAGCATAGACAAGGCCCAAAGAGCTGCCACATCCTTCAACTTGAAGCTGCCTCAAACTCCACTGGGACTATATTCTATTTCGAAGGTTGACAGGTTGCCTCAGCTATTGCGTAGCGCAATGAAGTTTTATCTTTTTTTAATATATATTTCAGTAAATTACTGAAGCGTTTGAACCTTACTCTCCCTCAGACGTCATACATACCGAGCAAGGGGACAAAACCCATATTTATGATGTAAAAACAATGAGACAGGAATCAATGAAAGGAACAATGATAGGACTCAGCTTACTACTGCCCATGATGGCGCAGGCCACCATACAAACGCAGTACCTCGCGATTGGATATCAGTCATCACAATATAAAGATGATGAATTAGCACCAAAAATCGATGAGAATTTTGGGAATATATACATCAAGAGCGGTACTTATCTCCAAAAAGATATTGCCTTTGAAGCAAACATAGTGGTTGGTTTAGAAGAAAAAGAAGTGCCTTATGAGAAAGTCATGGGCTCCGCCTCTCTACAACATGTCATTTCCCTATTGTTTAGAAAAGATATACAGCTGGGGGATTCCGTCAACCTGTATGGACTTGCAGGTGCTTCGAATTTGTCTGTAAAACGACAACATCCAGATGAAGATGATCAGGAAAAGCTGATAACAAAAAGAAGGAATCGCACCAGTGTATCTGTCGGACTTGGTATTGAAACCAAGATTTATCGCGATGTCTATGTTCACCTTGAAGCGGCTTACTATCAAAAAGATTATCAAGCACTCAACTTCGGCTTTTCTTATAAGCTTTAATCAAGGGGGAGTTTCCCCCTCAATACATCACACTTATCCATGAACTTCTTTCAACAAATCATATGCACGCTGGATATCCTGAGTCTTCTGTTTCGCAACTTCGAGCATACTTTCTGGTAGACCTTTACCCATTAATTTATCCGGATGATTTTGAGACATTAATCTTCGATAAGACTTCTTGATATCTTTCCAGGGTGTACTTTCAGTCACACCCAGTAATTGATACGCATGACTTAAATCGTCTTTGCGTGTTTGTGGGCTGCTTCTATGTCTTTGGTAGTTTGCTTCCGCCTGGAATCGTTCAATGATGTGTTCCAGGGTTCCTTGAGGTAACTTCAAATATTGACTGAGCTTTTCAAGAACTATTTTTTCCTGGGACGACAATACGCCGTCACATAACGCAATCTGAACCTGTAATTCTAAAAAGAGTTGTGTCATTTCCCGATAAGGCAAAAAGGCTGTACGAAACGTATCGATTGCATCTTTGAGAGGAAAGTCAGGGTCTTTTCCTTCTGAAAATGCATCCTGTGCTTTTTTCTTTTCTGTGGAAGATAAATTCAGTCGACGCATGAGCTCAGTCGCCGCTACAATATGAACTTCAGAAACCCGGCCATTCGACTTTGCAATATGCCCCATGACTGCAAAAGTTGTATAGAAAAACAGTGCTTCTTTTTCTTTTGCAGCCTGAATAAAATGACCAAAATAGCCGACTTTTTCATACGCTGTTTGATAGACTTTATCGAGCCAATGTCCAAGTAAAAGCCCAAGTAAAAGCCCAGGTATTTTTAATAATGCGAACCCAAATAACGCACCTAAAATTTTTCCCCACATGCTCCCTCCTCTTGATTAAGCAACCGCTGGTTCATCGCCTCAAGACGCTCAGGTGTTCCAATGTCATACCACACTGCTTTTAAATGCTTACCCTGAAGCTTGTGTTCTTGACTCCATTTTCTCAGCAAAGGCCCGAGTCCTTGTTTTCCCGCAGGTAAAGCTTCGAAAACGGACGGATCCAAAACTGCAATGCCGGCATAGGTAAGGTTGTGCTCGCCTTTTGGCAATACCCAACCATCCTTTGTTAATTCAAAGTCCCCTTCTGGATGTTGTGGTGGATTCTCAACCAGATAAATCAGCCCATGTACTTTTGGGTCTGGCAGGCTCACATCACGAAAGTCAAAAGCACTCCATACATCACCGTTTACAAGTAAAAAAGGGGCTGAGCCGAGTTGACCAAGTGCATTGTGGATACCTCCAGCGGTTTCCAATGCAGAACAACCTTCATCAGAGAGAAGTAACTCAACCCCGTCAAATGACAATGTCTTTACAAAATCAGCGATTTGTTCACCGAGCCAAGCATGATTAATCACAATCCGACGGATCCCAGCTTCAACTAAGCGATAAATATGTCGCTCAAGCAGCGTCTGTTGCCCGACCTTTAATAATGGCTTCGGGCAGTGATCAGTCAACGGACGCATCCTTTCTCCACGGCCAGCGGCCAGGATCATCGCTGTTGTGATTTGCATAGAGAATTCACCACTTTTTGTTGTACCCAGTTTGCCAATGGTTGAAGTTGAGGATATTTCATTCCAATTTCAACAATATATGTAAGTGTTAATGGCAATGCATCTAAATAGCCATGTTTATTGTCTCGATGGAACAATCGGCAAAATATACCCGCCGCTTTTAAATGACGTTGAACGCCCATCAAATCCAGCCATTGTATATATGTTTCATAAGTGAATTTCTCAGAATCATCTTGCGATTCGCTTTTCATCTGGATCTCTCTTTTCAATTGGAGATAATGTCTTTTCGCAAGTAATTCAATCTCATTATCCGATAAACGGCGATAACAATCCCTCAACAGAGAAACACAGTCATAAGTGACTGGGCCGCATACACTATCCTGATGATCAATCACCCCTAACTGGCCGCACTCTAAAACCATCAGATTTCTTGAGTGATAATCCCGGTGCATCCCCGCTTGCGGCTGGGCCAAAGCAGAGCCAATCAAAATTTGATAGCTTGTATCAAACAATTGCTGTTCTGATTCCGATAATGTGATACCGCAATGAACACCAACACACCACTCCGTAAAAATATCCAATTCTCGCTGAACAAAATCGTGATCATAAATAGGTAGCTGGAGCGTTGAACTTTCAGATAGCATTCTCACTTTGACTAGTAGATCAATCGCCTGTTCACCATAAGCAGTTTGTTTTGCAGTTGGTATATCAATTAAATGATCGTTTCCAAAGTCTTCAAGTAGCATCACACCAAGTTCCAGATCGGCCTGATAAACCGTTGGTGTTTTCAATTCACATGCTTGATATTGTTCACTCATGTCACAAAAAGGCTTGATTGAACCGGAATCCGGTGGACAATCCGATAAAATGTATTTTTTTTCGTATACTTTGACTCGGTAGTATCGCCGGAAACTGGCGTCCCCTGTTAATGGCTCTAATTGAATGTTTGTATTGGGAAAGCATTGTTCCAGCCAGTGAACTATTTGAAGGTAACGGCTTTCTAATTTCATATTTTTCAGTTGGGATGCAGATTGTGACTCGCAATATAACCAAATAGCTAAACAATTAAAATTGATTTATGATACGCCGTCACTAGAAAAAGAATGAATCGCTAACAAGGCCATAAAACCCATTGAAATGAAGCTCCGGTATCTTACTATTTGTTTAATGAAAGCAGGTTGTTTAATTCAGACAGGGATTATTGATCGCGCACGTGCAGCCGAAAATAATTTTGTCTCTCAATGTTTTGCCCCAATTGACGTTGAAGAAACCGCAGTTCATCCAGCGGCTGAAGACAACCTAGTCATCGAATCGAAAACTGTCGATATGAAAGACAACATTGCCAAGTTTGATGGCAATGTGAGTGTCCACATGGAAAAGTCCAGTGTCACGGCACAAAGTGCTGAGCTCAATCGTGCAACTAATCAACTCAGCGTAAAAGGGGATGTCAGCTTTCAAAGTCCGCAACTTTCAATTTCCAGCGAAGTCTTGGATGCAAGCACCACACGAAAAGATGCAAACTTAAGGAAAGCAAATTATCGTTTTAATCAAGTTCCCGGGCGTGGTAAAGCGGAAGATTTGTATCTTGGCTCAGATAATTCCCTCACGCTCACAGGTGCCAGTTTTACCAGTTGCCCAGAAGGTGATGAAAGCTGGGAATTAAACGCAAGTAGTATTCACCTTTCCTCAAAAGAAGCAACTGGAGAGGCTTATCA
Organism: Algicola sagamiensis DSM 14643; assembly: GCF_000374485.1. Taxonomy (GTDB): domain Bacteria; phylum Pseudomonadota; class Gammaproteobacteria; order Enterobacterales; family Alteromonadaceae; genus Algicola; species Algicola sagamiensis. The sequence continues at coordinate 81,778 of NZ_KB894498.1, forward strand.
TGCAGTCTTGCGTGTTGAGGATACTCCAATTTTTTACTGGCCATACGTTTCATTTCCATTGAATGACGATCGACGTAGTGGTTTTTTATATCCCAAAATCAGTAGCTCAGAATCTAACGGGGTAGATATTGAAGTCCCATATTACTTTAATCTGAGTCCAGACTATGACATGACACTTGCCTCTCGACTGTTGACACGTAGAGGCAACCAATTTCGTGGCCAGTTCCGCTACCTCACCTATTCTAATGAAGGAACAGTTGGTCTCGATTATTTGAATGATACAAAGAAGGATGATCAACGACAATTATTTTACTATCAAGATAGAGGGATCTATGGGAATAATTGGAGTACAGAGATCGATTACTCTGATGTCTCAGACGATGCCTATTTATCTGATTTGGGCTCAAATTATCATGGTCAAAATCAGGCTGTACTCAATCAGCGATCAAGATTAAGCTACCACGGTGATCGTTGGGGGCACAGTATCGGGCTAGAAAGCTTTGAAGTGCTGGGAAATTTTGAAGACTCATATCGTGCACTACCACAACTTCAACTATTTACCACACACCCGCATTATTTTTACGGTTTAGACTTAGAGTGGTTCTCAGAAATTTCCTTTTTTGAAAACAAAAAGTCACCCTTGATTACTTCAGCAAGGCGTTTGCACCTTGCGCCGAAAGTCAGCTATACCCTCGAAGCGCCTGCTTATAAGCTGGTAACAGAAGGTAGTCTGCTGCATACAAGCTATGAACAAATTGCAGCATTAGATGCCACGGATGAGGTCAAACGGAATGTAAATCGTACTCTCCCGAAGTTTCGAGTTCTTGGTCAAGTCAACTTTGAACGAGAAAGTCATTGGATGGGTTTATCAGATCATCAGGTACTCTCACCTAAGATTCAGTATCTCTATGTTCCTAAACGAGACCAAAAACAGATTCACTTATACGATACGACGAGTTTGCAAGAAAACTTCCACGGGCTATTCCGTGATACTCGTTTTTCAAGCGTTGATCGCGTTTCATCAGCCAACCAGTTTACCGTCGGTGCAAGTAACTCGTTTTTTGATGCTCGCTCAAATGAACTTTTTTACATCAGTCTTGGTCAGATCTTCCATCTGGAAACGCCAACAACTGGCACAGAGAAAGAGACAAATGCCAAGAATGTGAATAGTAAACGCTCTGATTTAGCGGGCGAGTTGAAACTTCACTTATCACCAAATTGGTCATTTGAAGGTGAATTTCAATATGATGTGAGCAACAGTAACTTCGTCGAATCCGACTTTACTTTCGATTATATTCAAGGTGAGCAACGTCTATTTCAGTTGTCCCATCGTTACGTCGAAAATGTCGCGAATGAAACGATTGAGCAAGCTGGGATCCGCGCCTCGCAGCCAATATCCCGACGCTGGTCAATTGTCGCAAGTTATTATCGTGATCTGGAAAATGACCGTTCGACTGAGAGCTATTTTGGGTTACATTACCAAAGTTGTTGCTGGGCAATTAAGATGTACGCACAACGGTACATTGACCCAATACTTGATGCCATACCAGACCATGTGTCGCAGGCAGTACAAACAACAACTCAGGAACCAAATTTTGAAACCCGGATTGCCATTGAGTTTGAGTTTGTTGGCTTTGGTAATCGTTCTGTTGATCCAGTCACCAAAACATTTAAGAAGAGCATTTACAGCTATAGAAAACCAAATCTACTAGGTAAATAATTCCGATGAAAAAGTATGTTGTTTTAATTCCTTTGCTCACAGGGTTTGTGGCATCCTCAACGGCCATCGCAAAAGAGCTGGTTGATAAAGTAGTCGCCATCGTCGACAAAGGTGTTGTGCTTGAAAGTCAAGTCGAAGGCATCTTAAACGATGTAAAAAGAAAGTCTCTGGAATCTGGCCAAACACTACCACCGGATCGCGTTCTCAGAACTCAGGCTGTTGATCGTTTGATCTCACAAGAAGTGCAACTCAATTTTGCAGAGCGAATTGGTTTAAAAATTACAGATATGCAGCTTGACCAAGCAATTCAGCGTATCGCTGGGAATCAAAATAAGAATGTCGAACAATTTCGACTCTCCCTTGTCTCAAAGGGGGTTAACTATGCTCAGTACCGTGAAAAACTTCGTGAAGAAATCACGATTTCCCAATTGCAACAAATTCAACTTCGTCGCCGCGTCTATGTATCTCCACAAGAAATTGAAAGTTTGCTTCGATTAATGGAAAAGCAAAAGGGGAACTCTGAAGAGTTTCGAATTGGACATATCTTAGTTGCGCTTCCAGAAGAAGTTTCTGATAAAGAAGTGAAAGCGACTGAAGACAAAGCAAATAAGATTTTGAAGTATCTTGAAGAAGGTAAAGACTTTAAAAAGTTAGCGATTACTTCATCATCCGGTTCTAAAGCGCTCGAAGGTGGTGATTGGGGATGGATGAATATCAACGAAATGCCAACCCTGTTTGCAGAGCAGGTTCGTGACAAAACAAAAGGAAAAATTATTGGTCCATTACGCTCTGGCGCAGGTTTCCACATCCTCAAGATTTTTGATATTCGTGGTCGTCAGACGGTTGAAGTCGAAGAAGTTCACTCCCGACATATCTTGATTAAACCTTCAATTATTTTAAGTGAGAAAAAAGCACAAAGTCTGCTCGGTGAATTCCGAGAAAAACTGCAAAAAGATCCGACTCAGTGGTTAACACTTGCAAAAGAATACTCTGAAGATCCTGGCTCAAAAAGTAAAGGAGGTGACCTAGGCTGGAGTTCGCCTAGCGTCTATGTCCCTGCGTTTAAAGAACAATTAGCGCAACTGAATATGGGTGAATACAGCCAACCATTCCGCTCCATGCACGGCTGGCACCTTGTTCAGCTGATGGAAAGAAGAAAAGTGGATGCAACCGCAGATCATAAGCGTGAACGTGCATACCAGCTTCTATTCAACCGGAAATATTCGGAAGAACTTGCAAGTTGGCAAAAAGAATTGAAAGATCGTGCTTATATCGAAATCATAGGGCAGTAGATTTGAATTCAATGATCGCTAAAATTGCTATCACTGCTGGTGAGCCAGCCGGGATTGGTCCCGACCTTCTGATCCAGATTGCACAAACAACCTGGCCGGCCCAGTTGATTGTCTGTGCATCAAAACAACTTCTCAAAGAAAGAGCCGCTCAGCTTGGCTTACCGCTTGAGATATTAGATTATCAACCCGGTAAACCTGCGCTACTTTGCAATGCAGGCCAATTGGTCGTCGCTGACTTTGAACTTGCTCAGCCAGTCATCCCTGGTCAACTCGATGAAGCGAATGCTGGGTATGTACTCAACACCTTGTCCGTAGCCTGTAATGGGAATATGTCCGGTGAGTTTGATGCAATTGTCACAGGGCCAGTGCATAAAGGGATCATTAATCAATCTGGGATTTCTTTTTCGGGACATACAGAGTTTTTCGCTCAGGAGTCTGGCACAAACGATGTTGTGATGATGCTCGCTACCGAAGGACTGCGTGTTGCGCTTGTAACAACGCATATCCCGCTAGCTTATGTGGCAAAAGCCATCACGCCAGAGCGTCTGCGTAAGATTATTGAAATCCTTCATGCAGATATGCAAGTGAAGTTTAAAATTTCTTCTCCAAAAATTTTGGTCTGTGGCCTCAATCCGCATGCAGGAGAAGGCGGACACCTTGGTAAAGAAGAGATTGAAGTGATCAATCCTGTCCTTGATGAGCTTCGCGCTGAAGGGATGCAACTCGATGGGCCATATCCAGCAGATACGTTGTTTCAAGACAAATATCTCAATCAGGCAGATGTTGTGCTTGCGATGTATCACGATCAGGGATTACCTGTGTTAAAATACAAAGGTTTTGGTAATGCCGTCAATATCACGCTAGGTTTACCTTTCATCCGAACTTCGGTTGACCATGGTACCGCGTTAGATTTGGCAGGAACTGGCCAGGCCGACCCAGGTAGTCTAGAAGTCGCCATTAATCAGGCCATCGAATTAGCGAGTAGTAAACATTCATGACAGATAAAGTGCATTTAGGTCACCGCGCAAGAAAACGCTTTGGCCAGAACTTCCTCCACGATCCAATCGTGATCCATCAAATCGTCAGTGCCATCAATCCGACGAATGATGACAATCTTGTCGAAATAGGTCCCGGGCTTGCAGCATTGACTGAACCTGTGACAGAAATCGTGGATCACTTGACTGTGGTGGAAGTCGATCGCGATCTTGCTGCACGCTTAAAAACACATCCATTTTTGTCGTCTAAGCTGACTGTTGTAGAAGCAGATGCGATGAAGTTTGACTTTCGTTCGCTTTGTCAGGAAGGAAAGAAACTAAAAGTTTTTGGTAACCTACCCTACAACATCTCTACACCGTTGATGTTTCACTTATTTGAATTCGTAGACGATATCGACAATATGCATTTCATGTTGCAAAAAGAAGTCGTCGAGCGAATGACAGCAGGTCCTGGCACAAAAACCTATGGCCGTTTAAGTGTCATGACTCAGTACTATTGCCATGCGATGCCTGTGGTCCATGTGCCACCTGGAGCATTTAAACCAGCACCAAAGGTTGAATCTGCGGTTGTCCGGTTAATCCCAAAATCACCAGAACAACGCCAGGCAACCTCAGTCAAATGGCTGAATCGTGTTTGTCTGGAAGCATTCAATATGCGCCGAAAAACCATCAAAAATTGCTTTAAGAATATCGCAACACCTGAAGAACTTACCGAGCTTGGATTTGACCTTGGTATTCGCCCAGAGCAAGTCAGCATTGCGCAATTTGTTAGTCTAGCCAATTACTTACACGAAAAAGAAAAGCAAAATAAAACAGAATGAGTATTGAAATTCAGGTAGAAACCCAGTACATATCCGCTCAGTCATCTCCTGAAGAGGCACAATATGCTTTTTCATACACTATTACGATAGTCAATCATGGGGAAGACACGGTACAGTTGATCAGCCGATATTGGCTGATCACTGATTCAACCGGGAAAGTGACAGAGGTCCAAGGTGAAGGCGTCGTCGGAAAGCAACCGCATATCGCACCGAATGAAACCTATACCTATACAAGTGGTGTCATGCTGGAAAGCCAGCTCGGCACAATGGAAGGTCACTACCTGATGCGCGACAGTGATCAAGGTACCTTCCAGACAGATATCCCTGTATTCCGACTCTGTCCGCCAAATACATTACATTAATCTATGGCTGACTATATTATTGGAGATATTCAAGGCTGCTATGCTGCGCTTTGTGATCTTCTTGAAAAAATAAATTTTTCTCCCAAACATGATACCCTCTGGTGTGCTGGTGATCTGGTTGCCAGAGGTGAAGATTCCGAGTCGGTAATGAGACTGCTTTATGGGATGAAATCAAGCGTTCGTACTGTACTTGGGAACCACGACCTTCACTTACTTGCATTAGCTGCTGGCAAATCTAAAAATAACCCAAAAGATAAGCTCACTCCTTTATTGAAATCAAAGAAACTCCCTGAATATTGCGATTGGCTCCGCCAGCAACCACTTTTTACGAAAATCAAAAAGCACAGTGCAGTGCTCACGCATGCTGGCATATATCCGCTCTGGACATTGAAAGAAGCAGAACAGTATGCCAAAGAAGCGGAAGCCGTGATCCAGAATGATGCTCTATTCGATAACTTTCTTGACAATATGTACGGCAATTCTCCAGATAAGTGGCAACACAGCCTGAAAAACCATGCCCGGCTTCGCTTTATCGTTAATAGCTTTACAAGAATGCGCTTTTGTTTTAGTAACGGAGCTTTGGAGTTGAAGAATAAAGGCACATTGCAAGACGGGATTGAGTCTGGACTCATCCCCTGGTTTCAACTCAGGGAACAGCTTCAAGATGACTCACAACGACTCTTCTTCGGCCACTGGGCTGCTATCATGGGGCAAACTCTGTCCAAGCACTATATCGGCCTGGATACCGGTTGTGTTTGGGGGGAGCAACTTACTGCATACAATCTAGATAAAAGCATGAAAATACAAGTGAATGCCAAAATAGATTAGATATTAGTACTTTTCTGTTTTCGAACCTGAAAACAGAACTAAACTAAAAGTACTATTCATAGGTCAAACTGAGGGAACGATGGCATTAGTAGATTTTTGCGACACCCAGCAAGGGCCAAGGAACGTTTTTAGCGAGCTGGGCACCTATTCTCTTGTCTTATATCACTTTATCAAGACATTTGAAACAAAACAAACAGCGCTCACACAGCTTATCAAAAAGCAACAACGGCGAGAAGCACATGATGTCGCACATCAAATCCCAATGAGCCTTCATCAACATGATATTTCACTCGCAAAATGCCTCATGCGGCATGTTGAACATCGATTTACAGAAGCGCTCAAGGAAATCACCACATACCTAGAAAGAGAAAAGTACCCTTCTGCTAAATCATCATAAAAAGGGATCAAGATGTCATATTGTTCAGAAAGTGCTTATTGGGAAGCATGTGCAAAAATGGCCTTGCTGATCAACAACCAACAAATACAGCATCAAGAGCGTGTAGAAACAGAGCTTAACGCAATTATCGCATCTTGCAGCCTGCTTCCGGAAAATAAAATAGACGACTTGAAAAAGCATAAGAAAAGACTTTTAAAGCGGCTGGACTTCCTAAAGAATCAGCCATAAACCCCCACCAAATAAGATGGGGGTCTAATTGAAGACGAAAGATCCTCATCAATCACAAGGTTCTGCTCAATTCTAGGAAAGAATAGTCATGTGTATTCTTTTCATCCCGCTCATAATCTTCACGTGCGTTGACGACCCAGTTACCTACAGCGGTATAGTCTGGAAAGAACGTATCTCCGTTAAAGCTGGCATGAATTTGTGTTAAATACAGTGTTTCAGCTTCTTGTAAAAACTGCTGATAAATATTGCCACCTCCGATAATCATCACTTCTTCATACGATTGAAGACGGCTCAGCAACTCATCTTTTGAATGGCAAACAGTAACGCCTTCAGGCTGATAGTCCTGGCTTCTCGTTAGAACGACATTTTCCCGCCCCGGTAGTGGTCGACCGATTGACTCAAATGTTTTCCGCCCCATCACAATCGGTTTACCCATCGTCACCGATTTAAAGTGCTTGAGATCGGCAGGCAAATGCCAAGGCATTTGGTTGTCCAAACCAATCACACGATTTTCATCCATTGCAACAATCAAAGAAATTTTCACAAACGCCTCTCACAAGAGATAAAAACAAAAAAGCTCCGAATGTTCGGAGCTTTTCCATAGATAAACTAATTACTTCTGGTAAATGACTTCAACATCATAGTCGTCATCATCCCAGTCATCATCATCCAAATCTTCGTCGATTTCTTCATGAACTGACTGGTGGTAGTTATCCCATTTAAATTCGACTTCTTCCTGTTCTTCAGGTTTTTCTTCAACTTCAATAGGTAAAGATTCAATGCACTCCAGTAAGTCCCAGGCAAGCTGATCAGTATTGAGCTTATTGAAAGCAGAAATTTGATAGTATGGACCATCGAATTCAAGCGCCTTCGCAATTTCTTCACAACGCACTTTTGCTTCGTCTTCAAGCATCAAGTCGATTTTATTGAAAACTATCCAGCGTGGCTTTTCTGCCAAGGCTGGGCTGTATTTCTCTAGCTCTGCCATGATCTTTTGTGCATTCTCTACCGGATCGCTACCATCAATTGGCATCACATCGATGATATGTAGAAGAACACGACAACGCTCAAGGTGCTTCAAGAATCGAATACCAAGGCCCGCGCCTTCTGCTGCACCCTCGATCAAACCAGGAATATCTGCAATGACGAATGAGCGATGGCTTTCTGGACGCACAACACCAAGGTTAGGGACTAGCGTAGTAAATGGATAATCTGCAACACGTGGTTTTGCCGCGGATACGGAGCGAATAAACGTCGATTTACCCGCATTTGGCATACCGAGCAAACCTACGTCAGCAAGCAGGAGAAGCTCAAGCTTCAAATTACGGATATCACCTGCGGTTCCCTCTGTTTTTTGTCTCGGCGCACGGTTGGTACTACTTTTGAATCGGGTATTCCCCAAGCCATGGAAACCACCTTTTGCTACAAGGAGCTTCTGGCCCTTTTTCGTGAGATCGCCCACAAACTCATCGGTTTCAACATCCACAACACGTGTTCCAACTGGCACCATTAATGTCAAGTCTTCACCACGTTTACCGGTACAGTTACGGCTTTTACCATTTTCGCCACGTTGCGCTTTATGGAAACGTTCAAAACGATAATCAATGAGTGTATTTAAATTGTCATCAGCTTGAAGATAAACATCACCACCATCGCCACCATCACCGCCATCAGGTCCCCCTTTCGGGATAAACTTCTCGCGGCGGAAGCTGACACAGCCATTACCGCCATCACCTGCTTCAACACGAATTTCAACTTCATCTACGAATTTCATTGTTTTCCATCGACTCCAAATCTGTGGAAACTTTAATCTGCATATGGAATGACTGACATTCAATCATTTTATATGCAGATTACGCCTATTTTTTAGCCTTGTGAAGCGTCTTTTACACTTCCTTTCTTTCTCTGAGTTTTCAGAGGAAAGCATCCCATTCACAATCTCAATGAATTGTGCAAAAAAAAACCCCGCTACAATAGCGGGGTTTTTTTCAAAGTATAGAATTACTCTGCTTCCACGCTCACAAACTTGCGATTGTGTTTGCCTTTGACTTCAAATTTGATTTTGCCGTCAGAAAGAGCAAATAACGTGTGGTCTTTGCCAACACCAACGTTTGTACCAGCGTGGAATTTTGTACCACGTTGGCGAACAATGATGTTACCAGCTAGAACTGATTCACCGCCAAAACGCTTAACGCCAAGACGTTTACTTTCTGAATCACGTCCGTTACGAGTACTACCACCAGCTTTTTTATGTGCCATAAGTCAGTTACTCCTACTCTTAAGCGTTAATACCAGTAATTTTTACTTCAGTGAACCACTGACGGTGGCCCATCTGCTTACGAGAATGCTTACGACGCTTGAACTTGACAATTTTTACTTTCTTGCCACGGCCGTGAGTCACAACTTCTGCAACAACCTTTCCGCCTTCAACGTAAGGTGCGCCGATATTGATATTTTCGCCGTTTGCAACAAGAAGAACTTTATCAAATTCTACAGCTGCACCCGTTTCAACATCTAATTTTTCAAGACGAAGGACTTGACCTTCCGTCACGCGGTGTTGCTTACCACCACTTTGGAATACCGCATACATTAGCTTACTCCGTTTCGCGCTCTCTATAGCGCGATAAAATTCTAGATAACAGGCCGCGAATTTTACGCGAATTCACTATACGCCGCAAGCCATATTTACAAAAAGATGTTTTTTTATTCTAGTTTGGATTTTAGTCATTTCCGTGCAAAGGATTTATTAAAAAATCTTTGAGAAGTGTAGCCATTCGGATGTACAATCCGTGCCAACAGTAATACACGTGGCAACAACATGGATTTCGAGCAAATCAAATCTCTGTCGGCTGACGATATGGCAGCAGTCAATCAGTTGATCGCAAGCCAAGTCCAATCCGACGTCGCGCTGATTCAGCAGCTCGGATTATACATTATTAATAGTGGCGGTAAACGATTGCGTCCTCTGCTTTGCGTCCTTGCAGCTCGCGCTTTGGGTTATGAAGGCGACAAGCATATTACGCTCGCAGCTATCATTGAATTTATTCACACCGCAACCCTGTTACATGATGATGTCGTCGACGAGTCGATGCTCAGACGTGGACAGGATACGGCAAATGCAATCTTTGGAAACCAAGCCAGCGTGCTTGTGGGCGACTTTTTATATACACGTTCTTTCCAAATGATGGTGAGTCTGGACGAAATGAAGATCATGCAGATCCTCTCCAATGCAACCAATGTAATTGCAGAAGGGGAAGTCCTCCAGTTGATGAACTGTAACGATCCAGAGACGACCGAAGCCAAATATATGCAGGTCATCTATAGCAAAACCGCAAAGTTATTCGAAGCTGCGACTCAACTTACAGCGGTCATCAATCAGGAAAGCCCAGAAGTCGAACTCGCTATGCAGGATTATGGCCGCTATCTTGGTACTGCTTTCCAACTTGTGGACGATGTATTGGACTACTCATCTGAAGCAGAAGAAATGGGTAAAAACGTTGGGGATGACCTCGCAGAAGGTAAACCAACCCTGCCGCTTATTTATGCTATGCAAAGAGGCACTGAGGCGCAAAAAGCACTCATTTATACCTGTATTCAAGAAGGTGGACACCGTGATCGCCTTGAAGACGTAATGGAAGCATTAAACCAAACAGAAGCACTTGAATACACAATGGCCAGAGCAAATGAAGAAGCAGAGAAAGCTATTGATGCGCTCAGTTTTCTACCTGACTCTGACGCAAAACAAGCATTAATTACACTGGCAAAGCTATCTGTTAATCGAACACACTAGAAAAGATTTGAAGTTTTTTAAAACTTTTGATGCGGCATTGTTACATAAACAATGCTTCCTGCACTGACCCGTTCGAGAGAACTGTCAGTTAGAAGGCCAATTCTTCGGAGTTGGCCTTTTCTTTTATTCATAGGATCCACAATCTTCTATAAAACCATCGCTGACTGAGTCATTTGAGAAGAAAAAAGTATCCCAAGCGGATGTCAAAATTCAGTCTTGTCCTTGAACTCTGATACGAGTTTGCTTCAGATTTTTAGGAAATCAAGCTCCTGCTAGCAAGCGAACTGCTTTTGAACGGTTACTTTTGAATACAGTACCCATTGCCATAAACACTTATAGCTATACAAAAAATATATCGCTATAAGGAGTATGAGCATAAGGGCATAAAGAGAGCGTACTTTAGGGAAAAGTACGCGACAATAAAGAAAGGTTAGTGATTTTCGCTCACTTGGTTGACAGTGTATTTGGGGATCTCCACCACCAAATCTTCGTCTGCAACAACAGCCTGACAGCCCAAACGCGATTCTGGCTCTAAGCCCCACGCTTTGTCGAGCATATCGTCTTCCAATTCGTCACTTTCTTCTAAAGAATCGAATCCTTCACGGATCACAACATGACAAGTGGTACATGCACAGGATTTTTCGCAGGCATGTTCGATATGGATCCCGTTTTTTAGCGCGACATCAAGGACAGATTCGCCCTCTTTTGCTTCTAAAGCTGCCCCTTCTGGACAAAGCTCTTCATGAGGTAAGAAGATAATTTGCGGCATGTTACACCTCGTCTACCGATTGACCTGTTAACGCTTGCTTGATTGAGTCATCCATACGACGCTGGGCAAACTCTGATGTTGCCTGATCGACACGCTCAATCGCAGTTTTGATCTCCTCAACATCACCGGATTGACGAGCTGTGGCAAGTTGCCGCATCGTTTCGGAGATTTGATTCAATTCTTCTTGAGATAATAACTTTTCACCATCGCTATCCACTGCACTTTGGATGGATTCTAAGACACGATCCGCTTCAACCTGTTGCTCACGCAGCATTCTTGCTTGGATATCTTCTTTCGCATGTTGCATAGAAGATTGGATCATATCCGCAACCTGCGTATCCGATAAGCCATAGGATGGTTTCACTTGAATGGATGCTGCTACCTTGGTTGACTTTTCCATAGCCGTCACACTTAACAGGCCGTCGGCATCAACTTGGAATGTCACACGAATATGTGCAGCACCAGCAGCCATTGGTGGAATATCTGTTAACGCAAATCGCGCCAGTGAACGACAATCATCAACTAACTCACGTTCTCCTTGCAGCACATGAATCGACATAGCTGTTTGACCATCTTTGAACGTTGTGAATTCTTGCGCACGTGCAACAGGGATTGTCGTATTGCGGGGAATGACTTTTTCTACCAATCCCCCCATGGTTTCTAAACCTAGAGATAGTGGCGTAACGTCCAGTAGCAGCATCTCACTATCAGGTTTATTTCCGACCAGGATATCTGCCTGGATCGCAGCACCGATTGCAACTACTTTGTCTGGGTCAATGGATACTAACGGTTCTTTTTGGAAAAAAGCTGCAACTTTTTCTCGTACAAGTGGCACACGCGTTGAGCCACCAACCATCACGACTTCCTGTACTTCTTCTGCTTTAACGTCTGCGTCTTTTAAGACTCGGCGGCAAGTACGAATAGTACGCTGTACAAGTGGCTGAATTAATATGTCAAAATCAGCACGAGAGAACTCGCCTTTCCAAGCAAATCCAGTCGTTTCCAGTGAAACAGTCACAACATCCTGAGAGCTGAGTTGTTCTTTCACATAACGCGCTTGATCCAACAAGTATCTGACTTGCTCGGGTGTAAGTTCTTCCTGATGTTCCGCAAGTTCGCAAAAGCGAGCCAAAAGCGTATGGTCGAAGTCGTCGCCACCCAGTGCGGTATCTCCACCTGTAGCTAAGACTTCAAAGACTCCCTGATTTAAACGAAGAACCGATACATCGAATGTTCCACCACCTAAATCGTACACAACAATCGTGCCTTCGTTGCCAGAGTCAAGCCCATACGCAATCGCAGCAGCTGTTGGTTCGTTCAATAAACGAAGTACATGAAGGCCTGCAAGTTTCGCGGCATCTTTTGTGCCTTGACGTTGTGCGTCATCAAAGTATGCAGGTACAGTGATCACAACCCCCTGAAGGTCACCACCAAGTGAATCTTCAGCGCGTTTGCCAAGGGTCTTTAATATTTCTGAAGAAACCTGGATCGGATTGACTTCTCCTGAAACCGTTTGCATGGAAACCACACCATCGCTTTCTTTAAATGTATAAGGAAGTTGACCGAATGTATGCTGAATATCAGAGAGTGTTCTGCCTAAAAAACGCTTTGCAGAGATAATCGTATTTTGGGGGTCTTGCGTGGCGGATTGTTTCGCCAAGCGGCCGACATTCACCCCATTCTGCTGATACTGCACAACAGAAGGAAGCATATCTTGCGCTTCATGATCCACCAAGGTTTTTGCTTCACCACTGCGGACTGTCGCGACCAACGAATTTGTCGTACCGAGGTCTATGCCCGCTGCGAGTTTATGTTCATGGGGCGCTGCACTTTGTCCAGGTTCAGCAATTTGAAGTAATGCCATAGGAGTTAGTCACTGAAAAGTTCATCTTCCAGACGTTCAATTTCGTCTAGAAATTTGTATAAAAACTTAAGCTTACGAATAAAATCTGCCGCATTTTCTGCGTTAGCTTGATCTTGTGCATCTAAAATAGGCGTCAAATCATTAAAATACTGATCAATATCCGACTGAGTTTGTGATGTTAGTGTCGCAAGTGCTGCATCAGGGTCGTCTGCATGCCGAGCATCATCCAGCGCTTCACGAAGCTCCATTTGTGCCATCAAAAAAGCAGGATCTTGTAGTGTTTGTTGCTCTGCCCGAATATCAACACCCATCAAGTGCAACATATATTCGGCACGACGTAATGGGTGCTTGAGCGTTGCCAGTGCGTCATTGATCTCAGCAGTTTTTTGCACTGCCATCAGCTGTTCATGGGAACTCGCATTCGCAAAATTATCTGGGTGCACTGCCTTTTGTAGGTCACGATAAGTTATCGTCAGTGCGCCCAAATCAACCGCAAAGCCATAAGGTAATTGAAATAGTTCGAAATAGGTCATGGTTGTCCTCTCTACAGCACTTTAGACCGTAAAGCTCTCACCACAACCACATTCATCCTTGACGTTCGGGTTATTAAACTCAAACCCTTCATTGAGTCCCTGTTTCACAAAGTCCAGTTCTGTGCCATCGATGTAAACTAGACTTTTTTGGTCAACCACAATTTTCACATCCATGATATCGAAAACCTCATCGTCTTCGTTCAGCTCATCAACAAACTCAAGCACATACGCTAAACCAGAACAGCCTGTGGTTTTGATACCCACACGTAAACCGACACCTTTGCCTCGATTTACCAAGAAACTCTTCACACGATCTGCTGCTGCTTGTGTCATTGTGATTGCCATAAATTACCTCTTTCCCCTATGGATTACTGCTTGCTTTTATAATCTTCTATCGCTGCTTTGATCGCGTCTTCTGCCAAGATCGAGCAGTGGATTTTTACAGGAGGAAGTGCGAGTTCTTCTGCAATTGCAGTGTTCTTGATCGTTTGTGCTTCATCAATTGTTTTCCCTTTCACCCATTCAGTAACGAGTGAACTGGAAGCAATCGCAGAACCACAACCATAGGTTTTAAACTTCGCATCTTCAATCACGCCTTCATCGCTGATTTTTAATTGAAGCTTCATGACGTCACCACACGCTGGTGCGCCGACCATGCCTGTTGCAACACTTGGGTCATTTTTGTCAAATGAACCTACATTACGTGGATTTTCGTAATGATCGATGACTTTTTCGCTGTATGCCATAATTGAATACCTCTTTGCCCAGATGAGTGGCTTAGTGCGCCACCCACTCCACCTTATCCAAGTCTACACCTTCTTTAAACATATCCCATAGCGGAGACATGTCTCTCAAACGTTCAATCGCACGCTTCACTAAATCGATCGTAAAGTCGACTTCTTCTTCTGTCGTAAAACGACCAATACTGAAACGGATCGAGCTATGTGCTAATTCATCATTCAAACCTAGCGCACGAAGTACGTAGGATGGCTCCAAGCTTGCAGAAGTACAGGCTGAACCAGAAGAAACTGCGATATCTTTCAATGCCATGATCAAAGACTCACCCTCAACAAAATTGAAGCTGACATTTAAAATGCCTGGCACGTGATGTTCGAGTGAGCCATTGACGAAGGTCTGCTCAATGTCTTTGATACCGTTCCAAAGACGATTTCTTAACATCGTAATGCGTTCTAGTTCTTTGTCCATGTCTTCTTTTGCGATACGGAATGCTTCCCCCATCCCTGCAATTTGATGCGTCGCTAATGTACCAGAACGCATACCGCGCTCATGACCACCACCGTGCATTTGTGCTTCAAGACGAATTCTTGGTTTACGACGAACATATAGTGCACCGATACCTTTCGGGCCATACACTTTGTGGCCTGAGAAGGACATCAAATCAACTTTGAGTTCTTGTAAGTCAATTTTGATTTTGCCTGCACTTTGCGCCGCATCAACATGGAAGATAATTTTATTCGCACGACATAGTTCGCCAATCGCAGCAATATCCTGTACGACACCGATTTCGTTATTGACATGCATGATCGATACAAGAACAGTATCTTCGCGAATGCTGTCTTTGAGAGTTTGTATGCTCACAAGGCCATCACTTTCGACATCAAGATAAGTGACTTCAAAACCTTGGCGCTCCATCTCACGACATGTATCCAACACAGCTTTATGCTCTGTACGGACGGTAATAATGTGCTTACCTTTTTTACTGTAGAAATTCGCAGCACCTTTAATCGCAAGGTTGTTTGATTCTGTCGCGCCTGAAGTAAAAACGATCTCTCGAGGGTCGGCATTAATCAGTTCAGCAATTTGGTGACGAGCAACATCTACAGCCTCTTCAGCCTGCCAGCCAAAGCGGTGTGAACGCGATGCGGGGTTCCCGAAGTTCCCCTCCATCGTTAAACATTCAACCATAAGTTCAGCAACGCGCGGATCGACCGGCGCCGTTGCTGCATAATCAAGATAAATTGGTAACTTCATCTCTAACTCCGCAAAAATCAAACCCTATGTACTACAAGCTTCAGCGTTATAGGTGACAGCTCACTTCTATTTGACTGTCGTGCTCAAGCGAATGTATCGCTGTGTTGCGTTCCTGTCTTATACAAACCTCTTGAACATCCTGCCTGTGCATTAGTTCTTCAAGCGAAATGCTATTCAAGAAATTTTCAATACGATGGCTGAGATCACTCCACAAAGTATGGGTCAAGCACTGCACCCCATTTTGGCAATCTCCTTTTCCTTGACATCGCGTCGCATCAATCGATTCATTGACCGCTGCAATAATCTGTCCGACAACTATATCAGACGGAAAACCTGCCAGTTGGTATCCACCACCTGGACCACGAATACTTTTTACCAATCCTTTTTTTCGCAACTTGGCAAATAGC
The DNA here is from genome assembly GCF_000374485.1 of Algicola sagamiensis DSM 14643. Lineage (GTDB taxonomy): Bacteria > Pseudomonadota > Gammaproteobacteria > Enterobacterales > Alteromonadaceae > Algicola > Algicola sagamiensis. Next base: position 97,776 of record NZ_KB894498.1, read on the forward strand.
TGCTCAAGATAAGACAGAGAAATCCCCTGCCGTTTAGAAATATCAGCAAGAGGAACAGGCCCAGTGTCATGATGCAACGCGACATCAAGCATCGCTGTCACTGCATAACGGCCCTTTGATGTGAGTTTCATGATGATATTTCCAATGAAGAGGTACTATTGATCATTCTACTTACCTGACTAATTTAGTCAAGTATATATCATACTATTTTAGTCAGATATTTTATGTCTTAGTGTTAAGCGACATAAACACACTTTCAACATCGCTATATCTTCGGATCAAAAGCCATCAACTCTTCGTGTCTTTCTTTTGCAGCTTTTTCTTCTGCTGCTTTGATAGCTTCATCTTCAATCTTGATATCAGGTAATTCTTTCGGACAGACATCACCGCCAAGTTGGTTAATCGCCTGACACATATCACCAACTTTCGTATCAATGCAATGCATATGGTCAAGCATTTGACCAATCACCTGCGCTACTGGATCTGGGTTATCCATACTCACTGCATAAGCATCAAAACCAAATTTCTCCGCAATTTCGGCGCGTTTTTGGTTTTCTTCAGGACCACCCGCAACAATTCGTCCAGGGATACCAACCACTGTTGCACCTTCCGGAATATCCTTCAAAACAACAGCATTGGAGCCAATTCTGACATTATCTTCTATATGTAATGGTCCGAGCACTTTTGCACCCGCACCAATCACCACGCCCTGTCCAAGGGTTGGATGGCGTTTTCCTGCTTTCCAGCTAGTGCCCCCTAAGGTCACACCGTGATAAATTGTACAGTCATCGCCAATTTCCGCGGTTTCACCGATCACAACACCATGACCATGATCGATAAAAAATCGGCGACCAATTTTCGCACCTGGATGGATCTCAACGCCCGTCAACCAGCGTGAAACTGTCGATATAAATCGAGCGAGCCATTTTAAATGATGTTGCCAAAACCAATGGCTTAGACGATGAAACCAAACTGCATGAAGACCAGGATAATTTGTGAATACTTCAAAGGTATTTCTTGCTGCCGGGTCGCGGTCAAAAACACTGGCAATATCTTCACGCATTGATTTAAACATATCGATCTCTCTTATGAGATACGCTTCTGAATGGAGGCGAGGATCCCACGTAAAATATTCAATTCTGTTTCTTCTGGACGCGCACGATTAAACAAGCGTCTCAGTTTCGTCATGACAATACCTGGGTGCTGTTTGATGATAAAACCTGTTTCTTTTAACGTTTCTTCAAGATGCACGTAAAAACGCTCTAAATCATCAACACGAGGATATTGTTCTTTTTCAGCTTCTTGTTGTTCAGCTTCTTGGCTGGCAAGATAAGCCATTCTCACTTCATAAGCTAATGTTTGGACAGCCATGGCTAAATTCAAGGAACTATATTCTGGATTTGCAGGAATACAGACATGAAAGTGACATAATTGAAGTTCTTCGTTCGTGAGTCCACTATTCTCGCGTCCAAAAACTAAAGCAACCGGGTACTGCGACGCTTCCTTTATCATCTTTTGGCCACATTCTCTTGGATCAAGCATTGGCCATGGTAATGTTCTAGATCGGGCACTTGTTCCAACCACTAAACCACAATCCGATATCGCATCTTCAAGCGTTTCGACAATTGTTGCGTTCGCGACGATATCCGTTGCTCCTGCCGCCAATGCGTGGGCCTTCCCATCTGGTTTTTCAACTGGATCGACGAGATACAATTCAGTTAACCCCATGGTCTTCATCGCTCTAGCCGCAGAGCCAATATTACCTGTGTGCGATGTATTGACGAGAACAACTCGGATCTGATTCAACATAATGCCTGACTTCCTACTAAGAACGGCGCAAGATAATACCATAGGCAGCACGAAACTGTTACGAAAAATTGCGCACCAGACTCGAAGTTTTTTGTACAATTTTCATTCCAGCTCTTTACTTTTTGGTGAGACCCGATAGAATACTGCGCGCTTCGAATTTGACCGAAGTGATCTGTAGTTCTTTTTCAAAAAGGTAATACTGTATGCATCCCATGCTGAACATTGCGATACGTGCTGCACGTAACGCAGGAAACGTGATCGCGCGCGCTTTTGAGCATCCTGACAAAATTGAAGCGGTCCAAAAAGGTAACAATGATATTGTCACCAACATCGATAAAGAAGCAGAAACTGCCATTATCGAAACGATTAAAAAATCCTATCCAGATCATGGGTTTGTTGGCGAAGAGTTCGGTCAACAAGGCTCTGCAGAAAGTGATTACCTTTGGATCATTGATCCGCTCGACGGCACGACGAATTTCGTCAAGGGCATTCCACATTTTTCTGTTTCTATCGCATTAAAAGTCAAAGGTAAAATTGAGCACGCTGTCGTTTATGACCCAATGCGTAACGAATTGTTTGCGGCAAGCCGTGGGCAAGGTGCACAACTCAATGGTCGTCGTATTCGTACAAGTAATATGAAAGAGCTTTCTGGTGTTCTCTTAGCAACAGGTTTCCCCCATCGTAGTAAGCACCATACAGAAGCATACCTGAATATCTTCGGTGCACTATTTGTTCATAGCACGGATATCCGTCGCTCGGGCTCTGCTGCTCTCGATCTCGCATACGTTGCTGCTGGCCGCCATGATGGGTTCTGGGAAATTGCATTGAAGCCATGGGATACAGCAGCAGGGATTCTCCTAGTGAAAGAAGCAGGTGGCCTTATTACTGATTTTATCGGTAATGATAACGTTGAGAAGACGGGTAATATTGTTGCGGGTGGTCCAAAAGTTGTCCAAAACATGTTGAAAGAAATGCGCCCTCACCTCACAGAGTCGCTTTCTCGTTAAGCATACTGATGAACATCTTATCGCCCTCTATGCTTTAAGGATAGAGGGTTACTTCTCAAACAGTTACAGAGAAAGTCTCGTTTGACAGGAACGAAGAAGAGATTCTTTTTCCAATTTAGAACGTTGATGAACTTCAGCATCGCAATCTTCAAGATATTCAGCAAGCTTATCGCACCAAACTTCTTGAATATAATCCTTTTGTCTGGACTCAGGCAAGCGCATAATGTTTTCTTTTGCCATTAGAAGCTGATAGGCTTGTTCATGCCGTTTAGCCGTCACTTCACGAACAAGTTGTGTCTTGGTATTTAATTGACAAAGTTGTTTGATCCAACGAAACGAAATCCAGGTGAGTCCAAAAAGTGCGAGTCCTGCAACAACAATCATATTGATCTTCTCTCCATCTCGAGTTTCCATAGCGAATATAGCGTTGACAACATTAAGCCCAAGATCACAACGTCATCAATGGCGGGGATCATAAACCGATATACATCCTGAAACACCATACTTTTGAATGAAAGTTGATTCAATAACTCCACCATTTGCAATAGCATGGAGAATATGCAACACAGTGCTGTAAAGATACAGGGGTAAGTGACTTTTAAATTCAGGTGCTGATGTAATCGAAGCATTAAAAATACAGCGCACACATTGAGCATGCTATATCCGACATACCAGACGAATTGGTAAGCGGAAACATCCCGAAGGATAAAAACTGTGAGTGGCTCACGCGTGACTTCCATCAAGCCGCTTGTGCCCAGTAAAACAAGGCAGACGACGAAGAGTGAGCTGACTTTTTTTTCGATGAGCAGCAGAAGCAATAGGATTGCAAAATAGATATACAACTCATTGATAAAATCAAACATACGAGCAGGACGCATTCCTTCTCAAAAGATAGTGGCATGCTACCAATAAAGAAATAAATTGACAATGATACAAAAGATTTACATAAGGGAGCTTTTCTCCCTCTATGCTTAATTTTTTTCCTTGAGTGCTCTTTCTCGAATCGCTTCAAAAGTGTGCTCAATCAACAATTGGCCATTTCGATAAACGGTTCGAAGTAGATTTTCTCTATCATTTAAATCTTGCTTGCGTATGGTACGGTGGCCTTGGTGTGGATCTTCAATCAAAGCTAGTAAACCCCGTTTACTCCGTTTACCATGATCAGTCACCGGATCTTTATAAACGTCTCTCCAGATCCCATTGACACAAACAGCCGATGCTTTCATCGCCCATTGAAGTGTGTCACGATCTAGCTTTTGTAAAAGCGCGCCACCCATACCAAAAACGACATTATCAGCACTTAAATGTGCTTCCTTCATCGAGTCAAGAATCGCCTGAATACTGTTGTAAGTAATGCCATCCCCTTGGATCACTCGGATACATTCAGGTAATACCCGGTAACCATTCACTAACTCATAGCCGAAAATACCCATCAAACGTTGGATGGTTTCACGAACGACAGTCACAGGATCGCCACTATCAGGACGGATCACCAATGTTCCACCACTTTCTTGAATGGCTTGCTTTAAATCATTACCCCAGATTTGATCGATGGCATACCAGAGGTCGTAGCTATCTGATACAACAGAAACAAGTGCACCTGGCTTTGAGAATTGGCGCAGCATATTTTCATACGCTTCTCGTTCACCATCTTTTCCCCAGGTTGTAATGGTACTATGCTCCGCTGCTGGTACACTATAGCCCGCCATTTCTGCTGAATAGTATCGCCTAGCAGCCATTAAAGCAGACATCGTATCCGTTCCTTGAAAAGACACCAAATGCGCCATACCACCAATACAGCTTGCTTCGAAAGTCGTCGCACCACGTGCGCCAAAATCATGCAGCATAAAGGGAAGTTTATCGAGAGTCGCACATGTTTCCCGCATATTGTCTTGGAGCACTTGCCGAATATGAAAACTCTGAGTTGCGACCGTTGAGGGATACCAAATAGAACGAAGCAAAGCTGTTTCTACATAGCTTGTGAGCCAATAGCACTTCGGGTCTGTATTTCTCACTTGAAGGAGGACATTATGGTTGTCAATTAAACTCCCTTCCGGAACCGCTTCGATTTCAAGAGGAAGATAGCCATCATGATGTTCGAGAATATATTCCCACCCAGCTCTGTTAAACGGCAAACCATGTGCTGTGATGACCTGTTCGCCTTCATCAATATCAGCCTGAGTGATTGGATGACAGAGATATTCTTTTAAAAAAGCCTGCAATCCAAAAAATAGAACCTTATCGAACTTGCCACCACGGGGTTCAATATAACTACTGACCACACTTGTGTGCTCAGGGTATTGCAGATAATGACTCGCTTTATAGCTATCTGCATTGAGAATAATAGATGTTTTCATCGGAAACCCTCCGCTTACAACGAAACAACCGGATCGACTCCCGATTGCTGAATACTGTCGAAAATAAATCGCAACACTTTGTACCTAAAAACAACAAACAAGTAAAGCCTACGTTTATCATCTCGATTTCTAAATAACCTAACCTTCGATTTGTCGCAAAGTGACACGAGCTAAAACAACTCTGAACTCAATCCATGCGTGAGCAGGCGGAGATTTTTTCGTCCAACAAGGCGGAGGGCGCGAAGCATAGTCATACTATGTGAGCAACCAACAACGCAGCGGGACGGAAAAATAGCCTCCTGCTAATGGATGCCTAGCATGTTTTGGATGATAAAGTAATGATCTTCAAAAACCTCTCGCGGATCTAACTCGGACAACGGGATCCATGTCGCTCTTTGTGCATCATCTCCTCCTCTGACTGACGGTAGTTGTTCATCTGCTGCCAATTCAATAAAGAATGCATGCGTGATCCTTCGGCCACAGGTGCTGCGATGAGGTGCGTCAAATACACGTTGGTGTTTAATACCCCCCTTTAATACTGGATACGGTTTCTTCAAACGCGTTTCTTCTTTGAGTTCTCGCAAGCAGGCTTCTTCCAATGTTTCATCATCGCGAATAAATCCTCCCGGCAATGCCAGTTGCCCTTTCCCAGGAAAGTGCTTCCGTCTTACCATGAGCAAATGCCCAGATTGAACAACAATGGCATCCACTGTGATGAATATGGGGGGATATGGTACGTCTTTCCATTGTTTGAGGTAATTCTGGATCTGTTCAAACTCGACATACAAATCTTGATACGTTTGTGTTTGTTGGAATGCCTGAACTTTTTCGATGATTCGTTCTGGAATAAAAGTCGCGATCTCAGACTTTGAAAAAGGCAGTGTTTGATCGAAAAGTGCATGTCGGATCTGCGTGCTATTTAGTACTTTTTCCTGGTTTGTTTTGAATGCAGCCACATCCACGCTATACCATTGGGGGAAAAGCTTGAGGTAATAACTACTGCTATCTTTTCTGTGCCCAATCAGCGCAATTTTTGCAGTCGCAATTTCTGTATGATGTTGCACAACATGTTTCTGAACAAGGCGTTGGACATTCATGACCCATTGTTGATCATTGTAAAGTATATCGGTGAGTGGGGATAATAGAACACGTTGATTCTCTTCTTCCGTCAATCCTAAGCGCAGCATTTGCACACGTTCTTCGTAGGTAAACGGGTTCCGTGTCGTTCTGGGTTGGTGACTGGAACCGAGGAGTACAATCACGAAATTAGCGCATTTTAGCCCTTCTCGGATGATAGAAAGATGCCCCAAATGTGGCGGTTGCAATCGACCAATAAAGACCGAAAAGTCATACTTATCTGGATGTTGCATAGACAAAAAACCCTTTTGTCGAGATATGGTCAACCCCATACCTTTGATTGATTACAGCCTGAAGGATTTTCATCAAAAGTCAACCACTTTGCGTCAACCTCACACTTTTCATATGTGCTTTCTCATGCACAGTTTCTCATTTATACTCATGTCCAGAAAACAAGAAATATTCATGATGCTCTCAGTCACCGACTTCAAACCAATACGGCTCATCTGGATTGCGTATATTCTCCCAATATATGCGATCGTAATTTCGTTAGATCTTTCTGACGTACTTTCTGGTTCACTGTTTCAAGCTTTTACTACTTATGACTATGTTTCATTATGCATTCAATATATCGGCTTTTTGGGTGTGATCTGTTATATCTTCGGTATCCGTTTTGCTGTTCCACTTTTTTGGAAGTTGATCTTCTTGATTGATGTCATTGACACCCTCTACCATGAATATAATGATTGGATGGCACTTGTCAGTAATCAAACAACATTGACTGAACTATTAGAAAATTTAGGGTTATCAATTATGATCCACGGTTACTATGTTCTGCTTTGGATCTATGCATTTGAATCTCATGCCATTTGGCAAAAAACAATTCTCAGTGAATCATCTTTAGAAGACAACGATCATGAAGTGTCCTAAATGCCAGTTTGAACAACCCGATCATAGCGAAAAATGTCCATCTTGCGGGATCTACTTCGCCAAGTACTTTCAGCACTTCCCTCAGCAATCTAATGATGAAGAAGATGAGTGGGAGAATGAATTCGATGACGAACCACTACACTGGTGGGAGCGGTTTTTATATCCAGGCGAAAGCCATGATACCTTGATTTTTTATATCCGTATCGGGATCTTAGTCATCATGGTTCTTTGGGGGTTTTCATTTATCCTTGATTCTCCAAGTAAAGGTGGTGCGAGTGCTTCATTTCTTCATAACATCAACCTTCCATTTCATGAAGCTGGACATATCGTATTTCGTCCTTTTGGTCAGTTTATGACTTCTCTCGGCGGGACTTTAGGTCAACTCCTCATACCATTCCTATGCCTTGCAACATTCTCCTTTAAATACTTAGACAATCATTCCGCTACCGTCTGCCTTTGGTGGTTTGGACAAAACTTTATTGACATCGCCCCTTATATTAACGATGCTCGTGCAGGTCAGTTGCCCTTATTGGGAGGGAACTTCGGCCACTCTTCTCCTTATGGTTTTCACGACTGGGAGTACATCCTGACGGAGAGCGGTTTGATTGCATACGACCAAGGAATCGCAATAGGCTCCCATTTTTTTGGTGCAATCATCATGATTCTTGCGATGATCTGGGCTGGCATTCTTTTATACAAACAATACCAATGGTTTCAAACACATTGATAAAGATGAAGTTGTAGTATGATGCAGAAAAAGACTGGAAATCTTGCACAATATGATTTTATTGATGCCCTGGGCGGGATGGAAATGGTCAATGCCTCCTTTGAGACACAAACTTTCTCCAGGCATGTACATGAAGGCTACACAATCGGACTTATCGAGAAGGGGGCACAGCGATTTTATCGCAGTGGCGATCATCATATCGCCCCTTCTGGTAGTATCATTTTAGTCAACGCTGATGATGTACATGATGGAGAAAAAGCAACAGAAAACGGCTGGTCTTATCGTGCACTGTATCCATTGCCTGAAATGTTTCAACACATTTCAAAAGATATTTATCAAGGAAAAGACTATACACCTTACTTTCAAGAATCCGTGCTCACCATTCCATCCCTATCATTTCAATTAGAGCAGCTGTTTTTTCTCATTGAACAAGGTGAAACACAACTTCAATTACAGAGTGCTTTATACGCATTGATTGCAGATTTATTATATCAGGCAACACACCAAGACTACCCAACGACTTATTCGAAAAATCAAACAACACTTTTGCGAGTCAGGGAGTATATCCTCTCTTATCCACAAACTGAATTATCCCTCTTAGAGCTTGCGAATATGGCCCATCTCAGCCAGTATCATTTTTTACGCCAATTTAAGAAGACATTTGGACTCACACCACATCAATTTCAAATCCAAACACGCCTTAAAATGGCAAAAGGCCTTCTAAAAACTGGTTTATCACCAGCTCAAGTTGCTGTTGATTGTGGATTTCATGATCAAAGCCATCTTACGCGGCATTTTAAGAAGTCCACCGGTACAACACCGAAGCAATTTATGAGAAACAGCAATATTCTCCTATAAACGATCAATGAAAAATTTTACGCTTACTCCTTTCTATTTCTGAGATTGGAGTCTTGTTGTGTCTCAAACTCAATTGATTGAGCCTTATCCACACACTGCAAAATACACTGTGTGGAAAGGCTTTTTGGATATGCTTCCTTTATCCATTGCAGTCCTCCCATGGGGCGTTCTCTGTGGCTCACTGGCAATAGATATCGGCCTCACCCCCTGGCAAGCACAATGTATGTCGCTTTTTGTATTCGCAGGTGCTGCGCAGCTTGCAAGCTTTACCCTGTTGGCAAATGGAAGTCCCTTTATCACCATCTACTCTTCCACAACCGTGATTTGTTCCAGGCATTTACTCTATAGTGCTGTGATGAGAGATCATGTTCGGCAAATGCCGTGGTTTACTCGAAGTGTTTTCGCATTTTTTCTCACCGATGAAATGTTTGTCATCACAACAGCATATCTCGAAAAGCATGCTCAATTTAATCTTACCTATTCTCTATTTTCCGGGTTTTCTTTTTACGTTTTCTGGAATATTGCAACCTGTGTAGGCATATTTGCGGGACAACACATACAGGGACTAGAAAACTTAGGCCTTGAGTTTGCCGTCGCTGCGACATTTTTAGCACTTGTGATCCCGACTATCCGCTCTCACGCAACAGCATGTGCTGTTCTCGCAAGTGGTGCAGCCGTTTTATTTCTGGAGCCACTTTTTCAAGACTTAACCATGATCATCGCAACACTGATTGGCATGTTTGTGGGCTACTTGATGCATCAGGAGGAAGCTATAAATGAATAATGTCTGGATCATGATTGTTGTGATGGCTTTAATTACCTTTTTCTGTCGATATAGCTTTTTCATGAAAGTCATTGATATTCAGTTAAGCAAAAAAGTTCAAACCGCTTTGAAATACACAGCACCTGCAGTCTTAACAACCATGTGGGTACCGATTGTTTTTCAGGTGAAGCATAGTGAAACTCTGATTGATGTGATCCATAACCCATTTTTCTATGCGGGCATACTCACCATCATCTTAAGTCTCAAGCTCAAGAATACGCTGCTTGTCATTGCACTCAGCATGACATCCTTTGTCGGCTTGAAATGGCTAATGGGATAACAGCAAAAGTGGGTCAAATTTGATCCAAAGGGGCTTGCCCCCTACTATAAATATCAACCAGATCAAAAAGGGGATGTCCAATGCGCCCCTTATTGCATGTCCAAGGCAGGTTGATTAATTTATGAAGCTGACCGTCGCCCAGAAAGTTATTTTTGGCTTTGTGCTCATAATTATTTTTCTGATTGCGTCGAGTATCAGCGTCAACTTTAATTTGAATCAAATTGCGCAAGCAACCACACAAATTGAAGAAAGTGCACTTCCCATCGAGCAAGCGAGTAATCATCTGCAAATTGCTTTGCTCAAACAGGCAAAGCTAACCACAATTGCATTTAATGACGATACACTCTCAAAATTACAGGCAAATCAAGCAACCTTCCAGCAGGCACAACAACACTATGAAAGCGCTCTTTCAGACCTCAATGCACTCATCAAAGAAGCGAGCAAAAATACGACCTCTGCACAAGCATCAGAATTTTCGTCTGCTCTAACTGATTCACAAAAGCATTACAATGATTATCGAACAGCAGTTGATGCCATGTTCCGATCACGCAAACAATATTTTGAAACAAAAGTCGACCTCGACAAGATGTATGAAGCACTCGAAGGCGGTATTGATGAAGCAGGAGCATTGTTGCTCGAACTAACCTATCTGGAAAGCAGCGAGAACCAAGAAACATTAGAATTAATTTCTGGTGCAGCCAGCCGCTTGGATGGTCAATTTCTTGCTCTGTTTAATACCACAAAAGAGATCTATACAACGCAATCACAACAAACATTATCGGATGCAAAAGACAGCTTAGAATTTGCACTTGGTGACCTCAAAAACAATTTAGATTTCTTAAGTCGGTTGATTACAGATATCCCCCAAGCACAAACCATTTGGGGGGACTTCATCAAACAATATGAACAGCTCAAATCGCAATTTGAAGCAGAAAATAACATTGTTGATCTCAAAGATAGAATCTTAAAAAGCACAGATGACTCTTGGAAAAAATTAAAAGCATCAGAACAAGCTGTCAGCCTTTCAGTTACCGCATTAGATAAATTGATAGAAAAGGTCAAGCAACATTTTCATTCGTTACAAGATGCTGTGATGCATTCAATAGAACGCGGTCAGTGGGTGAACGTCATTCTGACCCTGATTTTAACCATTGTTGCAGCACTCATTGCATTTGTGACTGTGATATCCATGAGCAGACCTCTTGCCTCCATCAACACTGTCCTTAAAAATCTTGCCAAGGGGGATCTGACACAACACCTGCAAATCAACAGAGAAGACGAATTTGGTAAACTCGCAACCAATGTCAATCAGGTAACGGATGATTTGCATCACTTGATACAGGCACTTGCCAAAAAAGCTGAAGCACTTGTTTCAAATGCTGAATATTCAGCCACGGAAGTTTCCGGCATTCAAAATAAACTGGAGCAGCAAAAAGCCCAACTCTTTGATGTGACAGAAGTCGCACATCAAGTGAAAGATTCAGCCACAGTTGTTGACGATCAGGCTCATGCTGCAGTCGATCAAATGTCTTCTGCATTAGAAGAAGGCGAGCAAATGGGACAAATTGCCATACAGAATAAAGAAAGAACGGGTCAACTGACCGAACAACTCAAACAAGCAACAGGGATCATGAGTACACTTCAGGAGGAGTCAGAAAATATTGGTAGTATTCTCGATACCATTCGAGGTATCGCGGAACAAACAAATTTACTCGCACTCAATGCTGCTATCGAAGCAGCCAGAGCAGGCGAACAAGGAAGGGGTTTTGCAGTTGTCGCTGATGAAGTTCGCTCGTTGGCGGCAAGAACACAACAGTCTACGGCAGAAATCCAATCCATGATACAAACACTACAAACAGAAACCGTTAAAGCAGTAGAGGCGATCCGCGCAGGTCAAAAAACAGCAATGGATTGTGCCGATCAAACGCATGTCCTCAATCAATCGATTCTTGCAATCACAGATGCTGTCAAACTCATTAGTAAGACAGGAAAAACAATCGCAGAATCAGCAGGTACACAACACCAATTGGCAGAGCGAATTAACGATAGTATTGAACAAGCACTATCCATTTCCGAACAAAACGCTTCTAAAGCCGCTTCAACACACGAATATAGCCAACAAGTCAGTCAACTCTCCAATCAACTCGCAGTCTCAACACAAAAGTTCAAAACTGATCGGTCATAAGCCCTCAGTCATGAAGTCCCTTAGCAATGAAAGCACACTGCTTTTTCTAGAGTCGATAATTTCGTTGATAACTATCACAGTGAGCTTTTACTGAGGGTACCCTAAAACGGCTGTTATCATGAACGATTGAAAAAAAGCCAAGGAGGATGAATCGATCACCGAGACAATCCATCCTCCAAGGTGGCAGGATATTGTGAGTATTGCGTCCATTCTTCAATTATTGTTCTTACTTGGGGTAATTGGGTCAGGGACATGATGGCAAAAGTACTCATCATTAACTTTATGAAGTTATGATAAATCGCTGATAATCTACCTGATATTAATGATTTAGGATTATATAATAAATTTAGAATGCTTCTATCACAAATTTGTATGGCTACTTTTATCACCATCTTTTATGAGTAAAAATCATACCGGTTATGAATTGATTCGTTTAAAAATAAATCGCAGATTCGCTCCTCAATTCAACGATTGATAACCACATGAAACACTGGAATGAAAAACGATGGAATTTAAACATCAAGATTGGGAGCTAATCAACACTCTCGCTTCCGCTAAAGCTTGGATCAATTGCTTCTCATAATCATCCATCAATGACTCCGCAACTTGAGGTTCTTCCTGCTTGAGCGCATTTTGCATTTCTTTTGCAGTCTCTCCCAATTGAGTGATCCCCAATGTTGAAGCAACACCTTTCATGGTATGAGCAACCTGTAGCGCATCTTGGTAGGATTGATTTTGGAAGTGCGCTCTCAATTGTGTCGCTGACTCTTCATATTGATTCACAAAAGTAGTCAATAACTGGATATAAAGACTTTGGCTGTTCGCAGCAAGTTGTATCCCTCTGTCTACATCAATGATAGGGGGCTGGCTCATAGTGACTTTCCTTCATACGATGATTAATTAGGCGCACTTGTTTGAGCATAGCCCATTATTAAAGAAGAGTACCTTGATCAGATCCGCATTATTTTACCCAACCGAAAAATAAATACGAAATCAAACTCAAGGTAAATTTTGTGCCTACAGGCCTTGAAGAACCTTCATTGCTGCTGAAAATCCATCAATTGCTCGAATGTACAGCAAGTATAATTGAAACCCGTCATGGTAATTCGATCACCTGATACACGCCGCCCTAGAGAAGTATCCGCCATCATAAACTCCGGCGGCTCTAGTTGCAGTAACATTGCTGATTTTGTATAAAACAATTTTCGAGTACATCTCAATGGTGACACTAAGTTAAATGTCCCTGAAAGCTCCGTTTGTATACAATGAATGATTGCCTGGATCACATCATACTGATGAACCAGATTCACCGGATGTGCAGCACCTTTGAGTGCCCGCTTGCCTGCTAAAAACCGCCCAGGAACTCGGTCAGCACCAACCAAGCCCCCCAACCGGAGAATGGTCAGCCTCAGAAAGTTTTGTGCTTGAGTCAGTTGTTCTGCTTCATAGAGTATTGAAGATTTTTGTGAGCCGCATGGCAGTGTCGTCATTTCATCACAGTCTCCTTCTATTCCTTCATAAATTCCCGTTGAATTACAGAAGATCAGATGCGTTTTCTGTGAAAGTAATCGTTGGTACAGCGCCTTTAATTTCTCAATGTAGCGCGTACCTGTCGGCTCCTTTTTCAGCCCAGGTGGGATACAAACAACGATGACATCAAATGAAGATAAATTCACGTGACAACTCGCATTTGGAAGGCATAACTGAAGCCCATTCAATGAAGTAGGCAGACTTTCTACACCCGCCTGCGTTGTTTTCGTCACTGTGACGGAAAACCCAAGTGCTGATAAATCTTCACCTAAAGGAAGACCTAACCAGCCACCACCAACAATTAAAATTGATTTCATAATTTTTATACAATAATTTCAATAAGATACACTTTATTGAGGTTTGCAATCCTTCATCAGCTATGGTTTGATGGAATTTTTGAACGAAATTCTCAGGGACACTTTGATGAAAGCCGTATCCTCCTTAAGACGTAAAATTCTAATCAATGTTGGTGGTACTGTCTCTATTCTTTTACTCATCTGCGCTTTCTTTTTGATTCAATTGATTGCCTCTCAAAGCAGAGTTCGTGTGGACCTTGATGTCCGAACACTGATGAAGTCAGAAGCAGAAAGCGTAAAAAGTTACTTTACTCAATACGCAGCAATCGCACAAACTTACCTAAAAGCACCACAATTTCAGGCATGGTTTCAGCAACAAAATATACGCGGAAAAGATTACCATGCCTCGCCTGGCTACCAAGCAATTAATGCTACGTTTGTAAAAATATCTGAGCAAGATCCCAATATTTTATCTGCATTCTTTGCCAGTGCATTGACGGGAGAATACTTTCGAGAAAACGAGATCACTGGCGAACCAACACCAGATACACCAAACGCGTCTCCTTACGACGCGAGAACAAGAGCCTGGTATCAAGAAGCCACCCAATACACACATCCAACACTTGCACCTCCCTCTCCTGATCTCACGACAGGGATTATTTCCAGCGCACTGATGTTGCCTGTCAAAGACCGTTATGGGAAGTTGATTGGTATTGGCGGACTTGATTTGGATCTCAATCAAATCGGACAACGAATTGATCGGATTCAATATCAAGGATATGGCTATACCATCCTCGTTGATCAGCATCAAAATATTGTTCACTTTCCACAAGAAATAGGCGTACAGCTTGCAGAAAAACATGGACAATTGAATCAGCTGATACACACAAAAGGCATGGCTGGTTTTGAGAAACTCAATTTCGATCAGATATCTAAAGGTGAAAACATATCGACTCAAAGTCCAACTGTGTCTATCAACGACATTCCCTATCAGGTTTTTACACAGCGCTTGCAACAAGAATTTCCAGAAATGAACTGGCAACTGGTTTTTCTATTACCACAATCGGTGATCCATGAACCAGTCTGGGATGCAACATGGGCCGCAATACTCACCTCATTCACAATTGTGATCGCTCTCCTCTCTGTGATGACATTGGGAACACGAAAGGTCACACGGCCTATTCACCACCTCCGTGCTGCAATGCGAAATGTTGCCCAAGGGGAAGGCGACTTAACACAAAGTATCGATATTCATTCCCGAGATGAAGTCGGCGCTCTCGCTGAATATTTTAATCAATTTGTGCAAAAGCTAAGACAAGTTCTGATACACGTTGCTGAGCAATCCCATAAAGTCACCTCATCTTCCGGCACACTCGACCAACTTTCCACTGCTACTTCTAGAGAAATTCAAGACCAGAAGACACAGTTGGAGAGTGTGACCACGGCTGTCGCAGAAATGACATCAACGATTCAAGAGATATCATTGAACGCACATCAAGCCAGTCATGCAGCAGATGACGCCGAATCTCAAACACAATCCGGATTTGTGCGTTCAGAAAATGCAATGCAGCAGATGATCCAGTTAGAGGGTTCCATGGCGCAGGCAGCCACAGTCGTTGCTGGATTAGAAAAAGAGTCAGAGAATATTGGTGCTGTTGTAGATGTTATTAACACAATTGCTGATCAAACAAATCTGCTCGCCCTCAATGCAGCAATTGAGGCAGCCAGAGCCGGTGAACAAGGCCGTGGCTTTGCTGTTGTCGCTGGTGAAGTCAGAGAATTAGCCAGCAGGACACAAGAATCAACAAATGATATCCGTCAAATGATTGAGCAACTTCGATGTATCTCAAAAGAAGCTTCCGAAGTCATGTTAGAAGGCCAAACACTCACACATGAAGGCGTTCAACTGACCCAAAACGTACAATCATCACTTCAGGCGATCAATGCAGCAATTACAACTGTGAAAGAGCAGAACCATCAGATTGCAGTTGCAACAGAACAACAAAGTGTCGTTGCAGAGTCAATCAATGAGTCTCTCCATGCGATCCAGGATCACGTCGAGAATACGACACAACGCTCACGAGCTCTTGAAACTGAGTCAAAGAAAATGCATGAAACCTCGCACGAGTTACATGCACTTCTCATGCAATTTAAAACATAAACGGATAGAGAGCTTGTTGACCACACTTGTTGGTCACAGAAGAACTGTCCGGCCTTTAGTAAGCATGATGTCTATACAAGGTCAATTCATATGAAGAGGGACAATCATGTCCCTTTTTTTCCATCTTGCTAATTTGTTGCAAATTCTGCCATCATACAAAGAAACAACAATGTGCACTGACCTTTTTTATGCTATCCGACACAATCAAAAAATTCATCAAACAAGCTTTACTTGGCCTTCTCGTCCTCTTCATTGCGCTCTTTTTTGTCTTTAATTTAAACTTTTTCCAAGGCAGTATCAGCCGTTCATTATCTAAAGATACTGGATTCAATATCACCATGGACGAGATTGACTTTGTACTCTACCAACCGAATAAGCTAACAATCAAAGGCCTCCATGTACAGCATAAGAAGAATAAAAACCAAAGGTTAAACATTGGTTCTATCCAAGTGAATTTCTCCTTTTGGGATATGCTTTTTCGTGAGGCCAATATCGAAAACTTACAAATCCAAAAGGTGGAGGTCAACTGGGACACCTCAACGGATCCTAAAGAGTCATCAAAAGAAAAGTCCCCGAAGACAAATGAATCAGAATCAAGAAACTCTGGCCTCAAGGCGCTTCATTTGGCAAACACAAATATTGCGCCGGTCAATCTCGTCATAAAGTCACCCAATGGCTATATCGAAGCGGTCAATTTTCAGCTGGAAGGTAAACAAATAGACCTGATCCAAGACGGCCGTTTTTCTCTTGAGAAAGTTTTCGCGGAGCTTCAGCTCTCTTTGGAAAAACTGGATACACCTCAACTCAAAGCAACCAATACTGAAGCCGGAATCCGAGTTGCTGCTGGAAAAGTCATTTTGGAGCCTTTGAAATCCAGCATATTCAATGGACTTGTTGAAGTGTCTGGGGAAATTGATCTTCTAAAAGGGAACAGCGTTCACTTACAAAAAGTACTGCTACAAAATCTCCAACTGGATACAAATCAATTCCAGAAAAATCAGGAAAAACCTAACAACAAATCAACTGAACAGACTGAATCAAGTCAACTCCCCATCGCGGCACTCAGTATTGGCCAGTGCAACGGTCAAAATATCACTGTGAAGGCAGGCTCTCCTGAGCAACCGATCCAGCTCAACGCATTGCAATGGCAAACAGAAAATATTCAGGTGATCAAGAATCATCAGCTTCTTGTCGGTGATAAAGCTGCAGATTTCCAAATCAAAGGTCACATGGAATGGTCAGATGGGACGATTGGCGCTTTAACGATGCAGCAAGGGGCTTTTGATTTTCAGGCCCATCTTGGCCAAGTTGTATTGAAGAATATGTCTTTTGAAGCAGGCAACAGTAAGCTGGCAGGTGCAGGAAGTATCGATCTGAATGCTCCTGAGATCCCACTCACATTACACATTTCTCAAAGCCAGTTTGACCTAGCAGAAATTATTCCAAAATTTTCAAATAGCGATCATATCACACAAGGTATTTTGCAAGTTAAAGGAGAGATTTTTACTCCTCTCATTGTGAATGACCCGAATGATTATATAGGCCTGTCAGCGGTTGACTTGGGTATACATGGCGAAGATTGGAAACTCAATCATATTGATCTGAATAATATCATTCAGGGATATCAAGAGAGTCAGCAAACCAGCTTACTGGATGTTGGTGGATTTTTGTTAACTGGACCTGTGGGCATCATCGCAAGTCAGTTTGTCGAGCTCGGCAAAGGTGCATTAACCGCTGGAGGAACGACGGAACTCAAACAACTTTCCTCAAAAATTCATATGAAAGATGGCTCAGCCACACTCAATCAGACGGCCTTCAGTACCGATAAATATCGGATGGCACTCCAAGGTGGCTTAAATATCAAAGCACAGGAATTTGCAGGATTTTCCGTCCACCTCCTCAACCCCAAAGGATGCTCTGTATTGGAGCAACGCCTCAGCGGGCCATTTACAGCACCAGCAAGTGCAATAACAGATACGCTGATAGGCACGGTCCTCAATCCCCTCGCAGAGATTGGCGACACGTTAACCGGCCTTGTGAAAGATTGTGAGCCTATCTATCAAGGCGAAGTAACACACCCCAAGCAGGGTTAGCTTTTTTCAAACTGGTTTTGATGAATATATGTTTTGATGAGTGTATGTATTGATAAGTATTGGCTTTGGTGAAAATAGATTTTAAGGACGAAAACATAAAAAGTGTATTGTCAGTCACGCCGCTAAAGTGACTGACAATGTAAAGACCTTTGAAAAGGGTTTCATTATGGCTTTATCACCGCGTAGGTTCCCACAAACTGAGCACAAACCTTCTCCTCATCCAATATCTGGACTTGAAGTTTAAGCAATGTCTTTTGTTTTCCTTTTAACTTTTCCAGCTGGTTCTGCAAGTCTGGACTCCATTGTACACGTGCGTTCGGCTTGCTTTGAATTGGCTGCTTATAACGAATATTTGCATCCACCAAAACGATTTCGCCTCCCAAGTCCAAAGCTCTCAATTGAAGGTGGATCATCCCCCAGCCTGTTAAAGTTGCTAAAGAATAAATTGAGCCAGCAAACATCGAGCCGTGTAAATTGATATTCGGTGGAAATGCCGCGCAGGTCTGAAACTCGTCACCTGTATACTGTTTGACACGTATCCCCATGGCTTTCGACAGAGGAATTGTTTCGTACCATGCGTTTTCAAGCTCAGTACACCATTTAGGTTGAAAGCGAATACGCGCTGTTTCTGTGAGTGTTTTTCGCATTTGTTGGTGCTTTAGCTGTCCAAATAATGTCGGTGCTTCACCAATTTCCTCATAGCCAAACCGTTTATAGAAAGGAATAGATGAATCACGTGCATTGATCACCAGATGTTGAACGCTCTGTTCTTTAGCAATTTCTTCCAAACGCCGAATCAACAAAGTTCCAACGCCTTGATATCGACTATTTCGGCTAACTGCCATAAAACAAAGCTGTCCTTCTTCAATACTATTGTGGTGTAGACGTCCAATCGCGACAACCTGGCCGATGTTATCTCGGATCATGACATGATGACTCACAGCATCATATTCATCACACTCAGAGCCCAATGGTTTACCCCATGGTTTGCGAAACTGCTCCCAGCGAAAATGGTAATACTGTGCAAACTCTTCTTCAGTCGCAGGCGTCACAATCGAGTAAGAAATCCCTGCAATGATTTTTTCATCCATCATTTTATGCATACTCCTATTGGGTTTTGATGCATTTTTCTTCAATATTTATGGATATTCAAGTCCAGCGACTTTCTTATTTCTCATTCAGTGGCAATTCTTTCTTACAACCAATGTATTTTTTCTTCTTCGATTTTGAAGAGGAAAAATAGAAAATCCTGAATATACTGAATAAAAATCGTTCATTTTCGAGCCAACCACATGAGTGACAATGTATTTGAAGATTTCCAGGCACTCGATGAAGAGATTTTAACTGACTTCTTTGCTTCCATTGAGGAAAACAAAGATACAATTGAAGATATGGTTGAATCCATTGAACAAGTTGGCTTATCTGATGAAAAATTTATCGAGATTTTTCGTCATCTTCACTCATTTAAAGGGAATTTAAACGTTTGTTTCCTCGATCCACTCGTCCCCGTTATTCATCATTTAGAGTCCATTATGCGGAGAGTGAGAGATAAAGAACTTCCTTATAATCTCTCATTCGGAACACTCGTATTGGATACAGTTGAAAATGTTTATAACTTCATGTGTAGCATCAGCAAAAAGCAAGAAGTGGACATGAATAATATTGGTGAGTGGGTGAACGTCTTACTTCACTTAGAAAGGTGCACATCAGATAATTTTGAAGCTGAATGCTTAAAAATGAACGGTCAAGAAGCGCCACAAGTCGATCATGAGCACGATGAGTCCGATTCTCCTGAGATTTTCCAGCTCTTTAGTACCTTTGCCAGTCTGATCGATAAGCTTGGTCATTTCAAACACGCCCACAGCCGCCGCCAGGCAAAACTTGCACTGGCGATGAACCTTCAACTCAATAAACCCTGTGATGACACGCAGCTCCTTGCCGCTGTCTACATGCATAATTTTGGTATGGCGTTTATCCCGCACGAGTTCTTTGACGCTTCTGGGAACACAAGTGACAGGCAGCAGTTAGTACAACGAGCATTAGACACCACTTTAAAATTGATGAATTTATTTCCTGAGTGGGCTGAAGCGACGAAAATGATTGAGCAACATATGGAGAACTTCGACGGTACAGGCTACCCCAATCATTTGGAAGGCGATAATATTCATATTGGTTCTAAAATGATCGCCATCTTGGATAAGTTTTTATCCCAAACTCATGCGGTTGAACAGCAACATCGACGTAAAACTTTATTCTCTGCGGTATCAGAAATCAATCAACTTCAAGGCTCTCATTTTGACCCAGAAATTGTCGAAGTATTTAATGCGGTCGTTCGTGAAGCGATTTCTAACAAAGATAACTTATTTGAGTAAATCCGTGGTGAAGTGAAGTAACGGTGAACGTCGTGCTTTATCGGCGTTCACCATCCAAACGCATGTAGTTTTAAGCAATTAGGCAATGTGTATGGTGCCGTTAAAATTGCTCTTCTTCTGTAGAGCCTGCAAGTGCAGTGACAGAGGACTCTCCTTGCTGGATAACATTCGTGACTTGATCAAAATACCCCGTTCCCACTTCTTGTTGATGTGCGACAAATGTATAACCACGCTGTGCACTTTGGAACTCTTCATCCTGTAGCTTTACATAGGCAGTCATATCATTTCGTGCATAATCGTAGGCCAGATCGAACATGTTGTACCACATGTTATGGACGCCCGCGAGCGTAATGAACTGGAACTTATACCCCATCGCAGCGAGTTCTCTTTGGAATTTCGCAATCGTCTGATCATCGAGATTCTTGCGCCAATTGAATGAAGGCGAACAGTTATAAGCAAGTAGTTTTTCCGGGAACTCCCGTCGAACTGCTTCCGCAAATCGCTTCGCTTCGTCCAAATCCGGTTTCGCAGTTTCACACCAGAGTAAATCCGCATACGGTGCATAAGCCAAACCACGTGAGATTGCCTGTTCAATCCCCGCTCGTGTTCGATAAAACCCTTCAGCAGTCCGCTCACCAATACAAAATGGGTGATCGTATTCATCAATATCAGATGTCAACAAATCCGCAGCATTCGCATCTGTTCTGGCAACAAGAATCGTTTCTGTGCCCATCACATCAGCTGCAAGACGCGCTGAAATTAACTTTTGCACAGCTTCTTGCGTTGGAACAAGCACCTTCCCGCCCATATGACCGCATTTTTTTACCGAAGCCAACTGATCTTCAAAGTGAACACCTGCTGCGCCTGCTCGGATCATCGCTTGCATCAGCTCATACGCATTGAGTACGCCGCCAAATCCAGCTTCAGCATCTGCCACAATCGGCGCAAAGTAATCGATAAAATCAGGATGAGAAGGATCAATCCCTTTTGAAGACTGGATTTGATCAGCGCGTAAGAATGCATTGTTGATCCGTTCGACCACTTTCGGCACGGAATCTACGGGATAGAGAGATTGGTCTGGATACATCGACATCGCAGAGTTATTATCTGCCGCGACCTGCCAACCAGAAAGGTAAATCGCCTGTAAGCCAGCTTTGACTTGTTGCACTGCCTGTCCCCCCGTCAAGGCTCCTAATGCATTTACATACTCCTTACCAAATTTCTCTATCGCACCTCCACTGACCAATTGCCAGAGTTTCTCAGCTCCGCGTTGTGCCAATGTATGCTCTATTTTTATGGAGCCTCGCAAACGAATGACTTCCTCAGCTGTATACGTTCTTTTTATCCCCTTCCAGCGAGGGTTTTCCAGCCAGTCTGTCTGTAAACGATTGATTTCATTTGTTGAATTATATGCAGCCATCTTTCTTTCCTTATATTTCGTGCGGTTTTCCAAAGTGTAGGGAAGCCTGATATAATTCATCCAATTTATAATTTTGATGTCCAGCATTAATCCTATGAATATAAATAACATCGACCTTAACCTACTTGTTTATCTGGACGTACTGCTTCGAGAACAAAATGTCACTCGAGCAGCGAATCGGCTCAATATCACGCAACCCGCAATGAGCAATGGCTTAAAGCGATTACGAGATTTGCTCAGTGACCCAATTCTTGTACGAACATCCGAAGGGATGGTGCCGACAGAAAGAGCCAAAGAGTTAAAGCCAATTATCCGTGGCGTTTTGCTCACACTGGAAGAAACACTGCAACCGAATAAAGAATTTGAACCCGATAGCAGTCATCGTGTCTTTCGTATCATGGCCAGTGACTATGCAGCATCAACATTGATCCCACCATTACTTCAACTTCTTCACGAACAAGCGCCAAATACCACCCTGGACATCATGACCCCTTCCGATGTGTCCTTCCATGATGTTGAAAATGGCAAGGTCGATATGGCAATTAATCGCTTTGAAGAATTACCACAGTCCTTTCATCAAAAAACACTTTGGCGAGATAGCTTTGCCTGCCTCGTTCGCAGCAGCCATCCTATCTTGGAGAACTTCAACCTTGATACTTACTTAAAAGGAAAACATATCTGGGTGAGTAAAACAGGGTTTGGTGTCGGCGTCGGCATGAACCCGGCGGATATTCAGAAACTTGGCTGGGTCGATGAGGCACTTGCAAATCTAGGAAAACAACGTGATATCCAAGTGTTTACCCGCAATTATCATGTTGCAATGCAACTAGCTAAACAACAGGACCTGATTGCAACCTTGCCTTATCGTGCAGCACGTTTATATGAGACTGATGAGCAAATCAAAATTCTTGACCCGCCATTCGCAATTCCAACGATGGAGTTAAAAATGATCTGGTCACCTCTACTGCATCAAGATGCCAGTCATATTTGGTTGAGAAAGCTGATCACTCAAACCGCGGAACATATCGCGGCCTGAGTAAACTAAAGCAAGACAGTCGACACTTAAAGTGCTTTGTATGCAGGGACTGTTAAGAAATCTTCCAAAGATGTATTTGTCGTAATCTGCTGAAGGAGTTGTTTGGCAGCATCGTAATTGAGGGATTGCCATTGTTCCTCACCCACTTCCTCCAAAACAACGGCTGACTCTTGCTCAAGAAAGTCATTAAACAACGTCGTTGTCACAACCTTTCCGTTCGCCAAATCTTTACCATGTTTGATCCATTGCCAAATGGATGTTCTGGAGATTTCAGCAGTAGCTGCATCTTCCATTAAGCCATAAATGGGTACACAACCTTTCCCTGACATCCATGCAGCCATGTAATGAAGTGCAACACGGATATTACTGCGCATACCAACCTCAGTCCGATCCCCCCCCGATGGTGCCAACAAGTCAGACTGAGTGATCTGCGGATCTCGTTCCCGTTTAACATGCAGTTGATTGACGCGAATATTATCGAGGAACTCATCAAACACTTCATTGACCGTAGCCGCTAAACCGGGGTGAGCCACCCATGTGCCATCATGACCGTTTTGCGCTTCCAGAAGTTTATCAGCCCGAACACGTTCTAAGATCACTTGATTCTCGCGTTCATTCTTGCTCGGAATAAATGCAGACATGCCCCCCATTGCTAAAGCCCCACGATGGTGACAAGTTTTAACGAGAAGTCGGCTATATGCATTTAAGAAAGGTTGATCCATTGTCACAATCTGACGATCTGGTAAAACACGATCTGAATGTGCACGTAGTGTTTTAATATAACTAAAAATATAATCCCAACGCCCACAGTTGAGTGCCGCGATATGGAACTTCATCTCATGAAGAATTTCATCCATTTCGAATACAGCAGGAAGCGTTTCGATCAGCACTGTCGCACGAATGGTACCCGTTGAAAACTGAAACTTTTGCTCTGTGTAATGAAAAACATCCGACCACCACTTCGCTTCCTGATGCGCTTGTAGTTTTGGCACATAATAATAAACGCCAGTGCCATTTTCCTGACGAACTTTTATGTTATGGAAAAAATACAATGCAAAATCAACTAATGCGCCAGGGACAGACTCTCCATCAACTTTTAAGTGCTTTTCCGGAAGGTGAAGCCCTCTCACCCGTGCAATCAATAGTGCTGGGTTTTCTTGCAAAGCATAGTGCTTCCCACTTTTGGGATCGGTATAACTGATAGTGCCTAAGTTTGCGTCCCGTAAATTGATTTGACCTTGGATGACTTTTTCCCAAACAGGCGATTGTGAATCTTCAAAATCAGCCATAAAGACTTTCACATCTGCATTGAGCGCATTAATGATCATCTTGCGATCAACCGGGCCTGTAATTTCTACACGACGATCTTTTAAGTCGTCTGGAAGTGGTGCAACTTGCCAATCTCCTTCACGGATTGATTGTGTCTCTGGAAGAAAGTCTGGTAATGCGCCCTCATCAAAACGCTTTTGCCTTTCAATACGTTGTGATAATAAGCTTTGTAAACGAGGACGAAACTCTCTTACCAGTTCGACCAGAAATTCAGCTGCTTCTGGTGTGAGTATGGAAGAAGCTTCCGGGGTGAGTGTTTCTGTGAGTTCTAATTCTCCAATGCGAGATGTCATATCATTCCCCCTTAATTGATGAGCATAATCCCTAAATTTCTAAACGAATCAACTATAACCTGATACATTAAGATAGACTATCATCCACATTTATAATGGGGATAGATATTGAGAATAGCCTGTCAATTTTCCGCACAACCTTCTGGCATCAATTTTGCTTAATCGTTGGTAACTTAAAACACCGATTGGAGTCGATGTATGGAATTTGTGATTTTTTTATTGACCGTGTTATGTGTTCTGATCGCTGTGATTGTCAGCCGCTTCATGGATAATGGCAATCCATACCCTTTCACAAAACGCAGCAATATGTATACCGGTATTGAGCGATCTTTCCTGACGATGCTTGAACGTGCCATGGGGAAAGACTATAAAGTCATGAGCCGTGTACGTCTCACTGATCTCATTGAAATCAAAGACGGCACATCCTCTCGCGCAAAGCGTGCAGCGATGCTCAAAGCAAATACAAAATATATTGACTTCGTCCTTTGTGACAAAAACTCCATGGATATTGTTGCTGCTGTTGATCTCGTCAACAACAATGATAAATCAGGTCATAAAGCAGGTCAGGATTGGTTTGTTACAGGCGCACTGGAATCCGCAGGTCTTCCTCATATTCGTATCAAAGTCCGCCCCGGTTATAAAGTGGATGAAATTCGCCAGTGTATTCAATTCAAGATTGGTAAAACAGGCTCAATGAAAGCCAAGCCGAGAATTATTAAACCCAAGCCATCCACTCCCGTCTTATCTGAGAATCAGATGAAGGCCCAATCAACCGCATTGGCTCAAACTTAGAGTGTTGCCACTGCCGTCATTTTATTGACATCCTGATCGAGCCCTATTTTCGGGGCTGGTCAGCTTAGCGTTGCACGCGTATACTTCAGCCAAATAAAATCAAGAGAGCAGATTGCTTTATGAAAATCGGGATCATTGGCGCAATGGAGCCTGAAGTCGCCATTCTAAAAGACAAAATGGTGAATCGAGAAACCATTAAAATCTCAGACTTTGAGTTTTTCACTGGGGAAATTGATGGCGAAGAAGTCGTTCTTGTTCAGTCAGGTATTGGTAAAGTTGCATCTTCCGTTGCAACAACATTAATGATCATGACTTTCTCACCAGCATGTGTGATTAACACAGGCTCTGCTGGTGGGTTTGATCCAGCGCTTCATGTAGGCGATATTGTCATTGGGGATGCAGTCAAACATCATGATGTCGATGTCACTGCATTCGGATATGAAATGGGCCAAGTTCCAAAAATGCCAGCTGCATTTACAGCGCACAAAACACTCATTACTGCGGCAGAAAAAGCTGCTCAATCTTTACAAGGTTTACAAATTAAAACAGGCCTGATTGCAACAGGTGATAGCTTTATGTGCGATCCAGAGCGGATCGAAAAAACGCGTGGCCATTTCCCTGATATGCTTGCCGTTGAAATGGAAGGCGCTTCAATTGCTCAGTCTGCGCATATGTTGCAAACCCCATTTTTGATCATTCGTTCCTTATCGGATATCGCAGGCAAAGAGTCACCTGATTCATTTGAAGCGTATTTAGAAAAGGCATCCATCAATTCATCTGAGCTTGTACTGAACTTTATCAAAGAGATGAAAGACAAGGTTCTGTGAACGACACTTTGATAGAACAATCGGGCTTGTTCTGGCCTGTTTGTACAATCCTAATTTGTCTTATCTGCGAGCGCTGGTTTCCCATGCCAGCGCACATTCATCCATTTTCATTTTTTCATCTCCTTGCATCGCGTCTCGCACAAAAAGTCAATCCAGATCCGAATCGTTCGGCCTATCAGCAAAAACTGTCCGGCATGCTGGCCATTGCTTTGGTTGTCATCCCATTTGTGCTCCTGATTTGGCTTTTCCGATTCTTCTTTAGTTTTCCTGAAATATTTGACGGTCTTTTGCTTTTTATTTCTCTTCAATGGGGACCCATTCGCCTCGCGGCGCGAAGAACCGCAGAGTTACTTGAAAAAGATCAAAAAGAAGCCGCAAAAGATGTTATTTCTCCCTGGTTGGCAAGAGATACCCATGCATTAAGCCCAATGGGCATTGCCAAAGCAACTTCTGAAATGTTGATGCTTCGCAGTGCACAAACATTATTTACAACTACATTTGTTTTTCTTTTGTTTGGCGGCGTGGGGGCATTTTTATATCGACTGCTGCTGGAGTTACATCACACCTGGACCTGTAAAAAGCCGAATAATATCTATTTTGGCTCTGCAATTCACTTGATGATGCACATGCTCCATTGGTTCCCTTATCGCATGTGGGGCGGGTTGATGGCCATCTCGAATAGAGTGACTCACCTGAGTTTTCGATTTCAAAAAGAAGAAAGCACTCTCCTGAGTATTGCAGCTAGCGCAATTGGCTGTCGTTTAGGTGGCCCACGATATTATGAACAACGTCGCATTGATTACCCCAATTGGCATGGTGGTGAGGAGCCTGACTTTCGCCACATTAGAAAATCCAAAACGATTGTAGATGTGCTGACCATTTTATGGCTTGTTATTTTAGGTATTTTTCTCGGTGCAGAAGTTACCTGGCTAGCAATTACACCGTGAAAATAGTTCAAAAATAATTCTCAACGAGAGCAAAACCCGCCGACTTTTATAAAAAGAAAATCATATTCAGCTTACGTTCATTAACACATGATTACAATCCGTTCAATTTTTAATCTTCACACTTTTTACGTAGGTTTTACTTATTATGATAAAGTCGATTTTAGTCACGGCAATCAGCCTTACAAGCATCTCACAGTTCGCATTTGCACAAAATACGATGAGTATGGTCAGCCCAACATCAATGAAGATAGAAGCAAAAGCAACTGCCACTCACATTGATACACTGAAAAAACAATTAATGCTTGCTGATGCAACGAAAAAAATGACAGTTGATGGACTGGATGAAACTGTCATCACAAATATCATCAATGAAGCAGTCGCAAAGTTAAAAGAGGATGATCAGAAGTTAGAATTCGCTAAATTGATTTTGCGCTCAGCAAAAACAAGATCAGATGAAGCATATGCAAAGAACTTTCTTGCTCACTTCCAAACTTTGAAGTTACTAAAGAAAGAAATTTATCTCACTGCAAAAGCTTCAAAGAATGCTTTTATTCAGGATATGCCTGTTCCAATCACACAAACAATTTTTAACAACACTTTGCATGATATGACCGATGCAAAAGTTGTGATCAAAACGTCTGATAATTTTGAAGTCAACAAAGCACAATTTGATGCAGGTGATATTGCTTTCTTATCTTCAAAGAAGACTGACTCTGAGCTTCAAGTCAAAGTATTACGCACAGCTACTTGTGGTGAAAAAGCCACAATTGATATGACTTACTCTGGTCTCATCAATGGAAAAACCATTTCTGGAACCAGAAACTACGACCTTCGAATTGGTCAAGGACTCACCGTTACTCGTGAAGCAAATGGTGCACTCAAAGATGGTAAAATTCACTTTAAAACACTTACAGACGCAGACAAAGGTGCTGAAGTTTATGGGCTGAAATTTGATGGTGTTCTGCTGATGAAAAACCCTGGTGATAAAGACACGACGATGAATTTATCACTAGTCTCAAGTAGTGGGAAAAAATTAGAGCTGTATAAAGATGTTCTCATCAAAACAAAAGAGAATAAAAGTTTACGCCTCAGGGGCATCAAAACAAGTTTAATGAATGGCCAAGACTTTTCTGGTGATTGGCACCTGCTCCTTGAAGAAAAAACAAAGCTTGTCACTGTGACACCTCTGAACCTTGGGCTCAACACAACAGGTAAGTTTGTATGTCCATCAGCGCCAACGATCACTTATAAGGGGTCACTATCTGTCAACGAAAGAAAAAGCTTATTTATTGAACCAGAAGTATCTAACGATTACTTCTCATCAAGTTTTTCAAATACTTATAAGTGGGAGCGTTTGGACAAGGAAAGTATCGATCTTGAAACTTCTGGTGAAAATTCAAGTCGGCTAAGAGTCTATACATCAAATATTGATAAAGACGTAAAAGTCCAGTATCGATTCACGGTAACCACTGAATATGGCTATACAGCATCAAAAGATTTTGAAATCAAAATATTAGATAAGAAAACTCCGAAGTTAACAGCTTTACCTAGTTCAATGGAGGTGAATTCTTTTACGTTTCTTGAGCTGACCGCCGATGCAACCAATCCAGCAGATGGCAAGTTAACTTATGAATGGAAATTAGATGGTAAAGTGATCGGAAGATCCAAAGACTTGTTCTACCTTATTCCATATACAGAGTTGGGTGATGTTCAACGCCTTGATTTAACAGTTTCGAATAAAATTGGCAGCACAACCTCGACAACAATTCTGAGCATTAAAGGAAAAGGGTTTGGACCAAATACTTCGACTCCACCTCGAAGAAATAACGCTTCATCAAGCGATGGTGGTGGTGCATTGTTCTACATGATTGCTGGTTTACTTGGATTGCTTCAAATCAGAAGACGTTCGTAATCAACACTGATATTTCGTTCAGATTACGATCTGACAATCCATATAAAAGGCTTCTTCGGGAGCCTTTTTTATTTTAAGCCATGATTAAGCCATCTTTTGCCCATTTGCTACAGTCTGATCGGGTCGAACCAACAACGTCCCATTCTCTTCACAAACAATCGCAAGTACCAATACTTCTGACTTAAAACCTGCAACACGACGCGGTGGAAAGTTCATCACCGCTGTCACCTGTGTCCCGATGAGATCGTCGATGTCATAATTTTCTGTGATTTGAGCTGAGCTACCTTTGATTCCTATTTCTTCTCCAAAGTCAATGTGCAGGATATAAGCAGGTAAGCGTGCTTTTGTATTCAGCTCTGCATGAATAATCGTGCCTGAACGAATATCCAATTTTAAAAAGTCTTCTATCGTCGCCATTTTCTCTCCTGAATATCAATAAAAAAGGCGGCACTCAGGCCGCCTCTCCAACATCATTTGTGATGATGCCTTAGGCCACATGTACGCGTGCAAATTTTCTCTTACCCACTTGGTAAACTGCATTGCTGCCTTTTTCAATCATCAGTTTTGAATCTGTGACTTTTTCTTCTGCGTTGATTTTCACTGCACCTTGCTTGATCATACGAATTGCTTCACCGGTACCGGACACTAAGCCCGCTTCCTTCAACAGGTAGCCAATTGCGATCCCCTCTTCTTCAGCCTCAATCGTAAACTCAGGCATTTCATCCGGGATTGCGTTTTTCTGGAATCGTTGAATAAAGTCCTGATGTGCAGCTTCTGCATCTGCTTCTTCATGGAAGCGCGCAATAATTTCTTTCGCCAAAAGAATTTTTAAGTCCCGTGGATTCGCCCCATTTTCTACATCCTGTTTAAAGGAAGCAATCTCTTCCAACGGTCGAAAACTCAGTAGCTCAAAGTAACGCCACATCAATTCATCAGAAATCGACATGATCTTACCGAACATCTCATTGGGTGCATCCGTAATACCGATGTAGTTGCCCAGCGACTTCGACATCTTTTGCACACCATCTAAACCTTCCAGCAATGGTGTCATCAGGACTGTCTGCGGACGTTGCCCTTCATCCTTTTGCAGCTCGCGCCCCATCAACAGGTTAAAACGTTGGTCTGTACCTCCGAGTTCAACATCAGCCTGAAGTGCAACTGAGTCCCAGCCTTGGACTAGCGGGTAAAGAAATTCATGAATTGCAATCGATTGGCCACCTGCATAGCGTTTTTTGAAATCATCTCGCTCAAGCATACGCGCGACTGTCTGACGAGCAGCTAACTTGATCATTCCAGCACTGCCAAGCTTTTCCATCCACTCAGAGTTGTATGCAATCGTGGTTTTTTCTGGATCAAGTATTTTAAAGACCTGCTCTTTGTAGGTCTCTGCATTTCTGATCACATCCTCACGGGACAAGGGTTTACGTGTTGCACTTTTTCCGGTTGGGTCACCAATCATTGCGGTAAAGTCACCAATCAAGAAAATAACTTCATGGCCTAAATCCTGAAAAGTTTTTAATTTATTGATGAGCACCGTATGACCGACATGAATATCTGGGGCAGTCGGATCAAATCCTGCCTTAATTTTAAGCGGTTTTCCAGTTTTTAGTTTGTCGATAAGCTCTTCTTCGAGCAAAATTTCTTCAGTTCCACGCTTGATCTCTGCAAACGCTTTATCCAGATCGGTCATCCACAACTCCGGGCAATATTTTGTGAAAATTTGAGGCTAAAGAAAGCGATTTTACTGCATTCCTGCTACATTTTGAAAGTATAAAAAGCTGGAAATAAATAGTTATTCATTATATGCTGAACCCTCACCCGATTTTTAGTGAAAATGTAATAGCGAAGATCCTAAATATGATGCGTGACGTTGTGGCAAAATTACCTGTTCTTCATCGCTGGGTTATCTTAGCCGTTTTCTCCTTGGTTTTCATCATCATGCTGCTCCCATCCGAGAAGGCAAATGCTTCTCGTAGTACCGCCTCTCCGACTCAACTAGTCGTCGGGCAGCATTATGATGTTCCTGTTGTTGAGCAACTTCAGGAGCAATCCCAGCAACCCGATTCTCCTAAGCCAGTAACAAAATCTATTGATCTAAAACTCATTGAAAAGCGAGTCGTTGTCCAAAAAGGTGATAATCTCGCTAAAATCTTCAAACGCAACAAACTGTCTGCTGCATTACTACACCGTCTAGTGAATTTGAATAAAGATTCAAGTGCACTGACTCGGATTATGCCGGGGAATGAGCTCACTTTTTTGTTTAACGAAAAGCACGAATTTCAAGGCATTCGCGTTCCAAAAAATAAACTGGATACGCTCATTATTTCTAAAGCTGGAGACACGTTCGAGACACGTATTGAGTCAAAAACAATTGAAAAAGAAACTCAATTTGCTGGCTCAACGATTCAATCTAGTTTTTGGAGTGCAGGCAGCAAAGCTGGTTTGACTGATGCACAAATTATGACTGTCGCGAATATTTTCGGATGGGATATCGACTTTGCATTGGATCTGCGTAAAGGAGATTCCTTCAATATCCTTTATGAAAAACACTTCGTTGATGGTGAATACGTCGGTCGTGGTGACATTCTTGCCGCAGAGTTCATCAACCAAGGCGAAGTCTTCCAGGCAATTCGTCACTCAGATGGTGAGTTTTATACACCAGAAGGGCGAAGCATGCGCAAAGCTTTCCTCCGTGCACCTGTTAGCTTTAAGTACATCAGCTCGAACTTCAAACCCCGCCGTTATCACCCAATTCTAAAGCGTTGGAAATCACACAATGGTGTTGATTATCGTGCACGTTCAGGTACACCCGTTTTGGCGTCAGGCAATGGTAAAGTCATTCGCTCTGGCTACACAAAATACAACGGATACCATGTATTTATCCAGCATGGTAACAATATCCAGACAAAGTATCTGCACTTTAAAAAGCGCCCAAACGTCAAAAAAGGACAACGTGTTAAACAAGGTCAAGTGATTGGCTATGTTGGGATGACAGGTCTTGCTGAAGCGCCGCACTTGCATTATGAGTTTTTGGTCAATGGTGTTCACCGCAACCCACGCACTGTGAAACTACCGAAGTCACAGCCAATTGCCAAAAAAGAACGTGCAGCTTTCGAACTTATCGTCAAGAAACAAATTGCATTATTAGATAGTAATAAGAGAGTGATGTTGGCTATGCAGCCATGAGCAACATCTTTATCGGAATCATGTCCGGCACCAGCATTGATGGCGTTGATGCTGTTGCCGTAGACTTCTCCGACAATCAAATCCGATGCCTTGGTCATTATTTTCAATCCTTTCCCAAAACCTTAGCAAAAGAACTCAACGCACTTTGTCTTCCAGGTGACAACGAAATTGTCCGAGCTGGACAGGCTGCGGTTCAACTCTCACAAGTCTACGCAGAAGCAGTTGCACACTTATTAAAAGACCTTTCACTCTCTAGTGAACAAATTCAAGCCATTGGCTGTCACGGACAAACAATTCGGCATCATCCAGAGCTCTCTCCTGCATTTTCTTATCAACTCATGAATGGCAGCCATCTCGCATGCCTCTCGCAAATTCCAGTCATCTGTGATTTCCGCGCCAAAGATATTGCAGCCCATGGTGAAGGTGCACCACTGGTCCCTGCGTTCCACCATGCCGTATTTGCCAAGGAAGATGTCAAAAGAGCCGTTATCAATATTGGTGGTATTGCGAATCTAACGCTACTTCCAGGCAGTGATAGTGACATAATTGGATATGATACTGGCCCAGGGAATACACTCATGGACGCTTGGATAAAAACGGGCCTAGGTGATAACTATGATCGAGATGGCCAATGGGCAAGGGAAGGAACTTGCAATCAAGCCTTACTCCAGTCACTCCTTCAAGATGCCTATTTTGCAAAACTTCCACCAAAAAGTACCGGAAGAGAGTATTTTACGCTTTCCTGGTTAGAAAAACATAGAAAAGAAGCCGCTGTATCAGCAGTTACACCAAAAGATATCCAAGCGACATTGTTATTCCTGACCGTCTCAAGCATTCGCGATGCAGTCAATCAACATGATGTCGAGGAAATCTATTTGTGCGGCGGTGGCACATATAACAGCTACCTATGTGGCATGTTGCAGGAGCATCTGCCACATCAACGTATTCATTCAACCAAAACACTTGGTATCCCACCAGAGCATGTTGAAGCAATGGCCTTTGCTTGGCTAGCAAAAGCCTATATCGACGATATCCCAGGCAATATTCCTTCTGTAACTGGCGCAGAACAGTCAGTGATCCTTGGTTGCATGTACAAGTAAATCCTTTTATTCACCTTGGATTAAAATTTGACCCTATATATAATCACGACGCTGCCCGTTTTTTGATGTAAGAGGAGTAAAACATGAGCATTATTGGAATTGATTTAGGAACTACAAATAGTGCTTGCTGCATATGGAAAGACGGAGAAAGTGTCTCAATTCCAAATGCACTCGATGAGATTGTACTCACTGATGTCAGCCCGTATACGCTTGGAACGAATATTTATAACGAGAACAATAGTGAAAACGCTTATTTCTCTCCAATTATTGAGCGAAACAGCATTCTTCCATGTAGCCGAGAAGAGACCTATTACAATATTCATGATGATCAGGACCAGTCTTTGATCAAGATCTATCAGGGCGAGAGCCGTTTTTGTCGAAACAACGTTTATATTGGAGAATTGAACGTCCATTATCCACCTGCAAAAAGACACGAATGCAAAATGATTGTTCACTTTAGCTATGATATGAACGGCTTGTTGGAAGTTGATGTCGAGGTCGCAAACACTGGTAAAAAGTACTCCGCTTTATTTGAACAATCCCCTGGAAGCCTTACTCCGGAACAAAAAAAGGCCGCATTAGAGCGTCTCGCACAATTCAAGTTCCATCCTCGCGACAGTCAGGAAAATAAAGCGTTGATGGCTCGATTAGAACGTCTGTATGAGCAGTCACTTTCAGATAAACGTCACTATATTGCATCTTTGATTGAAGCCTTTGAAGGTGCGTTGGAATCACAAATTCCAACAAAAATAGAAGAGATAAAAGCATTGATTGAAGAGCGCATCTCATATATCTCAAACTCTGACTGGTTGTCATAGAGGCTTACTCATGTCTTATCAGAACCCTTGGGAATTTTTAGAGATCACCTCAGCTGCAACAGAGCGTGAAGTCAAACGCGCCTATGCAAAAAAGCTGAAGCAACATCGCCCGGATCAGGATCCGGAAGGCTTCAAACAACTGCGAGAGGCTTACGAATTCGCGCTCAACCATGCGAAAAACTGGTGTCAACAACCACCAGAAGTACATGAGGCCGAAGAAACAAATTCTCTCATCTCCGCCTCTGTGGTGGATGACGATGAAGGCGGTAGCGAAGAAACGCCCCCACAAAGTGAGCCACTTGCGCCAATTCAGCGCAAAGAAAGAGTGGCTCAGGCTTTTCAGGATGCGAGTCACCCCCAAGAAGAGCAGCCAAGAGCCAAGCAGCGTCAGGCTCCTTCATTTGCAGAACCACAACCCGAGGAAGAGGACCACCAAGAGGAAGTCATTCTTCATCATAGCCTGCATGAGTTTTTTGAGAATCCCGACCTTAAGCCACTCATTCAACGAATCGAGTGGATGTTCCGCTCAGTGCAATCTGTCAATGATCGCTTTTTATGGCGTGACTTTCAGCAAACTATTGATCGGGACTTTTCAACACAGAAGCAGCAAGCTTCTATCATTACATTTGAACTCTTACTGTCTTATCTCAATCATGAGAAGCAAATCCGAAGAGGTGATGCCGAAAAAGTCATCATTAAACGTCCTGTTTTAGAATCGATCGTGAAGTATTTTGAATGGTGGCAAGATAACCAACTGCAACTCTACTTTTCTCATCAAGAAATCCAGGAAGTTCTCACCCTTTCCGGTGTGAAAGAGATATTAAAAGCCTCTGAGCCACACTGGCAACAAGATAACCACAACGGACACGATAACAAAGCTAGGTTGAAGGCACTCTTAGAAGAGGTGGCAGATACTGAGATAGCCAAAGAAGTGAAGTTGCTCATCTATAACCGCAACTTGGCAATTTACGGTGTACGCCATTGGAAAAAGCTTGTTGAACGGATCCTCAGAGGTCCAATTCAAGATAAACAAATTGCATCGATCGTGATGCTGGTGTACCTGACAGATTATCAAAGAAAACAATTCCAAGATGATGCAAGAGACAGAGCGCTTGCTTCCTATAGCGTATTTGAATACTTGGACAATATCTTCGGTTGGCAACAAGATAAGCTCCTCAAATCCTACTATTCGGATGCAGATTTCGCAGAAGTGATGGGTATCATTGAGCGGACGAAAACATTCGAAGAGAAGGGAGAATATGGCAAACCTGGACTCCTTTCAATCACGACAACCTTTCTGATTGACGGATTTATTGCATGGTGGATCTATCTATTTTTTGAGTTTAGCCTCATGAGTATTGGTTTTGAGAAAACCAATGGCTACTGGCTCTTTGCACTGTCATTCTGGCTCTATCACACTAGCTGCGAGTTATCACCTTTGAGTAGAACATACGGGAAACGGTTCAGTCGACAGATTTTGGTTTCCCACAACGGAAAGCCTGTTACGTTGAAAGCAAAACTCATCAAATCGGCGATCACATTTAGTTTTGTTATTGCATTTTGGTTCATCACATTGCCTGGCTGGCTCCCCTTTATCCTCGGTATTGTCATATGCTGGCATATTGACTGGGCCGTGAAACGCTTTGCCAAACTCGAAATGCAGGCACTGCATAAACTTTAATTCATTTGAGGCGATTATCAGCTTGGTCATCGCCTCAACTTTTTAGGCACTACACATCTCTCATTGTTCTCAATAAACCGTTGGTCGGCTTTCCAATTCAATAGTCAGTTTCCCTTTGATAACAATAAATTTTTCATCAGTATCCTCTTGATCATGCCAAACAAAAGCTCCTTTGAGTTCCACAATTTTTAAATGATAGTCATTCATCTGGGCGACGATTTCGAGGTTCCAGAACTCATCAAAGAGTTAAAATTTCTCAGAAAAGTTAACGATACTATTTTCCATGCTGACTCATTTACTATTCCAGCGTATCTATCGCTTCATTCAGCTTGGCGCATGATGTCCATTTGCTAAACTGAATAGAGTAAACATGAACCTAAGAAATGGAGGCATGCGCATGAACATTCAAGATGTCAACATCGGTCTGTTATGCAATAGTAAGAAAGGTTCCGGAAAAGTCGCTTGGATCCAGGCAGATACCCGACATCAGCATATGACGGACGTCAGCGATAACCACCACTTTGAGGACCCAATAGAGGATGTGACTGAAGACCCTCAAATTCCGCATAAAGAAGACGCCTATTATTAATAACTTGCCGAGCAAGGTCCGACTTTTTACCTTGCTCACCCTTCTCTCAATATCTCTTTTTTCTATACTTAAGTAGTAACATTGGGGAAAGGGGATGGCAGATGCTCAAAAAACAAGCCTTTTGGATTTCATGTCTATTTGCACTGACCACCTGCTCAAGCCCATTTTCTACACCCGACTCTCCTGCGGTCATTGGATTAGCAGCATCGTCTCAAACAGAGAGTTTTCTCCAAGTAACCACCCATATCCGTGAAACCGAGCGCCCGGAAGATCCGTTCGAATACCCAATTGAAGTCGGTGAAGTGGGTCCAATTGCGCCTTATTTTGCAGGTGCACCTCAGTATCCCTTTTATTGTATGACGATCCGTTCAGGCCTAGGGCAACCGATTGTCGATAATCAAGAAGGCCTTGGTGTCCCAGTCTATGCAGAAAACACAAATGGTGAGCGTCTAAACCGAATCATTGGTTATTCCAAAGATTGTTTAGTTCCGACCAAAGTCCAGTACTTCGCGATTGACCATCAAGATGAAATTGTCCCAGTCACCCAAAACTCGAATCACGACCAGTTTCATATTCACTTCCGTGTTGAAACCGGTGTCATCAATCGCTACCCCTATACCATTGTCATGCCGATTCAACCTTCTGAAATTGGCGATCGTCACGCCAAGAAGTTATGGAATAAAAAATTAATTTATCAATTGTTTGGCGGTGTTGGAATTGGATACCGCCAAGGCAAAACCCATCACTACCGGATCATGAAAAAACGTCTGACGCAGTTTAAAGAAGGTTATGCGGTTATCAGCTCCAGCGTCAATAAAACAAGCTACACCTACAATATTCTTCTTGCAGAAGACACCGGACGGCGGTTGAAAAAGCAGTTTACTTCTCTTTATGGAGAACCTATCTATACAATCGGTGTAGGTGGTTCTGGTGGTGGCTTGAGCCAATATTTATTCGGACAGAATGCACCGGGCTTAATTGATGGCGCAATCACCCAATATTCTTATCCAGACATGGTTTCACAGGTGATTTATGCGCTCGATTGTGACCTGCTCAACAGCTACTATGACTTTAAAGCCCCAGATAGAAAGAAATGGCAAAATAAGCCGCTGCGTATTGCTGTCGAAGGGATGAATGCCAGTGAAACCATCCAGCATCCTTCTCGTTGGTTTCATCCGATTAACCACTTCATTCAGGGCAAACAACCATTTTTACCAGAACTCACGACTGAGTGTATTAACGGCTGGTTTGGTTTATCTTCCTATGTGAATAACCCCAGACAAGGGTTCTTAAAACCCTACTTTAGTCCAGAGATTGTTTCACAAGTCGAATGGAGCCATTGGCAGGATCTCTCTTATGTCTATGGCAAGTCTGAATCAGGAAATGCAAACGCTATCTGGGATAATGTCGGTGTCCAATATGGCTTAGAAGCTTTAAAAAAAGGACTGCTCTCTCCACAAGAATTTTTGCATTTGAACCAGCATATTGGTGGCTGGAAACCGCAAACAGAGATGCAACAGGAAGAAATCGCAAAACTGCCATTTGTTAAATTCCCCATATGGTTGTCTTTATGGAGTAATCACAACACAACAGCTGTAGGATCCGGGAATAGTGCAGCACGAACACAAGCATCGTTATCATCTATTGAACGAGCCTACCGATATGGCCTCATTTTTACAGGCCATGCCACCATCCCTACAATTGATGTTCGGCATTATCTTGAAGACAGACTGGATATGCATCATATGCTAGCCTCTTTTGAAGTCCGAAAGCGGATCATGCGCTTTGATCCACATTATCAAAATCATATCCTTTGGGTAGCTGAGCAAGGCTTTAACCCGACAGACATGGCATTTACAACATTAAGTCAATGGCTCGATGGTCATAAACCAGAGCATGCCGTGGATACATGCTTTGAAAAAGATGGAAATGCCTATGCGAAAGGTGATGGTGTCTGGCATGGTGCTTGGAATCAACACGCATCTGGAAAATGTCTAAAGAAATACCCTCAATACGCGACCCCAAGGATCCAAGCTGGTGCGCCTTGGTTGGGCAGTCTATTCAAATGCCACCGAATGGATATAGAAAGCGCCTTGGAACAGCGCCTTTACGGTGACATAGATATGCGCCCTTTTACAGCACAATTAAAACAGGTCTTTCCTGATGGGGTCTGTGATTACAGTCAAGGAGACATGGGTTGGCCAAATGACCTTGTCGATCATCTTGTGAAAAGATAAACACGCTCACATGCGTGTTTATCTTTTAAACTAAAATGCAATCGAGATCATCCGCCAGTCAATGCCAGTAAGATACCCGCAGCAACCGCAGAACCAAGTACACCTGCAACATTTGGCCCCATAGCATGCATAAGCAGAAAATTATGGGGATTTGCTTCCAAGCCAACCTTATTGACTACTCGAGCCGCCATTGGTACCGCAGATACCCCTGCAGCACCAACAAGCGGGTTGATCTGTGATGAGCCAAATTTAGACATCGCTTTTGCCATGAGAACGCCTGAAGCCGTACCGATACCAAAAGCAACCGCACCAAGGCCTAAGATCCCCAATGTTTCGACCGTTAAGAACTTATCTGCACTGAGCTTTGAGCCAACAGCCAATCCAAGGAAAATCGTCACGATATTAATCAGCTCGTTCTGAGCCGTTTTACTCAGACGATCCACAACACCTGACTCTCGCATTAAGTTTCCAAGGCAAAACATACCAACTAGAGGTGTCGCGGCTGGTAAGAACAATATTGTCATCAACAGTACAGCAAGCGGAAACAGTATTTTTTCTGTGGTGCTCACTGGACGAAGCTGTTCCATCTCGATTTTACGTTCTTCTTCCGTCGTGAGTAATTTCATGATTGGCGGCTGAATAATTGGCACCAATGCCATATAGGAATAAGCCGCAACAGCAATCGCGCCAAGCAGATCAGGTGCTAATTTAGAAGCAAGGAAAATCGCCGTCGGTCCATCAGCTCCACCAATAATTGCAATTGCAGATGCATCTTTAAGGCTAAATTCAAACCCAGGCACAAAGTTAAGCAGAATTGCACCAAATAAAGTCGCAAAGATACCGAACTGAGCAGCAGCACCCAATAAAAGCATTCTTGGATTTGCAATCAATGCGCTAAAATCCGTCAGTGCACCAACACCCATAAAAATGAGCAAGGGAAAAACCCCTGTATCAATACCGACTTTATAGACGTAATACAACACACCACCGACCTCAGAAAATCCAGCAACCGGAATATTCGTTAAAATCGCACCAAATCCAATAGGCAATAAAAGCAAAGGCTCAAACTTCCGGGCAATTGCTAAGTACAATAACCCACAACCGACCAGCATCATCACAATCTGACCAGGTGTAAAATTAGCAAGCCCTGTGCTTTGCCACAGAGTGAACAGACTCTCCATCACACCCCCCTTAAGCCAAACTCAGCAAAGGATCACCTGATGCAACCGCATCCCCTTCCTTCACATGAACTTGTGTCACAGTGCCTGACTTCGCAGCGCGTACTTCTGTTTCCATTTTCATCGCTTCCATGATGATCACAACATCACCTTCCGACACTTGTTGATTCGGACTCACATTGATTTTGAAAATGTTTCCAGCAAGTGGTGCATTCAGTGTTTCACCACCAGAGACAGATGCTGATTGAGGAATATTTTCTTCCCGAGCGGGCGTCACGGACTTTAACTCGCCACTTGGTGCGACTGTGACTTCATACACTCTGCCATCAACCTGAACCACATAATTTTCGACACCACCAGTCGATGATTGTGCTGGTGCAGACTCTGCTTTCGTACTTGATTGCTCTGATGAAGGTGCCGCCTCAAATGCGCTTGGATTATTGCGGTTCTCCAAAAACTTTAAACCGATTTGTGGGAATAGCGCATAGGTCAATGTATCATCGATGGTATCTGAGGCGAGCTTGAAACCTTTTTCGCTCGACAATTTTTCTATTTCGCTTACAAGCGCGTTCATCTCCGGCTCAATGACATCCGCTGGTCGACATTGAATTGGATCTGCACCTTCAAGAACACGCGCTTGTAGGTCTTTATTGACCGGGGCTGCGGTTGCACCATACTCCCCTTTTAAAACCCCTGCAGTTTCTTTTGTGATTGTTTTGTAGCGCTCACCGGTTAAGACATTCAAAACGGCTTGCGTACCAACAATTTGGGAGGTTGGCGTAACCAGAGGAATAAATCCAAGATCTTCACGCACATGAGGAATTTCCTCCAACACCGCATCCAATTTATCAGCAGCACCCTGTTCCTTCAGTTGGTTTTCCATGTTGGTCAGCATGCCACCCGGTACCTGAGCCGTCAGGATCCTCGCATCAACCCCTTTCAAACTGCCCTCAAATTGAGCATATTTTTTGCGAACACCACGAAAATATGCCGCAATTTCTTCCAATAGATTGAGATCCAATCCTGTATCTCTTTGCGTGCCTTCCAGCATGGAGACGATTGTTTCTGTTGGTGAGTGGCCGTAAGTCATACTCATAGACGAAATTGCAGTGTCGAGCATATCAATCCCGGCATCAATCGACTTTTGATAAGTCGCCATGCTTAAGCCTGTTGTCGCGTGACACTGCATGGTGATGGGTAAATCGATGGTTTCTTTTAATCGTGTGATCAACTCTTCTGCTTCATAGGGCTTTAAAAGCCCTGCCATATCTTTGATACAGAGTGAGTGACACCCCATATCTTCGATTTGACGCGCCATATCCAGCCAGATTTCCATCGTATGCACAGGACTCACCGTATATGAAATTGTTCCTTGGGCATGCGCACCAACATCGAGTGTTGCCTTGACGGCTGTCTGAAGGTTTCTCACATCATTCATCGCATCAAAAATACGAAAAATGTCCACCCCATTGGTATGTGCTCTTTCCACAAATTTTTGGACAACATCATCCGCATAATGCCGATAACCTAGCAAGTTTTGTCCTCTCAACAGCATTTGCTGTTTCGTGTTTGGCATCGCAGCTTTGAGTTTACGGATCCGCTCCCAAGGGTCTTCACCTAAGTAGCGAATACACGCATCAAACGTTGCGCCACCCCAAGATTCCAAAGACCAAAAACCAACCTGATCAAGTTTAGAGGCAATAGGCAACATATCTTCGATACGAAAACGCGTTGCCAGAAGCGACTGGTGAGCATCCCTCAAGACGACATCGGTCAATTGCAAAGGTTTTACCATCTTTGAATCCTCGTTATTTATGTTGTTTCCGATATTGATGGATTGCAGCGCTAATCGCTGCAACAACTTCTGGTGGTGTACCATGTTGCTGTGCCTTCACAGCATGCGGGGCTGGTGTGATCGACGGAACTGGGTCATCTCGGCGCGTATCAATCGATACGGCAAATTTTGTCAGCGCTTTAATACAAATGATCAGTAAGATTAAGAAGACAAATACAAATCCCATCCCGGTAAGCATTAAATTAAGCGCTTCAAGTAGTTGTTCTGTCACTGCCATGCGAATTCTCTTATTCTTATCGTTGATACAAGCATTAATGGAGATAAAATCCCAAGCCTCTGAGTCTTTCACCGAATGAATATAAAATCAATATATTCATCAATAATAGATTTTTAACCCACTTAAAAGCATAAGGAACCAAATAGAGTAATTACTCCATTGCTCCAGTCAAGCTTTTTCCAGTTCTTTTGATTTAAAACGATCCATGATAGACGTGTTTTGACGAAGGTGAATTCTTCTTAAGTATGAGTTGGACTTATTTTATGTACAGTTCTGGAAGTATATAGAGCGGAAATTTATCGAGTGGCCAATAAAAAGAATGGATTGGTAAAAAAGAAAAT
Organism: Algicola sagamiensis DSM 14643; assembly: GCF_000374485.1. GTDB lineage: Bacteria > Pseudomonadota > Gammaproteobacteria > Enterobacterales > Alteromonadaceae > Algicola > Algicola sagamiensis. The sequence continues at coordinate 140,039 of NZ_KB894498.1, forward strand.
TGGGTATGCAAAAAGAAAACGCGCAACAGATGCTGCGCGTCTCTCGAATTAGGACCATCAGATAGTCGCTTCTTTAGTAAATTGGGAGCAATTACTTATCTAATTTACCAATAAAACGATAACCTTCACCATGAATTGTGCTGATCAACTCGGGAGAATCAACATCTGACTCAAAATGTTTACGGATACGACGAATTGTAACGTCGACCGTTCTATCGTTTGGACGAAGCTCACGACCAGTCATATGTTTAATTAACTGTTCGCGTGAGAAAATTTTTCCTGGGGAATCAAGCATTAAGCGTAATGCGCGATACTCACCCTTTGGTAGCCTTCTGCTTTCGCCTTTGGGGGACAATAAACAACGACTATTCTCGTCTAACTGCCATCCATTAAATCGAAGAATTCCATCACTATCTTCATCTTCCTCATCCTTGGTTACTTGGTTCGTTGTTCTTGACAGAAGGTTACGTGCTCGAATCGTTAATTCTCTTGGATTAAAAGGTTTCGTGATGTAATCATCTGCACCAATCTCTAATCCTAGAATACGATCAACATCATTATCTCGTCCTGTTAAGAAGACAAGAGCAATGTTTTCCTTTTGGCGGAGTTCACGAGCTAATATAAGCCCGTTCTTACCAGGTAAATTGATGTCCATGACAACAAGATCAACCGTCGTAGTCGACAACTGCTCATGCATTTCATCGCCATCAATTGCTTCTAGCACTTGGTATCCTTCTGCTTCGAACAAACTAACAAGGTTTAAACGAGTGACATCCTCGTCTTCTACAATCAGAATAACTGGTGTTTGCATTCTCAAATCAACCTTTTCAAAGTGGATACCTAAATGTCGCCTTTTCTTAAAGGGCTTTTAAACTATTAGGATTATAGGGGCTAAATGATCGCATAACAAGAGACTTTAACCATAGAGAATCGGAACACATACAAGGCCTTTAAAAGCTGTTTTCATGTTTATTTCCCTTCGTTCAAGATATGTCACATAAAACCAAATTATTAGATTCATTTGTGAGCTTTTTGATCTTTTTGCATACAAACACTGTTTTTATTTTGAACAATAATTAACTTTGTGTTTGTCTTGAATTTCTAAACTGAAAATTGTTTTGAACTGATTTTGTTTCCAATTTAGCAAAATGTGAGTTTGAGGTTTTCGGCTATTTTACAGTACTGTTTGACACAGGAAAATGAATATCGAATATCACGCCTTGTCCCTCTTCACTTTCCAAAGAAATCGATCCACCCAATGCTTGCGTGACCAAATTATAGACAAGATGCATCCCCAACCCTGAACCACCAACCCCCCGTTTCGTCGTGACAAATGGATCAAAAATACGACTTTTTATGGAGTCTGGAACACCCTTCCCATTATCCTGATATTTCATATTACAGGTGTTATTTGAGCAAGAAATCGCAATTGTGATCACGCCATAATCCATCGCTTCGAATCCATGAATGATCGAATTCATGATCAAATTGATCAAAATTTGATTAATCGGGCCGGGCTGACTGTTTATTTTTAAGCTCTCTTCACAGTCAATGACGATTTCATGCTTCACTTTCTTCAAATGCGGTTGTAAAGAAAGAATAATTTCACTCACCAGATGTTTAATCCGGATTTCTCTGGCATCTTCGGTGACCTGATCAACTGCAACCTGCTTAAAGCTGCTGATGAGTTCTGCGGCCCGGTTCAAGTTTCGATAAATAATCGACAAGTTTTCCAACGCATCGCCCAAATACTTCGCCAATTGGCTAGCACTCAGTTTTTTATTCTCCATAAATTCCTGAATTTCGACCGTTCTATCCGTCAACAAGGTCGAAGCGGTGATCCCTAAACCTATCGGCGTATTCACTTCATGTGCAACACCCGCAACCATTTGCCCAAGTGAGGCCATTTTTTCATTTTCAACAAGTTGATTCTGATATTGATGCATCTGCTCAAGGGTATCCAAGAGCTCCTGGTTCGCTTCTTTGAGGGCTTCTGTTCTTTGGTTGACTTTGCTTTCCAAGTTTTGGTTCAACTGGCGAAACTCACGTTCTGCTTCTTCCTGTTGTGTCGTCTGCTGTTGAATACGCTCTAGGAGATTATTAAAAGCTTTACCCAGAATATTAATTTCCTTAATCGGGATATCTGGCGTTCGGATGGAGTAATCTTTATCTTTTGATACCTGTTGAACAATATTAATAAACTCGGTGAGCGGCTGTGTCAGCCGTCGCTGTTGCCGCAGCGTGATCATCAATGCTAGCGAGAGCGCCGTCAGGCCAACACAGGCATCAATCAATAAGGTATTCGTAATATAATCATCCAGAGACTTCAACGAGCCACGAAGATACACATAACCCACCGTGTTCTTTTCAAACTCAATCACTTTCACCATTTCTAAGTAGTTCTTGTGAAAGGTTGCTTCTCCTAACTTTTCAACAGCAGAAAACTTGGCAGGGACAGGAGGAACGCCACCTTGATTAAAGCTCGCGAAAAATGAAAGCTCATTCGTGAACTCATCGATGCGATAGATATGAATATTCTCAATCATGGATGCAGCCTGAAAGCTTGTCAGGCGCTTTTCTTCTGTCTCAGGATCATCAAAAAGGATACTGGTTGTTGCATTGAAGGCGATAATATCAGCATAGGTCTCCAACTTATCAACCAGCTGTTCTTTTTGCTTCTTGATACTGATATAAGTCGACACAATCACAGAAAGCAGAAGTGACATGGCGGAAATCGTCATGACAATCCACATCAGTGTTTTTTTAATTGATACAGTATTTGCCTGAGAAGGCATTCAGTGTCTTCCTCTGCTCACTTAACGTGCTTGATGTTAAGCAATGGATTTCATTAATATAGCAAATATTGAAGCTGCCCAGAGTTGAAGAAGGAATAAAGCGCTGAATATAAACTGGTTAGCCACATATAAAAATATAGCCTTTCGTGCAGGAATCTCCGTACAATCCTGGCAATCTTTCTATATTGTGACACCCTGTAACCCAAAAAGCGCCGTGTTAAGTGATATCGAGAACCACCAAAGGCTACTCAAATTTCATCAACAACTCTTCAATGAAAATGTGCCGTTTGCCCCGGTAATTGGCTGTTCGCCCGACTTCACCCATCAGGAAATTGGTGCCGGAATTCAATGCACCGAAGCCGTTGCACAATCACTTGCAAGTACATTTCAACAAAATGCAATTTATTTTGTTCAGCAAGAAAAAATCTTTCTAGAACCTGCGCTCATGTCATTTGAAAAAGCAAAACTCGATAAAAGATTTTCTGAATATGTTGGAGAATGGCTCGATGAGGATGTGAAATTGAGCGCCCTGATTGAGGACGCTCGACATAAGAATTGAAAATTCAATTATTGTAGGCGTGTCACCTTCAATCCTTCTTTCTTTAATAATGCAGGCAATCCATTGTCTCCCATCATGTGGGCAGCCCCAACAACAACAAACAGTTTCTCTTTCTTTTGCATCTTCGGCTTGAGTTGCTTCAACCAATTTCTGTTGCGAGAATATAAAAAGTTTTCTAATTGCGTTTCGTTCATTTGCTCTTTCGATATACGTTCAATCGCTGCCATATCCCCTTTTGGCCATGCCTCCATCAGTGCGCGATACTCTTCATCCGTGAAAGTCACCATCATAAGCAGATCTTTTTCGTTTTCAATCATCTTTTGTAATAAATCGAGCTGAAAGTCAAATGACTCCAGTGCCATTGTTTCTTTTCGATGCTTTAAAGCCTGATCCAACATAAATTTATCCACCCCAACGTTTGGCATATATCCCAAGCGCATATATGTAGACATGGTTAAGATAATGCTCACCCCCCAAGGCTTCATTCCCTGGAATTTCTCTGGCGGCATTTGCTGCTTGAGCATATACGCAGAAAATTGTTTCCAGCCATCTTTTGAAAAGAAATCAGATAGCTTTTTCCCAGGCGGTTGCATCATCGCCTGCATCATTTTTTGTTGATCACTTGGACTGTCCAACACTTCCACAACCAGCTTATCTGTCTTGACAAACGCGTCTTGAATATTTTTTGGTAACGGATACCAGGACGCTTTGCCTAAATGAACGGAGCCAAACAGGTAAGAGGCGTTTTCGCCTTCTCCAACCTTCCAAAGTGCGGGTTTGATTTCTGCGGCACTGAGTGACCACGAAAGACAAAATGTCAGGATCCAAAGGATCCGAACAGGGTTCAAAGACTTCATAAACATCATACATTGTTCCTATTGTTAGATGATGGGTGTATGGTCCAGCCTAGTTCATCAAGGCTAGAATTTCTTCCTTCGACATCCCCAGCGAGCTTTCGATTTCGCGCCATTTCATTTTCTGCAAAACAGCTTCGGTTTCATCGGCTGGGGTGATAAACAACTCCTTAAAGTCGCTTTTGCAAAAGCAAATCAGTTTCGTTTTGTTATCTTTTAAAATGGATTTGAAAATTAAATTTTCACAGGGGATTTGGCGTTTGGGGTCTTCGATACATTGAGATGGTATTGCGGCTGCAACCGAAAAGGAAAAGACTTGTAAAATTACTGCCGCGAGTTGTCTCATGGCTTTTTCAGAAGTTGTCGAATGTTTTTACAAGTCTATGCCTTTTTTTGCAAAGGTCAACGCATGAAGTAGCTCGCCCGATAGAGCTGAAATCCCTTATTTTTCGCTACAATATGACAGGTACCAATCGTATCTTCAATAATCGGTGGATACTTTAAAAAGCTATTCGCAACCAAATGAAGCTGCCCTTTCGACTTTAAATGCGCTTTACAGCCACGAATAAAACTCTCCGTCACGTTATAGTCTGTCTTCACGCCTTTATGGAACGGTGGGTTCGTATAAATACCGTTAAAAACGCCTTTGACTTGTGACCAACCGTTTGAAGGGTACACTTTAGCGTCCACTTCATTGGCATTGAGGGTTTTTTCTGTCGAGGCAAGTGCCAAGGCTGAAACATCAATCGCTTCTACTGTCGCATTTTCATTACGACTTGCAAGCCAAGCGGTGATCACTCCAGCACCACAACCAAAGTCCAACACACGTCCTCTCGGTTTATCTGTCTGCTCCTCAAGCAATAATCGCGTTGCGATGTCTAATTCGCCATGACTAAATACGCCTGGCAGAGAATAGACTTGCAAAGCACGTTCGCCTATCGATACATCATATTGCTTGAACCAGGCTTCCACACGAAACTCAGGTACAGCTTCCGTGAGTTGACCATGATACAAAATACAGTGCCGTGCAGCGTCAACTTTTCCTATCGATGCACAATAACCAGCCAATTGCTTTTGCGCAGACTTGACGCCCCCTTTATTGTCACCCACCACATACACATCTGCATTCTCTTGAAGGACTGGAGCAGCCATATGGAAGATGTACTCAAATTCCTGCTTTGATTTTGGATAATATATCAAAATCGCATCATGGGACGGGCAATCTGCTGGCAACTGATGGGAGAAGAAGGTTTGCTGACAAGTTTTACTGGCGACTTCAAATGATCGCCAATCTAGCGCAATCACTGTGATGTCTGCACTCGTCTCTTGCATGAGCATCTCGATACCTGCATCATCTGGGCAATTTACAACGAGCAGTTTCTTCTGTTCAAACACATCTAAGTTTCGCTCAAGCAATTGATTTGCATTCGTTAACATCACATTCCTCTTTGTTATTATTTTTTCTGGAAAATCAAGTCCCAAACACCATGCCCCAAGCGCTGACCACGGTTTTCAAACTTCGTCAGTGGGCGCGAATCCGGACGAGGCACATAATCACCCTGCTCAGATGTATTGGTATAGCCCGGTGCAGCAGACATCACTTCTAACATGTGCTCGGCGTAGTTTTCCCAATCTGTCGCCATATGGAAAAAGCCGCCTGTTGCCAACTTTTGTGCAATGTCTTGAGCAAATTTAGGTTGCACAATTCGTCGCTTATGGTGACGTTTTTTATGCCAAGGATCAGGGAAGAACAATTGCACCGTATGCAGCCCATTGTCTGGGATGCAATCACGTAAGACTTCAACCGCGTCATGTTCATATACACGCAGATTTGTGACGCCATGTTCTTGGGCCTCCATCAAGCAGGCACCAACACCAGGGCGATGGACTTCAATACCGATAAAATTCTTCTCGGGTGCTTCTTTGGCCATTTGCACCAAAGATTTGCCCATACCGAAGCCGATTTCCAGCACAACCGGGTTGTCGTTGCCAAATACCTGGCCAAAATCAAGCAAACCATCTTCATGGTTTAAGCCCATGGTTGCCCAATGATTTTCCAATGCGCTTGCCTGGCCCTTGGTTAAACGCCCTTCACGTTTGACAAAGCTCTTGATTTCACGAATATACTTTCCATCGCGTTTTGCTTGCTCCAAGGATTCATTTCGCTCTTCGGACATGCCCGTTACCTACCTCAATACCAGCCTTACAAAAAATAGTCGCGCATTATATCAACCGTGGCCTCCCAAGGAAATACTTGCGATTTTGGGAAAGATCCATACACTGCCGGGGGCGCATTTCAACAAGGTATAAAGGGCACATAATTTCATGACACCATTCCCGTTTGAGATCGACTCATTCGCAGACACTCTACTCGATTGGCAAAAGCAGCAAGGCAGGCACGACCTTCCCTGGCAACAAGATCCAACACCTTATCGTGTGCTTGTTTCCGAGATCATGTTGCAACAAACACAAGTGGCGACTGTGATCCCTTACTTTGAACGCTGGATGAACGCTTATCCGAGCGTTCAAGACTTAGCGGCCGCCGAAGAAGATGATGTGATGGCGCTTTGGCAAGGCCTGGGGTATTACTCTAGAGCCAGAAATTTAAGGAAAGCAGCCCAATATATCGTCCATGAATGTGGTGGTAGCTTTCCGACGGATGTCGAAGGAATGCTGGAAATCCCGGGTGTTGGCCGATATACCGCAGGTGCCATCGTTTCCTTTGCCTATAACAAACGTGGTCCCATTGTGGATGGGAATGTAAAGCGATTTTTCTGCCGTGTCTTTGGGATTGAAGGCGTACCAGGAACCTCTGCAACTGATAAATTACTTTGGTCCTATTCCGAACGGCTCACGCCAACACAGGATAATCGCGCATTCGCGCAGGGTTTGTTGGATATGGGCGCAACCATCTGTAAGCCGAAAAACCCCACATGCGAGCAGTGTCCATTCAACAAGGTCTGTATTGCAAACCAAACAAACCGCGTCAGCGAACTCCCGACACCCAAACCAAAGAAAACCGTCCCCACCAAGCCAGGCCATTATTTATGGATTGAGCAAGACGGCAAACTTCTGTTGGAAAAGCGTGCCAAAGACGGGATCTGGGGTGCACTGTGGTGCTTACCACAAATTCATATCGACCCAGCACACCTGGAAAAACAAACCATCACCAAAGGGACGTTTAAACACACCTTCACCCATTACAAGCTGGATGCCACCGTCTGGCAAATCAGCAACCTTGGTCAACAAGCCACAAACCAACAATGGTTTAGCAAAGAAGAATGGCAAGACCTCGGACTCCCGACTCCAATTCGCAAGTTTTTACAAAAGCATGGATAAATTATTGGAAGGCGATTTCGCCTTCCAATTAAAAAAACGCTTATTTAGGGAAGGTTTACTTCCAGTATGGAAGTCCCTCTGGTTGTGGAGTTCCATTAAGCAGAAAAGATACAAAATCAGCAAAGGAGTGAAACCGTTGGACTTCTTTACCCCAGTTTTCTGTTAAGAATAAACCAACTTTACCAGCATTTTCTGTTCCTTCCGTATAAAGAAGATAATAACCACCGCCATCATAAGGGGAAACCACAACGCCATTTTCGGGTACTGATTGATATCGTTGATCTTCATCATAGAACGCTCTGTAGTATTGAGTTCTTCTAATTACATCAACATCTTCTGCGAAAAGATCTTCTGGATCAGAGGTCCCGACAACATATTCACCAAACCAAAGAATATAGCCATATTTGCTTAGAAAGTACTTATAATCCATCGGTAGCTGAACATTTAGTACTTTTTCAACATCTAATATTTCACAGTCTGGTGTACCACCCTCTCTGTATCGGTAGTTCTTTTTATCTTTCGCCTGAGAGATCAAGTCATCAATTTCGTTCATTGTTTTCCTCAAAATAGCCTTTATAATTATTTAGATTTGGTCCATTTCCATTCTCATCGTAAGGGCAATTACCTTCTTCATACCAATGAAGCTCACGGTTATAATCTTTATGAAATTCATCAGGGAGCATCTGTAGATTGCTTATCTTATTGGGGTTTTCTTCAATCGGGCATCTAAAAATCGGTTTTTTATGATGTACATTATATCCTTCTGGAACACGGCCTGTAATTTCCATTTTCATAAGTTCCTTTTTACCGAAGTAAAGATGAGCTTCATGGCTTTCATCATTTAAAGCATCTTTTGCAAATTTTGAAACATATTCTTTTCTAGGTTGAGAAAACTCAGACCTAGCATTATCAACTTCACCAACTGTTCTTTTGTGAAACTTAGTAGGCTTAGCATCAGGGTCTCTCATTGAATCTTCAGCAGTTATCAATTCTCCATTTGAAGCCCATTCTTCGTTAACAAGAGAGCCATCTACTAAATGTCCTCCAGCAAACTCTTTTATCGTTAGCACTTTAGGTGAAACATCATCCCCAACTTTTCGGTACATTGTAACCGTACCATTTTCTGGATCGAGTCCTAATTTATCATATTCATGTACCAGGAAATTTGTTCCACCTGGTTTACGTCGTTTAATTAGAGACTTAGTTTGCTCATCTGAAGAATTTACATTAGACCCTGCTTGTGCAGCTTCCAAAACTTTCTCTCGCATTTCAGGTGTTAAACCATCTTTTTCCAAGGCTGTCAGCATCTGCCCCAGCTTTTCCAACCCTTCCTTACACAACAACCCAAGTGGATCGACCCAATTAACTGGATTTGGAGCATATTGATACGGGTGTATTCCCCCTAAAATCCCGAGGGGATCTGGGCTGATAAAACGCTGCTGCTTTGGACTGTAATAGCGATAGCGGTTGTAATGTAAACCCGTTTCTTCGTCTGCGTATTGACCCGCAAAGCGCAGGGGTTGTTCAATGGTGTTGGATGCATTTGCTGCCGCCAAACCATAGACGTCGCTTTGGTTTTGCCAAACAATCGTCCCTTCGAGATCTAACAACAACTGTGGGGTACCGAGTTGATCCAATTGATAGGTATACACAATACCAGCCTTGACCATCGCAATCGGGTCAAAAGAGTCTGGCATATAGATGAACCAAGTCCATTGTCCATCTTGGCACTCACCAACGAGTTGGTCTTTATCCCATAGGTAATGGGTAAGACGCTCACCTTGCTGTTTGGTTTGCCTTCTCCCAAAGGCATCATAGGTGTATTGGGTTTGGCCTTGCTCTGTGTTGACTGTGATTAACTGACTAAGCGCATCGAATTGATAACTCTGCCCGAGTGAGCGTATTTGGTTACCTTGTTTGTCGTAACCACATGCCTGCTTGGCAATTGAGACAATGCGATCGCCCTGTATAGCAACCTTCGCCGATTGTGGATTCCCGAACGTATCCCAATCATAAATATGTTGCTGAGTACCCATTGTCACTTGGGTCAACTGCTGACGTTGATTATAAGAATACTGAATCGTTGAATCGATGACGCCTTGTTGTTTTTTCTGGGTCAATTGATCCGCTTTATCGTAAGTGTACTGCGTCGATTGTAATGCGGTTTGCTGCGTATCGTATAACGACTGACGCGTCAGCCTACCAAATAAATCGAACTGTTGCAGCAACAGACAGCCATGTCCGAATATGAGGGTCTTTGGATTGCCAGATTGGTCGTATTCCCACTGACAGATCGATTGCGCATCCAACGAAATCTGGGCCAGTCGCGAATGCTTGTCGTAGGTATACAACACCGTTTGACCATCTGGTAGATGCAAGTGAGTGCGTCGGCCAAAGCGATCATATTGGTATTTGAGCGCATGCCCACCGCTTTGCTCTGAGTACTTGAGCTTCCCCCCTTCGTCCCAGAATTGAAGGACCTGTGCATCAGCACTAAATGCCCGGGTGATCTGACCCATCGTGTTATAGGTGAATGTCCGCTCTACAACATTATCTGGCTTGCTCGCTCGCTTTGAGGTTAAACGGCCTAGCGGATCATAGGTGAGTTGAACTTGGCGGTCTCCTTCGGTCACTTGCGTCACGCGATCGCAAGGATCGTACTGGAAATCCAACGTTCGCCCGTCCAAACCTGTCATTTGGGTGATATTTTCATTGCCGTCATAAGCAAATGTGACTTGTATACCATCATGGCGAGACAAGGATAATAAGTTGCGCTCGGTATCATAATTGAAAAACAAAGTGTTGCCATCCGGACGCGTGATCGTTTCTGGCAAGGTGTCATAGGTATAAGTTGCGGATGCGATACGGCCATCCGGTGCCGTATATTGGGTTAAGCGCCCGGCTTTATCATACACATAATGATGCGCCGATGTTGGCACCGTATCTTTATCTTTCGCTGCCTGATATGCCGCAAAGTCTGTTTGCAATACTCGCTCTACTTGGCCTTTCTTATTGTGATGGAATAAGTGTCCAAGGCCAGAAGGCTCCAAAATCCCGTTGAGCTGACCATCCTTGTGATAGCTATAACGTGTTTTGACGCCAGCGATATCTGTCATCAGCAATTGCAATTGTTGATCCCAGGTGAGGGTCATATGCGAGCGATCAAAATCGATGTATTTGGTCGGTAAATTCAGTCCATCGTATTCAATCAGACAAGCTTGGTTGTCTGGATATTGCTCAGCCCGAAGTGTGCCATCGAGATCAAGAATACGCGTAATGGATTGTCCATCGGGTCGCTGCGTACGAATACAATGACCCCAGCGGTCATAATCATATCGAGTCGTTTGACCCAGTGCATTGATATAGCTTAAACATTGGCCTTGACCATTGTATGTCCAATACTTCGAGTGCCCTAACGGATCCATAGTTTGGCTGCGCCAGCCAGCTTGGGTGTAGCCATAGTGCCAAGTATGCCCATTTCCATTGGTATACCGGACGAGTTGTCCTTTTTTGTTATGCTCGAACGTTTCTGTGTATCCACGTGAGTCCGTACACGTACTGATATTCGTTGCAGCATCAAATGTCATCCGACTGGCATAAACACCATCTGATCCTCGTTGTGCAACACATTGACCATTTAGCCAAGACAAGTCGTGGGCTAGATCTTCCGCTCGCTCTCGACGGATCAGGCGATGTTGATTATCGTAGTCATAACGCTCTTCTCTACCCTGTGCATCAATTGCGCCAATTAAATGACCGATACTGTCATAGCGATATTGAACCAATGGCACATCCTGTGCAACGGCAACATTTTCAACAATCTGGTAGGGTGTCACAGCACTCAACCAACCTTCGCTTTGATAAATCAGTTGGACACCTCGGTGACCACGCCAACAGATATCAATCACGCGATCCGTATCGTCATAATTCAACACCCACCATTGCGGGTTGGTATGAATTTCTACAAGCCGCCAGCGTTTTGATGCAGCTTTAAAAATATATCGGGTTTTATCTGGGAAAATCAGGGCATAGGAACGTGTCACACCAAACTGTTGCCCTTCCAGCGTCAAACCACTGCTGGACTGATAGCAGGTTTGTTTCGGTTCTAAGTAATCAAAAGTATGCTCACGGCCTTGCTCATCCGTATAAACCATCCAGCGTTTTGCGTCTTGTCCTTCTTCAGGAAATGATTCTTCGCACTCAATCAAAGACACTTGCCAGGCATGACGCCATCCATAACCCATACCAACATTCATCTGTGCGTTGGAAGAACGGTATATTCGCTGCCATGGATGACGGATTGGACTGCGTTTTCCAATATCCACACAAGTCAGGATCTCTTCACCTGTGAGCATCGACACTGGATCGGCACGCAGCGCTTGATCTTCAATTGCTGGTGGTGTAGGCGTGTCATTCACCGATTGTTTTGGGTTGAATGTTGGTTCCGGCGCAGCGGGTGATACAACAGGTTTAGTTGACTTTGGCGGTGCCGATGGAGCATTATCTGCCGCACGGACATTGCCAAGATAAGGCATTGTCTTTGGTGGATGCTCGTGAAAACAAACGAGCTTGTCTGCCAAAAGTTGAGTTTTCAGCATTTCAAGTTGATTGCGAGCGAGCTGGCTGATAAATCCTGATACACCTGACGCTTTTAGCAAACTCGCAAATTCATCCCGCTTCCAAGGGTCTCCGATGAGATCTTTCGAAATCAAGGAAATCTGACGTTCGGCTTCTGCCGATGTTTTTGTGGGGACAAGGTAGCCGCGAGAGGGGAGTTTGACGCCTTTGATACCGATGCTGACAATCCCAGCACCTTGGGTTCGAAACGCAACATGCTTCAAAATCATACGACGCTAGCTCCTTCTAAACTGATTTCTTTTTAATCACTGATTTTATTGAAATTTGCCAACAGATAATAACATTTTCACAAAGTTGTGACCATATTGAAAATAGAGTTGATGCTTTTAAGCCTGTTGCGCAACATAGTGCCTGAAATACCAACTCAAAACACGCACTATATCTCAATCTACGAAACTTCTTTATAATGTCACATCAAACGTATCCCTAAACAGGAAGACCTGATGAGCAGAACGATATTTTGTCAGTTTCTCCAAAAAGAAGCTGAAGGACTGGATTTTCAACTCTACCCGGGTGAGCTGGGCCAGAAGATTTTTGACAACATCTCAAAAGAAGCTTGGGCAGAATGGCAAAAAAAACAGACCATGCTGATCAATGAACACAAACTCAATATGATGGATCCGGAACATCGTAAGTTTCTAGAGACACAAATGAGTGGCTTTCTCTTCGAAGGAAAAGAGGTCGAAATCGAAGGATATAAGCCGCCTGAATCATAATTTGCGCAATCTGTTGTTTATCTGCGCAAATAAAAGTTTCTGATAAAAAAAGTATTGACTTAAAGGCCGAAAACCCGTTTAATACGCCGCACGCCCGGATAGCTCAGTCGGTAGAGCAGAGGATTGAAAATCCTCGTGTCGGTGGTTCGATTCCGCCTCCGGGCACCATATTCTAAAGCCTCGCAATCGCGAGGCTTTTTTGTTTCTGTTTCTTTTTAATTTGAAATCAATCATCTTCCAAAAGATCCCGTTCCCCCGCCTCACATTCAACATGAAATTCGATATAATGGCGCTTTTGCGCTGACAAGATCGAAAGAATGCCTTTAGATAGATTTTCCGAATCCGCGATCCAATCGCACACCCCCATGATGCAGCAATTTTTACGCATTAAGGCTGAGCACCCAAATATTCTTCTGTTTTACCGAATGGGTGATTTTTACGAGTTATTTTTCGAAGATGCGCAAAAAGCCTCTCAGCTCCTAGATATCTCCCTCACCAAACGGGGCCAATCCGGCGGGAGTGCTATACCGATGGCTGGCGTCCCTTATCATGCCGTCGAAAACTATTTAGCAAAACTCGTTCAATTGGGCGAATCCGTCGCAATCTGCGAGCAAATTGGTGACCCTGCCACAAGTAAAGGTCCGGTCGAACGGAAAGTCGTACGTATCGTTACACCCGGAACCATCACCGACGAAGCATTACTCAAAGAGAAAAAAGACAACTTTATTGCTGCGATTTTTGCTGCTCCGAAACAAGGTTTCGGCTTCGCATATCTGGATATTGCCAGCGGGCGCTTCTTAATCAATGAGCTAGAAAATGAAGAAGCCGTCAGTGCGGCCCTTCAGCGCATTGATCCAGCAGAACTTCTTTATCCGGAAAACTTCTCTCACATGACATTGATTGAAGGAAGAAAAGGTCTTCGGCGTCGCCCTGAGTGGGAGTTTGAACTCGAAACTGCAACACGCCTGCTCACCCAGCAATTCCAAACACGCGATTTAATCGGTTTTGGAGTGCATCAAGCGCATCAGGGTCTCACTGCCGCAGGTTGTTTGATGCAGTACGTCAAAGATACGCAAAGAACTGCACTGCCACATATTCGTCGTATTGGCCTTGAGAAAAGCGGTGCTTGTGTGATCCTCGATGCTGCAACACGCAAAAATCTGGAACTCACACAAAACTTATCCGGTGGTGATGAAAACACACTCAGCGCGGTGCTGGACGATACATCTACGCCGATGGGCAGTCGCTTGCTACAACGCTGGATCCACACACCAATTCGTGAAAAACAACAACTGGAAGAGCGCTACGACTGTATCGATAGTTTGATTCAAACCAGCGTTTATGCAGACATTCAGCCTTTATTAAAGCAAATCGGTGATATTGAACGGATCATCTCCCGATTAGCACTGCGCAGTGCTCGTCCAAGAGACTTTACCCGTCTGCGCCATGCATTTGCTCAATTACCTGAGCTGCAAGCATTGATGCAGCAGCTTCCCGCTGCATATTTGCAAAACTTAAGCGCACGCATTACGACTTACCCTGAGTTACATAACTTGCTTGAGCGCGCCATTGTTGAAAATCCACCCGTGCTCATTCGCGATGGTGGTGTCATTGCACCCGGTTACCATGCAGAGCTGGATGAATGGCGAGCACTGAGTGACGGCGCAACTGATTACCTTCTTCAAATCGAACAACGCGAAAAAGAAAGAACCGGGATCCCAACGCTCAAAATTGGCTTTAATAAAGTCCACGGCTATTACATTGAGATCAGCCGTGCTTATTCCGAGCAGGTTCCGCCGGAGTATGTTCGTCGACAAACGTTAAAGAATAACGAGCGGTATATTATTCCAGAATTAAAAGAATACGAAGACAAGGTCCTTGGCAGTCAAAGCAAAGCGCTCGCATTAGAAAAAAAGCTCTATGAAGCATTATTTGATGTCTTTTTGGAACAATTAGCACCATTGCAAGCTTCATCCAATGCACTATGCGAACTCGACGTGTTATGTAATTTGGCTCAAAAAGCCGAGTCACTCAGCTACGCACGCCCGACATTGTCCGACACTCAGGAAATCAACATCCAGTCTGGTCGTCATCCTGTTGTGGAATATATGTTAAAAGAGCCATTTATTCCAAACCCGGTTTCAATGCACAAAAAATCACGTATGTTGATCATTACTGGTCCCAATATGGGCGGAAAATCAACCTATATGCGTCAAACTGCTCTGATCGTGCTTATGGCACATATTGGGAGTTTTGTCCCAGCTGAACGGGCGGTCATTGGGCCAGTTGACCGAATTTTCACGCGGATCGGTGCATCTGACGACTTAGCATCCGGTCGCTCAACATTCATGGTTGAGATGACAGAAACCGCAAATATCCTCAATAACGCCACATCTAACAGCCTTGTGCTCATGGATGAAATCGGTCGAGGAACCAGTACTTATGACGGAATGTCCCTCGCCTGGGCATGTGCGACTTATCTCGCGGAGAAAATTCAAGCACACACCTTGTTTGCAACCCACTACTTCGAGTTAACCGCATTGGCAGAGCAACACGAACACATTCGCAACGTCCATATGGATGCGGTTGAACATGGAGATACGATTGCTTTTATGCATACAGTGGAAGAAGGGGCTGCGAGTAAGAGCTTTGGGATACAAGTCGCTCAACTCGCTGGTGTACCAAAACCTGTGATCCAATCTGCGAAGCAAAAGCTCAAACGATTAGAGTCTCAGTCCAACCCGCAGCCTGATCTCACCCAAGCTGCGCAGCTTGAGATGGCCCTTCCTGAAGAGCCACACCCACTTGTCGATGCCATGAAGGATATTGATCCTGATGAACTCACGCCTCGTCAGGCATTGGATCTCATGTATCGTTTGAAATCCCTTTCGGACTAATTGAAGTTAGCGCGGCCATCGCCGCGCTTTTCACGACTAGTTTTCTAACGCTCTAACGCGCTCTTCCAATTCTTTAATGGATTCGATCAGTATCGGGATCATCGCGCGATAATCAACTTTTAGATAACCAGAAGGATCATCTTCAATCACCGCATCCGGAAATATTTCCCGCACATCTTGTGCAATCAAACCAAGCTCATCGTTGCCTGTATAACGGAGTTGATAGGATACGCCTTCCAATTGTGTGACACGGTCTAAAACTGGGCCTAGCGGTCTGATTCTTCTTTTAAGACGCTCATCACTAAATCGGAGAAAAACATGATCGATTTGGCTGTAGTAGGAACGTTTACCTTCTGCCATACGAAATTGCCCATTAGGGAGCTGAACACGGAAGACACGCCAGCTGGAAAAACGACTATTTGCTGGCTGTGGAACCGAACCTTGCGGACAAGAATCCTGGAAGTAGCGATATAACGACTGTGATATATCGACAAAATAAAAGTATTCACTTTGTGAGTGAATGACCATTTGTTTCGTGACCCCTTCAAAGTCAACAATGCCTCCTTCATCGTTACGGAGCCACTCCCAATCATCTTGTTTTTCGTCATAACAAAAAACTTTGAGAGTAGATGCGAACGCTGGAACTTGAAAAGAAAAAAGCAGGAAAAAATAAATAAAAACTTGGTTTAACTTCACAATATTACCTATTCATTATTTTGGGTCTGTTTACCTTTCAGCAATGTCGCTGCTAACAGCTACGCGCATTTCTGCAAGATCAACAGTCCCTTGTTATTGGGGAATAAAACACCAAAGTGGTGTATTTTTACCATATCATGGATTATTTTTGGGGACAAACTATCAGTCATATTCACGATATCAATAGATGGAAAACTGGAAAGGATGCTGAAAATTATCTTTAAATACAAAAACTTAATTCTTTGCACTTGAGAAAAACAAGACTGACTTTAGTTCATTTGATTGTTTGATTGCCTTTTCTATCTGATCGATGTCATCCACCTGCTCCATCAAGGCGAGTGTTTGTGTCAGCGCTTTTCGGGTTTGAATTCTTGCTGCTGTCAGAACGTAGGCTAATCCTTCTGCTTTTTCAACAGCGATGCCTGCCCCTGTAAACCGACGTAAGCCAAATTCCAACATTGATTTACCATGGCCTGCTTGCGCTGCTTCGTACAATAGTGCCGTTGATTGAGGCGAATGCTCACCAAGTTGTTCATCCAGTAACATTGCCAAACGATACTTTGCTTCCATATATCCCAGTACTGCGGCTTTTTCATACCAGGTGGCAGCCAATGTTAACCAATCTGTACTCAATTCTTCTCGGAGTTCATGGTGCATCTTACCGAGCATAAATGCGGCTTTTCCGTAACGATTCTTTGCTAATCGGGTATAGATTTTTTGTGCTTTTTGATAGTTTTTTTCAACGCCCTTTCCTTCAAAATAAAACTTGGCGATTTGCATCTGTGCTAAGTCATAGCCTTCACTATACGCTTGGTTGTAGTACTTCAGCGCTTGGTTGTAGTCTTCTTTTCCAATGACAGCATATTCTTCTAACTTACCTAATCGAAACGTTGCTGCGCCCATCCCACGCCCACTCAGCTCTCGATAGACACGGATTGCACCAGCAATATCCTGCTCGACTCCAATGCCATCCAACATTAAATCCGCAAAACGCACCCTGGCCGGTGGATAACCGCCATCACTCGAAATCCGATACCATTCCACAACTTGAGGCGTAATCGCACCATCGCCGCCCCGCTGCTCTAACAAACGAGCAAGCTTATACGTGGCTTCAACATTTCCTTGGTCAGAATATTCTTGAAAAATCGTCTTTGCCTTTTCGAAATTCTTGACCTCGTCTTGTCCAGTGGCGTATAAATCAGCAAGTTTTAATTTGGCTCGTTCATCTCCCCAAGCAAGGGACTGTTCGTAAAATCCAAGTGCTTTGGGATGATCTGCTGGAACAAAAAACCCATCACGATACACATCTCCCAAGCGCATCGAAGCGTCCGACAATTCTGTTTCGATGAGTTTTTCTAAGATTTCTAACGCTCTTCTTACATCAGGCTGCGTCCCTTGACCACCGAGCAAAAGTTCACTTAGGCGCAATTGGGCGGGGATATAATCGGCTTTGGCTGACTTTTCCATCCATTTGAAAGCATCTCGCGGGTATTTTCCTTGCGGCGCTTCAATTTCCAGCATTTGCGCATAACCGTATGCAGCAGAAGGGTCTCCAAGGCCTGCAAACTTTAAGAATATTTGTTTTGCAGAAGCAGTATCCCGCGTGACGCCTCGTCCCCAAGCAAGCAGTTTGGCCATGCGAAGTTCAGCCCGTTCAAACCCTTGTCGCCAAGCGAGTTGGTAGTACTCATAAGCTTGGGTATAATCCAGTGGTCGATGTTCGCCATCTCGGTAAATATCCCCCAATCGCACCGTTGCTGGGCCATATTGCTCTTCTGACAGTTCGGAAAAGATAGCAATCGCTTTGTCGGGATCTGCTGGCATCCCTTCCCCTTCCAGATACAGATCGCCAATTCTGAGTTTTGCGAGGGTATAGCCACTGTTTGCCGCTAATTGATAGAACTTCACAACTTCGGGACTGGCTTTTCCTGCTTTTCGCTCTAAAAGCGCAGCAAGTTGGTATGTTGCAGGAATATAGCCTTGTAACGTGAGCTTTCTCAGAATAGACTCTGCTTCATCTAGATTTTGCGGGACTCCTTCTCTTCCTTCTTCGAGGATCTTCGCAAGTCGGATCCCAGCAGATAAATGCTCCCGTTCAAATGCACGCCGATAAAAATAAACGGCTGTGACCTGATTAGCATCAATTAGTAATCCATTTTCATACAAAACACCAAGTTTATAACTCGCCGTTGGATTGCCGAGCTCATCCAATTGATGAAACATCGCCAGCGCACCAGAAATATCCTGCTGGATCCAGGTGCCATCCAGTTTAAGCTCCGCCAATGCCATAAAAGCCCCAACATTCCCCTCATCAGCAGCTTGATGGAGCAGCGCTACTGCTTCTTGCTTTTCTGCATCACTCGTTGCATAGCGAAGAAGAAATCGACCAAGCCCATATGCTGCATTTGCATAACCGAGTTCAAGGGCACGCCGATAATGGTGCAATGCATGGCGGATTTTATCTTTACCCATTCGCCCAGTCGCATAGAGCTTTGCAAGCTCATACTCTGCTTCTCCAAATCCTTTTTGTGCCAGAATGCTCCAATGGCGATAGGCCTTTTGATATTCCAATTGTTGGATGTGATCGCGCGCGGTGCGTATATCCGCACAGGAGAATAGACTTAAGCATATTAGCCAAATCAAGATCTGTTGTCGTCTCACAATCTCATCTCAAATTGAATGGAAGCACGATAAGCGTCGTGTTGACGCTCTACCCCATGAAATGCCGGGCCAGCCATCCATGCAGCCAAAATAAAGTTTAACCGGATCTCCGGCCAAGCTTCGCCCCCTATGCTCACTTCATAGCTATCACCGATATCTCTACTTCGTCCATTCGTCGTAAACGCAGAACGGGAGGTAAATAACCAAGGATCCGGATGCCGTTGTTGATAAGTATAGAAACTCATTTCGGCCCAG
Organism: Algicola sagamiensis DSM 14643; assembly: GCF_000374485.1. Lineage (GTDB taxonomy): Bacteria > Pseudomonadota > Gammaproteobacteria > Enterobacterales > Alteromonadaceae > Algicola > Algicola sagamiensis. Next base: position 159,449 of record NZ_KB894498.1, read on the forward strand.
TAGCTATTTAAGATGGCAAATCCCCAGTGCGCCGACATGATGGTGAGGTTATTCAACATTGGCGCAAGTAATTCACCATAATACCTTCTGCGAACAGGCCCTAAGAGACTGGACTTATTCCCAGCAATGACAGGCTGAACATAAAAGTGACCGTATTGCGAATTTGCATTGCTGCCCTGAGACGTTGCATATAGAAATGCGAAACCCTCTGTCGCGGAGTCATATACAACCTTCACACCTGCGTTCAGCCCCCAGCCACCGCGCATTCGTTGAGAGATTTGCTCACCTATCTGACCATCCAATGTTGAAGTGAGCGTATTGCGTTTTCCAAACACCCATCCTGTATCCAACCAATAATGTCGTTCCCCCCAGCCAAGATGTTGTGCCCCATAACTGCTTCCCACAATCCAACCCAGCTCAGAATGACGAACGAAGGGGTCGGGTGAACTGGTTCGGCTACTGGGCGCTAATCTTGGGTTTTTATAATCTTCATAGACAAACTGTAACTCGAAGAAATGAGATTTGTACCACTGATACTCACCTTCAATAAACCAATAGCGCGTACCGCTGGCTTCTAATGTCTGGTCCGGATCACGAGCAGATATATCCGCCCCCAAACGTCCATCCCACAACCATTTGGCAAACCCAAAACGTAAATCAAGCAAAGTAGAATCGAACAATAATTCAACCTGATCCATGTCATCGTCGTAGAGCCAGGCGCGATTGTTTCGAAGTCGCTTTCGTCCCAGCTCCAATGACCAAAAGGGCGAATCGAAAATATATTCACCCAAAAGCAAAAGGCGTCGAATATCAAAATACAGTAACGAATCTTCCAAGCCCTCTATATATAAATGTCGTTTGAGAAAAACAGCCCGCATATCCATATCCAGCAGCCAGTTTTCTTCCAATACATAATTTAAGCGCATCCCAAAGTGCACAAGGGTTTCATCTACTTTGGGATGGGTATCATCCACACTTGTCAGGTCAGAAAAATAGTAGGTTCTCGCCCCTGTAAAAAATTCATAAATCGTTGTACTGGGTGCTTCCTCTTCTGGGATCACTTCCTGCTTATCCTCTTGCACTCCTGCCCATGAGTTTACGCCAGCAAATAAGGCAAAAATCCAGCACAAACGGATCAGCCAACAGCCATCCTTCATAAATTATTTTTCCATTGTGTTTCTAGCCACTTGAGTGTGATCTGCTGCCCCGGATCTCGGTGACGATTAATCTGTTCTAAAAGTTGGATAACCTGCGGTTTAAACTTTTCCCAGTCTTCAGTTTGATAAGCTTTTAAATAATTCAGTGCTGCTTGCGCTTTTCTTGCCTGACGATCTTGATAGCGGATCTCTTCCCACTCTGTATCAGCCTGAACTCTTTTCGCCTGACGAATATTCTGATAACGGGCTTCACTTGCTTCGTTTTTTTGTTCACTTGTCATCGAAAATCGATTGAGTCGGTCCTCATCAAACCCAGAGTAATGCGTAATCTTTGCCTCGAAATAATGCATGAGTGTTTTAAAATTTTGAAAATCAGCAAGCGAGCCAAACTCGTTTATCTTCTGCTCTCGCCAACGCTCAGAAGGTTGCTTTACACAAGTCACTTGAATGCGTTCACACTGGATTAATGGTCCAGAGAGAAATCGCCGTTTCGCGTTATTTGTCGCTTGAACGTAAACATCATCAGGAAGTGGCAAAATATCCGGTAAATGACGAATATCAACGATGGCTTTTGCATAACCGAGTAGTGCCGATTCGCTAAGAAGAATAAGCGCTTCTTTTTGTTGACTATCACTGGTATTTGGCGTCGAAAGGAGCAAGTGCGCTAAGCGATACAGCGAAGACTCATGCCCAATGGCAGCGGTTTTCGTCAATTGCTGTTTGAGGTTGAATGGCGATGTCTCTGGTGACTTTCGATAATAAACGACGGCTCGACGGGTGAGTTCTTTTTCTGCTGCCACCACGCCTTCATCTGCCAACATGCGCAGCACTTCAATTTGTTTGATCCGAATATGTTCGATCGGGACTTCCGCAACAGCCGAAAATATCCCGATTAAGGAGAAGAGGATGAAGAAGCTTCGAGGCATACTTTGCTCCCCGGGCAAAACCACAGCCCTTCATTGGTTTTTTGTTCCAGAATATCACTTTTCAACGCGCCAAGATCCCCCCCAAAAAATGCAGAGCCAGAGCCTGAATAATCATTTTCTTGAAGAAAAATCTGAACACGGCCTTTACTCGTTAACGCTGCACCTAAATTGTAGCCAATCCGGTTGTATTTCACTTCCAATCTGGTGATTTGCAGATAGGGATCTAGCTTGAGATCTCGATGCGAATGATGAGATAAGTCTTGTGTACTTGCTTCCAGACCAAAGCGACCATTGCGCCACAGCATGTTATTCCTGACATGAATACCAGCACTGTTTCGGATCAAGATCCCATTGTTACCATTTCCGAATGAGATATTGTTTTGAATATCATTTTGATCGCTCTCCAACACCGAGATCCCATCATGGCCATTGGCAAAAGACAGATTACGATATACCTGCGTATGGCGACTGTTTCTATCGAGCATAATCCCTGCCCCCGCATTCGCTAGACTCATATTTTCAATCAATCGGCTGTGGTCGACTTCCCTAGAAATAATGAAGCCATGTGAAAATTTCGCCCCGACTGCAATATTCCGCGCAATCAGTAGATGATTGCTAAAGTCGTGGGGGTCAAAGTTATAAACCACATTATCTTTAAAGACGTTACCCACCAATGAAACGCGATTTGCCCGGTTGGTAAAAAATCCAAAGAAGCACTGCTCAATCCAGTTTCCGACAAACACACCTGTTGGTTCGGGGAGTGCTTCCCAAAAATGATAAAGCGAGAGCGGGTCATTCTCCCGCCCATGTACCCGGGTTGACAGTGCCAACCCAAAACTTGATGACTGTCCTTGATATCCTAAGCCATAAATTTTTGAGCTGATCATGATACTCTTTGAACCACGCATCCCAAGAAGATATGGCCTTGCCTGACCAACTCGAAATTTGAGCACATCCTTTTTTTCATACTGCTTTCTTGGTCCCCAATCGCGACGCTCTGGATCCCAACTCGTGATCAAACTCGAATCGACAAAGAGTTCTCCCCGATAGGCAATAAACGCGACATCAGGAATTGAAAGGCGTAACTCAACATCTTGCAAAACCAGCGTGGTCATCGGCGATAAATACATCGGCCTGCGCAAGAAGAAGACACCAGGTGAGACCTCCGATAAAATATCCGGTCGTTCAAGTTTTGTTGCAAGCTGCTTTAAATCAAAATGACCTCGGCCTAGATAAATCACTTCGCCAGAATGTGGATCACCACCGTGGCGTAACGTGCTCATCAGCTCATAGTAATTTGCGGAATTGAAGCTGTAATACGTCGATAGTTGATGGATCTCAACCCGCTGACCATCACGTTTGTCTGGGATCTGCTGTCGATAGTTATCTGGCGTGAATTTAGACCACTCGTCAGCCACACTCCAGAAAGAAAAAATGAGCGACAGCATCCATAGCGAATTAATAGGAGAAGACCCGAACATAGGCCACCGTATCAATGTGCTTCATGTCAATGATGGATTCAGGCTTGATAATCGCTGTCGCATATTCCGGAGCCTGCAGCCCCAAGTGCCGCAATGGCGCAGCTTGAAGCGCTTCTGTTCTTGTATTAGAACGGATCTTTATGATTTTTCCTTTTACGATAGAGCCGTCCGTCAAGCGGATCTCTGCTTCATTCCCGACCCGGATCCTGCGAACATCTTCAAAGGAAATCTGTGCTTCAATTCGTAAAACCGATTTATCTCCCAAAACGGAATACAGCGGCTCCCCTTTGCCAACAAAGACACCATTCTCCGCCAGGATATTCAGTACCTTACAGGTGCAGGGAGACTCCAAACTTGAGGCACCGCCACCCACCAGCTTCACAATGCCCATGAGTTGCCCTTTTTTGATCATCGTGTTTTGACCATTGAGCGTATTTTGAAAAAAGCCATTATCCGGTGCACGCAATACAGTCACATTACCCAAGACTCGCGCAGATAAACTTTCAATGACAAATAATCGCTCATATAGCGTATTCGCCACAAAAAACAGCAAACCAAAAATGATGCCGAGGAAAAATGCATATCCCAGCATCCGCCGGATCTGAAAAAAAACTTCCTGAATAAAATTTCTTTTCGGTTCCAACCGATCAGAAAAGTCCTTTTGAATAAACCCCTCGCGGGTTGCTACGGATAACACATCTCCAACCAGTACCACTTCGCCAGAGAGAAATGCATCAATCATGTAGTGAATCAGAGAAAGATTCTGCTTGGAGAGATTGACGAAGCGTCCTGCCCACTTTTGATTTTCTTCATCAAATCGGACCGTTTCAATCTCAACCATGACGGAGAACATAAAGGTTTGAAAGTCAAAAGAAAGGCGAGCTTCGAATTGTTTCATTCGGCCAATCTTTTCTGGCATTGGAAGCACAGAGACACCCGAGACCGACCAATCCCGTAATACGACAGTCTCTCCCTGGACTTCTAGTTTCGCAGGGATCTGATAACGAACATGTTGCCGATAATACTCAGATTCGTGCTTTACTTGTACCGTCAAAACCCTTACGACTCACTGTGTTAGCTACCTCTATAAAGGTTAGTCGAATTGAACTGGACCACAAAAATAGGGGCATTCGCTATACTGAATAGACTGAAGTCTACGAAGTTCATCTATGCTGATCCCGGTGTTGTTGTCTGGTGGTTGTGGGACAAGGCTATGGCCCCTTTCGCGTCAAGATAGACCGAAGCAGTTTTTGCCGCTGCTTGGGCAGGAGAGTTTGTTTCAAATCACGGCAAACCGTTTTCAAGCAGAAACCAAACCACTGATCATTTGTAATCAGGAACACCGATTTATTGTCGCTGAGCAACTGCGCGAAATCGAACAATCATCAAGTGGGATCATTCTCGAACCAGAAGGAAGAAATACAACAGCCGCCATTACAGTCGCCTGTCTACATGCAATGACGATTGATGCTGATCCCTTGATCCTTTCTCTGCCAACCGACCATCTTCTCGAAGATGCCAATCAATTTCAGCAAAGTATCGAGCAAGGCATTGCTTATGCACAAAAAGGACATTTCGTACTTTTTGGTGTCCCGCCGACACATCCTCATACAGGGTTTGGTTACGTCAAAATTAAAGGAAAAAAACCACCAGCAGCTGTTCAGGATTTCAAAGAAAAGCCTTCAAAAAAAACAGCTGAACAATATTTAAAGCAGGGTAATTACTTTTGGAATAGCGGGATCTTCTTGTTCAAAGCAAGTGTCATGCTGAGTGCGCTTGAGAAACTTGCACCAGATATTTTAGCCTGTTGTAAAAATGCGTTCAAAAACGCTTATTCCGATTTAGATTTCATTCGTCTTGATCATGTATTTTCCCAATGCCGCAATGTCCCGATTGATACAGAAATTATGGAGCATTCATCGAACCTGACCCTCGTTCCCATGCGCTCCGGCTGGGATGACTTAGGCTCCTGGCAATCACTTTGGGAGGCGCAGAAGAAAGACCAACAGGATAATGTCATCAAAGGCGATATTGTCGCACTCAAAACGACAGGCTGTTATTTACATAGTGAGCACAAGCTCGTGACCACGCTAGGCGTTTCCGATCTTGTTGTCGTAGATACGCCGGATAGTTTATTGATTGCATCCAGATCTGAATGTGAAGGAATGAAAATTATCACTGAGCAACTGCGCAAAACGAACCGGGAGGAAATGAAGCATCACCGTCAAGTCTATCGACCTTGGGGAAGCTACGACAACATTGATCGCGGAGCGCGCTTTCAAGTCAAACACATCATTGTAAACCCAGGTGGGAAGCTATCTGTACAAATGCATCACCACCGGACAGAACATTGGGTCATTGTCAGTGGCACAGCCAAGGTCATGCGCGGGGAAGAAACCTTTTACCTGTCAGAAAATCAATCCACGTTTATTCCAGTGTGTATGGTTCATTCATTAGAGAACCCAGGAAAGATCCCGTTGGAACTCATTGAAGTGCAATCCGGTTCCTACTTGGAAGAAGACGATATTATTCGGTTAAAAGATCAGTATGGGCGATGTAAAAAAACCAATCCAATGCTTTAAAGCTTATGATTTACGGGGTCATTACCCCTCACAAATCAATACTGATGTCGCTTATCGCGTCAGCCGCGCTTTCGCTCAATGGTCTCAGGGGAAAACAATTGTCATTGGTGGCGATTGCCGTGAGAGTACCCCAATCCTGAAAGAAGCAGCCAGTAATGGGATACAGGATGCAGGTATAGACGTCATTGATATCGGGCTTTCCGGCAGTGAACAAGTTTATTTTGCCGTCAACCATTTTAATGCAGATGGTGGGATAGAAGTCACTGCGAGTCATAATCCAAAAGAAGATAACGGAATGAAGTTTGTTGGTCATGATGCGGTTCCTGTATACGCCGAACACGGTTTCCCTGCGATACAGGAGATCGCAGAGGCGAGCCGATTTCTACCCAACACACAACCCGGTAAACGTCGGTTCGAATCCATCGAAAAAGCCTATTTAGATCACTTATTTCTTCTCATCGATCTAGAAAACGCACGTCCAAAACGTATCGTCGTCAATCCAGGAAATGGCGCAGCTGGGCCAACGATTGAAGCCATTGAAAGTTACTTTCAAACACGAGACTTACCTTATACGCTCTTTTTCATCAATCAACAGCCCGATCCAACTTTCCCAAATGGCGTTCCCAATCCACTGCTTAAGGAAAACCACCACCAAACATCAAAAGCCGTGTGTACAGCGAATGCTGATCTGGGTGTTGCTTGGGATGGTGATTTTGATCGTTGTTTTTTCTTCGATGATAAAGGGCATTTCTTTGATAGTTATTATGTGAGTTCTCTCCTGGCACAATTACTCCTAAAGCGTACGCCCAATCAACCAATTATTCACGATCCCAGACTCACCTGGTTGATGAAGGAGTCCACAGAAACCTATCATGGCCAACCCGTTCAAAGTGAGTCTGGTCATGCCTTTTTCAAACAAGCTATGCATACCTATCACGCATTGTATGGTGCAGAAGCCAGTGGCCATCATTACTTTCGTGATTTCTTTTATTGCGATAGTGGCATTCTGCCTTGGTTACTGATGCTCGAAACATTAAAAAACGAGATCGTCCCAATATCAACCCTCAACCAAGACATGCAGAAAGCACATCCAGTCTCTGGAGAAATCAATTTAAAAGTCAGTGATCTTCCAACCGTCCTCTCCAAAGTACATGACCACTATGCAGTGACAGCAAAAGAAACATCCTGGTTTGATGGATTGAGCCTGGAATTTGACGATTGGCGGTTTAATTTACGTGGTTCAAATACAGAACCACTCCTTCGATTAAATCTGGAAACGCGTGGGCAGATTGAATTACTACACCAGAAAAAAAAGGAATTGCTCCAGTTTATCAACACGTGTGAGGGGTAAGCAGATGACTACACCCATCATCAGTATTTTTGGAATGGGCTATGTTGGCGTCGTCAGTGCAGTGAGTTTTGCCAAACTGGGGTATACCGTCATTGGTGTCGATAAATTTCTGCATAAAGTTGAAGGACTCAATAGCGCCAAATTAAATTTTGTTGAACCCAACCTGCAACAATCCCTTCGCGAACAACTCGACAGCGGCCGTTTATCATTTACCACATCAGTGGAAAAAGCCATTCGAGATACAGATATGAGTCTGATTAGTGTCGGCACCCCAAGTCTGTCAACTGGTGCTGTCGATACAACAGATGTCTGTCATGTGTTGACCCAAATCGCACAAAGCTTGAGAGATAAAGAAAGTACACATTTGATTGTCATGCGCAGCACTGTTGCACCCGGGCATGGTTCAGCCTCATTCATTCCTTTGATTGAAGCCATTAGCGACAAGACAGAAGGTGAAGGTTTCTTTTATGCCCATAATCCAGAGTTTCTGCGGGAAGGGAGCGCATTAGATGACTTTTTGCATCCATCAGAAACATTAATCGGGTGCAACCATTCCCAGGCATTCGAGCGTTTAAGTTCGCTCTATCAGGATATTGATGCGCCCATTACACAAACCAGCATTACAGTATCCGAAATGGTTAAATACGTAGATAACAGTTGGCATGCGCTCAAGGTATCTTTCGCCAACGAAATTGGTCGCGTCTGTAAGTCACTTGGGATTGATGGCCATGAAGTTATGGAAATATTTTGTCATGATAGAAAATTGAATTTGTCTGAATATTACCTTAAGCCGGGCTTCGCATTTGGTGGCTCTTGCCTGCCCAAAGATCTGCGTGGATTATTAGCACTAGCGAATGAACATAGTGTCCGCCTCCCAGTTCTCGATGCTATTTTAAGAACCAACCTTCATCAGATCCAACGCGCCTATAACCTGATTGTTGCACACGAACCAAAAAAAGTAGCGTTACTTGGCGTTGCCTTTAAGCCCTCTAGCGATGACTTAAGAGAAAGCCCTTTGTTAACTCTAGCAAAGCGACTTTACCAAAGTGACTATGAGCTTGCCATTATCGATCGCAATGTCCGTCAGAGTTTATTAAAAGCACCGGACGGAGTTATTGCTGAACAACTGGGGCCACTTGTCAGTACGTTAGGTGAAGACCTTGATGAAGTGATCCAATCCGCCGATGTGATTGTCATCGGCCATGCGCATCCTGATTTTGAATCTGTTATTGCAAAAGTTGGTTCCCACCAACATATTATCGATTTGGTACGCATATGCGATGATTATCAAATGGAGAATTACGAAGGTATCGGCTGGTCATGAAGTACATCGTTTACCTTTGTCTTCTCCTCACACAAGTGGCGCAGGCACAATGGTACTTTATTTCTCCCACTGGCAATGACAAAGCAGATGGACTGACGCCAGAAACTGCATGGCAGCACTTCAAATATGCATTCAAACAGTTACAACCTGGTGACACTTTATCTATTCAAGCAGGAACATATCATCAGGATATCCAAACAATCCGCAGTGGAAAAAAGACGCAGCCAATCACGCTCATCGGCAATCATGATGCGGTGATTGTCGGATTTCAAAAAAATCGCGTCATTCAAATCAAACACAGTTACATTCGCTTAGCTGGTTTCACGATCGATGGGCAGTTTCGTTCAGGCAAAAAAGCTGTGGATTACCGCGATAAATTGATTTACGTGCAAGGCACCAAAAAGACCAGTATCAAAGGGATTGTCCTGTCACAGTTACAACTTCGCAACGCACTTGGCGAATGCATTCGACTGAAAAGCGGTGTGACATTTAGTGAAGTCAGTTTTAACCACATTGAGCACTGTGGTCTGCACGATTACCGATTTGGTCGTGGCCAAAAAAACGGCGAAGCGATTTATATTGGCACAGCGCCTGAGCAGGTGAAAAAAGGGGAAAAACGCGACTTTTCCGGGCATAACTGGGTGCATCACAATCAAATTCGTGTCTTCGGAAGCGAATGTATTGATATCAAGGAAGGCGCAAATCTCAATCGGATTGAACATAACCTCTGTTTGAATAGCCTCGATGACGCATCTGGTGGCATTTCGATTCGTAGCAGCCAAAATCTGGTGCAATTCAATTTAGTCATTGGATCAAAAGGTGCGGGGATCCGGATTGGTGGTGATACCCCACAAGATGCAATCAATAATCAGATCCGTCATAACTATTTACGTGGAAATCATTACAGTGGCTTGAAAATCATGGCTTGGCCACAAAAAGAAATTTGCGCCAACCAGATAATCACCCCAGATGAAGTCTTCCAGTGGCGAGGGCTCAAAGATATCCAAGTTAACCCGGAAGAAGCCTGTCATGTGGAATAACCGTTATGTGGAATAGCAGTCATGCTGATTAGTTTTCTCAGTCATGTTTTTTATCTTTCTCTGTTGATGGCATTCGCCTTGAGCCTCCCAGAAGTTTATTTTGACCCAGAAGCAAAACAGTTTATTTTCCTCATGGGATTTGTTGCAGCCTGGCGTTATTTATGGGCATTTCAACATTTTGTTCGTGCTGTCATTTATATCTATTGGACCTTTCCAAAACTTCGTAGCGCGCAAAATAAAAATCTGGAATCATACCTGCCCGATCATATGTTTTTCTTGGTGACCAGTTTCCGGATCAGTAGCAGTGTATCGATTCAGGTTTATCGTTCAGTTGTGAAAGAAGCAATCAATTGCGGTGTCCCTTGTACGATTGTTGCCTCTGTTGTCGAAAACTGTGATGAACGCCTCGCCAAACAAATCTTTTTTAGTCTCAAACCAGAGGCACATATTCATTTGCGGCTGATCCGTATTGCAGGGACTGGCAAACGAGATGGTCTTGCCGCTGGATTTCGCGCGGTTTCAAGTACACCGGTTGATTTACACAAAAGCGTCGTTGCCGTGGTTGATGGGGATAGCATCATGCTTCCCGGTTGTACTCGTGCATGTTTTGGATTTTTTAAACAGAACCCACGATTGGGCGCACTGACAACCAATGAAGAAAATATTTTTACTGGAGAGGAATTCAATACAAAAACTTATGTGAATTGGTACAATTTACGATTCGCTCAGCGTCACGAATTTATGGCTTCCTTGGCACTGAGCCGTCGTCTGTTAACACTTACTGGGCGTATGTCGATGTTCCGCGGTGAAATCGTCGGTGACCCGGCTTTTATTGATCGGGTGGAATTCGACTATATCGATCATTGGCGTTTAGGGCGTTTCCGCTTTCTCACGGGTGATGACAAGTCAACTTGGTATCATACCGCAAGTCAGGGTTGGGATATGCTTTATATTCCGGATGCCATGATCCACACCATCGAAGAACCCCCCTACCCCAATTACTTCGTTGGTGCGACGATGCTGATGCGACGTTGGTTTGGTAATATGCTTCGCACGAACGCCCGAGGGCGAAAAATCCCAAGACACATCCTTGGAACTTACACATGGTGGGTATTGCACGATCAGCTCATCAGTATCTGGACATCATTATTTGGGATTGTCCTTGCGTTAATGGGGACTTTTCATTTTGGCCTTCATCTGGTTCTCGTTTTTTTCTTTTGGGTGCTTTTGACTCGATATACACTGACCATGGCACTCAGCTTGCTTGGTCGTTCTTTCCATCTTTCATGGCCTTTTTTAATGTACTTTAATCAGATTTATGGCTCTCTTATCAAAGCATATGTGCTGAATCATTTATACAAACAAAGCTGGACACGTCAGAAGACCCAACTTCGTCACAATTCAAATTGGCTGGAACGCTGGCTACGTGAACATGGCTCCGATGTTAGCTTTGCAGCTTCTTTGTTGGTTTTTGTGATCTCTCTTGGGTTTATTGCTGAGGTCTTTACGATGAAGGATGTTTTTAGCTTTCTTGGTGCAATCCGTGTTTTATAAACACTTGCTTTATTTTATATTTGCGAACGCGCCTGCTTCTTTCATTTGGGTGAATTGTTCCGTCAGTTTTGGGATCAAATGTTCATGTTTTTGATGAACAAAATGATAGAGCGGCTGCTCTACAATAACCGCCAGACGATGAATTCTGTCTTGTAAGTTCATTTGTTGAATGATCTGCATCGACTGTATCGAATTGTGTAGCACAATATCAACCCAGCCTTTATCTAACTGCGAATAAGCTTGCGTGATATTCGTGACTGGTGATGTTTTATACCCTTCTAGCTGTCGTTCAATGATCTTGTGCCCACGAACATATCCAATCAAATAAGGCTTTAAACTCTTCCAATCAGAGACTTTAAGCTGCCGTTTCCCGAAAGCATCGATTGAAATGACCTGAATGGCAACAGGTACTTTTCTTAAAAATTTATAATGTTGCGTCACGATATCAAAACGAAGCAATTCACCATCGGTCTTCCCCTGATTCGCAAATTGAATCGAGCGCTCACCTGGCATGTATTCCACGCTCACTTTTATCCCGATATTTGCATAAGCTTGTTGTATCAGTGCCGCATAGCGGGATAACTTATCGGAATAATTTGTCGTCGAGATCACCAGTCCCTCATGACCATAGGCGTTTGATGCAAGTGGAATAGAACACCAGAGAAAAATACAAGCGATATGTATGAATAAACTTGATTTCATGAACATAGCATAGTCAATCACGTGTAAAGGATCATGTCATCATCCCAGTGAAAGGAAGAACTGGATCACGAAGGCATTCGCAACATCCACAAAAAATGCAGCCACCAAAGGAAGTATCAAGAAAGCCATTGGTGCCGGACTATGTGCTTTTGTCACAGCTGTCATATTCGCAATTGCAGTTGGTGTTGCGCCCAGTGCAAATCCGCCAAAGCCAGCGCTTAAAACAGCCGACTGGTAATTTTTCCCCATCAGTGGAAATAAAATAAAGAGAATATAAAGAATGGCGCCGAGCGTCTGTAGAAACAAGATTGTGAAGAGCGAACCAGCGAGGGATTGAATCGTCCAAAGCTGCATACTCATGAGCGACATGGTGAGAAAAAGGCTCAGTGAAAAATCAGAAACAACCGCCAGTGCTCTTGATCGTGCAGGCCAAGGTAATCGAGGGAGAATCGATGGTACGGTATTGGAAAAAATAATCCCCATCAGGAGGCAAGTCACATAAAGCGGTAGCTTGAGACCAAGTTCGATGCATAATTCATTCAGCAGATAACCTGCAATGATACAAACATGTAAAACCAATAAGACAGCCATCACATTTAGATGATTAATCTGCTCGGTTGAGGTTTTTTCATAGGCAATACCAACCACGGGTTTTTCTGCTTTTGTCCCTTCAAGTTGATACCTTGCTATCAAGACTCGTGCGATTGGTCCGCCGATTAAACTCGCAATCACAAGCCCCAATGTTGCACTTGCTATCCCGATTTCTAACGCATTATCCAGTCCCTGCTTTTGAACATCAGGTGCCCAAGCAATCGCTGTTCCATGACCGCCAATCAAAGACGCAGAACCAACCATAACACTCACATACGTTGGTAAATCTAGAAGAAACGCACCAAATAACCCAATGAGGTTTTGAAATACGATAAACCCGATGGTTAAAACCAATAAGACCAGAAGCGGCTTACCCCCACTCAGTAAATCTTGAAACCGGGCATTGAGTCCAATGGCTGTAAAGAAGTAAACAAGCAAACGGTCACGCGTCGACAAATCAAACTCAATCACCCACCCTTGCGACAAATAAATTCCATAAATGACTAATGCAGCACAGAACCCACCCGTCACAGGCTCTGGAATATGAAACTTTTGGAGAATTGGCAGTTTATTTGTTAAAGCCATACCAACGAAAAATACTAAAATCCCGATGGTATAAGACATAAAACTGTCCAGCGTGTATTCAAGCATCCTCTTTTCCGAGCTGATCTGCACGAATTTGATTGATTGATTCCACAAGAACGGCCGTATTCAACCCTACAATTATCAGTCCGTTGACTGCGGTCAATCCACCTAATAAGCGCCAGTTCTCATCCAGTATAATGTCTCCGTAACCAAGCGTGGTAAATGTGACGAGCGCAAAATAAAGCGCAGGCTCTAGGGATGAAAATACATCTGCAACAAGGTAAACCGCTGCCCATAGCCAAGCACTTAAACTCATACCTGCAACCAACCACAAAACAGCCAATGTCAGAATGATGATTGTTTTAAACTCATGAGGTGGTTTGGCCAGCCATTTGCGAATCGATTTCAGGAAAGCAATCATGCTGCTGATAAAGCCAGCCTGAATGAATATCGTTCCAGCAATGACAACTGAGCCTATCAGCAGTTGATTAAGGATCATAAATTTTGCTTTTCTTTTTACTATTCTGCACGTTGAAGCCAATCGAGCTGTCCAAGTGCTTTTCGACGTTTTTCGATGATTTCTTCAATGATTGGGGTCAGGATCAACTCCATCGCAAAGCTCATTTTTCCACCAGGCACCACAAATGTATTTGGACGGGACATAAAAGAACCATCAATCATTTGCAGGTAGTAAGGAAAGTTAACCTGCTTCATACGATTAAACCGGATCACCACAAAACTTTCATCCAACGAGGGAATATCTGTCGCACTAAAGGGGTTCGAGGTATCGACTGTTGGGACACGTTGAAAATTAATATGTGTTCTGGAAAACTGTGGTGTAATGTGATTGATATAATCTTCCATACTACGAACGATACTGGATGTGACGGCTTCTCTTGAGTGGCCCCGCTCTCGCGTATCGCGAATAATCTTTTGGATCCATTCCAAGTTGACGATCGGCACCATCCCGATCAATAAGTCGACATGGGTCGCAACATCCACTTCGCCATCGACAACCCCGCCGTGCAGCCCTTCATAAAACAACAGGTCGGTATTCGTGGGTAAGTCTTCCCACGGCGTAAACGTGCCTGGCATTTGGTTATAGGGAACGGCTTCATCAAATGAATGGAGATACTTACGTGTTTTACCTTTCCCCGTTTCACTATAGGTTTGAAATAAATACGCTAATGCTTCAAAGTCATTCGCATCAGAACCAAAATAACTGATATGTTTTCCTTGCTCTTGCGCTTTACGGATCGCAACATCCATTTCTGGACGCGTAAAACGATGAAAGCTGTCACCTTCTACAAAGGTTGCATTGACTTCGAGGTGACGAAAAATATGCTGAAAGGCGAGTGTCGTCGTGGTTGTTCCTGCGCCAGACGAACCCGTGACGGCGATAATTGGATGTTTTGTAGACATAGTCGCGCCAATTCCTTAAAAATGAGTCACTATTTTGATAAAGATGTCGCGCTCTCGTCAAGCAAACAAACGACATGTCGTACCGATTTTGCGAAGAATGAGATTCAATCGAAATGCCACAGGTTACCCTATGCTCAATAAAAACAGATTGCTAAACCAACTCAAATACCTTGGACGGATACCTGAGAGAAATGATGGCAAACAAACGCGTCTTTCGATTTTGAATGCAGCTTTAGACATCCTTGCTTATGAAGGTGCCAGACAGCTTCGTCACAGAAATATTGCACAAAAGGCGAATGTCCCACTTGCTTCCACAACTTATTATTTTAAAGACATTCAACAACTCATGCATGATTGTTTTGTCTACTTCGTGGAAATTCAAATTGATGACATCATTAATCTACAACAAAAAGGGCTTTTATTGCTTGAGCAATATCAACTCTCTGGCTTGCAACAAACCAGACAAATGGCGCAGCTACTCACGCAGCATATTCTGTTACAGATTTCGGATAAGAAGGTTCGCCTGCTTGAACATGCCTTTCGGTACGAAGCCATTAATCAGCCCTCGTTAGCCGCATTAGTTACCATTGTGGATGACAACCAACGATTAGCCATTGAAGAGCTTCTGACAGCCATGCATATTGATGCGCCACACGAAAATGCATTTGAAATTCACGCCACGATTTTGCAACTTGAATATCAGGGGCTCACAAATCCGTCTACTGACCACGCAAGTTGGTGTGAGCAGATCTTATTTAACCGCTTACGTGAACTTCTTCATTCAAAAGCAAAGACTAATCACAACGTCCTTCTAACTGATTGATCCATTCGGTGACAAGTGCCAGCCCTTCTTGATGTACAAGTGATCGGCCAAGTTCTGGCATCATTTCTCCAGGATCTGTCGTCGCCATTCGATAGACTAAAATGGACTCTTGTGCATTTCCTGGAACAATATCAAAACGATGTCCACCCGACCCTTTACCTGCTGCAATAGGTGGCTTGCAAAAACCAATTTGCAACAAAGGGTAAGGTTGATTATCTAAAAACAACCCTGACGTATCAGCAGGCCCATCAGGATTGTGGCAATGACCACAATTGATATCTAGATAGGAACGAGCGCGATGGGACAGTTTAAACTCATTTGGACGCGTTTCATCAGCATTCTTTGGAATATATTCCATCAAGGGAAGGTTTTTCAGCAAGCCCATACGTTGCCAGCGCATCAGCTGGTTTTCTTCTCCCATGGCACGGTGGACAAGTGTATTGAGATGACGCGCTTTTGGGCCAATGGGCTGGATTTTTTTACTGCTGTGATTCGGCGCGTGACAGCCAGCACATTGATTCTGATCTGGCGCCACGTAGACGAATGACTCCTTCTTACCATTCGTATCGATGAGTGTCGCTTGGAAACTGTCACCTGCGATTTCACGATATGCGTCCTGCTGGTCCTTTTGCCAATGATAAGCAATCACATCCCAGCCATGCTGCTGTTTGACAAGCAGTCGTGTCTCTACAAGATGAACTTGATTGAGATCCAAAGAAAATCCATGACTAGAAAAATCAGCCTGTTCATCAAATGTTTTTTGAAACACCCAATTTTCTTTCGTGTACTCTTTGTGTTTCGGATAATAAAACGTTTTACTAATGACGGCTCCCACAGGAAAATCGAACGCTTCATCCACCTGATAACCCATCTGAGATTGTTCTGGCAGCCAGATTGTTCTGAGTTTGTGGGCATAATCTGTAAACAGTGTCGAATTCAGTTGATACACTTCAACCTGTTGATTGGGAGACAAACGCTGATGCGCATGAAGCAATACCCCCCAATCACTCAGCTTTTCCGGGTATTGGTCAGGTAAAAAGGTATTGACTTCTTTCGGCTGAGGTGAACATCCCACCCCAACCCAAATGATCATGACGAACAAGAAAAACTGGCGCATCAACCTGCTCCAGCAAGAAACGCCAGTTGAACCGGAGGAAGCTTATTATGATGGCATTGATGCGGTGTGATATCCGTTGTTACGTTTTTGAAGTTGTTCCCAGCATCCAAATTAATGATCCCTGCCACACCATTATCAATACAAATCGCATCAGATAATTTCATTTGTCCATTCTCAACTTTTTCCGGATTGTAATACCCATCCCAGAGGATATCTGGAAAACGCCCATTCAGACCAAATAATGCGACTTTCACAGCTTTCATATCTAAGTGATCAGGCGAAGCGCCGCCCCCTTCGAAGTGATTGCCATAGATATAGATTTCTTCTGGATAAGGATCGAAGCTTTTGTCCATCGCCTCTTCACTATAATTTGTGCTGTAAAAACTGGAGACAATGATATTCGCCGTGTCGTTGTTGGTGATTTCGTTATGAAAGATTTCGACTTTATCATTCGAATTAATCACTATCCCAGAACCTGCCGGAATACTAGCAACGGGAGTACCTTTGCGCCCAAAATTCTTGTGATTGTTCGCATCCACCTTATTGTTATAAATCCGTGTGGAGTGGCCAGGTAGTGTTAAATTTGGCATGTTAAATACCAAAATTCCGCCCGTATTATTGATTGCAACATTGTCATACACATCTGCGCCTTGAGTATTTTCAACTTCAATCCCGGCGACGTTTTTCTCGGCATGATTTTTACGCACAATCACATTTTTTGACTGGCCAACATAAATCCCCGCATCCGAAGCACCAATCGACACACACTCTTCGATCAAGGTATTTTCGGTCTGGACGGGATATAAACCGTAGGAACCATTTTTGGTTGCAGGACCATTGGTCCATTCTGTTCGAATGCGTCGAATGATGACATTTTTGGCTTCATTTACTTTGACGGCGTCGCCTTTGCTATCTTCGATTGCAAAATCTTCCATCGTAAAATCACTGGCATTGACCAGCAGCCCTTCTGCTCCGGCAATTTGATGCTTAAAGGAGAGCACACTTTTATCCATACCCGCCCCACGAATGGTCACCCCATCCACATTGAGGGTTAAACTCCGGCTTAAATAATGTGTCCCTTCTGGGATTTCGATCACATCGCCTGGTTTAGCCATGATAAACTGGCGGATGAGTAGCTTCTCAAAAGCTTTATCGGATTCTGTCAGTCCCTGCTTTTTACTCCATAGGCCATCACTACATCCTGTGAAAAGCCCTAGTAGGAATATCAAAAAAATTGACGGTATTTTCATAAGCTGCCCATCTTACTTTCCAACTTAAATTGAAGACATGTGCCATCAGACAACTCACATCCTGTACAACGGGCATGATGATCGTATGTGATCCTATTTTCTAAATTGTACGATAGTACACATTCATTAAAAATGCGCACAATTTATGAAATCTCTAAGGAATACAATCGATTAGAATAAAAGCACTAGTTGAAATGTATGAGAGAGAAGAAAAACTGAAGGAAAGCAGGCTCTACATTGTCTATACAATCAGAGCCATAAAGGATGAGATCAATGAACCTTGAAGGAGTTAGCCTTGAGATAAAAGCTCATTCATGTCAATGATGGCTGCATTTGCACGCGAGATATAGTTTGCCATGACGAGGGAGTGGTTCGCCATCACGCCAAATCCCGTACCATTTAAGATCATGGGGCTCCAAATGGTCTGCTGGGTCGCTTCCAGGTCACGGATGATCTGTTTCACACTCGCTTGTGCGTTTTTCTTCTTTAACACATCCTCAAAGTCAACTTCGATCGCTTTTAAGAAGTGCAATAAAGCCCAACTAGCACCTCTGGCTTCATAAAACACATCATCAATTTTCCAGAAGCTGGTTTTGACCATTTGCTCCTGCGGTGCAGGCGTCGATTGTGTGGCGTGTGAGTCCCCTGCAAGATCAATATTGATCCGCTCCTGACCGACACTCTCAGACAACCCCCGGCTCAGACTCCCCAGGCGCTTTTCAACTTCTTTGAGCCAATAACGTAAGTTATCCGCACGGGCATAGAATTGTGCATCAACATTGCTGCCGCTGCTCAACGCTGCACGATATAGGTACAGTTGTTCAATCCCTTTTTGATACTCAGATTCTGCACTTGGGAAAATCCACTTCCGATGATCAATATTAAACTTCGGATGAGCTGTTTGCAGCTGTGGATTTGCAGCTGATTGAGATTGTGAGCGACTAAAATCATTACGCATCGTCAACATCAGATCTCGACTCATCTCCAGTGCACCAAACTCCCAGCTCGGCATGTTATCCATAAAGAATGAAGGCGGCGTCACATCATTGGATAGAAACCCACCATGCTTATTCAGTAAACCTTCACTGACTTTAATCAATGCAGTCGTGGTTGTGTAACCTGTGACGACTTTCTCGTTCTTTTTCGCGGCATCATCAATCGCCACTTGCTTGATATCCATCACATCTGGTTCAAAGCTCCAAAAAACGGATAAACCAAGCATAAGGCCCAAAACACAAACGACAACGGTCGAAACCCATTTTGTCATAACTTCAACTCCTAGTGGTGGTGATGGTGGCTATGTTCTTTTTTTGGCATCAGGGAAACCACCTTAGCCTGAGAGACCAACTGACGACCATCTTGAAGTGTAAAGATCACTTCAATTGATTGTTGTTTGGAAATATCCTTCGTGAGTCCAAGGAACATAATATGATGACCACCTGGCTCAAATGTCACCTTACTTTTCGCAGGGACCGCAAGCTGATCCAACTTACGCATTTTCATCATGTCTCCTTCCATTACATGCGTATGGATCTCTGTTTTATCTGCCACATTGGAGGAGACGCTTTTAATCGTGACTTTTTGGTTCCCATAATTATCAACAACGAGATAACCTGACGTATTTTGTGTGCCAGGAATAGGCGCACGCACCGTAAATTCTTCGATATCCACCTTGGATTGTGTCCCCGCAAAAACAACACAAGAGAAACATAAAGACAATATCAATGAGAAGTGATTCATTATTTTCATAAGAGGTTGGTCCACTGTAAAGAACTGTCAAATATTACCCGATCTAGAGGGAGTTACAAGCCTTATTCAATGGAATCACCATTCATCAATTTCCGAACTATATCTCTTGCGGCGCTTGATGATATAGCCAGTAAAAAACTAGAAATATCAACAGCAGTGGCCAAAGCGAAGACACGAGACTTGCCACCAGACTTAAAAAGCAAACACAGATGACCGCAATCACCACCGTTGCAACACCAACGCCCATCATAATGGCCCCAATTGCGCCAACAGCGAGTAATATCACCCCTAGAAAAAAGCTAATTAAGCCACCAAAGAAACTTTCTCCGGAAAATATAAATGGCTCCATGACCCATTCCCAGGCGAGTAATAATATAATTAAACATAAACAGGTTTTCAGTAATGTTTTCATATCTGTATTCTTTTCTTATTGATTTAAGCCATGAAACGGCGAAGTGCTTGATAACTGCTTGTTGCCACTATGATGCCCAAAATGGGCATCATAAAAACAGTGATAAGTGTCATTTCATTGATCATTGTTCCTATCCTTTTCTTCCCCTTCATCTGAAGGTTTGTCTTCCTGATTGGCCTCAAATTTGAAATCAAAATCTGCCAGGGTTTGGCGTATTGAAGCTTCGATTGATGCTGAAATTTCTAAGGCGGCACCTTCCAGGTACTCACCAACGACAGATTGAACCTCTTGCTCAAGCGTTGTCGCAGAAGCAGCGTTTGATGACAAAGCAATCGTCATTGCAGCAAAAGTTGATAAGATTGTTGATTTCATGAGTTGACTCCTTGATTAAACTACTCAAGGGATATCAATGATCATGCCAACTTTTAAGTTTATGTTTTATTTATAATTTATAAATTTAATACGGAGTGTGTGATTCTCGATATCGAGAAAATAGTGAAAATAACTAATTAATAGTGAAAATTTTATTTGGGAGAGAATTCTTCTTTTCAGCGACTTGAATTGCTTGCATCGCGATGAGAACTGGTCGGCTTCTAACAAAGCCAATCTGATTTACAAAGAGAGCGTACGCTGTAACACAGAAAACTAGTCCTTATTTCTAATTTATAGCCATTTGTACTATCTTTTTATTAGAGGAGGGTAAGTATGCCTTTGACCCCTGTGACCGTGAATGCGGCCATTGCCGTCAGTAATTCAGGGCTTACGGATACAGATCCTAGCCCAGACCCACAGATCGTGAATGAACAGACGAGGGATGTGCTTGGTTTCTTTCCTGACCGTGTAGAACTCACACGCCAATCCCTTGATCCAGATAACGAGAAGGAAATCACAGAAGATATAGAACCGCCAGAAGCAGCCAGAGAAAGTGTCCGGGTAAGTACCACAACGGGTCAAGCCGCCAGTGCTGGTGCACTCACAAAAGAACAAGCCATTAAAATCTACGAGCAAATCCAAAGTATCATTTAACTTCGACCACCTTTCCCTTCGCGACATTCCCTTTAGTATCCATTACTGGAATGCTTCATGTTTTTCGCAAACCAATTACGGATCATCTGCGCTTCATCACCAACAAGTTGGCGACTATACTGCTGACGACCAGCACGATGGAGGAACCCAAGATCTCTGAGCTTCACCGTCTTTTCCTGAATTATTTGATTGCCATCAATGAGCTGATAACAAAATGAAATACTTGGATAGTACAAATCCTTCACAACCCGCACAGAACGCCCATTGCGTAACATCTGATGACGCACCTCACCTGCAAGATCAAGGTTGGTCACCGTGATCTGCCAAGTCTGTGACTGAGGCAATGTATCCGCTAACTTTTGAAACTCCTGCTCAAGCTGCTGAAACACCCGCTGCTGAAAACGCTGCCGATGCTCCTCAGCCGCACGAACATCCGCATATTTTTCTGGCGACTCCCAAGTCACCTTCGCCTGCCCAGCAAGCGCAATCGGACACACCACGATTAAACCAACAAAAAACAAATTACGCGTGTTCATCACACACCTCAGTCTTTTTTATGTGCTTAATGAGATAGACCGGATTGAAGATGAATTGTTTCTATCCGTGTATAAATTGAATCGCTTTATATCGATGACAGCTTCAAGCATACTTCTCAGAGAATTGATGATATGAAATACACCCTGACTCACCGTTTATACACCCAAAGTAAAAAGCGACGGGTTTCCCCATCGCTTTTAAACGTTTATTGAGATTTTACAAAGTTACTTTGCATTCACCTTGCGGCGGCGGATGCCAATGAGGCCAAGTAATGCTGGTAAGAATGCGAACATACTACCATCATCATCACCAGGCTTTCTGTTGTTTACTCTGACTTCAACAACTTTTGTTGTGGTTGCCGATTTTGCCGCATCCGCAGAGTCTTTATCCGTCACTTCTACCTGCATCTTTAAGATAGAACCGTCTGCCATATTCGGGATTTTAAAGCTCGCTTCTGCTTTATCACTATCTTCAATAGTAATTGGGCTTTTCGTATCGATATGCGTCCACTTATAAGTCAAGTTGCTGTTATCACCATCCGGATCGTTTGGCTCTTGCGCAACAAGCATCACTGTTTCGCCCGGCTTGCCTTCTGGTTTAAATGCACGGATCACAAAGTCTGGTGCGAGGTTCATGCCTAACGCACGACCTAAATCAACCTTCGTTGTGTCTCGTCCATCAGTGACAGATCCCATGAGATGAACAATCGTATTGTGATCAGCTTCTTCTACCTTGACTTTAAATTTCCCTTTCGTCTCTGCATCTTCAACAATGCTCAGTTTCGCCTTACGACTCACTCCATTTTTCGTTTCACCGACAGATGCTGTATTCTCAACAATAATGTCTTTAGCTTCCAAACTATATGTCAATGTATCCAGCTTGCCTTCTGAGTCCTTGTTTGTTTCTGTAGCCCCAGATAAGTCAATCTCAAACTCTGCATTTTCCTGCAATCTGACAGCTAGTGCAGTTTGTGCTGCTGTGACTTTCGCTGCATCAAATGTTGGAGCATCATTGATGTTTCCTTTAAACTGTCCTGCAAACTCAACACGGCCAAGTGTGCTATCCAGATCATTTGGACCATTATCCTTAATAGTTACTCTGGCACAATTTGCTTGCTCCGGAACAGGGAATTTATCTTCTGCTTTTTCTGGATCAGCGAAGGACTTACTTCCAGCAAATGGACAGGAGCCATCAACCTTGATGTATCGAACATCATCCGCTGTCAAGTCAAATGCTGTAGCTGTTGCACCATCTTTTAATGCAACAAGACGAGTGAAAATATCAGTGGCTTTATTCGCTGTACCGGATGTTTCTTCTTTAGACTCAATTTTAACGTTAACCAACTTCTCGAAAGGAACGACAAAGTGTGCATTTCCATTTTCTGGAACATTTTTCACGATGATATGAAACTTTTGTGTTGCATTCCCATCATGCGAGTCTTGAGCCTTCAATTTGCCACCTTCAAGCTCCGCTGCAACACTAAAGGAAACATCTGAATTATCTAGACCAACTTTTTCATGAACAAATGAGCCTGTTACAATCTGAGTTGTATGCATTGAAGGGTCTACAGTAATATAATCACCTGCAAAATTAATTGCAAAATTAACGCTATTACCAAATACCGCAGGTTCATTGTCGTTTCGTATACCATCACTATCATTATCTTCGATATTTAAGGATGAAGGTAAACTCTCAATGACAAGAAATTTATGACTAGTAGAAATTGGTGAAGAGGAATCATTCTTCGTTGCCGTTAAAGTAACTGTATAAACTCCTGTTTCTGTTACTGTTACTGATGCGAGAGTTCCTGGGCTTCCCGGAACTGCAGGTGTAATCGAGGCTTTATCTGATGAGGCTGTCCAGGTTATATTATTTTCATACTCCGGAGCATCTGGCCCTGACATACTATAGGTTAACCTTGTAGCCGTATCTTTCAGGATTACATCTGGTCTAGTCGTTAAAGAACCTATACCAAGTACTTGTAAATCTGATACTGAATTAACCGTATTTATAGCTGGAACAGTAATTGTTCGAGTAGAGTTAGCATCAGCACCATCCCAATAAACAGCATCATCCAGATCTAAGATTTCAATCTTAAAATTTGATCCAGCAGCTTTTCCACTTGCATCAAGTGGTATGACAATTTGTCCTGAATTTTGAGTATATGTAAGGTTTAATGGCTCACCATCATCAACTCGATATTTGCCAACAATATTATTTCCTGAATTAGAAATATCTGGAATGTCACCACTGACTTTAAGAATAATTTCAGCTGATGGTGCTCTGGCAATAACTGACTGATTAGATGGGAGAAACACTACTGGTTTAATATAAACATTGCCTGCTGGTACAGCAGTACTAGTATTTCCACTTGAGTCTGTAACATTAAAGGTAAGATTTTGCTTACCACCAAAACCTTCTGAAGATGAGAGCGTAGCATCTAAGTTACCATCCACATTATCAGTTGCTAATGCTTTAGCAGCTGAGAGGGAAGCTTTTAATGCATTTGAAGTCACAACATGCTCATCTGCAGCTGAGGCAACCGTAATCACAGGAGCAACATTATCAATCACAAATACACGTTGAACTTGATCGGCTGTCTTCCCTGCATGGTTGGTCACCGTCCACTTAACGTAGTGAGTACCAGGATAAAGCTTTTCTGGGGTTCTTGTGATGGATTTAATTCCAGTTTCAGAAGAGACGCGGCTTTTCACATCATCAACTACAGAGGTATCAAATTGCGTAACTACACCACCCCTCAGTGTCAAATCTGGTAATGCGGAAATCGTGATTGATTGAAGTTTATCTGCATCATCCGCACCAGCAACCTTAACCGTCACTTTTTGGGTCTGAGTTATCGCATCATTGCCCTTACCGTCATTAATCGTCCATGTAAACACATAAGGTGTTTCCGATGGCGCTAACATATCGTCATCACGATCATGTGTTACAGATAAATCTTCTGAATCATCGGTTACAGTAGCACCTAGATCTGTATATTTGAGCGTAGAAGCATCAACTTTATCATCTGCACTAGAAACATAGATTGTCTTGTCAGGAAACTCTACAGTGGGAGCTGCATTTGCTTTCACAGTTAGCTTTTGAGTCGCTGTTAAGTTTGGAGAGCCTGCCTTCGTAGCCGTCCAAGTAATTGTTGCTTCACCTGCAGCAGCGACAACAACTTCATCAATGATTTGATCTGCAGGAGTAGTAGTATCCTCACAAGTCGTTGTTGTAGTCGCGCTATCCACAACTGTACATGTAACTGTATAACCTTCGGCAAGTATTCCATCATCAAAAACCTTAGGAGGTGTGAGGTTAATTTCATTGGCTCGAACATTAGGTCCATCAGCTTGAGCCTGTTCAGCAGTTATATCCGGAAGCGTTCCCAGACTTGGGTCTGCCAGCGCACTCGATGAGATACCCAAAAGGATCAAGCTTGCTAATTTTGTTTTTTGTGTTGTTAATTTCATTCTTCGCAGTTCTCCATCGCGACACCACTTCAGACTTCATCCAACGAAGAGTCAAAAGAGGTAGATAGCTATTGGTCAATTTTGAGTTTTTATTACATACCCTTCCAAGGATGCTCCTTTGCAACTAGCTATTATATAAACAGCACTTTTGATTGCAAGTACCTAAAGAAGGTATTCCACACGTAAAAAACAAAGGTTGAATTTTCCTTATCATAGTCAAAGAACCTCATCTCTTCACCTTCCCAGAACAAAATCTAATTACTGAAAAATAAGGATAATTTCAAATATAAAACTTAATACTTAGTTTTATATTTTGATAAAGATACGATATTGATACAGCACAAAACCAACGATGCCTGCAAATGCCATGTTAAACAAGGAGTACAAAAAAGAAGCGAGCTCATTTGCCAACACAAAAGACATTAAATTGAATAAATATACAGAAAGTGGAATTAATTCTTTTTCATTAGAAACAAAAATGAGGTCAACGGTACGGAGCATGAGCCAAGAGAGTGCGTATAAAAATAATGGGTTCATGCCAAATACAAGAAATGGCGTCCAAATTTTTGAAAATTGAACATAAATGTGCAGCCTCGTTACCCCTAAAAACAGCAAAAGACAAAGCCCGGAGGAAAATAAAACGTAAGAAGAAGTCCACAAAGACTTATTTACCGGGAAAAGAAAATGCCAAAGACCCCCTAGCATAAGAAAAGCAACTGCGATCAAATATAATTCTCGCACTTTGCCCTTTTGGTAAAGACGCATGCATTCAAACCCAATGATCACATTCACAATCGCCGGGATTGTACTCAAAAGTCCTTCTGGGTCAAAGGCAAGGCCAAATCCTTGCCACAGATGTTCTTCTCCAAAAACCAAAATATCAAACTGGCGGACAGGGTTTCCTAATAGGCTTAGTGAAGCGGCATAATCCCCCATCAAATAGCAACATTGGTACCCCAGTAAAATACCGCAAGCAAAAAGTTGATAACCTCTTTGTGAACAATAAAGGAGGAGAGCACTCGCAAACAAAGTACATAGCGCAATGCGTTGAAGGACGCCCATGATCCGCAGATCGGAGAGTGAGTTTTGAAAAGGAAACCAATGTAACAACAGGCCAATTCCAAACAGGATCACAGCCTTCTTTGTGATTTTTTGCATCCGTCGATTAGGTGAAGATGTCGTTGACTTCGCAAAAGACAGATACAGCGACGCGCCTACGATAAACAAGAACAACGGAAAGACGAGATCGGTTGGTGTCATCCCATGCCATGTTGCATGGCGTAAAGGTGCATAAACATGCTCCCATGATCCGGGGGAATTCACCAGGATCATAAACATAATGGTCAACCCACGAAGTACATCTAGCGCAGCATGTCGATAAGGAAGTACACCTGAAGATGGACTCGCCAGCCCATCAACTGGAACGGACGCGTCCATCTTAGTTTTCAGGTTCACTCAGATGTCACTCCATCAACGTCTTCGACCGTCTCAGATTCCTCAAAGGAAACCAACCGATAGAGCCAGAATGTGACACTTCCCATACTCAGCGCAACACAGGCATATATGATAGCTTCGATATAGTTAGCATATAAGGCAGCACCGATACCAAATAGAATCGAAAACACACAAATCGTCGCACAAAATGCGGCAATCAAGCCGTATGCAACTTCCTTCGGTGCTCCTTGGATTTTCGCTTTGAAGGATTGAAGTGTATCTGGATCACACGGCGATGTGATGAGCGTCACTCCAACCCACCCTATTGTTGTGATGCCAACACTGAGGACCATCTTTTCCCACCCTGCCAATGCGTCGAATGGGCCAAACTCGAAGAACATACTGACAAGGAATGACAAGACCATCGCTGTCAGTTCACTCCAGACATTAATCCGCATCCAGAACCAGCGCAATAAGAAGAGCAACCCAGTCCCCGCACCAATGGTCAGTAATAAACGGAATGCTTGCAGCGAACTCTCCAGCATCAGTGCCATCGTACTGGCCAAGATCATCAGCACAACCGTGACCAAACGCCCTACCCAAACTTGCTGTTTATCCGAGGCATCCGGGCGAATAAAGCGCGTATAAAAGTCGTTGACAAAATAGGAAGCTCCCCAGTTTAAGCTAGTTGAAATCGTCGACACATACGCAGACACCAAAGAAGCAACAACCAAACCGAGTACACCCGTTGGCAAAAAGACTAGCATCGCAGAATACGCTAAATCATCTTGAACAATGGACTCCGGTACATGGGGCAAGGCTTGTTTTAAACTCGCTAGGTCCGGGTAAATGATGAGAGATGCCAATGCAACAATTATCCAAGGCCAAGGTCGAATTGCATAATGGCATAAGTTAAAAAATGCAGCGGCTGCAACGGAGTGATGTTCGTTTTTCGCAGCAAGCATCCGCTGCGCAACATAGCCACCACCACCGGGTTCGGAGCCAGGATACCAGACACTCCACCATTGAAGCAGCAACGGAATACATAAAATGGGAATAAAAATATCTGGATTACTTAAATCCGGAAGAATAGACGTTTTCCCAACCGTGTTTTCGTGGCTCAACAAGGCATCCATACTTCCAATCATCGGATGCTCAATCGCATAATAAGCAGCAAGAATAGCACCGACCATCGCGATCACAAAAAGCAGCATATCAGTGATCAACACCCCTAGAAATCCACCGATTGCACAGAAAATCACAGTGATCCCACCAGCAATCAATATCACCATTTCTGGTGAAATCCCAAAGAGAACAGTCCCAATCTTCACGGCTGCGAGTGTGACATTAGCCATGATCATCACGTTAAAAAACAAGCCAAGGTAAAGTGCTCGGAAACCACGAAGAAAACCTGCGCCTTTGCCACTGTATCGATGCTCATAAAATTCAACATCCGTCACAACACCTAATCTTCGCCAAAACTTAGCGTAGACAAACGCAGTCATCATGCCGCTAATGAGTAGGCCCCACCATACCCAGTTTCCGGAAACACCGTCTGTTCTGACAATATTGGCAACTAAGTTGGGTGTATCTGCCGCAAACGTTGTTGCGACCATCGATAAGCCTAATAACCACCAGGGCATATGCCTGCCCGCAAGAAAGTAGGACGTGCTATTTTGGGAGGCTCTTTTACTGACGAGAATGCCGATCAGCATCGTCGTCATCAGTACACCAATGACGATGGCCCAATCAAGAAAAGCCAGATGCATCATTGTCTCCTTCTCATTGTTCGTTTTGTTTTATTTTGAATGATTCAAAATCATATTCCCCGCCTGCCACACCTGTTTCAGGGTCAATGTTTTTTCATCGAGTAAGACCATATTTGCCTGCATTCCCGGCTGGATCAGGCCATATTCGTTTTGCAGCTGAAGAAACTCAGCCACATATCGGCTTCCCATGTTTAAAGCACGCTCTAATGGAAAATTTAAGAGCGAGCACGTATTACGAATGGCTTGATCCATTGTTAAATCAGACCCAGCTAATGTGCCATCTGATGTTGTCAGCTTTCCGGCTTCTCGCTGCACAACCTTGTCCCCGAGCATCATCTGATTGGCATCTGAACCTGCAAACGACATTGCATCGGTCACAAGAAACGTTTTTTCTTCTGGCTTGGCTGTACAGGCAACTTGCAGTGTCGCAGGGTGCACATGCTGACCATCCACAATCAAGCCACACCAGCTTTGTGTATCAGACAAAGCAGCCCCCACTACACCAGGCTCGCGGGAAGTCATTGGTGACATTGCATTGAATAAATGTGTAAAACCCTTTGCACCAGCAGCCAAGGCAGCACGGGTCGTTTCAAAGCCCGCATTGGAATGTCCGATACAAACAATGACCCCCATATCTCGCAATGCACAAACTTCGGAAGGTGTGACGGTTTCCGGTGCAATCGTCATCAACTTCACACCCAGATCATCTCGGCGGTAAATCGCCCATTCAGCCTCAGAAATCCCGCGAATATGAGATGCTTCGTGGACCCCTTTTTTTGGTGTTGATAAATGCGGTCCCTCAAAATGAATGCCAAGGATCCCCGGGACCTTTTCTGCAATTGCATCTGCAACCGCTTGCGCAGCCTGTTCGATTACCTTGATATCATCCGTGATGAGTGTTGGTAACATCGCTGTCGTACCAAACGAGCTATGTGCTTGCGCCATTGTTTGAAGCGTATGCACTGTCGGTGCATGATTGAATAGCACACCGCCACCGCCGTTGACCTGGGCATCAATCCATCCGGGGACAAGTAGCCCATCCAACATCTCAGGATGATCAGCGGATACGGTCTCGCAGCAAGTGATCACACCATCTTGGACTTCAACAACCTGGTGTCGCCGTCGTTGTTTTCCATCAAAAAGTTCTCGAACAATCAAGCGTTGCTTCATAGTGTTTTGGTTACCTTCTTCAAACCAACGGGTGTATCAGGATCCATACCCCGTGATAACGAAACTTTCGCTATATCAATATAGAAGCGTTGCAAGAGTGTCAATGGTGCCAAACGTGGATGTACAGATAAAACAGGCTGCTCAACAGGCAGAATCGTCGCCCCGCGCCGTTTAATTTCTGTGATTTGTTGTTTATGAACAAACGCAGTTTCATCCTGGATATGCACATCCAACACATGAAAATCCTGATGCGCGAGCGTTACTGGACCGTGGATAAACTCTGCACTACTGAACGACTCAGCATGAATTTGGCAGACTTCTTTGAGTTTCAGCGCGATTTCTCGACTGATTGCATAGCCAAATCCACGACCTAGAACCATACAAGATTGGAGTGCTGTCAATTGTTTTGGAATCTCAGAATCAGACGATTGAACCGCATTATCTAATAAGTCGGGTAATCGGATCAGCTCCGCCAATAGCGTCTGATCTTGTTGCCAATGTGCAACAATTTGAAGTAAAGCAGCCAAAGTCAACAAGCAACTTTTCGTTGCAGCAACCGCGGTCTCTTCTCCTGCATATAACGGTATGACACAATCGACACGTTCAGCCAGTGGTGAGTATTCATCATTTACAATTGCGATAGAATAGACGCCTTGCTCTCTGGCCATATTCGCCTGCGCTAAAATATCTAAACTTTGCCCAGACTGAGAAATAAACACCGCCACAGCGCCTGAAAGATCCAGCCTGCGGTTAAAGATACTTGCCACAGAAGGAGAAGCGAGAGATACAGGAACGCCAGCTTCAACCTCTATCAGATACTTCGCAAAAACACCTGCATGATCGGAAGTGCCCCTGCCAGCCACCCAAATCATACTCGGTGAAATCTCCCGTAGTTTTTCACCGAGTTTTTCGAACCGATTGTTCGCCCACAGCAGTTGATCAGCCAGCCTTTGAGGCGCTTCTCTCGCTTCCTGTTCCATGATTGTGCCAGACATAGGCATTCCCCCTGTTTTCTACTGATTGCATTGAAAAGTGATCCATCTGCTGCTGAGCAAATAAAATGGCACCATCTTCTGGTGATAACCGTGGCTCAGTCAGTTGCTTTGCGACGTCATATTCGAGCCACGGCAGTAGCAAATGGCTAAGTCCACCTAAAATAGAAATTCGCTCTGGTGAAAGCACAAGTACACGACGAATTAAATCACTGATATAAGACGCCCCTTCACGGACCATCTTCGTGGCAATCTCGTCCCCTTGAATCGCACAATCAAAAACGGATGGCGCAAGCTTCGCGAACTGAGATGACGATGCTCGGGCAAGCAAAGAGACGATCGTCTGCGCATCCTCACAGTCTAGCTCTCTTAGGATTTGCTCTGACAAAATCGACGGTGGCATGATGCCATCTATGGTCAAAAGACAATGTTTGACCGCCTCCAGCCCAAACCAGGCACCACTTCCTTTATCGCCTAACAAGAATCCTTGGCCACCAATATACAAATTTGTGGTCCCTTGCTTGGCCAGTGCACAGGAACCCGTTCCCACAACAACTACCGCACCATCTTGCCCTTGATGTGCACCCAAACAGGCGATATCTAAATCCGTTGTGAGATAAAACGCCTGAAATGGGTGCTGCCACTGCGACACTTGTTGATAACAAGAATGAATATTCACACCTGCAAGCCCAACACCCGCCACAACCCGGTGTGACTGTGAACTGGGAAGACTTGCATCTGATAAAGCCCTTTGTGCAGACTCCAAAATAGACTGCTTAGCCTCAACAGGATCCACCATCGGATTCGCGGGTCCAGAGATGCCGACACCGAGTACTTCACCAGATGCAGAAACCAGCTTCGCCTTGCACTTTGTACCACCACCATCAACCCCTAAAAAGAGCGTCTCTGATGTTGTGGTGTTTGCTTCTGTCATGATTTGCCTCTAAAACTGAACATGCACACCAGCATAGTAACGGCGACCATTGAGATAATAAGTCGTGGGCCGTGACTTGGTTTCGGAGTATTTAAATATCTCCTCATCCGTCAAATTCACACCCTTCAACGACACGCTGATTTGCTCATTAATGTTGTAAGAAAACGATGCATCCCATTGGCCACGGCTATCCGTCATTAATTCTGCTCCGCGCTCGATCCCCTCCAGATAGCTAGAGCGATAGTTATAAGACAGGCGTCCACTCAAAGCATCATCTTCGTAATAGGCAGAAAGGTTGACCGTATTTTTGGAGTTGCCTGGAATTTTATCACTACCCGACTGTTGTCTATTATCCGCTTTCGCGTTGGAATAGGTGTAATTCGCGATGACCCCAAATGAATCGAAGAATGGCTGCTGATAACTCAGCTCAAGTCCTTTGTTTGTGCCGCCATCGCCATTGATCGGCCGTGAGATTTGAAAAGTCTTGTTGGAACCGGTTAACTCGTCAAACATGCTCACAGATGACTGTGTATCAATCACGTAAGACTCGATATCCTTCGCGAATACCGTAGCAGATAACAATGCGGAGTCCATAAAGTACCATTCAACACCCACTTCGATTTGATTCGCGCGAAATGGCTCTAACTCCGGGTTACCAGATGTCCCTGTGAGATTGCTGTTGATCAAGCTGGTTGACGCTGCAAGCTTAGAATACTCTGGACGAGCCATCACACGTGCAGCTGCAACACGCAACTGCAAGTCATCTTGCAAGTCATAGTTCAAGTTAAAGCTTGGGAGTACATCAGAATATCGATTGCGAAATGTCTTCCAAGTTTTGCTCGTTGGCGCATGCCAAGGACCATTCCATTGCCAGGAAGAAGAAGTTAGCTCGGTTTGTACCAAGCGAAGCCCAATATTGCCACGGAAGTTCTCCCCCTCAAAGCTGCCCTTTGCATAACCCGCCGATATTTTCTCATTGATCGCAAATATCTCTGGGAGGAAGCGATAGAACACGATGCGGTTTGGATCAGCAGTGAGCGCTTCGGCTAGTTTATCCGCATTGAGCTTTGGGTATGAAACAAGTGACCCGGGTAAGCGGAGATCCGACATAAAATCGGATGGGATCAAGCCATCGGCAAAGTTGGCCATGGATGGGTTATTCTTTTTCACCTCATCCAAAATGGATTCAGAGAACCCATCGGTGGGTACATGGAAGCGACCAGCTTGAAAATCCAGATTTTTATCATGATCACGGTACTTCATGCCCAGTTTGACTTCGTGAAAAATTCCCGCGTTGACTTCCCGACTGATATCGAGTTGCGCATACCATTCTTCATCTTCCGTCGGGCGGCTATTCATATGCGCCCAGTCTAGGTTATTCAACAAAGCAGGATCGGTCGAGTCGAATGATGTAGGAAAACTTACTTGAGGTACACCTTGTCGAAGGTCAAAACTGTACTTCGTGTTTGCTGCAAATTCAGAGAAAATATCTCGCGTTGTCCCACCTTCGGCTTTGGTGTAGCCGATTTGCCCATGCCAGGTTAGCAGATCCCCCAAATAATTAATATCCAGGTCATATGCCGATGTTTCCGTGAAGGAAATTCGGTTGGCAACATTGTGAACAGCACCACGGCGATCTGAAGCGCCCATTGTTGCACTGACCAACGTCCCATGCTGGATCACGGGTGATTCGACATTCGGCCCATTCGGTGTACGACCGCTATCCCACTCCCAGGTGGGTGGCACCAAATAGTTATGATTTAAGTTATTCGCATCCATCTTTGAATGCAGCAGATTCAGCGTCATGTCTAGCACATCATTTGGTGCGTATTGGAACGTCAACACACCACTTTCTCGCTCACGCTCCTGTTGAAAATACGCCGAACCGATTAAGCTTGGAACGCTAATATTTTCCTGACCTGCAATGGTTCTTTTATCCCAGCCAAGCACCTCAAAACCGTCGCGACGCAGCGTTCGATCCTGCTTGATCAGCGAGACGAGTACACCGAAGTTTTCATCTGGGTTTTTCCATGAATATAAAACGGATAAGCTCGGGTCCCACGCATCGGACAAATCATTGTATGTGCCCTCAACTGTTCCAGCGAGTCTGCTCGATGGCATGGCCAACGGACGCCGAGTCCTCACAATCACCGTGCCACCAATGCTGCCCTCATCAATATCCGCTTGTGGACTTTTATGGACTTCGAGTGAAGAAACGATTTCTGAAGGAAGTAAGCTGTAATTAAAGCTTCGGCTGGGTTTGTCCAGAATAAACCAATCTGCGGTTGCGACATTCTGACCATTAAGCAGGGTTCGGTTCAGGCCGGGGGCAGTGCCTCGAATGCTGACTTTTTCTCCCTCTCCAAAATCTCTACTAATTGAAACGCCTGTGATACGTTGCAGAGAGTCTGCAACATTTTTATCCGGAAACTTTCCGATATCCTCCGCTGTGATCGCATCCACAACTGCATTGGACATTCGTTTGGTATTCACAGACTCATTGAGACTTGCCCGGATCCCACGGACCTCAATGACTTCGATTTCTTCCTGTTCGGTTTCTGCCACAGACTCAAATGTACAGGCGGTGCCCACCAATAGAGCAAACCGAACTGCTTTTGCGCAAATTGAAATGGTATTTGTTCTCATTGTTCCCCCCAACTGACTGTTCCATGCGCGATTTTTTCCACAGCCGTGAGAAAGCCCATCCAACTTCGTTTTACTTATTCGACTTCAATTGACTGCTTTACATGACAACTTCCGATATATATAACTGGATGATATTTATTGCTTTTTACACTAGCATTTGGATTATTTTTATAATTTGACAACGCTGTCATTTAAATTTAATGTACACAATATTTAGACAGTTGAAAAGGATTATTCGAAAATTTATTCCGCCAAAAATACAACGTGATTATCAAAAATAAGAATCAAACCATCGCGGGATTGGAAGGCATAGAAAATTCATCTAGACTGGGGTTACCTCTTTCAGAGGTAAAATTGAACCAACTTGAACATTGATTGTTCACATCCAAGCAATACCTATAAAAATAAGCATCTTATGACGAAAGTAACCATCCATGATGTCGC
This sequence comes from Algicola sagamiensis DSM 14643, assembly GCF_000374485.1. Lineage (GTDB taxonomy): Bacteria > Pseudomonadota > Gammaproteobacteria > Enterobacterales > Alteromonadaceae > Algicola > Algicola sagamiensis. The sequence continues at coordinate 193,940 of NZ_KB894498.1, forward strand.
AAGACATGCCGGCGTTTCCATTAAAACTGTATCCCGGGTCTTGAATCAGGAACCTTCCGTACGACAATCAACCAAAGAAAAAGTCACCGAAGCCATCACTATCCTGAATTACCAACCAAACCTTTCTGCCAGAAACCTTGCCGGGGCGCGTTCGTATACCATCGCCTACGTCTACGATAACCCCAATGCCTACTATATTATTGAAATGCAAAAAGGGATTTTATCGATTTGCCGGGAACATGGTTTTGAGCTGGTGATCCACCCGTGTGACTCCACCGCAGATGACATTTGTGAAGAAATTGAAATGATGATCCGGCGCACAAACTTATCCGGCCTCGTGTTGACACCACCACTTTCCGAAATGCCGGAGATCCAAACCTTACTGGCTCAGTTAGACGTCCAATATATTGCAATCACCTCCAGCCAGAACAAACGAGAACATGAAAATCAACAACACCACGATCATCAACACATCACGATTGATGATCTGGGCGCAGCAAAAGACATGACCCGTTACCTGCTGGATATGGGTCATCGACAGATTGGTTTTATTAGTGGTGATCTCGACCATGCTTCCAGCCATGAAAGGCTCAATGGCTACCAAGAAGCCCTTCAAGAAGAAGGACTCAAAGCAGACCCAAAAATGGTGCGCTCTGGTCAATACTCATTTGAGTCAGGAAAGGTGGAGGCCAAAACCTTGCTATCTACTCAACCGCGTCCCACAGCGATTTTTGCCTGTAATGACGAAATCGCAGCAGGTGCACTATTTGCTGCTACCCAACTCGACATCCAAGTACCACAGGAACTATCGATTGTGGGATTCGAAGATAGTCCCTTTTCGAGACAAACTTGGCCATCTTTAACAACCTGTGCGCAGCCAACATTCGAGATTGCCCAACATGCAACCCGGTCGCTCATTCGACAAGTTCGTCGTACACAGGCACAAACAGAAACAACGAAACCAATTCAGCACATATTTAAACCAACCCTGGTTTTACGAGAATCCAGTGGGCATCGTCAGGACGTATAAGTCCATGTGCCACATAATAAACAAAAGGAAAATACAATGTACCGTTTGATGATTGGCCTTATCCTGTTTTGTTTAGGACTAACGGCTTGCCAGCAAATACAACAACGCTTTACGCCGCTTGTTCAAGTCAATAAAAACCCGCAGATACAGCAAGCGTTGCATGATATTGCTGCGGGTCTCTCTGTACAAATTGAAGTCCTTAAAAATCCACAAGCTTTAACTGCTGAAGAAAAAAGTCAATGTGATGCAGCAGGCGCAGACTGGTCTTCTTGTTTTTTTCTTCGACTCAGCATTCAAAACCTTGGCGAAGATATCCAAGCAAGTTCACCACAATTTGCCTTATATATGCACAGCACAAGACGTTTGCTCAAACTACAAAATCAAGTGCCTTTTGCCCTCCATCACATCAACGGTGATCTGCATCAGTTCAAGCCAACAGAGGGAGCATTTCAATGGGAATCAGGAAAAACATTCACGTTCGATATCTTGGGTGAATATTGGCTTCTACAAAACAGTGACATTTTTCCACGACTCTTTATCGCAGATGAAAAAGGGCATGCCGCCAATATCCCCATGACGGATACTGAAAATACCAGCCAATATGCGATGCCTATCGATCGCCATCACTCAAATAATTGGAAACGAACAACAAACGACGGCCATTCGCCATTTACCCCAGAAGCACGTTATAAACTCTATCAAAGCCGCATGGCTGACACATCAACAAGCTGGCAATCCGGTATCATTCCAAAACCTTTAAATCAAACAGTCCATGATCAATCCATTTCGGTTCAGCATGGGTTCTCTATTATAAAGTCATCTTTACCATTTCAACAGATTGCAGCCATACAAGCGCGTTTTACTCAGCTTGGGTTGTCATTTTCTCGGCAAACGAAAAAAGGCATGGTTCCGATCCGAGCAGAAGTCATCGGCCAACATATAAAACACTTCCATCCGGAGCTTGCGATTGAAGGCGGTTATACGCTCCAAGTCTCTGAGCATCACGTACTTATTCAGGGATATGACGATGCAGGCGTTTTTTATGGATTTCAGTCACTTCTCGGTTTGATTGATGTAAAGGAGCAGACGCTACCACTCACCACAGTTTATGATGCGCCTCGATTTGCCTACCGCGGATTATTTATTGATATCGCACGCAACTTCTTTGGGTTGGAAACGCTCAAAAAGATCATCGACCAAATGGCTGCCTATAAGCTTAACCGCTTACAACTGCATTTGAGTGACGATGAAGGTTGGCGGATTGAGATCCCGTCGATCCCTGAGCTCACCGAAGTCGCAGGCCAACGCTGCTTTGATCCCTATGAGCAAACTTGTCTGTTACCACAACTCGGTTCAGGTGCAACGAAAAACAATAGCGGCTCAGGATTTTTGACCGCTGAAGAATATAAAGCACTCTTGCGATATGCGGATGATCGGATGATCCAGGTGATCCCGGAAATCGATATGCCTGCACATGCACGCGCAGCGATTGTTGCGATGGAGCACCGTTATCAGAAATATCAGAAGACTGATCCTGTTCAAGCCAATCAATATCGACTGCGTGAACCGAAAGATACTTCACGATACCTGTCGATTCAGTATTATAAAGATAGTTATGTCGATCCATGTTTGGATTCTACCTATCAATTTATTGACCGAGTGATGGGTGATATTCAACAAATGCACAATGACACATCGCATCCGCTCACCACCTGGCATTTTGGTGGTGATGAAGCGGTCAACAGCATGTTGGGCCATGGATTTGAATCAAAAAATGGAACTGATCCAACAAAAGGAAATATTGCATTAGCCAACTGGGATACACCGTGGTCACGCTCTCCCGCCTGTGCTGCCCTCAAAGCAAAACAACTGAATCCAACATTCACCCCAGCCAATTATTTCGCAAAACGAGTGAGTCAACTTGTAAAAGCCCGCGGTATTCATACATTAGGGGCTTGGTCTGATGGAGTATCAGACTTACAAGATCAAAGTGCACTCGAAACTCGTCAGAACTTAGCATATGCCTGGAAACCAAGACCTGATGGTGCAACAAAAACAGCAGCCGAACTTGCACAAAAAGGCTTCGGGTTGATTCAAGCCAGCAGTGATGCACTGTACTTCGATATGCCATACAGTGCCAGCCCGAATGAAAGAGGTACCTACTGGGCATCCCGAGATACGGACAGCTATAAGGCCTTCTCTTATGCCCCCTTAAACCTTTCCCTGCATGCGAAAAGTAATAAAGATAGAGATGGTCACATCTGGCAAGTACCAGAATCCGAAGTAGACTACACAACCGCAGTCAAAGGGATACAGGGACAAGTGTGGACCGAAACAATCCGCACACCACAACTCCTCGAAGCCATGTTATTTCCGAGACTACTTTCATTAGCAGAAAGAGCTTGGCACCGCGCATCTTGGGAAGATCATCAACAATCAGAATGGATTGATCAAATTCAACTCAATCAGGATTGGAGCCGATTTGCTGCCATTTTGGGTCACAAAGAGTTATTCAAACTAGAAAAGTCAGGTGTGCACTTTCACCTTCCAGCGGTCGGCGCACAACTCGTCGAAGGTCACTTAAAACTACAGAGTGCTTTCCCTGGTATCAATCTGCAATATTTGGCCCCAAATGGAGAATGGAAAGCCTATCATTCAGAGCAACCCCCAGAACATGCGCTCGCAATACGTAGTACAAGCGTAAATGGCGATCGCAGCAACACCCCACAACCACTCTCTATTTCTTTAGAAAATCTCGCAGAAAAATAACCAGAGGGCCGATTTGGCCCTCCTTTGCCATTGCCCTTCATTCACGCTTTCGGACATATCAATTTACATTAAATTGAAAAAATTTTATACAAATCCGTAAATTGTATGAAAGTTAAATTTTTCTACAACAAAGTGGTTAAATATTTACCCAATAATTGCTATCATTTTACAAATCTCGCACACAAAAATGACTAAAAATCAACCAAAAGCGAGTCATTCTGTGTGTTTTTCAATCTTTACGTAGTATTGATAAGGAATATTCCGTGAAAACAAAATTGCTAGCAAGTTTAATCACTGCATTACTCGTCACCGGTTGCGGCGGCGGCTCCAACATGGACGATAAGAACAAGAAAACAAGTAAGTCGAATCCAACAACACCTTCAAAACCTTCTTCACCATCAAGCCCAGATACAAATACTGGCGGGGATAAAGATGATGGGAAAGGATCTGGGGGAGATAAGGGAGATGGGAAGGATACTGATGGCTCTACTGATACAGGAAGTCAGGAAGAAAAGACACTAAGTTTTAAAGTCGTCGCAAGAAGCGAATGTGGTCAAGAAATTCCATTAAATGAAACTCATACAACTACTGTCATTCTTTTTGATGAAAATTGGGAACCAATTGATACTGATAAGAAATCCGCAGCTTCTCTGATTGTTAGTACAGATACTGACGACTCCGATGACCCAGCAGAGCCAGATGACACAAAAGATCCGAATAAAACTGTTGATCCGACTAAAGTGAAATACCCATCTAAACTCTATGGCAAATCAACAGATGAAAATGGAAATGTCAGCTTTAAATTAAAAGGAAAAGATACCGTAAATTTAGCAATTATGGTTGGTGCTCTAGAACATCGCCTATCTTTAAAGCCAAATACAAGAGAAACCGCTGAGTTAAATATTACGACGTATCAAGATGTACCCGTTAAAGATCTAGGTAACTTCAAAGTAGACTTGGAATTCTATAAAGAGAATGATGAATTACGCCTGAAAGGATGTGAATGTAAGACAGTAAATGTTAAGGCCAATATACCTACAGCTATAAAAGAATTACCGTTATTCGGCGTTGAGATCAATAATGGGAAGCACGACAAAGTCGTCACTCAGACAAACAATGGTGGTCAACATGTATGGAATGACGTATTTGTGTGTAAAGAAGGTCGCAAAGATGCAGCAACATACCCAGCTCTAGTGACTCACTCTGGAGATAAAATTTTTGTTGCCAATAATCTTGAAAGCCAGCTTAAAACATTAAATTCAAGCGGCAAATACGAAGTTACTTTAAATGAAGTAGATGAGTTGAGCTATGAAAAAGTAAATATAGAAGCTAAGAACTTCCAAGATACTTCAAGTGCATTTGTGACTGTCTCAAGACGGCCTGTTAATCGGTTAAATAGTAACGTCATTGAGCCATTTCATGTAGAAAATAATCGAATGTATAGCTCTTCAGTACCTAAGTTCAATGATACACTCGAGGAAATTCTCAAAGAATACCCTAAGCATCTTCCAAATCACATCACAATTGAAGACTTTATCAAGAAGAAGCAAACTGCTTATTCCACAACTGGTGATTTAGCCCAAAGAATTTCGAAAAGCCTGACAGTAAAACAAAAAGCAAATTACTTTACCGAAGGATATGTCGAGCACTGTGATAGCTATAACAGCTATTACGATCTTTGTGCAAAGGGAAGTAAAGTTAAATATGATGGAAGCGAACAGGTTGGATATTTAAAAGGAAAACTATCTGATCCTCAAAATACTGTGTATTCAGTTGCATATCACGTAGAAGAAACATCACCAATCCTTCAAAAGGACAGAGACGAATTCAATCAAGAGCAATATCGCTACTTCAATGGTACAGAAGTCATCACAAATACTGACGAGATGCCAAGTACGATTCGCTTTTCATATAATAGGCCACGACAGCAAGAAATTCTTACTAATGCATTATCATATTTGAGAAGTAATGAAGGAACTTCAAGTCAATTTTTAGGGACAGTTGGAGCAAAATTCACCAAAATCACAGCGTTATTTGAACATATTCCAGGCGGTAAAACTGTCGAGTGGACACACTATGGAAACTTAAGATCAAATATGCCAAAACTCCAAGATATTGCTAGTACTGCTGACTTCAAAGACTTCGCTACTCTATTCTCACCAGGTAGAAACCGTCCAAACCCTATTAGTGAAGATGAGTATACAAATGCTGCGATTATAAATATGAGAATCGATGCATATAGTTTTGAGCATAAAGAGCCAAGTTCATTACAAGAGTTTTATCAACTATTTAATGATAACCTTCCTTTGGAAAAGCAAAAGGAACTCAATAAACATATTGAAAAAAACTACGCTCGCCTTCAGTTCAACATGAACTATTTTGCAAGAGACGAGGTAGAAACAAAGTAATTGGGATAAAAATCCCTTAACAACCTTCAGTGCTGCTTAAATTATTAAGCAGCACTAAAACTAAGTCCCTTCGCTTTCTCTTCTACATTCTTTCAATCAAAAAGTGTCTCTACTTTACATATAAATATCGACTGAGAATATATCAATTATGAAAAATCGGAACGCAAAAAGCGATTTAAAATATCAAACAGAGCTATGATGATTTCTGGTGTATGAGGTGAGAAAAAGAATGTGGTGCTAATCTGTTGATTGATCTGACAAATCAATAGTCAACAAAGAGAAACACCACATGGCAAATCATAAAGTATCACCACTGAAATCACCAGAAATAGATCCACTGAA
>NZ_KB894499.1 GCF_000374485.1 Algicola sagamiensis DSM 14643
AATTGGACGAAGAAACACAAAATCACATTGATGTACATCCAGCCAGGTAAGCCAACTCAAAATGCTTATGTGGAGCGATTTAATCGAACAGTGCGACATGAATGGCTTGATATGCATGCATTTGAATCAGTGGAAGAAGCCCAACAACAGGCAACTGAATGGTTGTGGAATTACAACAATGAACGGCCCCACTCGGCCATTGGAGGCATTCCTCCAAGACAGTTAATGAACGTAGCTTAGGAATTTCTACGAATAACTGCTGCTAGAAATGGGGGGATTACAAAACCAAAACAAGAGAATCAAGTTAATTACTTTTCTCTATAAAAAAATAATAATGCTAAATAACTATTTAATATTGCGAAAAGCCAATTAAATGCTAGAATTCACGCCCGATTTGCTTATAACTTATAAAAGAGATAAGCGCTCTAAAAAACAACAAATATTAACTGAATGAGCTTTACTTCTTTGAGTCGTATATGAAGTCTGTCGTACTTAGCCAAATAATCTTTCACTTAAATACCTTACTTTCTCCTCAAAAGAGGAGCCTTTACAACCTTTCTATATCATTTTCCACCAACGGTTATAGATATTTTTTCAGTAGAGCCTTTCTACTCTGAGTATTCAATACTGACTTCAATGAATACTAAGCACTTAAATAAAAAAGAAAAAATCAATAATTTTTAATTTCATAAGTGTTTCTCTGCATTTATGAGTTTTTACTTAACGGAATAACTAACAAAAGGTAAATATGAAAATAAAAACTATCGGTTTAACTGCCTTGGCAACCTTTAGTTCGCTTGCCTCTGCATCGAATAAAAGTTGGATTGATAATTTCGCCACACAATTAGCCACAACTTTTGCTCAATCGGAAAATTCCCATCAGGGAATAAAACTGATCGAAGTGTATGAACACCATGGGAGTGGTGACACTAGAGTTCTCTTTCCAAAAGATGGCTTCTCTAGTCAAAAGTGGTCAGGAGTGCCACTTGGCTTAAATGATAAGATAACCAGTGTTTATATTCCCAAGGGTGTCAAGTTATCTCTAGGCAAACATGGGCCTCAAATCAAGGGTTCTTGGGTTCTTGCACTTTTTGGTGACGGCAGTAGAGTAAGCCTTGATCAGTCCTTTAAAGATAGAATGACTTTTGAAGTTTTTAAAAATAGGGAAGAGCAAGATAAAAATACATCCGTAGAATTTGACCGACTTTTTCCACCAAAAACATTTAATGATATAGCAAGTGCTTGGAAAGCTGATTATTCCGGTATCGAAGCCTATGGCGATCAAAAAGTTTACTGGGAAATCATCAAAAATCCTTATTCAGCCACAACTTTATATTACGATCCCAATAATAGTTCAAATAAATATTGTGTAGAAAAATATAAACGTTGCCTCAAATATTCAGGCAAGAAGTATTTTGATGCTGCGACCAAAAATCCAAATAAGAGCATGGATTATAAAATAAGATGGAAATTAAGTGGTATGCCACAAATTCCAACAGGTCGCCCTGTCAGAGCAGATGATAATGAATTTTTTAACCGCTCATTTACGATCAAGCGAAGTAACGAACAACCAAATTATCATATTGATTATTACTTCTTCCAGCGCCGCGATAATGGTGGAGCTTGGAAAACAAGTCGGTTTAATTCTACATCACAAACACAGGATCTCCCGGAAGGAACCTACGATTATCGGATAAAAAATTGCCGATTTTCGACAAATAATTGTGGTTCATATGGTCCTATTCGCACTGTCAAAGTCTATAGAGCACCTATACAACCAACCCAAATCACGGTCAATGAACCAGACGAACTTGGCAATATTCAAGTTTCTTGGGCGAAAACTGAACGTGCGGCTACCTATGAAGTTGAACGCCAAGTCAATGGCGGTGATTGGTCAAGGGTCTATAAAGGCAGTGAGTTAACCAAGAAATTTGCAACGATTGAAAATAACTCAAAGCTCAAATTTAGAGTAAGAGCTTGCCACCAACACAATAACGCTGGTTGTTCAGAGTTCAAGGAATTTGCAAAACCAATTTCGGTTTCTTTTATTCCCAATACTCCACGCCACTTGAATGCAACCCCAGATCAGGTGAAGTTAAACAAGGATAGCAAAGCCACGGTCAAGTTAACTTGGGCTCCTGTTGAAAATGCAGCGTATTACCTGATGACTGAACTACAGGGTAGAAAGCAGAAACAACGAGTGAGTCAACAATCAACAGAGCTTACCGTTGAGATCAATGGACCTGGTCAGCATCAATATAAAATTGAAGCCTGTAATGCCAAAAATAAGTGTTCCGCTCAATCATCGCCTGTAACTGTTCAAGCAAGAGTTCAGCTTGGTCATCCAGATTCACCAAAACCGATTGTCAAAGCCTTACATTTCCTCGATGCTGAAGAAACAGCAAAAGATGTGGTTTTAACCTGGAAAAAAGTCCCGCATGCGACACGTTATACAGTTGTTCTGACAAAAGATAACGTCACAACAAAAACACCATTAGGCAATGTCACAACACATACTCTGACGCTCAGCGAAGGGAAATATGAAGTGAGCTTGGTCGGTTGTAATACAGATTATTGTTCTAATACGAATAAAAGCTCCCCGCCTGTTATAGCAGAAATATATGTTCGTAAAGACTTAACAAAACTTGTCAGACAAGCACTCTACTTTGATCAAGCAGATCAAAGCGTGTCTGCCGAAGAACATAATCCATCTTTGCATATATATTCCCCATACAAAGCAGCATTTCGATATAAACACTTAATGTATCGTTGGGATCCTTCCAAAAAGACGATCGTCAATGCTTATGCTCAAGGAAGCACGTCATTAGACTTTACGTCGCTGTATCATTTACCACTGCAAGTCAAAAGTACTGGCGACTGTAACCTAGAGGGTAATTATGCCCAAAGTGAGGAGTGTCTGACTTATCATGCTCTGGATATGATTCAAAGAAATCTGACACCATATCAAGACGGCAAAACGGATTGGCATGAGCTCTTAATCGACTTGTTCTATGATCGTGCTGTCGCGAAAGTCATTTTAGGTAACAAAAAGATCGACGAAGCACGTATCAGCCGATTCCGTGAAGAGTCGATCGAAATGGAAAGAGAATTGATTAGTGAGGCTTCAGCTATATACAAGGAAGCACTCAGCCAATATTGGAAGCTCTTCTCAGATGATAATTATCGAAAGATCTTAGTCGATCTTACACCTACACGAGGCTTAATTTCTCCGAAGTATTATGATGAGGATAACTACAGTGAGATGCTTGGCAGTGATGAAGCTCTTTTTGAAGGGTGGAAGGACCTCACGTTACTCTATCAACTGATGGCACAGACCGCAGAGTCCCATGTTAAGCTCGCGAAACTCAATGTAACTCAAGGTCAAGTGAGTCAATCTTTACATGGTGTTTCAGCCCATCAATTAGAAACACTATTGGAAACACTTGGCCGCCATCATGATTGTGCTGTCGGTACAGAGCCACTATCACCAGAAGCACCACGTGATCTTCAATACTGGCAAAGCCTAGTCCCTAAAGAGGGTCAGAAAGATGAAGATGGCAATCTAATCGTCACTGATACATCAAAATTCAAACAATACATCAATGGATGGTGGAAGGCCCCGCAAGGACTTTCATCAAGTTGTCCAAAATCTCAAGTCGCTTTCCCGAATACGAACCTTATGCGAGTGAAAGGACACACGGGGTTACCTGAAGCCCTCACGCGTTTCATGAAAGCCCGCCGACAGCTCAAAGATGCGATTGCTTGGATGAAAGGTGACATCAATATTCTTGGATTACCTGAAGATGCGCAGTTTATTATTTATCCTGATCGACAGGATAGTAGAGAAAATCTTGACAGTTATGTGGTTTTATCCGAGAAAGCCGAAGAGCAACTGAACTATGCAATTGATAGCTTTAAAATCGCAGCATACACTTATGATAACTATAAGTTATACCAGGATAAGTTTTATCAAAGCGTAGATATTTATCAAAATGAGCTATCAAAGCTCCTTGGGGTTCAATATCATGAAACTTGTCTAGACACATCTATCGCAGGTGACTGTTTTGAAAGTGCCGATATGACTGGCAGCGATATTGGGCTTCAACAAATGAATATCATCCATGCCAATCAGAAGCTGCAAGAATTTGTACAACAGATCAATAGTGTAAAGTCTGGCATCGAAATCGAAATTAGAAGGCGCGCTCAAGTCGCAGAAATTGACGATCATCAAAACTACGTTCGTCTGGATTATGGTCAAAAGCAGATGGATATAACTCGTCAGATGACCAAGATCCAAGTAGAGGCAGCAGAAAGAAGAAAGAAAGCGAATAAAATCACAGGTGCGATTACAACTGCAACTCGCATTGTTGCCGCAGTTTACACAGGTGGTGCATCTGAAGCTGCCTATCAAGCAGCAAGAGGAGCAGCAGCGGGTGTTGAAGGAGCTGCAAACACATTAACTTCTTCCATGATGGCCAATTCCGATATTCGTGCAATCCGTGAGATGGGCGCATTAAAAGAGTTAAGCCAACAATTAGCCCTTGAAGAACAAGCTCAATTGGTCGCTGGCAATGGTGAAAAACTGGATATTGAAAGTGAAGCAAAGATCAAACATGAGTGGTTACGCATGAATACCCTCCTGTTACAGCTTGGTCAAGCCGAGCTTCAAATCTATCAAGAAACAGAGCGCCTGATCGGTATGTACCGCCGTGCAAACTATCTGATCTCTCACCTAACTAGCTCAACAAGCCCACTTGCGAAGCGTTATTATGCAGATCCGATCCACACCCGCAACCTTCATAAAGATTTTCTCAGCGCAGAGAAAGACTTTGAGCATGCACAAAAGTGGGTTTATTTTGCGAAGAAATCTCTAGAGTACAGACAACTCGACGCAATTAACCTAGAGCAGGATCTATTCCAGATCCGAACGGCGAAAGATCTGAGAAGATTCTTTATTGATTTGAAAAATACAGAGAACAACTCCAAGATCCCTGAATCTATCTCTTCAACTATCTCTATCAAGGAAAATGTCCTAGGACTGTTTGACTACCCGCCTACATTAATCGACGAAGATTACCTGACGGAATATGAAACCGGAGAGGATGAAGCAGAGCCACAATTGTATATGGCGACCCCTAATGGTGTTGCTCCTTACTATGATGAAGGAAATGAAGGTGATGGGTCAGCCCCTGAAGCGTTAGAGGCAAGTGAAGCGTTCAAGCACGTGATGAAAAAGTATATTCGTGTGAAAGGAAGAGGCCGCAGAGCGCAAGTCTGGTTGGAAATTCCGTTCAGCACAACTAACCTCCAAGGGATGGACACGTTCTTCGAAGGTCCATTGGCTTACAAGTTAGACGAGGATAAACCTTCTTCGATACTTTGTGTGAGTGATGGTGACGAAGGTATTTATGGTGACAGAATTAATAAAGTAGCAGTCAACCTTTTATACACAGATACAACCATCAAAGATCAGACAACAGTGAAGCTCTCTTACGGCGGTAACAGTTATTTAAGGAGCCGTGAGTTAGGGCAAGTTCGTGTGGATCATCAAGGACGTCCGTATACAACATCAGATGAGATCATGGCGTATCCAAGCCTATTTTGGCGTCAAGATAACAATGGTGGTTTTTATCCATCACGAAATATTCATACGCAATTTATCGGGAAAATATTGAATGAAGACAGTAATGTCCCTAAAGATAACTTTGCGTACACCGAGCAGTTCTTTGACCGACCAGTTGCTGCAACCGATTGGAAACTGTCAGTACTTATCCAAAAAGGGCGGGCCAAGTACTTCAAGCTAGATGATCTAGAAGATATCAACGTCGTTATCCAACATAACTATTTTAACCGCGAAAAAGCGAACGGCTACGATAGCCTTTGCTACTAATCCTTAACCTCAAGTGGTGGCTCCTGCCACCACTTTTCAATTTCCAAATTTCCTTATGAAAAAAACAAATTTTCTCATTTCGAGTATAGCGACATGCTGGCTGTCTTCGATGGTCTATGCTTCTGACTATACTGCACTTCGACCCACGGTATTAAATTTACCAACGGGTCCTGGAAGCGTTACTGGGCTTGGCGAATCGTTTACTCCAGAGCTCAACACGGGAACAAGTAGTTACCACGTTCCTCTTATTTTGCCGCAAGGACGGGCAGGATTAACCCCCGGCTTATCTATCAACTACAACAGTGGTTTTGGCTCAAGTTTGCTTGGCCTCAGCTTCAAGCTGTCGATACCCTATATCCAACGACAAACGGATAAAGGACTCCCCAATTATTCTGAGTATCCACAAGGCGATGGTCTTGATAACGACTTCAATGGTGACGTTGATGAATACAGTGAACTGGATACATTCGTCGACCAAGATGGTAACGAGTTGGTTCAAACAACTGCGACGACTTTCCGAAAGAAGTTTGAGGGTAGTTTTGAGACATACCATCGATTATCAACGGGTTGGAAAGTTGTCAAACCCAATGGCATTCAATTCTACTTTGGTATCTCGAATCAATCCCAGGTTATCAATCATGATCAAGCCTTCCGTTGGCACTTGGAAAAAATCCAAGATCGTCATGGGAACCAAATCCATTACACATATACCAGAGACGAAGACTCCGCACAGGTTTACCCTGCCCAAATCTCCTATAACAAGGATATGTCGGTCTCTTTTGAGTATGAAGACCGAACAGATATTCTCACAGATTATCGACCTGGCTTTGAAGTCAAAACAACCAAGCGTATTGCTCACATTCGCACGCATTTAGCCGATAAAGTGTTGCGTGATTATCAATTCAGCTACCAACCGACAGATCAATGGCACCCCCACTCCATGCTCTCATCTATCACAGAGCGATCAGGAGATGGTCAATTATCTCGTCCACCATTAGCATTTACCTACACATCAGCAACACCAGAATCTTTTGAGAAAAAGCAGTTGCCTGAGCTAAAAAATATCAAGTTTGGCCTAAACGGGACGGACTTTATTGATATGAACCAAGATGGCTTAGCAGATGTTTTGAACTCTTCTAAATCATGGTCATATTACTGGATCAACCTTGGGCCTGATGAGCATGGACTTCCGCAATATGCTGAAAAGAAAAGGATGGACACCAAAGTTGGTGATTTAGTTACGGCGTCAAATACTCACTGGGTTGATATTGATGGCGACGGCCGTACAGAGATGGTCCAGGAGTACTCTCGGAAAATCAAGACATATGAATTAGAAGATAACCATTGGAAGCCCGCTCCGGATTTAAAACGAGCAGCAGTCAGTATTGGTGGCTCAGCTTCTCGATTCATGGACGTGAATAACGACAAGCGGATCGATGCATTCTTTAGCGCTTATGGGAAGTATTACGTCTCTTTAAATCTAGAGAACGGCTGGAGCAAGCGGATCCAACTCGATGTCCGTGACGAACGCATGCGCCGCATGAGTCTTGGAAAAAACACAACCAAGCTCGCAGATATGAATGGTGATGGCCTCGTCGATGTGATTTCTGCTGCCGGTAAAAAAGTCCGCTACTTCCCAAATATGGGGATGAATGGTTTTGGGAAAAAAGTCGAGTACGAAAACTACTTTCCTCAAATGAAGAATGGACGTTATGCGACGTTCACTGATATCAATGGTGATGGCCGAGCAGATATGCTGCTCAAACACTCGAACCATGTTACGGTCTGGATTAATTTAGGGCTGGACACTTCCAGTCATAATAAGGCGCACTTTAGTGACCCAATTAAGTTAGAACGTGCTCGCGGAAAAATATCGAGCGTTCGATTCATGGATATGAACGGAAATGGCTCAACCGATATTTTTTGGTATGACTTATATCGTGGTGTTTCGTTTATTGATTTCTATCCAAAAGAGCAACCATTCCAACTCAAAACCATCAATAACGGCCTTGGCCAAACCATTCGTCTCAATTACGAAACCTTAGCCCGTGAGATGAAACGGGATGAAGCGGATGGAAAACCTTGGGATTCTGGTGTTCCCATCGGGATGCAGGTCCTTAAGTCTTTCTCTTATGAAGACGCCATTACAGGACAGTCACAAACCACCACCATTGACTATCACAATGGTTATTATCATGGCGAAGACAAAGCATTCCGCGGTTTTGCTGCTTCTGAGCAAACAGAACTCGGTGACGCCAGCCAACCGACCTTGCTGACAGCTTTTCAATACTTTGTTGGGCGTGATGAAGAAGTCCTCAAAGGCAAAACAAAATCCGTCGAGACCAAGGACGCAAAAGGACAAATCTTCTGGAAAGAAACCAACACTTGGACCGTCAAAACCCTTGTTGAAGGTTACGAAGACGAATCCCGAGACGTGAAGTTTGCTGCACTCATGGGCAAAGAGCGTCTCATTACTGAGCAAGGCCGTGGTACTCCTGTGACGCTCGCTTGGGATTATGACTACGACAAATTCGGCAACCTCATTTACACCCACGAGCATGGCAGAAAATCTGGCCAGTGGCAGGACGAGCGGATCACCCGAGTGCGTTATTCTGCATCCTATCCAGCAGGTCAAGACAACTGGCTTTTGCATTTACCAGTTGAAAAAACCGTTGCTGATGGCTTAGGCAAAATCCACTTGAAACAACAGTGGTTTTATGATGACGAAAGCTTTAGTGGGACGAATTTAGGTGAGCTAAGCGAAGGCCTTCTCACAGCCAGTAAAGTCTGGACTTTCCCAGAAGATGACAACAGTGCAATTTTCGCTGAGCGTCATCGTTATGATACGCATGGAAATGTCATTGCCAACTTTGGTCCGCTTTGGGGCAAACAGCCGGGTCACGCCGTTCATATTACTTATGATGACCAATATCAAACCTTCCCAGTTAAAGAGTCGATTGAAACGGGCAAAACAACACTGACTGCCCAGGCCACTTATGATGTTGGTTTAGGCGTTATTCAACACTTTACTGACTTTAATGGCCATCAAACGACCTTCGGTTATGATGGTTTGGCACGCTTAACCTCGATTGTCAGACCGGGAGATACCGCGCAAGCACCAACGGTCACCTATGCCTACCATTTGGCAACAGAAGAAAACGGAAAAGCAGTCAATTGGATTGAAACGCAGCAGCGTGAAACCAAAGGTGGTGGCACACTCGATAGTCGCACCTATTTTGATGGCGCAGGCCAAGCCCTCATGTCTCAAACTGAGGGGGAAAAAGAAGGCCAAGTCGTAGTCTCTGGCTACCAACAGCGAAATGCCAGAGGGCAAGTTGTTCAAACCTATCATCCATTCTTTGCACAAGGATTTGGGTTTGAGAAGACGCCATCCTCTGTTTTTCAACATATGACCTATGATGCGTTGGGCCGTGTACAAAAAACAACACACCCTGATGGTACGTTTGCACAAATCACCCATGAGCCATTGGTGCAACTTCTTGAAGATGAAGCACAAACTGACCCAAGCTCCGCACGTGGTGGCGCCCAAAAACGCTTAACCTTTGATGGATTATTGGATGATAAAGGACAAGGCCGTCTGCGTCACGTCGACGAAATCGTTGCCGTTGACCAAAATGGTGAAATCGGCATGGTAACCGAATGGCGCACAGCCTATGAGTATGATGTGCTGGGTCACTTCACACGCTTAACGGATGCACAGCAGAACGTACGCACGATGCAGTACGATGCACTGGGCCGTAATTACTTCTACAACGATCCGAATCGCGGCAAAGTCTACCGTCATTATGATGAAGCGAATAATTTGGTTGCCCAGCGTGACGCCCGTGGCAAAGTCATTTACTTTGATTACGATGGTGTCAATCGTGTCACTGCAAAATACTGGGCAGAAGAAAAAACTGATGATACGACAATTAACAACCATATCTGGACGCCGAAATTCAGCAAAGGCACACCTGTTGTTAGCTATCAATATGACCAAGGCGAAGCTGGCCGAAACCTGCTCGGTCAAATTGCGCGTATTGAGGATCAAGTTGGCTTTGAAGCCTTTGGGTTTGATACCCGCGGTCGCCAAGTCTTGCAAGAGCGTCATATCCAAGGCCCTGACATTGCTGCCAAAACCTATGCAACACATCTAAGCTATGATGCCGCGGACCGCCTCACAAATTATCAATATCCTGATGGCACCTCACTCAGCTATGTCTACAATCTGCGTGGGTTGCTCAGCCATATTCCAGGTGTTGTGGATTCACTGACATACTCCCCTGCTGGAACTCTTGATACGCGAACATTAGCAAATGGTATTACAACCCAGTATCGTTATGACAACCGTCTGCGCTTGTCTGGCTTACAATCAACACGTGGTAAAGACGGCCTAACCATCCAAGACCTCAGCTATGCCTATGACCCGGTATCGAATATCGAGGCCATCAACGATAACCGCAGCAAGGTCGCACTCACTGCAATCGGCAAAGAGCTTGGTCTGAAAGGCAGCCAATCCAATCAACTCAAGCAGAGTTTTCGTTATCAATATGATGACTTGTATCGTTTGATTGAAGCGAAGGGATTAAACACCTATCAGTTCCGATATGACCCGATTGGCAATATGCTGGCAAAAACGGTCAACAACCCACTGACAGGCACTCAGCAGCAACTGCTTCGTTATGGTAATTCCGCAGATCATACCAACCAAGGTAGTTGGCACCGCCAAGGCCGTGAAGGGGAAGACTCGGCAGGTCCACATGCCCTGACCTATGCTGGACATGCATTATCCTATGACCCAAGTGGAAACCGCCTCACTGACGATGACCAACTTTATACTTGGGACCATGACCAGCGTCTTGCTCGTGTCGATAGCGCCCAAGGAAAAACAGAGTTTGGCTATGACGCCCGTCACCAACGCCGTTATAAAATCAATACACCAAAAACAGGGATGCCATCTCAGGTCGTCTATATCAATGATTTAGTCGAACTGCGTGATGGCACACTGTATAAATATGTCACCTTTGGCAATGATAAGATCGCCCGCTCCGGTCAATCCGGTGGCGCTTTCCAGCCCACAGCGTTATATCTGAATCAACACTTAGGCTCTACAGCCCTCACAACCAATGCACAAGGAGAAGTCCTCAACGCCTTTACCTACTCCCCATTTGGTGAGTTAGATAAAGAATTTGGACAAACTGGCCTTGCGCCGTATCAGTTTACTGGCAAAGAAACGGATAAAGAGACAGGCCTCGGCTATTTCTCCCACCGTTACCTCAACCATAAACAAGGCCAATTCCTGACCCCAGACCCGGTATTTGCATTGCCGGAGCGATTTACGGATCCACAGCAATGGACGCCTTATGCGTATGCGAGGAATAATCCGGTTAGATATATTGACCCTACAGGGCAGTATAACGAAGAGCGGATGTTAAAACGCTCAAGAGCATTACAGAGAGTCACATTTGATCTTGTTGAAATAGCAGCAAAGAAAGCAAAGATAAAACTTCCAAAAGGACTGGCTGACTATTTAAAAACACAAAAGCTATTAAGGGAAGTGAATGATGCCATTGAAAGAGGAGATTTAAAGGCAGTACGTAGAATTGTAGATGCTTATAATAAAGATAAAGTATCAAAAAGTTCTAAACAGACAAACAGCCCTACATTCTGTTTCCAAAAAGGTACTTTGGTTGATACACCATTAGGAACCATAGCCATTGAAGAACTCAAGGCTGGTGATCAAGTTTTTGCATTCGATATTGATAATGGGAAAAAAGTCATTGAAGAAGTTGTTCAAACTCATAGAGGAAGAACAAAAACATGGATAAAAATTGATATAGGAAATGATGAACTCATTGCAACTCCTGAACATCCTTTTTGGGATTCCCTACATAATCATTGGGTAAAAGCTGAAGACATTACTCCTAGTACAATTTTACTTCTAAAAGGAGCCCAAAAAGTACCAGTTAAGGGTGTTGAAAAAGTTACTCTTATTCAATATGAAGAAACCTACAACATAACAGTTTCGAAGCAGCACAACTACTTTGTTGGTAACTCAGGTGTTCTGACTCATAATCAAAAGCAAACACCAACACAGCTTCCTGATAAAGTTATTTATAATAAAAATGGTATTAGGATTTGGCATAATTTCGGGAATGTAAACCCATCGCCAGGAACCAGAGTTGAGCATGCACCAATCCACTTTCACTCTTCATACAAAGGAAAAGAGTATAAGTCTTTTGCTAGTGGAGCAGCACTAAGAGATTCCAAAGGTCTACCTAAAGAAATACAGAAAGCCTTCTCGGAAAATCGTTCCAAATTTAGGAGTATAGAAAAACGTATTGGAAAATGGTACAGGTCATTACCAAAGTCATGTGGATGAACTCGAATATGATGATTCAAATTAATACAAAAGAATTTACAAAAGAACTAGATTCAATAATTAGCCTTCTTAACAAAGCCAAGCAACTTAACGATAGGAATTTAATGATCGAGGAGTGCCTCAGATACAAAAAGCAAGCTCTAGAAAAAGGGGAAATTGATGAAAGCCAACTTTTAGATTTTTCCAGTGAGATTATTGATAATGCAATACCTCAAATAGATAATGTGGATAATGCAAAACTATGCCTCTCACTTAGTCGTTTGCACTGTGGCCTTCGAGATCTATTTGAGTCAAAAGGAATAGAGCGTCAGTTAATTGTAATTGCTGGACAAAACCCTCTTTATTTCAACGATACTAACAGAATTTTGATCGATGACTATGTCTTCAGCTACTACTATTGGAAGCTTTTAGACGTACTAAATAACGGTGGTATAGACGAATTGATTACTATGTGCCTCAAATCAGATTTTTTAATTAGTAACAGAGGACGGACGTTTACTGAATCAATCATGATTAACTTAGTCAAAAACAAGATCAATCATGAAAGCAGTATTCTAGTAAAAATACAAAAAGCTTTTACACATTATGAAAAACTATCAAGCGAGATAAATAATATACTTGAGCAAATGAAATAATTTGTATTTGTGCAGACAAGATCTAAATAATCACAATGAGGCATTGAGAGCAAACTCTTTGCCTCAGGTGACATAGTCATATAATTTGCAAACATTTTACGAATTGAATGGTGCCTTTGCTAAGTCGTCCATTAAGATCATCCATATTTACAATATATATCACCAAGTACTATATTTTAAGAAGTTTCTGGAATGGATTCTAAGCATGGCTGTTTATTAAACACACGTGATACATTTTTGATCTACGGTTTTGCTAAAAATATGCGTCAGAATATTCTTCCAAATGAGCTTGTCGCGCTAAAAGCTTATGCGAATGAGCTACTTGATTTAGACAGTAACGCCATTCAACGGATGATCTCGTCAGGTATGAAAAAGCATGGATAAATCAATTTTGGAAGTGGTTCATGAGTCCGTTCAAGATATGCATGATGTTGGTGTTGTGGATACCGTGACGATGCGCCAATTCGATAAGCTTTGCTTACCAAAAACACCTGCATTGGATGCCAATGAGATCAAAGCAATTCGAGTCAGTACAAAAGCCAGTCAAAGTGTCTTTGCTGCATACCTAAACACAAGCTTATCGACTATACAAAAGTGGGAGCAAGGCATTAAGAAGCCAAACGGTCCTTCGCTCAAATTATTACATTTGGTGAAACAACATGGTCTTCAAATCCTGAAGTAGTTATTCAGCCCTGAAGCTAAGGTTCGTGTAATAGCCCCTTAAGAAAAGAATAACCTAGCTCATCCCCCTAAAAAACCGAAAACCCATGCTTTTGGATTACATTCAGCAATCGCAAAGCTGCTCCAGAAGGCTTGGTTTCTCCCCTTTCCCATTTTTGAATGCTCTCTGGTGACATATTCATATATTTTGCGAGGACTGCTTGGCTGATGTTGAGCTTCAAACGGAGTGCTTTTACTTCATCGCTAGACATTGCAGTGATTTGGCTCATGTGTGCTTGGTCGAATTCTCGGAGCGTCACTTTGGGGATGAGGTTTTCATCACATAATGTACTGAGATCTTCTCTTAAAGATTTGATTATTTCACTCATCGTTTACCTCGATTAATGCCTGAGAATGGATCGAAACTTCATCTAAATTTATCGAGAGCAGAATTGACGCGACTTGTCTTAATGCTTTTAACTCTGCAATCCTAATTTCCTTCCTTGACTTGGTTACTGAGCTTTTCGCGTAACCATACATAAAAATAAGCCTATCTTGGGCACGGAATGCAATTAAGCTGCGGTAACTTGCTCTTTTTCCTTGGCCTATTCGTCCAATTCGTTTTTTGAATAAACCACGGCCTAAATTGCTGTCAATCAATCCAGCTTCCATTTCCTTAGCAATAATCAGCAGTAGTTCATCTGAAATTTTTTCCTTTTTCGTAAATTGATGAAACATTTTTGTCTTGAATATTCGCATCCATGCAGACCATTCTTTTACTAAATTATAGTCATTTTTACCATAGTTTTAATTGACTGGCGACAACATTATTTGCACTGATTAGGGTTAAAATAAATATTAATCGTACCGATTTATTTACACCAACCCCCCTCAATAAATAAAACACACTTGATTGGTACCTAATTTGGGTATAGAGTCTTTCCCACTGTGTGATTTCCACACAGTTCAAGGTAGTCAATTGATATCTATAGGGAGATTGGATCATGAAAAAAACACTTCTTGCACTTGCCATTTCAGCATGCTCATTTTCTACTTTTGCGGCCGACTCTTACGGGGTTCTGGTTATGGATCAAAGTGGATCAATGGCGACGAAACGGCTGGATGGTCAATCACGATGTGCGTATTCCAGACATCAGGCGATTGGGAAAATCTCGAAGTTTTTTATTCAATTAAATGGTCAACAAATTGATATTCGTACGTTTAACTCCGGTGGGCAACTCACATCATTGACGGGTGGCTTTACTGGGAGTTTTGTTGAAGCTATGAATGCTGTGAATAATCTAGCCCCTGAGGGTTGCACGGGTTCCACGGCACTGGCGGAAGCTATGTGTGTTGCCGCAGATGATTTACGGGCGAACTTCACCAATGAGGCGAATAACGGCGCACGATTACGCGTTTTTGGTTCTACCGACGGGGAAGAGAATGACAGTCCTGTTGCTCATTGTGGTGGCGGCAACTGGCAGGATAAAGTCACAGATAAGTATTTGACTGAATTACCGCCTATTGAGTTTAATGCGACCATCTTTACCAGTACGGTCAGTATTGCTGGGCTCAATAATGAGGTTGCCTATACAGATATTGGTCGTCATACGGCCTATGAAGTCTTCGGGACCGAAAGTATTCCCACTTTTGAATTCTTAAAACAGCTTGCAGCGCAAACAGGTGGTACTGTCCAAGTTATTGCGGATAACGATCCTGACGATGATGACGGAGACTGGTGATCCGACATATGAAATGAGATACAGGTTCAGCCATTAGCTGGACCTTTTTGATATCAACTCTCCCTTTGAATACCCTTTACTCA
Source organism: Algicola sagamiensis DSM 14643 (assembly GCF_000374485.1). Lineage (GTDB taxonomy): Bacteria > Pseudomonadota > Gammaproteobacteria > Enterobacterales > Alteromonadaceae > Algicola > Algicola sagamiensis. Next base: position 15,393 of record NZ_KB894499.1, read on the forward strand.
TAAAAATTCCAAACAAAAGATTGATATATTTAAAAAATATACAACTTTCATTCAGCTATCGTTCAGTTTAAAAGTGCTAGATTGAAAACAAAAAACAAAATAACCATTCAATTAATTCGAAAATGGAATTAATTGTACCTATCTAGTAGTCGTTTTTTCCAATAACAAAATGGTATTTCATGAAAAACAACAAAACACACCTTTCCGCTTTAATCGGCATGGTTCTAATGACCAGCACATCAGTCAAGGCCAATGACAATCCATTACCACAGGAAGAATTTGAGAATTGGCTAGAGCAGCAGCAAACTGAGCTCATGGATGAGCGGATTGAATTTGTCAGAAAAGAAATTCTTTTTCAGCTCACTGAGGAAGAAAAAGCAAGATACCCTGACAATATCTTTAACGTCAATCAAGATCCAAAACTCACAGGACCAAGCGCTTGGGATACTGAAAAATTTGTCAGTCACCTACAAAAGTCTGATTGTGAGGAAAATTGCCAAGTCGTGTCTCTCAAACAAGATCCACTCAAACAGATCGACCATCTACTTGAGTTAAAAATTTACACAGCCAATCAAGAGAATGTAGATATTAACCCTTATGCAATTCTTGAGAAGCATCGAAAACGTTGGCAAGAGATTATCGCGGAAGGTGCAACGACATCACAACTCCTATTCCAAGAAAATGATGTTGATCAGCAATTAGAATCTATCGTCACACAAGTCCTTACGACAATTTCTGATCTCAATGAAACGCAAAAAGTAAAACTATTGACCCAACTTTCTGGCTATCAAACCTACACACCAGATCACCTCAGCCAAACCGCAAGAAAATGGTACGATGAATTCGATATCAACCGTGGTGGATATCGTGATGATCAACCAAGAGGTCCGATTTTAATCGGTGATGACATCCCAATGGTCCTTGCATTTATGGGTTATGTTATGGGACGTTATGAAGATGCATTTGGTGAAGCGGCAGCAAAGACATTTTACAACGAAAATGGCAGTAATGGCGCAAAGCTGCTTGCTGCAACCATGGAACTGTATGATAAATTTGAAGCCGCCTACCAAGTCCAGTTTGATCCAAGTTCTGATCTACTCGTCTCTTTACCAACTCACCTCGATTTCGCCCAATCCATTGGGATAGAAGTTCTCGACTACCGAGGTAAAAATACCCGTAAGATTTTTAACCTCTATCGACCAACACACATCACAACTGATTGTGAAAAAGATACCAGCTATGTTGCGGGTAAAACCATTCGAGCACTCTCTGATACCTGTGTCCAGCCCCGTTTTGAAACAGATCAAAGCTCACTGGCTGGTGCCCTTTCAGAAAGACGTGCAGAGTTTTTTGCCAGAAAGCCAGAAGTGCCAGAGTGGCAAAAGCTACTCAACTTTGCTTTTACTGTATCCGAGTTTGCTGCAATCGGAAGCGCATTTAAAGGTGCATTAAGAGGTGCTTTCGTCAGACCGCGATTTAGCAGTGGATTAAGGCTGACTAGGGTCCGTGCCATTGGTGCAGCGCCTTTTCGAAAACTGTCCAGGACTAAGGTCAACACTGTTTCCAAAAGTAAGCTTCCACTTCGGACTTACCAAGCCAATTATCGAAACCTGCCCGCCAACATCAAAATCTCAAAAACGGTGAATGGTAAACAGACCATGATCACCAAGACAACAGATGGCAAAGTGCAAGTGTATCAGCAAACTTGGCGCAATCGTTATGTTCGTTTTAGTGATCAGAAATTTGATGGGCACTTTATCAAAAAGCCAAATGGGTCTTTTGAGAGAAATGGTGCGCTCAGTGGTGGGAACCGCAAAAATATCAAACCACAAACGGAGCAAAACTATAAGCAAAAAGCAACACGACTTGAACAAGCTGATGGTGGACATAGCATTGCACGCCATGGCCCAGACGTATCCAATAAACAACTCAAACAGCGGATCAAAAAAGGCCAAACACCGGATCGTCGCTTTTCTCCAAACGATGATGCTACGAAGTTCAGCAGTCACAAAGATTGGGTGCAAACACGTCAAGTTGCCTTTGATCGTGTTCAATCGCGTCACGGTGTAAATTTTGGTGAGAGCTATAATCAAGCCCCTCGTGTGATCCCAGATCAACCGTATCAGGTTTATGTGGTTCACCGTCATTCTATTGGGAAAGGCTTCCAAGGATATGGTAATCGAAGTCTCCAACGTTCTACCAAAAAACAAGGCACAAATGGACGCCCGAAAAAAGATCACTTGTTAGAAAAAACGCAATACACAGATGATATCCGAGTTACAAAAACCACGATTGGTTGGGATAGTACACAAGGAAAATGGGTAGTAAAACAACATTACCCATCGTTTAATCTGCCACAAAATCAGACTGAATATATCTTTGTGGAATATTTATAATTGATCCAAAGACTTGATTAGACATAGCCAAAAGTCGTACAGCTTCATTTTATGAGCTGTACGACTTTTCTTTGCTGTTTACAATGTAGATTTATAACGCCTTACCAGAACAAGTAATGGTGCCAACAGAAAGAAAAATGCCCCTTCTTGGTCTTTCTTCTTACTGATTTGTTTACCGTTATTATTTGAGGTAACAGTCTCTCCTTGTTGCTTCTGCCCTAATTGCGAAGCATCTGGACGAAGCTCAGTTCTTTTGATTAAAGAACGGTTCTTACTCGCATCTTCGGCATAAAACTGAAACTCAAGCACATAGTCATAAAAAGAGCGCTTCGATCCTTCAAGCACCGGAAGATAAGCTTCATACGAGAATGTGCCAAGCATGTTGTCCACTTTCACTTCCCCTAATCGAGCGTTATTGTTTTTGATTCCAGTTTTAAAATACGGCCCGTTCACAACATGGAAAGTGATTTTTTCATACTCAGGGTCTTTTGCTGCAAATTTCCCTTCCACTTTGATGTAGTCACCATCCCAGCTGTAAGTAAAGTAAGAGCTTTCCGCGTACGGCGCTTTATTTCCGCCACCAAGACGAAGGGCTGCAACCTCTTGCGACAAGTCGAGATTGAGTGCAAACAGTTGATCCTTGGTTGCAACACCCAACAGGTTTTGCTGACCGGCAGTAAGTGCTGTTTTAGTTTGCTGTATGCCTGCAAAAGAGGTTGAAACCACTTCATAAGCAGCATCAATATAACGCTCCTGACTTGCGCCACATGCAGGTAATGCTGAAAGTTTTTGACCTGCTGCAATACCAAATGGGCTCAAGTCGAAGGTATACACGAGCTTTTCGCTCATTCCTGACAAATCAAAAACCTGACCATCTGCAAGCGCTAATTCAATGTGATTTGTCTGTGTAAAATATCCCAGCGCATAGCCATCTGCACTTTGAACACCAAATGAAAACTGTTTGATCAAATCTTGAGTTGCTCCATCCAAGACAGAAATATTCTGCTGGCCAATCACAACGAGTTCTAGTTGTTCATCACCATGCACATCCACTTGCTCAATACCAACAATCATTTCGGGCAAAACCCATGGCGAATGAACCACTTTTAATTTTAGCTGGGCTGGCGTCTCAGAGTGAACGGTATCTTGTTGAATACCACAATGTTCATGAGGTGCAGCATAAGCTGCTGTCATTGTTGATCCGAGAAGTACTGTAGAAATTGTCTTTGGAGATAGCTTTAACATCAAAACACCTTTATTGGCTAACCACTTTCACTTGGAAAAATTCTACAGAGATAAAAATGAACAAAAAATGAACAACCTCGTGTTTTAAGAAATCTTTTCGATTAATTTACACATGAATACAAAATATTTAAACGCGAAATCACTAGGCTTCGATGGAAGTTAGAAAAACGAAAATAGATCAGATTCGTACTCGTCATACGAGAGAAAGGAGATTTGAGATTTGGGTGGCGACTCCACCAGCCACATCCCGGCACACGAGTCGCTTGCTGCGGCTGCTCCCTTCCGGGCCTGACCGGGTTCACAAGGTATCGTTGCGAGAGGACCAATGGAGTCACCATTGTGTTTGCCCGAATGATTCTACGGATACTCAGCGAGGAATCAAGCAAAACTTTTAAATCAGGTGTTGTTTGGATACTTTGCAGTCACTTGAGAGAACCAAGACTGGATTTTTTTCAATTCCACCTCAGGTTCCTCACAAATTTCATACAAAGGTCCCAGTTGGACTTCTTTCTCTTTATAATCCAGACCGGCCAACATGACAGGCACATTTGCTTTGGAGGCAATAGAAATAAACCCGGTTTTCCAACGAAACGCTTTTTTGCGGGTTCCTTCTGGTGCAAGCGCCAAGATCATTTGCTCTCGTGTTGCAAATTGCTCTGCGAGTTGATCCACAACACCATGATGTGCTGAACGCTCAACAGCAATGCCACCCAACCACTCCAATATCCGCTTAAATGGGCCAATAAAAATGGTGTGCTTGCCCAAAAAGTTTAATTGAATCCCCATCGCTAGCATACTCGCCACGCAAACCACAAAGTCCCAATTTGATGTATGGGGTGCAACAGCAATGATTAATTTAGAACGATTAGGGATCACGCCCGTGATTTTCCAACCGAGTAATGATAAAACTGTATGCCCTAACCAACGACTAAATGCATTACCCCGAGTCGGAATTTGATCACCCTCAAGATATTCATTCATACGAATTTCACCAAGTGCTTCCGATAAGCCAATAAAATAGACTGTAGTTTTAAGATATTCTCTGGCCCCATCCGGTAGAGTAATTTCTCTAACTCTGTTGCGTTCTCCAAAGCTTCATCGACATATTGATACATCACTTTAGGTCGATGCACCTCAACCTCAGCACCAATTGGTTTCACAGCAAGTACTCTATCTATAGCCTCAATCAAAGTCTGGGTGAACGACTTATCCGGATACCCGAGTTCCAAATACACATCTTCAACGAGTGGATAATACTGACGATAAAGGAGGACCATGTTTTCAGGATCGATTGAGGATAAGATCGACAGATAAATATCAAATCGTCGATAACTTTGGGCGCCCATCCATGTTTCGCCATCCGACTGCTGAACTCGAAACTTCAGTTGAGGGGCATGGAATGGTGAGAAGCGTCGTTCAACTTGGCCATAAGATAGGTTATCTACAAAAATGACGAAATTTTGAATCAACTCTCTATCGACTAAAAGCTCCATCAAAGATTGATGGAGAGAAATATCCGAAAGAGCTTGTCTAACAAAAGGATCACTATCTTCGAGTGACGGTGGAACAAAATCATGGATCTCGATATTTGGGTTTACTGCATAGCGATTTTTTTCTGATATTGAAGAAAGCGATTGTTCTCCCTCTTCCGAAGGATAAACGTCTGATGGTTTTGGTGCGTGCTCCTGCCCAAAAGACGGTAGTTCTAACTTTAAGTCACGGAATAAATCCGCGCCTTGATTTTCCATCGCCATAAACTTCAATACTGCAACGACAATCACAGCTGTTGATATCACAACTCCCATGAAGTACAGCGCAAAACTGGTGCCCTTTTCCTGCATCGTGACCCCATATCACTTCTATGTTCACCCGACATGTTCATCTGAACTTCAGGTTTATCCATACTTTATTATGGTAATTTCATCTTCTTGAATCAATTATGCGTCTTGTAGTTTGGTATTGCTAATGTTTTATTATAGATTTATCTGTAAGTCTCTTAAAAAACTCTAATTTCAGCTTTGACGATCCGGGATAAATCTACAGCATTACTTCTGACTGGTGGCGGCGCGCGAGCAGCCTATCAGGTCGGAGTATTAAAAGCGATGACAACACTCTTTCCGAGAACGCGCTACCTGCCATTTAAAATAATCTGTGGCACGTCGGCGGGTGCAATTAATGCGACCGCCTTAAGCTGCTATGCATCATGCTTTCATTTGGGCGTGAAAAAGCTCGAGTGGGTCTGGAAGAACTTTCGCACCCACCAAGTCTATCATTGCTCGATACCGGGTGCGTTCGGTCATTTGATCCGTGGCTTTATCAGCAATATGCAAAGCGATATGGCAACAACCCGACCGCATAGCCTATTCAATAATGCGCCATTACGGATCCTGCTCAATCAATTGGTTGAATTGGAACGGATTGACGTAAATATTCATAAAGGCTACCTCGACTCCATTGCTGTCACAGCTTCATGTTACGACACGCGGGATTCGATTACTTTCTTCCAAAGTGAATTGCGAGATGAATGGGAACGATCGAGGCGTCTTGGGAAGCATACTCGATTAACCATTGAGCACCTCATGGCATCCGCTGCGATCCCGATGGTATTTCCAAGTGTTAAAGTGGGGCAAGATTATTTCGGTGATGGCAGTGTCCACCAAGTTGCACCTTCCAGTCCCGCAATCCATCTTGGTGCAGAGCGAATTCTTATTATCGGCGTTTCGCCACCGCCTGTTGAGCGGGAAAAAGTAAAACACCGCCATCCATCCATGGCAGATATCTCCGGTCACTTATTAGATACAATTTTTGCAGATACACTCGATTCCGACCTTGAGCGGGTGGAACGGATCAATGATACGTTGAATATCCTCACTGAGAAGCAAAAGGAAAAAACAATTCTCAGGCCAATAGAAACCCTTTGTATCAACCCTAAAATTGATATCGACATGGTGGCAGATGAATATTATGAGTATTTGCCAACCGCTGTTCGTTGGCTACTTTCCTCCATTGGGGTAAAAAAAGGGGCAGGTTCCAGCCTCGTCAGCTACTTGCTGTTCGAAAAAGAATACACACGCAAGCTCATCGAAATTGGCTATCAGGAAGGCATAGAGCACCTTGATGAAATCAGAGAGTTCCTCAAAGATAGTTAAGTTGCATCACCATCTGTGCATGTGACGATTGATACAATCAATCCACATCACACAACATTCATTGTTGAAAAATTTTCTCCCACCTGAAACTTACACTGAACACCTGTTGCAACGATCACCACCTCCACAGGAGGTGGTTTAATATTGACAACAAAAATAAGTTTATATTTCGAACGAGTTCTATTTTCATTACTTCTGTAGAGAGTCAATTGATTACATATTGAATGAAACGGAAACTCGGCGCTGAACTTCCTAAGACAGCCATTCTAGAAAAGCTATTTGCACAAAGTCGTCTTGCTGTTCAAGAAGATCAGGCAGGAGACATCTTGCTTGGCATATTAGGTGTCAAGGCGCAGTTAGAAGAGCAATTACAGCAGTACTATGGGAGTATATCGCTGTGATATCTCCCGTTTATACAGTCATCACGACATGAGAAGGCTTCGTGTGCTCACAAGAACTGACTGACAAAAAAGTGATTACATTACGAATACATAAACCATCAGCACGCTTTCGGGTTTCTGTATGACATATTTTCGCCAACTTCAAACACTAAACAAGTGAATGCTCTTTGAGCAGGAGTGTATATATTATTGCCATCATCTGGATCAGTTGAAAGTGTCCATCCTCGATTATCATCATTATTTCCCCATTCCAGTAAACTCACCGGAAAACCATGGATTAATTTAAACATGACCACATGGTCAAGCCAAAAGCTATTGGCTCCGGATGCTTGAACTTTTAACTGCTTCACTTCATCGTATTCAGCGTTAGTGACCAGATCATTAAAACCGACCGTGTTCCCTGGAGAACAAAGATTTTTTGAGGGGACTTTCGTATCACTCACAATGGGCCTATCGTATGCGTCATACAAACTCACCGTGATGTAGTCTGGCGAATCACTCCAATGTGGGGCATTATTCTTTCCACTGCAATCCAGAGCAATAACGGTTAGTGCAAGACTCTCGGCAGCAAAACAAGATATAAAAAAATAAAAAAGACTTTTGATTAAGTGATAATGACTCATCGTTTATTTCCTATTTTTTATTTTGAGAAGTAATCATAGCTCACTGAGTCGAGTACATAGTTTTAACTTACAAAACCGCCTGAAACTGATTTTTATTGGACAGAATCAGTCGCTTTTTCTGTCCCATTTTGATGATATGTACAATGTTATGATGATTGGCTCCATTTGCAAACGCATCAATTGTAACCTGCATTCCTTCCAACATTTTAGGTGGTTTTTCAATCTCAAATACAACGGTTGTTTCGTGCTGGCCTATGTCTACATGCTTCAATTTTAAATCCAACCGATGATTCGCTCGCCTGCTGTTCACATTGTACAAATGAATATGCGATTGCAGATAAAAAACGAGCTTTTGCTTCTGTTCTTCTCCCGATAAATGCTGAAATGGAGGTGCTCCTTCTTTTTTATTGAATTGAGTCACAACCGTTGCCTGGGCCAGGGACACAACTAAAGTTAGCTCTTGTGGTGTATGTTCCAGGCGGTAAAAAGAAATAAAGGCACTATGCGCAACACCGACTTCTGCCCATATCAATAATATCAGTCCAAAGAAAAATCGATGGGTAGAATTGAGTAAGTTTTTCGTATTTTCCATACATAGTTCTACATGATTTTTTACCTATAATTAATACACCGAGAAATGAGAGGCAAACAAATTTACAATCATTTACTTCCATATGCTGAGATATTCTTAAAGGGTCATTTCCTTTTCTTTCCAATAGTTTATCGTTTCACGAAAAGCTGGGCGCTGGGCATCACGAACACCTTCTTCCCATAGTGGGTTTTGTGGCACATGAAAACCATGATCTTTTGCCTGCTCAATGAAGTGAATAAATGCTTCCTTATTTTCAATGGTCAGGATTGGGTGCTGCCAATCTCCAAATGGACGCGGAAGAAACAGCGTCATCGGATAATTTGCACTGGGATCCGCCGCTGGGCTATGTGCATCCATATTATGGTGTACAACCTCTCGTCCTGGTTCACACCCCATCGCCTGATTTAAAGCACCAATCATGTTTTTCACCCGTTGAGAAGCATTACCAATATTTGGATCTTCTCCAGCATAAAACGCACTCACATTGTCCTTGAATGTCTGCAATGCTTCAGGCAAAGGATTCTTATATTTTTCCATCTGATTTAAAAATGCATCATGACTGATCCACTTAATCGGTGGTAAATCTTCCGAGTCAAATTTTTCCATTGGTGGCGCAACCATCATCAAGTCATAGTCCGCTGTTAAAGGCAAACCACTCTCTGGCTGACAAAGAACTTCAACAGGCACTTCCTTCCCATCTTTCAACTGAAAAATTTGTGACTGTCCTGAATTTTCATCTAGCTGAGCAAGCTTAGCGATAAAGGTGTATTCTGCGCCACTTGGACCTTTGGCAAAAAACCTATTCCCCTGCTTTTCCAACATGCCTTTCTCAAAAAGTGTTTCTAAACGGCTTTGGCTGATCACGAGCGGGCCAGAAACTGCATGCCCTTCTTTCAAGCAAGCCTTTACTTTATGACTAAATACATTTGCTCTGACGTTGCCCTCTAGCTTACTCAACCGCTGATCAACAGGAATAAATCCTGCCATCGGTCCCCAGGATGCACTTTTTCCTTTGATATGAAAGTTCTTGGTCGGTAAACCTTCTTCCACAAGTTGTGTTGCTAAAGGATCGACGGGACGAAAGGCGATAATATTCCCCGTTTCTTTTGCAAACTTTGCTAAAGCAAGTTGGTGTTTCTCAGTAATTCCAGATGTGACGGTATGGATGGTGACAGGTTCTACCTCTGTTGTTTTTTCTGTTTTTGATAAGTCAACAATCCCCTCAGGTTCGCTAGGGGTCGTGAGAAACAGGATTGGTGTCCCTGTTATATTTGACAACAACATTTTATAATTCTTATTTCTTAATCGTTTTACATCAAGTGAACACCTTACCCGATATCAAAACAAAAGTGAAACAGAATAGAAACAAATATGTTAATCTAGCTCAGAACAAATCAGCTCAACGCCTACCTATTTGCACCAATCGGCTAGGTGACATCCAAATAAGCAGATACAACGATAACTCGATCTCCTGCATCCAAATGCCACAAAAGCCGCGCCATTGCGTGAGACCTCAGCACTGTTTGTAAATACTCACTTGCATATGCTCCTGTTTGCTCACGAAGTTGATTCACATTAAACCCACGTAAACCAAACCGCTCGACGCAAAACCGTTCCAGAAATAAAGCCAGCTCGATAGCCAACAATAACGGGTAGTAAGAGAGGATATCCCCATAGCCGCCGATGCTTTGGGATCACAGCGCGGAGAAATGGTGAAAATGTATCTGAGAACGTAAGCGTGCCATCAAAATCGAACAATGCGAGATTCACTGTTACGAAACTTCCATGTGCTTTAAACTCGCCAAGGAGGATTGACCCGGTTCTCACCAGCATGATAGAGAATGATTTCGTATCCCATCGGATCGAGCAAACAAGCTTCTCGCCATAACCAACGTTCATCCTGAGGCATGGACATAAATTCAAACCCAACTTGGAGCATCTCATCAACTTTTTTATCGAGCTGCTCTGCATCCGGAAACTCAAAATAAATGGAGACACCATTGGGATCTAAAGGTGTGTCTTTTGAGACGAGACTGAGTGAAAAAGTAGCATCGCCTTGTGGGCAGTGAAAACGAAGGTAGTGCGGGGTATCCACTATCAGCGTAAAACCCATTTTTTGATAGAAGGTTTTTGAAATCTCAAGATCATAGGACTTGATTGTGACTTGGTTTAAATTCATCAAATTTCCCTTTTATGTTTATTCTCAAAGAGAATAATCAGCGTATCAGGGTGCTGGTTTAAGTACAAGCCTACATCAACCCAACACAGACGGGATCCGCTCTATCAGCTCGATAGTGAATTGCATGATCTGACGTGTGATCCAATGGCCCCCAACAATCAGGGCCATCAAAGTGACCAGTAGTCTTGGTAGGAATGATAATGTTTGTTCGTTAATCGAGGTGGCGGCTTGGAAGATGGACACGATCAGGCCCACCACCAAACTTGGGAGAATGATCGCGCTGACAAGCAAGATCACAAGGTATAACGAGTCACTCAAAATATCGACAAAGACTTCTGGTGTCATATTAAGTTCCTAGTCCAAAGCTCGTTGCCAATGTGCCCATCACGAGATTCCAGCCATCCACCAACACAAACATCATCAGCTTGAATGGTAGGGATACTATCATTGGAGATAGCATCATCATACCCATTGCCATCAATACACTCGCAACAACTAAATCAATGATCAGAAAAGGAATAAACAACATAAACCCGATCTGGAATGCCGTTTTAAGCTCACTGGTGATAAACGCAGGAATGATCACTGTCATTGGTAAATCAGCAGGCGAATCAACTTGATCATAGCCCGCAATTTGCGCAAATGTGTCTAAATCTTTGATGCGTGTTTGAGAGAGCATAAACTCCTGAACTGGAATTTTTGCTGTTTTCAACGCTTCTAATGGCTTCAGTTCTTCATTTATGTAAGGCTGGATCGCGGTTTCATGAACTTCATTAAATACCGGGGACATGATAGAGATACTTAAGAACAAAGAAATGCCAATCAGTATTTGGTTTGAGGGAGATTGTTGCAAGCCAATTGCTTGACGAAGGATCGCAAGCACAACCAGAATGCGGGTAAAGGAGGTCATCATGATCACGGCTGCCGGGATAAAGCTGAGCGCCGTCATAATCGCCAGAATTTGTAATGTGACCGAATAATCCTGTCCACCACCTGGATTTGGTGTCACAGTGATTGCTGGGATCCCTGTTGGCGGAGCAGCAAAAGCGCTCCATGAGCACAAGAGCAGCCCGCCAATCAACCAGAAAAAGCTTCGCCGACTCATGGTCGCTTCCCTAGTAACTGCTCCAAGTCAAATGCCTTCTTAAACTCTTTTGGCTCAGGCTTTTCCAATGGTTCTTCAATTGGGAATAAGTAATTGATATTTTGTCCTGTGATCCCAAGCGCGTGTTGTTTTCCTTGAACCTCAATGACGATAATTTTTTCTTTTGCACCAAGTGGTAAGGTACTGATGATTTTCATCCCCTGTTGTCCGGGCATTGCCAAGTTAAATCGCTTCATTAAAGAAGCAAGACCAAGGATCAATCCAATAATGAGCAAGAGAGAAACAAGCATCATCCCAATATCAGGTAAAGCTTTGGTCGGCTCTGCCCAAGCAGGTGTACTTCCAATGCCTAAAATAAGAAAGAAAATGTGGGAAAATTCTATCCTTAGCGCACTATATTTTTTTGTTTTCATACTCTTTTAATTTTCAAATTATTTTTATGTCTTTACCGTTTTCGTTTTATGCTAGATGTATATGTGTTTGACAACTAGCGTAATTTCTTGATTCTTTCGATCTGGCTAATGACATCCGTTAAACGAATACCGAATTTATCATTGACGACAACAACTTCACCATGGGCAATTAAGGTGCCATTGACAAGAACATCCAGTGGCTCACCTGCAACGCGGTCCAATTCAACGACTGATCCCTGGTTTAACTGGAGCAGATTTCGAATACTAATTTTTGAGCGTCCGACTTCCATCGAAATCGTCACGGGAATATCTAAAATCGTGTCCAGCTTGCGCTTTTCTTCTGCGGTGATGGGTGCAGATTCTTCCGTTAATTCTTCAAATTCTGCAATCTGGGCTTCATCGCCACCCCCTTCCTCATCGCCACCTTCGGCTTCGGCCATCGCCGCTGCCCATTCATCCATCGTATCTTGGTCATCACTCATTACCATTCACCTTCTGACTGATCATCTGACAACTGAAGATCTTCCGCCAATACCTCAAGCTCGGAATCGCTGTCCAAACGCTTACCTCCTTTGGTCAGTACATGAAGCTCAGACTTCACAGATTCTGGACGTTTGATTTTCTCAATGACCTTCGCTGCAAGGCTGTCTCGACTCCGACCAAGGATCGCACGGTACGTGGGAAGTTCTTCAACAAATAAAGTTAAGTGTTCCGGCATATCGACCGGGATTACATCGCCTTCCTTGAGATCCATGATTTGCTGCAAGCTTAATTCAAAGTCCAGAAGTTTCGTTGTGATCTCAACATCAACATCCATGATTTCATCTCGAAGTGCTTTACTCCAGCGTAAATCCGTATCTTGTTTATCACTTTGAACCCCTGCATCGAGCAATTCACGAATCGGCTCCAACATTGAATAAGGAAGAGAGACATGAAAGTCACCACCACCACCATCCAGCTCGATATGAAACGAACTGATGACAACAACTTCAGTCGGGCTGACAATGTTCGCCATGGCAGGGTTGACTTCCGAGTCTAGATATTCGAAAGAGACATCCATCACGGGTGCCCAGGCTTCTTTGTAATCTTCAAAGATGAGTTTGAGCAACATCTGTATGATCCGTCGCTCAGTTGGCGTAAATTCCCGGCCTTCAATTTTTGCGTGATATCGACCATCACCACCAAAGAAGTTGTCCACAAGGATAAACACCAGTCGTGCTTCCATCGTGATGAGTCCAGTCCCTTTGAGTGGACGAAAGCGCACCATATTCAAACTCGTCGGAACAAACAATGTATGAACATATTCCCCGAATTTGATCATCTGAACACCGTTGATCGAGACTTCAGCCGTCCGGCGCATCATATTGAACAAGCTGATCCGCATATGCCGAGCAAAGCGCTCATTGACAATTTCCAGTGTCGGCATCCGTCCCCGGACAATCCGATCCTGTGATGAAAAGTCATAATCGCTCGCGGGCCTGCCTGGCTCACCATCTGGACCGCCGCCTTCTTCCTCTTCAACATCATCGACGCCATGAAGTAGCGCATCAATCTCGTCTTGGGAAAGTAAATCACTAACTGCCATAAGCCCCTACTGCAACACAAATCCAGTAAATAAAACGCGTTCAACTACCTGAGTGCCCGCGACGTCTTTCATTTTCGATTGAACATCAGACAACGCTTTCCTTCTTAAAGCTTCTTTGCCCGCCGTTGTACCAAGTTCATCCGCGCTCGAACCACTAAATGTGCCGAGCAACGTACTCTCTATCAAGGGTATATGCTGTTGAGCCGCTTCTTCGTTTTCGTCACCACGGACCATTAACTGAACCTTTATCTGAACCAATCGGTCCCGGTTCGACCCTGGCACATTAAACACAAATGGGCGCGGCATCGCGACATAGAGCGCGGAGCCTGTCTCGGCCCTTGGTGTTTCTTCCTGCGTTGTTTCTTCAGCCAAGTTTTCTTCTGGTGGTGGAGGGTCCCCCCCCATCAAGAAAAATGCAGCTGCACCACCACCTACCAATAACACAACCACAGCAATGATGATGATCAGCTTCTTACTGCCCCCTTCTTCGGCATCTCCTATTTCGAGATCCTGTCCTTCATCAGCCATGAATTAATCCCCATAAAGTGTCATCTAAGAAAACCAACCCGATCCTATAAATAGTTTGACATCTTTTGGTATAAAAACAATGTCTTATTCCAGTAAAAATCAGGCATAGAAGTCAATCCCTGTCGGGGATAGCATCTGTGAATATTCTGGATCCAGTATCCCCTCAAGTGCTTCTGTTTCTTCTGTAAACAATCCATCTGACTGACCTGAATATGAATCTTCTGCCTCTTCTTCATTCCCAGCCTGTTTTTCTTCCTGATGCACAGAACTTTCACCCAAGTTAACCCCTTGCTCTTCCAGCATTTCTTTCAGCTTCGGCAGGGTTTGTTCCAATACTTCTTTTGCTTGTGGGTTTTGAACTGTGAACTGAACAGACGCCTGATCATTCGAAAGATTGACTTTAATTTGCATGCTGCCAAGCTCCGGCGGATCAAGGCGAATATCTGCCACACCATTTTGCGTTTGCAACATCACCATTACCTTGTCACGAAGACTGATCCCAGTTGCCAGCTCCGTGCGTGTCATCAGCTCTGCTGCTCGATGAATATTTTCTGCTTTCGCACTTGGCTGCATCGAGCGAGGAAGTTGCTGTTCTGCACCACGACGAATAAACTTTAAAGCTTGCAACACATCCGGATCTTCTTCACCAGATAACTGACCCGATAACATACTTTGTGTCTCCCCTTTCAGGAGTCGAGCTTGCGCAGGTTCCAGTTGCTTTAACATTGCAGCTTCATCTTCTTCGCTCATCCCATCTTGCGCGGCAACATCCGTGAAATCCTCATCACCTGCTTGTTCATCCCCTTTTAATTGTTGTAAAACAGGATTCACATCTGTTGATTTCGCAGAACTGGACTTCTCTTCACCTTTTCCTGTTGCTTTGGTCTCTTTTCTCAACTCACTCATTAAAAATTGACCAAACCTGGGTGCTTGACTCTCTGCGTCCTCATCTCCTTGTGTTTGCTGATTCTGTGCTTTTGATTCTTCGTTTAGTCTTCTTTCCAGTGCGACCAACTGCTCTTCTGCTGACAAGCCATTTGCCTGTCCATGTTCATCATTTGCTTGTCCTTGTTCATCATCATTTCTGACGTTCATTTCCTTGACAATATGACCAAATTCATCCCGTTGGATGTACTTCACTATCACTTCTTCATCATCCTGCGATTCTTCTTGATCGCTCTTCACTGCTTTTGCCACAACCTGAGAAATCAACGTTTCCGAAGCGTCCTCAGACATCTCTTCTGACTGTTCACCAGCTTGCTCCAACAGAGCAAGAATTTGGTCCACATTATCTGTGACGACTTTACTTTCATCTCCTTGCTCTGTCGGTTCAGCTGTCTCCTGAGCTTCCATGTCTTTTTCTGCTTGATTATCCTGCGATTGTTGTTCCTGGTTATCTTTCTCCTGTGTATCCCGATCTTGCTCAGCCCGATCAGGTTGTTCGGTTTCTTTTACTTCTGATCTTGTCTCATTTTTTTGTGCATCAGGCCGCTCAACCTCATGTGATTTCGGCCCATCCTTATCCCGTGATTTAAGCGGTTCATTTTCCTTTGGTTTTGCTCTATCTTGCTGAATATTTTTCTGCCGCTCTGGGGCTTGCTGCTGTGTATTTTCACGCGCAAGTACACGCCCAAAAGAGTCACTTTGCTGTGTTTGCACTGGCTTCGGTGGTTCAACTTTTCCAATATTGCTCAACTGTGCGACTGGATCGATAGAAATCATATGCTTCATAAGAGACCCCACATCCAAAATTACGGATTATTTCGTTGCTAACATTCATGCAGTGTTTATCTAACGAGCAATATTCGGGCCAATATTTAAACATTAGCGTTCAGGATGGCGAATAAATCGCTGCGTCGCGTATTCATCCATAATTTTTTGCTCTTCTTTTGCAAACAACTTTTCCTGTTCCTGACGCTTTTTTTCTAATAAATGCTCAACTGCTTTACGTCTTTGTTGTTGTTCTCGCCATTGTTGGATCCGTTGGTCAACCACCATTTTTAGCCGTCGTAAGACCTCTCCTTGTTGTACAACCGCCTTATCCAAGCTATCAATAAACTGTTGAAATGCATTCATTTGCTGGGCAGAAACACCACCTTGTGCTCGGTGGTGAATTTCCTGCATATAATCCAATCGATAGGACTCGATGCCTTTCATTTTTTTTTGTTCCGCAAGGAGTTCTGCACGTGCTTCTTGCAAATACTTTGCTTTTTCATCTTCTCGTTCTTTCTCAATGCGAAGAACCAACTCTAGTTGCCTAGTCACCCTGCAACCTCAGGTTCAACCAGAGAACCGACTAAAGACACGAGACTTTCGAGTCCCTCATCATAAGGAACGATTTCGTGCATTTCTTGCTGTAGTAGTCCGTTCATTTGCGGCAACATTTGGATCGCCAAATCCACAAGTGGGTTACTTCCTGCCGCATAAGCGCCTATCGAAATTAAATCTCGACTTTGCTGATAAGCACTGTAGAGCTGCTTAAATGCACGCATATGACGTTGATGTTCCAAACTCGTGACCTGTGGCATCACACGACTGACGGATCGCTCGATATCAATTGCCGGATAATGACCGGAATCAGCAAGATGTCTGGATAACACAATATGCCCGTCGAGGATCGCTCTTGCCGCATCGGCAATTGGATCCTGCAAATCGTCGCCTTCTGACAACACCGTATAAAAAGCAGTAATGGAGCCTTGTCCCTCTCCGCCATTACCGGCACGTTCCACAAGCGTCGGCAACTTGGCAAATACAGATGGTGGGTAACCTTTGGTTGCAGGTGGTTCACCCACGGCCAAGGCTATCTCCCGCTGAGCCATCGCATATCGGGTAATTGAATCAACCAATAAAAGAACATTCATCCCCTGATCGCGATAGTATTCCGCCATTGCCACTGCCGTTTCACATCCTTTTAGACGCATCAAAGGTGAGTTATCAGCGGGTGAAGCAACAACAACAGCTCGATTTCCGCCTTCTTCTCCCAAACTTTCCTCAATAAACTCTTTGACTTCTCGACCCCGCTCACCTATTAAACCAACAACAATGACATCCGCATTGGTTCCTCGGGTCATCATACCGAGAAGTACACTTTTACCCACACCACTCCCAGCAAAAAGCCCCATCCGTTGTCCCTGGCCAACAGTCAGCATCGAATTGATGGCCTTCACTCCTGTATCGAGCGGTTCAGAAATGGGTCGGCGAGTGAGTGGGTTAATGTTCTTTTTCATTTGCGGGAGTCGAGCGCTTGCTTTGAGTGGTCCTTTACCATCTAAAGGATTTCCAACAGCATCGACGACACGACCGAGCAACTCCATGCCAACAGGTATGCCTTCAAGGTTGAGTTGTGGAACAACTTTCGCACCAGGTAAGATCCCCGCCGCTTCCTCGTAGGGCATCAAAAACAGATTCTCCCCTGAAAAACCGACAACTTCTGCCTTGACTGGGCCATTCATCGACTCAACCAGACATAAACTACCCAATGGCGCCTTACAACCAATTGTTTCAAAGGTTAAGCCAACAACACGGGTCAAACGCCCAGACGAAACAGGTGTCGTTGGACGGACAAAATCCTGATATTTATGAAGACGTGAGGCAAGCGTTAACGGCATTACTTCTCTTCCTCTTTCTCAATCCCTGATGATTTGAGGAATTCGTAAATGGAGAGACGAACCCGCTCACAGATCGTGCGATCAATGACAGAACGATGACTTTCTACAATACAACCGCCGCGTTTTACATGCTCATCAGGTACAAGGTGCCACCCTCTGTCTTCCAGCTCCTCTTCTGTATATGCTTCCGTGACAAAGGCAAAATCTTCTGGGTTCAGCTTGATTTCACACTGTGCATCTGCAATTGGCAGTGCTGTAACCGCTTGTTCAATCGCTTTTTTGACAATTTCAGCATTGACTTCAATTTCAATATCAACAACCGCCTCAGCAAGTGACGTCGCTAAGTAAACCAGCTCTTGTTCTACCGCATCATCCAGTTCCCGAAGAGGATGCTGTAAGTCTTCAGCAAGGTGAGTAAACAAAGATTTTCGTTCTTCGATTTCCGGCTGAGCTTCTTCCCAAGCCGTCTGCTTTCCTTCTGCCAGCCCTTGGGTCATGCCATCTTCATAGCCTTTTTCACGGCCTTCCTGGTATCCCTCTTCAAAGCCCTTTTCTTTGCCTTCTGCAAAGCCTTCTTCATATGCTGCCTGACGGATCTCTTCAATTTCTTCCGCGGTGGGCGGCTTGAGCTCTTCCTCTTCTTCCTCTTCTACATAAAAGGATTCGATCGTTTTACCAAGCACATTACTGACACGATCATCATGCTTATTAGCAATTTTTTCGTATTGCGGCAATTTCCACTTTTTCAGTATTTCTAACAATTCGTCCGATTCTGGGATAGGCTTTGTGCCTTTGATTTCTGCCATCTATACAACCTTACAAGAATTCTTCACCGCCACCGCCGCCAAGCATGATCTCACCTGCATCTGCAAGACGTCTGGCAATGGACAGAATTTCTTTTTGCGCCGACTCCACTTCACTGACTCGCACAGGCCCCATCGCTTCGAGGTCATCAGCCAGCATTTCCGCAGCACGTTTGGACATATTTTTAAGCATTTTCTCTTTGACACCTTCATCTGCACCTTTAATCGCACGCATTAGTACATCCTGTTGTACTTCACGCAGGATTGCCTGAATGCCTCGATCATCCACATCGATCAAGTTGTCAAAGACAAACATGAGATCTTGAATTTGTTGCGACATTTCTTCGTCTTGTTCACGAATAGAGTCCATCAACTGGCCTTCGATATTGGTATCGAGGTAGTTCATGATATCTGCTGCAGCTTTCAGACCACCCATCTTCGCGGCTTGTGCACCTGCTTGACCTGCGAACTGTTTCTCCATGATTTCATTCAATTCTTGGAGTGCTGCTGGTTGCACTTCCTCTAAGTTGGCAATCCGCATCGTCAGATCAAGACGAACTTTTTCGGGGAACTGCCCAATAATTTCTGCGGATTGTTCTGGCTCAAGGTAAGCTAATACAATAGTTTGAATTTGCGGGTGCTCATTACGAATGATATTAGCAACCTGCTTCGAGTCCATCCACTTCAAGGAGTCAAGGCCCTTCGCACCACTCCCCATCACGATTTGTTCAATCAGGTTACCCGCTTTTTCTTCACCCAGTGCAGCGGTTAATGCTTTCTTGATGAATTCTTCACTCTGGAATCCGATGGTACTGAAGTTTTGGATCTGTTCGATAAACAAATTATGTACAGCAGTGATTTTATCCTGGCTTAAATCATCGATACTCGACATCGCCAAACCCACCTTTTGCACCTGTTTTGGCTCAAGGTGTTTCAGGATCTGCGCAGCATCTTCCTCTGATAAACTGAGCAATAGGATTGCCGCTTTTTCTATGCCTTCCAGCTTCGTAACATCAAACGCCGGGGCCGCCTTTTCTTCATCACTCATCTTCAATTAACCATGATTTTACCACTTGAGAGGACAGTTCAGGCTCATTCGCAACCAATGCCCGAACTGCTTTTAATAGATCTTCATTACCATGTAAGTCAGGTAATTGCAGTGTTCCGTCTGCACCAAATCCAATCGCGGACGAATCAAAATCTTGCTGCAACATATCAATTGTGTCATCACCTAAGTCTACGCCTAAGGATAATGCATCTTCGCTGTATTCGGAGGTATCCTCAGGATAAATCAACTTACGAAGCATCGGTCTGACTGCGACTAGGATCAACACGACAACAATCAGCGCTGCACCAAGCCATCTGGCCGCTTCGATGATCATCGGATCTTGATAGAATGGCTTGATTTCCTCTTGTGGTTCTTCCACTCGAACAAATGGAATCGTCACCACTTCCAGCGAGTCCCCACGCTGCATATCAAAACCGATTCCTCCCTGTAATAGACGACGAATGCTTGCGAGTGATTCTTGAGACCGTGGAAGACGCTCTGGCGCAGCCGCTTCTCCTTCTCCTTCGCCTTCACCCTCACCTTCCTTCTTGGGTGCTAAAACATAATCAACAGCAACAGAAACACTTAAACGACGGATCACACCTGTTTGCTGGCGTGTATGACTAATGGTGGTGTCCAACTCAAAATTTCGAGTTGCTTCTTTACGAGAACTACCAGGGACGGCGCCGCCACCCTCTGACTTTTTGGCCCTTTCAGGAATAGATGAATCAACTGGAGGTTGATTGGTCAGGGCGCCAGGGATCCCCCTTGCCGCACCACCAATGCTGTTATCTTCGATTGTCATTTCAGAACGAACAGCCGGTAAATCTGGGTTAAATCGCTGCTTCGTTTCTTCCACTGACGTAAAATCCATCGTGATATCAACTTGCGCGGTGTAATTTCCCAAACCGACGATTGGGATCATGATGGAATCAATTTTTTGCAGGTATTCCTGCTCACGTTTTTGTTCGATTTCATATTCTTTTCTCGAACGAGCAGAAATAGAGTCTTGCGAACCGGAATTGAGTAAACGACCATTTTGATCGGTGACTGTCACCCGAGCAGGCACCAACCCTTGAACAGCTGATGCAATAATATCAACAATCGCATCGACTTCTTCACCAGAGAGCATGCGACCTTTCTTAATGGTCACAACAACTGTCGCTGATGGTTTTTTTCTGTGACGGGCAAAAATATTCTCTTTTGGCAGTGCAAGCAGCACTCGCGCCTTGGTAACATTCTTTAACTCTTCAACAGTGCGTGCGAGTTTTTTCTCACGGCTATGCTTTAAGCGTTCTAATTCCAATCGTTGGCTGACACCAAACCCTTGCTCAGCCATCAATATGGCTTCCCCTTCTTCTTTAGGGCCTTCATCCAAACCATCCCGTGCCATCATCAACTTAATATTTTGATGTTCCTTTGCGATCACCTCCACTTTGTTTCCAGCAAGCTTATATTCCATTTCGTTTGCTTCTAAAAAGTCGAGAACTTTGATGAGTTCCTCTGTATCGTATTTGCCAAGTGGACGATAATCAGGCTGGTTGGCCCAGAACATAATCGCGATGACAATCGCAACACAGATCACTAAGGCAATCACCAAAGTCACTTGACGCAAAATATCGACATTACTTAAGGCATTCATAAACCCGGACTTCTGCTCCTGATTCGGAGGGGAGTCCATACCTGGGTCTGGAAGCGCTAATTCGTTATCTAAATCTGCCACAATATTTCCTCGACTTTGGGACACATCTTCATAAACTTCACCGATTAAACCGGCATACTCATAATTTCTTTATAAGCTTCAACCAACTTATTTCTGACCTGAACCGTGGCTTCAAAAGCAATACTTGATTTTTCTTTTGCAATCATTGCTTCAGCCAATGAAACAGAGCGGTCTCCCATTTCTACAGCGGTGACCATTGATTTTGCGTATTGCTGCGTATCATTGACTTTATCAATCGCATTTTTCAGCATGTCGCCAAAATCAGCTTTCGAAGGATTGATTTCAGTCGGGGGTTGAGCAGGGCGATCTTGGGGTAAGCCAGTTGCTTGGGTCGCCATACTTTGCATCTGTGAATACAAGTCACTTGCCTTGATTTCCATCCCACATTCCTCCGCGTCAAAAAAATTACACAGCAGAATTGATGCAGCTATCGTGCCAAAAAAAGTTGTTATTTTTTAATCATTTAAAGTAGAAAAGATGTGTACTATCATCTGAAGCACATATCGGAAGACATAACACTTGATTTAGGTACATCGCACATCCCAGGCATAGTACACATCCCAGGCATAGTACACATCCCAGGCATAGTGCACATCGTTTGGCTAGGCAGGCACTTTGACACCAGCATCACGCATCTTCGCGATTTTATATCGGAGGGTTCTTGGACTGATGCCAAGCTTTTCAGCAACAGTTTTACGACTTCCACCATATTGTTCCAACGCTTGCAGGATCATACGGCTCTCCTGCTCCTTCAGCTCATTCTTAAATGGGTTTCCTGTTTGATCATGCGACTGAGACGCTATCATTGCTTCTTCATGTTCAATCAGGATATCCGTCGCGTGGATCATAGGTTGTGACGTCAAAATCAGCGCACGCTGGATCACATTTTCCAGCTCTCTCACATTCCCTGGCCATTGATATTGCGTCAGTCTTCTCTTTGCATCCTCCGAGAGTTCAGGCGCAATTCTGCCCTGTTGTTGACTATGCTTAGCCAGCAATCGCTCTGCAAGTGGAACAATATCTGCTG
Organism: Algicola sagamiensis DSM 14643; assembly: GCF_000374485.1. Lineage (GTDB taxonomy): Bacteria > Pseudomonadota > Gammaproteobacteria > Enterobacterales > Alteromonadaceae > Algicola > Algicola sagamiensis. Next base: position 37,818 of record NZ_KB894499.1, read on the forward strand.
GACGCTCTCCTAGTGGCTTCCACGTCAGTGGAAAGACATTCAAACGATAATATAAATCTTCTCGAAATAGCCCATCAGCGACAGCATCTTTCAGCACTCGGTTACTTGTTGCAATAATACGAACATCAAGCTGAATCGCCTTACGTCCACCTAGGCGCTCAACTTCCTTCTCCTGAAGTACGCGAAGTAATTTTGTTTGAAGGTTTAAGTCCATTTCAGTAATTTCATCAAGCAGAATTGTGCCCCCCTGAGCTTGTTCAAACTTGCCAGGACAGGCATTGACAGCACCCGTAAATGCGCCTTTTTCATAGCCAAATAAGGTTGCTTCCAACATATTTTCTGGGATTGCAGCACAGTTGATAGCGATAAAAGGGCCTGTTGCACGATTGGAGTGATCATGGATGTAGCGGGCGAGCACTTCTTTACCAGAACCACTGGGTCCTAATACCATTACACTGGCATCCGAGACTGCAACTTTCTTCGCAAGTATCAATAATTGTTTCGAAGCATTATCTTCTGCAACAGGCTCTTGGGACTCGACTTTTTGTGCTGGAACATGTTGACCGATGACATTGACCAAAACTTCCGGTGAAAATGGTTTAGTCATGTAATCAATCACGCCTTGACGCATGGCATTGACTGCATCATCAACTTTAGCGAAAGCAGTCATAATGATCACAGGGATAGACTGAGGTAACTGCTTGATTTCGTCGAGTAGCTCCATCCCATTCATACCCGGCATGTTCACATCCGTGATCACCATATCAATCCTTTGACGAGATAAAATTTGTAATGCTTCCGCAGCTTCTCCAGCTTCAACGCAATGATAACCTGCCAGCATTAAAGTATCGACAAGGGCTTCGCGTAAAGCCTGATCATCCTCGACAATCAATAAACGTGACTGTGTCATGCGACATCCTCCTGCGTATCTTCGATCGGTAGCCAAAATTGCATTTTTGTACCGAATTTTTGCTCAGGACAAATTCTAACTCCCCCTTGATGGGCAGTCGCAACGGTTCTAACAACCGCTAATCCAAGTCCAGTCCCGTGGGACTTCGATGTATAAAAAGGTTCAAAAACTTTATCGTGCATTGACTGTGGAATACCCACCCCATTATCAATCACTGAAATGATCACTCTATCAGCCATCAATTCTGTTTGAATACGGATCACAGGTGTATTTTCTACCGCATGCAGACTATTTTGGATCAAGTTCTGCAATGCACCGGATACCGCAACCTGATTGACGCACAGCATCACTTCTTCATCTGGCACTGAGATTCTTAGTTCACCCTCATATTGCTTCACCCCAGCTTCTGCATCCGCACAAACTTGAGAGAGTAAAGATTGTAAACTGACCGATTCAAGGACTTGTTCAGTCCCACTTTTTGCAAACAACAGCATATCGTTGACTTGCTGCTCCAATGCGTGGAGTCTCTCAACTAATTTGGACTGAAAGCGCTCTCGCGCAGACTCGGTAATTCGTTGGTTGTTTAAGTTTGATGCGTATAACATCGCAGCAGACAAAGGGGTTCTCACTTGGTGTGCAAGAGACGCCACCATATTCCCCAATGATGATAATCGTTGCAGATGAGAAATTTTGTCCTGGAGCATTCGACTTTGAGTGACATCGGTTAATAATATCAGCTGCCCTTGTTGAAGCGGCTGAAGCGAGATACTGACCCGCCTCCCGTCAGCGAGCGATACTTCATACCCATCATCATCTCTTGGGGAAAATGCGCGTTGAATGATCGTCGTCCACTGCTCGCCCACCAATGGTTCTTCCAACATATCGATTGCTGCCTGATTCACTTGGCGAATATGACCTGAAGGGTCCAAAACAACGACTCCAGCTGGAAGCACATCCACAATTTCTTGCCAAATCCGCATCATTTCATCCGCTTCATCAGTGGGATGATCGAGCGCAGAAAAACCATCAAGAGAGACAACATCAGTAATGTCTTTCGGAAAATTTGAATCAAACACAGCGATCTCCAGTGCCACATAACTTTTCTAGCGACACTTATACAAGAGTCATACCATGTTTATTTTTTCTTTTTATTCAAGTATTTAGATTTCAATGACAAATTATTGACGCAAAATGTTCAAGTCTCAGAATCGCAAAATACGTAACAAGAAGCAAGCATGCATTGGACTTAAAATCCAAACTTAAGAATGATTTACCTATCATAGAAAATCATTATAGTAACCGAGTTTACCGAAGTTCCATTTGAGGTATACCCACACTCAGGTATGCCACTTTTTTATGAAAATAAAACCAATCAAAAAGAGTACATCATGAAAAAAAATATTCTCCTCTGCCTCATGCTCGGTGCCACCAGCCAGGTTGCAATTGCTGGTTCATATACCAAATACGATAAAATGGATTTCGGGTTCAATAACTGTAATGTACAGTTCGGTGAGCTGCATCGCAGTGTCACTGAAGAAGATATGATTAAACTTGCCGCAGAAGCAAACGCCTATGGATTTACTTACCACCCAAGCTTACGCTACGGTAAAGTGATGATTGGTCAATACCCTGCTGGTTGTCAATCTCCATCCAATGAATCCTGGCCGCTCTATTTATCTCGTGATCGTAACTATAAAAAAATGGATTTTGGCTTTAATCGTTGCGATACCAACTGGGGTCCACTTCACACAAATATGACTGAAGAAGAGATGATTGCACTGGCGACACAGCAAAATGCTGAAGGGTTTACATATCACCCAAGTCTTCGTTACGGCCGAGTGTTGAATGGGACTTATCCTGTCGGCTGTCAGTCACCAACAAATGAATCTTGGCCGCTCTACCTTTCACACTACCGAGATTACAAAAAAATGGACTTCGGTTTTAACCGATGTAATGTTTCCTGGGGTCCCCTGCAAAGACGCACAACTGAAGCGAACATGATTGCTTTAGCAGAGGCAGCAGATGCTGAGGGCTTTACTTTCCATCCATCGCTCAAGTATGGACGAGTTCTTGTGGGCGAGTACCCAGCAGACTGTCAGTCTCCATCCAATGAATCTTGGCCGTTATATCTGGATCAATAATATCCTTCGAGCCACAGCGAAAACTGTGGCTCATCAAAAACCATAGAGCAAACTCTCACAACAGAGCAGCGGCTCTCGTCTTTTTTAACCAAACGTATAGACGATGGTCACAGACGTTTCTGTATCCAACTTCTCTTTATCTTTTTCTGGAGAGGTGTTGTGCTTAAATGAATAGCTCAACTTCATCGCCAATGATGAGTTGAATTTTGATACGAGTGAAAAATCCATATTGCTCTGCACGTTGCTATCTCTGCCATTGCCACTTCGAAGTGGCAGCTTTGATGAAGCGGTGTGCTTAAATGAAATATTGGGATTGAACTCATGTTCGAAAGTACTTGCTACACGTACAAGTGTACCAGCGCGGGTTGAGCCATCGTCATTTTTGCCATAACGATAACCTGGACCCAAATCAAAGTCGAACGTTGTTTCATCCGTTTCGTAAAAACGACGGCTATAACCAATGGAGAATGTCGATTCGTATTTTAAACCACTAAATCGATCATCTTCATAAGAGCCGTAAACGAATAACGCTTCACGTTTATTTTCAAGCTTGTAATTCGATTGGCCTGAGATAAACCATTTCTGCGACGTTGTTGTTTCCTGCTCGACTGTTTTGGATTCTCCATTACTTTCAACGGTTACTTCCTTTCGGTCGCGCTTCGCACCACCTTTAAAGACGAATTGATTTCGCCAATATTCTAAATCCTGAGTATAATCAACGGCCAACTTGATTGATTTTGTATTTGTATTCCCAGACGTTGTCATTAAACCAAATTCAGAAGAAAGTTTGCTTTCTCCCTCTTCTGCATTCGCAACAGATACGGCTAAAATATTCAATACCAGCCCAGTACAAAGACTTAACTTCAAAAAACGCACAACTTACCCTCCAAAAACAGAAGAATGCATTTTAACGGAAAAATAAGGAAATAGAACCAGATAAAATAGGTGAAAATAAATTTCCTGTAAAAATACTCATCAAGCTGATGTTTAGGCTATATTTTTAACAATCTCAGCTGACAGGTCTGGAAAAATGGACTTAGTAAATTTCAAAGTTGGATGTAAGTATATCGCACTGAATATTCTTGATATTCTTCTCACTGAACGATACGAAGATAACCTGACAAACTTGCCCTGTGATAATGCTTGCTTCGTTGGTGTGAAGGAGTTTATGAACGTCCCAACGCCTGTGTTTGATATGGGATTATGGATGAACCGAACCACCACACAGGATACGAATACAAACCTGTTGAAAGAGCTGAGAGCCCATTTTGATGCATTTTCCCAACTAGAAGTTAGAATGACTGAAGAACAGATGGATGGTGAGAGCCTCAAAGCATTACAAGCGCTGCAAACTTGGTGTGATCAGTTTGAGTCGGATAATGAAGATTTGACCCAACTTATTGAGAAAACGACAAGCTTAGTGGCGCAGGGACTACAAATGTTGAATCATGAGTCATCTTCACAGCTGAAGCATTTGGTGGTTTCCCCTTTAATCCGAATTCTAGAAGCAGCCTGCGAGCATGTAGAAATCAGTTATAAACCAATTATTGTTTTCACGACGCTTGATGGGCAGACACCTTACCTAGGGCTTTTGGTTGATAAAGTCGAAGATAGTGTGAATATCAACGATGAAGAAATTAAACCCCTTGAATCCGTAACGCAGTTTAACCTAGAGCTAAGTGAGCAAACACGAAAAATGCTCAAAGGAATCGCCAATATTGGTGATAAGTACACATTACTTGTTAACCCCGCTGAGATCTTCCGCCCGGAAGTTGCTTAAATCCGCATTCGTTTATAATCACGTATCAATGAGTTGTTGGTGCTGTTAAAACATGCCATGATCTCAGTAAAAATAATGAGAGGTCATTTTTATGTCACAAGGCGCAGACTCGTTAAAGTCCATTCTCTATGCCTTGGCTGCAAACTTTGTCATTGCAATCGCAAAACTGGCAGCAGCTATCTATACTGGCGCAAGTTCGATGCTTGCCGAATCCATTCACTCCTTTGCGGACTGTGGTAATCAGGGTCTATTGATTTATGGCCTGAAAAAGTCAAAACGCCCCCCTTCATCTGAGCACCCGCTTGGTTACGGAAAAGTCATCTACTTTTGGTCATTCATTGTTGCACTCATGCTGTTTAGCATGGGGGGATTATTTTCAATCTATGAAGGCATCCATAAGCTGGATAGCACAGAAATGATCAAGTCACCTCTTGTCGCACTCGGCGTCTTACTATTTGGCATTATCGCAGAAGGTTTGTCCATGTATGGTTGTATCAAAGAGGTCAATAAAGATCGTGGCGACATGTCATTTTACCGTTGGTTCCGCGAAACACGAAAAAGTGAACTCATGGTGATTTTTGGTGAAGATCTAGCGGCATTATTAGGACTCGTTTTTGCTTTCGTTGCACTCTCGATGGCCATGGTTACGGGCAATCCATTCTATGATGCTATTGGTAGTATTTCGATTGGAGTCTTACTCATTGTTGTCGCCATTTTCATTGGGATCGAAGTCAAGTCCTTATTGGTAGGGCAAGGCGTAGAACCTCGTATCAAAGATAAAATGGTCAGCTTCTTAGAATCACAAGGAGAAATCGAGCAAGTCTATAATCTTGTTTCTTTACAAATGGGAAATGACATCATGGTTGCAATCAAAGCAAAAATGATTCGTACTGGTAGTGAAGATGCATTGGTGGCAAATATCAACCTTTGCGAAAGTCGCTTTAAAGCTGAATTTCCTGATGTTGTCTGGTTATTCTTTGAGCCTGATATCAAAGACTAAGACCTGTTGCCCAAGCTGCGACGTATACTGTCACCGTCAAGAGACATGATCGTAGCATAAGGAGAAAAGGTTGGTCATACAAGATGAATGACCAACCCTTGAAAGTATCGATTTTAAGCCATTCGTCGCACTGTAATTCAAGAAAGAGAGTGTCATAATTTGAATCCTGAATAGAAACAGGATTCTTGATCATGAAAGCAATATTTTTCTGTAGCTTGCTCAGTTGTGCCAGTTTTCTGAGTATTGCCAGCGCTTCTACCATCGAAACTGACCTCCCATACTTAAATCAGCTTTATCAAACTCTCCACCAGCATCCAGAAGTCTCATTTGAAGAAAAAGAAACATCAAAACGTTTGGTCAATGAGCTTCGCCAAATTGGTTTTGAAGTAACAGAACAGGTTGGTGGACATGGCTTTGTTGGTGTTTTCAAAAATGGACAAGGTCCAACGGTCATGCTCCGAACCGATATGGATGCATTACCAGTCCTCGAAAAAACAGGCCTGCCTTATGCGTCTAGAGCAAAGTATACCGATCAGGCAGGCAATACGCTTCATGTCATGCATGCCTGCGGCCATGATATTCATATGACAACTTTTGTGGGTGCTGCACGCTATCTCCATAAGCATCGTTCTGCCTGGCAAGGGACGCTTATCATGATTGGGCAACCTGCGGAGGAGCGTGGCCAAGGTGCAAAAGCAATGCTCGCAGATGGTTTGTTCGAGCGGTTTCCTCGTCCGGACTACAACCTCGCCCTTCACACTAGTGCATCACTACCCGCAGGTAAAATCGCCTATGCGCCAGAATGGGCGCTTGCGAATGTTGACTCAGTCGACATCACCGTCAAAGGCATTGCTGGCCACGGCGCGTATCCACATACAACAAAAGATCCGGTGGTCTTGGCCTCTCAGATCGTTCTTGCACTACAAACCCTGGTTTCTCGGGAAGTTTCACCTTTAGATCCAGCTGTTATCACGATTGGTTCAATTCATGGTGGAACGAAACACAATGTGATTTCCGATAAAGTTCAGCTTCAGCTCACGGTTCGCTCATATACAGATGCGGTCAGGAAACGCCTGTTATCGGGGATTGAGAGAATCGCCAAAGGACAGGCCATCGCTTTTGGGATCCCAGAAGATAAGCTTCCTACGGTAATTGTTGGCAATGAATCCATCCCTTCTGTGTATAATCACCCGACAATGGCGAAAGATATCGCAACTCACCTTGGCAAATACCTCGACCACCAGAATATTCATGAAACCCCACCTGTGATGGGCGGCGAAGATTTTGCATTATATGGCAGAGCCACACCAAATATCCCAAGTGTCCTGTTCTGGCTGGGCGCCGTAAACCCCGAAAAGTTTGAGCAAGCACAAGCGAAGAAAGCACAGCTTCCTTCGCTTCATTCTCCATATTTTGCACCCGATTATCAGCCAACCATCAAAACAGGCACAACTGCGCTGGTACAAGCGGCGCTTTACCTTTTCAGAAATAAGCCAAAATACCCAGATGATTTTCATGTAAAGTTTGCACAAAAGTGAATGTTTCAAGATAAGATAAGTCCAAGAACATTCATGGTGAGAATAAGGTAAAAACAAATGCAATGTCACGAAATAGACTACGAAATTCTGGGTGGTTCCATGCAGTTGGTCGAGGTGGAACTTGACCCAGGCGAATCCGTTGTCGCCGAAGCAGGAGCCATGACCTATATGGAGGACGGGATCCAATTTGAGACCAAAATGGGAGATGGCTCTGATGCAAACCAGGGTATTATGGGGAAACTCTTTAGTGCTGGGAAACGTGCGCTTACTGGTGAATCACTCTTTCTGACCCACTTCACGCATCGTGGGCAAGGAAAAAAGCGTGTCGCATTTGCAGCACCAGTTCCTGGTACAATTGTCCCCCTCGACTTATCTAAGATGGGCAACGAAGTGATCTGCCAAAAAGATGCGTTTTTATGTGCTGCACTAGGCACAAAAATCGATATCACCTTCAATCGCCGTATCGGCAGCGGCTTTTTTGGTGGCGAAGGGTTTATTTTGGAAAAGCTAAGTGGTGATGGCATGGCTTTTATCCAAGCAGGGGGGACCATCGTTGAAAAAGAACTCAATGGGGAGACATTAAGAGTCGATACAGGGTGCCTTGTTGCATTCTCTAGTGGCATTGACTACAACATCGAACTTGTCAGCGGATTAAAGAGTATGATTTTTGGTGGTGAAGGGCTTGTACTCGCAACTTTATCCGGTCATGGAAAAGTCTGGGTCCAAAGCATGCCATTCTCAAAACTTGCAGAAAAAATCCATTTGCAAGGGGTCAGCACAACAGATAGTTAGCCCCAAAAGCAGCCATTAGAAATTGAATGATTATCTAAAAAGGTGCGACATTTCAAGTCGCACCTTTTCGCTCTAGTTTGTAACTGGCGTGTAACGCACTGGCTCACGGACTGTTTTGTAGTTCAACGTTTCGATGGGACCAATGATCGTTGCCTCTGGATTTTCCACACCTCGCTGTGTATGGTACAGATCGACAAACTCACCATAAAACCCATTCGGGCTAATCTGATAATCTACAGATTTTGTACCAACACCTGCATTCCCCAAATACTTTGCTGGATCATTCCATGTTGCACCATCCAGATTCGTGGTGAGCTTGATATCAATCAGCACTGCATCACAAAGTGGCGTCACTTCTTCATAGTTGGTTGGCCAACCTGCACCACCGGATGTTTTTGGATATTCTGCCCAATCACCACCGCGCATCGGGCAAGCGCCGCCGCCCTGGAAGGAAGCTCGATCCGGGTGGTGGACACCGTAAAGCTTTGTGCCTGTCACACGTGTACTTTTCTTACCATTTGCTTTTTGCTCCAGATGAAAACGTGGCTGACGTGTTACATTGGTTTTTAAGTTACTTTCCCCGCGTATCTTGAGGTGTTGATAATATTCTCCATCTGGGCGAATGTATGAGAAGTCTCGGTTGTCTTTATTATCAAAAATAGCCGTAAGAAATAGGTACTTTTCATTGAAGAATGGACGCTCGATTAAGTAAAACTCCGCTTGCGTCTTTTGGGTATCAATTGCATACCAATCTACATCCGTGTCCGTTCCAGCATTCGCCCAAGCTCTTGCATCTTCAAATAAGCTTAACCGTAAGACATTGGTATAGTTTTCTTTAACATCTAAGCCTGCCCTTTTCCCAAGTGGCCCAACTTTGTTGGCCGCAGGCTGCGCAAAAGCAAAGTCCATCGCCTTCTTGGCATAGGGGTAACGGTGCGCAGACATCGTGCAATACCAATGTGGCAAATCAATCGGTACATGTCGTTGATAACGCCCCTGGTATTTTGGATGATGGATTGGCAAATCGATGTACTTTAACTGGCCATTTTCATCCAGACGATCTGCTGGATACTTGTAGCCGGTCCAACTCTCTTCTGGGAGATAATGACTATAACTGCTCTTGATCAACCGCTGATACTGTGCTGAGAAGATATCTGCGCCTTCTGGGATCCCTGGTGCCCCAGCTCGGCGATACTCTCGTACAGTCCCGTTATCTTGAACACGCCAAAGGCCATGCTTTCCTTCGCCAATCATGGTAAAGACCTGTTCCACGATATTCACAAAGCGATACGTATCATTGGTACTCATATAACCAGAATACACTGGAAGATGTGGGATTTGAGAATGTGTCTTCGTCGGGCGAGGGTCTAGATTGCTTGTGTAATAAAACGGGTCACCTTCGGTCAGGTCCATTAAATTTAGCTCATTCATTGGAAGAACTGCATCAAGTGGGATATTACAGCGTCCATCTGGGAAAGTAATCGCTGATGCATGAGCAATATTCAAACTGGCACAGCAAAGCCACGCTGCACCAAGGATTGAGCGTTTATTCATTTTAGAATTTCCGTTAAGCGGGGGCTCTCACCCCCAGGGTTACTTTGAGGTTTTTGAATGAAATCAGACTTACTTCAAATATTGCGCGTGGAATCTCAAGTGGTCTTCAATAAAACTCGCAATGAAGTAATAGCTATGGTCATAGCCAGGGTGCTGGCGCAGCTCAAGTGGGAAGTCACTTGCTTTTGCGGCTGCTTCAAGTGTTTCTGGCTTGAGTTCTTTGTCCAAAAACTCATCATCCAGTCCTTGATCAACCAATGCTGGGATGTGGTAAGCAGCATCCTTCATAAGTAGACTTGCGTCATAAACAATCCAAGCCGACTTATCTGCACCAAGGTAAGCTTGCATTGCTTTTTGGCCCCAAGGACATTGGGTTGGATTGCTAATCGGCGAAAACGCAGAAATGGATGTATAACACTCCGGATTACGGAGTCCAATCATCAACGCGCCATGCCCCCCCATCGAATGACCACTGATGGCTTTATTCGTCGTTACTGGAAAATTAGCTTCAATGATATTCGGTAACTCTTCTACCACATAATCGTACATGTGATAGTGATCCTTCCAAGGCGCTTGCGTCGCATTGACATAAAAGCCTGCACCAAGACCTAAGTCATATTTCTGCTCTGGATCGTCCGCGACACCTTCGCCGCGTGGACTTGTATCTGGGGCAACAATCGCAATCCCCAGTTCAGCAGCCAAGCGCTGAGCACCGGCTTTCTGCATAAAATTTTCATCGGTACAGGTCAATCCAGACAACCAGTACAAGACAGGCACTGTTTTTCCTTGCTGAACCTGAGGCGGTAAGAAGATGGCAAAGCGCATCTCACAATTGAGTGTTTCAGATTGGTGGCGATATTGTTTATGCCACCCCCCAAAGACTTTATTGCTACTGACATTTTCTAATGACATTGCAGCTTCTCTCTTATTTGTCGAAATGAATAACGCTTCGAATACTTTCACCTTTATGCATCAAGTCAAAGGATTCATTGATTTCCTCAAGTCCCATGGTATGCGTGATGAAGTCATCTAACTGAAACTCTCCTGCCATATAACGCTCAACTATCTCTGGTAATTCTGAGCGGCCTTTCACGCCACCAAATGCACTACCACGCCATACGCGACCCGTCACTAACTGGAATGGACGTGTTGAAATTTCCTGCCCTGCTCCCGCAACACCAATGACAACAGACTCTCCCCAACCTTTATGGCAGCATTCAAGTGCTGAGCGCATTACGTTTACGTTGCCGATACATTCAAATGAATAATCTACACCACCGTCTGTTAATTCAACGATAACGTCCTGGATCGGCTTATCATAATCTTTCGGATTGATGCAGTCTGTTGCACCTAATTTGCGTGCCAGTTCAAATTTGCTGTCATTGATATCAATCCCAATGATCCGCCCAGCTTTGGCCATCGTTGCACCAATAATTGCAGACAGCCCGATACCACCTAGTCCGAAGACCGCGACTGTTGCGCCTTCTTCCACTTTCGCCGTATTCATGACCGCACCCATCCCCGTCGTCACACCGCAACCGAGTAGGCAAACTTCTTCAAGCGGGGCTTCTGGGTTGATCTTCGCGAGGGAAATTTCTGGCAAGACGGTGTATTCAGAGAAAGTTGAGCAACCCATGTAATGATAGATAGGTTGTCCGTCTTTGTAGAAACGCGTTGTGCCATCTGGCATCAAGCCTTTTCCTTGTGTCTCACGGATTTTTTGGCATAGGTTTGTTTTACCAGATGTACAGAATTTACATTCGCCGCACTCAGGCGTATAAAGTGGGATCACATGATCACCGACTTTAACGCTAGTGACACCTTCACCAACTTGTTCCACAACCCCACCACCTTCATGGCCAAGAATCGATGGGAAAATTCCTTCTGGATCTTCTCCAGACAATGTAAATGCATCCGTGTGACAAACACCCGTTGCGATAACACGGACGAGCACTTCCCCAGCTTTGGGTAACATCACGTCGACTTCTTCAATTTTTAAAGGCTCTTTTGGGCCCCATGCCACAGCGGCTTTTGATTTAATAAATTGCTCAGACATATTCACTCTTGTGTCAGGTTGTGGAACAAAATCACAGAATAAAAAGCATTGTATTTATTTTGGAAAAAAAGATAATACAGGCAAATTGAAAATGACTTTTTCTGTGAGGTAACAATGCGACGTTGGGAAGGTGTCTGCGAATTTGCAGCTGTTGTCGAAACCCAAAGCTTTACCGCCGCATCAAAACAATTGGGTGTATCAACTGCGCAAGTGAGCAGACAAGTGACTGCTTTGGAAAAGCGTTTTGGTGTTAAGTTACTCTATCGAACAACCCGGAATGTGACCTTGACGGAAGAAGGTCGGCTCTATTATCAAAACTGCCGTCAGGTGCTTGATGGTCTTGAGGCTGCGGAGCGGGAGATCACCAACCTGCAACAAAAGCCGCAAGGAAAAATCAAGCTCACTGCTCCTGTCACGTACGGCGAAAAACATATTGTGCCACTCATCAATGACTTTTTACTCCAGCACCCAGCCTTGGATATCACAATCCATCTTACGAATCAGCAATTAAACTTATTGGATGAGGGCTTTGACCTAGCCATTCGATTAGGCAAACTCAGTGACTCAAGCATGATGGCAAAAAAGCTTTCTGCGCGAAAACATCATGTGTGTGGTTCAAGCCAGTATTTTGACAATTATGGGATCCCATTCACACTGGCTGAACTTGAAAAACATAATTGCCTACTCGGTACCTTCAAACACTGGCGCTTTTTAGAAAGTGGAAAAGAAAGAAACATTCGCGTTTCTGGTCACCTACGCTGTAACAGTGGTGAAGGACTCATTGACGCTGCACTCAAAGGCATCGGTCTAATTCAGCTGCCAGATTATTATGTGCAGCCGTATCTAAAAAATGGCGCTTTGATATCTGTACTTGAGCAATTTCAGGATAATGAAGATGGCATTTGGGCTGTATACCCCCATAATCGCCTTTTATCACCACGGATCAGAATGCTGATTGATTATCTGGCCGAAAAGCTTTCTTGAAAACAGTTTTACACATTGACAGTGACGAATACCTCATCACTGTCATTCATGATCTTAAGCGACAAGCGACGCTCTTGCTCGCTTGGCAAGCTCAACGAGTGCAGCTCTAACATCTGCGCTACTATGAACAGGTAAAGAGAAAGGAATAAAATAAACGTCATGTTGCCCACGGAAGTGACACCCTTCAGCAAAACAACTGACCATTTCTAGTTTTTCTTCTGTTTTACCAAATTGCATTTTGACAATATCAACCATGGCATCCACATGGTCTTCATTCATATGGGTAATAATCCCTGTTCGACTTGAGGTAAACTCAGCAGGCTCTGTGCTCCAGTATTCTTTATTTACCCAGTGAATGCGGCCAAAACCACCGATATAACGAACGCGAACAGGCGTGATTCTAAAGAAGAAAAAGTCATGTGCTTTCTCATACGCACGCGCTTGTGGGAAAAGCGCGAAGTATTCTTCTTTTAAAGCATCGCCTTCTTCTTTCGTTAATCGAACGGCATCACCTAAAACCGTCACTCGGCCATTTGCCTGACTGTCATCTTTTGAGCCATCAAATATCGTCATACTAACTTTTGGATTGGTTGCAATATTCTTCGTATGCTGTGCCAGATCACTGATATAAATGATCAAGTCCCCTTCATCCGTCATGATATATGGTGTAACGGAACCAAATGGATATCCCTCGACAGAGACTGAGATGGTCGATAAGACACCGGAATCCACATGGCGGACTAAGTGTTTCGCTTCAAAGCTGATTTCTTCTATTTTCATTGTTTCACTTCTCCCAAAGGAGGTTCTTTTGTTACATCTAAGCAGCATTGACCACCACTGGGTGGGCAATACCTTCTATATTGACAACTTTGGTTTTGACGCCAAAGCATTGCAAAATATTCGCTTCATTCATTACAGTGCGTGTTGGGCCAAATGCCATACCATGGCCATTTGCAAGCATCAGCGCCTTATCTGCAAAGGCGGTGACCAAATTCATATCATGGGTAATACAAATCACCCCAAGCCCTGCATTTGTGAGTTGTTTAATTTCAAACAATGCTTCTTTTTGATGTTTTAAGTCTAGTGCGGATGTTGGCTCATCCAAAAGAAGTAATTTTCCATATAAGCCATCGTAATCCCATATCTGTGCAAGTGACTTCGCCAAAAAGACTCGCTGTCGTTCGCCGCCAGATAATTCAGTAATCAATTTTCCTTGTAAATGACAAATGTTAAGAATCGACATCATTTCTCTGATGACCCTTAAACTTTTTGAACGACGCTCATCATGGGGCGCTCGTCCAAATAAAATCACCTCTTCAACTGTAAATCCATACTGAAAATGGATGGATTGTGACATTACTGCTCTCATTTTTGAAAGCGCTGTTATCGAATAGTCACTGAGCGGGTTTCCATCGAATGTGATGCCCCCAGAATAGTCGGTTATTTCTCCAGAGATAGCTTTGAGTAATGTCGACTTCCCTGCACCATTCTCACCAATGACAGCGACGAATTCACCCTGTTCAACTTGAAAATGAACGTCTTGCAAGACTGAAGACTTTTCATATGAAACCGATAAGTTTTCAGATTTAAGCAGCATCTTGCACACTCCCACGCTTCAACAATAGGAATAAAAAGAACGGGGCGCCGATTGCTGATGTCACTATGCCAATCGGCAATTCCGCAGGTGCGACAATCAAACGCGATACAATATCGGAGGCAGTCAATAGAATCGCACCGATTAATGCTGAACCTGGAAGCAAGGTTCGGTAATCAGGACCAACCAATTTTCTGACCAGGTGTGGGACGACCAATCCGACAAACGCAATCATGCCTGTCGCAGAAACAGAAGCACCAACACCCAATGCGACCGCAAGTAATAGTGTATTTTTAACGCGCTTTACATTGATACCAAGATAGCGCGCTTCACTTTCTCCCATGAGAAGGAGATTGAGCGCTTCGCGCTGGCGATAAATTAAAATTGTCGACAGCAAGCAAAATGGCAGCAATGCCATCACAACCTGCCAGCTGGCGCCACCAAAGCTCCCCATGGTCCAGTAGGTGATCAAGCGAAGTGAGCTGTCATCTGCAATAAAACTCAAATAACCAAGTCCTGTGCTAGCCAACGCGTTCATCGCAATCCCCGCAAGCAGGAGTGTCACTATCGATAGATATCCTTTTCGATATCCCATCCGAACAATCATCAGCATTGAGAGAAGGCTGCCTGCAAATGCAGCAGAAGGGAGGACATAAGCTGCGCCCACCCAAGTGGTAAATATCCCACCGCCAAAGACGATGACAGCAGCCGCAGCAACAGCAGCGCCGCCGGAGATACCTAGGAGCGATGGATCGGCCATTGGATTTCGGAATAATCCCTGCATAGCAGCACCACACATGCTTAAAACAGCACCGACAATCATTGTCATGACAACACGTGGTAACCTAAGCTCCTGCCCGATAAACAGTATGCCCGTCTCAGATTGCGCAGGAGCTTCTGTTTGAAAAACGTTTGAAAGGAGCTTCATTGGTAAGGAGAAATCAACGCCATAACTCCCTACGGAAATCGCAATCGCCCCAATAATCAACGTAAACAGTGACCCGAACCAATACAAAGCCCGCACACGTTGCTGCTGTTCATCTAACTTTTCAAATAAGCCAATCGAAGACTGCTTATTTAAATTGGGTTCAGAGTGAGTTGATGCATGGGACATAAGGCTGCCTCCTTATTGCGTCGTTGCAAATGAATGGATTTGCATTGCAGCTTCAGATAGACGTGTGCCAAGCCCTAATGTCATCAAACTATCAATAACTAAAACTTTGCAATTTTTCCCGGCTGGTGTTGCAGCAAGTGCTGGAGCCTGACAAATTGTTCGAATATCTGTGTTTTTGTTGATGCTATGATCAGGCACAATGATCATGTCAGGTTGACGTTTGACGACAAGTTCGTTGGGAACGGGCTTAGTTCCTTGAATATCTTGGAAAATATTTTCAATACCAACCAGATCGAATAAGGTTTGGGGAACCGTATTTCCACCGGTCACTGTCAGGCTTCGATCCGTTGTTCCCATCAGAAACATCGCTTTGTGTTTTTGTTTGCTGGGTTTAATTTGGGCAAGTTGCTGTTGCAAGGTTTGGATCAGGGCTTTCGCTTGGTCTTGCTTTTGGAAAATCTCCCCGACCTCACGGATCATTTGAAATAGGCCTTCGGCGGTATGATCAGGCGCTAGGCGTTTCACCGAGATCCCTGCCGCTTTGACCTGAGCAAGCACATTGTCCGGCCCCATTGCGCGGAAGCCTATCAATAAATCGGGACGAAATTTTAAAATTCCTTCCGCATTGAGTTGACGAAAGTACCCAATTTTAGGTAAATTGTTCGCAGCTTTCGGATAGTAGCTTGTCACATCCACCGCAACGATTTTATCTTGCAAGCCAAGCGCATATAGAATATCCGTGACACTTCCACCCGCAACAACAACTCGGTCGTAGGCTGTCGCAGCTTGAGATACTGCACAAAGCAAAATCGTTAAAATTAAATTCTTCATATCACCAATTGATAATAGTTCTCATTTTCATTTGCATTATAATTTAATTCCACGAGAAGACAACCTTCTTTATCGATAAAATCAATTGACCTGATTGATTTTTTGAAAGTAAAAAGTGTGACCAACAAACAAAAGGACTATGATTTGAATTTAATTTGTATACAATACACCCAGCAAAATTCTGATCCGGTGAAGTGGTTGTACGATGAGTATTAATGAGTTAATTCGTGAAGCGTCCAAGTTTCAAACAGAGGTCATCATCTTTTTTGTGGCATTGCCTGTGCTCACCTTCTTATTGCTTCTCGTTTATAAGCAGAAAGAACGTCATCACATCGGTGACTATGTATTATCCATTCTCATTTATCTTGTGAGCATCCCGGGCTGTTTTTCCTTTGCGCTAGTGTTTTATAACCTACTCATTCTCAAAGGAAATATACTCAACGTTGATTTGGTGATTTACTTCTTGCCTTTGATTTCGATGCTCACCGTTTTTGGGCTGATTGCCAGAAAAACAGACTTTCTTCACTTACCCGGTTTTGGGCGGCTTTCCGGGCTGTTGCTGATGATGGTCCTCACCTGCATCGTCTTATTTGTCCTCCACCGTATGCACTTTTTTGTTGGCTTCTTTGCCTCGATTGAAAGCCTTGCAGTCATCGCGATTGCCATTTTCATCTTGTTCAAGGTTGCTGCAGCGAAGATAATGGGTGGCAAAAATAAGTAACTATTGGTTCACCCCTCCGTTAAATACGACTCAAAATAAATCAACTCCTGTTCTGGCAGATGATCTGCCAGACGGCCTACATAGCGATTTTGAAAGCTAAACCCATTTTTTAACAGTACGATTTGAGAAGCTGTATTATTCGGAAGCACATTGGCATAAAGCAGTGACAATGAAAGCTGTTCTTCAGCAAGCCTTTTGCCCATTCCAACAATTTTTGTGGTGATCCCTTTTCCAGCAGCATGTTCTGCGGTCCGGTAACCAATTTCTGCTGATGCAACACCATGACGTTCTATGCGGCGAAAATTGAGTCTAGCCACCATCACATCTTCGATAAATACTAAGTATTTATAGGCTTCATCCTGGTTTCTTTCTTCTTGAGCAGTAATCAATGATTGCTCCACGACTGGCAGGTGATAGAAATGATCGCCTCTGGACTCAATCATCGATTCAAAATAACGTCGATTTTGCACTTCAAACTCAAGCAACGTCGCTGCAAAACGTGGATCTGCTTCAAGAAAACGAATTTTCGCCAATGATTTTCCTCCTCAGGTATTTTCAGTTCGATCTAACAACACTGTCCTTTTACGCAAGTCAATAAAATTTCAGTCAAAAATATGCAGATTTTCGTAAAGATGGCTAGTCTATTGATTGGATAAACAAACCTCACATGCACCCAGAGAGTCCTCAATGCAAAAGTTCGAACAATTTACACTGGATACAGCGCCCCAAGACAGCCGCCCATTATTAGAGAACTCAATGAAGAGCTTCGGAATGATCCCAAATCTTCATGCAGTGATGGCCGCATCACCACCTGTATTAAAAGCCTATCAGACCTTACATGAGCTTGCACAGCAAACTGCTTTCACTCCAGAGGAGCTTTGTGTTGTTTGGCTGGAAATCAGCGTAGAACACGAATGCAACTATTGTGTACCCGCCCATACAGCTATCGCTGCGATGATGGATGTTTCAGCTAAAATTGTTCATGCCATTCGTGAAATGAAGCCACTTCCCAAAGCAAAACTGGAGGTATTGCGTCAGTTTACACTTGATGTTTTGCGCCAACGTGGTCGCGTGTCTGACAAATGTATTCAGGAGTTCTTGAGTGCAGGTTACGAGCAGCGTCATATCTTAGATATTGTCCTGATTTTATCTCAAAAGATCATGAGTAATTACATCAATCATATGGCCAATACACCACTTGATGAAGCATTTGAAGAGTATGCATGGGGTAAGTAAGATTGTTTGATTTTATGAATTGAACAAATCGGTTTGTTTTTTTATTCAAAGAATCGAAAGGCTGCTATGATTCGAAAAACAGAACTTTTTAACCCGTTAGTAGGAAAAAGTATGAAAAAATTACTACTCGCAACCACATTACTTCTTCCATTGAGTGCCTTTGCGCAAAAGACGATCAATATGGAACTCCTTGGTAAGGATGGCAACAAATCTATTGGCCAGGTAAAGGTCTCAAAAAGTAAATTCGGCCTGGTTTTTACACCCGACTTAAAAATGCTGCCGCCCGGTGTACACGGATTCCATGTTCACACGAACCCAAGTTGTGCACCAAAAGACAAAAAAGGAAAATCAGTATTAGGTTTATCTGCTGGTGGGCACTATGATCCGGAAAAAACGGGTAAGCATGGATTTCCTTGGACTGATAGCAACCACAAAGGTGACCTACCTGCCCTGTTTGTCCAACAGGATGGTACTGCGACAACGCCTGTTCTTGCGCCACGCTTAACCATGAAGGACCTTGATAGCCGCTCTTTGATGGTCCACATGCATGGTGACAATCATTCCGACATGCCGAAAAAGCTTGGTGGCGGTGGCCCACGTATTGCTTGTGGTGTCTCGAAGTAATCAAAAAACCCCCGTGGTATTCGGGGGTTCTCCATGAAAGGGATAATTAATCTGTGGCTTCTTGCGTTAACTTTTCTAAGCGATAATGTGGGAAGAACTCATTGACTTTTACGAGACGGTATAAGTCCTTATTATTCCAGACAAAGCGAATAAATTGCTCATTCTCGCTAGGTAGATAAGCCGATTCGCTGACTACGGTATAGTTCAGCGTAGAAAGCCTATTGAAACGACCACCTGAGATAGCATGCACATAATACAACTGATCGCTTATCGGTAAGTAATGGCCAAAGTATTGGAAATCAGACTGGTAATCATATGCTTGAAATGATCCTGCTTTATAGACATATTCTTTGATAATATGATTAACACTTTTTGAAAAAAATCGGCCATTCTCCGGATTCACAGATAATTTGCCAAATACGCCTTTACTCGGTGTAATTTTTCCATAAAAACTCAATGAGCTTTCAGCATCGAAGGTAAATATATAATGCTTATTTGAGTCAACATCATTCCGCCAGCCTTTCGACGCCAGTTGAAAGCTCATCATCCCACTTTGCTTACTCCATAGTGTTGGAGTCAAGGTCGTGGATTGGCTCGCTTCTTCACCAAGCAATGGCGTCAAATCATAAGCCTGAAGGGTATGGCCAAATGCATCAAGCGTAACGAGTTGATTATTATCTGGATCGTTGATAAGAATATGATCTTCTGTGGCAACCATCGATATCTTATCTAAATAAGGAGAGGGGTTATAAACTTTCATGGATTGATCGCCAAAGCTCTCTAGAATACTTCCGAAGAATTTTATTTTCTGCGAACTATTTTGATTGTCAGCGACGTTGATTCGATACATCATTCCTGACTCAAACAACATCAATGTCGCCTGATGTTTTGGTAGATAAACATACTTCATCACTTTTGAAGTATCTGGCAACGAAGCAAAAGTCACCACAGGATCATTCGGGCGATAGATAACCAGCTGATGACGCGCTTCTGAATAGGAAACCAAGGTTTCATCATTCCCAATATACACATCTTCTTTGAAACTGAGATCCACATCATTCACTTGAGCCATTTCTAGATAGCCGATTGTTGGGATTTGCATCATCAGCGCCTGAGTAATATTGAACGATTGATAAGCCTCAAGTTCTCCATTTTTATTTGTTCTCACACGAGGAAATGTCTTTAGTTGATACACTTCTCCTTGATATGAGAAAACATCAATCGAATTCAAATGAGCAATGGCAGATAAAGAATCATCTGGCGCCCAATGCGTATTATACCCTTGTAAAACATTAGCGTAGCTCGTAAAAACACCTTGATTATGATACACGACATCTTCAACCGGGCGACTTAAATCAGCAACAAACCCAAGATCGTCTGAGCGATAAACTATCCCATTCCAAGTGATCAAATGCTTTTTATCTTTTGTCACTGAAAAATAGCGGTGTGCTTGTTCAATTTTACCATAACGGTTACCCAGCCATTTCACCTTGAGTAAGTCTTTCGGGTCCATACGTGTAGACCCATGCTCTCTATCTGACTGAATAAACCTCCCTTCGTCATTCAGCTTTGCAAGCATCAAATGGTCATCAGATAAAAGTAAAATCGTTTTATTTTCAGAGGAATAAGTGATTTTATCGAAATGTACTTTTAGGCTCGCGGTTTTATCTTGATACCGAGTATCGATAACAATGATATTTTCATCGCGACTGTCATCTTGCGGTGTTGCAATACTTGCAATCAGATAATTTTCATCAATGAAAATGGAATCGACACGTTCATCTGCACGATAAACCATTTCAAATTCACCAGTGGGGTTTGAATATGATGTGCGTACCACCCCATTACCGACTGCGAAGTATAATCCCGATTCATTCACAACCATATCCATCGCTGGATAATGAGTATTAATGGGATCTAAATATATTTTTGAAGCAAGGTCATACCGAGTAACTTGCTTCTTATCTTGGTCAATTCGATAATAAATTCCCTGAAAAACTTTTGAGAGTTGATGCTGAAACTGCTTTACATCGCTAGGAATACCCATGGCCTGGATCTGACCAAAAGCAGATGGCTGAGCAACAGGGTTTGCTATTATATTTTTTGCGTTGATTGAAAGGTTTTGATGTAGAGCAAAACTTGAAGGTGAGGTGAATAAAAGTGCACTAACAAGGAGCGAAAAACGTGATTTATACAATGGACATCCTCTCTTATACATTCCTTAACAAGGGTGGGCATTATACTACAAATTCATTTAAAATCATACGAATAGCCAACAAAAAACCAAACCTTTTTACTAAAAATATACTTATTTTTTTGTCACTTGACATTGCTTGAAATCGAACACACCTCGCTGATACCACCAAGGGCTATTTGCCTCTGGTAACCCATCCGGCGCTATTGGATTTGGGAGAATAAACTCTTGAATCGACTGCGAGCTATAGTCTTTCAATGCTTGTATATGTAGAGGGAAGCAATTCAGCAATCGATCAAAATCTCCAGATTTATCCAATCGTTTCAACCCAGTTTCTATACGTTGATATAAACGCTTGCGACTTGGGTGGATAAAAAAATACACTGCTGTTGGGTAAGAAACATAAATGTTGGGTAATAACACGATATTTGCATAAACACTCGGTTGAATTTCTGAGGATATTTCTAACATCCCCCTTGGAAACAAATCGTATTTTCCTTTATTCAACAGCTTGAACATAGCTAAGTAATCAGAAATGGCATGCGCGTTAAAACCATTCATTCGAAGGATTTTTAAGTCTGGCCAGTCGTGCCCCTGATAAATAGAAAGCTTTTTGAGTTCATCAAGGGTTTGGATTTGAGAAAAGTCTCGCAACTTGTCTTTGTGGATCAACATCATGCGTTTTCCCAACAACCCTTTCATTAAAGGGATACGAATAGGTTCTACCTGTTTTTCTCGCGCAATACTTGTCATCGTCCACACAATATCTAGCCGTCCCGTTTCAAGTAACTTCAGCGCTCGCCCCTGATACATATGGATATCATGTTGTTCGATGCGATATACACCAAAGTCTTTGCGCGTGACCTCCAGGGCTTGTTCAAGCAATTGGATAAAATAACGCGGCCTTAAATCCGTCTCCGACTCCGGTTTCTTATGTTTGATTACTGTTAATGCTGAAATAGAAGCCGAAAAATGGCCCAAAGTCATCAGAGTGAACAAAATTACAAAGATTTGTGACTGTCCCAAAGCAAATTGTCTCGTTAAGCACGGGGTTAACATAAGCATAGCAACCGAAAACGATGGTTATTCATGCAAACAAAGTGTTCTTCGTCGAATCGCCTTGAGCTACTCTTGAGATTTTTGTAAATTAATGTCAGTACTTGAAAGGAACTCGCAATGAATTTATTTACCAGTGTAGTTATGATGAGTAAATATTTTGTTTAAGATTGTCGATTTAAGAAAAAAGCGCCTTTGGTGGCTCATCATTTTTGCCCCACTCAGTCTTCTGTATGTATATCAAGTCCCGTGGTTTCAGTTTAACAATTACTGGGATGCTGCGGTCTATAGCTGTTATGCTTTTGGCTATATTGGCGTCTTGGGTTGGGTTTTGGGCGCACCACTAGGAAGACAGGTATTCTGGGTTATCTTCTTTTTTCTCGATATTACGCTGCATATTATTGATGTGTATTATGCAACTTTCTTCCAACTATCAATGGGTACGAAGTTTCACGACATGTTTTATGGTTTGTTCATCAGTTCCATTATTGATTTTGTCTATTTTGCTTTTATTTATTTGTACGCCTTTGAATCGAAGAATATTTGGCACCACGAAATAAATCAGGAAGATATTTGATTCTGACCCATGCTCATCTTGTTTCTTCTCCTTTAGAAATCGCAGCAGCAAGTCTGATTGGGGAATATATTAAAGGCTCACAACTCTCCCATTTGTACAAACTAGGTTTATTGCTTTCTATCCGGATCTTCAAGTTTTCGTGAAAAGGCAAAAAGAGTTGTTGATCAAACAATTCGTATTGAAATGAAGAGAAAAAAACATTTCTGTACCGATTGTTGATTTATCTCAATACAAGGGACGGATTATCGAATTAAAATTGCGTCATGGTTAATCGCCATGTGGCCCAACGCAGTCTTGTGAACAGGCCCTGTTGTTATCGTTTTTATTTATCTTTCCTAATTGTTATTTAGGGCTGTGGAAACACAGCCCTTTTTTTATGCGACTCACTATGGGTTAGTTTTGTGCAACAAAAACACGTGCGTTTCTGAACATTCTCATCCAAGGGCTATCTTCTCCCCAGGAATCCGGTGCCCAAGACATAGCAACCGTTCTAAATACACGCTCTGGATGTGGCATCATGATAGTCACCCGACCATCTGTCGTTGTGAGTGCTGTCAGGCCTTCTGGCGAGCCATTTGGATTCATTGGATAATGTTCTGTTGGCATCGCATGATGGTCAACGAATTGTCCAGCGATCAAGTTTTCAGCTTTCAAACCGTCCAACGTACCCGTTTGACTGAAATCTGCTCGTCCTTCTCCATGCGCAACAGCAATTGGCATATGTGAACCAGCCATCCCTTTGAATAAAATCGAAGGCGATTCTGCAATTTTGACCAAACTTGCACGTCCTTCAAAACGTTCTGAGGCATTTGTCACGAACTTAGGCCAATGCTCAGCGCCTGGGATCAAAGACTTCAATGTGGATAGCATTTGACAACCATTACAAGCTCCAAACGTGAATGTGTCTTCGCGATGGAAGAATGTTTTGAATTGGTCTTTGAGTGCTGGATTAAACAGAATTGTTTTCGCCCATCCCTCACCTGCGCCCAATACATCCCCATAGGAAAATCCACCACAAACGGCTAGTCCAACAAAGTCACTTAATTGACGACGTCCTTCTAGCAAGTCACTCATGTGAACATCAATTGCTTCGAAGCCTGCGCGATCAAATGCTGCTGCCATTTCCATCTGAGAATTGACACCTTGCTCTCGCAAAATTGCAACTTTTGGCGATGGTTCTTTCACAATATAAGGCGCTGCAATATCTTCGGATATATCAAATGTCAGATGTGCACTGAGTCCTGGATCATTCGCAATTCGCTTGAGCGCTAGCTCTTGCTCTGCACATGCAGGGTTATCTCTTCGTTTTTGCATCTGGTAGGTTGTTTCTGCCCAAATACTTCGATAATAAACCCTTGTATTTTCAATGATATTTTGACCTTCATTTTGGATCAAAATCAGATCTTCATCTGTGACTTCACCAATGACGTGAATACAGTGACGAATTTGGTGCGCCTCAAAGGTAGATTGAACATCGGCCAAGTCTTCCTTACGCACTTGGATCACACCACCCAACTCTTCATTGAACAACACATGAAGCGGCTCTCCGGGGATATCTTTCAACTCAACCGCTACCCCACAATGCCCCGCAAAGGCCATTTCTGCCAAGGTTGTCCATAAGCCACCATCAGAACGGTCGTGATATGCAAGCAGTTTTTCATCCTGTACAAGCTGCTGCATCGCGAGGAAAAAACTGTTGAGTAATTCTGGGCGAGATAAATCTGGTGACTCATTACCAAGTTGACGATATACCTGTGCGAGTGAAGAGCCACCCAAACGTGATTTTCCTTCCCCTAAATCAATCAATATAAGTTGTGTATCGCCTTGATCTGTTTTGAGCTGTGGAGTCACAGTCTTACGAATATCTTTGACACGACCAAACGCACTAATCACGAGCGACAAAGGCGAAGTCACATCTTTGGTTTGGTTCGATTCATCTTGCCAGGTTGTCTTCATCGACATTGAATCTTTACCAACTGGGATTGTCAGGCCAAGTGCAGGACAAAGTTCTTCACCAATGGCTTTCACAGCCTCATATAGTCCTGCATCTTCACCTGGGTGGCCTGCGGCAGCCATCCAGTTTGCCGAGAGTTTGATCCTCGAAAAGTCACCAATGTTACTCCCTGCAATATTTGTGATGGCCTCAGCCACTGCCATTCTGGCAGAAGCACCATAATTGATGAGTGCAAGGGGTGTTCTTTCACCCATCGACATGGCTTCACCACGATATGAGTCATAACTTGCAGCAGTGACTGCACAATCTGCAACAGGCACCTGCCAAGGCCCAACCATCTGATCACGATGAACAAGGCCAGTCACACTTCGGTCACCAATAGTGATTAAGAAAGTTTTTTCAGCAATGGTTGGTAAACGTAGCAAACGCTCGGCGGCTTCTTGGATTGGAATATCATTTAGTTTTAATGTTTCGCAAGAAGCATTTGTTGTCTTCACATTACGATGCATTTTCGGTGGTTTACCGAGCAAAACATCCAAAGAGAGATCGACCGGATTATTCTCGAAATGCGCATCGGAGACTTGAAGATGTTGTACTTCTGTCGCTTCACCTACGACAGCAAATGGTGCACGCTCACGTTCACATATTGCTTGAAATGTTTCAAATTGCTCCGGCCTAACAGCCATCACATATCGCTCTTGGGATTCGTTACACCAAATCTCATGTGGACTCATCCCTGGCTCATCATTTGGTACATTCCTCAGCTCAAACTGACCACCACGACCACCATCACTGACAAGCTCAGGGAAAGCATTCGATAAGCCTCCTGCGCCCACATCATGAATAAATTCAATTGGGTTATTCACGCCCATTTGCCAACAGCGATCAATAACCTCTTGGCAGCGGCGTTCCATTTCCGGGTTTTCTCGTTGAACAGATGCAAAATCGAGTGTTTCGTCTGATTCGCCAGATGCCATTGAAGATGCTGCACCTCCACCAAGGCCGATGTTCATCGCTGGCCCGCCCAATACAATCAGCTTGGCACCCACAGAAACATGTTCTTTCGTCACATGTTCACGTTTGATATTTCCAAGCCCACCAGCAATCATGATTGGTTTATGATAACCACGCACTTCAAACCCGTTATGGGAGGCAACCTGCTCTTCAAAGGTACGGAAATAACCAAGTAGATTCGGGCGACCAAACTCATTATTAAATGCCGCACCACCAAGTGGTCCTTCTGTCATAATATCCAAAGCAGAAACAATTCGGTCTGGTTTACCAAAATCCTGTTCCCACGGTTGCTCAAATCCGGGGATCCTTAAGTTGGATACAGAAAAACCGACCAAGCCAGCTTTTGGTTTTGCACCAATACCCGTTGCGCCTTCATCACGAATTTCTCCACCAGAACCAGTTGCAGCACCAGGGAAAGGTGAAATCGCAGTTGGGTGGTTGTGCGTTTCGACTTTCATCAAAATGTCGATCATTTCATGATGGTAATTGAAAGTTCCTGAACCTGTCTCAGGATAAAAGCGCCCAGCTTCACTTCCCGCCATGACTGCTGCATTATCTTTGTAAGCAGAAAGAACATGCTCCGATGCCACTTCATACGTGTTTTTAATCATTTTAAATAGTGACTTCGGCTGAGTATCACCATCAATTGTCCAATCTGCATTAAAGATCTTGTGACGGCAATGCTCGGAATTCGCCTGAGCAAACATGTACAACTCAATATCATTGGGGTCACGTCCAATCGCATTGAAACGATCACATAAATAATCAATCTCATCTTCTGCGAGTGCTAGACCAAGCTGAATATTTGCAGTTTCCAGCGCTTGGCGACCTTCTGCCATTAGAGGTACAGATTGCATTGAACGGGGTTGTTCATGACGGAATAATTGCTTTGCATCTTCGAAATCATCCAATACAACTTGCGTCATTTGATCATGGACCAATTGCTTTAGCTGTTTGATTTGTGGTGAGGATAAATCTTCAGATTGGATATAAAAAGCGATGCCACGTTCGATACGTTGGACTTTGGTCAGGTGACAGTTATGAAGGATATTTGTTGCTTTGGATGACCAGGGAGAGATGGTACCGGGCCGAGGGGTGACGAGATAAAGGGTTCCTTCTGGAGTGGCTGGTGGTTTGGAAGGCCCGTAGGTCAGTAATTTATCCAGCGTTTCCCGCTCCCTGTCATCCAGGGGGACCGATAACTCGGCAAAATGGTAAAACTCAGCATATATTGTGGTTATAGGTATGCATTCTTCACGTGTTTGATCAAGCAGCTTTTGGACTGCAAACTCAGAAAGTGCTGGTGCACCACGTAGGATTAACATAGCTTATGAATTCCGTGTTGGTTTAGCTAGGTGTACAGAGGCCCTGTATTATAGAGTAATTTTTTTGATGAAAACAGATAGCATTTGGCCCCTTATTCAAAGGACTGACCTGTTCGCATGAAATATCAACATGCCTTTCGGTTCATCATAACCGGAATACTTGGAGCCTGCCTTTGGGGGTGTGAAAAATCCCCAGAAGTGTCGCATATCGAGAAAATAAAGAAAGCAAATAAAATCAGAGTCGGGACAGTGATTGGCCCAACAGCTTATTATATTGGGACAGATGGTCCCACAGGTTTTGAATTTGAGCTTGCGCAATCATTCTCAGAATACCTTGATGTCGACTTAGAAGTTGTCCCGAAATATAGCCTTGATGAACTTTTCCCTTTATTAGAACAAGGACAAGTGGATTTTCTTGCTTCCAGCCTCACAGTGACCAAAAACCGTGAAGCAGAATATCGATTCTCCCCCCCTTATTTATTCGTGAGTGAAAAATTGATCTATAAAAAAGGCGGTGAGCGCCCGAGAAATTTTTCAGAGGTCATGGGTACCATCGAAGTCATCGCTGGTAGCAGTCACCATGAACTCATCGAGCAACAAAAAGTGTTCTACCCTGAAATTAAGTATTTTGCTAGACCCGACGTCACCAGCGAAGAAATCATGAGTGAAATCATTGAAGGCGAGGTTGAATATACGATTGTCGACTCAACGAACCTCGCTATCAATCGGCGCTTTTATCCTGACTTAAGCGTCGCTTTTACTGTTCAAAGCAAACAACCCATCGCTTGGATGTTACCAAAAAGCAATGACGATTCATTAATATCATTCTTAGTCGACTTTTTTGGAGAGCGATACATGGATGGATTTATCGAAAAGCTCAAAGAAAAGTACTTTGGTCATGTTCAACGATTCGATTACGTCGATACACATGTCTTTATTCGTGCTGTAGCCGACAAGTTACCTAAGTATGAAGCATGGTTTAAACAATATGCTCAGGAGCTGGATTGGCGGCTTATTGCAGCACAAGCCTATCAGGAGTCACATTGGGAACCTCACGCAAGATCCTTTACGGGTGTTCGCGGGATCATGATGTTGACCAAACCCACTGCAAAAATGATGAAGGTCGTCAATCGACTTGACCCAGAGCAAAGTATTCAAGGCGGTGCTAAGTATTTGCGTCAACTCATTACACGTATCCCTGAGCGTATTCCATATCCAGATAAACTCTGGTTCGCCCTCGCCGCTTATAATGTTGGGCTAGGACATTTAGAAGATGCCAGAGTCCTGACAGAACGAGATGGTGCAAACCCGGACAATTGGGCGGATGTCAAAAAGCGTCTGCCACTTTTGCGTCATAAAAAATACTATAAAACGACCAAGTTTGGATATGCCAGAGGTGAAGAGCCAGTCCATTATGTCGAAAATATTCGGCGCTACTACGACACATTAGTCTGGCTGGATCGTGAAGAAGAAAAACAATCCCGTTTGCAAGAGCAACGAGAAAAGCTGCAAGAAGAGCTTATCAATCAAGAGATCAACGAAGCGATCGCAAAAATGCTGGAAGCTGAAAAGCATATGGTTCATGATCTAGTACCAGACGATCCCCATACTCAAGAAGATGCTCAATCAAACACAGAGAGCTCAGTGCAAGAAGGTACCGCTCCCTCTCGGTAGCCAGTACTTTAATGATTAATCTGCTTTTTGTGTTGCTTGAAATTGTTGTAATTTATCTTGAAAGAAGTTGGCAAAAATCAGCATTTTTTTCTCAGAATAAGATTTACCTTCTTCTAAGATCCCAGTATTTTTCGAGATAACCAATCTTCCTTGTTTATCCATCACAAAGAAGTGCGGTACACCTTTTATTTTTGGGAACTGCGATAGAAACGCCTCATTTTTATTTTCTTCACTATAATTAATTTTCACGATTTCGAAGGTGTCATTCATCGCTTTGGCGACTTTTTTATTTTCAACAATAAAAGCGCTTATCCGACGACACCAACCACACCACTCTCCACCAACAATGAGTAATACAAACTTGTTTTCTTTCTTGGCAATCTCAACAGCAGTATGCAGATCCTTGACCGCATCCCGGCTCGGATCGTACTTTTTTGCGTAATCAGCCGTAGATGCAACAGCCGAATTCAATCCTGCAAGCAAGAAAACACTCAGTAGTAATAATTGAGGCAAAACTTTCTGAACAGTCATCGCGCTTCCTCATACACTTGTTTGAAAGATAATCACCTTAACGGAAATAAGCAGGAAGTGCCAGCTTTGTCACCTATCAAGTGATTGAGTTTATCGCAACCCTTTCTGTAGCGCCTTCCTCGTCGGGCTTGACAGGATTGCATACAATATACAATGATTGTTTTTGATTTTGAGACACCTCGATCATAATGCTCAACTGAGAAGGAAGAATAAATGCGCGAAGGTACTTTTTTCTGCATTGATGCCCATACTTGTGGCAATCCACTTCGACTCGTCACAGGTGGATACCCCGCTTTGAAGGGAGAAACTATGAGTGAAAAGCGTCAAGATTTTATCAAAAACCATGACTGGATCCGTCACGCATTGATGTTTGAACCACGCGGACACGCGATGATGTCCGGGGCTATCCTTTACCCACCGCACCGAGAGGACAGTGATGCTTCCATTCTTTTTATTGAAACTTCGGGCTGCTTGCCTATGTGTGGTCATGGGACGATTGGTTGCGTCACTGCTGCACTGGAACATGGACACCTCAAACCGCGTACTCCCGGCCATCTAAAACTGGATGTGCCCGCTGGCCAAATTCAGATCGAATACCAACAAGAGGGTGAAAAGATCCGAAAAGTCCGGATCTTCAATGTTGCCAGTTATCTGGCACATGAAAACGTTGTGATTCATTGTCCGACGCTTGGAGAATTGACGATTGATATCGCTTACGGTGGAAATTTTTACGCCATCATCGACCCACAAAAAAACTATTCTGGACTAGAGCACTTTACAGCCTCTCAACTTATTATGATGAGTCCAACGATTCGGGAACTTGCGAATGAGGCAGTCTCTTGTATTCACCCGGATGATCCCACTGTGCATAGTGTTTCCCATGTTTTGTGGGCAGGAAAGCCGCAAACACAGGGCGCCGATGCCAAAAATGCCGTCTTTTATGGCGAATACGCGATTGACCGCTCCCCTTGTGGCACTGGGACGAGCGCAAGAATGGCTCAGCTTGCTGCGAAAGGAAAACTTAGCCCAGGAGAGACCTTTGTCCATGAAAGCATTATTGGCAGTCTGTTCGAAGGACGGGTAGAAAGCACGACACGTGTTGGAGAGAAGACTGCAATTATGCCCAGTATCCAAGGCTGGGCAAAAGTCATCGGAATCAATACGATTTTTGTTGATAGCGATGATCCATTTGCACATGGCTTTGAGGTTCGCTAAATTTAAGCGCAAATATTTTTGGGGACAGACCCATGAGCACTGCTTTTAAAACACGAACTCAGCTTGTTGCAGAAGCGTTGAGAGAACAAATTCTAAGTGGTGCTATCTCCGCAGGAGAGCCACTCCGTCAGGATGCGATTGCCAAATCATTCAATGTCAGCCGTATCCCCGTTCGTGAGGCATTGCTACAACTCGAAGCCCAAGGACTTGTCCATTTCGAGCCGCATAAGGGTGCGATTGCAACCGAGCTATCTATTCGTGATATCAGTGAATTGTTCTCCTTAAGAGCATTACTGGAGGGTGAAATTCTCGGCCTTGCCATTGATCAGATGAACTCCGAAACCCTGATAAAAGCCAAAAACATCTGCAAAGAGTACCATGAGGTGCTTCAAGATGACGAACAAGTCGAACGCTGGAGCCGACTCAACCAAAAATTCCATGCGACACTGTATACCCCTGCTGATCAACCGCTTACCATGCAGCTGATTGACTCACTCAATACAAAATGTGATCGCTACATCCGCCTACAATTACTCCTTACAGATGGTATAGAAAAGGCAGAGCAAGAACATGAATATCTATTGAATTTATGTCAAGAAGGGAAAAAGCAAGAAGCGGTTCAATTTCTTCAGTCACATATTCTCGAGGCTGGTCAAGCAATCCGCAATAGACTGGCTAACATGTTGTAACAAAATGCAAGCAGATTAGAGTAGGTATTTTACAAGGAAAACAAGTCAACCATGCTGTAATCAATGATAAAACATGGGGCAATGTTTCATCTCACGAACAAGTTGGATGACACAGAGAAAAAAGCAAAGGCTTCGACGCTCCCAAACATCGAAGCCTCTGAGTCAAGTCATCCAGCTTGTTCTGATTCTTAATAAATGCCGCAGTGGCAGTTGGGCATCAGATGACTGGGATCGCATTATAGACATATTACCTGAACTGAACCTGAACAAAACCAAAAAATTTACATAATTTTACTCTTTTTGGAATTTTTCTTTCACTTAAGTTGCGACCACCAGCGCGTAAATGTTTGAGTTTCATCTAAATAAATGGCTTCTCCAACCATAGGGGTAATTAACGTCTCTCCAGCCTCATTTGCCAGCGTTTCAATACGATCGAGTGGTTCGTACCAAGCATGAAATGCTAAATCAAATGTTCCGTTATGTGCAGGTAACATACGTTTACCTTTTACATCAATATGTGCCTGTAAACTTTCCTCAGGTGCCATATGCACCTCAGCCCAATCTTTATCGTAGGCCCCTGTTTCAATGATACTCACATCGAATGGTCCAAATTTTTTACCAATTTTTCGAAAGCCATCAAAATATCCAGAATCACCACTATAAAATATTTTTTCCTCACCATGAATCATGACCCATGAGCACCACAATGTTGCATTACTATCTGTCAGACTCCGACCAGAAAAATGCTGAGCCGGTGTTGAAACCAGTTCTAATGAGCCAGCTTGATGCGTTTGCCACCAATCCATTTCAACGATTTGCTCTACTGCGACACCCCATTCCACCAATGTCTCGCCAATACCAAGTGGTACATAAAAGTGTTTTGTTTTTGCCTTTAATACAGCAATTGCCCCTTTATCCAAATGATCATAATGATTGTGGGAAATCAAAACACCTTCAATCTCAGGTAATTCCTCGATAGAGATTGGTGTCGGGTGAAACCGTTTAGGACCCATAAACTGAACAGGTGAGGCATATTCTGAGAAGACCGGATCAATTAACCAAAACTTCCCAGATATTTTTAAAAGATAGGATGAATGACCCAGCCGAAACAAAACTGTTCGTTGATCAGGAAGTTGATAGAGTATTTTTCTTGTGAGTGTTTGAACAGGGATCGTCTGTGTCGGCTGAGAATCAACCCGTTTTTCAGTCAGTAATCGTTTGATGTAGCCAGGAAGTTTGCTGAGTCCCATACTTTCCAGTGGTTTTGTATTCTGAAATTGACCTTCATGAAATTGTGGCGACTGCGTAATACGTTGAGAGAATGGCTTTGTTGTACAAGATAACATCATGACTCCTAGTAAACTCATCAGGGTTAAGAAAATCGATTTCTTAGACATATTAGTAACACCTATAAAACTACACTGTGTAGTTTACTTAAAGAGTGTGAAAAGTAAACTCATTCGTGTAATATTGTGAAATATTCCCCAACAACATCATGAAAGACTTTGGAAAATTTATCCCCTCGACAGCAACAAAAAAGAGCGTCCATTCTTCAAGCAGCCATCATGGAGTTCCGTGAGCATGGTTTTCAATCCACCAGCATGGATCAAGTTGCGTTATCTGCGAAAGCCTCCAAACGAACGGTTTACAATTATTTCCCGAGTAAAGACGCCCTATTTGATGCTATCTTGCGAGAAATGTTTTACCTCATCAAAACTTCCATCTTGATTACGTATGATCCAAAGCAATCTCTAAAGCAACAGCTTACAAACATTGCCCAACAGGAAGTTGCGCTACTTGGTTCCGATGCATTTTTGTCTCTTGCCAGGATCACCATGGCAGAAGCAATCACGCAACCCGATCGTGTCGCTGCAATCATGGCTGAAGTCAATGCGCTCGATAGCAACTTCGTTACCTGGCTCAAAGCTGCACACAGTGATCATAGAATGACCATCAACGACATTGAATTTGCAGCAGAACAATTCATTACTCTACTCAAATCTTTTAGCTTTTGGCCACCATTGTTACTGAATCAACCCACTCCAACAAAAGCGGAATTGAACAATAAGATCAGTAGCGTAGTCGACATGTTTTTAAATTACTATACACGAGTGTGATCAATGCAATATCAATCCGATATACCATACGATGCAGTTGCATCTCCAAGGTAAAAAACTTCTGTAGGGGATGAAATCGCTGAATATACACAAAACGGACAACTTGTTGGAAAACGCTTGTATTCTGGTGGCTACCTGATCCAGGAAACTCCTTTCTCAAATGGACTGAAACATGGCCGGGTTTATCAATGGTGGGACTGTACCAATCAGCTATCATCCTGCGAACCCTATGAAAATGGATTACCACATGGAACAAATTATCAATGGGGTGACGAAGGAGTACTTCTTGGTACATATCAAATGGAACACGGTACAGGACTCGATATTTGGCGACAACGAGATGACCATGGGGAAATTTATATTTCGGAGCTTTTACCATTAAAGGAAGGCAAAATTCATGGTGTCGTCCAGTGGTTTTTTGAGAATCAAATAAATGTATTTATTGAGCGATATTTTTACGAAGGAACGCTTCATGGCATTGAGCGGGAATGGGATGAAGATGGGTTACTGAGTAATGGATTTCCCAAATTTTTCCTTTCTGGAAAAGAGGTATCGAAACCAGAATATCAGAGGGCGAGCGAGCAAGATCCAACACTTCCTCGCTACCACCCATCAAATAATCGATGCTACCGCACACTGCCGAAGAATATTGTACCGTGAAGTTTATTTTCTGACGCCAATTCGATTAGGAAGAAGCGTTCAGGTACTTCACGATGATTTTGTCTGGATCAGGATTTGTCGTGATTTGACCATTGATATCAACGATCGGCAAATCCCAGTGATGACGTTCGTCACCTGCATTTTTTAAGCGCTTACTGATAAATTCCCAGTTCTCTTGCTTTTCAAGTCGAACATAATTGAAATTTACACCGGCATCATCCAAGTAACGCATCATTGCTTCTGTCGCAATATCATCCTTTTTTCCGTA
Source organism: Algicola sagamiensis DSM 14643 (assembly GCF_000374485.1). Lineage (GTDB taxonomy): Bacteria > Pseudomonadota > Gammaproteobacteria > Enterobacterales > Alteromonadaceae > Algicola > Algicola sagamiensis. The sequence continues at coordinate 71,967 of NZ_KB894499.1, forward strand.
AACTTCTACATATTTTCCAGAGTACAATGGCGCTGCACTCACAAAACCCATATTGTTTTTATCAAAATAAACTTGGTAAACAATAAAACCCAACACTGTTAGAGCAATTAATAAATCCCTCACAGTACTTCTCCTCTTGCTGTGCATTTTTTCATCATTCGCCTTAGATTACCTTAGGCCTCCACGTGCCTGCAATTATATTTACAAAATTTACAGGAATTCAACCTAAATGGTGTTTAAATTCATATTTTTTGGGAACGATACCTGAAATACATCGATCCCTTATAGATTCAGTAACCAAGATGAAACTAAAGTTGTATTTTGAGATCTATTTTCTCCATCTTTGTTCCAAAGTGAATTCAAAATAAACCGACACGATGATTGGGGATACCACAAGATAGGAAGTTGAAAATCAACTCAAAAAAAGAAGCCCCTAAGGGCTTCCAAGAAGGGGAATATCAATCACTAAATGTACATCGGTCTCTTATCCACTAATTTCAACCAACCTCTGACAACACGGTAAATTAACCATATAAAATTTAAGGCCAAGATGAAGTATCCAATGAGTACAACACTGAGTACAGAACCAACGACTGTCCACAGTAACCCATACCAAAATGTCTTGATTTGCCAGCTAAAGTGAGAATCAGCAATGGTTCCTCTCACGTCATCACGCTTGATGTAATTAATGACCACCCCTGCAAAAAAAGGGATAACAGTAAAAAATGATAATGCTTGCAATGCATATACTAATGTCGCATACGCAGATGCGGATGACTGCGATCTAGGCTGATTTGATAGAACTGTATTCATACGTACTCATTTTGATCATGATTTGACATAACATGACATTAATGGAGTCATAGTATTTCTTTTGACATATTATGTCAACCTTGATTTTTGCTCACCCCAAATAAGCAAAAGATCCCACCGAAAAAATTTGATATTGCACAAGGATCGCTTTTGGACCTTTGGTATAAATTCAAGCAAGCATATCCATTCAGCTCGATAAAAAAATAAAGCTAGTTTATTTTTTTAGATTAAATCAATCATTCTTATTCATTTTAATCAAAAAGGTAGATTGCCTAAGCTACCCCAATGCAATGAAGAACGATAGGAAAATACAATGACAAAAACCCGACTTACGACAGCAACAGGTAGCCCAGTCGCAGATGACAACACGAGCATTAGTGTTGGTTCGCGTGGTGCACTGACCTTTGACAATCATTACCTCTTTGAAAAACTCGCACACTTTAACCGAGAGCGCATCCCTGAGCGGGTCGTCCACGCTCGTGGATATGGTGCATTTGGTACATTTACTCTGACAAAAAGTTTAAAATATTACACAATTGCCAAGTTCCTTCAGAATGTTGGCGATAAAACAGAAATTTTTACACGATTTTCTACGGTTGCCGGTGGGCAGGATTCTCCAGACTCGATTCGAGATGTAAGAGGGTTCGCAATCAAGTTTTATACTGAAGAAGGCAACTGGGATATGGTAGGAAATAATACGCCTATATTCTTCCTACGTGATCCAAAGAAATTTCCAGACTTTATTCATTCTCAGAAAAAAGATCCCCAAACCAACCTACCCAATCCAGCGAACCATTTTGAGTTTTGGGCAAATCACCCACAGTCGCTCCATCAAATCACGATTTTGATGTCTGATCGCGGGATCCCAGAAACATTACGCCATATGAATGGCTACTCTTCCCATACATTAAGTTTTTGGAATCAGGACGGGAAACGCTTCTGGGTAAAATGGCACTTTAAAACCAATCAAGGGATCCGTTGCCTGACGGGTGCTGAAGTCGCTTCAAAATCACCAACATTCCACCAGGAAGATCTTGTCAATGCCATTGAACAAGGTGATTTCCCAAGTTGGACGGTGAACGTTCAGCTCATGCCGGAAGAGGATGCGAAAACATATCATATTAATCCATTCGATCTGACAAAAGTATGGCCACACAAAGATTACCCACTTATCGAAGTTGGACAATTGGAACTGAACCGTAATGTTACCAATTACTTTGCTGAAACTGAACAATCTGCATTTGCACCAAACAATCTCGTCCCAGGAATCGGCACTTCGCCAGATAAAATGCTTCAAGCGCGTTTAATGGCATATCAAGATGCACACCGTTACCGTGTAGGCGTGAATGGGCACCAGATCCCGGTGAACGCCGCAAAATGTCCGGTGAATCACTATCAACGCGATGGGGCGATGGCTGGAGGCTGTCCAATGCATGGTGGCCAGATGAATGAAAGCCCAGTGAACTTTTATCCGAATGACCAAACCAATCAAGGGGCACCTGCACCCGACCCAACCATTGCTGAGCCACCTATGCCGATAGAAGAAGACGCATGGATTACGACATATGACACCATTGAAGAGGATCACTATGCACAAGCTGGTGCACTCTTCCGTTTGATGAACCGACCTCAAAAAGAACGCTTGGCTCAGAATATTGCTGAAGGGCTTTCCCAGGCCAGCCAAAGTGTTCAAGATAGAATGATCCTGCAATTCTCTAAAGCAGATCCAGACTATGGTGAGCTTGTCCTTGCAGCACTTCGAAACTAGTTCAAATCAGAAAAAAAAAGCGCCAACAGGCGCTTTTCTTTTTTCATATGATTTGTATGAATTATTCGGCTTTACTGGTTGAAAACAGAAGTAATTGGCGATATGTATAAGGCATGTATTTTTTATAGATTTTATCCACTTCTCCGCTTTTTATCATATTCCCTAATTCACGATCATACTTTTCTGCTAATACCTTATTTTTTGGGCTGAAATCAAGATAAAGGTTCACTGTATCCACCATTGGATGGAGACTTTTGATTTCAACTTCAGTTTGTTCCGCAAGTAATGGCGCAGAGAATATATCGACCAGAATATAATCAAGCCAACCTTTCTTTAATTTTTCAAATAGTTCAGCGTCTGTTTTATGAAGGTCTTTTTTCCATCCCTTAAATTTCTGGATCTTTTCTGTATAGTCATACCCACGCACCATTCCGACCCGTTTGCCTCGCATGAGAAACCAGGAAAATTGCTCAATTGGGAAGTCAGCACGAACATAAATGGCAAGTGGATAAAATGCATTGGCATTTTCACCATAGATATAAGGTTCTAAAGGCGCATTGTCGATAACAGCATCCATTTTACCTTCTTCAACAATGGATAAACATCTTGGCCATGGGAGTTCATGTGCAACCAGCTTCATTCCTAGCTTAGTGAATACAGCCTGATGAATGTCATGAGAAACACCTTTGACAATCATTTTATTTTCAGCGTAGGTAAATGGCGGCCATGCGACACCACAAACTTCAACGGTATTTGGGTCTTTTTTTACTGAGTTTTCTTTTTCTGAAGTGGCTTCCTCTTGTGCGAAGGACTTAAAGGGAAGCCATAAAAAAAAATATAGAAGGGACAAAATGCGCATAAGCTGACCTATTCATGTACACCATGACTTCTGTCATCGTGAATGTAAACTTAACATGGAGTATGGATCAGCTTTACAAGCTTTGCGTAACTGATACTTCAAGCAAAAAGTAAAGCAGCAACAGCATTTTCGGAATCATTAGATAGCGTCTTCATCTTCTTCTGATGTTCGAATTCGAATGACACGTTCTACATCTGTGACAAAGATTTTACCATCACCAATACGACCCGTCTGAGCTATCTTCAGAATCGTTTCAACACAAAGGTCAACCTGTTCCTCAGCGAGGACAATCTCAAGTTTTACCTTTGGCAAAAAGTCGACCATATACTCAGCACCACGATAAAGTTCTGTATGTCCCTTTTGTCGACCAAATCCTTTGACTTCCGTCACTGTCATCCCTGTGACGCCAATTTCTCCCAATGCTTCCCGTACATCATCAAGTTTAAAAGGCTTGATTATCGCATCGATTTTTTTCATCTCAGTTCTCTTTCCTAAATCCTGATGTAATTGGGTAACGGCGGTCTTTACCGAAATTTCGAGAAGTGATTTTGGGTCCAACAGCCGCTTGACGACGTTTATATTCGTTCAAATCAACCAGATTCACAACATGCTGTACATCATCCCGCGAAAAGCCTTCCTCAACAATATCATCAATAGATTTATCTTCTTCTACGTAACATTGCAGGATATAATCCAGTACATCATATGGTGGAAGGCTATCTTCATCGATTTGATCCGGTGCTAATTCCGCAGAAGCAGGTCTGTCAATGACACGTTGTGGGATCACTGGAGAAATTGAGTTTCTATACTCGGCCAATTGATAAACCATCATCTTGGGTACATCTTTGATCACCGCAAAGCCACCGCACATATCACCATAAAGCGTGCAATATCCAACTGCCAGTTCACTTTTGTTCCCAGTTGTGAGCAAAATACGGTGCTTCTTATTCGATAATGCCATCAATAAGACACCGCGAAGCCTCGCCTGGAGATTCTCCTCTGTCGTATCTTTTTTTGTATCGCCAAACAAAGGGGCTAACGTCTCCATATATGCATTGAACATAGGTTCAATAGGCGTTATCTCAAACTCGATGTTCATGACTTCGGCTTGCTTCTTCGCATCTTCCACTGACATTTGGGATGTATATAAAAAAGGCATCATCAATGCTTGAACCCGATCAGCACCCAAAGCATCAACTGCAATTGCTAACGTCAGCGCAGAATCAATCCCACCAGATAACCCCATCACCGCACCACGAAACCCATTTTTATTCACGTAATCACGCACTGCCAGTACAAGCGCCTGATATATTTCTGAGACTTCTGATGACTGAGATAAATCCTGATTTAACCCTTGAAAACCTAGTTCCCAAATAATGCATGTCGTCATTTCGTCAAATAGCGGAAGTTGTACATTAACTTCGCCAGTTGCATCCATTGCAAAAGATCCGCCATCAAACACAAGTTCATCCTGTCCACAAACATGATTCACATAGACCAGAGGGAGTCCCGTTTCTGTCACTCGAGAGCGAATAACATCAATGCGTTGAGATAGTTTTTGTTGGTTGTAAGGCGAAGCATTTAAAGATAAAACAAGCTCTGCACCTTGCGCTTTTAATCCTTGTATTGGCGAGGTATGCCACAGATCTTCACAAATGAGTAAACCGATTCTTCGGCCTTGATAATCAAAGGTTGTGCCAGACTCCCCAGGTGTAAAATAACGAACCTCATCGAATACACTATAATTTGGCAGTTTTTGTTTGTATGCACGTGCTAGAAGAAGTCCTTGATAATAAACGCTGGCTGCATTAAAGATATTTTCTTTTTCTCTCCAAGGATGACCAATCACAATCACTGAGTGCATTGAGGCTGCTTGAACGCGTGACAATGCATCATCAAGTCGCATATATACGTCATCTCTTAGCAGCAAATCTTCGGGTGGATAACCGGTGAGTGTTAATTCTGGGAACAAAACAATGTCAGATTGCGTAGACGCTTCTATAATTTGGATTACTTTATCGGTATTTTTTCTTACAGCCCCGACAAGAAAGTTCTCTTGGACCAGGGATATACTTAACGGCTCAGGCATAAGTAGGTTAAAATGGTGGATGAGAATGAAGCGAATGGTAAATGAAGCAGCCGTCGAACGCAAACTTGATGACTTTGTAAGCAAAATAAGTATAATGTCGAAAGTTGTTAAAATAAAGTAGTGAAATGTTATGAATACAGTGCGTGGTTATACTCTGATTGAAGTGATCATGATCGTCGTGATTGTTGGCATTCTTGCCGCTGTCGGCTTTCCTGCAATGCAATCCACTTTTGGCCGTAGTGATGCAGAAACTTACACAAGCGAGATGTCCGCGCTTCTCAAATATGCCCGTGCTCAGGCTTACACAAATAATGAAATTGTTACTGTTTGCCCAATGAATGAAGGGGAAACATCTTGTGCTGGCTCAGTCAATGATTGGAAGGAAAAGACAGTCGTTGTTTTTTTTGATAGAAATAACAATGGTGATATTGATACAGAAACTGAGAGAACTAAGAGAGAGGATATTTTAAAGCGAATCCCTGCTTTAGAAACAAAAACAGAGCAAGATCACTTTGTACCAACAACAAATGCCAATGCTTTAGCAACTCGAAAACGCATCACCTTTACCCGCACTGGCTCTCTCGATTCTGGAAACAGTGTTCCAAGGTTAACTTATTGTTCTGGTGACACACGAGGAAGTTCCAACTATTTTCATCGTCAATTAACGATTAATATTGGTGGGCAAACAACAACAATTGTTCCTAACTATAACAGCGATCCGATGAAAGAACTTATTAATGTATGTGGCAGTAATAAGCCAAGCTAATCGCGAGTTACCTATTTTTCTATGAATAGCCGAGTCTATCAATACTCGGCTAGTCCCCAACCAAGTTTTTGATAAAAATTTAGAGTTCATCGACAGTGTTGTTGATCTGTTTTAAGTTGAAGCAAAACTTTACCAATAGTATTCTGCTATACAGATAAAAACGAACAAGGAATGTTCAACTATGTTTCAAATGACGAAAGGTTATACAATTGTCGAAGTCGTGGTGACTGTTGCGATACTTGGAAGCCTGTATTCTATTTCATCTCAATCTCTTCCTTACTTTTTTGCTCGCACTCATGCAGAATCTGACTTGATTCAAATTAGGAAACTCTTGGACTTCGCCAGAGGGTATGCTTTAAAAAATAAAGTGTCGACAACCTTATGCCCATTGCAGAATCATGGAACCCAATGTATTTCCTCATGGGATAAAGCGACGCTCACTTTATTTTTGGATATGAACCAAAATGGAAAAAAAGAGGGCAATGAGCCAATATTAAGCGCATTGGATGTTGGGGCACCCTACCACAGCGTTCATTACCCACGAAAACACATCACCTACTTACCCAATGGCCGATTGAAAGGCTTTTTAAATGGCACCGTTGAGATATGTGTTCATCTTTGGCTATGGGAGCGTTCCTATCGTCTTATCATTCCAAACTGGGGACGAATTAGACAAGCCCAAACGCCCCACTGCCGTCAAAAGCTACGATGAACGCTCAAACAATCTTGTATTATTCTGCACACGGGTATAGAAGTATCGGTAGATAAAATAACTTGCAGCTACAAGACAAAAGCTTGCAAACACCAAGGTGAGCCAGGACATCGACTTCGTCTTACCGACCAGATGACTCAAGTCCAGGGCAATGGCACGTGCGATGGAAATGTTTCCTTCAAACAGTCCTGTCAAAAAGCTAGAAGCTAAAAATAGAACAAAGTCCTCATTTAAGATTGCATATGCACTGATGATATAGCCAATAAAACTTCCTCCCAAAGTCCAGAGTAGCATTTTTCTTCGGCCATATTGATCTGATAGCGCTCCGATATAATTACCGCCTAAAAAGATACCAAGCGGATAAATCGCAAGTGCAATTGAAAACAAAACACTGGGGGGCAAGATATATTCAGTTACCATTGGGGGTGGTATATCACCAAGGAACATGGGAGCAAGTAATGGGTATGGCAGTGCGACACCTGCTGTACTTACCATCACAACAAACAAAACGGTCAATAGTGTTTTCATTCTTCATCCTTGCATCTATTTATGTAAAAATTTTAGTTTATTTAATGGTATGATTTTCAGCGCCATTAAGTAAAGTTTTTATTTTATTTATTTAATTTCCCATCCGAGTACAACGGTTCCTTTGATCTTGCATGAAGGTCGCTATAATTGATTCAAGCCATCAGGGAATTAGAAGAATGAACATCAACTACGTCACCGGGACACCTGAAGTCCACAGAGAAGAAGCTGCTGCACTATATAATGAATCTTTTGGCGATAAGTTTGCTGTTGCCATCCCTTGTAAAGAAAAGCGCCTGAAGCTGATTTCAGAGTCACTATCCTTAGACTTTTCCATTGCCGCAATATTGGATGGGGAACTTGTTGGCCTCGCTGGTTACCACACTAAGAAGGGTTCCTTAACACAAGGGTTCACCTTTGATAGGCTCTTAGAACACCTTGGTTTTTGGTCAAGTATTCGTGCTGCACTCATTTTTAGCTTATATGAGAGAAAGCAAAAAGAAGCCGAGTTATTGATGGATGGAATCTCCGTATCAAAACAAATGCGCGGAAAGGGCATTGGCACTGAGCTGCTTCATCAACTCAAAGGGTTGGCTCGAGAAAAAGGATATCAAGAAATACGACTGGATGTGATAGACACGAACCCAAAGGCGCGCCAGCTTTATGAAAGGTTAGGGTTTGTACCAAAGCATACGTCTCATTTTGGTTTTTTACGCTTCCTACTTGGGTTTTCCAGCGCAACCACCATGATCTTCTTGCTTTAAACAGCGTATACAGGAATTGTCTCCGGGTAGATTTCTAAAATGACAATACCATCTTCACCAATTCGATCATCAATACGTGTTTGCCACTTCGCCAATCCAAATCCAATGACACCACCAGCCAATGCGCCGATAACACTCGCAATATCGTTTATATAAATAGACTCAGCCAGTCCAGCCATAAATATTGCTAAAAGCAGGGGCAGTATATAAACGAGAAGAGCAGCCTTTAATAAAGGTTTTTCTTGGATCCCTATCTTAACCTGTTGCCCAACACTGAGTTGTATATCAGTCTTCATTTGAAAACGTTGCAAACGCTTTGTCAGCGCTTTATTGACAACACCAGTTGAACACCCCTCTTGTGAAGCGCAACCATCGCAGGATGTCGCTTGTTGGACTTCAAGTTCAACAAATGGAGAATGAATACGTGTTACTGTTGCAACTTGTTCAAACATAAATCAGATCACTCTATGCGAATACTGTCTGAAATTCGCCGTGCCAGTTTTAGGGGGATATTACCGACAATTGTAACATCATAAGCGCCCTTATTGACAAAAAATACCGTTGTTGCGCCATTATGCAGTAATGTTGGAGAAGTCGCTTGTTTGATTGGTTGTTGGATAAAAACAGAAACATCAACCACACCATCCGACATCAGGAAATAATCTGCTAATTCTTTACTTCTGGAGAGGTAATGTTGATTAGACTGAATGATTTGAAACCCTTCAGGAAGCGCCTTGAATTTCCACTTTGCCGACAATGGTTTCTTTGAAAATTGACCTAAGTCAATCGGTTGTGGCAACTGTGCCGTATGTAACTTGGCTAAATTCGGGTGGACAGTTTCTGTAACGACAAGTGATGTAACCTGGATCTGCTCAAGCGCTTGACCTTTCTGATCGATAAAGGCGGTCTTTAATGGCAAGCCAGTTTGCATATCCAGCCAGATCCAAAAGTCATATCGCTCACCATCACGCGCATTAAACCGAAGCAATTGCGCTGGCTTTCCTGACACGCGACTCTTACCTGCAACAACGATTTCATAAAACTGATTGAGTTCTGACGCTTTATCTGTGTAGAAGATTTCTGGCACAGGGCCAAACAGTGCCGTTTCCTGAAGCGAAAATGGAGGGCGTTCTACATCAAAGTGACTGATGACATTATTTTTTCGGACCAACTCTTTGGGTCTGCCATTGAGCGTCATCAAATATTCAAGTTCATGACCTTCAAAATTACCATGAAGCCAACGGTAAGGCTCAACGTGATTTCCACGAACATGAACATAAGAAATATCGTAGTTGAGTCCTTGTAACCCATGTTGAAGCTTCTCAAGCCAAAGTGTAACTTTAGGGCTTGTCTCTACCGGGTTCGCCAATGCGGCTCCCCCGGTTATCAACGAGAAACAAAGAGCAAAAATAGCACGCATTATTGTTGCTTGTTGTCTTTGTCTTCTTTTTCAGCTTCCACTTGCGTTTGCTTCAGCTTCATCATTTTCTGATGCTCGAAATAAGCTGAGTTCAAGCGTTGTTGCTGCTGTGTCGCTGACTGAGAACGTTGCTCTAAGATAGGACGTTGTGTCGATAGACTGACAGGTGAAGCACTACCCGCCGTCGGGATTGTCTGCAAAACAGGAATTGGAGAAGTATCTTCCAGTACTTCCTGTTGTCCTGCGTACTGATTGACACCGACGACAGCCACTGCTGCAACTGTTGCTGCAACACCAACCTGAACCGTACGTTGCAATACAGGAAATTGCGTGACATTCGCCAGCTTATCGACAACACGTTGACCAAATGATACTTTTTTCTGCTCAAGGGATACCAGTGTTGCTTCATTCTCAAGTGCATCAGCAATTCGATCTGTAATATCAAATTGCAATTGCGCTGGAACATCATCACGCATCACATCCCCAATCAGGTTGTATCGCATCCAAGTGCTTTGCTGCACTTCATCCAGCTCTAAACATTGCATCTCCTCTGTGGTGAGTTCATTATCCACAAAGGCAGATAGTTTTTCATTGCGGCTCGTTGACATGTTACCTTCCCAAACCTACTGTTGAATCAAGGGGTTCACTTTTTTATCAATTGCTTCACGCGCTCGAAAAATCCGGGAACGTACTGTTCCAACCGGACAATCCATGATATTTGCAATTTCCTCATAACTTAAGCCTTCAAGCTCACGTAATGTGATTGCCGTCCGTAAGTCATCCGGAAGTGCTTCTATTGTCGAGAATACAACTTGTTTCAGTTCGTTTGTCAGCAATAAACTCTCTGGTGAACCATTTTCTTTTAGCGCATCTCCACCTTCATAGTATTCTGCGTCTTCCGCATCAACATCTGAAACTGGTGGTTTACGCCCCATTGCAACCAGGTAGTTTTTCGCACAATTCACGGCAATCCGATACAACCAAGTATAGAATGCACTATCGCCTCGGAAGTTCGGCAATGCCCGATATGCTTTGATAAACGCTTCCTGTGCCACATCAGCGACATCCCCAGGATTTGAAACATAACGTGATATTAAGTTCATTACTTTATGTTGGTATTTGCTCACCAACAGGTTAAATGCCCTTTTATCTCCGTTTTGCACTCTTTTTATTAGTTCTAAATCTGTACGTTGCTCGCTCATCCGAGCTCACTCTCCCACTTAAACTTCTTTGCTAGTTTGCAGAGCTGACTCGTCGCTTGCCTGATTCATCAGACTAGGACTGATTGAAAAAGTTCTGTAAACGCATAAAAAAAGATAAACTATCTCATATTTTCTAATTCCGGCGATGGAATAGCAAGGTGAAAACCGCTCATCATTGAAAGCAACCGTCGCCAATCAGAGGCTTAGTTTACCGTATGAGTCAATCGATTGAACACCTTTGTGATGTATTAATTATCGGCAGTGGTGCTGCTGGCCTATCCTTGGCCCTTAAACTTGCCGATGAGGCGAATGTTGTTGTTTTGAGTAAAGGGGAAATCAGGGAGGGTTCAACTTTATACGCGCAAGGGGGGATTGCTGCCGTATTTGATGAAAACGACAGCATTGAGTCTCACGTCAATGATACGCTAAAAGCCGGTGATGGTCTCTGCGAAAAAGAAACTGTGGAGTATACCGCAGAACACGCAAAATCTTGCTTGGAGTGGCTCATTCAACAAGGTGTTCCGTTTGATCAGGAAACTGATAACCAAGGACAAAAACGATTTCACTTAACCCGCGAAGGTGGACATAGCCATCGCAGGATCCTTCACGCAGCGGATGCCACTGGGCGAGCCGTACAAACGACACTGGTTGAACAAGTCAGACAACATCCAAACATTCATTTGTTTGAGCGTTATAATGCCGTTGACCTCATCACAGGACAAAAGTTAGGCCTGCAAAATAATAAATGTCATGGTGCTTATGTCTGGAATCGTGAAAAAGAAGTGGTCGAAGTGATAAAAGCACGCTTTGTCGCTTTATGTTCTGGCGGTGCCAGTAAAGTCTATCTCTATACCAGTAATCCCGACGTTTCCAGCGGTGATGGCATTGCAATGGCTTGGCGTGCAGGTTGCCGCGTTGCAAACATGGAGTTTAATCAATTTCATCCCACCAGCTTATATCACCCAAAAGCACCGAATTTCCTCATCACAGAAGCGATGCGGGGTGAAGGCGCATATTTGACCCGTGAAGATGGTACACGTTTTATGGCTGAATTTGATGATCGAGAAGAGCTTGCTCCACGAGATGTTGTCGCACGTGCCATTGATTACGAAATGAAGCGCTCAGGTGCAAGCTGTGTCTATCTGGATATTACACATCAACCAAAAGACTTTATCATCGAGCACTTTCCAACGATTTATGCGAAATGCCTGAGTGTTGGGATTGATATCACTAAAGAAGCGATACCGGTTGTGCCAGCAGCACATTATACATGTGGTGGCGTTGTCACTAATCAGAACGGGAAAACCGATTTGGACAACCTGTACGCGATTGGGGAAGTTGCTTATACAGGGCTGCATGGTGCAAATCGTATGGCAAGTAACTCTCTGTTAGAGTGTATCGTCTATGCTCATTCAGCTGCAAAGCACATTCTTTCTGAACTGGATGAACCCATGCCTGAACTGAACTTTCCTGCTTGGGACGAAAGTCGTGTGACAAACTCCGATGAAGAAGTCGTGATCACCCATAATTGGCACGAACTTCGGTTGTTTATGTGGGATTATGTCGGTATTGTCCGTTCAACAAAACGGCTCGAAAGAGCCTTGCGACGTATCGAATTGCTCAAGCAAGAAATTCATGATTACTATGCGAACTTCAGAGTAAGCAACAACCTGCTTGAGCTAAGAAACCTCGTTCAAGTTGCCGAACTGATTGTAAAATCCGCCCTATCCAGACGAGAGAGTCGAGGCTTACACTACACCATCGATTATCCTGAACGAGAAGAGTGCCCAACACCGACGTATCTTTCCCCAACTCGCTAATATTTGGAATGAATCAGCCTGGAGACTCGCGCAAAGTCTTCAGGCGTCATTTGATCCCGCCAAATCATCACTTTCTTCAATTGATGACGACTTGGACAGCTCAACCAAAGGACACAGAACCAAGGCATCACATAGCTTTGCTGACTCACTTGCCAGCGACTGCTTTCATCATTGAGTTCATAGAATATCCCCTGTGAGATATCAATCAGGTAACATCCACAAAAGAGTCGAACCCGCTTCAATAACAGATAAAAAAGACAACACATGATGATGAATTGTAACAAGAGAAGTACTTTAGGAACCGCTAAAGGATAAAGTGAAGCACCGAGAGAGACTACGCCGATGCAAAAAATGCATCGACGCCAAATCGCCCATAATTTGCTCGTCCCTGAACAGGCAATCTTAAACTTTGACACGATTGAGAATCATATCCACCATGGCTGCAAGTTCTTTATCCTGACAATCCTGATGGCCCATAAACCAGGCAAATAAATCTGGATCATCGCAAGTCAACAGTCGCTGAAAAATGGCTTTGTCTTCCTCAGACAATGCATCATATGCATCATCTACAAATGGCCGAAAAAGCACATCTAATTCGAGCATTCCACGACGGCAGGCCCATTTTAACCTTGATTTACTATCAAGCGTCGTCATATCTACCTCGGAAGATATTTTTTATCAGCCCGCATTGTAGCAAATTGTGCTTCGAAGTTGAGGGGGAATTTCAAATAAATCGACTTCCACCTTTCATCACTTTAAGTTCGCTGCATCAGGAAAGAGAATCTTCAACAAATTCATGATAAACTCAGGCAAAAAATGACAGATGATGCTATGGAACTCTATCGCTTCCCAATAGAAGATGAAGTGTGTGAACTTTCACACTTTTCGATTTTTCGCGTCAGTGGTGTAGACAGAAAAACTTTCTTGCAAGGCCAGCTGACCTGTGATCTCAATACCCTTAGTGCCAATCAATGGCTTCTTGGTGCGCGTTGTGACGCTAAGGGGAAGATGCAAGGCATACTCCGAATATTCGAATATCAAGAAGTATTGTATCTCCTTGGTTCGAAGGCAGAACTCGAAGCATCAATTACTGAGCTGAAAAAATATAGTATTTTTTCAAAAGTTGAATGGCAAGACATTAGCAGTGACTACCGTATTTTGGGCGTTTTTGGACAATCAGTACAACAAAGGTTGCAACCTCAATTTTCAATTGAGCCTCAAGGCAACTTATTCGCTTCAGATGATCATATGCTTCTTCGCTGGCAGGAAAACCGCTTTGTTCTCCTGCAACCTAGCCGTTTACCAATAGGTGAAGTACCCAATGAACAAGCGCTGATACATTGGAAAATCCACGATATCCAACAGGGTATACCACACCTGACATCTGCAAGTTTGAATGAATATGTCCCCCAAATGCTCAACTTACAAGCACTGGGTGGGGTTTCATTTAAAAAAGGTTGTTACTCAGGCCAGGAAATGGTCGCGCGCATGCATTATTTAGGCAAGAATAAGAAAGCGATGTATATCCTACATGGTCAATCTGGTGATGCTGAACCAGGCGTTGTCATTGAGCAGGCGATCGGCGAAAACTGGCGTAGAGCAGGACATATCATCAATGTTGCTGCCGAAGAAAAACAATTATTTATTCTCGCTGTGCTTCCCATTGATTTGGAACCAACGACACAGCTCAGATTGAAAGGGGATGAGGATGAACACATCTTGTCGATCGTCCCTTTACCCTATCCTCTTAAAGAAGAAACTAAGGAAACCGAATGAATATCGAAAAAAATGTTGTTGTCAAAATGCATTATAGTGTGATGGATAAAGAAGAGAACCTCATCGACAGCTCTTATGATGATGAGCCTCTTGAGTTTATCCAAGGCTTTGGTTTCCTGATCGAAGGATTAGAAAAAGCACTTGAGGGGAAACAGTCTGGCGACAAGTTAAGCGTCGATGTTCAAGCGGCTGATGCATATGGTGAACGTGCTGATGGCCTAGTTCAAACTGTACCAATGTCCATGTTTGGTGATGTCGAAGTGGAAGTCGGCATGCAATTTCGTGCAACGACTGATGATGGTGAACAAACGGTGATCGTCATTGATGTGACAGATGAAGAAGTCACTGTCGATGGCAACCATCCACTTGCAGGTATTGATCTGAAATTTGACGTTGAAATCCTTGATGTTCGTGCAGCAACCGAAGAAGAGCTTTCTCATGGTCATGTTCATGGTGAAGGCGGTTGTGGTCATTCCCACTAATTTTTGCGTTTATAGACTGAATTCCTTCGTGCCGGTGATTGGCGCGAAGGTCATCTTAGCATTATCCTTTTTAAGGTCCGTTATCACATTTGAGCAACCAGAATATATGTTATGAAAGGACGTATCATTGCTGTAATTATCCTGGCCCTGATGGTTGCTGTTTATGCAAAACGTGATGCCATTATCCTCTATCTGCTTTCCGGCTGGCTTGAAAAGCAGGGATATGAGATCACCTGTCCACTTGAGCTAGACAGTTTCAAACCAATTCAAGTCAAAGCACTTTGTTTAGAACATCCTACTTTTTCTGCAAACTTCAACCAAATCAATATTGAGTGGAACTTTGATGGGGTTCAGCGCATCGATTTAGAAGCACTACAGTACCGACCTGTGGATAACCAGCCAAAGCAACCACAGAAAACGTTCGAAATGAAAGATGCGGTGCATATGCTGCAAGATGGCATTAGTCAGCTGAATGAACTCCCCGAGCTACATCTGAGTAATATTTCATTAAAGCCTTTTTCAGACCAGCCTCCGATGACATTATCGGTGCAGCATCATCCGGCGGAAGAAACAACCATCAAAATGAGCTGGAAAAACAAAGATGCCCTCATACAGCTGAAATACAAAGCTGAGCATACAGCCACCAATCTGGATATCCCACCTGAGTGGTTGACCCCATGGCTTGATGATTTGCCTGTTTCTGTCAAACCCACATCATTACACTTTACTGCGATACTCAGCAATACAGATGCTCTACTCCTGCAACTTCAAAGCTCAACACCATGGCAGGTTCAAAAAGATGAGCTATCTATCGACATCTATCCAAACCTGAAACTTCAGTTCTCTCAGCAGGAAGAAGGTGCTTCAATTGACTGGTTAGACAGTGCATTCCAATTTAAAACAAAAGCACTCACAAAACTTCTACCAGAAGGTGTATCCATCAGCCCTGTTCCAGATGAATATAAATTACACATTTCTGGCGTTACATTACTTCCAAAAGGTCATCGCACTGAAGTGCTTTCGTTACCAGACATGTTACTCACTGCGGAAAAACAGCTTCAGGTTGAGTTCACACAAGGCCGGTTAGACTTACTCAACAAGCAATACACCGTAACAACACAAACGGAAGTAAAGAATATGCAGGTCGGGTTAGAGGAGAAGGGGATAACACTGAAAGCTGTTTCAATGCAAACAAATAGCCAGGTTGTTTTGTCACCAACGATCCATACAATTCAGTGGGATAAGTTGCGAATACGTGCTGAACAGCTCTATCAAAAAGAGGTGATCCTTGATCACCCCATTGTCGAGATCCAATCTGCCCAGATCAATCATGTCATCGATCAGCCAACTCAACTACAGCTCAAAGGCAAAATGACTAGTGGAACACTCAATCACCCTCAGTTGAAAGTCAATAGTGTACAACTCCCTTTCGAAGTGCATTCTTCTGATATAACGAAATCACTCGCCTTTATGGAGGTCACTAGTCAACTTTCTTTAGAATCAATTCCACTTTGTCATCTGAACCTGAAGCAAAAGAATCTGGAAGTTAAGTGTGACAAAATGCACTTGATACCATTCAAATCTTGGGTACAGCATGATGCTGTAGACCTTGTTGATTTGCAGGATGGTTACTTGAGTATTGGGTTAAAGGGAGAACTTAATACGCCTTATTCCATACATGTTGGACTCTCTGATGTATCTGGCGTTTATCAAGAAATATCCTTCAATAAAATGGAGCTACAAGGTGAAGGAAACCTCGATACCCAAAAGCCCACACTACAAGTCAAAGGGCCATGGACCCTTCAAGAACTAAACCCGGGAATCCCAGCAACTGATATGAGCGGCAATTGGGAAGCCATCTACAAGAATGGACAACTTGGATTCAATACTCAGTCCATTATTGGGAAAACATTAGGGGGCACATTCCAGGTCGATCAATTGAAATACCCGATCGCACCGCAGAAGTTTCAAGTGTCCGTAGATAAAATTGAGCTGCAACAGTTGGCTAAACAGAATGAAAAAGTAGACATTCAAACAAATGGGCAAATATCCGGCTTCTTGCCAATTCGGATCAGCAAACTCGGTGCTTCAATTGAAAATGGGAAACTAAAAAATCAAAATCCTGGTTATCTCAAGCTACAATCTAACGAAGCAATTGAAGCACTCAAACAAAATGATCCAAGTTTAAAAATCGTTATGGAAGCACTTGAGAATTTACACTTTCAGGTGCTCAGAGCCGAAGTCACGATGGGCGTCAAAGGGGATATGGACTTACAAGTTCGTATTGAAGGAAATAACCCAGATATGGATACACCAGTCAATCTCAATTATACGCATCAGGAAAACGTCTATATGCTGCTAAAAACATTGAGACTTGGTGAATCATTGTCAAAGTCTATCGAAGAATCATTGCAACAATAAGGAGTCACTCTTTGAAACAATTATTGATGATAAGCAGCATCATCATGGTGCTTTTGTCGGGCTGCACACACCGTGTTGAAGTTGCAGCAAAAGAGCCGATTGAAATTAACTTGAATGTCAAAGTTGATCATCAGATCCGCGTCAAAGTCGATAAAGAACTTGATGACGTGATCAGTGAAGACAGTGGATTATTCTAAGGGGAAATAACAAATGAAAAAGATAATCAGTACGCTCCTGGCCTGTATGATTTTTGCAACACCTGCTTGGGCAATGACACTGGATGAGGCAAAACAGAAAGGCTTTCTTGGTGAGCAACCCAATGGTTACCTTGGTCTTGTGAAGGACAATGCGGAAGCCAAAACGCTCATGAATGATATTAATGCTAAACGAAAAGCAACCTATCAGAAACTCGCTACAAAAAACAAAATTACGTTAGCTGATGTCGCCAAAATTGCTGGCGAAAAAGCAATGAAAAAAACCAAATCAGGCAATTACATTAAAGGTGCTGATGGCCAGTGGAAGAAGAAGTAACGTACTTCGCCCATGACCCAAACGGTTTTGCTTTTTGTTGATCCACAGCAGCACCGCAGGTGCTGCATGTGATGTACCGCGCTTCAGGATGATTTAAGCGATACCTATAACGACTTCTTAGATATTCAACACCCACACGGTTCTACCAAAAATACACTCGTTCCGTTAAAACAAATTTAGAGGCAAATACCTTCGTCTCAGGCGCCCTCCTTTATACTCCATTGATGAGGATGAGAGACATTCCCAATGCCAAGAAGGCACAAAGCACAATATTATCATGAGAATGCCAACCCCTCCGTGGATCATGGCACGTAGAAGCCGCTTTTTCATGTTTCCAACAACGGATTTTGTATAAACCAAAAGAAAATATTCGCAAAAAAAGCGGTAAAATTAAAAATTGAATCCAAGGAAACAATTTGGGATTGCAGTATCTTCTCAAATAGCCAAAGGAAAATGAAAGTACACCTATTTCTGTATCTTTATTACTTTGGTCTTACATTAATCTGAATAGAAATCAGTTCAATTAAAATTCACACTAAATAATGATATTATTCTCCGCCTTTGCAATTCGCTTTACTCAAATGACATATGAAGACAATTCACATATTCCTGATTTTCTACCTCAGCCTATTGACTGGGTGCCAATCATCGATACCCGTTGAACAATATAACAAAACACAATGGCATGATACTTGGGAGTTAGTCAAAAGAGTTCCCCCGCGTTTTCCAGGAAAAGCGCTCCATGACGGTATTTTTGCAGGCTGTGTTACCTTAGGATTTACAATTAATCGTGATGGCAAAGCCGAAAGCATACGATTTCTCGGCGAAACCCCAAAAAAGTATTTTGAAAAAGGAGCAAAGGGGTACTTCGGTGAAGAAGCAAGAAGCGCTTTATATAAATGGCGGTGGGAGCCTAAGCCGAACAATCAAAATAGAGAGCCTGCTAAAAATCAAATCAATATGATTTCTTTTACTGCATTTCCGTCAATTAATACTGAATGCATCACGAAAGAACAAATTATCAATCATGAAAAATCATCTTAAGCAGTGTTCATGAGAAGCCGATCACCTAGCAGTTTGTTGCCAGGTGATCGGGTGGTAAATCAACTCGCAAGGATGCGCTTTAATTCGTGGCTGACATCGTCAACTGGCTTGGTACCGTCCAACTTCGTGAACTGAGTGCGGCCAGCTCCAGCTTCTTCTTGGTAGAAAGCAACCAATGGCTCTGTTTGTTCATGGTAAACAGCAAGGCGCTTACGAACCGTTTCTTCTTTATCGTCGTCACGGATACTGAGTTCTTCGCCGGTGACGTCATCTTTACCTTCAATTTTTGGCGGGTTATATGCAATATGATAAACACGACCTGAAGGTAAGTGCATACGACGGCCGCTCATCCGCTCTACGATGATTTCGTCATCAACAGCGAATTCGATAACATGATCGATCGAAATCCCATTGTCTTTCATCGCATTCGCTTGTGGGATGGTTCTTGGAAATCCATCCAGAAGAAAACCTTTTTTGCAGTCTTCTTTCGCGATACGCTCTTTTACAAGGCCAATGATGATGTCATCAGACACCAGCTGCCCTGCATCCATTACTTTTTTCGCTTCCAAGCCTAACGCGGTCCCTTCTGCGATCGCAGCACGCAACATATCGCCTGTTGAGATCTGAGGTATCCCGAATTTCGTCATTAAAAATTGCGCTTGAGTCCCCTTTCCTGCACCAGGTGCACCCAGTAGAATAATGCGCATAGGTTTATCCCCTCGTATGCTTTTTTATTTGGTCAAATCAGTTTGGAATAGTTACATAAAAAACTTACCCGCTGCAAGGGGTTTATCCATTCAAAATGCAAGTTGTTGAGATTCTTTTTCCAAGTGGAGGATATTTATATCAGATTGCGTAAATTTTGCATATTTCTAATACAAAAACGCCAACGAAATTGTTGGCGTTTGGAAGTCTGAAGATTGTGAAAACTTACTTCATCAATGTCATCATCAGGCGGTTCATTCGAGCGACGAAAGTTGCAGGATCTTTAATGCTGCCTCTCTCTGCCAGAATTGCTTGATCAAGCAAGACTTCAACCCATTGCTTAAATGCTTCATCATCGGATTCATCCGCAACACGCTTCACAATGTCGTGCTCTGGATTCAACTCAAAAATTGGCTTCACTTCTGGTGCTTTTTGGCCCATCGACTCCATAAGCTTGACCATTTGTGGACTCATATCCATGTCATCTGTCACAACACAAGCCGGTGACTCAGTGAGGCGATGCGTCACACGAACTTCTTTGATTTGATCACCCAGTGATGTTTTGACACGCTCGATAAAGCTTTCGTATTCTTTCTCGATTTTTTCGTGCTCTTTCTTGGTTTCTTCGTCGTCCAAGTCACCCAGATCCAAGTCACCACGAGTAATCGATTTGAAACTCTTCTCATCGAATTCAGTCAGATGACTCATTAACCATTCATCAATCCGATCGGAAAGAAGAAGTACTTCAATGCCTTTCTTGCGGAAAATCTCTAAGTGCGGGCTGCTCTTCGCAGCTTCAAAGCTGTCTGCAACAACATAGTAGATCGTATCCTGACCTTCCTGCATACGTTCGATGTATTCAGGTAAAGAAACATTTTGTACCGTACTATCCTCATGCGTCGAAGAGAAACGAAGCAGCTTTGCAACTTGTTCTTTATTTGCAAAATCTTCTGCCGGGCCTTCTTTCAGAACCTGACCAAACTCATTCCAGAAAGTCTGATATTTTTCTTTGTCATTCTTACCAAGGCGCTCCAACATCTTCAATAAACGGCTTGTACAACCTTTACGGATCGCTTGTGTGATCTTGTTATCTTGCAGGATCTCACGGGAAACGTTGAGCGGCAAATCATTCGAATCAACAATGCCTTTTGCAAAACGCAGGTAGTTTGGCAGGAACTGTTCCGCTTCATCCATAATGAAAACGCGCTGAACATAAAGCTTTAGGCCATTTTGTTTCTCACGGTTCCAGAAATCCCACGGTGCACGTTTTGGAATATAAAGCAGTGAAGTGTATTCAGATTTTCCTTCAACTTTGTTGTGACTCCACAAAAGCGGCTCTTCAAAATCATGGGAAATATGCGAATATAGCTCTTTGTACTCTTCATCGTTGATCTCCGACTTATCACGAGTCCACAGCGCTGTTCCACGGTTGATGGATTCCCATTCACCTGGTTGTGCTTCGATTTTTTCGCCGTCTGGCCCTTCAGATTCTGGCACTTCATCACGCCACATCTGTACAGGCATACTGATATGATCAGAGTATTTCGTCACAATTTGACGGAGTTTGAAGCTATCTGCAAATTCTTTATCTTCTTCACGCAGATGAAGTACGATTTCTGTACCACGACCATCAAGAGTGATATTCGACAGTGAGTATTCACCTTCACCCGCAGACTCCCATTCAACACCTGAATCTGCATCATGGCCCGCTTTACGAGTACGGACGCTCACTTTATCTGCCACGATAAACGCTGAGTAAAAACCAACACCAAATTGACCAATGAGTTGGGAGTCTTTTGCTTGATCACCCGTTAGGTTTTTGAAAAACTCTGCTGTGCCTGATTTTGCGATTGTGCCTAGGTTTTCCACAACTTCATCACGAGTCATTCCGATGCCGTTATCTTGAATCGTTACTGTACCGGCCTCTTTGTCTGCACTGATACGAACATGTAAGTCACCATCATTTTCGTATAACGCATTATCAGACAGCGCGTTAAAGCGGAGTTTGTCTGCAGCATCTGATGCGTTCGATACAAGTTCACGCAGGAAGATTTCTTTATTGGAATACAGTGAGTGGATCACCAATTGCAGCAGCTGTTTTACGTCAGTACCAAACGTGTGATTTTCTTTATTGATTTCTGTCGTCATCACTTCATCCTAAATATATTGCTGTACTTTACGTACACAGAATGTGTTTACTATCTGGAGAAATATATTGAGGTCGAAAACTGGTTTTCAAGTGAAAAGAAGAATTTTCTTTTCGAAAGGCTCAAAAGTAAATCGGAATAACAGAAGTGAAGTCACTCGATGATGAGCTTGAATACTTTTTCTATGAATTCACTCATCAATCGGGTAATCACTGAAGGGGTTTTCTAAACGATTAAGTTTCCGTTTATGAGTAAAGAATTGACGTTCTGCCCGATAATGCGTGTGTTAGTGTTGTGCCATCCACATATTCTAATTCACCACCCACTGGAACACCATGAGCAATACGTGTTGCTTGTATTTTGTGTTTTTCACAAAGCTCAGCAATATAATGTGCTGTCGCTTCACCTTCAACGGTTGGATTGGTCGCGAGGATCACCTCTTTCACTTGGCCAAGCTGTAGCTGGGCTTCCAATTTATCCAAACCTAGATCTGCTGGTCCAACACCATCCAGCGGAGATAAACGACCGAGTAAAACAAAGTAACGCCCTTGAAACTGTCCAGTTTGTTCTATGGCAACCACATCTGCTGGTGACTCAACAATACACAAACTATCCGATTCGCGCTTTGGAGATTCACAAATAGCACATAAATCGGTTTCGCTAAACGTGCGACACTGTTGGCAGTGCTGCACTTGCTCCATCGCCTTCTGTAACACAATTCCAAGTTTCTCACCGGCGTAACGGTCATGTTCCAGCAAATGAAAAGCCATCCGCTGCGCAGACTTTGGGCCAACGCCAGGTAAACATTTCAACGCTTCGATCAGTTCGGTTACGAGTGGTGTTAATTTCATACTATTTTCCATAAGAACGGCTAAAAAGGGGATGAGCGCTTTGACTACCCGTCAAAGCGCAAATTCATTAGAAAGGAAACTTCATTCCTGGTGGTAATGGCATCCCACCGGATAACTCTTCCATTTTCTCTTTGTTCTGCTCTTCAACACGGCGTACCGCGTCGTTAATTGCCGCAGCAACCAAGTCTTCGATCATGTCTTTGTCATCTTCCATTAAGCTTTCATCAATATCGACACGACGAACATTATGGTTACCATACATCGTAACTTTGACTAAACCAGCCCCAGCTTCACCCACAACTTCCATTTTTGCCAGATCTTCTTGCATTTGCTGCATCTTCTCTTGCATTTGTTGGGCTTGCTTCATCAGGTTGCCTAAACCGCCTTTCAACATAAATCGTCTCTCTTATTCAAAATCAATGATCAATAGGGGTGATTGTATCGCCTTCCACCTCAGCTGCAAATTCTTCTTGTAAAGAAATTACAAAAGGGTCGCTTGAAACAGCATGGACAGCCCTTTCCTGACGTGCTGCGTGTATTTCCTGCTGGATCTTATACGGCGTGTCTGCAATGGAGGCTTCAAATTCAATAAACACAGCAATATCGCTTTTGAGTTCATCACGAATATGCTGCTCCAATTGCTCCCGTGTAGACTGTGTATCCAAGTGAGCAAAAGCTTTCTCTAGGTAAAGTGTTCCTTTTTTCTCTTCTGGCTGATAGACAAACCGTGCATGTAATGCAATTTGACGAACACGCGCTTTCAATGCCATCCGCTTAATCATTGCTGACCATGCATCCACTTGTGCAGCAGAGAGAATATCCGTGTGGACAAAGCTATCGCATGGACGTTCCCAGTTTTTTTGAATTGGAAATGGTGCAAGTGTTATCGACAGTTCTGTGAGCGCCGGCGCAACCTCACTTGCAGTTGGCTCAATGGTGCCTTCAATCTTTTCTGGTTGATTTGAAACGGCCTCTTGCTCAAGATTATCTGACACGGGAGGATCCGACACAGTATGGCCCGGATCCTGTTGTGGTTTTACAACTTCATCGCTTGTTGGTTCATCGTCATTTGAACCATCACACTCGATCTCATCTTGATCGATTTCATCATGCATGGGCGGATGCATAATTCTGGGAAGTGACGGCGTTTCCTGTACGGGTGGTGTTTCCGGCCGTACAGGACGACTTTCAGGCTGCGGCGTTTCTGTCTCCGGCACAACAGGCGTTTGCTCCAGCTCAACTTTACTCGGCGCATGCCCTGTGACGACACTTCTCAATACTGCACCCGATTTACGCTGATTTAAAATTGCCATCACTGGATCGTCATCTGCTGTTGCAACCGCAATATCATCCAGGCTGACAATCTCATTTTCTGGACTCACATCGACCTGCGGATCTGGTAATCGCGCTTGCAACGTTTCCGTTTGCTCAACATCCGACAAGGCTTCGCCTTGGGCAACTTCTCCTTTAGAAGCCATGTGCTCAGCCTGCTGCAAAATCGCATCCTGATCCGCCTGAAGCGTTTCCATTGTCGAAGGCGCTTCTGGTCGTTGATAGGGTTGTGACTGTTGCGGCGCCTGTATCGATGGTTCTGGCTGTACACGCGCTGTTGCCGTTCCAGTTGCAGGCATGAAAGGAGAGATCTCAAATGCGAGCATACGCAAAAGGATCATGTGCAGCGCCATTTGCCCATCGTCAATGAGGGCGAGTTCCTTTTTTCCTTGTGCTGCCATTTGATATAGCATCTGGACTTTCTCTGGGCTGGCTTGTTGCGCTAACTGTTGCACACCTTGCTGCCAATCATCCTCAAGCCCTGCTGCTTCAGGGAAAACCTGTACCAATGCTGTCAAATGCAGGATCCCCAGCATATCTTCCAATAGCAATGTGTAATTTGGCGCAAAGTCACAGACCTGTTCCCAAGCTGCCAAAAATGCAGATTTATCACCTGTCACGACGGACTGAAGCAAACGCATTGCCCAGTTTTTATCAAGCGTACCTAACATTGCATGGACATGAGAAGCATCAATTGGTCCATTCGCGTGTGCGATCGCCTGATCAGTTAAACTCAGCGCATCGCGCAAACTGCCATGTCCATACTTTGCAAGTAGCTTTAACGCTTCTTCTGAAACCGAAATATTTTCTTTTCCCAGAATATTCGCAAGCTGCTGAGAGATTTCAATGACATTGAGTGCCTTGAGATTAAACTGGAGACAACGGGATAGAACCGTCACAGGTAGTTTTTGAGGATCCGTGGTTGCAAGAAGGAACTTCACATGTTCCGGAGGTTCTTCCAAAGTCTTGAGTAAAGCATTAAAACTATGGCGAGACAGCATATGCACTTCGTCAATCAAATAAACTTTGAATCGACCTCGTGTCGGTGCATATTGAACATTCTCCAGAATCTCACGCGTATCTTCGACTTTCGTTCGCGATGCAGCATCAATTTCTATCAGGTCAACAAAACGTCCCTGCTCGATATCCACACACTCAGAACATTGACCACAAGGTTGTGATGTCACCCCTTGATCGCAATTCAAACTCTTTGAAAACAATCGCGCAATGGTTGTTTTACCAACACCGCGCGTTCCCGTAAACAGATATGCATGATGAAGACGGCCCAAATCAATCGCATTGGTCAGTGCCGTCTTTACATGGGATTGGCCAACGAGATCAGCAAACGTCTGTGGACGCCACTTTCTCGCCAGAACCTGGTAGCTCATGCGTTACTCGCCTTCGAATTCAACCAATTTAAGGATATTCAAGCCAAGCGATGATAAACGCTCCTCTCCACCTAAATCTGGTAAAGAAACAACAAATGCAACATGCTCGACTGTCGCACCAAGCTTGCGGATCAACTTCGTTGTCGCTTCGATGGTGCCACCTGTTGCGAGTAAGTCGTCAACCATCAATACTTTATCTTCCGCCTGGATCGCATCCTGGTGGATTTCTAATGTGTCAACACCATACTCAAGCGTATAAGACTCGCTGTATGTTTCGCGTGGTAACTTGCCTGGCTTTCTCACTGGGATAAACCCAGCATTTAATTCTTTCGCCAAAACCGCGCCAAAAATGAAGCCACGTGCTTCTGCACCAACAATTTTTGTAAAGCCCTGATCTTGATAATGATGTACCAGCTGCTCAATCGTCAGGCGAAATGCCGCAGGATCTTGCATCAAGCTGGTCACATCCCGAAACATAATCCCTTCTTTCGGATAGTTTGGAACGGTTTTAATACTATTTTTAATGATTTCTAAAGCATTGACGTTCATGCTCAAAATTACCTATTGAAGATGATACTCAGGCCACCGCATTCTCGCGGCAGGATGCAATTAGCATCGTCAGATGGGCCAAATCAACGGGCTTTGTCAAAATATGTTCTATTTCTTCTTCCGCAGCACGTTGCATGACTTCCCGGCTTTGATCCGTTGTCAACAAAACCATCAGGCTGTGTCGATAGGCTTCAAGTTCTCTTAAATTATGAATCAAAGTGATCCCATCCATGATGGGCATCCGATAATCAATCACAAAACAATCAAAATGATCTGACTTTGCCTTGGTTAAACCATCGAGGCCTTGTTCGGCTTCGACAACTTGAAACCCATCGTTGACTAACGCTCGTTTGATTAAAGATCTTACTTTTTCATTTTCATCAACGAGTAATACTGTCGGGTTCATTGATACTTCCTTTGTCTGCGTCTATTGATACATTGACGCTTTTTTTTAGCACTCGTTGCAAAGAGACAATAAAAAAGACCGAAATCGGTCTCATTATTCCACGATCATCTCTTACTCGCAAAGCAAGCGATATCCCTCACTTTCCGATACTTCAATTCTCGATAACTACTGAGTAAGGAAGTTTATCCAACTGAGAACCATCGGTAAGCATGGAATGAAAATCACCATCAAGATGATAGTCAATAAGTGTTTTACCGTGAACGGATCACGGAAATCGCCATCATGCGCCATTGTTAAAACCTTTTTCTTGCACGACTAAAAAATCAGCCCAGTATTCTATTGAATTTTAGCATGGGATAAAAGAATAATTTCAATTGTGTTCAGTATTTGTGCGAAGAATCGTTCGTTCAGCCAGTTGTGTCAGGATCTGTAGCGCTCCCTGTTCCAACTGTTCAAAAGTAAAATGAGGGAATTGATGGTGCATATGCTGGATTAAAGCATCAAACTGAACGCCGGGTTCTTGCAAAATACCCTGCAATAAAACCGCGGTCATCACATTGATTTCTAAAAACTCAACGTCTTCTTCATTGGCACGATAAACAACCAGATAAGTTTGCTCACTCCCTGGTTCTTCAGGCATAAAATCCACACTGATATGCTGAACAGGAAATTGATAGCTGACAAACATAGCCAATTCTGAAAAATACAACGGACGATGTGTCACATCTTGAGTAGACAAGTAGGAAAAGGATTGCACTTCAACCCGAGTCGCCATTTCCAGCTCGGTCCACTCATAGTGTGCCAGCTCAAGCAAAAATGGCGGGTCTTCTTCTTTCAACCCTCGCTCATCCGCTAGATACAGCAAAAATTCTTGCGCGATGTGTAAAAAATAAGGAGAAGTGCAGGAATGTTTGATAAAAAACTCTCGAACCAATGACTGCCACTGCGGCGCTTCATATAAGCTTTTTAAAACTGGAAAACCTGTTGAAACAAAACCTTCTACATTATTGAAGAACAGCTCACGGTAGATCCCCATTCTGCGATCTTCAATACCTTCTGGTAAGGGTTGATTGTCTGGATCTCGAATATGCTTCGTAAAATCTTCCTGCACTTTTTGAAATTGCATCGTTACTCCTTAAGCCGACTGAGAGAGTGTGAGTGCTGACTGCTGAATTTGGTGTATCTGATTAACCTCGATAAGCAGCTCTTCAATTGGAGGAATATTAAAATCCCGCTCTAGCAACGTTGGAAATACACCGTGAACTTGATAGGCATGTGCCAAAAGCTCCCAAACAGGCTCGATGACATCTGCACCATGCGTATCGACAATCAAATCTTCAGCTTCATCATAATGCCCAGCTATATGCCCATACATGATCCGCTGTGTAGGCAAAGCTTCTAAAAATGTACGCGCGTCATATCGGTGATTCACAGAGTTCACATATATATTATTCACGTCTAGCAGCAAGGCACAATCAGCTTCTTCTAAAACAGCATTCGTGAAATCAATCTCCGACATTTCCTGCCCTGGCGCAGCATAGTAAGACACATTTTCCACAGCGATCTGACGCTCAAGAATATCCTGAACACATCGAATCCGCTTTGCTACATAGTGAATCGCTTCTTCAGTAAAAGGGATAGGCATCAAGTCATACATATGGCCTTGGCCGGAACAGTAGCTCAAGTGCTCCGAATAATGCTCAATACCATGCAAATCAAGAAACGCTTTAACATCTTTGACAAACTCAATATCTAGCGGGTCCGGGCTGCCAAGCGAAAGTGATAAACCATGGGTAACAAACCGATGTTTTGCGGTAAGCTCTCGAAACTGACGTCCGAACTTACCCCCCAATTTGATCCAGTTCTCTGGTGCAACTTCTAGAAAATTGATAGCTTCAGGGCAATGCTCAAGCATCTCGTCGAGCATTTCACGACGAAGTCCAAGTCCAACACCATTCAGAAGAGAGTTTTGCATCGTCTGGCTCCAATACGCATCGATGAATCAAGCATCCATCATAGGAATACTTTTGTTATTTTATCAAGCTCTTATGCTATAAAAAATAACCAGCGAGCAAGGTCGCTGGTTATTCCGGAAAAGGAGCTTCACGACAGCGAAAAGCTTAGATTATGCAGCACCGCCACATTTACCTTCGCCACATTTGCCTTCTTTCTTACCTTTTTTCTCACCGCATTTTCCTTCGCCACATTTACCTTCTTTCTTGCCTTTTTTCTCACCGCACTTCCCTTCGCCACATTTGCCTTCTTTCTTACCTTTTTTCTCACCGCATTTTCCTTCGCCGCACTTTCCTTCACCACCATCAAGTTGATAGCCAGATGTCAGTTGCTGCATCTCAAAAGGGTTTGCTTGCGCATCAACAGGCAATGTTGCCGCTGCTGTAATTACGACGGCACCTAACGCTGCTGCTACTGAAGTTTGTTTCATTGTTTTCATCATTCAATCCTCATTTCAATTATCAATGATGCGTTTCGCAAAACGGACATCAACTGTTACAAGTAAAGACCTTATTGGTCAAAAATAAATTTCAAAAAAAAATTTTTTTAAATTTATTCGACTGGCATTAGAATACCTGCTCTAGATAGAGGTATTTTATGCGATTGATATTGGCACCGATGGAAGGTGTTGTTGACACGCTGATGCGTGACACACTCACCCGTTCTGGCGCATTTGATCTATGTGTAACCGAATTTATTCGTATCGTTGATCAGCGCTTACCCCAGAAAGTATTCCACCGTTACTGTCCCGAATTAAATAACAACGGCATGACACCTTCTGGTACTCCTGTTCGCATTCAGCTTCTTGGCCAATGCCCCCATTGGCTAGCAGAAAATGCGATCGTTGCACAATCTCTTGGCTCCCATGGCATCGACCTCAACTTCGGTTGTCCGGCAAAAACCGTGAACAAGAATAGAGGTGGTGCTGTTCTCTTGCAGGAACCTGAGAAGATTTACAATATCGTCAAGAATGTTAGAAGGTCGTTACCAGAAGAAGTTCCACTCAGTGCGAAAATTCGCCTGGGATATGATGACAAGTCGCTAGCATTTGAAAATGCAGATGCTGTATATCAAGGTGGTGCAGATGAATTAACAATCCATGCCAGAACAAAAAAAGAAGGTTATCGCCCCCCGGCACATTGGGACTGGATAGCAAAAATCAAACAAAGAACACCGATTTCCATCATCGCGAATGGCGAAGTATGGACACCTGATGATTACCAAAACTGTAGGGAACAGAGTCAATGTAATGATGTTATGTTAGGAAGAGGTGCCCTCGCAAACCCAGGGCTAGCCGATGAAATACGAAGGTTGAATCAAGGTAGCATGCAATACACAATGCCATGGACAAAGGTACTCGAGCTGCTAATCGATTCTGCTGAAAAGCTCAATCGCGATCATCAGGCACGGTATTTTTCAGCAAGAACAAAGCAATGGCTGGGTTATTTGCGTCTACAGTACCCCGAAGCACAAACAACATTTGAGAAAATTAAGCGGTTACATTTAACGCAAGAAGTTGTCGATATATTGCGACAAGGACATACCTCGTGTTCATGAGTTTCTCATTCACCTGAAAAAGTACAAGTCATAATGTGCAAGTAGAATAATGCAAGCCCACCATCAAGGGCTTGCCTCAAATTAAATTCTCTTTTGTGCTATCCAGCGGTCGATTTTCGCTTCAAGAATATCAAGTGGCATTGCACCATCGATTAATATCTGCTCATGAAATTCCTTCAAAACAAATTGTTTTCCAAGTGTTTTTTTAGCTTTTTTCCTTAAATCAAGGATCTTTAACTGACCAATTTTATAGGATAAAGCTTGTCCAGGTATGGCCATATAACGTTCAACTTCTGCGATGACATCTGGTTTACTCATTGCTGAGTTCGAAAGCATGTAGTGTATTGCTTGCTCTCTTGTCCAGCCTTTCGCATGGATCCCCGTATCGACGACTAATCGCATCGCACGAAGAAGCTCATCTGAGAGCTTTCCAAAATATTGGAGCGGATCGTCGAATAGCCCCATTTCAACACCAAGATGCTCTGAGTAGAGTGCCCACCCTTCTTCAAATGCAGTATACGAGCCAAAACGACGGAATGTTGGCAAGCCTGTTTGTTCTTGACTTAATGACACCTGAAAATGGTGTCCAGGCTCTGCTTCATGAAGTGATAAAGTGACAACTCCCCACTTCGGCTGGGCCTTCAGATCACGAGTATTGAGATAAAAAATGCCATTTCGAGAGCCATCCGGTGATCCAGCAACATAAGATGCAGCTGCCGCTGATGCTGCGCGATAATCTTCTACTGCTCGTATTTCATATTGTGATTTAGGAATACTGACAAAGTATTCAGGTAGCTTTTGTGCAATTTGCTTACCAGTGGTTCGGTATGCAGAAAGAAGGCTTTCGTTATCTGGAAAGAAAAAGTCAGGATCTGTTGTCATTTTCGATAAAAAGCTTCGAAAATCACCTGATATATTTAAGTTAATCTGAACTTCTCGCATCTGAGTATGGATCCGAGTAACCTCATTTAAACCAAGCTGATGGATCTCAGAAACAGGTGTCGTCGTTGTCGTATGTTCATTGGAAAGAAACTGATACCATTCTTTTCCATTTGGAATATCCCATAAACCGCTCGTTCCACGTGCTTTTATGAGATAGGTTTGTCTTAGGTAATCAGCTAACTTTTGATAAGTAGGAAACACATAAGTATGCAATGCCTGGGTGTATTCCTTCATGGTTGTTTGTTTATCCTCTTCGGACCAGTGCATTGGAATTCTATTTAAAGGTCCATAAAAAGGGCTCTGGTGGATTTCCTTCACTAATTGCGCATCAAATTGATGGATCATACGTTGCACAAGCACTTTCGGTAGAACAACATGGCTTTGAGTCCCTTCTTCCATACGAGCAATTGCAGAGTTACTCCATTGGCGGAATCCCTTCATTTTTTTAATAAAGTTCTGATAATCCTCAGGTGTTTGAAATGGCTGTGCTGCTTCACCAGAGCCATATCGTGCAAATTCCACTGGGATACTATAAAACTGATCCATCGGCAAGAAACGGCTCGGATAACGTTCTTCAATGATTAAATATTCAAGTTCTCGTTTTAAGATATCAAAAGTCAGTTTCTGTTGCTCTGAAAGCAAATGACGATCAATTGTTTTCAATTGATCAAGAAATTTGTGGTTCAACTCATGTTTCTTTTTTAAAAACTCATCTGTATTTGTATCAACTAAAATTGCATTGTACTGATAGAAGCCATACTCCGGTGCATTAAACGGATCAAGTGCAAGTGATGCTTCAAAGTAATCTTCTGCTAGCTGATCAATAGTTTCGTTTTGCTCTGTGTTGGGGTTTGATGGGGAACACCCCGTAAATTGAAGCGCAAAAAATATAAAAAATAGTGCGCAAAGCATGAAATTTTTTCGTTGTGACATCGCTGAGTGCCTATAATTGGATCAGATCATAATAATTCGGAGTCTTGGCTTATGGTCCCATCCTTTCGTAACTTTTCTTTTCGAGACACTGTGACAGGGTTGTACACACAAGCCTACTTCATGGAAGTTATGCAAAGGGAATGGCACCGTATGCTCAGAGAACACGAACATCTTTCTCTAGCGCAGATTCTACCACATGTTGAGTCAAATCCAACAATGGCGGATAAGCAGCTCAATTTGTTTGCTCATGAGTTGGAGTCCTCGCTATTACGTGCAACGGATATCGCATGTTGCCTGGACAACCGCACATTTGCCGTTGGGCTATTTAACCTAAATATGGAAGGAACAACAATTGTGTTAGAAAGGATGCTAGAAAACTTAAATCACCATATTGATCCGCAGATGAAGAGCAATCAAATTTCGATTGGTGCTATCTATGTTGTTCCTGATAAAACACTATCGCTGGAACAAGCTTTTCATCAAATGGAAGATGTCGCTCATCAAGCAGAAAAGGATGGGAAAAGCTGTTTTCGATTGAAGGAAGTTCTGACATCATGATAAGCAACTATCAGTGATAAAAAAGGAGTCCGTAGACTCCTTTAAGATTACCAAACAAAACCGTTCGGTCCTACGAAAGCTTGATCTTACGATTTGAAGCTTTTTCTTCGATGTATTTCTTCCAACCTTTTGCCGTCCGGCGGGTTGACTTACCTTCCATCGCCATCTTCACGTATTTATAAGCTTCCTTGAATTTACCTTGGTAAAAGTATGCTTCTGTGATACGCATATAGATCTGATGCTTATCTTTAAAGCCAGATTTTAATGCTTTTTGATAGACTTTGATGGATTCATCATATCGCTCACGCTCAGCAAGAAGGCTTGCCTGCTTACGGTATAATTTTGCATCACTATCCTTATCTGCAGCCATTCCAAAGTAATAGATCGCTTTATCCAGATTTTTCGCAAGATGGTATGCATTTGCTACGCTCTTTAAAGTTGATTTATCGGACTTCAATAAACCAGATTTCATATACTTCTCTTGAAGTTGCGCAGACTTAACTGGGATACCACTGCTACCATAAAGGGAAGCAAGCGCGCTGATTTCATTACTTTTCTCAAGAAAGCCCTGTTTGTAAGCCAAGTCAAGGATCTCAAGTGCTTTCGTGTAGTTTTCAACCAGCATATGCAACATACCTAGCTGAACCCACCAACGCTTTTCGTTTGGAAAATTCTCTACAAGCGTTTCTACAACCTTGATCGCCTGTGGATATTTCTTCGACTCATAAAAAGCCCCCATTTTTAAAATATATGGGTTTTGGTTTGGCTTTTTATAGAGTGAAATGGCTTTATCCGCAGGGGCGATGACCTTCGCATATTGCTTTTTCTCAAAATAAGAGTTCGCAATAGCGACATAAACCGTCGCATCCTCTTTTCCAGTAAAGTCCATCCAAGCCTGATACCCCGCAATCGCTTTATCATATTGCTTTTCTTGATAATATAACTGAGCAATCAACTGCATCGCTTGTGCGTGGTCATTAAAAGAAAGTATATCTGGCTTAATCGCCTTATCTAAGTAGTTAATCGCTACTTTCGTCTTTCCTTCAACCCCAGCATAGATATTACCAATAAAGCGGGACAAGTAAGCTTTATCAAATTCTTTCTTGGCTTTAATACCCTCAAGAATAACCAAGGCTTCATTGAGCTGATCATTGCTGTACAACTCAAATGCTTTCTGGACTTTTTTACCAACAGATTGACCAAGTGCCTGAGATTTTTTCTTTTTCCGTGCTTCAATCTTTTTTGGATCAGGCGCAGCCGTTGCTTCATAAGAAACAACAACTGACATCAATCCGAAAGATAGAAGAAGTGCGGCAAATAAATTATTTGTTTTCATTTAATTACCCCTTCTTTTTATCTTTGTTTAAGCTGAAGTCCAGCTGAACTTTCATTCCAGGCTGTTTCTGTGGCTTACCTTCAACAACCTTCGGCTTATATTTCCATTTGCGCAGTGCACGGATCGCCTCTCGATTAAACAAGCGTTTTGGTTGTGCTTCAATGACTTTCACATCCTCAACACCGCCAACCTCATTAATGGTAAATGAAAGTTTTACCCAACCTTCTTTACCTTCACGAGCTGCTTTTACCGGGAAGCGAGGCTCAATCCGAACAATCGGTGTTGCGTCACCATCTTGGTTCATTGCACCACCTACACCTGACATTCCGCCGGCATTACCCCCAACATTAATGGAAGGCATACGGATACCTAGCCCTGTAGGATTAGGGTCTGAGGTCTCCGGCTCCGGAGGCGGCGCTTTTGGTGGCGTCTTTGGTGGCGGCGGTGGCGGAGGCGGTGTCTTAATCGCCTTTGCTTTAGACTCTGGTGGCTTACCCGCAATTTCAATCTCTATTGTTTCTACTTCACCAACTTTACGCTGCCCATCGTTCTCGATGAGCTTCGCCATAAAAACAAATAGAGTGAATGTAACCGCGATACCAACCAGTGCAGATAGTAGAAATCGTCCCATACTACTTCTCCGTAGAAATTGAGATCTTTTCGATACCTGCAGCTTTCACCTGATCCATTACCTTGACGACTCGACCATGAATGGCTTCTTTGTCTGCCTGAAGGACAACTGTGTCAGTCGGCTGCTCTGCAAGCATACGCTCAATATTTGCTGCGACGCGTTCAATATCAACCTCGCGCTTATCCATCCAAATATCACCATTTTTACGAATCGCAATGAAAATACTCGTTGCTTTTTTCGGCTTGCTTTGGCTGGCTTTAGGTTTACTTACATCGATACCCGCCTCTTTCACAAAAGAGGTCGTCACGATAAAGAAGATCAACATGATAAATACGATGTCCAGCATCGGCGTCATATCAATGCCAGCATCTTCCTCTTCACGAAAACGTTTACGTGCCATAATTCTTTCTCTCTTTTAGTGATGCGGGAGGCTATCTCTCAAGCTCTCTCTCGCGACTTTCACTTTGGCTTCCAGGCGTGAATTAAAGAACAGCCCGGATAATGCTGCGACCATACCCGCCATGGTTGGAATCGTTGCCATGGAGATACCTGATGCCATCATTCTTGGGTTACCTGTCCCGTAGAAGGCCATGATTTCGAATACAGCAATCATGCCGGTGACAGTACCAAAAAGTCCAATCAGTGGACACATTGCAATGAGTGTCCGGATCAGCAGCATTCTTTCGTTTAATTTTTCAGAGGCTTCGGAGATCCATGCATCACGGATTCTATGCGCACTCCACGAGGTTGTGTCTGTTCGAGCATCCCAACGGGCGATAATATCTTTCTTCATCTTGGGGTAGACCCCAGTCAGAAACCAATAACGCTCGATCATCAACATCCACATAATGAAGATGGCAGCGGCAACTAAATAAAGTACGTTACCGCCTTGTGCGATGAAATCCCTGACAGAATCCCAAAGCTCTATCAGGTGAAGCGTCATCAGTGTTTCTCCTTCTCCGCATGCGCAGCAATAATACCTACGCTTTGCTCATCAAGTACGTGGACAATCGATTTGCTGCGAGATGAAACAATACTATGTACGAAAATCAAAGGAAGCGCAGCAATCAGGCCTAGTGCTGTTGTGACAAGTGCAAGAGAGATGTTACCTGCCATCACTTTTGGATCACCAGTACCAAATAGCGTAATCTGCTGGAAAGTACCAATCATACCGGTAACTGTACCTAATAGACCTAGAAGCGGAGCAATTGATGCAAGAATCTTAATCAGGCCAATACCGCGTTCAATTCTTGGTGTTTCACGAAGAATTGCTTCGTCTAGTTTCAGTTCAAGATTCTCAACGTCTGTCTCTTTGTTTTCTTGGTAAACTTTTAAGACACGGCCAAGTGGGTTTTCCCCAAGCTTTGAAGTATCTTTTAATTGCTTACGAATCGCAGCACCCATACCACCAAGAACAATCAAACGCTCAAGTGCAATCAATAAACCAATAATCAGGACACCAGTAATGATATAACCAACTGTTCCTCCTGCTTGATAGTGTTGCTCTAGCGTCTTTTCTCTTGTTTTCAGACGAAGTAAACCACCTTTTGTCGGGTCAACAAACAATGGGACCATTTGACCTGGTTGCGCGTTTTGAATATTGCTGATTGTGTTACTGAAACGACCTTCAGCTGGACGGCCAAGAGGCTCGATCACACCAGTATTTGGGTTATACATCAGATAGCGACCATCGCCAAGTAAGTTGAATGAACCTACACGCGTGATGCTCTTTTGGTTTGTTTTACCGTCAAGTTCTGTGACTTTTGCATCAAACTTGGAAACTTTACCAGATTCTGTCATTTCTGTTTGAAGCGCAATCCACAGCTCTTCCAAATCTTTTGTTGTTGGAAGTGCTTTCGACTCAGATAACTTCTTTAACAGCTCAGTACGGCCTTTATGCTCAGCAGAAATTAATGATGCAGTGATGGAGCCAATTGCATCGTTTGATGCACGACGAACAACACCAACCATCTCGCCTAGCGTACCTTGCTTGTCTGCAAGCTCTTTTTGTTTTGCTGCTATCAAGTCGACATTGCTTGCGAATTGATCCTGTAAACGCTTTTGTCTTGCTTGCTCTTCTTTCAGTTCAGCTTTCGCTTTGTTGAGCAATGCCTGTTTGTCTGCTTGCTCAGACTTAAACTCAGCTTCACGTTTTTTATTAATTTTTGCTTCAGAAATTCGATCCTGCTTTACCTGCTTAAGCAAGTCATCCAGTGATTCTGCAGCATATGCATTCGTCGCACCTACCGTCATTGCCAGCGATGATGCAATTAAAATGTTTTTAAATACCTTTTTCATTTTGCATTACTCCGCAGCAAAGATTGGAAGTTTAATCAGGTTTGGTGTCGCCGCTTTCTGAGCGATATCAATCGTTTCTGAAACAGAACGTAGATACTCGTCACCTAATTGATTCCATTTGCGCTCTTTATTATTCCAAACCCAAGCGCGTTTCTTATCTTTTGACTGTGCCAATAATGCAATCCGGCCAACATGAACAAAGTCAACCTGAATCATTGTGCCATCGACATCAAGCTCGCTTTCATATGCACGTACAGCGCTGCCGTAATCTTTTTCGATTTGATAGGCTTCCAGAACCAGGCGATATTTTTCTGATGTTGCAACATCAGCACGGCCCATGGTTGTGCGAAGCTTTTCGACCCGAGCTTTACGCTCTGATGCAAGCATTGGAATATCAGCATTGATGAACGCTTCCAACGTATCGATCATTCGATACATTAACGGAACAACGTTTTTCTTGGTTTCATCAACTTGATCGATTTGCTTTTGAAGGGAGGCAAGTTCGTCGTTTTGCCCTTTTACCATTGTTGCGACGTGATCATTGTAGACTTTGAGGTTTTCAGTTTCGTCAACAACTTGGCGATATTCGAAGAGTAACTCTTGAGTTTGCTCATAAATGCCGTCAATTTTATTT
The DNA here is from genome assembly GCF_000374485.1 of Algicola sagamiensis DSM 14643. Taxonomy (GTDB): domain Bacteria; phylum Pseudomonadota; class Gammaproteobacteria; order Enterobacterales; family Alteromonadaceae; genus Algicola; species Algicola sagamiensis. The sequence continues at coordinate 109,239 of NZ_KB894499.1, forward strand.
TGAGACTTTTGAGCTGCTTTATGAATGTCGCGTTCTGCTTTATGCAACGCATCCAGTTTGTCCGCTGCTTGCAATGGCCCTGCAACAGCTAGCGCACTCACCAGCGCCGTAGACAGAAGACTTTTCTTAATAGACATAGTTCCCAACCAAATTTTTCTTGACGTTATACGCACTGTATCAAACGTTTTTATATTACCCTTTTAGTCTCTTTTGAAGTGACTAATCTCTCAATACTCCCAAAATACATCTGCGCTGTCAACACGGCACAAGCATGCCATATAGCGCATAATTATTAACTCAACTCGAAATTAAAGTGAGAATTGGACAAAATTAGCGCTATAAAATACGAAAAAACAATCAGCTTAGGTGATTTCAGATCAAACTTTACTCTAGTTCATCAAGATACTCATCAAGATCCACTTCTGGCTCTTCTTCAGGTGGAGAACCATCATAAAGTTCAAAGGCGACTCGCTGAAAATAAATTTCCTTAATCAGCGCATAAGAATCTACCGAGTCATATAGTAATTGCTCTTGAGACATCAGATCTGCTCGAAAGTTAACTGCTTTGATCGCAGCTTTGCCAAGCTTTTGAGGAACCGTCATCACATTGGAGGGATAAATGTAAGAATCTGCATAATCTCCTGTGAAATTTCTCACTGTCGACGGCCCATAGGCAGGTAACATAAGAAATGGACCATCGCCAACTCCCCATACTCCCATCGTCTGACCGAAATCTTCTTCATGTCGCTCAACACCTAATTCTTTTGCGACATCAAAAAAGCCAAGAAGTCCGACTGTTGAATTAATTAAGAAACGGCTTGTTGCGACACAAGCTTCGTGAGGTTTGCCTTGAAGTAAACTGTTTAATAGGTTCGCAGGCTCCTCCAAGTTTTCAACTGCATTATCCAAACTTGTCCTGACAGATTTCGATGTGATGTGCATATATCCAACAGTTACCGGTCTCAGGATATACTTGTCTAAAATATTCCAGTTCAAATCCCACATGACCCGGTTTACCCCTTCAAAGGGATCATCCGGGCTTTCTTCTTGTTCTTCTTCTCCATGTTCTGATTGCTCACTAGCGGCATTTGTACTTTCCTGCGCGAGTTGTCCTTCATGAGGTGATTGTGCACAGCCAGTCATCATGACGGCAAGACAAAAGAAAAGCACAAAAGTTTTCAATTTCATCGTTGTTTTATCTCTCCTGGTAAACCTGATCTATCGCAATATCGACATTTTTCTGCGTTTTGTCGATCAAGATGCTTTTCCCTTCAATCTCTCCTTTTGAAAGACGAACGTCATCATCTTGAGACAAACGGGCATAGACTTCAAATGCATCAAAGCTGGAAAAGTCTCTTCCATCAAGCATCCGATCAGAGTTACTTAACCGAACTGTCATAGGAAATGAAAATGAGGTTAGCTTCTTTACTGCGATTGGCATATTGCCACCATCAGGCGCTTTGGCAAATACGATCAAGTATTTCATTTTCGCTGACTGTGATTCAAGCGCCTTATTTAAAGAAAGCTGAACCTGAAGCTGATAATCATTCTTAACAGCTGAACTATCTAAATTTGATAATTGCTCAGTGACCCATTGATGTCTTTCGTCATCTGGAGAAAGTGATTGCGCAAGTAAAGTCAAAGCCGCTTTTGCTTCTTCCGTATCCTTTCGTTGTGTCGCTATCAATGCAATCATCATTAAGGCTTCTGGATTTGTTGTATCTAAACGCAATACATAAGCGAGGATTTGTGATGCACGCTTTTGATTTCTTTCACTGTCTTGAATGAGCAATGACTGAGCAAGCCCAGTTAATGAACCAACTTTTTCCGGTGACAATTTCAGTGAGCGCTCAAAGGCTAATTCAGCCCCATGAATATCCTGCAATGACATTAAGACACGGCCAAGGAGCATCCAAGCTGTTGGATCTTCTTCTTGGTAGGCCAGTTTGCTTCTCAGGGCCAGTGCTAATTGTTTTAGCTCTTCTGCTTTTAGTGGCTCGCCCGTTCCTAGAACTGCACGTTTTCCAAGTTCTGGTAAACGTGCAACCGCTTGCTCCCAATCTTCCACTTGTTGAAAGTGACCGGAATAGCTATAGAGCGAACCACTCGCAACAATAAAGATGGTGAAAATCATACCAACAGCTAGTTTTTGGTGTTTCTTGACCTGCGCAGCTTGTTGGGTTTCGGAAACCAGCTCAGCCATATCAAGCGTTAGCTCATCAACAAGTTCCTGGTATGAAGCCGTATCAATTTCTTCATCTGCCAGCTCTTGGCTCACTTCCCGGTATTTTTCCTGAAGCAACTTCATTCGTTCCGTCCGTGTAGATAGCGCTTTTGATTGACGAAAAAATACCTGCCAGATAATCAAAGTCGACAGAATAAGGAGTACCATTGCCAACATGATAAGGCTATTGAACATAACTACTGTTTCTCCTGTAGTAACTGTTTCGCTTGCGCCAACACTTCTTGAGAGAATTTCTTCTCTTGGTTTTTTCCACGAGATCCACGAACTGCAATCACAAAAACACCACAGATGATACAAAATAGAGGCGCAAACCAAAGTATTGAGGTCGCCCAGTTCATCGGAGGACGATAGTGGACAAAATATCCATAACGCGTGATCATATGCTCGACGATTTCATCATGGCCTTTCCCTTGATTAATCAGCTCAAATACCTTGCCTCGCATATCTACAGCAACAACTGCATTCGAGTCTGCAATATTTTGATTTTGACACTGTGGGCATCGCAGCTCTTTTGTCAATTTTAAGTAAGTAGATTTATCTGTTTCACTCTTAAAAGTGAACGTTTCTTCAACTGCCGCTGATGCAGTGATGGATAGGAATAAGAACAGTAACCAAATCGCTTGTCTCATTCTTCCTCCTTTAATTGCTGAACAAGTGCAGCAAGTTTTATCTGCCATACCCTAGGATTGATATCACCCATATGATGTGCACGAACAACACCATGTTTATCAATGACAAAGGTTTCGGGCGCACCTGTTACACCAAGATCGAATGAAAGTTGATGCTCGATATCAAGCATATTGAATTGATATGGATTGCCATAGGCTTTTAATGTTTTATCTACATTATTCGTCAGTTTTGCAAGGTCGAGGGGGCCATCAAGATCTGGATCCACATCAAGCGGATAATAAATACCGATGATACGGAGGCCAAGCTCTTCTTTGAGTTTTGTTAAAAAGCCAAGCTCAGCCTTACAAGTCGTGCACCAAACTCCCCAAATGTTGAGAAGGGTCACTTCACCTTTCAAGTCCTTCACTTTGTATTGGCGAGTAGGATCCATTAAGTCATTTAACTGAAAATCAGGGACTGTACGATTCAGTAAAGATGACTCTTTTGCTCTTGGATCAGAATAAAGCGCACTATAGAGATACACCGAAACAATCGCAAAAGTCAGCAATGGAAGAATAAAGGCAATCTTACGGAGTTGCATGTTCCGCCTCCACCGTGGATACAGTTGCACGACTTTTTACTTTCCAGCGGCGATATCTTGGGTCAAGAATCGCGATAAACCCAGCAAGGGCAATCAGGATCCCACCAAGCCAGATCCATCGGATTAACGGTTTATAATAAATACGTAAAACCCAGCTTCCACTATCCAGCTGCTCGCCCAGCGCAACATAAACGTCACGCGCAAGGTTCGCATGAACACCTGCTTCCGTCATGATCATGCCTCTAGCCTTGTAGAATCGTTTTTCTGCAAGAATCGAATATTTAGCATTACCTTGTATGGCGGTAATATCAGCTACAAGCCCAGAATAGTTTGGCCCATTGAGATCGCGCACTGCGTTAAGTTTGAGATCGATACCTTGAATATTTACGACATCACCGACAAGCATACGTACATCACGTTCATCACTGTAGTTCATAGTCATACTGATGCCGAGCACCGCGGCTGCAAATCCGAAATGCCCAACAAGCATTGCCCAATGGGAGCGCTTAATTTTAACCAAGCTTCCTGTTTGTTGGAAAAAGCGAAACAATTGGAATCCGGTCAGAGCAAAGACCCAGACAGCTAGACTCACGCCAAGAAGTGCGAGCCCTTCAATACCTTGTCCACGCAGCAATAACCAAGCATATGAAAGCACAACGGAAGCAACAGCAACAAGCAGGAGCATTGCTGTTTTCTTCGAAATCCCATTCTTTTTCCAACGCATCAGTGGCCCAATACCAAGTAGAATTGCAAATGGTACCACGAGATAAGTAAACATTTCGTTGAAGAATGGTTCACCTATAGAAATCGTCCCAAGCCCGGACTCTTTATAGAATAAAGGCATGAGTGTCCCTAACAGAACAATCAAGGTTGCGGCTGAAAAGAACACATTGTTCAACCACAACGCGACTTCTCTTGATAGAAAATGAAACTTCGTCGTATGGCGAAGGTTATCTGCTCTGGCAGCAAAATATGTCAGGCTGATCCCTATGACCAAAGCGAGCAGGACAAGAATAAAAAGGCCACGACCGGGATCAGTTGCAAATGCATGAACAGAAACAATCACACCTGAACGAACCAAAAAAGTCCCCAATAAGCTCAAAGAAAAAGCAGAAATCGCAAGCAATACTGTCCAGGCCTTAAACGCCCCTCGTTGATCAGTCACCGCAAGCGAATGCAATAAAGCGGTGCCAACGAGCCAAGGCATAAATGACGCATTTTCTACTGGGTCCCAGAACCACCAACCACCCCAACCAAGTTCGTTGTATGCCCACCAGCTACCAATGGTGATCCCAAGCGTTAAGAAAGCCCAAGCTGCAAGGGTCCAAGGACGAGACCACTTTGCCCAAGACGCGTCAAGTCGCCCGGTCATCAGTGCAGCCATTGCAAATGCAAAGACAACAGCAAATCCAACATACCCCATATAAAGCAACGGCGGGTGAATGATCATCCCAGGATCTTGCAGTAAAGGATTTAAATCAGCCCCATCAACAGGGAAATAAGGCAACGTTCGCTCAAATGGACTGGAAAGGATCGTAATAAATAGATAGAAGCCAATGGAAACCCACCCAAGCACAGCAAGGATACGAGCACGATAGTCCGCAGGTAAGTGATCACTTAACCAGGAAAATGCGACTGTCCAGCCGGATAAAATCAATAACCACAAAAGAAAGGAACCTTCATGTCCTCCCCAAACAGCAGTGATCTTATAGTAATAAGGCAGTTGAGAATTTGAGTTATTCGCAACATAAAGGACTGAGAAATCATCCGTTAAAAATGCATATGTCAGACATAGAAAAGACAATAATGTGACAGCAAAGAGTAGCGTCGCAAATAATGGCCCAGTTTGTGTCAATTGTGCATCCTGCATTCGAAGGCCAACCAGTGGCACAACTGCCAATAACAGCGAAAGCGCAAAACCAATTACCAAAAAGATATGGCCAAGTTCAGGGATCATCATGGTATGTACACCTGCTTCGATGGCTTAACATGTTTAATCCCTTTGACAGCTTCTGCAACTTCCGGCGGCATATAATTTTCATCGTGTTTGGCCAGCACTTCTTGCGCCTCAAGCACATAACCATCCTTTAAAACACCTAATGCAATAATCCCCTGCCCTTCTCGGAACAAGTCAGGCAAGCTTCCTTCATAGATCACTTTGACCATTGGCCCTGTATCAATTAAGTCAAAACTTACTTTCAACGTTTCCGGATCGCGGGATACGGATCCTTCGACGACCATGCCACCGATTCTGATCCGCTGACCAATCTTTGGTTTCATTCCGCCATCTTTTTTACCTTGATGGACTTCAGAAGGGGTGAAGAAAAAGTCCATGTTTTCTTTCAATGAAAACATGACCAAACCAATCGCCGAACTAACACCCATCAAAATGAGAATGATCACCGCAAGACGCTGCTTTCTTCTTGGGCTCATGGCGTACCCTCCAACTGTTGCTTTTGTGCGGCACGTTTTGCTGCACGGCGACTCGATAGGCGGATTTCTTGAATTAACCGCCGACGGGAAAAGATACTTTGACCAATTAACCCAACCATGATTAAGGCCGTCGAACCATACGACAACCAAACATAAAACCCATAACCGCCCATTTGGATAAAGGCTTCAAATGAATCAAACGCCATCGACAGATTTCTCCATGACAAGTGCTTTTACCCACGGGCGATGTTGTTCCCGGGATAAAATTTCAGTCCGTAATCGCATACAGACCAGCGAAGCAAAGAAAAACGCAAAACCTAAGATATTCAAAAGAAGTGGCCATAAAAGCGATGTATCCACACTTGGTTTTTCAAGTTTTGTGATACTGGCTCCTTGGTGCAAGGTCTGCCACCATTCAACAGAAAAGTGAATAATCGGTAAGTTGATGACACCGACAATGGCGAGAATGCCTACGATTTTGGCACCTTGTTGTTTATCTTCAAAGGCATGATAGAGTGCAATAATACCGATGTATTGGAAAAATAAAATCAATTCTGAAGTCAGTCTTGCATCCCACTCCCACCATGTTCCCCACATGGGTTTACCCCAGATAGCACCAGTCAAAAGTGCAATCACTGTAAATCCAGCCCCAACAGGAGCAATTGCAGAAATAGCCATATCCGCGAGTCGGATTTGCCAAACAAAACCAATCAGAGCAGCAATTGCCATCGAAGAGTAAGCCCCCATCGACCAGATTGCAGCAGGAACATGAATATACATGATCCGAACTGTATCACCTTGCTGGTAATCTTCTGGAGAAAACGCCAGTCCCCAAACAGTTCCAACCACCAATAATCCAAAGGTAAATAGCCATAGCCAAGGGATCAGCTTTGCACAAAAATGATATGTTACCTCTGGCTTTGCATAAGGGTGTAACCACTTCCACATATTATCCTAAACCTACTCTAATCGCTGTCGACATTGCGAATGGTGCAGCCAACAATGAAACAATCATCATTGCTCCCAAGATGGCCAATTGTCCATGATAAGCAAACCCGAGGGATGCCGCATTAATTGCACCTGTCGCAAAAATCAATACAGGAATATACAAAGGGATCACGAGTAGTGCCATCAATACACTACCGCGATGCAAACTCACCGTTAACGCCGCACCAACGGCACTAAATAAGAAAATTGTTAAACCACCAATGATGAGCGTCAAAATCGTCACAAACCATATTTCGAAGTTCAGATGAAAAAACATCAAGGTCACCGGTGAAATAAGAATGAGTGGTACCAGTAGAACAAACCAGTTTGCAACCACTTTTGCGATGAGGGTCAAAGAAAACGGGACCGAAGATAATGCTTGCTGCTCAAGACTCCCATCATGAAAGCTCTGTTTGAACATACGCTCAGCAGCTAACAAGGTTGCAAGCACTGCAGCCACCCAAATGACACCCGGCCCGATTTGTTGGAGCAATTTCGGAAACGGTCCGACAGCGATCGGGAATAACGTCAACACCAGCAAAAAGAATGCAAGCGGGTTGATCAGATCAGATTTTTGTCGGAATGAAAGTAACCATTCCTTTTTCATGACCGTAAAAAATACGTGCCACCAATTCATGCCACTAGCCCAAAACGATGCGATGATCGATCTTTAAAATATCATTGAACGGTTGATGGCTTGTCATGACAAGACAACCACCTTGTGCAAGATGTGACTGGATCCGTTGCTGAAGAAGCGCAACGCCTTTCACATCAATTGCGGTAAATGGTTCATCCAATATCCAAATCCGCTTTTCTTTTGTCAACCAGAGTCGTGCTAACGCAACACGGCGCTGTTGGCCAGCAGAGAGTTGTGCTGCTGGTATATCTTCATAACCATACAGACCCACTGACTGGATCACGGGAACGAGGTCAGATAATGTTTCCTGTTGATGAAGTTTTTCCCAATATCGGATATTTTCCTCAGCAGAAAGGTGTGGTTCAACGCCAGGTTTATGCCCAATATAAAGTAAATCCTGATTAAACGTATCCAACACATTATCAATTGGTTCTTGCTGGTAGCTGACTTCACCTGATGTCGGACGAAGTAAACCAGATAAAATACGCAACAAAGTCGACTTGCCTGCACCATTACGGCCTTCAACCAGCAATATCTCACCAGCATCTAAAGCCAGATCTAAATTTTCAAATAAAATCGAATCCTGCCGATAACAGGTTAACGAAGTTCCGCGCAGCATTTTGTCGAATTTCAATTCATCAGATCCCGAAAGGCGTCTATTCTAACACAAGCTTCCATAGAACTTGTATGGGTAAACCCGCCGAACATAGGACAAAGATCAAATTTATGACCGAGGTTTCCTCACATATCCCTGAAATAAGGACGCAAACACACACCAAAAGTGGTGATATTTCGGAACATTTACAAACTAATCGGTTGTATACGGCACACATCAGCAGAAAAGGAAATCAGCTCAGTATTACGTTATCTCAGGGACAAAAGTTCACCATTGAGGTCAAACCTGACACACAACTGCGAATACCTGCAGATGGAAAAATGTATGTCATGAAGGACACGGATACCAGCGGGCAAACACAACTCAAGTTTTTGTCTCCCGGACAAATTCAACAGCACACTATTGATGGCTCTCAGGCCTTAAAAAATGCAATTGCCGAACAACTGATATCACAAATTCGTGCTTTCCGACTTGGCATTCAAATCACAGCGAAGGGGATGCAGACCGTTCTGGAGATCCCATCACTTTCAATTCAAATTATTCTTCCGGATAAAATGACGAAGCAGTCGGTCAATGATCTTACTCTTACATCAGACGGGAAACTCAAATTGCATCTGACAGATGGTCGACAAATGCAAGCGCCTGTCATCAACCAGCTGATTCAACAAACACTTCAACAACTAAGCAATGGGCAACTTCCAAAAGAAATTGATCAGGCAATCACACAACGATTACAGCAATTGATGGGCGTATCTACACAGAGTCAAGTCTTGTTGAAAGAAGGACAATTTCATATTGAAACTGCGAAATCCCACGCACTCCCTCAAAATATCCTTCTCAGCTTTTTAACGAAGCCCACAACGAGTTCTGCACAAGTTCCAGCAATGCAGGATATTATTGATGCTGCCATACGAAAAATCCTGCCGGATACTGCGCCATGGGAACAATTAATCACTCAACTCGATAAACAGTCAACGGCTTTGCAAAAAGCTGGTCTTCCCCCCGCACTTCAACAATTACTGAAGTCGACACTCATGACCCCCCAACTCAACTTAACTGCAGATGATTTGGCACAGCTGCATCAGGCGACAACATCCCCAACACAAATGATGAGTACCAGCTCAAATTTTTTATCGGCGATATCCGCCGCACTCGGGATTCTATTTCGCCTTGTACCCAGGGCGAAGTCTTCTCAAAAAGATGACAGCACAACCACTATCAAACCTGGGCAACTAAAGGGATCGCCTGAGATACAGTCACTTCAACGAACATTGAGCCAATTTGCGGCAAACTCAAAATTTTCCCAACTTCAACAGTTGATGCAGCAGCCAGAAAGTATTTGGTGTATTGAAATGCCTCTTCCAGGAGAATCCGAAAAGGAGCATGGTAGTGTTCATATTGAATTAAAAAAAGAGAAGGAGAAAAAGGGAAAAAAAACGGTTCAAAGGCATGGTTGGTCACTGCGTTTGCACTTTAATTTACCACAACTTGGGCATTTCATTGCACATGTCAGACTCGTTGAAGAGTCGGCTTCCTGTGACTTTGTTTGTGATAACCAGCAACTCAAAGAAAAAATAGAACAACATACCCAGTCTTTATCTGAGATGCTACGTAAGCAGGGAGTTGAACAATTTCAAATGAAAACCGTCGTTGGCAAAGTAAAACCAGAAAGCCATATTCGCCCAATATCCAGTTTACATGTTGAAGTCTAATTCAAACGAGGGCTTATGAATAAACAAACATCACCAGATAATATAGAAAAAGCAGCCGTTGCACTCAAATATAATGCCCCAAAGGCACCTGAGGTTGTCGCAAAAGGCTATGGGCCACTTGCTGAAGAACTGATCCGACACGCAGAAGATGGGAATGTATTGATCCATGAGGATCCAATGCTGAATCAAATGCTATCCCAGCTGGAAGTTGGAGAAGAAATTCCTCGCGTTCTCTATGTCATTATTGCTGAGCTTATTGCTTTCTCATACGTACTGCAAGGTAAGAAGCCAGACAAGTGGCGGAATATTCATAACAAGTTGGATGAACAGGTTTAGGGGCAGTAAACCCACCCCTTCTGAAATTTTTATACCTTATTTACGATGCAAAGAAACCATCAGTTCAGCTTCGGCTCGCGGTAAATCACACTCCTGCATGATTTCTTGCACATCCGCCCCTTTTTCGATTAATTTTGCCGCTCGGGAATATAGACGGCTGTCTGGATCAGATGCGGCGATTTCTTCCTGACGTGTCGAAACCTGCTGTGTCATACTTTCAAGCTCCGCAACCCGCTTTCCAAGACCAAGGATCCCTGCACGCATTTCCCCAATTTCACTTGCAAGAATACGATCTTTCTTCGTCAACTGAACAACATACTCCTGATTTTCTTGAAGTTGCTTCGTTAAGTTTACGCACATTTTTTTTTGTTTCATGAACAGTACAACGATCACAATATTGATAAACAGCAATATTGCGAAACCAATCCATAAATAGAGCATCCTAAAATGATTACCTCTTTATTGTTATTATAATGCGGACATTTCATCCCATTCCTCATCGCTGAGGAGTTTATTCAGATCAACCAAGATCAGCAACTCGCCACTTCTGTTGCAAACACCTTGGATAAACTTCGCACTTTCTTCTGTGCCGACATTCGGTGCACTATTAATTTCAGATGATTTGAGGTAAACAACCTCCGCAACACTATCCACCAAAATACCAACAACCTGTTTCTCAGCCTCAATGATCACGATGCGCGTGTTATCCGAAATCTCAGCGGGAGCAAGACCAAAACGGAGACGAGTATCAATGACAGTAACGACATTACCCCGCAGGTTGATGATCCCAAGGACGTAATCAGGTGCCCCTGGTACAGGTGCAATTTCGGTATAACGCAAGACTTCCTGAACTTGCATCACATTGACACCATAAGTCTCATCATCGAGCCGGAACGTCACCCATTGCAAAACCTCATCATTGGCGTCCACCGTATTATTGATATTTCTTTCTTCGTTCATGCATATGGCTCCAATAACTTTCCTACTGCCTATCCTATAAGATTAGTCATAGAATAGATTGAATGTTAAAAACTTATCTAATCCTAGCTGAGGATGTTTAGACATGACAATATAAGTAGACGAATTCGCTACTTGGCAAGGCCACTCTCAAGTAAATCAACGAGCTCATTCACTGCAAGTAACGCACACATTTTTTCTTTGACGAGCCCAGCCAACCAAGGACGCTTTCCTCGATTTTGTCGCCATTGAATTCCGTCCTTATCTAACGTAACGGTATGGATCAGCTTTTCACACGCCAACCCCCATCGGCTATTTCCCAACATAATCACATATTGATAGTCCAAGCTATCCTTCATTGATGCATCATATTTCTCTGGCATGACCCAAAGCGCTGTATCAATGACATTCATTTGCTGTCCACGTAGAGACATCACACCTTTAAACCAAGGTGGTTTTCCAAAAATACTATTGAGCTTTTCAATGCGATGAATACCACCTAAGTCGATTAAAGGAACTGCCAGTGTCAGGCCTGAAACTTCGAACAAAAGTGACTGAAAGCTGGATTCAAAGGCTGTCTCTTTGGGAAGTACCGGAGTATCTGAGACGTCAACTTGTATCTCAGGCTGCGTATTGACAATCACTGTTTCGATCGGTTCCTGAATTACTTCAACAGGCGCTTCTTCTAACAGGTTTTCCGCAATGTATTGGGTTTCAGGAGCTTCTTGCGATTTCTCAACTTCTTCTTGCGTTATCACAACAGTCGGGTGAGAATGTTCAAGCACCTCAACTTGTTCTAAGAGTTTCGCAACACGCCCATCAGGCTCCACTTCCTCTTCAAGTAAAGCTGTTAAGTATGTCCGCATGACTTTTTCATTCGCAAAAACTTCACTCATTCCAACTCCTAACGTTTCTGCTGCAAATAGGTTAATAAAGTACTGTATGCAAACACGCCTCTTGACTTCGGAGCATAGGTCGATGGTGGTTGCTGAGCCAAACTTGCATCACGAAATTTTGTATCAACAGGGATCACACTCGTCCAAACTCTATCACCATACATTTCTCGAAGGCGATGGTAAGCCTCTAAAGAAGCTTTGGTTCTTTTATCATACATTGTGGGAACAATTGTGTAGCGGTATGCCTTGGATTGCGAAGATTGCATCAACTCCATCGTGCGAAGCATCCGCTCTAATCCTTTTAAAGCTAGGAATTCCGTTTGAACAGGAACAAGAATACGACTCGATGCAGCCAACGCATTGACCATCAGAACACCGAGCACTGGCGGGCAATCAATAATGGCATAATCATATTCATCAGAGAGAACTTCTAAAGCATTCTTTAAGATCAACCCCATGCCGGTTTTGCTGCCTAACGTGCGATCAAGTGTTGCTAAAGCCATTGTAGCAGGAAGGATATCCAATCCTTCAATCGTGCTAGGACAAAGCATTTGAATGATTTCTTCTTTTTTGACATTTTTTCCTTTGATAAATAAGTCAAAAACACTCATTTCAAGCTGCTCAGAGTCAATCCCAAAATAATAGGTTAATGAGGCATGCGGATCCGTATCAACCAGCAACACACGTTCGGAACGCTCAGCTAGCAGTCCTCCTAGTGTTACCGTTGTTGTGGTTTTACCAACCCCACCCTTTTGATTTGCAACCGTCCAGACAATCAAGGGTTATCCTCTTCTTTATTTTCTATATTTTCTTGTGCACTATCAGGGTTATTCCGACGTGTGGTCACTCTGATCCCACCACCTTCTAATTGGATAATCTGAACTTCCTTGGAGTCTTCAGGAATTGAAGGCAGTTCAATCTTCACTGGTACTTCGACAGGTTTTGCTTCTTTCTTCACTAAAAATTGTGGCTGTGTTGCCAAAAATTTAGAAATTGCGACAACAACTTTTCTATTTTGAGTCCGGCTCGATTCATCGACATTGGGCACAAATGGAGAGTATGGCCCATATCCTTCTATCGCCATACGATAAGGTTTGACTTGTTGCCGTTCTAACATTCGAAGGACGGCTGTCGCCCTTGCTACAGAGAGTTCCCAGTTTGATTCATAGACCTCATTTCTGATTGGTAAGTCATCTGTGTAGCCACGTACCCGAACAAAATTTTCGCTACGATTCACTATTTTTCCAACATCTGACATTAACGCATATGCAAAAGGTGTTGGCGCAGCGCTGCCAGAAGAAAACAAAAGCCCGCTACTCATTTCAATCGTGACCCAGTCTTCATCTCGGGTCACTTTCAGATCACCTTTATCAATATGCTCAGTGAGTGCAGTTTGTAAGTCTTTTTCAACAGCCGCAAGAGGATTACCCAATGCTTTTTTTGTGATATTCGACAATGCCGTTGCTTCTTCAACTAACTCTGGGCCTTTTTCCGGTAATAAAGAGTCACCATACAGGTTTTGCTCTCTCTCATCCTTGTTTGCCAAAAGTAATCCTTCTCCTTTTACACCTGTGCCTTCTTCAGTCGGCTGAGTAAAAACGGTCTCGATTGTTTCTCGCAGAGATTTATACTGTTCTTCATTGACCATTGCATAGGCATAGAGCACCACGAAAAGTGCAAACATCAATGTCATATAGTCAGCATATGAAATTAGCCAGCGTTCTAAATGATTTTCGCTTTCCTCTTCGACATAGCGACTCAGTGGCTTCCTCATCACAACTTCTCAACGTATATAAGCAGATAGTTTTAATTCGATGCTTCGAGGATTATCCCCACTCGCTATTCCACAAAAACCTTCAAGCATCATTTCTTTATATAAGGATTCATTTTGGCTTTGTGCTTTTAATTTATTTGCCACGGGAATATAGATGAAGTTAGCAAAACCAACACCATAAACAGTGGCAACAAATGCAGTCGCAATCCCTTGGCCAAGTAACTCAGGTTGTTGCAGGTTTGTCATTGCCTGTATCAAACCAAGCACTGCGCCGATGATACCGATAGTTGGGCTGTAACCACCCATCGCCTCAAAAAATTTACTGGCTTTAATATTTTTATCATATTCCAAAAAAATATCTGCATCGAGGCTGCTACGTAGGATCTCAGGTTCAACACCATCTACAAGCATATTGAGTGCCTTGCTTATGAATGGATCGACTTCATGGAGTGCTTCCTCTTCTAGAGAAAGAAAGCCATTTTGCCGGCACTCAAAAGACCATCGAGAGATACTTTCTATCCCCTGTTCCATATGCAGATCGGGCGGAAATAACACCTTTGGTAGTATTCGTAATGCGCGTAGAAATAAATCCATATGACTTTGCAGTAAAGTGGCGCCGAGTGTGCCCCCAAAAACAATAAAAAAAGCAGGGATATGGAATAAAGTTCCTACGACTCCACCTTCTACTGCAAACCCCCCAATAACTCCAACAAATGCGATCAGTAACCCCAGAGGGGTTAATTTATCCATGCCCCATCTCGTTTAGTATTCTTTCTGCCATATCATCTAATGCGATTGGATCTTCAGCCAGACCAGCAGTAACAACTGCTTGAGGCATCCCATATACGACACAGCTTTGTTCATCCTGGGCTAAAACTTTTGAACCATGTTGCTTTAATAATCTTGCACCTTCGCGTCCATCCGCTCCCATCCCAGTTAACACTACCGCAAGTACTTTATCTTTATAGATTTTAGCGACACTACCAAATGTAATGTCAACACTTGGTTTATAGGTCACTTTCCCCGTATTATCTTCTTTGATCACCAACTTTGGTGGACTTGAAGAGCTATCCAGAAACATTTGCTTTCCACCTGGTGCAAGATAGGCAGTCCCTGGTGCAAGCACATCCCCTTGTTCTGCTTCTTTCACATTGATTTTGCAAAGTGAATTCATACGAACCGCAAACGTCGGTGTAAATGCAGCAGGCATATGCTGAATCAGTAAGATCGGGGTTTTAAAATTTTCAGGAAGCTGAGTAAGAATTTTTTGCAGAGCAACGGGCCCACCCGTTGATGTTCCAATGGCAAGAAGCTTAAAATCCATTCGACGTGATGGCGCTGTTGATTTTGCACGCTTGGGAGCTGCACTTTCTTTTGCAGCTGGTGCCGCAGGTTTTGCCGACCTTGTTCTTGGCGCCGGAGATGAGCGCATAAAAGACTTCCGCCTTGCAACAGCTCGCACCCGTTCTTGTAAAAGTTCAGTTGCTTCCTTTTTATCCCGAGCAATATCTTCAAACTTTTTGGGAAGAAAATCTAAAGCACCAGCTTCCAAAGCATCCAGTGTTGCTTGCGCACCTTCATGTGTCAGCGAAGAAAACATGATAATTGGTACTGGTGAATCCTTCATGATTTCTTTCACAGCAGTTATCCCGTCCATGACCGGCATTTCGACATCCATTGTGATCACGTCAGGTGATAAACTTTTTGCCTTTTCAACCGCTTCTTTCCCATTGACAGCCGTATCCAACACAGACATTTCTGCATGAGAATTAATAATTTCTGAAACACGGCGTCGAAAGAAACTACTGTCATCAACAACCAGTACTTTAATTGACATGGGATAACATCATCCTTATCTTAATTGTATTTTTGAACGTGATGCATAACGTTTTAATAAGCTAGGTACATCTAAAATGAGCGCAATGCTCCCGTCAGATGTAATGGTCGCACCAGCCATACCAGGCGTTCCCTGAAGTAAGTTATCCAGTGGCTTGATGACCACTTCTTCCTGTCCAATCAACGAGTGAACAACAAATCCTACTTGCTGTGTACCAATCTGAACGATGACAACATGGCCTTCATTTTTGTCCTCAGATGATGACGAAGACGCATAAGAACGACATAACCACTGCTCAAGATAGAATAACGGAATCGCCTTTTCGCGCACGATAATCGTCAACTGTCCATCGACATTATTGGTCTTCGTTAAATCTAAATGGAAAATTTCATTGACCGTTGCAAGTGGCAATGCAAAAGGTTGTTCGTTTACAACAACCATAAGTGTTGGCAAAATCGCAAGAGTGAGTGGGACTTTGATTTGCAGAACAGTCCCTTCTCCTTTTTGAGATTCAATATGGATCGAACCATTGAGCTGGTTGATCTTCGTCTTCACAACATCCATGCCGACACCACGGCCAGAGATATCAGAGATTTCTTCTTTGGTAGAAAAACCAGGTGCAAAAATCAGGTTATATGCTTCTGTATCTGGCATTCTTTGCGCAGCATCTGCATCCAATACACCACGCTCAATGGCTATATTTTTCAATTTTTCAGGATCCATCCCTGCACCATCATCTTTGATTGTGAGGAGGATGTGATCACCTTCTTGAGACGCTGACAACTTCACTGTACCAACACGGGGTTTACCAACACTTTCCCGTTGATCGGGCATCTCTATTCCGTGATCCACTGAATTTCGAACCAAGTGGACCAATGGATCTGCCAATGCTTCAACGAGGTTTTTATCCAGATCCGTTTCTTCACCTTCCAGTTGTAAGGTAATCTCTTTATTCAAGCTGCGGGCCAAGTCACGAACAACTCGAGGGAAGCGGCCAAAAACTTTCTTGATCGGCTGCATCCGTGTCTTCATCACCGCACCTTGCAGATCGGCGGTCACTACATCCAGATTAGAAATTGCTTTGCCCATACTTTCATCGGCAAGCGAACCACCGAGACTGACTAAGCGGTTCCGCACGAGAACAAGCTCACCAACCATGTTCATAATCTGATCGAGTCGTTTCGTATCAACACGGACCGTTGTTTCTGCTTGTGGCGCTTGACTGCCACCACCAGATTTAGCAGCGGCTGGTGCTGCAGGGGCAGATTTTGCGGCGGCGGCTGGCTTCGCAGCAGGTTTTGGAGATTCTGCTGGTTTTGGTGCAGGTTTTGGCTTCTCTTGCTTCGGAGGCTCCGCTTTCGGGGCTTCTGCTTTTGGAGGCGGAGGAGCAGACGCTGGTGCCGGTGCTTCACCTTCGCCAGGCCCTTTCCCGGAACCATGCAGCTCGTCTAATAGTGCGTCAAATTCATCATCCGTAATTTCATCATCCCCACCACTTGATGGCGCTGGAGCTGGCGGTGTCTCAGGTGCAGACTCACCAGCACTAAACTTCCCTTTACCGTGGATCTCATCAAGGACGTTTTCAAATTCATCATCAGAGATTTCATCTTCAGAAGCAGATTCTTCACTCGGTTCTGAGCTTTTTCCATCCCCGTGAAGTTCATCTAAGAGTTGTTCAAATTCATCTTCGGTGATTTCATCAATGCTTTCCCCTTCTGATGAGGTAACCGTATCAATCTCTATAAACTCATCTTGAGGTGCCTCTGGTTCCGCAGCAGGAGCTTCTGGTGCTGCCGAAGCTTCATCTTCACTTTCTGGTTTTGAAAGCTTTGTCAGCATTTCGATAAGCGTGGGATCCGCTGGGCTCGTAGGCTCACGGTTTTGCACGCATGCAAACTGCTCGTTGATAGTATCCAATGCTTGAAGGATCACATCCATGAGTTCGGCTGTGACACTCCGTTGGCCATTTCTTAGAATATCAAAAACGTTTTCAGCACCATGACAAGCTTCAACAAGATCCGTTAACGCCAAAAACCCTGCACCGCCTTTCACTGTGTGGAACCCTCGGAATATTGCATTGAGCAAATCCGTATCTTCGGGATTATTTTCCAATTCCACAAGCTGTTCAGAGAGTAGCTCGAGTATCTCTCCAGCCTCGACTAAAAAGTCCTGCAAAATGTCTTCATCAAGATCATACGCCATGCGCAGCTCCCGTTAAAATCCAAGACTAGACAATAAATCGTCAACGTCATCTTGCCCAGAAACGACATCATCTCTGGTGTCCGCATCCATGATTGGTCCTTCTGGGTCCGCAGCACCAATTTTCTTCTCTGCTGCAACTTCAGATGCTTTTTCCTGATCCGTATCTCCAAACACGGTCAACAAATGGATCAGACTGTCTTCAACCTCTCTGGTCAGTTCAATCACGCGACGGATCACCTGTCCAGTCAAATCTTGAAAGTCCTGTGCCATCAGGACTTCTGTCATCAATAGGTGTAACTGAGCAGAATCTTGCTCTGCTTCAGTAATAAATTCATCCAGCTTATGGCATAAATCTTTGAATTCACCAAGTTCTAACTCTCGGCTCATCAGTTTTGCCCATTTGGGTTTAATGGAAGAAATTCCTTCATTGAGTTTGTCTGCGATTGGGAGACTTGACTCGACAGCATCCATCGTTTTATTGGCGGCCTGCTCCGTCATATCGATGACATAATTGAGTCGTTGTTTCGCATCGGGAATATCTTCCGTTGCCAGATTCGATAGGCGAGCATCTAGCTGGAAATTTTTTAAGGAGTCATGAAGCTGGCGAGTGAGCTTACCGACTTCACTAAATAGTTCCGATGTATCTTTGCCCTCCATTGCCGCAGCCATATCAGCGATGCTCATTTCTCCAGCTGCGTCTGACTCATCTTCATCAGTTGATGGAGGACACGACATCTGCAATATCTCATTTGCAGCTTCATTTTCCCCATTCTCAAGGTGGGAGACAAGCTGTTTGGCTTGCTCAAGCGTAATCAATGGAGCAATAGTCGCAGACATCGAGTTCTCCTCATCGCTTTACAGGCGCTCAAATACTTTATCTAATTTGGTTTTAAGCGTCGCAGCAGTAAAAGGCTTCACGATATAACCATTTACACCAGCCTGTGCAGCAGCGATTATTTGCTCTTTCTTGGCCTCAGCTGTCACCATGAGTACCGGGATGTGCTTTAATTTGTCATCCGCGCGGATTGCCCTCAGCAGGTCAATACCTTGCATACCTGGCATGTTCCAATCGGTCACAACAAAATCAAAGTCCCCCCCTTGCAACATTGGCAAGGCCGTACTCCCGTCATCAGCTTCTTGTACATTTGTAAAGCCAAGATCTCTCAGAAGATTTTTGATAATCCTTCTCATCGTAGAAAAATCGTCTACAACAAGAATTTTCATATTTTTATCCAAAGCACCCTCCAGTGAGGCTCGTCTGCTCGTTAAAACTTCACATCTCGCAAATCATGTCCAGGCTTTCATTCTTGCTTTTAATCGCAACATCGCCTGGCTATGAATTTGGCTTACGCGAGATTCACTAACATTGAGAACTTCACCAATCTCTCGCAAGTTTAGTTCATCATCGTAATACAGGGAAAGCACCAATGCTTCTCTTTCAGGTAAGGAGCTAATCGCTTGAACCAAAGCCTGTTGGAAAGCGTCAGATGCAAACCCTTCAAATGGTTCGTCCTGTTCCTTGTCTTGGTTCTCAGGAGAAATTACGTCCTCGGTGACACCCAGATCATCAATGCCAAGGATCTTGCCACTACTGACATCTCTAAGCATATGATGGTACTCATCAAGACTTATATCAAGTTTTTCAGCGACTTCTGTATCCTTCACGTCACGGCCTAGTTGACCTTCCAATTCGTTGATTGCATCCGCTATCATACGACTGTTCCGGTGGACAGAACGCGGCGTCCAATCCCCACGACGAATTTCATCAATCATCGCACCACGGATCCGGATCCCTGCAAATGTTTCAAATGCAGCCCCTTTAGACCCATCAAAATTCTTTGCAGCTTCCAATAAACCTATCATGCCAGCCTGGATCAGATCGTCCACAACCACACTAGCAGGTAAACGTGCCATCATGTGATGCGCTATCCGTTTCACCAAACCTGCATGGAGCTCAACGAGCTGCTGCATTTGATCGGCACTGCCATAGGCTGCAAGCTTATTCACAAATCTTCCTTCGCCAACTGATGATGATTAATTAATTGTTCAATGAAAAATTCTAAGTGTCCTGATGGCTGATCTGGCACCTGCCAAGTCTCAATTTTCATTGCTAATTTTTTTATTGCTATTGAAGCGGGTGAACTGGGATGGAGATCCACAACAGCACGTTGCTTTCGAATTGATTTTCTGACGTTTTCGTCTTGCGGAATAATCGCAACCAATTCCAAACTCACATCCAAAAAGCGTTCTGTTACTTTAGATAGCTTAGCAAAGAGTTCCTGACCTTCACGCAGAGATCGCACCATATTTGCAACGATTTTAAAGCGCTGCACTTGATAGTCCCGTCCCAACACCTTCATCAAGGCATAAGCATCCGTGATTGATGTCGGTTCATCACAGACAACAACCATCACATCTTGAGATGCTTTAGCAAAAGAGAGAACCATATCGGAAATCCCCGCAGCCGTATCCACAATCAAAACATCACATTGACTTCTGAGTTGACTGAAAGCTTGGATCAATCCAGCATGCTGAGTGGGTGTTAGGGAGACCATAGACTGGATACCGGAAGAAGCTGGCACAATTTTGATACCCGCAGGTCCTGTGACTAAAATATCTTCCAGATCGCATTCACCTGCCAAAACATGGGAGAGATTTTTTTCAACACGTAAACCAAGCAGAACATCACAATTTGCCAACCCGAGGTCAGCATCAAGTACGAGCACTTTTCGCCCTTGTTGTGCAAGTGAAATGGCTGTATTTAATGCCACATTGGTTTTACCAACACCACCTTTTCCACCTGTGACTGCGATTACTTTTACGAGATGATTTTGATTCATATTTCGTAGGCCACTGGCCTGATCTCTGATGACTTGTTTATCCATAGGTTCCTACTGACTGACCATCATTATCAGAATACCACAAGTGCTTTGTTCTACTAATATTTTCCTGCATTTCAAGCGCCTGATTGATTAAATGATCTGCAGTAGCGAGCAATATATCTTCTGGGACGCGTTGCCCATTTGTTAAATATCCGATCGGAAGTGAATGTTGTAAAGAAACGCTGATAATTTCACCTAAACTACGACTTTCATCTAGTTTTGTAAAAATACAGCCAGCGATTGGAATTGTCTTAAATTGTTCGATTGTATCCTCCAAAACATGACGCTGTGCTGTCGCTGATGCAACCAAGTATGTCCGAATGCGGAAGTGGCGATGATTCACCAATGTGTCTAAATGTTTTGCTAAACGCAGATCACGTTGTCCCATTCCAGCTGTATCAATTAAAACAAGTTTTTTATTTCGAAAACCTTCCAAAACAACCTGCAATTTTTCAACGGACTCCGCCACTTTAATCGAACAGCCAATGATTTTGGCGTAAGTAGCAAGTTGATCGTATGCACCAATGCGATAGGTATCTGTTGAAATCAGTGCAACCTTATCAGCGCCATGCTTTTGCGCAAAACGCGCCGCCAGTTTTGCGATTGTTGTGGTTTTCCCTACACCTGTCGGTCCTACCAGTGCGAAAACACCACCACGCTTTAATATTTCATTATTCGTTGTATTGATTTGTCCTTTTAAAAGTTCAAGGCCATGGGACATTGCTTCTTCTTCTGAGACATCTTCTGGAATAAAGCATGCCAGCTGATCAGACATCTGGTCAGACAGTCCTAAACTTTGCAGCCGCTCTAAAACTAAAGCACGGCGAGGTTCTCTGCGAGCCAAATCCTGCCACATCAAACCGGAAACCTGATGTTCGAGCAGCATTCGCATCGAGGCCATTTCATTTTTCAATGTCAGCATTTCGTCACGTTGTGCGCTCATCAACTGATCGACATCAGTTTGCGATAGACGACTCGAAGTATTGGGTTGTCGTTGACGAAATGAATCCTGAAAATGCTGTTCAGACTCACTAAGCGGTGCTGATTGGGCCAATTCTTTTGGCTGTTGTTCTGACTGACGAGATTGTAACTCTTCAATTGCTTGTGTTTGCGCTTTCAGTGCTTGTGATAGTGCACCAGGCTTTGAAAATGCCTCTTGAGAGATCTTACTGTCGTTCGATTGACGTGCTAATAAAGCATCGAGAGAAGATGCGAAGCTTTCACCACTTTTCGCAGGTATATCTACAACACTCTGTTTTGCTACGCGTTCAGCTTGTGGTTCTGCTTTTGCTACGGTTTGTGGCCTCGCTTTGCGAATTGGTTCAACAGATGTGTCATTATCAACCGCAGCAACAACTTCGACACCTTCAGGGGTTTTCTTATTGGACATGATCACTGCTTCATTACCGAGTACAGCTTTGACTTCACGAAGTGCGGTTTTCATGTCTTTTGCTATAAAACGTTTAATCTTCATTTTCCCTTCCTCTGTTACTGCCCAATCGCGCTGACAATTTTAATCTGTTTGTCATCAGGTACTTCCTGATAAGAAAGTACTCGCAAACCTGGGATTGTATGCTTCACAAACCGGGCCATCACGCTACGTAAAATCCCTGACGTCAGCAGAATGGAAGGTTCTCCATTCATTTCAAGCTCATGGTTTGCCTGTTTCAGTGACTGCTGAAGGCGTTCAGCAAGACCTGGTTCGATACCTGCACCTTCATCCCCAGTCACTTGCATAGACTGATGCAACATCTGTTCCAACTCAGGTGCCAAAGTTATGACAGGTATTTCATCAGCATGTCCAACGATTTCCTGAACGATGAGCCGGCGTAGGTTAATTCGCACCGCAGCCGTTAATACATCTGGGTCGACACTCTTCGGTGCATATTCTGTCAAGGTCTGTACAATGGAGCGCATATCGCGAATCGAAACACCTTCATGAAGTAAGTTCTGCAATACTTTGACGACAGTGCCAAGTGGTACAATCTCTGGAACCAATCCTTCAACAAGCTTTGGATGATTTTTTGCAAGCATATCGAGTAGATTTTGAACTTCTTCATGGCCCAGAAGAGTGGCTGCATTATTCATGAGGATCTGGCTAAGGTGCGTTGCAATCACAGTTGCAGCATCCACAACTGTGTAGCCCAATGTCTGCGCCTGTTCACGCTGACTCGACTTGATCCAGACCGCATCTAAGCCAAAGGCTGGATCTTTCGTTGCAATCCCTTCTATTTTGCCGAAGACTTGACCTGGGTTAATCGCCATTTCGTTATCGTGACGTAATTCTCCACCACCTGTGCCGACACCCAGTAGCGAGATATTGTAAGCATTCGGATCTAAATCTAAATTATCACGAATATGAACAGGCGGGACGAGGAAGCCTAGTTCTTGAGAGAGCTTTTTACGGACACCTTTAATTCTAGAAAGTAGTTCGCCACCCTGGTTTTTATCCACCAGCGGGATCAAGCGGTAGCCAACTTCCAGTCCGATTACATCAAGTTGACTCACATCATCCCAACTAATTTCTTTACGCTCTGGTGGTGGCCCTTGCTCAACCGGAGTCTGAACTTCTGCTTTAGCTTGCGCTGCTCTTTTTGCAAAATATTTCCGAGAATACGCAACACCCGCTAAAACAGTCGCGAAGCTAAGGAAAGCAAAATGTGGCATACCTGGTACTATGCCCATCACGAAGAGGACAGTCGCAGCAATATAGAGCGCTTTTTCATTCCCAAGCTGTTTGGTCACTTGGTCGCCCATATTGTGCTCTTCGTTCTGGCGTGTGACGACTAGTGCGGTTGCGATTGAAAGCAATAGTGATGGGATTTGTGCAACCAGACCATCACCAATGGTGAGTAAGGTATAAATTTCACCAGCATTCGCAAATGGCAAGTCATGCTGTACCATCCCTATAAATAATCCACCGATGATATTGATAAATAGGATCACAATCCCAGCAATCGCATCCCCTTTCACAAATTTACTCGCACCATCCATTGCACCGTAAAAGTCGGCTTCTTGGCGGACTTCTGTTCTCCTCGTGCGTGCTTCTTCCTGCGTAATAAATCCAGCGTTCAAATCCGCGTCAATTGCCATTTGTTTCCCTGGCATTGCATCCAATGTAAAGCGGGCATTCACTTCTGAGATCCGACCTGCACCTTTGGTGATGACGACAAAGTTAATGATGATCAAAATCAGAAAGACCACGAGACCCACTGCAAAGTTACCACCAATCACCACAGAGCCGAATGCTTCAATAACCTTTCCTGCGGCACCCGTGCCCTGATGACCTTCCAACAGGACAACTCGGGTACTCGAAACATTCAGGGCAAGTCGCAAAATCGTCGCAATCAGAAGAATACTTGGGAAAACACCAAAATCGAGTGGTTTTAAACTATAAATCGCAACCAGTAAAACAACCAGCGATAAAGAAATGTTAAACGAGAAGAGGATATCGAGCAGTAAAGGCGGAATGGGAAGAACAACCATTCCAAGTGCTGCAATGATCAGTAATGGCGCACCGACACCTTTAATGATCGATAAGTCACCTTGTTTGATTTGGTCGATAATTCCAGATAACGCCATATACCGCTCTTCTCTACTTGCAAAAAATTGACACAAGTTGAGAAAAGCAATAATCAGGCCAAGATAATTAAATTAAAATTCAATAGGTTAATATCTAAAATTTGGTGGAATCGGTAAGTTTGATGCAAGTTTGTTTGGTCGCTTTCCTTTTCCAGCTTTGAATTTTTTCAGCTGATAAACATAGGCAAGGACCTGGGCCACCGCAACAAATAACTGCTCTGGAATCGGATCATCCAATTCGGTTGTATAGTATATCGCGCGAGCAAGCATCGGAGCTTCTACCAGCGGGACCTCATGGGCATTGGCGATTTTCCGAATTTGCCTCGCAACTTCATCAGCACCTTTCGCGACAACAATTGGCGCTGCGCCATCTCCACCATCATATTTGAGGGCAACAGAAAAGTGAGTCGGGTTGGTGACAACAACATCAGCTTCTGGGATTTGCTGCATCATTCGGCGTTGAGACATTTCCATTTGCAGACGACGAATACGGCCTTTGACCTCTGGAGAACCTTCCGTATTTTTATGCTCGTCTTTGATTTCTTGCTTTGTCATCCGCAACTGCTTCATATGATTCCACTTTTGATAGGGCGCATCAACAACAACAATCACCATCAAGCTACTCACAATGATCAGTGACAACCAAATAAAAATCTCAGCTGCATCGATCATATTGAGTGGCGTTCTTTCAATGCTTAACCGAATGATATCAATGAAAAAAGCATCTAATAGGAAGTATGTACTGAGTGATACGACCAGTACTTTCAAAATTGATTTAATGAGTTCAACAAGTCCATTTAATCCAAACATCCGTTTGAAGCCTGCTAGTGGACTCATTTTACTCCACTTTGGCTGGGCGGCTTGCATTGAAAAATTAAACCCTCCCAATAGGATATTTCCTATAAAAGAAGCGATAAGTACCAAAATAAATAGAATACTCAAAGGCCAAACAATCGGTTCGAATGCAATGGCCCAAGCCTCAGTCATTTTCGTTGTATCAAAAGCTTGGTCACGATTGAGACTAAATAAGGAATGCATAACCTGCATAAGACCTATAGCCAGCTCATCCCCAACGATAAGAAAGCCAACCGCACTTGTGATCAACACTGCAGCAGTGCCCATTTCACGGGAGCGTGCTACTTGGCCTTTCTGCCTTGCGTCCTCAAGACGCTTGGCTGTGGGTTCTTCTGTTCGTTCCTGATCACTGGATTCAGCCATTTAGTTTGCTTCCAATTTGTTGCTTAGCACTTGGCTATATCACACATTAAGACAACAGCACGATCCCAATGGATTTCAAAATGATACATGAAATTTCCAAGCGTCAACCAAATGATCATTAATCCAGTTGTCATCGTAATTGGGAAGCCAAGTGAAAAAATGTTCAGTTGTGGCGCTGCACGGGTCATCACACCAAATGCAAATTGAATCAGTAACATCGCAGTGACAGGCGCAAGAGCGAGGCTTGCTGCCGTCAAAAAGACGTAAGTACCCCACGCGATCACCTTGGTGTAATTAACAACCGACCACCACTCAGTAGAAATCGGCAATAACTCAAAACTATGGACTAACATCAAAAACATCGTCAAATGCCCATCAATTGCCCAAAAAATTAGAGTCCCCAAGATCAGATAAAATTGACCAACTGCTGGTACATTGAGCCCATTGATTGGGTCAACAATTGACGCAAAACCCAAGCCCGTTTGCATCGCAAGAATTTGGCCTGCAAGAATAAATGCATTCAAAAATAACTGGGAAATAAAGCCAATCACAATGCCAATGAGTAATTGCTGTGCCACGACCAAGATCATTTGAAAGGAAAATAGTTCTGTAAAACCAGATGGCGGTAAAACAGGGATCAACATTAAACTAAATGTCACAGCTAGTGCTGTTTTTACACGAGAAGGGATTGACTTCCCCCCAATACCAGCCATCGTTAAAAACATTCCGGACACACGACTAGATACAAGCAAGAAGTCTGCAAGAAACTGCATGATCATCGCAAAAGGATACTCAATCATGCATTTTATCTCTTCGTTTAAACTGAATTTTCTTCATTGAAAGTAAATACTCGTGAGTGATTGGGAAATTATAAATGATTTCAGAAAGATAATCTGTAAAAGAGCGTCATTTATCCTTCCAGATCATTGTGTATTCTGGCCGCTTTTCCTCATACTTTTGAAGCAGTTCAAAATCTCAAACGATACAACAAGAAAAGGCGAACTCTATGCAAAAAATACACGTTTTCTTCCTATCATCACAGCAATATATGGGCCACAATTTATCGCAGACTGTGGTCAGGACTGTCGTCATCAACAAGATGTTTGCATTCAAGTGAAAACAAGGATCTCTTGATCTTTCGGAAATGCACGCTGTTACCGCTGAAAAAGCTTCAATCAAGGCGTGAGGAGAGAAATTTGGTCATTACATGAGATAACCCGAGCTGCGCTGACCTTCAACAAAATGCCGTAGATTGATTCAACCCAAATCGATTACGATGGGTACAACGTCATGCAGTGTTGGAATTTTGACGCCAGCCATGGGAGAGGCTATCTACGCAGACATACCTGGCTCTTTTTTTGAATTATTTTCATACTGTGCAAATTCCATTAACATGAAGAGGCGATATTTCAACATATTGTTTTTTATATTTTTTTCACCTATCTAATCTAACGAAATATGGCCCAAATATCGAATACACCGCATAAAAAATCGTGAAAAATACAAGAGAATTCATTTTTCAACCCATATGAAAATAGAGTCCTCGATATTCAAAAAATGGATTGCTAAAATAGCACTTTTGATGTTGAAAGGCGTAAGTTGTGGAACCGAGTGTAATTGATATCGTGACAATCGGAAAAGTTGTTCAAGCAGCTGTTGCACCCGTATTTTTACTGACAGGTATTGTTGCTCTACTTGGTGTCTTGTCGACTCGATTAGGCCGATTGACAGATCGCGCACGCGTGTTAGAAGCTAGAATTCAAAATAATGAAGGCACAGAACAAGCTAAGACACTCAATCTGGAACTTCTCCTGATTTGGAAACGGGCACGTTGGATCACACGCTCCTTCAGCTTAACGGTTTTATCAGCCCTTCATATTTGCTTGGTTGTCGTTTCACTATTCTACAGCCACTTTGCTTCCGTCAATCTGTCTAAAGTCATTTCCGTACTCTTTATTCTTGCCATGGTTTTTCTCATTATGAGTCTCGCTGGACTATTAAGAGAAATTTATATGGCCGCAGAAGGAATTAAGAAAGGTATGAAAGGGACAAAAGGGAAGGCTTAACCTTCCCAAGGTATTAAAGAACAATGCCAAGTTTCTCTTCCAATGCCTTGCAAATATCATTGGTGACTTGCTCAACGGGCTGATCACCATTGATGAGGACATAGTGCTGTGGATCACGCGCTGCGATTTGTTGAAAGCCTTCTCGTACTTTGCCATGAAACTCATGTCCTTTCTTTTCAAAGCGATCTTCAGCGCCGCCTCGTTTGAGTGCTCTGGAGAGTGAGACTTCTGGGCTGACATCCATAATAATCGATAAATCAGGCTGAAAATCACCGACAACCATCTCATGTAAACACTCAACTCTTTCTAAACCAAGCTCCCCTGCAATGCCTTGATAACAGCGAGATGCATCCGCGAAGCGATCACAGATCACCCACTGACCTTTCTCTAAAGCAGGAAAAACGGTATCTCTTAAATGTGCACGGCGAGACGCATACATCAGAAGTAATTCTGTCATCGCATCCCACTTGCCTGGTTCACCTTTCACCAACAGCTCTCTCACTTCTTCGGCAGAAGCAGAACCACCTGGCTCACGTGTCACAATCACATTTTTACCAATGGCCTTCAGCCGTTGATAAATTTGCTGGATCTGCGTGCCTTTCCCTGCGCCATCCATGCCATCAAATACTATCATCATGCCTGATTGATTCACTTCGCTCATACGTTATTTCTTTCTCTGATATTGATTGACGGCTTTGTTATGTTCCTTGAGCGTCGCCGAAAACTGATGCGTACCATTTCCCTTTGATACGAAAAATAAATATTTCACTTTTGCTGGATGAACCGCAGCCTGAATCGCCTCAGCACCGGGGTTTGCAATTGGCGTTGGTGGCAGCCCTTTGATCACATAAGTGTTATAAGGTGTTTTTTGCCTTAAATGGGCGCGAGTAATATTGCCATCAAACGATGGACCAATCCCATAAATCACGGTTGGGTCAGTTTGCAGGCGCATTTTTTTCTTCAATCGGTTATGAAAAACGCCCGAAATCACAGGACGCTCTGAAGCTTGCCCCGTTTCTTTTTCAACAATAGAGGCGAGGATTAATGCATCATAGGCTGACTTCAGCGGCGTTTCTGCTGGGCGAGTCAACCAGATTTCTTCGAGCTTCTCCTCCATAAGCTGATAAGCTTGCAAAATAATCGTCGACGCCTTTGTCTCTGTACTGAATCGATATGTTTCTGGGAGTAGCCAGCCTTCCGGGTTTGGTTGATGAATTATTTTAGAAACAGCATCCAACGAAGTATTTTCCAGATCATAGATAATATGTGGATGGGCTTTTAAGGTCTCAAGAAATTGTGTGACGTTTTTTCCTTCCACAAGCGTCAGCGAAAACAAATGCTCCTTACCTTCCATCAGCATTTCATAAAAATCGGGCAACAATGTAAAAGGCTTTATCTGATAAGTTCCTGCCTTGATCACACCTTCCCCGAGCATCAAACGAATGAGCTTAAAGTCAAAGCAAGTCTGGACCAATCCATCCTGTGCCCACCTCTGACAATTGGAGTATAATGTGCTTCCCTTTTTCACTTGAATATTGATCGTGGTCTCATTCAAGGTCGATTTATCATATGCTTGATAGAATAAAGCACTGACAACAATCACAACGATTGTGAGAAATGCACTAAATAAAACAAGGTAATTACGCACTCAACCACCTACGACTCAATTCTGTTGCTTGCTGAACATCATAGGCTTGCTGATCCACTTTGAAAACCGGGACAATACCCATCAAGCTATTACATATCCATACTGACTCAGCAGATAATATATTTTGAATACCAAACCGCCCAATTTGGAGCGATTGTGCATTTTCTTGTAGTTGACGGATCACATGCCCTCTCATTATGCCTTTCACACCACACTCAGATAATTCAGGTGTAAACCATACACCGTTGGAATACCAGAAAATATTCGCACTACAACATTCAATCACATCACCGTTGTAGTCACAGACAATCCCTTCGAACGCATTTTTAGCATCAAGTTCCTGACGGATCATCACTTGCTCAAGTCGATTTAAATGCTTAAGACCAGCAAGAAAAGGTTGAATTGAAAGCTGAAAGTTACAGGTGATAAGCCCAACGCCTGACATTTGAAGCATCTCATAGTGCTTTGGGAAATTATTGAATGATATGCGAATATCTGGCCCCTCAATTTCACCACAAGCATAACCCCTGCCACCACATCCACGACTGATATGAATTTTCACGACTTGTCTCTCGCTTGATAGGCGGGATAAAACAGCTTGATAAATTGTTTGCCAGTTCGGTTCTGGAATTGATAGAACAGCTAAGCCATGTTGAAATCTCGCAACATGCGCATCCCAATGGTGTAGCTTTTTTCCATCATACAGAAGCGTCGTAAATAAGCCATCGCCATAGTTGAAAGCACGGTCGCGTAAGCTCACTCGTTTATCTTCAAAACAAATGTGATCAGAATCCATGATGATATCTATCAATGATTTGGAAAGGGGATAATATCTCGGATCAAAAAGAGAAGCTACAGATAAGAGTGCGATGCCAGCAAGACGGCTAGCATCGGATTTGAGTCTTAGATCTTTTTGAAGATCAAACTCCCATTCGTTCCACCGAATCCAAAGGAGTTCGTTAAGGCATAGGTCATTGAACACTCCCTAGCTGTATGGGGAATATAATCTAACACACATCCTTCACTTGGGTTGTCCAGATTAATTGTCGGTGTCACTTTCTGCTCTGCAAGTGACATCGCTGTAATAATCGCTTCAACTGCGCCCGCAGCACCAAGCAAATGGCCAATCATCGACTTTGAAGAACCAACCATCATTGCGCGGCTATGCTCACCAAAAACATGCTCAACAGCTTGTGACTCAGCAAGATCGCCAGCCGGTGTTGACGTACCGTGCGCATTCACATATGTGACTTCTTCTGGATTGATTTGCGCATCTCTAAGCGCATTTTCCATAGATAATGCTGCACCTGCGCCATTTTCAGCAGGTAATGTCATATGATATGCATCACCGCTCATCCCAAAACCGACAAGCTCTGCATAAATATGGGCACCGCGCGCTTTCGCGTGTTCATACTCTTCAAGCACCATCACACCTGCACCATCACCGAGTACAAAGCCATCTCGATCTTGATCCCATGGACGGGATGCTAACTCTGGTGAGTCATTTCTTGTTGAAAGTGCTCTTGCTGCCCCAAAGCCGCTCATCCCAAGTGGTGTCGAGCCTTTCTCTGCACCACCTGCAAGCATGACGTCTGCATCGCCATAGGCGATCATACGTGCAGCATGCCCGATGTTATGTGTGCCTGTTGTACACGCAGTCACAATCGAGATATTCGGTCCTTTTAATCCAAACTTAATGGATAAATGACCCGCGATCATATTGATAATGGTCGAAGGTACAAAAAATGGAGATACTTTGCGTGGACCAGCATTGAGGAGTTTGATATGGTTTTCTTCAATCAAACCAAGGCCACCGATACCAGAGCCGACAGCACAACCAACTCGATGAGCATTTGCTTCAGTGATTTCAAGTCCTGAATCTTTTAATGCCTGGATACCCGCAATGACGCCATATTGGATGAAGAGATCCATCTTCTTGGCGTCTTTTTTTTCTAAATAAGCCTCAATATCAAGTCCTTTGACCTGCCCAGCAAAACGTGTGCTGTACTCTGAAGCGTCAAAATTTTCAATCAGATTGATGCCACTTTTACCGGCAAGCAATGCTTCCCAGCTGGAAGATAAATCATTACCAAGTGGTGATATCATTCCCATGCCTGAAATAACGACACGCCTTTTGGACACAGAAACCTCCGAATAGAAAAATGGAATTGTAATGGGAAGAAAAAGGCAGCTTCTGCTGCCCTTTTAAGAAATGCTTAAGCTTCTTGGTTCGCTGTAATGTAATCAACCGCAGCTTGAACTGTTGTGATTTTTTCAGCTTCTTCATCAGGAATATCGGTATCGAATTCTTCTTCTAGCGCCATCACAAGCTCAACTGTGTCTAGAGAGTCAGCACCAAGGTCTTCAACGAAAGACGCTTCTGCTTTGACTTCGTCTTCTTTAACACCTAGTTGTTCTACGATGATTTTAGCTACACGTTCTTCGATGTTGCTCATTTGTGTTTCCTTATTGATTTCGCCATTTTGCGAATTATATAAATTTGCGCGTAGTGTATTGCCTGATTCGGCAGGTTGCAAGATATCGCGCAATATAAAGCTTGTGGTCAAACCTCAGTCCAATGGATTATAATAACCATGAAACTGAGATTTTCAAGAATCAATTCATATACATACCGCCATTGATATGCAATGTTTCTCCTGTGATGTAACCCGCCTCTTCTGACGCTAGAAACAAAACAGAATTCGCGATTTCCTTCGGTTGGCCAAGCCTTGAAGCTGGGATCCCTGAAAGGATCTGCTCTTTTTGAGCATCGGTAAGTTCCTGAGTCATATCCGTATCAATAAAACCTGGGGCAACAACATTCACTGTAATACCGCGTGATGCAACTTCCTGTGCAAGACTTTTACTAAACCCAATGACGCCCGCTTTTGCTGCTGCATAGTTTGCTTGTCCTGCATTCCCTGTTGAACCAACAACAGAACCCACATTAATGATACGACCAAAGCGTTTCTTCATCATTCCCCGTAAAACTTGCTTACTCATACGGAAAATAGATGTGAGGTTTGTATCCATAATGTCTTGCCAGTCTTGATCTTTCAAGCGCAGCATCAGATTATCGCGTGTGATACCAGCGTTATTGATGAGAATATCCACACCCCCATGCTTCTCCTGAATTGCAGCAAGAACGTTTTCAGCTGACTCAGGAGAGGTGACATTGAGAACCATTCCCTCACCTTTCCCTTGAAGGTAATCAGAAATTGCATTCGCACCATTTTCACTGGTTGCTGTACCAATCACTGTTGCGCCATGTTCTGCCAGTGTTTGTGCGATTGATTTGCCAATTCCGCGGCTTGCTCCGGTCACTAGAGCAACTTTCCCTTCTAAAGAACAAAAACTCATTGCTTTCCCCATTTATTCATTTTTTAGCCAAGCCAGCGCATCATTGAGTGTACTTTCATTTCCGATATTTGCACATGGCACAGACTTATTAATTCTTTTTGACAGTCCTGTCAGTACTTTACCTGGTCCCATTTCAAAAAACTGACTTACACCAGTATCAATCATGGACTGAACGCTTGCTGTCCATTGAACCGGACTATATAGCTGTTTTAGTAACGAGTGCTGAATCGCTTCTGGTGTTGTTTCAATCGCTACATCAACATTATTCACTACGTCAATGACTGGCGAGCGCATATTGACTGCTGCAAGAAACTGCGCAAACTCATCTGCGGCTGGCTTCATGAGCGCACAATGAGAAGGAACGCTGACAGCTAGAGGCATTGCTCTTTTCGCACCAAATTCCTTACATAATTCAGAGGCTCGACCAACAGCTTCTTGGTTTCCTGCGATGACAACTTGGCCTGGTGAGTTGTAATTGACTGGAGAAACGATTTGTCCCTGTGCAGCTTCCAGACACGCAGTCTCAATTTTCTCATCATCCAACCCAATAATTGCTGCCATTGAACCAACACCTTCAGGCACAGCCTTTTGCATTAATTCACCACGTTTTTCTACGAGTTTTACACCATCATCAAGGTCGAAAACACCAGCACAAACTAATGCTGAATATTCACCCAAACTATGTCCTGCGAGTTGACTTGGCTGTATATCAGTTTGAGATTGCCATAGACGCCAGATTGCCACACTAGAGGTCAGCAAAGCGGGTTGTGTCCTGTGTGTTGGATTGAGTTCTTCCTCAGGGCCTTGTTGTGTTAACGCCCATAAGCCATAACCAAGCGCATCAGATGCCTGCTCAAAGGTTTCTTTGACAATAGAAGACTGTTCAAAATCGGACAGCATACCGACAAACTGAGAACCTTGCCCTGGAAAGACAACGGCATAATTTTTCATCGTACTAAATTCCTGTCATTAATATTTGATTAATGCTGAGCCCCAGGCAAATCCACTGCCAAAGGCTTCGAGAAGAAGGGTTTGGCCACGTTGAATACGGCCATCTCGGATCGCTTCATCAAGCGCTGTCGGTACTGAGGCAGCGGACGTATTTCCGTAACGGCCCAAGTTCACAACGACTTGTTCCATCGACATGTCTAGCTTCTTCGCGACGGCTGAAATGATTCGATAGTTTGCTTGATGAGGGACAAGCCAATCAATGTCTTTTTTCGTGAGCTGGTTGTGCTGAAGCGTTTCTTCGACAACCTGAGATAGACGCGTCACAGCAACTTTGAAAACTTCATTACCTTTCATATGTCCCCAGGACGAGTGAACCGTTGATTCGTCTCCGCGCGTTGGCTGGTCAACATAGAGAAGCTCTGAATGTTTCCCTTCAGCACGAACATGAGTCGACAAAATTCCAGGTTCTTCACTCGCTTCAAGTAAAACTGCGCCAGCACCATCTCCAAAGAGAATAATGGTTGAACGGTCTTCTGGGCTCATCATTCGTGACAAACAATCAGTTCCAATCACAAGTACACGTTGATTTGCGCCTGATTTGATAAATTGGTCGGCCACACTAAGGGCATATGAAAAGCCGGCACAAGCTGCTGCAACATCAAAAGCAGGGATTTCTAGAATGCCAAGATCGCGTTGTATCTCGCAGGCAGCAGAAGGGAATGCGCGGTGATGGCTGGTCGTTGCAACAACGATCATATCAATCGAGTGCTTATCAATATTGGCAGCTTCAATCGATTTTAGTGCAGCCTGATACCCCATCGAAGACGCAGTTTCATTCTCACCAATGATGCGTCTTTCGTGGATCCCGGTTCTCTCAACGATCCAATCGTGACTGGTATCCACCATTTTTTCTAGATCTTCGTTTGTACGGATTGTTTCAGGGAAGTAGCTTCCTGTTCCAATTATTTTTGAATACATGAGACTCTAATTTTGTTGATTCAAAACTTGATCAAGCTTGTGCTCAATCTTGCGTGGTACTTGTCGCTCAATCTCTCGGACAGCTTCTTTAATGGCACTAAAAAACGCATCTTTCGACGCATTTCCATGGCTTTTTATCACAATTCCCCGCAATCCTATCAAACTTGCACCGTTATAGTGGTCGGGGTTCACGCGTTTATACAATTTTTTTAGAATAGGGAAGAGAAAGAGGCCCAATATTTTACCAAAGATGTGACTGCTCAATTCCTGTTTGAGCTTATTCATGATGAGGGTGGCAATACCTTCACAAGTCTTCAATGCAACATTACCGACGAACGCGTCACAGACAACAACATCCGCTTTTCCAGCAAATATATCTGTCCCTTCAACAAAGCCGATATAGTTTAGATGCTCTTCCTGAGAGAGGCGTTTACCTGCACGTTTAATTTCTTTGCTTCCTTTGATTTCTTCGGAACCAACATTGAGTAAAGAAACACGTGGATTGTCAATGCCTTCAACTTCATGAACAAGAACAGAACCCATGACCGCAAATTGGAATAGTAATTCTTCAGTACAAGTGACATTTGCTCCAAGATCAAGCAGATAAACAGGATCTTTGCTATTGGTTGGCAATGAAGTAATTAAAGCGGGTCTTTCCACCCCAGGGAGCATCTTTAAAACAAAACGAGCAATGGCCAATAAGGCCCCTGTATTCCCAGCACTGACACATGCTTGCGCTTTCCCTTTTTTGACAAGCTCAAGCGCTTTTCTCATTGAGGAATCTTTTTTAGTACGCAGCGCAGTGACTGGACGCTCGCCCATATTAATCACTTGAGAGCAGTGTTCAATTTGGATCCGAGGATGGTGGAGCTTGTTGTATTTATTCAGCTCAGTTTGGAGGAGTTGTGCATCACCGCAAAGAATAAGATGCAAAAAGGAAATCTCATCAATTGCTTTAATTGCAGCAGGTATAGTTGAACGGGGGCCGTAGTCACCCCCCATGATGTCGATAGCAACGGTGAGCCGCCGCATCGATCAGACCTCGTTACTTATGAATAACTTTACGGCCTTTGTAGTACCCATCAGCAGATACATGGTGACGACGATGCGTTTCACCTGTAGTAGATTCAACTGATAGTGTTGCAGTCGTTAGTGCATCGTGAGAGCGACGCATACCACGCTTAGAACGAGTTTTACGATTCTGTTGTACCGCCATTTACCCTTCTCCTAAAATCATTTACGCTTTAATTCTTTCAAGACATCAAATGGACTTGACTGAGTACTTTCCTCGGGTAAATCACCCCAACTCATCGCTTCTTGAGCGTACTGACAACCATCATCTTCGTGTTTAGGCACGATAGGTAGTGCGAGTATCAACTCATCTTCAATAAGTTCATGCAACATTACCTCGCCATCTTCATTTAAAACGACGGGTTCGTATCGCTCAGGAAGCTCTTCGTCTTCACTCCGAACAGGAGAGAACGCAAAGCTCGCTGCCAAATCCACTGTCATAACCTCACCACAGCGTTGACAAGGTAAGTTAACACTTACATTTGCAGAACCTGATATATGATACAGTTTCTGCTCATCAATGCCGCAGTGAATTTCAACTGTTACCTGTTCATCCGCACCCTCTGCACCGTCCAGAAGACGAGTCAAATTTGACGTGTTTACAACACCAACAAAAGACAGTCTTTTCTGGGCTGCACGAACAGGATCCAAAGTCACTGGAATTTTCACATTCGTCATAGACCGCGAATTCTATAGTTACAAACAAAAAGAGTCAAAGGAAATTATGATCTTTTTTCACCAATCCGGCCGTGTTTTTCAACAATTTTATGGTAGGCTGTCCCGCAAAGATTCTGTTGCAGGATACGACCTGTTTCGCGAAACGCGAGTAAAACTCCCATTTACATCAAAAAGTATGATTTCTTTCAATGCGTTGAATAATTCGAAGACATGACAAATGAATAAAACACCAACGGTAATCCTTGCTTCTACCTCTCCCTTTCGAAGAGCACTGCTCGAGAAGTTAAATATTCCTTTTCAGTGTAAAAGCCCAAATATAGATGAGTCACCGCTCCCAAGTGAATCACCACAAGAACTGGTTCGTCGATTAAGCATTGATAAAGCAGATGTTATTGCACAACACACAGAGAATGCGCTCGTTATAGGTTCTGATCAAGTCGCAGTATATGATGGAAACATACTAGGAAAACCCGGTAACTTTGAAAATGCCTTTGCTCAGCTCAGCGCTTTTCGTGGACAAAAGGTAGACTTTTTTACTGGTTTAGCTGTGATTGATACAAAACATCACACGCTGCGGGATGGGATTGCTCACTATAGTGTCTATTTTAAGGATTTAACTGACACGCAAATTCAAACTTACTTGGAACAAGAAACGCCTTACCAATGTGCCGGAAGCTTCAAGAGCGAAGGATTAGGCATTTGCTTGTTTCAGAAAATGGAAGGCAGTGATCCGAACAGCTTAATTGGTTTACCTCTCATTAAGCTGACTCAATACTTTGAAGAACTGGGCTACGACATTTTCTCGATGATGAACCGTTAAATGCGTTCGTTCATCAACCAATCTTGTAATGAATACAGGTCATCGTGAACTGAAATCGGGTCATATTGAGATAACTGAGCAGCATCATGAGCACCATGTGTGACTGCTGCTCTAACAACCCCAGCTGACTCAGCCATGCGCATATCATGAACCGAATCCCCAATCATGATCACTGTTTCTGACTGGCAGTCATGCCAAGTCATAAGCTGATGGATCATGTCTGGCGCAGGCTTTGAATCCGCCTCTCCAGCACAGATAGAACTCGCAAACATTGGTGCAAGACTCTGCCATACCCGCTCTAGCCCTTTTCGGGACTTTCCAGTTGCCACACACAAAATGACTTTTTGTTCATGCAACTGATGGATTAAGGATTCTGCTCCAGGAAAGAAAGGACTTTTTACTTCCTCAAGACCTAAAAAAGCATCACGATAAGCACTGAGAATGGATGCTTTGTCTGAATCAGAAATATCTGGGAATAGTCCTTGTATCGCAGGTGTGAGACTAAGCCCAATCACATCTTTGACTTGTTGTTCGGTGGGGATTGGAACTTTGACCACAGCAGCTGCTGTTTGCATCGCAGTCACAATTTTTGGGATTGAGTCCATTAGGGTTCCATCCCAATCAAAGATGACCATTTTATATTTCATCGCTCGTTCTCTTTACTTCAAACGTTTGAGTGTATTTTCCAATTGTTCGTCCAAAGGCGCATCAACCAAAAGAGTGGTTTCATCGACTGGATGCATGAACTTCAAGCTTTTGGCATGAAGAAATAAACGCTTTAGCCCAAGTTTTGACATACGGTCATCAAATGCTTCATTGCCATATTTATCATCCATCGCAATTGAATGACCTTTACAGGCCGTATGCACTCGGATTTGGTGTGTACGTCCAGTCACAGGAAATGCTTGAACAAGTGTACAACCATCATAAACCTCCAACACCTTAAATCGTGTCTCGGACGGTTTCCCTTCTTTTTTGTCAACTCTGACTACGCGTTCACCGGATTGCAGTTGGTTCTTCTTCAGAGGTTCAATGACTTTATGACGGTGCTTGGGCCATTCTCCATCAACAAGCGCCCAATAATATTTTTGGACTGTTTTATTCCGAAGCTGTTCATGTAATGACTTTAAGACAGAGCGCCGCTTACTAATCATCAAACAACCTGAAGTATCCCTGTCCAACCGATGGACAAGTTCAAGATGACGTTCTTGTGGGCGAAGCTGACGCATCGCTTCGATGACGCCGAATTTTAACCCACTCCCACCATGAACAGCCATCCCAGAAGGCTTATTCATCACGATCAGATACTTGTCTTCATACAGAATTGCATCTTCTAGTTTTATCACAGCATTGAGCTTCGTATTTACTTCAGGCTCTTTTTCCGTATATCGAACAGGCGGGATACGGAGTAAATCGCCGCTTGCAAGCTTGTATTCAGGCTTCACTCGTTTCTTATTCACACGGACTTCGCCTTTTCGCAAAATGCGGTAGATCACGCTTTTCGGTACACCTTTCAGTCTTGCCTTCAAGAAGTTATCAATTCGTTGGCCTTCATACCCTTCTTCAACGGTGAGATACTGAACGCCAGATGCTTTTTGTTCTGTCATGGAAAAATTCGATTTGATGATAAATAATTAGTTGCGCTCGCATTTTAAATAATGGGATAATGCGGGCCCTCAATACCTTGAATAATACGGTATAACGCGCCAAGGCTTAAATCAGTATTGGAGAGTTAAGCGCAGCACGCCCGGACGCCAGATTATACATAGATTAGGGGTATATACCCAGTTAATTCTTTCGTTGGTCGGTCTTGGGATGATTACGCATATTGTTTGAGGCAACGCGAGTAACTTGTTGCCAAAATTTGACAATCGCTCTCTCCAGTGAAAAGGGTTTATCTTCACAAAAAGAAAGGATGGATATCCTTTTCAGTAAGCAAAGGCAGAATTGTTTAATCCGTGCCAAAACACACGAATAGCGCGCGGTGATTCAGATAAAACGAGAAAAGAAAGAATAGATTTTTTAATTACTTAAATTCCCATAGGCATTTCCAGTCGTGAGACTGCATAGACAATTAAATATTATTTTGGGAATGTCTGAAGTCACAGATATGAAACGTCGTGTGTTGTGGCCAGCTGAGCAAAAAATTTAGAGTCACAACTTATGAAACGCATGTTAATCAATGCAACGCAGGAAGAAGAATTACGCGTTGCTCTGGTTGATGGCCAAAAACTATATGATTTAGATATCGAAAGTCCTGGTCATGAACAAAAGAAAGCAAATATTTATACAGGTCGCATTACAAGAATCGAGCCCAGTTTAGAAGCAGCATTTGTCGACTACGGTGGTGAAAGAAACGGTTTCCTTCCTTTGAAGGAAATCGCAAAGTCTTATTTCCCAGCAGGTTACCAGATCCAAGGTCGTCCGAATATTAAAGATGTTGTTCGCGAAGGCCAAGAGGTGATCGTCCAGGTCGATAAAGAAGAGCGTGGACAAAAAGGGGCTGCTTTAACAACCTTCATCAGTATTGCAGGTAGTTATCTTGTTTTGATGCCGAATAACCCTCGTGCAGGTGGGATCTCTCGCCGCATTGAAGGGGATGAACGTACCGACCTCAAAGAAGCGCTCAGCCGTCTCAATAGACCGAAAGACATGGGGCTTATCGTTCGTACTGCTGGGATTGGCAAGTCCTATGAAGATCTTGCGGATGATCTCGATACCTTGTTAAACCACTGGCAACGTATCCAAGAAGAAGCCGCGGCAAAGCCTGTCCCATTCCTGATCCACCAGGAAAGCAATGTCATTTTCCGTGCGATTCGAGATTACTTGCGCCCCGACATTGGCGAAATCTTGATCGATAATCCAGGGAAATTTGAAGAGACGAAACGCCATATTGAAGTCTTCCGTAAAGACTTTAGTGACCATGTGAAACTCTACAAAGACAAAGACACACCGCTATTCAACCGCTATCAAATTGAAAGCCAGATTGAGTCGGCCTTCCAACGGGAAGTCAGACTACCTTCTGGAGGTTCTATTGTCATTGATCCAACGGAAGCGTTAACATCAATCGATATCAACTCCGCAAAAGCGACACGTGGCGGAGATATCGAGGAAACCGCACTCAACACCAACTTAGAAGCAGCAGAAGAAATTGCTCGCCAGCTCAGATTAAGAGATTTAGGTGGTTTAATTGTCATCGACTTCATCGATATGACACCAGTTCGTCACCAGCGCGAAGTAGAAAACAAACTTCGTGAAGCCGTTTCACAAGACAGAGCGCGTGTCCAGATTGGACGCATTTCTCGCTTTGGTTTGTTAGAAATGTCTCGTCAGCGCCTTCGTCCATCTCTTGGTGAAGCAAGCCAATTACTTTGTCCACGCTGTAATGGTCAAGGTACTATCAGGGGAAACGAATCACTCGCACTGTCCATCCTTCGTCTCATTGAGGAAGAAGGTCGCAAGGAAAACACCAGACAAGTTCAGGCACAAGTTCCCGTCCCTGTTGCTTCCTATCTATTGAATGAAAAGCGTGACAGCATCCAGACGTTAGAACAGCGTAGTAATATTCAGGTTGTGATTGTTCCAAACCCACACTTGGAAACTCCCAACTATGAAGTACTCCGTTTAAGAAAAGACGAATCAATTAGCGATGTTTCCTATTCTTTGATCAAAGAACCAGAAACACCTGATATTACAGCAGTTGATATTCAAACGAAGCGTGAAGAGCCTGCAATTAAAGGGATGGTCGCTGCACCAGAAAAATCTTCAGTCGCGAAAAAAGATGATCGTCTCGAAGGTGGTCTGAGTAAATTCTTCGGATGGGTTAAGTCCATCTTTTCCTCTGACAGTATTGAAGAGGAAGCTCCAAAGCCAGAAGTGAAACGCCACGAAGGCCAAAAGCGTAGACAAGGTGGGAAGAAAGCACATCATCAGCAAAAACGTCGCCAAGATCGCGAGCGTCAACAGGATAGAGAGCGCCCTCAGGATAAACGTGGCAGTAGTAAAGGTCGTAAGCAGGATGCGAAAGAATTCTCGAAGGAAGACAATAAATCGCTGAAGACACAAAAACAGGAGCAACAGCAAAAACCAGCCAAAGGTGCAAAACCGGCACAACGCGAAAAGACACATAAAGAGCAGAAAATTGCTGAGCGCCGTGAGCGTAGACAGCTCCGTAAGAACGTCCGTATTGATGCTCCGAAGCAAGCTGAGAAGCCACAACAACAAAAAGAAAAGCCTGTAAAAAAAGAGGCGAAACCAAAACCTGTTGAGCAAGAGCAGGTGATTGTTGAGGCTACTGTAGAAGAAGTATCACAGGTTGAAAAACCTCAAGCAAAACCGAATAAGGCTGCTGAAAAACGTGGTGATATAGTTCCTGCACAGCAAACAGTTTCCGAAGCGATTGTATCTGCTCAAGCAGAAGTTGAAATGTCTGCAGAAACAGAAGCTGACGCAGAAAAGAACGGTGAAAAACAAGAAACACGCAATCGTTCTCGTCGCTCGCCACGTCATTTAAGAGCTGCTGGACAAAAGCGTCGTCGTACGATGGATGATAAGCCCGAAGACGTGACCAGCGAAAATGCATCTTCTGTTGAGGATTCGGATAACGCAGATATGCAGGCTCCTGCTCAGCAAGAAGTCATTTCTATGGATACAGCTCCAGAAACAACTGCGGATAATCAAGAGCAACTCGTGG
This sequence comes from Algicola sagamiensis DSM 14643, assembly GCF_000374485.1. Taxonomy (GTDB): domain Bacteria; phylum Pseudomonadota; class Gammaproteobacteria; order Enterobacterales; family Alteromonadaceae; genus Algicola; species Algicola sagamiensis. Next base: position 151,028 of record NZ_KB894499.1, read on the forward strand.
ATGAAGCAAAAGAAAGGAATGGGACACAACTTTCCGATACAGTGAATACAACTGAACAGCCTATTGAGCATGTTGTAAAGGATGCTTCACCGCAGCCGGTAGCGATTGAGGAAAGCTCAGAATCAGTTTCCAATCATATTCAGGTTGAAGAAAAATCAGAGCAACAAAAGGAATTGCCTGATTCACAGCCCGTGGCTGAACTGGAAGCAAAAGAGACACCTGTCAATGGGCAAATTACAGATGCAGTTCAGGCCGGGCCATCTGTAACAGCTCCTGTTCAATCAGAAGTTGCACCAGTTGAAGAAGCACAAGAACAAGCACCTACTGAAGAAAAGAAAACCGCGCCGATGCAACAAATCAACCCGTTGAATCGTTACGAGCATGCCGTCAACTTTCCAATGACGAAGCCGGAAAAGGCTGCTGCAAATCTTATTTCAGTGATCCCACCAGCCATGCCAAGTGAAAGCAGACATCGCTTTTATGTCGCAACACGTGCTGCTGGTACGAAAACAGCACATTCATCAAGTTCCGCACCAATGACAAAGCCGGAATAATTGATTGACAACCAGTAAAGCTCGCTCATGCGGGCTTTACTCTTCATGGCCTGTTCACTTTCCTGCATGCACACTGATATGCATCATGGTCGCTCTATAATGATATAGAATCACTCTATGATACATGCTCATCCATGAAAAACAGACAGATATACCACCTACTCAACTGTGCTCTCCATAGTCTGCACCTCGGTTATATTACATTTTTTCTAATTGGTTGGTTGTTTCCTGCAACGCATATACTGCATTTCAGTCTGTCTACTTTAATGATTGTCTTTTGGTATGGACTGCCTGGTCAATATGGTGCTGGCTTCTGTCCTTTGACGCATATTCATTGGAAAATTAAGGACAGGTACGATCAAAAGCCGGAAACGAAGCTCTATATCAAATACATGTTGGATAAAGCGATTCGTGAAGGGTTTAATGAAAGAAAAGTTAACTATATGACCAACGCTATCGCGATTGGAATATATATCATCAGTATCATCAAGCTTATGTTGTCTTTCTTATAAGTATCCCACATTGAATAGGTTCTTATTGTACTTTACAGTTTGATAAAGTCAGAATCAGAATGTTCAGCTGAGCCTATCTGTTCAAAAATAAACGTCCTGGGTTTCTCATACTGCTCATTTGGACTCAACACACAGTCCCGTATCATGACTGCCAGCTTTTCATTCAAAGGGTGTTTTTCATTCAAATATTGATTTTTATTCAAATGATTTTGAAGTGACTGTCCTGTAATTGTTTCAAATAGATTGAAATGATTGTCTCCCTTTCCCTGAAATTGAAGACCTCGCGTGTTCACCCAATTCACAGGGTCGGGGGCATATTGATATGGATTTAAACCACTAACAATTCCCAGCGGGTTCTGACTGATATAACGTCCCTGTTGTGGCGAATAATATCGGTAACGATTGTAGTGATAACCAGACTCTGCATCATGATATTGACCAGGAAACCGTAGTGATTGCTCAAATGACTGAAAGCTGATTTTTTTATCACCAACGATATCAGGACCGATATCAGGACAGTCATATTCTTTGCCATAAACATGAAATGCTTCGGGACAGTCATGTTCTTTGCCATAAACATCGGATTGATTCTGCCATACCACTTCACATTGTGTATTTGTGACGAAGCGAGGTGTGCCAAGCTGGTCATTATGATAGAAATAGACTTGCCCATCTCGGATAAGTGCCACTGGCACGAATGACCCCGGAGGATATAAATACCAAGTATCCAGACCGTTGCATGTTTCTCCAATGAGCTGATCACCATCCCAAATGTACTGTATGCGCTTTCTGCCGATGGTTTTTGCACAACGCCGACCAAATGCATCGTACTCATACTGTGCCCAAACATCATTGCCTCGGCGATAATCAATGAGTTGATTGAGCGCATTATAACTGCAATTGACTCGGCGCTGACGACCAAGACATTGGGTCTGATTCCCACTTTCATCATAAGTCAATTCGACATCATCTTGGACGTATACCAGATCACCAGTGACACGAATTTGTTTTTCAGATACTTCAGAAAAGTATTCGTTTGGATTTCCAAAGCTCCCTTTCGCAAATTGGTGCTTTTCTCCATTGATACAAACTGTCGAGAGTTGTCCAACTTGGTCGTATTCAAATGATACCTGTTGGTTTAGAATACCGACTGCTTCACGTTTAACCAATTGATGGCCTTTGTTATAACGATACAAACAGTGATCATCAATCAATGCATCTGGATGGGAAAGAGTTTGCTCCAACAAACGACCGAACACATCAAACTGCTGTGTCGTCTCAATACCATTACCAAATCTCAATTTCACCGGCTGCCCAGCATTATCGTAGCTCCAATGACAAAGTTCATCCTCCCCTGCATGCATGCTCATTAAGCGACCATGCTTATCGTAGGAATATTGAATTTGAGGCCCATTGGGTAAATTGAGCGTTGTTCGGCGACCAAACCGATCATACTCAAATGTAATAACATGATAGGATCCCTGCTGTGAACTGATTAATTTCCCGCCTTCATCCCAACGTTCTGTCACTGTTTGATATCCATTACTGGCCTGAATGATCCGTCCCATCACATCATATTTGAATCGATTATGAACATGAGTACGTACAGGGTCACGATGCGCTTTGAGACTACCTTGCTGATGCGTGATACGCCCTAATTGATCACGAGTCAATGCCACAAAACGCTGTTTACCGTCTTCAAAAGAGAGCACTCGGTTGCAGGGATCAAATTGATATTGTTTGATACGTCCATCAGCCTCTTTCAAACGGATCGGGTTTTTATTCAAATCATACTCAATCAGAAACTGACAACCATCACTGCGTTCAATACCTGTCAGGGAGCGTCGTTTATCATACGTGAACGCTAAAGTGGTGCCATCTGGGCGCTCAAGCAGCTTCGGTTCAGAATCGTCTATATAGGAAAGGCTTTGAAGATGACCCAAACTATTTATCCAGAAACTCAAACGGCCTTGTGGGTCATAGCCAATCGTATCAACCTGCTTAAGCTCCGGCTTATTTCGATCATAATGCTCTACACGTTCAAGCCGCCCTTGTTCATCCCGGAACCAAGTGCAGAGCAAGTTCGTTGGGCTTAGAATGGCATTGAGTGCTCCAAATTCATTGTAGCTGTATCGGGTCGTCGCACCAGCAATTGTGTCGGCAAGTCGCTCATTTTGCTTCCCCCAAATAAAGGTACGACACGTCCGATCAAAGTCGATATGTTTTATCAGCAAATTTTTCGAGTCATATTCGTACAAACTTGCCCGGTTATCAGGTAACTGTTCACTTTGAAGCAGACCATCCGGCGTTAATATGCGTTGTATTTCTGTGCCATCTGGCTGAATAGTGATATCACAATGGCCAAATCGGTTGTAATGAGAATACGTGTGATGACCTGATGGATTTGTTTCTCTTTCCAACATACCTTGTTCGTTGTACTCATAAGTCGTAATACCACTCAATGGCTCAATCAACTGACTTAACTGTCCTGATGCGTTGTATACTTTACGCCAACAATGCCCATTTGGATCAATGTACTGTATTTGTTTCCCACGAATATCATATTCGAAAGTTTCTGTTCCTCCACGCTCATCCATGCAGGTACTTTGACGTTCCACATGGTTAAAACAAAATCGATAAGTCGCCATATCATCATTGCCTGATTTCGAGATATGGCACCTAGACACAACATCTCCTTCCCAACGAAGATAATGGGACAGACCACAAGGGTGAACCCGCGTCAACAACCGATGTGTTACGTCATATGTATAGCGCTCGAGGCTTCCCTGCTGTTTCATTGTTGTAATTAAGTGCCCAAACGAGTCATATTCGTAACGCACAATCGGTGTACTGACAGCTTGTAGCTTCTCGTCGATAAAGTTCAGTACAAATAAAGCGATGAGTTGTTTCTGCCTGTCATATTTCAGTTGAACTCCACGTTGGTTGTTATAGACAATTCGAAAGAGCCGCCCATTGATATCATACTGAAGGAGCCATACCCGTCGTTGAGTTCGATGTACTTCGCTTAATTGCCACTGCCCATGGACCACCTTAAAAATGAGCCGGGACTCATCTGGATATACGATGTCATAAGATAATGTCAACCCAAACTGATAGGCACACAACTCCAATCGACTGTCCGCTTGAAAACATGACTGTCCTGGTAATATCTTATCGAAGGTGTGTACACGGCCTTGCTCATCCGTAAACTCGATCCATTCACGACCTTTTTTCTTCGGGCCAATTTTCGCTGGCGGTTCACAGCACTCTACAAGAGACACCTGGAAAAGGTGCCGCCAGCCAAACCCCATTCCCAGAGAATGGTCTGCTTTCGATGAACGATATATACGCTGCCACTCAATGCCTATTGGGCTCTCCACTGTGATATCTGAAGAAAACTGGATTGTTTCACCAGTAAGCATCGATACACCCGCCCCACGACAATCCTGCTCAAACACAGACACTTCCACTGAAGGCTGTTCTTGTCGGCTACCAGGCAAACTTACCGCTAATTGGCTATTTGGAAAAGTGACTTGCTTGCAATCCATATCAAGTTCGTTCCTAATCTTATTTTATGCTTTCCATTCAAATAAAGAGGCTGCTTGATACCGTTTTGTTTGACCAACCTGTATGGCACTGCATGGATTCTTTTTCTGTTCAAGACATTGCTTGATCAACAGAATTGTACAAAATGCAGACAAACAACCTACATCGCCAAAACGGTATTGCGGTTGCGCAAACTTGATGAAAGGCGATACGTGCTCACCAAGTGATGCAAAAGCATCTAACCACGGGACAAAAGCGCCATTTGCATTTCCCTCCTGGACCACAGGTACGAACATCGTATCAACAGACAGGTTGATTTGTTGGCTGAATCGCTCAAAGAACGATTGAAACGGATTGAATTGTTGCGGATCTAACGTCGCCTCTGCAATAAAATCACGTTGATATAGCCCTGTATCTGACGGTTTGAGGATCATGCTGGCCAATCCAACTCCCGTGACTTGCTGTATCGCCGTATCTTTTCGCTGAGAAATATAATCAACTGCAACCAGCCAAATTTCACTCAGATTATCCGCTAACAACAATTCCTGGGCTGTTGACCAAGCCATTTGAAATGACACATCCCCATAGGGATAAAGTCGCGTCAATGAATGAAGTGACTGTCCTGGAAATGACTTTGTGAGTGTTTGCATCAACGTCATCATGACTTGCTCATTACCAGTTAAATCCCGTAATAGCCAAAAAATAGGGGTTTTGTCAGGCTGGATGGCATGTGTTGCATAAAATGATTTGATTGTATCGATGAGATCCAGATACTGAGGGCATGGTGTATAGGTTTCTTGGAAGTCTGTCATCAACGGCTGTTCTTCCAAAGACAACAGAGTTGAAAAGTCATTGAGAAAAGGAAGACACAACGCATGTGGGATCAAGTCAATAGCCATTAGGAATTTCCAATCCTGAGAGGGTGCTCAAACAGCTTGTCTGGTGTATGCGTCAACAGTCTATATATTAAGTTGATATGTGCAGGTGCGACAGAGAGAAGCAATTGTTGAGTTGGTCCAGTCGACTCGTGATCAAGTGGCACACTATGAAGGACAGCGGTATGATAAGGGAGACTGTCAGAAAGCATCTCCCAGTGCTTTTGAAATACGTGAATAAACGCCTCTTGTTGGTCGCATGGTGCCTCCCACGCCTCCATCTGCAAAGACATCGGTATAAATTTATCCAGCATATCACCGAAACTATATCGAAAATCAGCCAAATAGCTTTGCTTCATTTCTCCTGACTCTAGGATGGATAGAACTAGTTTTTTGTATTTCAGCAAGCGGCTTTTCAGCAAAACATCACAAAGCTGTTCGCGTGAATGAAACTGATTCACATAATTTGCAAGTTGGTGTATCTGTTCTGAAGTGAGACGAAGTAAAATCAATTCCATCAATACAGGAGAAAGCTCACAAATATCTTTACAAAGCTTTCCTGTCATCTCTATCGTTTTGATATCCGACATCTCGAATAAGTAAGAACTGGAAACCTGTGATAGCTGTGGTTTTTCTAATTCATGACAAAGACCAAGCATGCTTTTCAACAATAGGTAGTCATGAAATATCTTATCCGCGTTACAAAAAAATATATGTGCAAGCAGACCTTGTCGAAAACAAGCTTCTAACGCTGCACGTGATTGATCACAATGAGTGTTGATATGCTTATTCACCCAGTCCACCAAGTCAATCAACTGAAACGCATCCAAGACTTGAAAAAAACTCACCTGAGTCTCGTGATCAACGTGGCCAATCAGGTCAGCAAAGTCACTCTTCTCAATCGGTTGCTGACTAGACTTCCAGCCCCGCCAAAAAGAGTCAGGTTGCTCAAGCTGCAACAACAATCGCCGCATATCATTCTGATAATTCATATTTGAAGCAAAAGGTTGATAAGCCAGATGCGCAACTTGTGTTAGGGATTTTAAAAATGCTTGAAAGTCTTCCATCTCGAATAGGGTTACTCCTTGAATACTTGTAAGATACCGCAATGAATACCTTTGTCAGCTTCCTTATCAGATCTAAAATATGTGCACGCTCAACACAAGATACTTTGTCTCAATAACAAAGTATCTTGCTAAATCACAATCGAATGACTAAAGCGTTGTCTTTGACAACTCGCTGTAAATTCTATCACTGCGACTGATGAGGTCTTTTGCAATACGATATCGACGTTTTTCCATGAGTTGATTTGCTAGTGATAAATAACGTTTTGCCATATCTTCTTTTAAGCGTCGAATCGGTGCAAAGTTAGTCGGAACCTGACGCGAAAACTCCCCCACATGCGCTTCAAGCGCAATCAAATCCTTCGGCCCCTTGACGGCTTGAAGTGCTTGGGTCAGATCCGCAATTGCATTTTCGTAAAGCAACTCAGCTTGCGCAGCTGGGTATTTAGCCTCCAAACCTTGAGAAACTTTATCTTCGTATTGTGCAAGTGCTTCAATCGCACTTTTAAGTTCCCTAGCTTTTTCAAGAAGCGGTTGCAGCGCCTGCTCATGAAGAAACACCTGCTCTCCAACACGAAGCAGTACTTGAAGTCTTGCCGCATGATTCAGCTGCATCGCTTTGTCAAACTCAGCTGAATATAATTCAATACAAGCTTCTGACGGTTGATAACGTGATGCAGGAGACACAAATTTCAATTGCTGAATGAGTGAACCAATTCCATTACGTCCTTCTTCTTCATAGCGCCCCTGGCTTAATAGAAGTTCCAATTTCTCGACAATACCATCGACTACCGATTGTCGTTCTGACTCCGCGTGATAAACCAAATCGGATAGCTGCTTCGAGTCAGGGAAATGTTTTTTCGCTTCTTCATAGATCTGCAGCATCTTTGTAAAGTCTCTGACTTCACTATTGGCTGAGGACGATTCATCTTCAGCTCTTTTTGCAAAGCTGTTGAGGATCCTTTCCTGGTTGAGGCGTAATAAACCTTGTTTTAGTGCGTCATATTGTGGCGGTATATCACCAAGTTTTGTGAGTACATCCTGACCGCGCCATTGCATCCAGTCCTCAATCTGTTTGTTTTGTGCTTGGGTATTGAGATATTTGGCTTCCAACTCTTGATAGGAAGTGCTCTGCCGATCAAATGTTGAGTAGATGATACCCAAAAAAAGTATGATTGAAGCAGCTGTAGCTAGTGGCATTTTCAAGCTTCGATTCAGACCTTTTCGAAGCTGCTCAATTGACGCCGGGCGATTAGCTGCTTTCAATGATAAGCCTAACTTTAAGGCTTGCCATGCCAGCAAATGAATACCAGATGGCTTTTTCAATTGAAAGTCTGCTTTGATCTTATTGGCTGCGACCTTGTCAAAAGGGTGCTTACTGGCAACTAACTCGTAAGCAATACAACTTAAGGAAAAAACGTCATCCGCAATACTGGCATCAGACCCATTCAGTTGTTCAGGGCTGGCATAGGCAGGGGTATATCCCGCAACACCTTCATCAACCACTTCTTGTGTATAAGCATATAAATCCCTGCATTGTTCTGTTCGTGCAATCCCAAAATCCAGCAGCTTTGCTTCACCTTGACTCGTGATCATGATATTTGAAGGCTTGAGATCGGTATGGATCACACCAAGCTGGTGTGCATGGCTCAGGGCGTCGATGACTTGATTGAGGATCACTTTTGCTTTTTTCAATCCAACGCCCGCAGGACGAGAGCGACGAATCAGCGCGTCGAGCGTTTCACCTTCAATGTATTCCATCACAATAAAGTTCAAATCTTCACATTTATCTGCGTGGTACACACGCACAATATGCGGATGCGATAATTCGCGAGAACGTTCCGCTTCCTTTCTCAATAAATCAACTGCTTCTGGTGTATCACTATACTGACGTTGCAACACTTTTATCGCGACAAATTTCTCGCTTTTCTCACTCTCAAAAAAGCGATCATAAGCACGATAAATATCACACATTCCCCCCTGTCCAATCAGTTTATCAACCTGATAACGATCACAGAGCGTGACACCTTCAATGTTATTTGAAAAGGATGTCGAACTGGATTGAATACCTGCAATTTGTGCAATTTGCGTCTTATTGTCATCAAAATCTGCAATATGTATCTGATTGCTCTTAAAACTAGCATTGCTCTCAAAACCAGCGATTTGTGTTTTATCGTTTTGTTCTGGTAATTCGGTTTGTGGTGTGTTTTCAGAAGATTCTTTATTTTGGGAAGGCTTATTATTATCCATGAAGTCCAGTCGCTCGTTAGTAGCAAAATGCTCATACATTCCATACAAAGGGCGAAGATACAATAACAATATGCTCATGACAAGCCCAAGTTATTTAATATCAGGTGTTGTCGTTAAATCGTCGTAAATATACAACTAAAGTTTTAGTTTCATCCTACTGAGGACTGATTGACATTTTATTGATTCTTCATTAGGATGACGCCAAAAAACACGGGCTGATTAACCTGGAAATATCCTCCCATTATCACCCATATTTCAGTTTGGAAAATTTAAGCGCATCAACATGGAAGCGATTCTAAGAATTACGAGCTATCACCAGCAATCCCTTGATATTGAAAAAGAAAAAAGAGTAAATCAAACCATTACTCTTGGGCGTTCAGCGAGCTCTGACTGGCACCTCCCAGACCCGGAAAAAATCATTTCTAGTCAGCATGCTATGATTGAGCAAGCGCCTGCTGGTGGCTTTCTTCTTCACGACACATCAACAAACGGTACATTTATTAACCACCAGGTTTCTCCAATTGGAAAAGGGAACCAATATCTGTTGGAGTCAGGCGATAGTATCCGAATTGGAGACTATGAACTCATCTTTGAAATTCAGCAAACAAATGCTATTCCACATGCTTCTGCATCGCAAAATGAGTTCACTGCTTCGAATGATTTTGACGCTTCAAGCAGTTATAACAATTCTGATGATTTTGGATTAAGCCCATCAGTTGTAGCGCTGGAGCAGGCTCTTGACCCTGCTCCTATAGATGAAGCATTTCATCAAACCGTTGAAACACAAATCGGTTCCCAATCAGACCCAATTTATATTCCTGAGGACTGGAATCTTGCTTTTTCACCTGAACCGGCAGAAGCACCCTCTGTACCAGATCAAGAAAGCTCGCCAACTTTCTCGCAACCAGCCACTCCAGCGCCTGTAAAGGAGCCGAGTCAATCAGGTTCACAACCCATCGCACCAGTGACACAAAGCACAGGTTCAAATGATGATCCATGTGTTCAGGCATTTTTACGTGGGTTACAAGTTTCTGATAGTGTCTGCGATGAGCTGAACAGCCCAGAAGTCTGGCAGGAAATGGGCCAATGTATGAGCTTGTTATTTGAGGGGGTGATTGCTTCGTTGCGTCATCGCAACGAAATCAAGCAGGAACTGAAGCTGTCTCACACCATGTTTCAGGCTGAGCAAAATAACCCGCTCAAGTTTTCTGGCAACGTGGATGATGCATTTCAAAATCTGTTTACCCGTCGTAGCCGCAGCTTTCTTCCTCCCGCGGCATCAATTGAAGAAGCCTTTAAGGATACGCGAGATCACGATACAGCACTGCTTGCTGGCACACTTGGTGCCATTAAAGGTATGTTGGAGACACTATCACCACAACAGCTTGGCACCAAAGCAACTGAGCAGCTGTCATTTGCAAAGATTTTACCAAATCAGCAACAGGCAACCAGCTGGCGTCTCTATCAATCTCTGTATGCTGACTTGATGCAAGATATAGAGCAAAACGGTACCAAAGCCTTGTCCGATGACTTCGTCAAAGCTTACGACGAAAAATTACATAATTTATAACCCTTGGTTCAACTCAATTACCCCTGTATGGAGGAAGAATGAAACTCAATCGTTTTAAAGTTTTATTTACTCTTTTTGTTTTCACATTGATGAATGTCAGTTGTACGCTCGTAAACACAGTGGTCCAGCCATACACGGACGTTACATTCAACGTCGCGCCGGATATTAACCCGGACATCAATAAACGCCCCTCACCTGTCGTGGTGAAAATTTTCGAGCTGAGCTCGAGAACTGTTTTTGATACGCAAGATTTCTTTACGCTCTATGAGTCCCCAGAGACCGTATTAGGACCTGATTTGTTAAAGAAAGACGAACTTGAATTACAACCAGCTTCCAAGTTGGAACACAACATGTCACTCAATGAAAACACACGATATATCGGTCTGGTCGTCGCATATCGTAGTATTGATAAAGCCAGATGGCGTGCAGTACTCCCGGTCGATCCGACTGGGTACGATGACTTCTCGGTGAATGTTGAGTCTATCGCGGTCTACCCACAACAGAAGTAATACCGAACTCAAAAGGAAGAATGTATGAGTGATTTTACGCCAATCGCATGGACCGAAGGTATGTTCCTGCGTCCACAGCACTTTCAACAGACTGAAAGATACCTGTTGAATAACATCCATCGCGCAATTGAGTATACGACTCCCTATCACTGGGGGTTTCAAGAGCTGAAGATCAACCATGCTATGCTCAGCCAGGGTGAATTCCAGCTGGAACATGCGATTGGTCTGATGCCTGATCATACACTCATCCATTTACCTGTTCATGATCCGCTACCATTGGGATTGAAAATTGACCGAGAAGTCAGAAATCAAGTTATTCATCTGGCCATCCCGAGCAGCAAAACAAAAACACTGAATATCTCTGAAAACGGAAATATGACGATCACTCGCTTTCAGTATGAAGATCATACAAGCACAGATATCAGTGTTGGTAGCGAAGCTCAGGAATTGCTTCAGGTCGCAAAGCTGAACCTGTCTTTTAAACTATCGAGTGAAGATTTAACAGGATTTATCACAATGCCTGTTGCTCGCATACTTGAAGTGACTGGCGAAGGACAGATCAAACTTGACAGTCACTTTATCCCACCGTGTTTGACCACAGACAATTCACCGCTGTTAGAAAAGTTGATTAATGAAGTCAAAGGACTCATCCAACAAAGAGCAAAAGCGACAGCACAGCTCCTTAATCAGGAAAATGTGACTGGTTCTGTTACGGATTTCTTAAAACTGCAAGTATTGAATAAACACGAGCCAGCATTTATCCATTTTCAGGATAGTGCTTCTATTCATCCTTACATGCTTTATCAAAGACTCACAGATATGATTGGTGAGCTCAGTACTTATTGCCTTGCAACAAAGCGTGTGCCTGAATTGCCCAAATACGACCACCACAACCTTGGCGATATCTTTGATGGATTGAAAGGACTCACCAATCAGCTCCTCAGCCATGTGCTAGAACAAACAGCACAGCAGATCCAGTTAGAACGTTCACAAGTCGGTATCTTCCATGGTGCAATTCGTGATAAAGGCCTGCTAAATCAGGCTTCATTTGTATTGGCAATCAAAGCAAATGTGCCTGAAGAAGAAATGAGACAACACATTCCTCGCCAAACCAAAATTGGTCCAGTGGAAACCATCCGTGACTTCATCAACAACCAGATCCCTGGGATCACATTAAAGCCTTTGCTTTACATTCCACGCCAGGTCAAACATTACGATGGATTCATTTACTTTCAGCTGGATAAGTCAAACGAACATTGGGGACGCCTTGCAAATAGTGGCGGTATTGCAATCCATTTTGCTGGAAACTATCCCAACTTAAACATCATGCTTTGGGCAATCAGAAACTAACGATAGGGAACTCATGGATAAGACAATCATCAGACCCAGACCGGGACGCCGAGGAAGGGAAGAACAAGCCCAACAACCACCTGAACGATCACCAGTGGATCAGGATGCAAAAACGGTCATCAACATTCCTCAGGAGCCAGATCCCATCAAAAAACAGCAAGTCGTGCCAATTTTTAAGTACCCTTTGGTTGAGCACGCTGCTGATATGTTTTCGATCGTGATCCGGATCAGAAGTTATCACCAATTTGATCAGATTGATACTCTCAAGCGCCAGTGTATTGACGGTATCAAACTGTATGAAAATAAACTTCGTCAAGCCAATATTTCTCTAGAGAAGGTTCAATCGGCCCGCTATTGTCTGTGCGCTCTGATAGATGAGACTGTCCTGAATACAGAATGGGGCGGTGTCAGCGCTTGGGCGGGAGAAAGTCTCCTCTCAACATTCCATAAAGAAACTTTTGGTGGCGAATACTTCTACACACTACTGGATGACTCTCTACTCAATACGCGTGCAAATGATGACTTATTGGAGCTTCAATACCTTTGCTTACAGCTTGGCTTCCAAGGCAAATATCGACTGGATAAACATGGTGGTGCAGCGATTGATAGTTACCTGGATCAGCTTTATCGAGAATTAAGTGCCCTTCAAGGTCCAATCAAACAAGCACTTTCACCACAATGGCAGGATCGCGTTGCGAATGGAGTCGAACTGAGGCAACCGTTTCCCCTTTGGGTCATTGTGACCCTTTTTGCCGGATTGATGTTGATGATTTATACCAGTTTGAATTACAAACTGGATACGCGCCTTACTGACGTCACAAAAAGTCTTGCCTCGGCAGTGCCCATGAGCAACACCAGTGTTGTTGGCGGGCAAAGCAGTGATCAATATCAACTGCTGTTACAACTCTTACAAACAGAGATACAAAAACAAATCCTAACATTGGAAGAAACACCTGAACGCGTTCGTATTCGTATTAGTAGTGAATCCTTATTTGATTCGGGCAGTAAATCCATTCGTTCAGATATTGAGCCAATTATCGCCAAAATTGCCCGCTCATTAGAAGGCACACGAGGAAAAATCCTTATTACAGGACATACAGATAATACGCCGATTGGGAATGGTGAATACTCATCGAATTGGCGCTTGTCGCTTGCTCGAGCAACCCAAATTGCCAATGTCATGGACAGAAACGCCACCTTAGCAGGACGACTCTGGCCAGAAGGCCGCGGAGAAGCAGAGCCGATTGCACCAAATACGGACGCAAACGGCCGCTCACTCAACCGACGCATCGAAATCGATTTGTTATTGCTTTAACTTACCAGGGATAGTCCTATGTCATTTAAGCAAAAAGCCAGCCATTTATATTACAAAATGACTTCAAAGCTTGTCGTAACAACGATCGGATTTATTGCTTTAGCGATGCTGATCTGGTTCGGTGGGCCTTTAGTGAGCATTGGTGAAAGCACACCACTTGCTTCGCCTGTCACCCGCCTTGGGGTTCTTCTATTCATTGCCATTATCTGGGGTGTGTTAAATCTCACACGTAAAATCCAGCAAGAAAAGCGTAATGAAAAAATGACCAGTCAGTTGATGGAAAACGACGATCAGGTCACCAGTGATGAAATTTCTCAATTACGAAAGCGCATGCAAGAAGCGATTGATACGCTGAAAAATGCCAAGCTTTATCAAGGAAAGAGCATTTATCAGCTGCCTTGGTATCTCATGATCGGCCCTCCTGGATCTGGAAAAACAACTGTGATCCATAATTCAGGTCTCGATTATCCATTACGAGAGTCTCTTGGTATCGATATGGTCAAAGGGATTGGTGGTACACGAAACTGCGATTGGTGGTTCACGAACAAAGCGGTTTTGATTGACACTGCAGGTCGTTATACAACTCAGGACAGCCACGCAACACACGACTCAGGTGCGTGGCAGGGTTTTTTGGGCCTATTAAGAAAATACCGACCACTTCGCCCGATCAATGGCGTGATCATCAGTATGGGTATTTTGGAGCTGATGAACCAGACCAAGACGGAACGAAACCTCCATGCCAGAGCGATTAAGCAACGCCTACAAGAGCTACAAAACCAGCTAGGCATGACGTTCCCTGTATATTTTATGCTTTCCAAGGCTGACCTAATTGCCGGGTTTGAAGAGTTTTTTGACGACTTCTCTGAAGAAGAAACGGAGCAAGTCTGGGGAGTCACGTTTCCACTACAAGCTGGCGGGGCTGATAATGCGCCTGTTCACCAGTTCAACAAAGAATTCCATCATCTGATTTCGCAATTGACGCTTAGGTTGAATAAACGACTTTCTCAAGAGCGCGATATTGAGAGACGTTCGGCGATTTTCGAATTCCCACGCCAACTCCGCGTATTACAAGGGATCACGGATACGTTTTTGAAAGAAATTTTTACACCGAATGCTTATGAAGAAATTCCGATGCTTCGCGGTGTTTACCTCTCCAGCTCAACTCAGGAAGGAAACCCTGAAAATCTCCTCACATCACAGTCAGTTTCTAAGACGAAAAATACTCAGTCTGAGTCTCGCAGTTACTTCGTCAAACGAGTTCTGGAACAGGTGATTTTCCCAGAGCAAGACCTTGCTTCTACCAACCGCCACCATGCGAAACAAAACAAATGGCTGCGTGTTGGAACACTCACAACAGCAAGCATATTGACACTTGGACTGTCTATCTCATGGTACAGCAGTTATCACTGGAACCAAGCATTGTTGGATAAATCCCAAGCAGCGTTGACCCAATTTGAGGGAGAAAGTGATCGTCTTTTTCAGACGAGTCCAGATTTAGTCACCCTCTCCAATGCATTGGATCGTCTGCGTGATCTCCCAATGGGATATACACAGCAAATGCCATTGGAAGAGACAGCTGCCTTTGGTTATGACACAACAGATGATCTCAATATTCCATCTGTTCAAACATATCAACGTGCATTGCAAGCATTACTCTCACCAGTGCTTACAAATGCGCTCATTGATGAAATGAAGCAACACGAGCAACATTTGGGTTATCTCTATGAAACCCTCAAAGTATATCTGATGCTGTATTTCCCAGAGCATTTTAATCGTGAAGATATCAGTGCCTGGTTTGCTGCATATCTTGAGCGCAAACTGCCTGGCGACGTCAATTTGCCAACACGCGTCAATCTTGAGCAGCACTTTGCAACCCTATTATCGAAAGGAATTAGTAAAGGAGAGCAAGATTTAGCAGCGGTGAAAAATGCGCAAATACAACTGACAAAGCTCCCCTTGGTCGAACGTGCTTATCAGCGCCTGAAAGCCGATTTTCTAAAAAGCCGAGTTCCTGACTTTACGTTGATCGATGTCATGAGTAACCACAGTACAATAGCGTTCCAGTTTAAGAGTGGAAAACCCATGAATACCGGTATTCCAGGCTTATACACCTACAATGGTTATCACAGTATCTTCAATATTGAGAAGAAAAAACTACTGGATAACCTGCTTCAGGACAGTTGGGTGTACGGGGATGATATAGGGATCATTTCTGAAGATGCAAAAGCTGAGATTGAAAAAGAGCTTGAGTATAAATATTTACGTGACTACGTCTATTACTGGGAAGATTTCCTCGACGACCTCACGTTAAAGTCGTATGCCAACACTGCTGATGGCGCAGCAATGACCGAGATTTTATCTGGACCAGAAGCGCCTATCAAAAACTTGGTAACTGCGGCTCAGAAAAATATTCGCTTAACCAGCCTGCCTATCAGTGATCAGCAAAAGTCTGCTGCAAAAGCAGCTGCATCGGTTGCCGACAAAGCACTGCATAGCAAAACTTCCCGCTTGAAGCGTTTATTGCCAGCAGATGGTATCAACGTGGAAGTTTCTCTTCCTGGAAAAGAGGTCGAGCTTGCTTTTGCAAACTTGCTTGAAGTCTCTCCAGCAACTTTGGACGAATTGCAAAGCAATTTGCGTCAGCTTCACCGCTACCTAGATAAAATGGCAGATGGTGATGCCCAGTCAATTTCGTTCAAGTCAAGTTTCGCAGGAAATGGTTCTCCTGATTTTATGACGAAGCTCAACCAAACAGCACGTTCATTACCCATGCCTTTCGAAGGTTGGATCAGAACCATGTCCCAAGATGCGCAAAGTATCAATCGCGCTTTTGCAGGCAAGCACTTGAATGAAATCTGGAAGAGTCAGGTCCTACGTGAATATCGCGCTACGATTGCGGGACGCTACCCTTTTTCTTCGAACTCGAAAAAAGAAGTCCGTATGAAAGACTTTACTCGCTTCTTCGGCCCACAAGGCACATTGGATAAATTCTTTAATCGTTACTTAAAACGTCACGTTGATACGAGTAAGTCGCCATGGCGCTTCGAAAGTAACATTGGGTTACATTCATCCACGCTCATCGCATTTGAGCGTGCTGACAAAATTCGTAAGGCTTTCTTTGAAGGCGGTTCGAATACGCCACATGTTGAGTTTGGCCTCAAGCCAGTCTATCTCGACAGTCATGTCAGTCATTTCCTCTTAGAAGTTGATGGGCAATCCATTAATTACCGACATGGTCCACAACGTGTGATTAATTTCGTCTGGCCTGGTGATTCCGCTGATAATGAAACACGGATTGTGTTCACACCGCCAGGAGGTGAACGTTCGATTAATACGACATTGAAAGGAGAATGGTCGTTTTTCCGTATGCTGGATGAGATACAGACGCGTCGTCCATCCACAAAGCGAGATCACGAGCTCCATATCTCGCTCAATGGGAATCATGCTCAGTTGAAGATGATCCCAAGCAGCAGTATTCATCCATTCTGGAGCGCAAATATAGAGAAGTTCAAATGTCCGAACAAACTATAAATTTGGGTTACTGCGGGAAGCTCCCTTCCCGCGGTGATTTTGTTGAACAAGGTCTGGATAAGACGTTTATTGCTCCTTGGAATGAATGGCTTCAAGCTGTCATTGCAGTCAGCAAAGAGCAACTGGGAGATAGCTGGGTTGATCGCTACTTGACATCTCCGATATGGCATTTCGCCATCTCGCCTGCAACCTGCGGACAACAAGCATATTTTGGAACTTTTATTCCAAGTATTGATGCTGTAGGACGTCATTTCCCAATGACAGTCGCAACCCCCATCAATGCCAGGCCAATTGATATCTATCTGCAAAATGTCACGAACGAAGCGTATGAAGATCAGGTTCTGATTGCGTTAGATGACTCACTGGATCTTGGTAAGTGGATCAAGCAAGTTCAAGACTATCTCAACATTGCGCCATCGGAATTTGAAACTGCATTATTTGAAAAGAGCGCTGACCCGCACAAAACAAGCACTTTGTTTGAACTGGGTGATCATATGTCCCACGCTGATCTGATGCACGCCATGCTCCATCAACATTATGGTCAGTATTGCCTTTGGTGGACTCAAGGTTCCTGTCTCATTGAGCCAAATCTTCTTGTGACACCAGGACTTCCTGCAATCAACCAATTTGCTGCAATGTTAGACGGCCGTTGGCAACATTGGCAGTGGAATGCGCATCAGGTGTTGGATCAAGGATAAACCATGAATTTCACGAGTTATGCCCAAAGTCATCGCGGTATTGTCCGAAAGCTTAATGAAGATGCTTGCATCGAGCTACCAGAGTACAATCTATGGGTCGTTGCTGATGGCATGGGCGGTCATGAAGCCGGTGATGTCGCCAGTCAAATGGTGATTGATACCATCAAATCCAGCATGGATGCATTGGGACATCAACAACCTCAATGTGAAGATGTCCTAAAAGCGATCCACAAAGCAAATCATTTGCTGTTTTCATACAGTCGATTGCATCTTGATGGAAAAACAGCAGGAAGTACCGTTGTCGCATTATTCATCGACCAGGATAAATATTACTTCATGTGGGTTGGAGATAGTCGTGGCTACCTGATCCGTCAAAATCATCTTGAACAAAAAACCCGTGATCATAGCCAGGTCAACGACCTCATTGATGAAGGGGTGATCCGCGAAGATGAAGCAGAGAACCACCCGCTTTCCAACGTGATCACCCGTGCGGTTGGCGTCACCCCAGAAGTAGAAATTTCGATTGTCGAAGGAGATTTGAATCCGAACGATATGTTCTTACTCTGTAGCGACGGCCTCACTGGGGAAATGTCTGATGCTGAGATTGAACGTGTTCTGCAACCACAAAAGATCATTGATGGCGGCATGGCATTGATGCACTCTGCTCTTGTTCGGGGTGCTAAAGACAATGTGACCTGTATCATCGTCAAAAATAAAGGCTTTCAGAACATGGGCGTCAGCGATATGAACGAGACAACACGCACGCCAATTCGTGAATTTGGAGCAACACAACACGATGTTGACACAACCGTTCCAATCTTAACAAGGGACCATTTTAACTAATACAAATTACCTATTTAAAATAACAAAAAAAGAAACCAAATAACAAAAGAATTAGGCTTGTTAATGATTGTTATTACATTCGAAATTAATTATCATAGCCTGCGTTGTTTAACTCATGGAAACCAATAAGGTCAGGGATTTATATGATCGATGTCCCACAACTGATATTACCAATTTCAGAAGATGCTGTAACCGGAGAAGACCTCAGACAGGATATATCGCCAACCTCAGCTTATTACACACTCAAGGATATTCGTAATACCCTTCGAGCTAATGAAAGAAATGCACTGATTGATGAAGAAAGTATCCTGTCCGTTATCCGTGATTGGCGCCCACTCGTTGAACAGATCCCAACAGTTCTACAAGAACAAAGCAAAGATTTAGAACTGGCCGCGTGGTTGATTGAAGCCTTGTGTCGTCTTGATGGTTTCCCGGGGATGACTGCTGGATTTGAACTTGCAACGACTTTGATAGAGCAATTTTGGGATACGCTGTATCCTATGCCAGATCCAGACGACGGGGACTTATCGGAACGTGTTTCTCCACTGGCTGGACTCAATGGTTATGAAAGCGAAGGTGCTTTGATCCTGCCGATTAAAAGTATCCCATTAACCGTTGGCGGTTCACTTGGCCCCTACTCTCTTTGGGAATATGAACGCGCCGTCGATCTACAAAGACTCGATGAAGAAAAACGCGCAAGACGTGCTGAAAATGGCGCGGTAACTTTAGCGGATATTGAACAGAGTGTGAAGGAAACCCCGACTGAGTTCTTCCTTGAGCTTGAACAGGAAATTCAGCAGGCATTGGACAGCTATCAGCGTCTGAGCCAAGCAATGGATGATGCCATTGGTGAGCCACAACCCACCTCGTATATCAAAAAAACACTTGAACTTTGCCAACAGGCCATCACACATCTCGTCGGTGATCGCCTTGAAATGCACCGAACGTCTCAACCAGCACCAGAAACGCCACAAGCTGATGACACAGAGGGTGAAGAAAGTACAGCAGCATCAACAACTGTCGTTCAGTCACAAGTTCAAGACATTGATCCAATCGAGTTCGCCATTCAATCCAGAAACCAAGCGATTGCGTCACTTAAAAGTACTGCAGAGTATTTTCGTAAAACCGAGCCTCACTCTCCCATGTCCTACGCACTGGAACAAGTGATCCGTTGGAGCGATATGCCGCTGCCAGATTTATTACAAGAATTAATT
Organism: Algicola sagamiensis DSM 14643; assembly: GCF_000374485.1. Taxonomy (GTDB): domain Bacteria; phylum Pseudomonadota; class Gammaproteobacteria; order Enterobacterales; family Alteromonadaceae; genus Algicola; species Algicola sagamiensis. The sequence continues at coordinate 170,859 of NZ_KB894499.1, forward strand.
TCAGACCAAGATGCACGTTCGGGCTATTTCAAGCTCTCCGGTATCAAAGTCGACGAGTAGAATAATTGATAAAAGGAAAGGAGTTCAAAATGAGCATCCATGACAAACTCAGACGTGTTCGCAAGCCACGCGTCCACATCACATATGATGTTGAAACAGAAGGCACTACAGTAGAAAAGGAACTCCCTTTCGTCGTTGGTGTCATTGGTGATTTCTCTGGGGACAATAAAGAAGCACTGAAGCCTCTGAAGGACAGACGATTCATTCAAATCGATCGTGATAACTTTAACGATGTATTAAAGCGAATGAACCCAACATTGAACTTCAAAGTCAAGAATACGTTGGCAGACGATGATTCCGAGATTGCTGTTGATTTGAGCTTTAAATCCCTAAACGACTTCGAACCTGCGGCAATCGTAAATCAAGTTGAACCCCTCAGCAAACTCATGGAAACTCGAAACAAACTTCGTGACCTCATGACGAAGGTTGACCGCTCTGAAGAACTGGAAAATATTCTTGAAGACGTTCTAAGCAATACACAACACCTTGACCAACTCGCAAAAGAACTCAACGTTGAGGAGAGTGAAGCATGACCACGGAAGCGTTAGCACAAGAAGGCCAACTTGCTGAAGAACAATCATTTTCATTACTCGACCAAGCAATTGGTGCAACAAAACAAACTGAAAGCTCTCGTGCAGAAGAACTCCTCAAAACGTTGACTGAAGAAGCACTCAAAGGGACTGTTCGTTGGAACAAAAACCTGACTGTGACTTTTAACGAAGCGATTGAAGTCATTGATACAGCGATTTCCAAACAGCTTGCTGAAATCATGCACCATGAAAAATTCCAAAAACTAGAAGGTTCATGGCGTGGCCTGCATCACTTGATCAACAATTCAGAGACAAATGCATCGTTGAAGATCCGGGTGATGAGTTTAAACAAAAAAGAACTTCACAAAGATTTAAGCAAAGCCGTTGAATTCGATCAGAGTCAGATCTTCAAAAAAGTGTATGAATCTGAATTCGGCACACCAGGTGGTGAACCATACGGCGCGCTTGTCGGTGATTATGAATTCACGAATCACCCAGAAGACATTGAAACACTGGGATTAATGTCGAATGTTGCAGCAGCAGGTTTCTGCCCGTTCATTTCTGCATCTTCACCATCATTATTTGGTTTTGATAGCTGGACAGAACTGAGCAAACCACGTGATCTAGAAAAAGTCTTCGAATCATTGGAGTACACAAAGTGGCGTTCATTCCGTGAAAGCGATGATTCTCGTTTCGTCTCATTGACGATGCCACGCGTACTTGCGCGTCTTCCGTATGGTGAAAGCACAAAACCAGTTGAAGAGTTCCGTTACGAAGAATTTGATGTTGATCCACATACAGGACAGACATCAACGACAGACCACGATAAGTACTGCTGGACGAATGCAGCATATGCGATGGCGACAAACCTAACCAAGGCATTTTCTGAATATGGGTTTTGTACAGCTATCCGTGGGGCAGAAGGTGGTGGTCGTGTAGACGGTCTTCCAACACATATTTTCACCAGTGATGATGGCGATCCTGATCTGAAGTGCCCGACAGAAATCGGTATTACCGATCGCCGGGAAGCAGAATTGAGTAAACTTGGTTTCTTGCCGCTCTGCCATTACAAGAATACCGATTATGCCGTTTTCTTCGGTGGACAAACTTGCCAGAAGCCAAAAATCTACGACAACCCGGATGCAACAGCAAATGCTGCGATTTCCGCTCGTCTGCCATATATGATGGCAACATCACGTTTTGCACATTACTTAAAAGTGATGGCACGTGACAAGATCGGAAGCTTCATGGAAGCTGAAGATGTTGAAGCATGGCTACAACGCTGGATCCTCACTTACGTCAACGCATCTGAAGGCGGTGGCCAGGACATTCGCGCCAAATACCCACTTGCTGACGCAAAGGTACAGGTGAAAGAAATTCCTGGTGCGCCTGGTTCATACAATGCTGTTGCCTGGTTGAGACCTTGGCTCCAGATGGAAGAGCTCACAACATCACTCAGGTTAGTTGCAAAAATCCCTGAAATGGGTAGCTAATTGTTCACAAGCAAAGGAATGATGCATTGAGTGCTGATAATTTTACGTTTATTGATACGCATGACGAATTTCAACCTGCAACAGATAATGGGGTTGATCTCTCTGATAACGCATCGTTAGATTCGATTTTGAAACAGACAGGGCTGCGCAAAGCAGCTCGAGTCTACGCGGATCTTACAACTGATGCCAGTGATTCTTTTGCAAATCAATATCCGGATAGCACGCATGCAAACCGCAAGGCACAAGAGAAAGCCACGCAGCTCATTCTGCGTTTGATCAATCAAATTGATTGCCAGCTGGAACAACAAGTCAACGAAATTCTTCATCATGAGCGATTTCAAAAACTTGAATCCAGTTGGCGCAGTCTCCATAGTTTGACCGGCGAAGCTGATCAATATGACCGAGACAATCAAGTTAAGGTCAAACTTCTCAATTGCTGCTGGGCATCACTCAGTAAAGATATGGGGCGCGCAATTGACTTTGATCAAAGCGCTTTCTTCAAGCATGTCTATCAAAATGAATTCGATAATCCTGGTGGTGAACCGTTTGGTGTATTAATTGGGGACTACGAAATCAGCCACTTACCCAGATCTGGCCTTTCCCATCATGATTTAGACACGCTCTCAGAAGTGACGAGAACTTGCGCCGCGGCATTTGTCCCTTTTATTACTGCTGCTTCTCCTGAATTGTTTGGCGTTTCACATTATGCTGAATTGGGATATCACATGAATTTATCCCGTCAATTTGAGCAATCAAACTATGTTAAGTGGAATCGGCTAAGAGAGATGGAAGAATCTCGGTTTTTGGGTCTCACTGTTCCCCGAGTCCTTTTGCGAGAGCCTTATATTGACGACGACACAAGGAAAGAAGCGTTCAAATTTAGAGAGCAAACAACGAACTCAAGCAAACATATGCTTTGGGGAAACGCAGCCTACCCTTTTGCGGTCACTCTGATCCGCGCTTTTTGTGAATCCGGTTGGTTTGGACACATCCGTGGACTACAACCAGGACAAATGAAAAAAGGAATTGTGAGCAATTTGGCACAAGCACCATTTGAGACAGATATTTATCAGAAGTGTCCGAAAGCACCTGTGGATCTGCTGGTGACCGAACGTCAGGAAAAAGAGCTTTCAAATCTAGGGTTTATTCCTGTCTCTCCAGTACCAAATAGTGGATTCGTTGCATTTTATAGCAATGCGTCTGCACAAAAGCCACAACGATATGATTCACTTTCTGCAACTGTAAATGCAAAGATCTCCGCAATGTTGCAGTATGTTCTCTGTGTTTCCAGGTTTGCACACTATATCAAAATCTTAAGCCGTGAACGCATCGGATCTTACGCAACAGCGCAGTCTTGTGAGCGTGACCTCCAGTCTTGGATAAACCAATATACCACGGCCTCCGACTCTGCCTCGGAAGAAGTTCGCAGCCGTTACCCGCTCAGTGACGCAAAAGTGACTGTCCGAGAACATGCGTCTCGGCCCGGCCATTATTATTCTGTATTACAGCTACAGCCCCATTTTCAACTCGATCAGATGATCTCAAGTATTCGCATGGTCACCGAGTTGACTCCAAAGCACATGAATTAAAAAACAGGTTTTATATGAAGGAAATTCAACAATTTATTCAGACTGGTCAACTTGAGGAAGCCATCACAACCTGCGAGACTTCTTTAAAAGATGACCCAGTGAACTTTGATCTTCGCAGCCGCTTTATCGAACTGCTATGCCTGAATAACGAGCTGGAAAGAGCCGACAAACAACTCGACTATATGGTCCAGAAAAAGCCAGAATATGCTGTGGGTGCAATCAACCTTCGTCAATTAATCCGAGCACAGCAGAGCCGCCTTGATTTTCACGCGGGCAAAGCAACACCTGAACTTTTCCATGAGACTGATGAACACGATCAGGCCTTTTTGGATCTCCACCTAGCAACTATCGAGCAAGACAAAGCCGTTATTCAAACATCAGCAGAAGCATTAGAAGCACAAAGAAAGACTGTTTCCCTCCTGATTAACGGTAAACCTGTCACTGAGATCAGAGATATTGATGACACTTTGTGTGGCTATTTAGAGCTGTTTGGTACAAATGGTAAATACTACCTAGCTCGTTTCGATGAAATCGAGTCTTTAACGCTAAAACCTGCACAAAACTTCCTCGAACACTTCTGGTTACGTGTTGAAATAAATATCAAGGATGGTCCTTCAGGACAGGCACATTTACCTGTTACTTATGTACACCATGATTCTGAAATGCAAAACCTAGCAAAAGAGACTGACTGGCACGAGCTGGCTGAAGATGTCTATCAGGGAAGAGGCATGAAAACCTTCTTAATCAACGATGATGCGGTACCACTTCATCAAATTGAAGTGATCAGTGCAGAAGAAACATCAGATTAATTAAAGGAGACATGATGCGAGCACGTTCAGAGCACCAAGTCCAACCATCAATACTCGATCGCCTACTTGACAATGATCCGGAAAATCAGACGGTGCCACTGCGCCAACCTGGTGTGAATATCCGTCAATTAAGAGCAAGTGTGAAACGCGATCTGGAAGCTTTGCTCAACTCTCGCATCCATTGGCATACTTGGCCTGAAGAATATGAGGAGTTATCAACATCAACGCTCACATATGGCCTTCCAGACTTTTCGACGATGCAGGTCAGTAGTAGTGAAGGTCGAGAACAACTGTGTGAATATGTTCGAGTTGCCCTTCTCAGGTTCGAACCTCGTTTTATGGAAGTGGAAGTCACGATTCCAGATGAATCACTTCCTTTGGATCGCATTATGCGTCTGAAGATCAGCGCCATTCTTTTTGCTGATCCAGACCCCGAGTTTATTAGTTTTGATTCGGAAGTTGAGCCCGTCAATTTGACGATGAAGATAAAGGAATCGCGTGTGTGAATGATGAACTGTTAAAGTACTACAATCGAGAACTTGCCTATATCCGTCAAATGGGGGCAAATTTTGCAGAAAAATACCCAAAAGTTGCAGGAAGACTTCACCTTACTGATGAACAAGTGGAAGACCCTCATGTTTCTCGCCTCATCGAGTCTTTTGCATTTTTGACGGCACAAATTCGTCAAAAGTTGGATGATAGCTTTCCTGAGTTAACCGATGCCATGATGGTACAAATGTACCCCGATTATCATGCTCCAATCCCTTCCATGTCAGTCATCAAAATGACCACTGAGCACCTTTCAACAACGGGTGTGACCCTAAAGCGGGGAACCTCATTAGAAAGTACCAGTACAGAAGTGAGTACTTGTTATTTCAGAACAACAAGTGATAACTACTTATGGCCAATTGAAATCACGAACGCTTCGTTTCATAACGCACCATTTACCGCCCCGCCCTGTTTGGGACATACCCCAGCAAAGTCGATGATTAAAGTTGAGCTTCAAGGAGAGTATCCAGATGTGTCTCTTTACGATACAAATATGGATAAACTACAGGTGTATATCAATGGGCAACCGCATCAGAAATACAAAGTTTATGAGTTGATTTTCAAACATTGCATTGGCATTGCCATTGAGGAAGAAAGTACCGGGGATCATTCTTATATTCCACTTACTCATTTATCGGATGTCGGCTTTGGTGCTGAAGAAGCGTCTATTCCCTACTCAGCGAGAATGGCTGATGGCTATCGTATCCTAGTTGAAAACTTTCTATTTCCAGAGAAGTTTATGTTTTTCCAACTGGATAAAATCAAACCCTATCTTCCAAAGAATGACTCGAAGTGCCAGTTGTATTTTTATTTTGACAAAAGCTCTAACGAACTGGAAAAGCAAATTACAAGCGAAAACTTCGTATTAGGTTGTGTACCTATTATCAATTTATTTGAAAAAGAGCTTGAGAATGTACCAATAGAAATCAGCCAGTACGAATATAAGCTCGCCGCTCAGTACCAAAGTGCATCTTCCTTTGAAGTGATCCAAGTTCAGGATGTAACAGCTTACGACCAAAAACAAAATAGCTACACCGTTAAGCCTTTTTATGGACAGACACATCCTAAATATCAACATGACGCACAAATTTTTTGGCAAATTCGTAGAGAGTCCTCTCAATGGTCCAGGGGGGATCAGAGTATTGGGACAGACACTTATTTATCGTTTGTCGATTCTGAACAAAAAGAACTCACCCCGGCAACTGATGGTTCAACTTGGCATGTCAAAGTGAAAGCACTCTGTAGTAATCGCAATCTGCCAGCAACATTATCAACATCTGGCGATGAATCCATGTTTTTCCCAAATTCATACGTGGACACGATTAAACATATCAAGTGTCTAGTTGCCCCAACCCATGCAGTTCGACCAACGCTTGGTGATGCAACGAAGTGGCAGCTGATTAGTCACTTAAGCTTAAACACATTTTCCGGTCCTGATGCAGTTCATCGATTGAAAGAAGTCCTCCGTTTGTATGACTTCAAAGCGACTCAGGAAACGCATGCATTTATAGATAACATTCATGACGTTTCAATTTATGCAACAACGTCAAGATTACCTCGAAATGGCCATATCTGCTTTGCCAGTGGTTCAGAAATATTATTAACCTTTAGCCACGATGACTTCTCCGGTAGTGGGTTATTCTTCTTTGCCAATGTGCTCGATCATTTTTTCTCAATGTTCGCCAGTATTAACAGTTTTACCCGTTTAAAAATCAAGTTTAAAGACCAAGATGTGATCTATCACACTTGGCCGGCAAGAGCAGGAAATATTCCATTACTATGATCTTTTCGGATTTAGAACAGCGTACAGAACGATACGATTTTTACCAAGCTGTCTTTTTGGTCGAACGGCAGCTAAAGACACCCAAATCTCAGTACCGTCAGGTTGGCTATGATGCGATCCCAACTGACGAGCTGATCCGATTTCGTAGTGTTCAACACCTTGGTTTTCCTGGAAACCCATTGACCAATGTAGCAATAAAAAGTGGTAAAGGCTCTTATCATTGTGCAACCTTCGATATTTCTTTTTTTGGACTGACAGGACCAAATGCCGCCTTACCACAACATTACAGTGAACTGATGCTGGAGCGGATCCGCCTAAAAGACACAGCAATGCGAGACTTTTTTGACCTATTTAATCACCGGCTGATTTCTCTCTATTACCGGGCCTGGAAAAAATATCGTCAAGCCATTGGCTATAACATGCGTGGGCTTGATTATGACGATCCACATACTGTTGCTTTGTCTCATCTAGCGCGTGGAAAGACAGATACCCACCTCCATATGGCAGGGTTACTCCAACGTCCAGTCCCCAGTGCACAAGGACTAATTCAACTCCTTCGTTACTATTTGGAATGTGATGTTGAAGTCGAACAATTCGTCGGAAAGTGGCTGTCCTTAGATCCGAGTGAGCAAACCCGCCTTGCAGGTAGAATGCTACCTGAAGGACAACATGCGAGACTTGGTGTCGATGCATCTATTGGTAAATCCTTTTGGGACATCAATACAGCGATAGCAATCGTGATCTCTTGCGATGATGAAAATAAAGCAAGAACGCTGCTCCCTTCGGGTAAATTTCACACGACGCTTCAATCACTGTTAGATATTTATCTTGGCCACCTCGTCAGCAGAAAAATAAAACTGATCACAAAAACAAAATATTTACCTGTCGCAGCATTAGGCAATTCATCATCCAGACTTGGTCAAGGCGGCATTCTGGAAACCCGTAAGCAAAACCGCGACAAGTCCTATACCGTCTATCTTCGATCTTAGAATAACGAACAAGGAAAACAGAGATGTCATCGATGACACTGAATAAACTCGTAGAAAAGTTGTCTTCTGACTGCCGTAGAAGTTTGGAAGCAGCCGCAGCACTTTGCCACAGTCGCAGTCATTTTACTGTCGAAATAGAACACTGGCTCAAGGCAATGCTGGAACAGGATCTGGATGATGTCCGTTTGATCCTCAATCATTTTGATATTGATAACGCTCAGCTAGAAGCTGATTTAAATGAAGCACTTGAGCGAAAAAAAACAGGTAATGCTGCAGCACCAAGCCTTTCCCCACACCTTGTTACACTCCTGAGACAAACTTGGTTACACACAAGTATCGAATTTAACGATCAACAAATTCGAAGCGCTTATTTAATTTTTGGATTACTCAATGATGATGCGCTTTCTTCCCTTGTCACTCGCCATGCACGTGGGCTGCTTAAAATTGAACCCTCTGAACTACTTCACGCTTGGCCTCAAATACAGCAGCAGTCAAAAGAGCTTTCTGCACCTTCTGCTGCAAATGCACAGAATACTCCGACTGGAGGCCCAAGCAAGACACCAAGTCTTGATCAATTTACAGTCGAGCTGACTGCACAAGCGAAGAATGGAAAAATCGATCCAATTCTAGGGCGCGATAATGAAATTCGTCAAATGATCGACATACTGACTCGCCGTCGCCAGAATAATCCAATTTTGACCGGTGAAGCTGGTGTTGGTAAAACTGCTGTTGTTGAAGGGTTAGCACTTCGCATTGCAGCTCAGGATGTTCCTGAGGCGCTCAAGAATGTGAAAATCCACACGTTGGATCTCGCCCTCTTACAAGCCGGCGCTGGCATGAAAGGTGAATTTGAAAATCGCCTGAAATCACTCATCAATGAAGTCAAATCATCTTCACAGCCAATTATTTTATTCATTGATGAAGCACACACGATGATAGGTAGTGGCGGACAGGCCGGACAAAATGATGCAGCAAATCTGCTTAAACCAGCTTTAGCACGTGGTGAATTACGCACGATCGCAGCCACAACCTGGGCTGAATACAAAAAATATTTTGAGAAAGATGCTGCACTTGCTCGTCGTTTCCAGGTAGTCAAAGTTGATGAGCCAGAACCAGCAAAAGCGATTCACATGTTACGTGGTCTTGTGCCAGTCATGGAGAGACATCATAGCGTCTTTATTTCGCAAAAAGCATTAGAAGCCGCAGTAAACCTTTCACATCGTTACATTAGTGGTCGCCAGCTTCCAGACAAAGCAGTTGGCCTTTTGGACACTGCATGTGCCCGTGTTGCGATGAGCCAAGCCTCCACACCAGGAGAGATTGAACAACTCCATCGTCATCAACAGTGCATACAAGACGAAATCGATATGCTCACACGCGAGCAAAACACAGGGCTTGATCACGCAGAAGCAATTGCCACCCTCAATCAGCAATTGAAAGAGTCTGAAACACAATTGAACCCACTTCAAGCACAATGGGAAGCTGAGATTGCACATATCAAAACAATTTCAGAACGATTTGAGCAACTCCAGTCAGAAGATGCTGATAAAGGCACATTAATTGAAGAATTGAATGAAGCAAAAGCCTGCATGGCTGAATATGATTCAAATATGGTTCACTGGCAAGTAGACGAGGACCTGATTGCGCAAGTCATTGCAGATTGGACAGGCATACCTGTTGGAAAAATGTGTGAGGATGAAATCCACGCGGTTCTTCATTTAGCGGAAAATATGAAGAAACGTGTTGTTGGTCAGGATCATGCTCTCAACCTTATCGCTAAAACAGTACAAACCTCCCGCGCTCAACTTGCGGACGAAAGTCGCCCAAATGGCATATTCATGCTCACAGGGCCGAGTGGTGTAGGTAAAACAGAAACCGCCCTTGCGCTTGCAAACGAGATCTATGGCAGTGAGGATAGTGTTACAGTCATCAACATGTCCGAGTTCAAAGAAGAACACAAAGTATCGTTGCTCCTTGGCTCACCACCGGGGTATGTCGGTTATGGCGAAGGTGGGATATTGACCGAAGCTGTTCGCAGAAAGCCATACAGTGTGGTACTACTCGATGAAATCGAAAAAGCACATCCAGGCGTGCAAGATATCTTCTATCAAGTGTTCGACAAAGGGATGATTAAAGACGGTGAAGGTCGAGATATCGATTTCAAAAATACCATCATCATAATGACATCCAATGTCGGGACAGACACGACAATGAACCTGTTCGATGACCCGGAAACAGCACCAAGTATCACTGGACTCCAAAAAGCATTAAAAGAGGACTTATTAGCAGTGTTCAAGCCAGCATTTCTAGGACGAATCAATATGATCCCTTACCTGCCACTCAGTCAGGAGATCATCAAGGACATTACGCGTATTCAGCTAGGTAAGATTGAGAAACGTATTGATCGTCACTATCAGGCAACGTTTAGTTATGATGAAAGCCTGCTTGATCATATTGTTGCCCACTGCACAGATGCAAATTCAGGCGCAAGAAATGTTAACAATATTCTGCAAAATGACATCTTGCCACTCATCTCAGAAACAGTGCTGCGAAATATGGCAGAAAGTAAGCCGTTAACCAGTGTTCATTTATCAGTAGAAAGTAGTAATATCAACATATCGTTATCTTAGATTTGCAAAGTTGAGTATTGTGGTTAAAAAGAGTTTTAGGTATTGTTTTATATTACGATTTTAGCTACAATCTCGACCCGCTGGTATGACAATTTTTTTGAAGGAACATCTTTCTAAGCAAAGGGAATTTTTCTAAAAACAACCTCTTCGCATCAAAAAGATAACAAATCCTCCAAAATCATTCATCAGAAGAATTGATAAGTCCATTCAGTGAAACAATGGATAATATTTAAAAAAGGAGCATATTAATGCAAGCTAATACTTACCTAAAATACGGTTCTATCAAAGGTGAAGCGACAGCAGAATCTTTCAAGGACATGATCACTGTTCTTTCTCTTGACTGGAATGTGAGCCGTGAAATCTCTGCGCACACTGGAACAGCGATGGATCGTGAAGCAAGTGCTGCTCGTCTTGGTCAAGTGATGATCACAAAACTTCAGGATAAAGCGTCTCCTGACCTTTTCAAAGAGTCTACGATTGGTAAAGGTCAACCTGCGACTTTCCACATCACTAAGCAAGGCGACAAAGTTGAAGAAATCATGAAAATTGATCTTACTGATGCAATGATCTCCAGCTATAGTGTTTCCGTTCAAGGTGATCGTCCTGTTGAAACAATCACTATCAGCTACACAGAAATGATGATGACAGTGACACCAACTGACGACAAAAACAACGCAACTGCACCGCTTGTATACGGCTACAGTGGCGTTAAAGGTCAACAACTATAATTTGACCTCTGTTATCCTGCGCAGACACGTCCGTGTCTGCGCTTTGTTGTTCCCCTACTGTTCAGAGGCATGGAATGCAAAAAGAAACGCAAAAAAATAACGTCATCTCTATTCAAACACCTGCTGGTAAAGACACGCTCTATTTGACGCATTTTACTGCAAACGAAGGCATTTCCGATCTGTTTACCATTAGTGCGAATATGTTCACTGTAGATACACAGATTGCCCATGAAGATCTCGTCGGAAAGCCAGTCACGATTAGCCTTCGCAATGCCAATGGCAAAGGACACCGCTATTTTAACGGAGTTGTCAGTCACCTGACTTCACTCGGCTCTAGGATTTCGGACTCTACAAATAAAAAAAATTACATCGATTATCGTGCAACGATTGTCCCAACTGCATCATCTATGCGTTTTAGACAAAACTGCCGTATCTTTCAAAACGTCACGATAATCGATATTGTGTCAGACCTGTTTGGTCAACATGGTGTTACATTTCAAAACAAAGCAAAAAAAAGTTATCCCAAATACGATTACTGTGTTCAATACCAAGAGTCTGATTATGACTTTGTTTGTCGCCTATTTCAGCAAGAAGGGATATTCTTTTTCTTTGAACATACTCAAGGGGATCACAAGCTTGTTTTTGCTGATGACACGACAGTTTACAAAGACTGTGTAGAAGCATCAGTCGCACAAACAACAGGATCATTTGCTGAATCCCATGTCGACTCCTGGCAAGGAGGTTTAAGTCTTGCTCCAGGTGGTTATGCCAGCACTGGGTTCGATTTCGAAAAACCTAAAAAACATCCAGAAGGTGAACAGAAAAAATCCGAGCTTCCAACACAGGATATTCAAGAAATTTTTGAGTATCACGGAGAGTCGGAGATCAATAAACGTGCATCTGGTAATGCTTCAGTACAACTTGAAGCAATGCAACGAAATATGCACGCAAATTCAGGAACCAGTGACTGCCGCTCTTTTAGCGTTGGTAAGTTGTTCACCTTCAAAGAGCATGATGATCCAAGGTTGGTCGGTAAAACATTTGTCATCACAGAAATGACGACTCATGCTAGCTCCCCGAATCAGTCTGGGGCCGCGCAAAGTAGCACATCAGAGCCACCCTATATCAACCAATTTAGTTGCGTCCCAAAAGAAGTCCCATACCGACCACAAAAAGCAATTACAAAGCCATTAATTTATGGGATCCAAACGGCCTTAGTCACTGGAGATCCTGGTGATGAGCAATACATTGACAACTATGGCAGGGTAAAGGTTAAATTCGACTGGGATCGAGATGGAAAGCCGGACTCCACTAGCTCATGCTGGATCCGTGTCGCACAATCTTGGGCGGGAAATAAGTGGGGTGCTTTTTTCTTTCCACGTGTTGGACAAGAAGTATTAATTGAATTCGTTAATGGCGATCCTGATCAACCCATTATTAGTGGCGCATTATACAACGCTGATTTAATGCCACCTTATGATTTACCTGCAAACAAAACCCAAAGTGGGATAAAAAGTCATTCAACAAAAGAAGGCAGTACAGATAACTTCAACGAAATCCGTTTTGAGGATGCAAAAGGCAAGGAGCTGCTTTACCTTCAAGCGGAGAAGGACCATCACCTACATGTCAAAAATGACCAAAGAGATGAAGTTCTCAACGACCGTATCGCTGAGGTCACAAAAAACGATACACTCAAGGTCGGTGAAACCCTCAAAGTTGAAGCTGGAAAGGAGATCATCATCCAGACTGGTAGCGCATCAATCAAAATGCAAAAAGATGGTACCATTCAAATAAGTGGCAAAAAAATCACAATAGAAGGTGCTTCAGGGATCAACCAGAAAGCACCAAAGATTAATCTGAATTAAGAAGTCTGTTTAAATTGAAATTTAATGAAAAATTCAGATCTTAATCACTATAGTCCCTATGAAGGGGCTATATTATTTCACAAACATATTCAGGACAGTCATCATAAATTATTAAATGATTATGACTGTCCAAGCTTCTTATAGGACAGTCATAATATTAAGAGTCATCTTTAATAAAATAGAAGCCAACCAAAACGATTGATGTATCTATTAGAACATATAGAAATCTGTTACAATCAATAATCGCTATAAAAGGGACAAATAGAGCGATAGTAACCCTAATTCGTAAAATTATCTTTAATAATCCGACCAATAATCTAGGATAAGAAGAGTGCTTTGCTGCTCGATATTCCCTTACACCATCGTGAGCCGACACTTTCACACCACGCTCTCATGCGATCAACAATACCTATTGATTGATGAAATCGTTTTTCTAGGGCTGGTATTGTTTTTACCCATTCATCAGAACAAATATTTAGCCTCTCCAAGATTGGTTTGACACGTTCAGGAATAAACCCTGGTTTATCTGATCGTATCGCTCTGCCCGTCCAGTCAACCAGCTCAAAGTAATCGGTCTCTAGGTAGGGCAAATAAGTCATGGATGGCTCATGTTCTTCCAACGCTTTTTTCATGAAATGCATTAATTGGGGTTGAGTTGATTGTTCACTGATATCGATAAAACAGTTATAGCCTTGTTGAACCTTATCCCGAATTCTGCTTTGAATCGAAGTGAAAGATGAATCTTCCGGTGTTTGTGCTAGCTTTGCACGGACTGGATTAAGATCAACATACGCCATACAGGCAAGGAGTGCAGCTTCATCCAGAAGCGCTTGACTTTTAAACCTTCCATCCCAGAAGTGACCTTTACATTTATCCTCACGGTTTGCCCTGCGAGCGATGTTTTCATTAATAACGCGCATAAACCAACTAATACTTGCCAAGCGCCCTCGCCATGATTTGAGACAATGGGCAACAATCGCATTTTCACCTTTAGTCAGTGCTTCACAACCTCTGTCCATCCAATGCTTGACCAAGTTATTCCCACGGTAGACCTTTAACCACCGCTCAGCAACTTCTCTATCTGATAGTTTTGCACAAGCCCTCTCATCTACACTGAGAACAATATGGAAATGATTATTCATAACAGCATAAGCACATATATCAATTGCAAATGAAGACTCAGCCAGAGCAATGCGATCAAGAATCCATTGTTTGCGATGATGATAGTTCTTGCCACTTTCAGGATCTTCACCGCATAAAAAAGCACCTCGAACACAACGAGAAGTACAGTGGTAGAAAGGTGTTTCAGATAAAATGATTTGGTTCTTCCTTGCCATAGTCATATCAATATCCTTATAAGAGACGTTGGTACACTAACCTAACGCAAGTCGCTCATCAATTCAACTGTTCAATATACAGACGGCATCAATCCTAAAATTATTCATGACTGTCCTTCAATCTTCTAGACTTTAGTCATCTGTCACGAATCTTTAAAACACATGTTTTATATTCCTCAGCAATTCAATACGTTGATATGGAGAGCTTTGATTCTAATCGGGTGCATTCTTTACAATCATGATTCTTTTGCTGAAAAAAATAAACAAGTGACAATTGCTATGGGAGAATTTCCGCCATTTACAGGTAAAGAGCTACCAGATTATGGATGTGCATCAACCCTGTATCGTATGATCTTCGAAAGCCAAGGCTATCAAGTTGAATTTTTCTTTATGCCGTGGGAAAAAGCATACTTAGAAACACAAACTGGAAAGTTTAACGCAACAGGACATTGGCTTGACCAGCCTAAAAGGAGGGCTAATTTTTTATTTCCTAAACAACATGTTGCCGTTGAAGTCCTTTATTTTTATTACCATAAAGATTTTCCGCTCAACTGGCAGTCATTTTCTGATCTCAAGAAAAGGCGCCTCATTATTAATAGCGGCTTTACATATAATGATGCGTTTTACCGTGCTTTAAACAAATACAAAATTAAATACATTTCTGTCGCGGAAATGAAGAAGAACTTTCCTTTATTACTTAAAGAACGTGGTGATACAACCCTCATGAATGAAGCCTCAGCAAAGGTATATATTGAACAGGTCCCTTTTTATCAAAAGCGTTGGATAGTCAAACACAGAAAACCAGCAATCATCAGTAAAGGGTATCTTCTCTTTTCAAAAATGAATAAAGGTAGCCAGAAGCTCATAAAAGACTTTGACCAAGGCTTTAATGATGTCATGTCTGATCTTGAGTTCTACAAGCTCTATCTAGAGAATTGCAGTAAGCTATAATCGCGATTTAAATCTTAAAGTCAGGACAGTCACAAAATTACTGCCCCTCAATTAATGTCTGTCCCGGAAACTAGGATCACCTTCAAATGTCCTCTCTAAGTTCATGGTTAATTTTCCCAAATGTACATATGCTGATATAATCCTCAAAATTTTTTTGGCATCCATTTTTACGGCATCGTTTCATGAAGTTTATCGTCAAGTTACACCCTGAGATTACTATCAAAAGTAAATCTGTTCGAAAGCGCTTTACCCGATTAGTTGAATCCAATTTGAAAATTGTACTACGTCGGCTGGATGAAAAAACACAGGTTCAGAATAACTGGGATAACCTGTCGATTTACCTTCCACATATTGATGATTCAAGAGCGAACGAAGTCATCGAAGCTATCGCGCACGTCTCAGGGATCATCCACTTTTCACAAGTACTTTCATTCCCTTATGTAGATATGAATGACATTGCACAAATTACACTTGGGTATTGGAAAGAAGCGGTTGTAGGAAAAACCTTTTGCGTTCGCGCAAAGAGAACGGGTAAACATGACTTTACTTCAACTGATGTCGAGCGTTATGTCGGTGGGGGCATTAATCAAAATGTGCCGACTGCACAGGTCAAATTATCCAAACCTGAGCTCACCATCCGATTAGAAATCAAAGACGATAAGCTATTACTCGTCACAGGAACACACCGTGGTCTGGGTGGGTTTCCTATCCCCACACAGGAAGATGTCTTGTCTTTAATGTCTGGTGGTTTCGACTCAGGCGTCGCATCTTATCAAATGATCCGTCGTGGTGCGCGAGTCCACTATTGCTTCTTTAATCTCGGTGGCGCTGCCCATGAAATCGGTGTGAAGCAAGTTTCCCACTTCTTATGGAAGAAATTTAGCTCAACGCATCGCGTCAAGTTTATTAGCGTTGACTTTGAGCCCATCGTTGCCGAGATCCTAGAGAAAATAGATAACGGCCATATGGGGGTTGTGTTAAAAAGAATGATGATGCGTGCGGCTTCTAAAGTTGCCGAAAAAATGCAAATCGAAGCCTTGGTCACTGGAGAAAGCCTCGGTCAAGTTTCCAGTCAAACACTGACCAACCTCAATGTGATTGACCGTGTCACAGATACATTGATCTTGCGTCCATTAATTCACCTTGATAAACAGGAAATCATTGATACCGCTCGCCGAATTGGTACCGAAGATTTTGCTCGTACTATGCCAGAATATTGCGGTGTGATCTCCAAAAAACCAACTGTAAAAGCCGTTCTTTCTAAAGTTGAAGAAGAAGAATCGAAGTTCGACCTCTCCCTTATTGATCAAGTTGTTTATAATGCGAAGATCATGGATATCAAGACAATTGAGCAAGAGGCAGACGCTGAAGTCAGTGAGGTTGAAGAACACGCCAAGCTTGAAACTGGTGCGCTTGTCATTGATATTCGTTCACCAGAAGAAGAAGAAGAAGCGCCTCTTGAGCTCGATGATGTTGAAGTCATCCATATTCCATTCTATAAGCTCAGTACACAATTTGGTGATTTACCTCAATCAGATAAACCATGTTACCTGTATTGTGATCGTGGGGTAATGAGTAAATTGCAAGCATTACTTCTTCATGAAAATGGCTATAAACATGTCAAGGTCTACCGTCCACAATAAAGCTTCTCTCATTGTTATCTCTCGCATTTGGTGAATGCGAGAGATAATTTTTTAGTACTTATTTTGATAAAGAGGTTTTTACAATCATCTCACTTGGCTTCAATGCTTCTTTGATTTCATTTGAAATCGAATTTGGGTCGAATGCCCCACCACTTTATAGCAAGGTCACACCACCATTATTCTTTATCACAGCAATGAAATGATGATTGGTCCCTACACCACCAATAATGTCAAAGATACCCGTTGTAAAATCTGGCCCAGTGGAAAAGTCATAGATGATAGACCCATCCAATGAAACAACATCGCCATTACTCTTTTCAACCAAGAAGATATCTTCCTGCACAGGAAATATGTTTTTTATTCCAACCGAAAGATCTGGTATGTTTTGCCCTATTGCAGACAGCAATATCTTCGCGGTTGTATTGTCTATGACAACAGCAAATGCTTGCTCTCCAGCGACAAACTTTGTTACTTTTTTACCGTCTAAAGCCTGAGTTCCAGAAAGGGATGGGATCGTTGTAAGGTTCTCCATGTTCTTGTAACACCGCAAAACCAACCGCAGATCCAAAGACATCTACAGCTCTTGAGTGAAAGACTTCATTTGTAAGATTTGTTCTACCCCAAACATGTACTTTTCCATCAAAATCAATGCCTGCAAATCCACCTTTACTGTCTGAGACAACTTTCACGAATCGAACTGATGCGTCAACATCAGTGGCACTCTGTCCAATGGTCACAACGGTATCATCATTTTTCACGACCGATATCGCATATCCTCCATTTGTGATTGATTTTACGCTATCGCCAAAGTCGACACCAGTTGTCACAATTGGTTTTCCTGTGACTGTCCCATGTTTAAGGATAACTGTGTAACCTTCACCATATGGTGAGATATGCGTTATCTGCTGCTGATAAGAGTCAAGGCGTGACTGTCCATCGCCCCAAAATGCGATTTCTCCAGTATTCAACAATGCATAGTGATACGGGAGTTGTTTCGTACTAAATACCTTTGCTACACCCTCGCTTAATTGTAAAGAGCTATAGTCAAATCTGGTGTATGACATGATCATGCAGCATCCTGTTGATCACCCGACGTTACTTTTTCTCCATCCTTGAATTCGATCCCTGCAATGACATCAGCTAGAAGGCGGTAGCCTCTCAATCGACGCCATTTATTTTGTGCGGTTACCAGCAGCTTATAAGCCATCGCCAGTGTCGTTTTTCGACTGCCACCATGCTTACTTTTCGTGGTTCTTAAACGAACCGTCGCAAACACGGACTCGATTGGATTTGTCGTTCGAATATGTTGCCAGTGCTCCGCTGGAAAGTCGTAAAAGGCCAATAAGCTTCCTTTATCCTTCTTCAAACAAG
>NZ_KB894500.1 GCF_000374485.1 Algicola sagamiensis DSM 14643
GTACATTTTCTTGAGCCGTTTATTTTCTTCTTCCAATTCTTTTAACCGCTTCATGAGCGACGCATCCATCCCGCCGTATTTGGCTCGCCATTTATAAAAAAGAGCTGAACTCATACCATGCTCCCGACAAAGCTCAGGAACAGAAACACCATTTTCGTTTTGTTTGAGGATCGCGATGATCTGAGCATCGCTGAATTTAGATTTACGCATAGAAAACTCCTTTGTTATAGAGTACCGGAATTCTCTACTTAAAACCGCTACGATTTTTCGGGGGGATTACAGTTTCAATTTAATTTCTGTGAGTTTTCATAAAATTTACTTTTCTAGTGGTTATAGGCCTAGCTTTGTTGAGGAGTTTTGATATTGATTACTTCTTATGAACACGGGATTGCAGTATCCATAATTAACTAAGGGAGGTCTGGTTGTGCTAATGTGAAGATATATGTTATTCAGCGTATCTAAACACTCCTAAAAATCACACATTTGGTTTGAAATGAATAAAAAGGACGGCTTTGGCGGGATATCCGGATTAAAAATGGGCCCATGCAAAAAAACAACAAGCCCATTCTAGAGTGTGGAGGGAGAGATTACTCCGCAACCAACTGCTTAATCTTCGCTTTTAATAGCTCAATCGCAGGGCGGTTTTTGCCACCACGTGGGACGACCAGATCGGCGTGGTGCTTTGATGGTTTGATGTATTGGAAGAACATCGGGCGGACGGTGTCCTGGTATTGCTCGATGACCGACTCCAGGCTTCTGCCGCGTTCGCGGATATCGCGCTGCATTCTGCGTAAGAGGCAGATATCCAGTGGGGTATCGACGTAGACACAGATATCAAACTGTCTGCGAAGGGCTGGGTCGCTCAAGAGCAGAATGCCTTCGATCACGACAACGCGTTTTGGGGCGACGCGGGTGGTTTCTTCGATCCGTGTATGTGTGGTATAACAGTATGTCGGGACTTCGATGGACTCACCATCGCGAAGCATTTGCAAGTGTTGCATCAATAATTCGTGCTCAAATGCATCTGGGTGGTCGTAGTTGGTTTGAACCCGTTCTTCCATCGAGAGGTGGGTTTGATCGCGGTAGTAGGCATCTTCTTTAATTACCGCAATTTTATCGTTGCCGATTTCTTCGGCAATTTCGCATACTATGTTTTTTGCCAGCAAACTTTTGCCGGACGCGGAGGCACCCGCAATCGCAATGATGGATTGAACCTGTTCAGCCATGGATTTCTCGATCAGAAGACAAATTCATTCAATTTTGCCAGAAAAAGCAACATTAGACGACTAAAAATTACGGTAAAATGGGTTTTTTATGAACTTTTCTTTTCAATCCCACGATAAAGTGGTATCCTCCGCTCGCTTTTAAGTACCAGACGCAGCACGTTGTCGCTGTGTGTTTGTGTCATGGAACCTTGTGAGAGAGATACGTCCATCGGCCGGTACTTGTTCAAAAAATCTGTAGTAAAAGCATTTAGGCGGAAAAGACATGAAAAAGCTAACTAACCTTGCACTTGGAACTGTCGCAGTTGCTTCTTTATTTAGCGCAACTGCATCAGCTGATCATAAATATTCCTGGGGTAATGTTTCATTAAACTACCTTGATTGGGATGCAAAAACAGAAAACACTCACGGTAAAGATGATTTCCCATACATCGAGCTAGAAGCTGGTGCTGGATTCACTTGGGGTGACCTGTACGGCTTTATTGATTTCGAAAGCCCAGATCGTTTGTTCGCTGACAAAGACTCAGATAAAGATCCAAGTGATGCACACCGTATCGCAGCGAAAATCGTTGGGACACGTAAGCTTGGTGAAACAGGTTTTTCAGCATATGGTCAGGTTTATCACCTTTCTAGCCATAAGTTCTCTGTAACAAACGTGGTTGGTGGTGCTGCATATGACTACCGTAATGGTGGACTTTGGATCCGTCCTTGGCTTGGTAAGCACTACCAAATTCAATCTAATGGATTCGAAGGTGCTAAGTCATACAGTGGTGACAATGGCTTCATGGGTGGTGTGACATGGACTTATAACTTCAAACTATTTGGTGAGAAGTTTATGGCAGCACAATGGCATGAATATGAGTTCAAGCGCGATGGCCAGCACTATCAAAACGAAGATGGTAGTGTAAACGAGTTTGGTGATGGTCGCTCTGAAGGTCATAACGGTGCAGTATCTATCTGGTGGCACATGACTGATGCATTGACCACTGGTTTCCAATACCGCTACGCTGATTATAAGCTTGGTTCGAACGCCTATATCGACGCATTTATCTACTCTATCAAATATAACTTCTAATTTGATAACAAATTCGAGTAGAATCGAGGGGAGGCTTAGGCCTCCCCTTGTTGTTCCTGGCACAAAGATGCTAACGACTCCAACAATAACGAACAACAAGCGTTAAAACCCTACACCTGAAAGTCGATGTGCTACTCACAGCGACTGAGCCGATACTCGCCTGTTGTCACAGCAGTGACGCATAGCGGGAACGTGTGTCTGTCTGATTGGCATCAACACACAAATTGGTATTCACTGATATTCTCAAAGAGACAAAATGGATTGATGTTGATTTTTCACATCGATCGCTGGCTTTTTGATTGAAAAAATAAGGAATGCATGTGTTGCCCTTAGAACAAATTGCGCGCCAGGCGCTGGAAATGACCGATCTCACGAGCTTAAATGAGACGGATACAGAACAAACCATCCAAACCTTATGCCAGCAGGCTGCTGCTGGGCAGACGCATACCGCCGCTGTCTGCGTTTATCCGCAATTTATCCAAACCGCCAAAGATGCACTTGCAGGATCGGGTTTATCTTCCGTGAAAGTTGCGACAGTCACGAACTTCCCACAGGGTTCGACCGATTTAAATAAAGCTGTTTTAGAAACTGCGCATGCGGTGAGTGATGGTGCAGATGAAGTCGATGTTGTGTTTCCTTATAAAGCGCTCCAAGCAGGTGATGAAAGCATCGGTTTAGAAATCGTGAAGCGTTGTAAACTGGCTTGTGGTAATCAAGCACAACTCAAAGTGATCATTGAATCTGGTGAACTTGCAGATACAGCATTGATCAAGCGTGCCGCTGAAATCTGTATAGAAGGCGGTGCAGACTTTGTAAAAACATCGACTGGCAAAGTCCCAGTGAACGCAACGATTGAAGCGACGCGAGTGATTCTAGAAACAATCAAAGCAAGTGGTAAACCAGTTGGTTTTAAAGCTGCTGGTGGCATTCGGACCACCGCACAAGCACAAGAATATATTCAACTTGCACAAGCAATCATGGGAGAGGGTTGGGTCACGCCTGATCATTTCCGTTTTGGTGCAAGTGGCCTGGTGAACGACCTAAAAAATACAATGGGTCTGGCACCGACAGAACAACAAAAATCTAACTATTAGCAGTTCGGGAGATCCCATGTTACTTCCACAAAACGTCATTCAAAAGAAACGTGATGGACAAATTTTAACACCTGAAGAAATCGCTTATTTTGTTCAGGGAATCAAGTCAGGTGAAGTTGCAGATGCACAAGTTGGTGCATTTACGATGGCTGTTTATATCAATGGTATGCAACCAACAGAAACTGCAAACCTGATGGGGCAGATGAAAGACTCTGGCGTCACATTAGACTGGTCTGATGCTGAATTTGATGGGCCGATAGTTGATAAGCACTCCACCGGTGGTGTGGGGGATGTGGTCAGTTTGATGTTGGGTCCACTTGTCGCAGCTTGTGGTGGCTATGTGCCAATGATTGCCGGCCGTGGTTTAGGTCACACAGGAGGCACGATTGATAAGCTTGAAGCGATCCCAGGCTACAACACAAATCTTTCGATCGAACAGTTCCGCCAAGTTACAAAAGAAGTTGGTGTTTCTATCATCGGTCAAACATCCGATCTCGCACCAGTCGATAAAAAAATCTATGCCATCCGTGATGTGACGGCAACCGTTGCTTCGATTCCACTTATTACTGCGTCTATTTTGTCGAAAAAACTCGCTGCGGGTTTAGAAAATCTTGTGATGGATGTAAAATTCGGCTCCGGCGCATTTATGCCAACGTTTGAAGAGAGCCGTGCATTAGCAAGAAGTATTGTAGATGTTGCGAAAGCATATGGTACGCCGACGACTGCATTATTAACCAATATGAATCAAGTATTGGCGCATAATGCAGGCAATGCATTGGAAGTGAAAGAAGCGGTTGAGTTCTTAATGAACCAAAACATCAACCCAATGCTGAAGTCTGTCACAGTCGCACTTGGCGCGGAAATGCTTGTGATCAGTGGTATCTGTAATGATATCCATGATGCAGAAAAACGCATTGAGCATGCATTGACGTCAGGAAAAGCTTTAGAAGTCTTCTCTAAAATGGTTGCTGCCCATGGTGGTCCAATTGATTTTGTTGAACGTTATGATGAATATTTAACACTATCAGAAGTGAAATATCCGGTGTACGCTCAGCAAGAAGGCTTTGTCCAAACGATTGATGTGAAAGAAATCGGTATGTCTGTTGTCCAATTAAAAGGCGGCCGTGCACATCCAGATCAAGAATTGGACTTAAGTGTTGGAATTGAAGCAATGCTTCCTGTCGGTGCACCAGTGCAAGCGGATACGCCGCTTTGTTATATTCGTGCAACCAATGATGCGGATGCGCAGCGTATTGCCGAGATGGTTCGTACAACCATCAAAATCAGTGCAGAACAACCAAGCACTGAAGTGGCAGTGATTGAAAAAATTAGTTGAGTGGTGTGATGAAAAAACGAGTCATTATTGCAGTGATGGATTCTTTCGGGATTGGCCATACCGCTGATGCGGAGAAATTTGGCGATATCGGAGCCAATACACTGCTCAGTATTGCAAATCAGTGTGCAGCTGGAGACGCGGACAATGGCCGCAAAGGACCACTGACACTCCCCAATTTATCCAAACTTGGTTTAGGTAAAGCATGTGAAGGTGCAGGGGGAACATTCCCCCCTGGGCTGGATGAAGATGCCGAGATCACTGGTGCTTATGGCTGGGCCGCAGAAATCAGCTCAGGTAAAGATACGCCAAGTGGTCATTGGGAAATCGCAGGCGTGCCAGTTCTATTCGACTGGGGATACTTCCCGCAGGAAGAGCCATGCTTTCCGCAAGAGTTCATTGATACTTTAATTGAACGTTGCAACTTGCCGGGTATTCTTGGTAATTGCCATTCATCAGGAACGGTCATTATCGAACGCTTTGGTGGAGAGCATATGCAAACGGGTAAGCCAATCTGTTATACATCAGCAGATAGTGTTTTCCAAATCGCAGCCCACGAAGAAACATTTGGCCTCGAGAAGCTTTACGAAATGTGCGAAGTCGCTCGAGAGTTGCTTAATGATTTAAACATTGGCCGTGTGATTGCACGTCCATTTATTGGAAAAAACACATCAGATTTTAACCGTACTGGTAATCGTCGTGACTTTTCAGTGCTCCCACCTGAGCCGACCATGCTGGATAAGCTGGCACAATCCGGTGGTGAAGTGATCAGTATCGGTAAAATCGCTGATATTTATGCCCATCAAGGGATCACGCAGAAGTTTAAAGCGACTGGATTGGATGCGTTGTTTGATGAGACACTCAAGCAGATGGAATTATCGGGTGACCGATCATTGATTTTCACCAATTTTGTCGATTTTGATCAAAACTTCGGCCATCGCCGTGACGTACCTGGCTATGCAGGTGCGCTTGAGCATTTTGATCAACGCCTTCCAGAGCTTTTAAATCAGCTGGAAGATGGTGATTTGTTGTTATTGACTGCCGATCATGGTTGCGATCCAACTTGGCATGGCAGCGACCATACGCGTGAGCATGTGCCTGTGTTGATGTTTGGTAAGAATGTCAAACCAGGATCGTTGGGTCTACGTGATACGTTTGCCGATATGGGTCAGACGATTGCGGAATACTTTGACCTTGAGCCGATGAATTACGGCAAGTCGTTTTTAAAAGATTTGATTTAAAATTAAATATTGAAGCTGGCATATTGCCATATGTGCCAGCCATAAGAAGTGAAGAGGTAAATAGAATGGCCACTCCTCATATTAATGCGAACCCGGGTGATTTTGCTGAAGTTTGTTTGATGCCGGGCGATCCACTCCGCGCAAAATATATCGCAGAAAAATATCTAAAAGACGTCCAGCAAATCACAGACGTTCGGAATATGTTCGGTTTTACAGGAACATATAAAGGCAAGCGTATTAGCATTATGGGTCACGGAATGGGTGTTCCTTCTGTCTCAATTTACGCAACTGAGTTGATTAAAGACTACGGTGTGAAGAAAATCATCCGTATTGGTAGTGCGGGCGCGGTTCGTGATGACATTCAACTTCGAGATGTTGTGGTTGCAATGGGTGCGAGCACGGACTCCGGTGTCAACCGTTCACGTCTAAAAGGCCATGATTTTGCTGCAATCGCAGATTTCGACTTGATGCAAAAAGCTGTGAATGCTGCGAAAGAAAAATCTGTAGATGTGCGAGTTGGTAATGTCTTTACTGCGGATCTGTTCTATTCTCCTGACAGCGAAATTTTCTCTGTACTGAATAAATACGGTGTATTGGCAGTTGAAATGGAAGCGGCTGGTCTGTATGGTGTTGCAGCAGAATTTGGCGCGCAAGCGTTGACAATCCTCACAGTAAGCGATCACATTCTGACTGGTGAGCAAACAACTGCAGAAGAGCGTCAAACGACTTTCAACGAGATGGTTGAAATCGCTTTGGAAACAGCCATCGCAGAATAAGCTAACTGAACAGCTTAACTTATTAAAAAAGCGCGTGTTTTGTCTTTGACGAAATGCGCGCTTTGTACAATCAGAACATCAAAAAGATAAAAATAAAAAGGCGAGTCCTCATGGAATTAAATGAACGCAAAGAATTCTTTGTATCCTGGGAAGATCTACACCGGACGACGAAGGTGCTAGCAAAGCGTCTCATGCCCAATGACCAATGGGATGCAATTATTGCAGTCAGTCGAGGTGGCTTGGTACCCGGCGCAATTCTTGCGCGCGAGTTGAACATCCGTATGATCGATACCATTTGTATTTCCAGTTACGATAATGAACACCAACGAGAATTGAAAGTGTTGAAAGACGTCCTTGATGATTCAGCTCGGCTTTTGGTTGTAGATGACTTGGTTGATACGGGAGAGACTGCGAAAGTGATCCGTGAAAAATTCCCAAAAGCGACTTTTGTTGCAGTTTACGCTAAGCCACAAGGGAAAGCTCTTGTCGATAAATACGTGATTGATGTTGATCAAGATACTTGGATCAACCTGCCGTGGGATATGGAGCTTTCTTACGTCGACCCACTGGCTGGCGAGTAAATCAGCCTAAAAAAGTATCAATTTTTACGCATCTGTTTTACTTAAGCGTGCAATTTTGTGCGCTTCTTATTTCAATTCGTCTTATTTCTCATTCTAATTTCTCAATTATCTTGACGCTTCTGGCATCCTCCTTGAGAATATTTCGCCAAATATCTGTTGATCTTTCGGAAATTTCATTTGATAGCTGAAAGACCAGCAGATCCAATTGATAAAAATAAAATAAGGGACCATCGTATGGCGAATCAACACACGCCACTAGTGCCGCCTGAAAAACAGCTCCATGAGTTGACGATCAAGGCACTATTATTAGGCGCTTTTCTTTCTATTGTACTGGCTGCGGCGAATGCTTATATTGGCTTACTTGTCGGTTTGACTGTTTCTGCTTCCATTCCTGCAGCCGCCGTATCTATGGGGTTGCTCAGATTATTCCCACGTTCCAATATCCTCGAAAATAATATGGTACAAACCGCGGCATCTGCGGGTGAATCTCTCGTTGCCGGGATGATATTTACGGTTCCTGCTCTGGTACTGATGGGGGCATGGTCGGACTATGATTACTGGCCGCTAGTGACGGTCGCAGCGCTCGGTGGGATCATGGGGGTTGCATTCACCATTCCGCTTCGGCGTGCGTTGATTGTCGAAGCAAAACTGAAATTCCCTGAAGGTGTTGCAACGGCAGAGGTACTCAAAACGGGTGGTATCGAAACCTCTCCTGAGACGCAAGCTGAGCAAAAGGAAGCGGGCAGCAAAGGCTTTAAAAAACTCCTGGTAGCAGCAGGACTGGGTGCGGTGTATAAAGCACTCGAATCAGGCTTTGGAATGATTGCCAGTGGTGTGGCAAATGTGTCGTCATGGCTCTCCGGTCGTTACCTCTTTATGGGGGATATCACTTTATCGCCAGCACTTGTGGGTGTCGGTTATATCGTAGGACTCAATATCGCGTTTCTGGTTTTCTTAGGTGGTGCAATCGGTACTTTGATTGGTGTTCCACTGAACTGGATTTTCAATAGCGATGCACTCATTCACGCTGCGGGGATTTCTCCAGATCTTGCGGTGTCAAATTATACGATGGAGCACTGGGAAGCGATTGCCAATGAAGCTTGGTCCAAGAACCGTCGTATCGGTGTGGGTGCGATGATTGTTGGCGGGATCTGGTCATTGATTTCATTATTAAAGCCATTAATGGCAGGGATCAAGGCAAGCTTTGAAGCATACAAAGCCCTTGGTTCTGACGAAGGAAAAATTGTAAGAACCGAAATGGATACGCCAATTCCTTATGTTCTGATCGTAGCATTACTTGGCACAATTCCATTGTTCTTTGTATTCTATACAGGGCTTGCTGAATATCCGGGACGTTTGGGTATTTCGCTAGTTATGACTGTCCTGATGCTGTTCTTTGGTTTTATCTTTGCCTCAGTTGCAGGCTATATGGCGGGCCTTGTTGGCTCTTCAAATAACCCGATTTCTGGTGTGACAATTGCCACGGTGATCATCTCTTCCCTGATCTTATTACAACTGATGGGGAATGACGGCATTGCAGGTAAACTGGGTCCAGTTGCAGTGATTTATCTAGCAGCATTGATTTGTTCTGCGGCGGCGATTGCAGGGGATAATATGCAGGACTTGAAGTGTGGTCACATCATTGGGGCGACACCATGGCGTCAACAGATCTTCCAGGTCGTTGGTGTTGTTGCGGCAGCCTTTATCATTCCCCTTATTCTACAAATCTTGGATGCAGGCTACGGGATTGGTCGCCCAAGTCCGACAGGTGCGTCGGAGTCATTCCTTTCAGCCCCCCAAGCAGGACTTATGAAAGACCTTTCGACTGGTATTTTCGGTGCAGGGATAGAGTGGCAATTTATCTACATGGGCTTTGTATTAGCTGTAGCGCTGATTCTCCTCGATAAATTTCAGGAAAAACGTGGTTCGTCATTCCGCTTCCCAGTACTTGCTGTTGCTGTGGGAATATACTTGCCTCTGGGGTTATCGGTGCCAATCTTTATCGGTGGCTTACTGGCGCATTATGTTCAGAAGAAGAGTGCGAATGAGTCAGAAACGGTTAAGAAAGATCGTGAGAACTCAGGTCTGCTTGTTGCCTCAGGTTTGATCACGGGTGAAGCACTGATGGGTGTCTTGATTGCGGTGATTGCAGCATTCGTCATGCCACTGCCATCACCAATGACAATTGCGCCTTATCTTGGATTGGCTGCGATGGCATTTGTGATTTACTTCCAATACCAACAATCGATGGTGAAACAAAGCCAAGCTTAACGATTTATTTCTTCATCATCAAAAAGGCGCATCATCCTTCATGCGCCTTTTTATCTCCTTGAAAGATTCTTTTTTACCTTAAATTTCACATTAAAGTTGTACAAGACTTTCTATCCTGTCTAATTGTCATCTGGCTGCTTTGTATTAAGCTATTCATAAATAAGGTTAAATTATTTTTAATTGCAGCTTATTAATCATATGATATGTACACAAATAAAAACTTGTACAATTATTCGGATTGGTTTACTCTTTAGTTGTACAAAATAAATTTTTCGTACAAAGGAGATGGAGATGAATAAGATCCCTGTTGGTATTAGCGCATGTGTACTTGGTCAGAATGTACGTTTTGATACAGGTCACAAACGTAGTCAATTTGTTTGTCAAGAGTTGACAGATTTGATGACTTTTACACCTGTATGTCCAGAAATGGGGGCGGGAATGCCAGCGCCACGACCAACAATAAGACTCATTCGTGATGAGGAAAGAATGCGATTAATGGGAAGTCGAGACAAAACGCTTGAAGTGACAGAACAAGTTACTCAGTTTTCAAAAGAGAAAATTGCTCAACTTCATCATCTTTGCGGTTATATTCTTTGTGCCAAGTCACCGACTTGCGGTATGGAACGTGTCCCAGTCTATTCACTCAACAGTGAAGGTGGAGATAAGAGTGGTACGGGTCTCTATGCTGCGGAATTGATGAAGCAAATGCCTTGGTTACCTGTAGAGGAAGATGGAAGGCTGAATGATCCAATCCTCAGAGAAAACTTTATCGCTCGTGTTTTCGCACTTCATCACTTCTATGAATGCATGGAAGGTGGACTCACAGTCGAAAAGTTTATTTCCTTCCATTCGAAATACAAGCTGATGTTAATGGCAACGGCTCCGGATCAATATAAATCTCTAGGTCGTGATATTGCGGCTCTCAATGACGCTGACCTCGAATCATTCTTTTTATATTATCGTCAGTCGTTCATGGACTTGATGAAACAACGATCGAATAAAAAGACGCATGCAAATACCTTGTTCCATATCCAAGGATATTTTAAGAAGTTCTTAAGCAAACAGGAAAAACAAGAGTTAAGCCAATTGATCCATGATTATCGTCAGGGTTTTGTTCCACTCTTGGCACCGCTAACGCTATTGAGTCACTACTTACAAAAATATCCAAATGACTATTTGTCCAAGCAAGTTTATCTTAGGCCGCATCCGCTTGAATTAAAATTAAGATATGGGCTTTGACGTATGACAGTGATTGACCAAGACATTTTATATACCATAAAAGAAGTCTCAGACTTGACTGGGGTAAACCCAGTCACGCTCAGGGCTTGGCAACGCAGATATGGGTTGTTAACACCGCTGAGAACAGAAAAGGGACATCGGCTATTTCGTCCAGAAGATATTGACCGAATCCACGAAATTCTCGCATGGCTCGACAAAGGGGTCTCTGTCGGCAAAATTAAGCCTTTGTTAGAGCAAAGTAATCAATCTATCGTCCAAGAGCAGCAAGCGTTGGAAGAAGTTGATGAATTTTTAAAGCATCTAGCTGCTTTAAACCGCTCTAAAGCAATCGCGTGTTTAGCGGAAATTCTTAAAGAATATCCTTATTCTACCTTCTATGAGAAATTTTTCTTATACGTTGAAAAACGTTTACTTCAAGGCGTTTTGCCTCATTTCAATCTACAGTACTCCTT
This sequence comes from Algicola sagamiensis DSM 14643, assembly GCF_000374485.1. Lineage (GTDB taxonomy): Bacteria > Pseudomonadota > Gammaproteobacteria > Enterobacterales > Alteromonadaceae > Algicola > Algicola sagamiensis. The sequence continues at coordinate 11,286 of NZ_KB894500.1, forward strand.
ATGGGAAGCGCTCCTGACAGAACAATGCGGGAGTGTCATACATGCGCTAAACCGAATTCAAAAAGATGACTGTTGGGTGATGCATTTCGGTGAAAATGCAAAATCGTTGGCTTGGGTTACGGCATTAGCTTGTGCCAATCAGCAATACCGCGTGACCTTACTCGAAGGCGTCCAGGGTAAAACAGCACCGCTAGGCAAATTACTTCAAGAATACCCAATCAAAAAAATCGTTTTAGTTGGTGAGAACAAACTGCCTGAAGAAACACTTTCCGGTTTAGTCCTTTTAAAGAAACAGTTGAATTGTGAAGTGGAGCTGGTGGGCAGTATTCACACGATCCACTTTCAACGCTTTTATTCGGATGAATTCATTTAGAGAGAATAGTCATGATCCTGATGTGGTTTCGCCAAGACTTACGGTTGACGGATAACCGAGCGCTTTTTCAAGCAGCTCATCTTGCTCTTGAAACAGGGCAACCCCTCGTTTGTTGCTACATTGCAACGCCAAAACTATGGGAGAGTTATTTCATGTCTTCCAGGCAACAATCACTGATACAAAGCCGAGTTGATGCGTTGCAAAAGGACTTAAACAGCTTGGGGATACCACTGCATTGCATCATTCAAGATAATCACCAACAGGCAGAAAATTACCTTTATGAATTTTGCCTATCACACAAGGTTCGCCATCTATTTTTAAATTTCCAATATGAGCTGAATGAATGGCAACGTGATGAGCGACTCATTCTCAAAACTGCTGCTTTGGGATTACAAATACATGGTTATCATGATCAGTTGTTGATACCGCCAAGCTCTGTAACAAATGCTCAGGGTGAAATGTACAAAGTATTCACCCCATTTCGTCAGAAATGGCTGTCATGTCTACCCCAATATGACATTCAATGTTTACCCAAACCAAAATCGCTCATTGCGCACCAACAAAGCCATGTGATGCCATTGGATCAAGCCTTAACGCTCACAAATATCACGTTTGAAGATACACATTGGCCGTTGGATGAACAGTCGATTATCCAACAGCTGAGAAACTTTTGTAAGGATAGAGCAGAAGATTATCATCAAGACCGAGACTTTCCTGCGCTTCATGGTACAAGTCAAATTTCACCATATCTGGCCATTGGGGCTTTATCACCACGACAATGTTTACATCGTCTGCAACACCATTTTCCAGAAGTCGTCGAAGCAAGAAACAGTGGGGCATTTAGTTGGTTGAATGAATTGATTTGGCGAGAATTCTATAAACATTTGATGTTTGCTTTTCCGGGGTTAATCAAAGGTGATGCTTTTCAAGCATGGACATCTTTAATTCCTTGGCGTGATGACGATAAGCTTTTTCAAGCATGGAAAGATGGGCAAACAGGTTATCCCATTGTTGATGCAGCGATGCGTCAATTAAACCAGACGGGCTGGATGCATAATCGACTAAGAATGATAGTCGCTTCTTTTTTAACGAAGGATTTGCAGATCCATTGGAAAAAAGGAGAGGCCTATTTTATGTCGCAGCTCATCGATGGTGACTTCTCGGCCAATAATGGCGGATGGCAATGGGCTGCGTCAACGGGGTGTGATGCACAACCTTATTTCCGAATCTTTAATCCAACAACACAGGGTGAAAAATTTGATCCAAATGGTGACTTTATTCGTCAATGGATCCCAGAGCTTTCAAGTGTCCCTCAAAAATATATTCATCAACCTAGCCAGTGGGCAAAAAAGGTTGGAATTGCACTGATGTATCCGCTGCCCATTGTTGACCATGCAGTCGCCAGAAAAGAGACCTTAATCATGTTTGAACAAGCAAAACAGTGTTTTCAAGATCAATCGCTTGAGGAGGTCAACCAATGACGACGGTTGTGAAGCGTTTTATTTCGTTGTACGAGCAACTGGATAAAAACAGCATCGAACAGCTCTCAGATGTTTATCACCCAGATATTGTGTTTCAAGACCCAGCCCATGAGATCACAGGATGGCATGATTTCTATCGCTACTTTGAAGGGCTGATGGAGAATTTATCGTTCTGTCATTTCAATATCCAAAGTCATCATCAAGAGAATGATGAAGCTTTTCTGGTTTGGGAAATGACCTTTGAACACCCCAAGATTTCAAATGGTGAACCCGTTGTCGTTTCAGGAAGTAGTCATTTAAAGATGTTTGATGAACGCGTGATCTACCATCGAGATTATTTTGATATGGGGCAGATGCTCTATGAACACCTGCCTGTTCTTAGTCAAGCTATCCGTTGGATAAAACGCAGAATGAGGAGTGAGTGATGAAAACCTACTTCATTACTGGTGCAACTTCGGGTATCGGACGACAGCTTGCAATGGATTATGCAGCATCCGGTGCGAAGGTCATTGCTTGTGGCCGTCGAGAAGAAAAGTTAAAGGAACTGGAAAGCTATTCTACGAACATTCAGGGCCTTTGTTTTGACATTACAGATCAAATGAAAGTCAATCAGGCGATTCATTCGGTAAAGACGCATGTGGATGTTTGGATACTGAATGCTGGAGATTGTGAATATATTGATGATGGCCGTATTGAGGCGAAACTTTTTCGTCGCGTCTTTGAAGTCAACTTTTTTGGTGTCGTTCATTGCTTAGAAGCGATTCAAGAGAGAGTGGAGCCTGGTGACCAAGTTGCATTGATGAGTTCAACTGCCAGTTACATCCCATTGCCGAGAGCTGAGGCTTATGGTGCTTCTAAATCAGCAATCAGTTATTTAGCCCGTTCTCTTGCTATTGACTGGGCAGGTATTGAAGTCAACATCAGTGTGATCTCACCTGGGTTTGTGAAGACACCTTTGACAGATAAAAATACCTTTGCGATGCCGATGCGGATCTCAGCTGAAGAGGCTTCAGTCGCCATTCAAAAAGGGTTAGCAAAAAGGGAGAGAGAAATTCATTTTCCAAAACGTTTTTCCTACCTACTGAAGTCAATATCTCTTTTACCTCAATTTATACAGTTTAAATTAGGATGCAAAATAGGTGCACAATGAAGATTGCAATTATCGGTAGTGGTATTTCAGGACTAACATGTGCGAATTACCTTCATCATGAGCACCAAATTACCATTTTTGAGGCGAATGATTATGTTGGTGGGCATACAGCAACAGTCGATGTTGAGGTAGAAAGTGGCACCTATGCCATCGACACAGGGTTTATTGTTTACAACGATAAAACATATCCAAACTTCATTCGATTACTGGATGAATTGGGTCTACGAGGTCGTCCAACGCAAATGAGCTTTAGTGTGCACAATGATAAGAATGGATTAGAGTATAACGGGCACACAATCGCAACGTTATTTGCGCAAAAAAGGAATATATTCAACCCTAAATTTTATGGTTTTATTAAAGAAATTCTACGCTTTAATCAACTTGCCAAAAAGGTGGATATCGATGATGTTGCGGAACAAGATGTCACACTTGGTGATTTCTTAAAAGCCTACCAATTCAGTGATTACTTTTGTGAAAACTATATCCTGCCAATGGGCGCTGCAATCTGGTCCTCTTCTATGTCTGATATGCGGGGATTCCCATTAACTTTCTTTGTTCGATTTTTTGAGCATCATGGATTATTGAATGTAGCCGACAGACCTCAATGGCGTGTTATTCCCGGCGGTTCAAGAGAATATATCAGAAAAATGTTACCAAAGCTCTCGGCTCAAATCCGGCTCAATTGTCCTGTTTATACAGTATCTCGTGGTTTACATGGTGTATTGGTGAGATCACAGGATGGGGATGAACAGTTTGATCAGGTCATTTTTTGTTGTCACAGCGATCAAGCGCTGCAAATGCTCGAAGACCCTTCAAAAGATGAGGTAGAGTTACTCTCTAAAATTCCCTATCGTGACAATGAAGTGGTGCTTCATACGGATACATCATTATTACCAAAAGCTCGCGTTGCATGGGCTTCATGGAACTACTGGTTACCAAATGAATTTGGCGCGGAGCATGCTTTACCTTCTGTGACCTACAACATGAATATCTTGCAAGGGATCCAATCACCGGAAACATTTTGCGTAACATTAAATAAAACAGAAGCTATTCAAGAAGATAAGATCCTTAGGAAGTTTCATTACAGTCATCCCGTGTTTACCGCTGAAGGGTTGAGCGCAAGAAAGCAAAAGCACCTCATTCAGGGAGTCAATAAAACGTGGTTTGCAGGTGCGTATTGGTATAACGGATTTCATGAAGATGGCGTCAGAAGTGCCTTAGATGTTGTGATGGATATCATCAACCAACAAGCGTTGAGGCAGGCAATATGAATAGCCAAATTTTTGTTGGAACCGTCAGGCATCGACGTTTTACCCCTGTAAAGCATGCTTTTGAATATCCAATGTTTATGCCTTTTATTGACTTGGATGAATTGGCAACACTGAATGAAAAAGTACGCGGATTTGGTATGGGTAAATGGAAACCTGCGAGCTTTTTTCGTGATGATTATCTCGGACAGGGAAGTCTTAAAACGGCTGTACAAGACAAGGTGGAAGAGCTGACTGGAGAGCGAGTCCAAGGTCGGGTCATGATGTTATGCCACTTGCGATATTTTGGATTTTATTTTAGTCCGGTTAACTTTTATTACTTGTATGATGAGCGTGAAACTTGGCGTTTTATGCTGGCTGAGGTCAGTAATACACCCTGGAACGAAAGGCATTACTATGCAATCCCCGCAGGAAGAAGTTGGGAAAATGCCAAAATGTTTCATGTTTCACCATTCAACCCTATTTCACAAACTTACCAGTGGAAATTGCGTGAACCGAAAGATGCAATGATGGTTCATTTGGAAGCACATCAGGCATCAAAAGAATTTGATGCAACCTTAGTGATGAAAGCACAACCATTTGATAGTCAAACATTATCTTTCCTTCTTAGAAAAACCCCGATGATAACTTTGAAAACGGTGATTGGTATTTATTGGCAGGCTTTTCGGCTTTGGATTAAAAAAGCGCCTTTTTATGATCACCCTGGTGATATGACGACAAAGTTGGATCCGCTACAAAAAATTAGGAGTACACATGTTAAATAACTCGTCCCAATCATCAAATAAAGTGACCTACCCCTTAGCTTGTATTGGATCTCTTGAGTTAAGTCTTTCGCAAAGACTCGCACAAAAGGCACTGCATGAGGTTCTTCAACGATTGCCGCATGGTTATCTCGCATTGATTGGTTTAAATGGTGAAGTGAGTCAATTTGGCGATGAATCCTCTGATTTGCACGCCACAATGGAAATCCATCACCCAGATTTTTATACCCGGATCTTGCTTGGTGGGAGTATTGGTGCTGGTGAATCTTATATTGAAAAACAATGGGATTCTCCTGACCTCACACAAGTCATTCGCTTGTTTGCACGTAATTTATCGACACTTGATAAGATTGAAGACCGATTTCGTTGGTTATCCGGTTCAGTTGAAAAATTGAGACACTGGCGCAAGCGAAACTCGGTCAGTCAGGCAAAAGATAATATTTCCGCGCATTATGATCTGGGTAATGACTTATATCAGACGTTTTTAGATACAGAGATGCTCTATTCGAGTGCACTATTTTGTAGCGAACACGATACATTAGAGATGGCTCAATACAATAAAATGAAGCGGCTTTGTGAAAAGCTCGAGCTAAAGAGTAGTGATCATTTGCTTGAAATTGGAACGGGGTGGGGGGGGCTAGCCATTTTTGCGGCGCGTCATTATGGATGCAAGGTGACGACCACGACTATCTCGCAAGAGCAGCATGATTTGGCTCGGGAACGGATCAAAGCAGCAGGATTGTCAGATAGAGTCACGTTATTGATGAGAGACTATCGTGAACTGTACGGCCAGTTTGACAAGGTTGTCTCGGTTGAAATGATAGAAGCGGTAGGTAAGAAGTACCTGAATAGCTACGCCGAACAATGTCAGGCACTGTTAAAGCCTGGTGGGCTACTCATGATCCAAGCGATCACAATCGCCGATCAGCGTTATGACTCATACAGCAAGAATGTTGATTTTATCCAAAAGCATGTGTTTCCAGGTGGTTTTTTGCCATCGGTAACGCGTTTATTAAACACATTCACGAATAAAACTGACTTTGTGATACGGGATCTGATCGATATGGGTCAGGATTATGCAATGACATTGGCAAACTGGCATGCGCGGTTTAGTCAGCGTCGTGAGGAAATCATTGCACTTGGGTACGACGAGCGATTCATTCGATTGTGGCGTTTCTATCTTTGTTATTGTGAGGGCGGCTTTTTGGAGAAAAAAACCAGTGCCGTTCAGGTTTGTTTGCAGCGTCCAGCATATGTGAGTCCTTAAGTATCAACATGAAACAACTGATCCGAAAGCAACCCACACTCTTTGCGTCTATTTGGTTTCAATGCTTGTGGGTGATGGCAGTCGTTGGGCAATATCAGCTTCAAATGGTATTGCTCCTCTGTGTTGGGCTGACCTACTTATTTGCATTTCGCAACCTATGGGCGACGTCGTGGATATTTAGTATTGGTTTATTTGCAGATATGTTGTTTACATCTCTTGGGTTGTTTCAGTTCAAAGAGCCCGGATTACCACTTTGGTTAATGGGTTTATGGCTGGCGTTTGCATGGTATCTCGTACAAATGCGCCATTTGCTTCGTTGGGCTGGATGGCCTGCACTCGTTATTTTAGGGTCGACGCTTGGTCCTTTCAGCTATTGGGCCGGGGTAAAGTTTAACGCTGTTGTATGGCCTGTTGATATTAAGCTGACTTTAATCGTTCTTGGTACATGGTGGGCTGTATTTTTGCCTTTGAGTGGCTATCTGGCTAACCGTGAGGAGTCTTACGATGCGAATGCGCAATAGGCATTGTCGATATAGGCGGCTTGCACTGATATGGCTTTGCCTGAGTGTATTGGTGTTTTCAGGATTAGCAAAGGCCCAACAGCAGGAATGGTTATCCTGGAAGAAAGTTGGCCAAGCAACGCTGAGCTGGGGGTTTTGGACCATCTATGACTCGACACTTTATGTGAAGGGTGAACAGTTCAAAGTGTATCCAGAGCTAGATTTAAAACAAACACTGGCTTTAGAAATCACCTACCGCCGAGATATTGATAGTGAGGATTTAGTTGAGGAAACGATTTCCCAATGGGTCCATCTTGGCCTTTCAGAGCAACAAAGTCAAAAGTGGGCAAAAACACTTTCTGGCATGTGGCCAGATATTTTAGAAGATGACCAACTCATTTATAAGACGGATGGCCAACGCGGTACTTTTTTTCATCGCCGTGGGCACACAGTGGTCCGGATTGGTGAGTTAACAGAGGAAGCAATGAGTGATGCATTTATCAGCATTTGGTTATCACCTAAGACTGCCTACCCAGAACTAAGAAACAAGTTAATTGGAGTGAAGTCATGAGAGGATGCATTTTAATATGTATCATCCTGTTGGCGGGTTGCAGTACATCGATAGAAGACTATCGTGGAAATCAGCCTGATTTTCGGCTATTCGAGTATTTTGAAGGGAAGACACTGGCCTGGGGTATGGTGCAAGATTATTCAAAAAAGCAAACTCGTCGATTTGAGGTCCTCATCGAAGGAACAATTGAAAATAACGAACTGATCCTGAACGAAAGGTTTGTCTTTAGTGATGGCGAGAAACAAACACGTATTTGGAAGATCAAGGATGTTGGTGATGGATACTATACCGGAAGAGCGAATGATATCTTGGGTACTGCTCAAGGGAAAGTGGTTGGCAACGCACTGCATTGGCAATATGCCATGGTTTTAACGGTAGATGGCAAAGATTACGAGGTCGATTTTGATGATTGGATGTATCGTCAAGATAGTAAACATCTCTTTAATCTCACAGCAATAAAGAAGTTTGGTGTTGAAGTCGGTAAAGTGACAATTTTTTTTCAGAAACAGTAACTGATAATAAAATCCCTCACATGATGTGAGGGACTTCTCTATAAAAGACAGCCCTAAGGCGGCTTTTCTTATCGTTGGTCTAAACGCGGCGACGCCATCCAAATAATCCGAATGCAAATAATAAGAATATTGCACCGCCACTGTCACTCGTTGCAGACGTTGATGCAGGCTCATTCCCTGCTTCATCATTGTTTTCAGTACTTGGTGTTCCTGAATCTCGAGTTGTATCAGTACCTGGACCCGTTTCTGTCTCATCGTCAGAGACTGGCGAAACTGGAGAAGATGGATCCTCCTCATCATCAGTCACAGGTGATACAGGTCTTGGATGAATGGTGATCTGAACAAATTGCGGCTGACTTTGTCCTTTTCTATCTTTTGCAATCACACGCAGTCTCATTGTTGTTGATTTGGTCACCATTGGTGCTGAGACTGACATCGTTTGACCTGTCTTCATGCCCGACATCAAATCGACCCCTGTCGAGTTCATCTGTTCCCACTCATAAGTTAGCGCCGATTTTATCATCGATTTACCGCTGGCGGTGAGCTGGATCAGTTGACCAGCCTGAACAGTGACCGCATTGAATGGGTTTAATGTTGGCGCTTGGTATGGTTTGACTCGGACCATCACAGGCACTGACTCACTCGTACTGATACCATCAGAGACTGTTAGCTCAAAGACCAAAGAAGTCTCTTCGCTAACATCAGGCGCTTCGAATTGAATGTCACTGTTCGTTTCCTGCCCATCAATCAAGCCAGCTTCAAAGCGAATTAAAGGCAAAACTTTCCATTGATATTGTATTGGTTGTCCATTAAAAGCCTCAGCATTTGCAGGAATACGGACTTGCTGGCCTGAGAAAGCTTCGAATCCAGAATCAGGAAATGGATGAATGACAGGCTTTTTCTTTGGTTTTACCAGGACGTAAGCGTATTCCTTGTTCTGATAGAAGCTATCGATTGCGGTAACAGCGAAAATCAATGTTGTTTCACGGTCTACCTCAGGGGCGATGAAGCTCATCGTATTCTGGTCTTTTTGGATTGTAATTTGGTGTGCCAAAATGGGATTGACAGGTGCCCAGTCGTATGACACATGAGCATTCTGGCGGTCCGCTGCATGAGCATGTGCGACAATCTCAACAGTTTCACCTGATTGCGTTTCGGTCGTCTTCATCGGTGCAATAAACAGTCCATTATCTTTAGTGATCGTCACTTCAACATGGAGTGGTTTACTGTGTTCAGGGCCATCTCTTGCGATTACTTGCAGAACGACTTTGGTTGACTTGGATACACTGGGCGCATCAAAGCTGACATTTGCACGATCTGCATTTTTTAAATCGATTTTCAAACCAGCATTTTTCAGTACTTCCCACTTGTATGTTAAAGGTTGCTTGGATGGGGTTACGCTACTTGCATAGAGACTGAGCGTCATGTGTTGCATCACCCACTGTGCTGGGATCGGCTTCAACTGAAATGATGCCTGTGTATTGCGTACTTCTACTGGAACTTGAATGCGATTGATTTCTTGTGGACCATTGCTGAGTGTGATGTCAGTCAGTATGGTTTGTGTTTGGTTTACAACTGGCGCTTCAATACGAAAATCTGTCCCATTTGCTTGTGTTAGTCGTAATGATGGAGATGAAGTGGTACGTTGTTGCCACTGCGCAGTATTTGCAGGGTCTTGAGCAAATAAAGTTGGGATCGTGTGGGATTCACCTTCACCGATGATCACTTTCTTGATTTGACGGGGTTGAGGTTTGCAAGAGAAAGTATGATCATCACTAATCAGACCCCACTTGCGTAGCTTACCAGCTTTACCTGTTGAAGATGGGCGAATAAAGAGCGACCAGGTTCCGTCTAATGGAAAATTCTTAAAATAAGAGAGTCCATCATTTTGCTCAGTCACATTTGGGATTGTGGCTTGAAAGTGACCATTCTTATCAGTTTTTGTTCTAGATATGAGTAATGGGACTACATAATCAGAATGCTGTAGTCGGATTTCAACGCTATCTGATTGATGACCTTCTATGTCTATCCAAAGTTTTAGGCGGTTGGCCTTCTGCGGAGTTGTTCCAGAAATTTCGATGCTGGAAATTGTGTCACCAATTGGGCTGAGTGGTTGATTCGCTAAGTTAATCCAATAACTCTCATTTGGATAACCAATCTGCCGAGTGACTTTTTTATCGCCACGAAGGATATCTGCATCAGGGTATTCACCTTCTGCCTCAAAAAGGATATCAACAGGGGATGTGCAGTCAGCATTGCTCGGCACTTGCACTTGGATTTTATCTGAGAACTGTGATGTTTTCTCAGTAAGTAGTGTGCTTTGCTGAAGTTGTGCCTGTTGTACAGTGAGTCCAGGTGCTTGTGTAACCGCTGCCAGGATATTTTTGAGTGGATTTACAGAATCATTGAAAAGGACTGGTCTAAACCATGCAGAGTGGCCAGGAAGGAGAACTTCACTTTGTTCAACATGTATAATATCCAGTTTCTTATTGAGGATATTGTGTTTGATAAAATGCTTTTCAAAGATATCGGCATAGGACTTGTTTGGGTAATCAGCTTTTGCAGTCTTGACGATTGATTTGGCCCAAATTGGCATTGTCGCAGAGTTTGATAATCCATACATTGAATTTAAGATGATTTTATCGACATCTTCTTTTGGATCGCCGTTGCTTTGGATTTCTAACATACTTTGGTAAAGCGGGGTGGACCATAATTGGTCAGTTCCCATCTTGTATGATCCCAGACGCTTGTGAGCGGCATAGGTTTTCGTTGGATCGTAGCGTGCAGAGTCATGGTCCATGATCCTCAAATAGCCTTCCAAAGTTCTTGACTCTCCCCAGGTTGCAATACGATTGATAAAGTAATCATCAATGTGCTTTGGTGCTTTTCGGGTGCTCATTGCCCAATAATCAGCAAACCCTTCATTCATCGCGCCCCAGTCGCCACCATCTGTATTCCCTACAATATCGTCAACGATTGCATGTCCGTATTCATGAAGAATAATATCACTATCTTCTGCATGCATAATGTCTCTACCGCCTAATACGATGGTTCTGTGTGTTGTATAACGAGAGTTGTTTTCGCCATCGAGCCCATTTGTATCAACGGGGATAGAACGATATTGGATCCCTTTACGACCGACATATCCGAGTGATTGAAGATATCGTTGGTTCTGATCGATCGCGTAAAAAGCATTCACATCCCAAAATGCCTGTTGATCTCTGGTATATAACCACTCGCCATTGGTCGAGGTTGTTGGTTTCGCTAGTGGCTTTTGTAATTCAGCGATATGAACCCAAGGACCGGTTAAGTGATATTCCTCTTTACCAGTGTTCGTGTGAGATAAGGTGATCTCAGGTAACACAACTTCTGTGTAGGCACTGTCAAACATATATTCTGGAGAGTCATATCGAACATGTGTTGAGTTCAGTTCAACTTGGGGGTTGGTTAAAAAGACTTTTCCTTTTCCCTGCACATAAGATGTATTTGAGCGAGAAAGTTGAGCGGATTTGGACTGAAAAGCTTGCATGGAGGCTTCAAAGTCAACCATTTTTTTTGTTGATGTTTGTTGAAAGTGATCTGGAGGGAGTTGGTCTGATCCCAGAGTACTTTGTTGTTGGAGCTTTTGGTGTAACTCTCGTTGCGCCAAGCTTAAAATTTTACCAGTCGTTGCGTCGACATATTGTAACCAGCCACCTTGCGGCGCAGTGAGGCTAATTTTGACTTCATAGCTTAGCAGTAGTCCTTTTTGCGTCGGAAGGTAAACAAGCAGAGCTTCAGGTAATGCTAATAACTCTCCTGTCGGCTTTAAGTTTTCATAGGCCAGACGGATTGCTTGCTTTTCTGAGATCGAGATATTCTGTGATGGTACATGCAGATCCTTGGTTGGTACGATGTGCTGATATGTGCGCAGCACATGGCTTGCTTTTGTACCAATCGTAATGGTCAGGGCTGTGTTCGCAATTGGTGTGCCATTGATTTGTTGCACAAAATGAAAGTGTTTTGCACTTAGGCTTTCTTTTACAGCAACTTGCTGAAACTGTGAGTTTTCAGAGATGGGCAATTTTGCTCGCAGCTGATCAAGGGCACTGAGTGCTAAGCTTTGTTCATCACGAGATATCCCAACAGGAAGAGTTTGATTTGGAAAATCAACATTGATTTCTGTTTGGTACAACGGTTTGGCTAGCACATTTTGGCTTAGCCCACTGAGTGCGAATAGGCTATTCAGTACAACAAGGGAGTATAACTTCAATTTCACTTACCTGAGTTCATTAAACATGCAAAGTACTTCTGATATTTATCCGTACAAAAAGTTGACCATATTGCCTATAGTTTGCTTTTGTTAATAAAAAAGAATTAGAAGTAGTTTAAAAAAGGACGGAATTCTACAGAGATGGAAGTTCTCGATCAATTGATTAATTCTAAATCACTAAGAAGTCCGATCAGTCTATTATGTAACCAGATTGATAGGATTGTTGCAAAACAATTTCAGATGTGTCTGTTGATTTTGAATTGAAGAATTTACTGGTTGTTACTTAAGGGATTTTTGTGACTTCTTGCCACATCACCCACAAAGAAGATGCCGCAATAAACCCAACAAAGCCAGCTCCCAGAAAAGCAGCGACTAAATGAGACATAAAGGGAATGGAGGCAAACTCAGGCGCAACGTAAATCATTGCACTAAGGGACCCAAGGCTGGTTAACAAAGGCCAGTTAAAACAATTCAATTTTCGAATCAACCAAAAAACTGGAAAGAGAAAACATAAAATGTAAATGCCAGCCAGGAAGGAAGCAACGCCAACCGTATACAAGCCCTGACACTCTGTTGAGAAAAAGACACCAGCATGTTTGGAAGATATCGAAACCAATATAATCGTGATATAAATTGCTGTGGTTGTCGGTAAGCTGGCCATAAGGAAAGGTAAGCAGTACTGAAGGTGGCTTTGTGGTTTTTGACTTTGAAATGACATTACGATTTCTAGTGGCGAACTGACTGGCAGGATTATAGGGAAATACCTTTTAATGTCCAGAATATTTTTTGAAAAAACGAATTGGTTCAACCAGTTGGGTTGGCTTAAAAGTTATTTGTATTCAATGAAAGCGAATAAATAAGGTATGAAGATGCACTGTAACCATATTCTTTTTGTGTGCTTAGGCAACATCTGTCGTTCTCCAACGGCACATGCTGTTTTTCGTCAGATTGCGGAAAATGCGTCGATGAAATTAGACATCGATTCTGCTGGTACTTCTGCATATCATGCCGGAGAAGGGCCAGATCCCAGGTCACGAGCTGCTGGCGAACGGCGAGGTTATTCATTTCAAGGGATCTATTCCAGAGGCGTCACTTTAGAAGACTTTGAAAAATTTGACCTTATTTTAGCCATGGATAAGAACAACTTAAAAGAACTACTCAAGTCATGCCCAGAAGCCCAAAAGCATAAAGTAAAGTTATTTCTTGATTATTCTGTAACCTTCTCCGAACAAGAAGTGCCAGATCCTTATTATGGTGGTGAACGTGGGTTTGAACATGTTCTAGACTTGATAGAAGATGCATCCCGTGGGTTGTTAAATGAAATTAGCCAATGATTTCAGTTGTTTTTAAGATATTTTTTTCGAGAACGTAAAAAAACAACAATTTTGGTTGCATTTCAGGAGGATTCACATTACTTTCAATGACGGGACTGCAACTTAGAGGTCTATACGAGTTTAGAAGGTAAGGTAACAATACAGTGAAAAATTGGACTCCCCAGAGCTGGCGTGATTTTCCGATCCAGCAACAACCAAATTATGAGAATCTAGAAGAGCTTGCCTCAGTTGAAGCACAGCTAAAAAGTTTTCCACCCCTTGTTTTTGCAGCAGAAACAAGGGAGCTTTATAAGCAATTGGCCAATGTATCCCAAGGAAACGGTTTTTTGCTACAAGGTGGTGACTGTGCGGAATCATTTAGCGAATTTTCTGCGCCAAAAATCCGTGACACATTTAAAACTCTGCTACAAATGGCAGTGGTGCTCACGTTTGGAGGCTCTTGCCCTGTTACCAAAGTTGCGCGGATGGCAGGACAGTATGCGAAGCCCCGTTCAGCAGATCTCGAAACAATTGATGGTGTGAGTTATCCAAGTTATCGCGGTGATATTGTTAACAGTTTTGAATTCAGTGAAAGTGCACGTCGACCTGAACCACAACGTCTCTTGACGGCTTACCATCACTCGGCCGCAACGTTAAACTTGTTGCGCGCATTTGCACAAGGCGGTTTGGCAGACTTGCATCAGGTCCATGCCTGGAATATGAGTTTTGTTCAAGATAACCCGCTGAAAGAGCAATATCAGGATTTGGCGGATCGCATTGAGCAAGCACTTCGTTTCATGGAAGTTTGTGGGATCACTTCAGAGAACTCACCTTCAATTAAAGAGACGCAAGTATTTACTTCGCACGAAGCACTCCTATTGAACTATGAAGAAACACTGACGCGTTGTGATCATTTAACAAATGACTGGTACGATTGCTCTGCACACTTTGTGTGGATTGGTGAGCGGACGCGTCAACTTGATCATGCACACATAGAGTTTTTCCGTGGGATTAAAAACCCGGTCGGTGTAAAAATTGGCCCTGGTATGCAGGAAGATGATCTGATCCGACTCATTGATGCAGTGAACCCAAACAATGATGCGGGTCGTCTGACATTGATTACGAGAATGGGTGCAGATGTTCTGGGCGATAAGCTGCCTGCACTTGTACGTCGCGTTCAACAAGAAGGACGTCAAGTGGTCTGGTCAAGCGATCCAATGCATGGAAACACAGTCAAAGCAGGCAATGGCCTGAAAACTCGTAATTTTGATTCGATTTTGAAAGAAATCCGTCAGTTTTTTGCTGTACACCAAGCCGAAGGCTCGTACGCTGGTGGTATTCATTTAGAAATGACTGGTCAGCATGTCACCGAATGCACTGGTGGTGCTTATGGATTGTCAGAATCAGATCTGGCTCAATGCTACCAGACACAATGTGATCCAAGATTGAATGCAAATCAGGTGCTTGAGATGGCCTTTATCTTAGCTGACGCATTAAAGTCAGCAAGAAATGGACAGAATGTATAATTCAAATATGCTTTTTTTTTAATCATATTTCGTTTGATGTGAGAGCCGCATTTGATGCGGCTTTCTTTCTTCCGCACGTCTAAAAATTTATTACAAAATTGTAAATAAATGACCCGCTGAGTGGCATATCACCAAGACAAGTGTTACCATCACTGCCCTTATTGATTTGAATTTTTATTGACGTTATTTGTGGTAGGTTAAATATATGAAACAATTCTGGCTTCGTTCTTTTCTCGCCATGTTTGCTTTATTCTCCTGCTTTTCCTTTGCCTCTGAGCAGACAGACACAACAATGTCTGAAGAAGAAAAGCAATATGTTTTAAAACTACTCGGTGAATGGCAGGCCTTTGAAAAGAAAACGGGATCAATTGAATTACCCAATGGCGTCGCAACGCTAACGGTCCCTGAAGATTTTGTTTATATTGGGCCAGAAGATGCGAACCTAGTTCTCACTGCTTTTTGGGGCAATCCTCCAGGTTCAAAAAACCTGGGTATGCTGTTTCCTGTGAAATATACGCCAATTGACCCAGAAGCTTGGGGCGTAGAGATCAGCTACGAAGAAGAAGGTTATATTTCTGATAAAGATGCCGCAGAAATCGACTATTCAGAAATGCTGCAGCAGATGAAAAAGGATACTGCGCAAACAAGCAAATATCGCGTGAAACAAGGTTACCCAAGTATTGAGCTGGTGGGTTGGGCTGACAAGCCGTATTACGACCAAGAAACCAAAAAGCTTTATTGGGCAAAGGAATTGAAGTTTGATAATTCACCAGATCACTCCTTGAACTATGATATTCGAATTCTCGGTCGCAAAGGTGTACTGAATATGAGCTTTATTGCAGGTATGGAACAATTGACAGAGATCCAACTCAATCGTGAAAAAGTGCTCGCGATGGCAAATTTCAATGAGGGGATGCGCTACGAAGATTTTGATCCATCTGTTGATAAAGTCGCAGCTTATGGCATCGGTGCTTTAGTGGCAGGGAAAGTGCTGGCGAAGACAGGCTTACTTGCTGCGGCAGTTTTATTCTTGAAGAAATTCTGGTTTGTAATTGTCGCAGGCTTATTCGGTGTTACGAAGCTTCTATTTGGCCGTAAGAAGCAGCAAGAAAGTTAAATTTTGTAAAAAGAGCGGTTTGCCGCTCTTTTATCTTCCTTTGTCACACTCCTGAAAGATTTCGCTTTACGTTATCTCATCACATATTTGGATAGTTTGGTCCACCAGTGCCTTCCGGTGGGACCCAATTGATATTTTGAGTTGGGTCTTTGATATCACAGGTTTTACAGTGAATGCAGTTTTGCGCATTAATTTGTAGTTTTGGTTCGTGACCTTCTTCTATTATTTCGTAGACACCTGCTGGGCAATAACGCTGTGCTGGCTCATCAAATAAAGGTAAGTTGACCTCGATTGGTATCTTTACATCCATGAGCTGTAAATGGCAGGGCTGATCTTCTTCATGGTTGGTATTGGATAAGAATACGGAAGAAAGTCGGTCAAAGCTTAATTTCCCATCTGGTTTTGGGTATTGGATCGGTGTTTGGGTATCAGACTTCTTCGTTTGAAGGTGATCCGACTGATCATCCGTAATCGTAAAGGGGGAATTTCCACGAAACAAGTTTTGATCGATAGAATTCAAAGCCCCGCCAACCAAAGGCCCAAATTTATGCAATGTCGGCCCGAAGTTTCGGGAAGTGTGCAATTCCTGATAAAGCCAGCTTTCGTTTAGTTTTGTTGTTAAGCCTTGTTCAAACTCTGCATCACTCCAATTGTCTTGTATCGCCTGGAAGACGGACTCGGCAGCAAGCATTCCAGATTTCATTGCTGTGTGATTGCCTTTGATTTTTGCAAAGTTTAATGTCCCTGCATCACAACCAATCAAGCAGCCGCCAGGAAAGTCCATTTTAGGGAGTGAATTGTAACCACCTTTTGTGATGGCGCGAGCACCATAACAAACCCGAGTGCCTTGAGCCAATGTTGCTGCAATGGCTGGGTGATGTTTCATCCTTTGGAATTCTTCAAATGGGTTTAAGTAGGGGTTGTGGTAATTTAAATCAATAATCAGCCCAACGAAGACTTGGTTCTTTTCTGCATGGTACAAATAACCACCACCTGAGGCACCTGAGGACAGGGGCCAGCCAGCAGTATGAACGACTTTTCCTTCTCGATGTTGCTCAGGTGGAATATCCCAGATTTCTTTAAACCCAATCGCGTAGTGTTGCGGGCTTTTTCCTTTATCAAGGTGAAATTGTCGGATCACTTCTTTTCCTAAATGACCACGGCTTCCTTCTGCAAGCAGTGTATATTTACCCCGAAGTTCCATACCAGGTGCGAAACTGCTTTTCTGTTCTCCTGATTTGTTCAGCCCCATATCCCCAGTGACGATCCCGGCGATTCGGTTGTTTTCAATGATTAAGGACTGAGCTGCAAAACCCGGAAAAATATCGACGCCAAGCGCTTCTGCTTGTTCAGCCAGCCAACGACAGACATTGCCCATACTCACAATATAATTACCGTGATTGTGCATTGGCTTAGGCAAACAGAGATTGGGTAATTGGATGGATTTTTCTTCGTTCAATAAATAATAGAATTCGTCGCGAGTCACTTCTGTGTTGATTGGTGCTTCTGAAGATAGCCACTCTGGTAGGAGCTCGTCGAGTGCTTTTGTTTCTAATATTGCACCAGATAAGATATGAGCACCAACTTCAGATCCTTTTTCAACAATACAAACAGAAAGCGCCTGTTCTTTTTCTTTTGCTAACTGCATCAATCGAATTGCTGCCGACAATCCTGATGGCCCGGCACCTACGATGACGACATCAACTTCCATCGACTCTCTTTCCATGCCATTCACCTTTGTTTTTATTCAAAATAGGGTTGATTGGAATAGAAATACACTTTCCCCATCTATTCCGCTCGATTTGTTTGACAAGATTATTTGAGGTTGACGTTTACGTCAACAGTAAGTAGTCTGTTCCTCAAATTAAATCGAAGAATCGACGGAGACAGGGGGAGAAAATGAAAGTTCTCGTACCGATCAAGCGTGTGATTGACTATAACGTCAAGGTTCGTGTGAAAGCAGATCAAACGGATGTAGACTTGGCAAATGTCAAAATGGCAATGAATCCTTTTTGTGAAATTGCTGTCGAAGAAGCCATTCGTTTGAAAGAGGCAGGACATGCTTCTGAGGTCGTTGTTGTTTCCATTGGACCGAATACTTGTCAGGAGCAATTGCGAACCGGACTGGCGCTTGGTGCCGATCGTGCTATTCATATCATCTCTGATGAGATGCCAGATGCGCTCAATGCAGCCAAAATTTTGCAAAAAATTGTTGAAAAAGAAGCGCCTCAGCTAGTCATATTGGGCAAGCAATCAATCGATTCGGATAATAATCAAACAGGTCAGATGCTGGCTGCGTTATGCGGATATCCGCAAGGGACATTTGCATCCAAACTTGTTCTGGAAGGGGATAAAGCCCAAGTCACTCGCGAAGTGGATGGTGGATTACAAACACTGTCTTTATCATTGCCTGCTGTTGTGACGACTGATCTCCGGCTCAACGAACCTAGGTATGCCACACTCCCAAATATCATGAAAGCCAAGAAAAAGCCGCTTGAGGCGCTAGAACTTGGTTCATTGGGTGTAGACATCAAAGCTTCTGGACTGAAGCAGCTTAAGGTCACGCCACCTGCAAGCCGAGAAGCGGGGATTAAAGTTAGCTCAGTTGATGAGTTGTTAGAGAAACTGAAAAACGAAGCGAAGGTGATCTAATGGCGATTTTAATCATAGCGGAGCACCATCATCAGCACCTTGGGGCAGAAACCGCGAAAGTGGTCGATGCAGCACAGCAGATTGGTGGTGATATTCATGTCCTCGTTGCTGGCTCCAACTGTCAGGGCGCAGCGACTGAGGCCGCAAAACTTGCAAATGTGCAAAAGGTTCTTGTTGCAGACGATACGGCTTATCAAGCGCAATTAGCAGAAAATATAGCGGCACTAGTCGTCGAGCTAGGCCGAGATTATTCGCATATTCTGACAGCGGCGACGACAAGCGGGAAAAATTTTATGCCACGCGTTGCTGCAATGCTGGATGTGAATCAAATCTCAGACATTATTTCTGTGGAGAGTGTTGACACGTATACACGCCCAATTTATGCTGGAAATGCCATTGCAACGGTTCAAACAACAGATCCGATTCAGGTGATCACAGTACGTAGCTCTGCCTTTGAAGCTGTTTCACAAGGGGATGAGGTGCCAATAGAATCAATCGCTTTGGTCAAAGATCTTGGCCTGTCCAGCTTTGTTGGAGAAGAACTGACAAAGTCAGAAAGACCTGAACTCACGGCTGCACGTGTGGTGATCTCGGGTGGTCGTGGGATGCAAAATGCGGAAAATTTCAAGTTGCTTGAAGGGATCGCAGATCGGCTCAATGCGGCGATTGGGGCTTCCAGAGCTGCGGTTGATGCAGGGTTCGTCCCGAACGATATGCAAGTGGGTCAGACAGGTAAAATTGTTGCGCCAGATTTGTATATTGCAGTCGGGATCTCCGGTGCAATTCAGCATTTAGCTGGGATGAAAGATGCAAAAGTCATTGTGGCTATTAACAAAGATGAAGATGCGCCAATTTTTCAAGTTGCCGATTATGGCCTCGTCGCAGATTTATTTAGTGTCCTCCCAGAACTGGAACAAAAATTATAATACGAAAGGCCTGGAAACAAGCCTTGAATACGCATAAAAGTCAGTACCTATAATAAGTAATACTCGTCAAAAGCAACTTCATCGTAATGAGCCGGATATCATTACGATGAATACCTCTTTTTCACTTCTTCTGGCATAAAGGCCATTTGTGTTTCAATCATGGCATCCAAAATTTTCATAAATGGCAGTGGCGAGATTTTTTCCAATTGTTGCAGAGAGTAAGCAACAGCTTCGATTGTAGAGAGGGAGTCTTCCCTGTGTGCCTTTCGGATTTGATAGCGCGTCTTTGGCGCCTTTGAAAATGAAATCTGCTTGAGTGAAGATAACCAAGGGTTAGACTGCATTAGGCGGTAAGTTTTCTTCCAAGTACCATCTAAAAAAATGAGGCACTTAGGTGCGGGCATGGTCGATGGTGAAAATGTTTCAACCGAAATGGCTGCTTCCCCCGGATAAATTAGATAAGTATATTCTGGTTGAATGGACGCAATAACCGCTGCGAAATCCGCAGGCGTTTCCCCAACAATAACTTGTGCAGATGTGAGGGTTAAATTGACCAGCTTTGCCGTATTTTTGGCAACATTTGCTTCCGATGGATGCTGGAGTATAAACACCTTGATGTTTGATTCAATCTGACAAATATGTTTACAGATGCAGACTCGTAATGGGAAGTCGCAGTGAACACATCTAGTGCGGAGTGAATTTTGTTTTTGATTCATACGAAATGGATAGATAACTCAATTCAACAAACAGACATGAAACCATATAAGGAGATAAACAAAAACTGCTGGTGGAGTCAATGTTATCAAGTGATTTCTCTAAGCAGTATTTTCTCATTTATCTTCTATTCTTTGAAAATATAGACGGTCATTTTGATGAGATGATGGACTGAGGGAAAGATGTTTAGAATAAAACTGTTGCTAGTCATTTTATGTGTTTTACCTTTGGCTGTATTAAATGCGGAAGAAAAGCTCGTTTTTTCAACAAGTGAATACCCACCATATATTTCACATAGTATGAAACACAATGGTTTTTTAACACGTATGATTCAGGAGTCATTCCGGCTTGCCCCAGATCCTGTTGAAATTGAAGTGAAATTTATGCCTTGGAAACAGGCATATTCTGAAGCAAAAAAGGGAAATTATGCAGGTACTTTTACATGGGCTCTTAATAAAAAACATCAGGCTCATTTTCACTTCAGTGATGCTGTCGGAGATGATGTCCCGACATTTCTTACCTATGATGGGAAGGTTCCTCATACATGGAAACGATTATCTGATTTACAAAAATATCGCATCGGGGCAACAAGTGGTTATACCTATACAAAAGATTTTTGGAATGCCAAAAAACGTAAATGGCTAAAGATTGAAGAAGATGAATCAGATAAAAACAACATGAAAAAGCTTGTGGCAGGAAAAATCGATCTCTTGCCGATTGATCCGCATGTGGCTCACCATTTGATCCACTGTTATTACAACAAAAAAAGGTTACGATTTTCTTGGTTAACACCACCTTTAAATACCGTCAGTGTTCATGTCTTATTTTCAAAGAAAGTTGCCGGGTCACAAAACCACGTCCGAAACTTTAATGCGGGCCTTGAAAAGCTGAGTAAGTCAGGTGGGCTCCAAAAGATCTATGAGCAAGTTAAAGCAGGGGAGTATCTCACCCATTGTGATGAGGGATGAAAGAGGGAGAATACTCCCTCGATCATGAATCAATGGCTTAAAGGTTGACCTTCATTCCAAAGTTTTTCGCCAGAAATGCCCAAATATCAGCGGCACTGTTGATTCGTTTTGAAGTTGGTGTGCCTGCACCATGTCCAGCGCTGGACTCGATTCGAATTAAGACGGGATCTTGACCACCATGTGCTTTTTGCAGTGCTGCAATGTACTTAAAGCTATGACTTGGGACAACGCGATCATCTGTATCAGCAGTCATCACAAGTGTTGCTGGGTAATCCACACCAGGTCGGACATTATGATATGGTGAATAACGATAAAGGTTCGCAAAATCTGTTGGGTTATCCGATGAACCGAAGTCGTCAACCCAGAAGCGACCTGCGGTAAACTTTTGGAATCGAAGCATATCCATGACACCAACATGAGGGATTGCTGCACCGAACAGGTCTGGACGTTGTGTTGTTACAGCGCCAACAAGAAGTCCACCGTTTGAACCACCTTCAACAGCCAGCTTTTTCGATGACGTATATTTTTCCTCGATAAGGTATTTCGCAGCAGAGATAAAGTCGTCGAAGACATTTTGCTTTTTCAGTTTTGTGCCAGCTTTATGCCATGCTTCCCCGTATTCACCACCGCCACGGATATTCGCAACTGCATAAACACCACCCATATCAATCCATGCGATACGGCTTGGACTAAAAGAAGGGAGGATTGAAATATTAAAGCCACCATATCCGTATAGGAGTGTTGGTGTATTTCCTGTCAGTTTTAGCCCTTTCTTGTGCATGATGAACATCGGAACACGTGTGCCATCTTTCGATTTATAGAAAACTTGTTTGACTGTAATTTGATCAGGGTTAAACGCTAGCTTTGGTTCAAAGTGAATGTTTGAGTTCCCTGATGCTGCGTCATAGCGATAAACACTTGATGGGCGATTAAAGCTCGTATAGCTGTAGAAAAAATCATTGGAATCTTTTAATGGGGAAATTGAACTGATTGTACCGATTCCTGGTAGGTTGATGTCTTTGATTTTTGTTCCATCTAATTTGAATAATGTCAGCTTAGATTTGGCGTCTTCCAAGGCACTGGTGACAAAGAAGTCTTGTAATTTCTCGACTTGTCTCAATACAGTTGCTTGTTCAGGAATGAGTGTTTTCCAGTATTTTTTCTCTGGTTTTTTCAAATCAATGAGGAGTACTTTCCCCTTTGGTGCGTTTTCGGTTGTTTTGACATAAAGAAAGCTATCTTTGCTGTCAAAAACGCTGTATTCATAATCAAACCCGGAAACGATCTTGTTTGGTTTTGAAGATGGATCCGCAAGATTTAAAACAACAACTTCTTCACGGCTGTCAGTGCCTAATCGAGAGGTGATCACAATGTGCTTTTTATCATCTGCAATTGAAGTATCATAGGAAGCATTTGGCTGTTTGGGATCAAAATAGATAACCTGATCCTGCGCTTGTTTTTGACCTAGACGATGCCGATAGACCTTCATGTCTTGGTTGAGACTTTGGAATTCTTGGCCTTTTTGCGTGCGTGGATAGCGAGCATAGATCAGATCGTCGTTAAACCATTTTACACTGGTAAATTTTAACCATTGAAGTTCATCTTCTAGATCTTTACCTGTTGCAACATCTCTGATTTTCCAGGTACGCCAATCTGATCCAGACTCTTGTATGGCATAGGCAATATACTTTCCATCAGGGTGAACAGAAATACCACCGAGTGCAGCGGTCCCTTCTTTTGACCAAGAATTTGGGTCAATCAAGACGCGAGGTTTACCATCAATACTGTCTTGAACATAGAGGACATACTGATTCTGCAATCCATCATTTTTGTAAAAAAAGAATTTATCGCCTTTTTGGAAAATCACGCTTCTTTTTTCATAGTTCCATAACTTTTTGAGGTGATCAGCTATTTGGCCTTTTGCAGGGATCTGCTCAAGATATTGGCGTGTGACTTTATTTTGGGCATTGACCCATGCAGCAACATCTTTTGATACACGGACATCGTCTTCCAGCCAGCGGTATGGATCGGAAACATAGGTTCCATGATAGTTGTCTACTTGCTGTATCGTTTTGGTTTCGGGGTATTTGAGTTGCGCTGCAAGTGCTGAGTGGCTTACCAATGCCAGCAGCCCCGCAATGATTATTCTATTCATGATTTTCCCAGAAATAAGCTTATTGAGTATATTTTTGTGGGCTTTCGTTCACACGAGACCCTGTGATAGTCACTGATGGAGAAATAACTTAATACAAAAAGGGGGGAATTCGCAAGCTAGGGGACAAAAATGAGAGGTAGAATGTTAGAAAATAAGTTTAATCAAAAAACCGCGAGTTCAATCGCGGCTTTTATCAAATGCCTTTGGCATCGCGTTCATTATTCTAGCTCAGAAAGACACATTTCTTCGTAAACCTGCTGAGACCACTTTTTAATCCGCT
The DNA here is from genome assembly GCF_000374485.1 of Algicola sagamiensis DSM 14643. GTDB lineage: Bacteria > Pseudomonadota > Gammaproteobacteria > Enterobacterales > Alteromonadaceae > Algicola > Algicola sagamiensis. The sequence continues at coordinate 35,072 of NZ_KB894500.1, forward strand.
CATCCGTAAGTTCTGGTTGCCGATCTTCGTCGATTCCTAATCCGACGAAGTGATCGTCATCTGCAAGACCTTTTGAAGCAACAAAGTCATAGCCTTCAGTTGGCCAATGACCAATGATCAAACCACCTTTACTTTCAACGATATCACGGACCATTCCCATTGCATCAAGGAAGTATTCTGCATAGTCTTCCTGATCACCACACCCGAAGATAGCAACGAGCTTTCCGTTAAAATCGATTTCCTCAAGTTCTGGGAAGAAATCATCCCAGTCAGATTGCGCTTCACCGTAATACCAAGTTGGGATCCCGAATAGGAGCAGATCGAACTCTGCAATGTCTTCTTTACAGCTTTTTGCGATGTCATGAACACCGACGAGCTTCTTGCCTAATTCTTTTTGGATCTGCTTTGCAACATGTTCTGTATTACCAGTGTCGCTACCAAAGAAAATACCTACACTTGCCATGATTCATTTTAACCTTGTCTTAGGATTTAGTTACATCCGATGCCAAAAACATTTGCTGCAGTACATTTTCGATCAGTTGACTGCGCTTCATGTTTTGCTGCTCTGCTGCTTCGTTGAGTGCATCATAAAGCTCTCCAGAGACTTTAAATTCAATTCGCTTTAAACCGCGCGCTTTATCTCGGCGAAGTTGATTGCGTTTATTGACTTTGAGCTGTATTTCTCGAGGGAGCGGGTTGGTCTTTGGCCGACCCGGACGCTTGATATGCTCGAATAAATCAATGGTCGTTCTATCAGTAGTCGCTTTTGCCATTAACCAGTCCCCATGGACGACCAGACTAATTGGATCACCCCTTTTGCAAGGAAACCTGCACAGCCTAGAAATAGCACAAGCCACACCATCCATCGACCAAACTTAGGGACATCTGCCTGGTCGAGAACATCTTTGATCGCGAGTCCAATCAAGGCAAATAACCCAGCAAAAGCAAGGTTCATAAAAAAGGATTCGAGTTGTTCAATTGTTTCGACTTGCATTTTCTACAGCTCAGAACTTATGAATCGCGAACTATACCACAAAAAATTCAATTTATTTAGCACTGGGACCACCAATTCTCTGAATTTACAGATGCTTTTTACGTCACTCAGGTTAATCAATAAACAATTGCTATTTTGAGGCTATGAAATTACATACAATGCGATTAAATATTGCAGGTTTTTCCGCATGTAGCCAGTGACCAGCGCCGGAAATAATTTTCGCTTGGCTATTTGGAAAGCGTTTTATTGTTTCTTCGCGGTGTTGTGGAAGAATATAATCAGAGTCAGCACCTTTAATGAATAACACTTCGCCGTGAAAGGACTTGCCTTCTTCAAGTGGCCCAATAATCAGCGAGTAGTTTTCCTTAATCGCAGATAAGTGAAATTGCCAACCAAAAACATCCCCAGATTTCTCGAGACTTTTTAAGAGGAACTGCCGTACGCCAGGCTCATCAATATATGTGGATAAGATGTCATCCGCTTCCTTTCGCGATGAAGGCGGTTGTATTTGAATCGCCTCTAGACCTTGGATGATAGCATCATGTCGGCTGTGGTATCCAACAGGGGCCATATCTGCAATAGCCAGTTTTGTCACTCGGTTAGGGTGATCTAAGGCCAGTTGCATGGCTATTTTTCCGCCCATTGAATGGCCAACCACAGCGAATGTTGAAAGCCCCAGGTGATCTGCAAGCACAATAATATCGCTGGCCATTTCAGCATAAGACATACTTTGTGTTTGAAAAGACTTTCCATGATTGCGAACATCGACAGAAATGACGTAATGCTCTTCTTCAAGTGCCCGTGCAATCCCATTTAAATTATCTAACGTACCAAAAAGACCATGGATGACAAATATAGCTTGATGGGTTGTTTCTTTCTGATGGATATCTTCTTGAAGCGTATTGAAACCACGCGTTTTGTAGTTCAATAAGGCGGGTTGCATGTTGTCTATTTCCTTTGTCAGCGTTCGGCCAGTCTAAATCAGGCGCGTATTCTCCACTATAGCAGCTGCAAAATGCAAGTCGTGAAACGAATCGAATTGTTGCATTGAATGCAGATCACAAGAAAGATCATCTGGCCCTCAGGCGAGAGTATTTGTATAATCCATGGGCTTATTAAAGACGAGAGAGCAGCAAATGAAAACAATCGAAGTTGATGAGGAGCTTTATCAGCATATCGCAGGCAAAACTGAGAAGATCGGAGAGAGTGCTTCTGAGATTTTGCGACGCCTTCTCGGTTTAACCCCGCATCGCTTGCCACAAACACAGATACAGAAAGGCACCGAAGCAACACCTAAGGTATCAATCAATCAAGATGAGCTTTGCGTCTTTGATGTATTAAATGTTGAGGAACTCAATCTGCAAAAGGGTGTCGTCGGCCGTTTTCTGTTTATTTTAGGAGCACTGGCAAAAGTACATCGCGAGAAATTTGATTGTGTTCTTGATATCAAAGGCCGCAATCGTTTGTATTTCGCTGCAAACGAAGCCACTTTGTTGGAATCTGGCTCAAGTACAAACCCAAAGCAAATCCCAGATTCAAAATACTGGGTGATCACGAATTCGAATACAACAAAGAAAAAAAGTATGTTGACGGATGTTGCCATTGCTCTTGGCTATACCCCTGCTGAGGTCGAGAAAATCCGCGAAATGCTGTAAGGAGTAACCCTTGTCTCCACTTTCAGGGCAAAAGCCGCCGGTGACGAGCTTGGAAAATATCCCAAAGCTCGTCAGCCAGTTTTATATGCAACAACCTGATCTCAATCAGGACCTTTCAAAAAAAGTCAGTTTTGGCACTTCTGGTCATCGAGGAAGTTCAACGAAATGCACATTTAACGAAGCGCATATTCGAGCCATCACGCTGGCAATCGTTGAATACCGTCAAGCAAACTCGATTCAAGGCCCACTTTATCTGGGTAAAGATACGCATGCTTTATCTGAACCCGCGTTTATGGTTGCGCTGGAGGTACTGGTCGCCCATGATGTTCAGGTGATTATACAGGAAGGGTTTGGGTATACACCGACACCTGTAATTTCTCACTGTATTTTAAACGATGAAAGTTGCAACGCTGATGGGATCATTATCACGCCTTCCCATAATCCACCTGCGGACGGTGGGATCAAATACAACACACCCAATGGCGGCCCAGCAGACCAAACTGTAACGCAGTGGGTAGAAGATCGTGCAAATGAGATATTGCTGGGAGATTGGCAACAAACCCCAAGAGTTCCTTATGAAAAAGCGCTTGTTTCTTCGAATGTCCAGCAGCTTGATTTAGAGCAAATATACGTCGACCACTTGGAACGTGTCATTGATATTCAAGCTATTCAACAAGGGAAGGTAAAAATTGCAGTCGATCCAATGGGTGGGGCAGGCATCGGTGTCTGGCAAAAAATCAAACAAACCTATGGCCTTGATCTCACGATTGTGAATGAAGAAGTTGATCCAAGATTCGCTTTTGTGCCGCTTGATAAAGATGGCGTCATTCGCATGGATTGTTCTTCCCCTTTCGTCATGTCTGATTTGTTGAAGCAAAAAGGTGACTTTCATATCGCTATCGGCAATGACCCAGATGTGGACCGTCATGGGATTGTGACCCAAAGCTGCGGATTAATGAATCCAAACCACTATCTTGCTGTTGCGATTGACTATTTGCTTAAAAATCGCCCAAATTGGGCTGAGACCTTGCAAATTGGTAAGACGATTGTGTCAAGTGGGCTGATTGAGCGCGTTGTCGTTGCGAATCAGCGAGACCTCTTCGAAGTCCCGGTTGGCTTTAAATGGTTTGTAGAGAAAATGGCAGCAGGTCAGTTGGCTTTTGGTGGCGAAGAAAGTGCAGGTGCTTCATTTTTACAAAAAGACGGCAAAGCATGGTCGACAGATAAAGATGGCATCATCCTAGGTTTGCTTGCAGCAGAAATTTATGTCGTGACTCAAAAAGATCCTGGTGAATATTATCAAGCGCTGGTAAAGACATTAGGCGAGCCTCACTATCAGCGGATTGATGCACCTGTGCAACCAGCACAGAAAGCGCGGCTCAAATCAATCCAAGCAAAAGAGATATCCGAGAAGATGCTTGCTGGGGAGCCGATTCTAGGCATTCATACACAAGCGCCAGGGAATGATGAATCGATCGGCGGTTTGAAAGTTGTGACGAAACAGGGGTGGTTTGCGGCAAGACCTTCTGGGACGGAAGATATCTATAAGATTTACTTGGAAAGCTTTGTGAGTGCTGAGCACCTTCAAGAGCTAACGGTTGCTGCGCAGCAGTTTGTAGACCGTCTGTTTCAGACGACTGAAGTAAGGTAATACCATGATTGAACAACAGCTCCGAGAGACTGGAGATTTTCTCACGATCACACGTGCGCACGAATGGCACTTGGACCCATTTTCTTTTCATACGAAAGACAGGTGTCAGGTCTCAATTTGGGATACAGGCGTGATTTGTATTGAGCCTGAGGAAGACCTGAAGAAAGATATTGTTCTATCATGCGCGGTCCATGGAAATGAAACCGCACCGATTGAAATTGTCTCTGAGCTTGTTCAAAAAGCAATTTTGGGTGAGATAAAACTCAAACAACGGGTGCTATTTATTTTCGGTAACCCTGCCTCGATCAATATTGGACAGCGTTTTGTCGAAGAAAATATGAACCGACTTTTTAGTGGTCAACACTCAGAAGGACCTGGTTTGAACAACTCAGAGCGGGAACGTGCGAAAAAATTAGAAGGCTATGTTGCGCGATTTTTTGAGTCGGTGCCAAAAGGGCGCTATCGTTGTCATTACGACTTACATACAGCGATCCGTGGCTCGAAGAACGAAAAGTTTGCGGTCTACCCATTCCTTCATGGTAAGCCATGGAAGAAAAGCCAATTTGAATTCATGGGTGCATGTGGGGTGAATACAATCTTATTGATGAAAGCTCCAGCAACAACTTTTAGCTATTTCTCATCCAACAGTTTTGGCGCGGACTCTTTTACTGTAGAACTTGGTAAAGTCCGTCCATTTGGTGAAAACGACATGTCGCGCTTTGTCCAAGTGAAGCAAACACTGACTCAGCTCATTGGTGAGTCATCGATTCAGGCGAAACCATTCGATGCACAAGATTTTGAGATCTTCGAAGTCTATCGAACGATTAACAAAGAGACCGAAGATTTCCGCTTAAATTTTGCGGATGATGTGGATAACTTCACGGGCTACTCAAAAGGCTTTGTACTCGCAGAAGACGGGGATATTCAACATATAGCTGAGGTAGATGGTGAAGCGATCATCTTCCCCAATGCCAATGTTGCTATTGGACAGCGTGCATTGTTGACTGTGATCCCGACCCAAGTTTCGGAGCACCTTGAGTAAATCGGTGAGCTTTGCCTCGATAAATTGATGAAGGCCAGTGCAGTGTTGGCCTTATTGTTGACTGTAAGATTGGATCACCGATTGCTCTGCTTTTTGAATGATGGCCTTCATCTCTCCACTTGCGAACATCTTTTGAATTTCCTCATCGATGCTTGATGCGAGCTGCTTATGTTTTGGGTTGAGATAGTGATAAAGCTTTAAAACAACAAGCGGATTTTTCGGATAAATGATTTGATGGTTTTCGAGTCGGCTGAGTCGAAGTTTACCATCCAGTGTATTGGTCAATGCAATATCTGCTAGGCCCTGAGTGATCAGTAAAAACATTTCTTCTGTATTATTCACATCAGAAACATTTTTCATGCCCTCAGTGATATTATTTGTATGTTTCACACCTCTGACTTTGACAAGGCTGTAATTGAGAAGGTCTTGCCTTGACTGGATCTGGATCCCTCTGTTTTTAAGAAAAAAAGGCATCGTTTCTAGAGAATAGTATGCAGTTGGAACCCGGACCATATTCGGGTTTTCTTCACCATATGACCATATCCGCATGATCTCACCATCTTTACGTCCAGAGACAGCATCAAGTTGCGCTCTTTTCCCTGGTAGCGGGGAAATAGTGATATTGATATTGAGTTTGGCGTACACTTTTGGAAGTACGATTTTGCCTACTTGTTGCTCGACGAGTTTTTCTATGGAAGCAAAATGGTAATGTCTTTGGGCCGCAAAACAAGCCGTGCTAGAAAAGACACATATGCAGAAAATTAAACCAATAATGGATTTCATTCAATTTGAGTCTATTGTTGATGACTATGTAAAGTTTAGTACGGATCAGCTTCGACTTATTGTTGCTAGAATTTTCTGGCATGTACACAGTGTGATGCAAAACAATTTTTATACGTCGTCTTCTCTGTGTCGCATTTCGATATGTTTTCGGAGGATAAAAAAGGGAGCAACAGCTCCCATATCAGAATCATTATTAAGATAAATCAGTCTTACAGACGTTCAATCACAGCTTGTGTGAAGTCTGTTGTGCCGCTTGTGCCACCTAAATCTTGTGTGGTGCGGTCGCCAGATTCGATCACGTCGCGTAGTGCACTACGGATGCGCTCTGCTTTGTCATTCATCTCTAGATATTCAAGCATCTGAATTGATGCAAGGATGACAGAAGATGGGTTCGCGAGGTTTTTACCAGCGATGTCTGGAGCAGAACCGTGGACGGCTTCGAAAATTGCACAGTCTTTACCGATATTTGCGCCTGGCGCCATGCCAAGACCACCGACAAGACCTGCACACAAGTCAGAAACGATGTCGCCAAATAGGTTCGTTGTGACGATGACGTCGAACTCAGCTGGGTTCATCACAAGTTTCATACACGTTGCATCTACGATCATTTCGTGAGATTCGATATCCGCGTAGCGCTCACCAACTTCACGTGCAGTTTTCAAAAATAGGCCTGAGGTAGACTTCAAGATGTTCGCTTTGTGAACCGCAGTCACACGTTTACGGCCTTCACGACGTGCTAGCTCATAAGCGAACTCAACGATACGCTCAGCGCCTTCACGCGTGATCTTGGATAGTGCTTCTGCTTCGCTACCATCTTCTGCCACCGTTTGGCCCAGGCCAGAATACATCCCCTGTGTATTTTCACGGATAGTGATGATATCAACGTCTTCGTAACGAGATTTCGTGCCTTTGAATGAAATGACCGGACGAACGTTTGCGTATAGGTTAAACTTTTTGCGAAGTGTCACATTGATTGAAGTGAATCCTTCACCAACAGGTGTTGTTAATGGGCCCTTCAATGTGATCTTGTTACGCGCAATTGCGTCTAGTGTTTCTTGTGGCAGTAGCTCACCGCTGTTTTCTAGTGCAGTTAAGCCCGCATCTACATATTCGTAGTTAAAGTCACAACCGACCTTATTCAGGATTTCGATTGCAGATTCAATAATACTCGGACCAATGCCATCGCCCTTGATGACTGTAATTGTTTGTGCCGCCATGAAATTACCCTTAAATGACTATTTTTACTATCCAGAGTAGTAGAAGCTGGAAAATATGGCGGGCGATTATGTCATTTTTTCGCCCAATTATCTATCTATTGTGCAGGAACTTTCATTCTTAAGAATTGTTTTTGAACGATATTTGTTCTTAATGCGCTTTATTTATCCGATCGGTAACCAAAGTTGCCCTGAATTTAAAAGTTGATCTGAAATCTGTTGCACCGTTTCTGGGTTGATTTTTAGGGGGCGTAATGAAGAATTGAGAGCTTTTTGGTATTCTTTGGTGTCTTTTTCTGATGTGAGCATTGGAATGGCGATCAACAATGCTGCCATCAGGATTTGGTTGGCCTGTTGCTGGGAGTTTGGAATTTTATCATCCGTTGGCCAGAAGTTTGAACGAAGGGCCACTCGTAAAGTCCCGGGTAACTTCAACGCTTTTTGGCCTTCCTGATAAGCGGATTGGGTTAAATCGCTATGCAGATCAAACAGCGCTTTGAAGAAATTCTGAATTGGCTTGGATTGAAGGGGTGCTGCGCTACTTTCCGATACCATTGATTTACTTTGTGCCATCAAAACGGGCGCAATGAATGCAGTCATGAGATAGCTAAACCGGGTAGGTAGGTGTTTTGTCTTTACTTGTCGGGAGAGTTGTTCAGCAATGTGGCCCAATAACCAAATTGCATGGCGCTGTTTTTCTGTGGTTGCAGCACAACATAAGACTCGTGTCTTTTGGTGATTGGCTAAAATGGATTGTGCATTCATGATCCCTAAAAATCGGATGGCATGGAATGCAGTCACAATGGGAAGTTTCTCTTTACTTCGCTGGGTTGCATTATCTGTAAGTGCATGGCGATAGGATGGGTTTTCTTTTAAAAATGGATAAAGCGCTTCTTCCGTGATATTCATCATATCCTGCTGGAATTCTTGTTTATCAAGTGGTGATGTAACTTCGGGGATCAATTTAAGTTTTCGGGGGTTCTCGTTTTGAATGTTTTGGCAAGCCTTATGGATATATTCAACACTGAGAGAATGCAGATTCTTTGTCGATAACTGGAAGACTTGGTGCTCAGAAAATGTATCCAGCCTGACGGATTTGGTTTTTTTTAAGCCAAATTTGCCTTGTTGGCTCATTGCGACAGCCAGGGATAAAGGGTGATCCTGAAAGAGTAAAACGGTGTCTTTGGGTTTTTTGAGTGGACTGCCGATTTGTAGTTCTTGTAGCAGCGCGATGATATGAGATAAAGCTTCATGAAAAACCGGATTGAGAATTTTTGCAGAGAGCTTTCGACATGCTTCATAGAGTGTCAATTTGGGATGCTTTTGATGGAAATTGATCAAGTGGTAAGTAGCTGAAAGAATCTGGACATGACAAACGCAACCCATCCAATAGCCGGGGTAATAGGGCTTACTTTTGATGAGTCCGAGAAGCTGTTTTTTATCTTCCCATGTAATGGTCTTGTTTTTTTTAATGGTGGTTACCAAGGCCAGTTTAATATGCTTCCAATCTGGCTTTGCCCAGTCTTGTTCTCTGTGAGACATCAAAAACAACATTAAGCAATGCAGGTGTGTTGTTTTTGCTTGTGGCGTTAACTCACTACGATGAATGAGAATACAAGCGAGAAGAAAAGTTCTCAGGATCAAATTTTTGTGTGGTTTTAACTCAGCAATCGGAAAGTGAAGAAGAAACGCAGCAGTGTAGGGTTCTTCTTCGCAAAACTGCCGTGTTCGTTGAATGGCGCTATTCAGCTCTTCATGAATATCTTCAGCAGCAATTAAAACACTGGGACATCTTTGGCTGATCTGAGACCAAAACTGTATCAGTGCTTTTAACGCGGCGTTTTCATTCATAAGATCTCGTTATATTGTTCGTAGGCAATTGGGCCGACGGAGACCAAGTTATCATCTTTAAATAGTAGGGCAGTACACTCCTCTCGGGTAGTAAATCCATCTGACTCTTTGAGCTGCGTTCGATAAAAAAAGACTTGCCAGATATGGCCATTCACCTTTTTTGCTTCAGTGATATCTGGTCCACCGAGCTTTGAGAGCACCTGCTGTCGATAAGTGTTGTTGCTATCGATAAGGGATTGAATGAATTTCTGGTTGTAGACTTCCCGAACCTGCCACTCCATTTGATCCGGGTTGTCTTGATAGAATGTTTTGACAAGAAATGTCATGAGTAAATACATTACAGAGCCCAGCAGAAAAACTTTCAATAAAGTCATGATGGATCGACGATCCTGTTTCTGTCTTACATCTGTATCTACCCATTCATTCATGTATTCACCCATTCATACGGCCTTACCAAGGGATCGTTTGACCATCATAGTTTAAAAACGAACCATTATACGCTTGTTTGAAATTAAGCAAAATATCCGCTAACCCATTGACAGATGTTTTGACATCAATCAAGGCATTTGGGCCGCCCATATCAGTTTTCACCCACCCAGGATGCAGTGCTACACTTTGGATCTGATCGTCGGCTAAGTCAACCGAAAGACTACGAACAACCGAATTTAGTGATGATTTAGAACTACGATAAATATATTGTCCACCTGAAGAATTATCATCAATACTTCCCATTTTTGAGCTGATGTACCCACAAATGGCGCCGTTATTCATTTTTAAGTTTGAGTGCAAAGCTCTAGTGAGAAGTAAAGGAGCAAGCGTGTTGACCATCAGCACGTCTTTCCACTCATCCAAATCCACACTGTGAAAAGACTGCTGTCCTTTAGAGCCATAAACACCCGCATTATTGATGAAAATATCGATATTTTGCCCTTGTAGGGCCTGAGCAAAATTGTCGATTGAAGCGACATCAGACACATCCAGTGCATGAAGTGTCAGGTTTGCGTTTGTTTCATTCAAGGATAAAAGTTGATCAGATGCGTGGCCCGGGCGGTGTGTTGCGATGACATTTGCTCCGAGGGCAGTAAAATGTTCCACGAAACCTAACCCGATACCACGGTTGGTTCCGGTGAGTAAAATTGTTTTTTGCATAAGAACTAATCTCGTTGGAGTCTGAGTTGTTTTAGGTTGATACCGAGCTCAATATCGGTTTTAAGTTGACTGATTTGACGGAAGACCTGCCAGCTATCCCATTCTTCCTCCATTTTGCACTTGTATTTTGGTGGTAATCGGTGCAAATCGAGATGGTCCAGCTTCGGGCAGATGGATAGGATCTCTAAAGCTGACTTTGGCCCAATTCCGCTCACACCAGGAATATTATTTGTGGCATCTCCAGCCAAACTTAAAAAGTCGGAAAATTGATGGCTATGAATACCGAACTTTTCAATGACATCTTCATTTTGAATGAACTTCCGGTGGAAGTAGTCGTAAACATGAATATGTTCGTGATGAAGGAGTTGATTAAAGCCTTTATCAGTGGAGATGATTGTCACGGGAATCTGTTTGGCAGCTGTTTTTAGCGCTAAAGTCGCAATGACATCATCGGCTTCATCTTCTTCAGGTAACAGTGAATCAATGCCGACATCCAGTAAATGATCTTGAATTTGTCCCATGCCATAGGCAAGCGCTTCTGGCATTGGTGAGCGACCTTCTTTGTATTCTGGGAAAAGCGTCTTACGCCAACTGGTGTTGGATGCATCAAACACCATTAAAGCGTGGCTTGGCGAGAACTGCTGTAGCAGCTTTTTGATTGCTGATGCTGTGGATGTTGCCGTATTGTGGATCAGCTGATGGCGAGTCTGATCAGACAGTTCACCACGGATCGGCTGAAAAGGACGTTCTGCGATCGCGTAGATGCGCCGGATCAGGTTCAGCGCATCAACAAGGAGTAAATGGTAAGGAGGTGACTCAACTGACAATTTCATAACAGGGGATATATTCAGTACCAGGTAGTTTCATTCGGCCTTGTTTGACAAATGCTTTGAGTAGCTTGTCCATTCGCTTCATCAGTATTGCATCACCAGTTAACTTGAAAGGTCCTTGACGTGCAATTGCTTGAATACCCTCGTCTTTTACATTGCCAGCAACGATACCTGAAAATGCCTTTCTTAGATTTGCTGCTAACTGTGCCAGACTTTGGTCCATATGTAAATTCAACTTGGCCATGTTTTCATGGGTCGGGATGAAAGGGAGCTGAAACTCTGGTTCTATTTTAAGAGTCCAATTAAAGTGATACGCATCGCCAATAGTTTTTCTATAATCGCGAACTTCCGGCATCGATGCTTTGAGGACGCGGGCAACTTCCGGTGCATCCTGAATGATGATTTGGAACATATCCGTTGCTTTCTCACCCAAAATACTACCAATAAAGTCTTTCAATTCGTAAAAGTAATTTTCGCTCTCTTTCGGGCCAGTTAAGATGATGGGCAGTTGTTGTCGCGCATTCTCCGGGTGGGACATGATCCCGATAATGTAGAGTAATTCTTCAGCAGTCCCGACGCCACCTGGGAATATTAAAATCCCGTGTGCGACGCGGACAAATGCCTCTAGACGTTTTTCGATGTCTGGCAGGATCACGAGTTCATTGACAATGGGGTTTGGTGGTTCTGCAGCGATAATACTGGGTTCCGTCAAACCAAGGTATCGTCCGGTTGATATCCTTTGCTTGGCATGACCAATCGTGGCACCTTTCATCGGGCCTTTCATTGCGCCTGGACCACAGCCGGTACAGATATTGAGGCCGCGGATCCCCAGCTGATAACCAACGTCTTTGGTATATTTATATTCGATATCATTAATGGAATGACCGCCCCAACAGACCACCATATCTGCACCGCGTGTAGGCTTAATGGCTTTTGCATTGCGTAGAATATCAAAAACAACATGGGTGATGTGTGAGGAGTTTGTGAGGTTGATGCTATCAGAGCTTTGATAGCGATCATTTAAATATAAAATATCTCGGATCACGGCAAATAAATGTTCGTGTATTCCTTTGATGATCTGGTCATCAACAAAGGCGGTTTCTGGCGGATTCATGAGTTCTATTTTAATCCCGCGTTCTCGGCGCAAGAGGTTTATGTCAAAGCTTTTATACTTTTCATAAATTTCGGTTGAGCTATCCGTATGGCTGCCAACGTTTAAAACTGCCAAAGAGCAGTTGCGAAATATACGATATAAATCACTGGTGGAGGATTGCTTCAAGCTGTCAACTTCAAGCTGGGAAAGAAGGTCCATTGCGCCTATCGGATTCAGTTGTACCAGCATGTGTTTCTCCTTCGGAACATGTTCTCTGCTAACACAGTGAATAATCACATGTTTTTGACAGAGCTAGATGGGTAATTATGAATGAGGAATGTCAAATTGGAAAGTTATTCGGACCAAATTGTGACGCGGTTTCTGCCCTTATTTTTTGACTCATACAAAGCGGCATCAGCTCGGTCAAAAATGCCTTGCTTTGAATCGGAAGAAAGAATCGATGTTGCGCCAATAGAAATGGTGATTTGAACATTCTTATCACGGAACATAAACGGCTTATCTTCTACCGCATGGCGAAGTTTTTCAAGGGGTTGTCCTAATTCTCTCAAGCCGAGATCTGGAAAGATGACAACAAACTCTTCTCCACCATAGCGAGAAATAAAATCAGTTTCTCGTATATTTTGCTTCAGGATTTTTGCGATGGCTTGAAGGGTTTTGTCTCCTGCACTATGCCCATAGGTATCATTGATTCGCTTAAAAAAATCGATATCAATCACCGCGATGGATAATTGGTTTTCATATCGTTGCCATCGTTTGTATTCAAATGAAAACCGTTCTTCGAACGCTGCGCGATTGGGTAATTTGGTGAGTTCGTCTTGTAGGCTTTTGAACTTCTGTTCTGTCATTCGTTTTCGGTACTTTGATGCTTCATCTTCTAGTTCAGTGAGTCGCTCTTCCATTTCGGTGAGGCTAGCAAGCAGCTCATCATATTCCTGTTGCTCAAGTCCATTTTTCTTTTGGATAGAACCGCCGAGTTCAATTAATTGCTCTGTCAAATGCTGCTTTAAGACTTCTAATGAAGTGGCTTCTTGTGCTTCCCGAGTCAGTTGTGCCATTTGCTTTGCGATATCATGATTCACTTCATGCAGCTCGTTATTAATGGTTTCTGATGTATTAATCGAGGTGGAGACCGCTTGGTGAACAGTATTGAGCGCATCATTAATTGATAACATGAACTTTTGTGCAGAAGAGCGCTCCTGCGTAATATGATCAATGATCATCTTGAGAACGGTCAGGCAAATTTCAATCAGATCAGAATGAGAATTGCAGGAGAGAAGGTTTTTACGGAGCTTCTCGAGTTGCTGGCCTTGCTTCCCTTCAAAAGTCAGTTCGCTCATTAAGTTCAATACTTCTTGGGAAATCTGTTGGATGGCCGAGCTTTCCGAGTCACCGTTACCTTGTTGCTCTGAGGTATCGAGCGCTTGTTGATATAGATGAACCAATCGATCAAAGTGAGGAATATAGGATTGAATGGGTCCTTGGACTTCCGAAACCTCGCCAATCCATCCTTTTAAATCCCGTTTGAGTTTTTCGGATAGGCCTGGACGAATTTGAAGTTGTTTACCTGCGACTTTTAGCGTTTTTTGGGTGGATTGAATGGATGAAGATATCTTGTTGTCTTGTTCCTTAAGCAGTCCATTGATTTCTTGAACTAAAGGTTCAATTTTGTCCATATCTTTTGCTGCAGAGAGGGACTTTCGAAAAGCCGCAAGTTTGTTATCTAAATCACTATCCAGACCTTTGCTTAATAAGGTGAGTTTTGAAATCAATTGAAATAATAATTTGAACTGAGCTGCGTGAGTTCGCTCAATATCTTGGCGGGCAGAAATCGAGTCATGCAGTTGCTTTTTTATCTGTTTGATCGTTTCTTTACCAGACGCGGTCATTGATGAATCGTCATGTTATTCGCCCATTATTTTATGATTTAACACTATATTCTTTCCAGCATAAACGCAAAAAATCAGGCTAGGTTAGCAGCGTTTTTATGCTCGAAAGTCTGGTTGAGTTTCCCAGCAAGGGAGTACCAGCCTGAAGCAATCGCTGATTGAGTTTCACCTGATGTTGATGCAGGTAAGGATCGTCTCGGGATTTCATCAGGCCATGCCGCAAGCTGGGCCAATGGAAGCCCTTAGATGATTTCACGTCGTTGAATTCTTAATATTCAACCCTTTTTCATCGACTTTTCAAGACATTTCCACTATTTTACCGCGTCCCGATATCTGCTCAATCTTAGGAGTACCTGATGCAAGATAATGATCAAGAACGAACACATCAGCTAGAAAACTTTTGGTCACTGACCCAAGAAAAGCGACAAGAAACAAAACAGAAATTACATGCAATCGGTTTGGAAGGTTTTCATTTTCCGAGTGAAGCGTTATCAGCCAATATGAAGCACCCGGAAATTGTGGTGCAGGAAGAAGAGAAATATATCTCGCAAAAACTGGCCGAGATGCATTCGCCATTTACAAAACACTATCCTGGGTTTTTCTATCTGAATATCGCAACAGCGCTGGATAATGAACAAGCGATTGAATCTGCAATGCGACAGGAAATTGGCGAGTCGGTTTCATTTCGTCAAATGTCAGCATTCAAATCAAACCACAATTTACCTTTGCAATATGCTCGATTGAACTCAAAAGAAAATGCGGGCCTTGAAGTAGCCTCTTTGCCTGAAGCAGTAGAAGCAATCGCACTTGGTTTTTTACCAGAGAATATTGTCTTTGCAAACCCAACGATGAATGAACGAGAATTTCTTGGTGCTTATCATCTGGGAGTGACGGCATTTTGCTTTGATCATTTACAAAAATTGACTCGGATTATTGGATTTTGTCAAAAACATCATCTTGATTCATCCAGCCTGCGGTTGATCATTCGTCTTGCAACGCCATTCGGTGGTGCTGGTGTATCGATGGGAAGATTTGGGATTGATGTATTGAAGAACCCTCGGATGATCCAGGCGATTTATGAGCAAGCGAAGGTCGCAAACATCCCTATTGTTGGTGTCTCCTTTCATGTTGGCTTGGGGGCAAAATTTTTTGCTGCCTATGACAATATTTTCCTGGCGATCGATCAAGCTTTTCAGATGAGTCACTCAATTCTTGGATGTTATCCAGATATCGTGAATATTGGCGGTGGCTTTGACATGAGTGAAACTGGATTAAGGTATTTAGGAACTTTACAAATTGATGAGCAAATAAAGCGCCTAGGGATAGGTCTTCGTCAATTAAAAGCAAGGTTTCAGCATCACTTTGCTGTTTGGTCAGAAATTGGGCAAGGCTATGTCGGAAACGCAGGTTCGGCATTTATTCGTGTAGAACATCAAGAAATGCGGGAAAACCCAGACCGACAACTCAAAATTTCCGTTCCATTGCCTGGGGGGGCTGTCCTTTGGTCTCACCGCTATAAAACAATTTACGCAGAACAAGAACAACGTATTGTCACGAATGGTGGAAATTGGAACTTCGGCATTCTGCGTCATTTAACTTTATATCCTGAAGTTTGGGTCGTGAATGAAAGTGGCCACTCTGAACAATTACCTCAGTCTGAATATGTGATCCCAACACTGGTTTATGGCCGAAGCTGTGATTCAACAGACGTACTCAATCCAAAGGTGAATGGAGAATGGTTGCGTCTGATGCTGCCAGATCTCGGTAAGTACTCACAAGAGACCATTGTATTACGACTCGGTCTATCCGCTTATATGGATAACAGTGGCGATTTTAACTGGCAAGGTGCGAAGTTACTACCAACTTTTCATAATCTGGCTCTGCCAAAGTCGATAGCTTCTCGTTTCCCTCGAAACTACCTGGCAAGAATCAATCAGACATCAACGATTGAATATCGTCATCGGCCATTCAGTCGTCAAGCACTGACCGCTCGTCAAATTCAAGAAGCGAAATCACTGGTGGCGGAGCAGTTCAGCGAAAGAGAACAAATGATCAGTTGGCTGCGCCAGAATACTCGATATGGCGAGCGGTTGACTCGTGAAACCCTGGATGATCTTTTCGGGCGACTTGTTGAAGAATACATTGATAGTGGTTTGAGTATGGTCACGCTCAAAATTGCCTCAGACCAACTGGATGAAATGGGTGAAATTGTGAGTGTCTGTTGTGTCAAAGTCATTCAAGAGGCTGATATTCCGATGGTACCTCTTCAATTAAGCGCAATATGGGACAGGCATGTTTTACGACTTGTGTTTGAAACTGAGGCGATGGTGATCCGGCGTTTGCACCATGCGACCAGACACTTCAAAGAGCCTATTTTTCCGATGGCATATGGTGCCATGGGTGCGAAAAAAGCTGGGGAACCGTCATATGCTGAACTGTTGCATCATGCAATGCAGCGGATACAAGGCTCAAATGAAATCAAGAGTCTTGGGGTCATTGCGACAGGAGAGCAATCGATTGCTCTTGTAGATCAGAACCCTGAATTCCAGCATGTGATCCATGTGCCGTATGATCGGATTTCATACTGCGGGGAACGGCCGTTTGAAGGGATACAGTTCCAACAAAAACCAGGAGAATTACGTTTTTATGTCAGTGATTTATCTGGTCCGTATCGACAAGTGGAACCATTACCACATGGAGAACCATTGTCTGTTGAAATAAAAGATGGTTCTTTTTTAGGGTAAAAAAACAAACGAATGCGAATTGCTGAGAAGTTGTTCGCATTTTGTGTACAAAAAGATCAAATAATCTTTATTTTCAAATCTTTACAAAACTAAATAAAAGTTGCTGTTACTCATGAGCTAATTGAACGAAGATTAAAATGGAGTCCTTATGACAGTTTCAAGTTCCTCAGTCCAACATGTTGTTGTTTCTAAATTTGATGACAATAACTTTAAGACATTCGAGTCAAAAGATGCTGCAATTAATGCTCTAAAAGACTTGGGCGCAAACGCCGCGAAAGCATACAAAGTTTTACCCGCAGATCAGCACTTTGCGTCGATGAGTAGTGCAAGCCCAAGCCAACACCAATTTGCTCCAGCCACAGAGAGTGACGCAAAGCGCGTTTCATTTGCACCGAGAGATTCATCTGCAGCAGAAAATGTTGATGATCCTGCTCCATTGACACCAAAAACAAAATTGTTAAAAAAACAGATGAGTAAAAGAGGCTCACAACGTTTATTAGATTTAGGGCAACGGGAGAATATCGGGCAGAAACGAAACTTAGAAGCGGCAGAACAACTGAAACAGCGTGATGCTGCAGCAATGGAAACGGTAAAAAAGAAAAAGTATGGTGGGGTCTCACAAACACCTGCTTTGAGAAAATTAACGAAAACCATCCGTGAGCAAACGGTACGGACCTCAGCTGAAAGTTTTGGTACATCCGCAGAACGCCGAATTGCACACCTCAACGCGACGATATTACGTAATGCTGCACAGAACTTAAGTGATGATCGATTAGGACAGATCACAGATAAACAGTTTTCGACATTTGCAGATGCAAAGCCGCTTAGTATCGCTGACAAGTTTACCATGGTTGCTGGTGAATATACGGGGAATTTGACCAACTCAATGACCGTTAAAATCAATACCTTTTTGGGTTGTTCTCAAACAGGTTGCCGTAACAGTGTTTTGGATGTCAGAGAAAATGGTGTCATGGGGCAGGCATTGAGTATCTCTCAAAAAATTGCAGACAACTTAAATGCATTAGGTGTGAGTGACAAACAACTGAAAAAAGAGACTAGTTCAGTGTTGGCACTTAGCGAAATGCTCAATGGTGAAGGGATTGGAACATGTGGCCCAATCAGTGAATTAGCCAGTGTAATGATGACAAGCTTTATGAACAATGCGATTGAGCTGCTTGAATCTGATTTGAGTAATGAGCAGTTAAAAGAGGCCTTACCGCTGGTTGCTGAAATGTCTGATGAACAGCTCGGTGAACTTCGTGATGAAGACACATTGGCAACATTAAGAGAATATGCAGAAAATATTGTGGCGCACCAAGAAGATTCTGGACAAGGCGCGGATCACAATATTACGACGATTTCTTCTGAGTCACGCGCTTTTACAGTTGATGCTTGGTCTACAAGTGGTCATAGCATGAATGCTTATGGCCGTGGTAATGCTGATGGCTATTCGGAAGCGAAGATCCACCCAGTTGATCTACTGCGCGGAGGTATATCAGAAGATATAGAGTCAAAAGAACAGCTTGATAACTGGCTTGGTGATACAAAAGCAGTAAAAGCGCCGACAATTCCTTGGGAGTTTATCCAAGGAAAACTATCCGGAAATACTGAGATCCAGACGATGGGTGCGTTGCTTGGTGACTTATCGAGTTTAGGCCTTAGTGCTTCGGAAGAAAAATTTATCTCAGATGTTTCATATCTTGATCGCTCTGCCATGATGGCCTTGGCTAAGCATGGCGCGAATGAAACACCGCATGATGATAATGCCCCAATGATGGCTCGAAAAGTAGAGTGGTTATCTTCCCATCATGGCGATTCGACAGATACAACAATTGCATCCGATCGTGCAAAACATATGCCTGTATTTAAGCATA
Source organism: Algicola sagamiensis DSM 14643 (assembly GCF_000374485.1). Classification (GTDB taxonomy): domain Bacteria; phylum Pseudomonadota; class Gammaproteobacteria; order Enterobacterales; family Alteromonadaceae; genus Algicola; species Algicola sagamiensis. The sequence goes on from NZ_KB894500.1 coordinate 53,859, forward strand.
TTCCAGAAATACGGCAGACATTAGAAAATCACAAGTTCTCAAATGGGATGTCGCGTCATGATATTGCTGAGGAGTTGTTCGAAGCAACGATGGTAAATAATTCCCGTGCGATGCAGCAGGTGATCAAAGATACATTAATTATGGCGCATCCAAACCTTGCCTCCGTTGAAGTCACGCCAAAGGATGATCCGCATCAATTTAAAGTGACGATACAATACGATGCGACACCTGATGCAGATACCGAAGACTTAAGAACAGTGAACTGGAATATCAATTTAAATAATAAGTTTGATCGCAGTATTCAAGATATTCTTGTAACGAATTATCGCAATTTGATGGGCTATGAAGCAAAGCTTCCTTTTGGGAGTTCTGAGGCGATCCATGTGACAGGTAAACGTGAGATCATTCGTCCGTCAGTTCAGGAACAAGAAGATATATCACCAAGCCCTTTAATGACAAAAGGGACAAAAGTTGATTATTCTGAGCAAGCACCTAAATGGGCTCAGAGACTCAGTGCTATTGATAAAAATCTGGCAATGCAAGCGATTGATGTGGCGCTGAAGTATGAGCAAACGTGGGCTGATGCCCAGGATCTCGTTCACGTCTTCCTAGAAGATAGCCCGGAGATGATCATTCAACTTGGTACCATTATCGCACTGTCGGATGAAACACCGACCAGCTGGCAAGATGCACTTCGAGCGGTGAAGGGCGTTTTAGAAGGGATGTAGTTGTCCGGTATTAAGCAAGGTCATAATTGAAGTTCAGTGAATGAAAAGCCGCTTGCACCAGGGTGGGTGAAAGCGGCTTTGAGAAGTCAGAATTTGATAACGATTTACTCTGCTTTTTCGACAAACAAAGTCATCCCATCGGCACGAACAACGCGAACGATGGTCTCTGCTTCATACGCTTGATCAGGTTGAACGCTCCAGAGAGTGTCGCCAAAATGAATTTTTCCACCAGTCGCTAGTAGTGCCTCAGTCAGTGTTGTGGTTTTCCCCACCATTTGTGCAGAACGATTATTCAGGTTAGGGTGATCTTCTGCATCTTTGGGGAGTTTTCGAAATAGCTTGTAGTAAGTTGCACTGAAGATCACAGCAAGGATACTGAAGATAATCAACTGCATTTCCCAGGCTAGATCCGGCACAATCCATTTCAAAATGGCTGAAATAAATGCGGCCATGGCAGTGCCAATGAAGACGCCACCTGTCCCCAATGCTTCCGCGCCGATAAGGACGAGTCCGAGAACGAGCCAGTGCCAAGCATGTAATGTATCAAACATCTCGATACCTCCGCGTTACTTCTTATCCTCACCAAAGCTTTGTTTGGCGATTTCTGCAATGCCTGCAATCGAGCCAATCACACTCGTTGCTTCAAGTGGGATCATCATCACTTTGTTATTCTCTGACTCCGCAAGTTTACCAAGCGCTTCGACGTACTTGGTTGCAACAAAGTAGTTGATTGCTTGTGTGTCGCCTTCGCGAATAGCGATAGAGACTTCGCGGGTAGCATTTGCTTCCGCCTGTGCTAAACGCTCTCTGGCTTCTGCTTCGCGTTTTGCTGCTTCAAGCTGGCCTTCTGCTTTAAGGATTTGAGACTGTTTATCACCTTCTGCAACTTTGATCGCAGCTTCTCTTTCCCCTTCAGCTTCTAAAATTTGTGCACGTTTTTCACGCTCGGCTTTCATTTGACGCGCCATTGAGTCAACGAGATCGCGTGGTGGTGAAATATCTAAAATCTCAATACGAGTGACTTTAATCCCCCAAGGGTCGGTGGCTTCATCGACCTTTGCCAGCAACATCATGTTGATTTTATCTCGGTTGGACAGCATTTCATCCAATTCCATTGAGCCAAGGACAGCCCGGATATTGGTCATGACCAAGTTTTCCATGGCACGGAACAGGTCATTGACTTCGTAGGAGGCTTTCACCGCATCAATCACTTGGAAGAAGCAGACTGCATCCGTAGTAACCTGTGCATTATCAGAAGAGATCACTTCCTGAGGAGGAATGTCGAGGACCTGTTCCATCATATTTTGTTTATGGCCAATTGAGTCCATGATTGGGATGATGAAATTAAAACCCGGTGTCAGTGTTTTGGTAAATTTTCCAAAGCGCTGAACGGTATAGTTATATCCTTGTGGCACAAGTTGAATGGCCTTTACAATCACAATGATTGCAACAACAACCAAGATAATGACGGCGTAGCTGAGTCCTGCCATTATTTTCTCCTTAAATCTTTAAATTCATACTCTTGTAGCATAGCTTAGGCGACTTCTGGCGTCGCTAAGCTTTCTTCTTGATTTTCTTCATCTCGACTGACTTCGATCCAGTCTTTTTCATCCACCCAGTTTTGTGCCCCTGCATTCACAGTCCTGATGGGGACGATATAGTCACAGGATGTTTGCGGTTTTACCGAAGCAAAAATTGGAATAAACCCAAAGCTGGTGGCCATGCGGATCAACGCTTGCTGGTTGGATGGATCAATATCGGCTGCTTCGTCGATATAAATCGGAATACGATAGATATCTCGCTCTTTCTCTGCCATGAGATGACGGATAAACAGCATACCACACAAGAGCTTAATGGTGATACGTGTCCCGTTCGAACCAGCGGAGTCGATTTTTTCATAATACTCGGTTTCATCGTTGCGATTGACGACTTGGAAACGAATGTCGAAGAGGTCTGAGAGTGTGAGGCCACCTTTTTCCTGGGCAATTGTGATGAGGTAGTCTTTTGCTTCGTTTACGCGACTTTCGTCTTTTGATGCTTCTGAGGAGAGCAAATCAAAAGTATCGCCATTCTCATATAAATCAGAAGTCGCGATAATCTGGTCGATGTGAGAGACCAGTTGCTTACGCTCAATCACCTCGATTTTAAAGGATTTGAGGTTTGAGATTTGATGCTGCCAAATGCCGCGGTTAAAGCTGTTCATTTCCCGCTTGAGTCGCTCTAAATCTTCACGTAGACCTTTGATGGTGGCGGCGACATCGGTTAAGGCAACTCTGGCTTGTTTTTCAACTGCGTCACGCTCTTGATCTAAATGATGATAAGCCGAGACCAGCTTTTGGTATTTCACATCTTCGTCAGTTTCTGCCTCGTATTTCGTGATCCCGGCATTATAGATGTGTAAGTAGGTATTTTTGATGTTGATATCGAAGTTACGCAGTTCCTGGCAGTCACGATTGTACTGATGCAAGGTTTCTGGCAGTGTGTCGTATTCAACATTGATATCCATAAAATAAGGCGTCACTTTACCGGACACATAATCAATTTGGTCGTCTAGGCGCTCGGACTTCACTTGCTCAAGTCGTTCTACTTGACGTTTTAACTGTTCTTGTTTGGCATGCAATGTATTGCGTTGATCGGCAATACGCGCAATGTTGGCTTGCAGCTCTTCCAGTGACGCATTGAGCGTTTGCTCTTCTTCTTCCAGTGCTTCGTGCAATCCAAGCTTTGTGTCTTTGTCTTCCAGCATGATTTGATAGCGTTTGAAGGAAGAAATATCCGACTCTGCGCTCAGTAGCTCTTGGTATAGGGATTCTTTTTCTTTGGTTTTTTCTTCCATATTCAAAGAAACGATTTCCAGTTGCTCCAGCTCTTCCAAGCTATGCTCTAACGCATGGATCTGTTCTTTGAGCTGCACCTTATCTTCTGTAGAGCGAACCGTTGCGGGAGTGAGTTTATCCAGAGAAATCGTTGCACCCGGCAGCACCAATTTATGTTGTTTAAATTGGCTGGCAAGCATCTCAACAAAATCAGAAAATGCAGATTCATCAGTGATTTCTATATCAGCATTTTTCGCTGTCGAAAGAGATAGTAAGTCCGGGTTGAGGACTTTACTCAGCGCTTTCACTTCATTGAGAGAAATATCTTCGCACAGACGGGTAAAGAGGTTGTACTCCAAGTTTGTCTGTTGCAATTGTAAGCTGCGAAGTTGCTTTTTCATCTCCTGCTTACGCAGACGAATGGTATCGATACTTTGGTGTTTGACACCACTGAGTGAGTGAGACAGTGCTTCGTATTCTGACTTGATTTGCGCCAGATTATTTTGCAGTGTTGTTTCGTTGGTGAGTTCAAACTTCCCTTGCAGGACATCAAAGTCTGCAATCCAGCGATCTAGCTCACTTTTGCGGCGTGCAATCTCTTTGAGCTGATCGACAAAGAGTGACTGTTTTCCTTCGAGTAAGGACTTTTCTTCTGCCACTTCGTTTAATTTTTCACGAAATTCATCCTGTGACGATTCCACAAAATCATGCCATGCAACGAGGGTTTGATCAATCTTTGCTGCATAGGCGGCGATTTTACCTTTGAGGACGGATTTGTTATCTAGCATGGATTCTAAAGCAGCTATCGCTTCTTGTTGGCTTTCCAAAATCCGTAATTCGCGTTTTGCACGATTCACTTTATCGAATGCCTGATTCCACACATCAAAAAAGTCGACTTTTGTATTCGACATATGCCGCTCAAAGACCTTGAGCATAAACTTTTTCACATCTTGCGCACCAAGATTATGCAAGTTCAGCATCCGGCGGAAGATTTCTTTGTAAGTTGGTGCATCAGAGGCGTTATTCAGCGGGATCATTTTTAAGTTGAGATCGGCATCGAATGGTGTTGCGGCACCCGTTAATAACGCGTTCAATTCACGTGCTTTGATCTCAAATGGCGCTAGTCCCTGTGCTTTTAAATGATTGAATAAATGCGTGTATTTAATGATAGATTTGCCCATTGTGTAATGGGCTTGGTCCAGCTCACCATGATAACAAAAATACTGGTGCGCATAGCCAGAGATTTTACCCAGACCAGCGACTCCAATGACGACTTTGCCGTGGGGAAGATCTGCTTCGAGAAGAATATAACTCTGATCGGTTGCGAAATAGAATTTGCGTGTGTCATCTAAGTCATGACCATCCCATTCAGTCAAACGTAAATCGTTGATGAGAGGGAATTGCAATGCATTAATGACGGAGGATTTTCCGGTGTTATTTGGCGCACAAATGGATGCTGCACGATCAAGCGGGATCACACATTTGGCATAGCCTGCTGTATTGAGCAGCATGAGCTTTGTGAGTCCATAATGTTTTTGTCTTGTGTTACTCATGCGTCAAGTGCCTCCGTTTCTTCTGATAATTCTGCTTCGAAAGCGGGTTGTTTTCGTTCTTCTTGTTCACCTTCAAAAGAAGGCTCAGTTGCAGCATGATTGAAGTTCATCAATGCATCTAGATAGCGATGTACTGGGGTCAATAATTTGATATTTCCTGATGCGGTTTCTTTGGCTATACCAAAGCGAAGCATGCGCTGAAACGCATCTTTACGTAGCTCAGAGCCGGTCGTGATCTCCAGTTGCTCATAAAGCTGATAATGGTTTTGGATCAAGGTTTGGCAAAGCTCTAAATCAATTTCTTCATCAAACAAAGATTGCATCGGGTCTTTGCCACTATCTGCATAATGCTCAATCAGGCAGAATAAAGACAGCGCGAATAACCGCGAGATCTTACCCATTGTGACGGTAGGATCTTGAACGTCGAAGTAAAAAAATCCACGGCTATCGCGCAACAGTCGATAACCCATTTTTTCGAACAGGGCTTCGTAGGCGTCTTGCTGAGACTCTAATTCATGCCAAAGCGTAATATCGTTTTCGCTGATATGAAAGCCTGTAACGAGGCGTTTATTGATTTCTTTGAGATGTTTGAGTTCGTTGAGATCAATGGTGTTCATCAGTTACCTCACAGGCCTCCATTGGATAAAGCGTCAAGCTGACGTCTTGCATTTGGATTGTTTGTTTTTCTTTTGCGTGCTCGGCGACGATTTCATCATCATTCGCCAACTTTTGATACAGATAAAGCAGCTCGTCGGTTTCTAAAGTCGGATAGCTGGTATTGAGCCAAGACAACAAGTTTGGCATTTGACGTGCAGACTTGAGTGCTGCACTTCGAATATTCTTATACTTTGGAGCATTTGGGCTTAAGAATACGACTTCCTTATCCGGCTCTGGCAGTTGATATTCTTCAGATTCGAAGGATTCTAACTCGGCCATAAATGCAGCCATTTGGCTGGCGGTTCCCAAAGTATGGCGCTGAAAATCTGAAGACATTCCCGGCATTTTGCCAAGAAGTGTTTGGTCAACGCCTTTTTTACGGGCCATGGAGAGTACAGCGCTGGCTTTTCTGGCAAGGCGTGTATTTTTGCGCAGCTCTTCCCGCAATGGCAGGAGGATATCTGCACTTTTTCTCAGGCTATTTTGACCAATCGCATACATATCTAGAATACGTGTGCGAAGTTGGATCAGTTGCTCTTTTTCGCTTTGAAGCTGACCCATTTTTTGGATCTGATCAAGAATGGCGGTGATCCGAGCCTCGACTTGATCAAAAGATTGCTGGAATGGTCCATGAATATTGACCATATCTAACATCGGCTCGATATATTCGTCGAATGCTTCCATGACGGCCTGATAACGGTGCGATAAGGACAACTGCAAATCGTATTTTGCCCGTTCTGCCAAACCATGGATTGCGTTTTCATTTTGTTGAAATTGTTTGATGACTTGGCGGACACGATCATCCATTCGCCAGCAGTAGCGTTGCACATCATATTTATCATTATCTTGCGCGGCTGTGGCTAAACGGTCACTGACGTGAATGATATCTTCCACAAGTACGTTGATTTCATCCGCCAGTCCCAATTCGTGTTCTTTTAACAGATATTGAGAAAATTCATGTACAGCTCGATTGAGTTCGTACTGGCTGGAACGGGCCATTGGAATGATCAGTTCGAGCTGGATCAGACGTTGCAGTTCTTTGTAGACTTTATCGCCTCGCCAATCTGGATTGAGCGCTTTGAGTATGTTTTGGACATCTTGCAAAGAAAAGCTACGATGCGAAAAATGCAACAGCAGCTTTTCAATTGTTCCCCAATGTTCAACAAAACAGGTCAATAATCGTTTTGGTGGGATCATTTTTATGTTGCTCACTTGGATGAATAATCATCTTCCCTAATCAATAATCATGAATACAACGACCAATCGCTGTGGTTTTATACGTTTTTCGATGTTAGACTACGCGACCGCTTATTCTATCCAAAAAAATAAACTTTCGTAACAAGGGTCGTGGTGAAAAATGGTTTCGGGCTTAATACTCTCGCTAGTTGTTCTCGCGTTCGTGCTTATTGTTATAGAGGATATTATCCACGTTAACAAGGCAAAATCTACGCTGTTTTTTGGTACATTATGTTGGATTATCGCATTTATATTCCCCATTAATGGTGCAACTCCAGAAACTGTACAACATCATCTGGAAGAAAATTTACTTGAGATTGCGGTACTTTGGCTTTTCTTAATGGCGGCAATGACGTTTGTCGCGTACCTCAATAGTAAAGGGTTTATTCAAAATCTTGTTCATCGGGTATTACCCGAAAAAATGTCAGAAAAAAAGCTGATGTTCCTGATTGGGATGTTTGCATTCTGCTTTTCTTCACTTTCGGACAATATCACCGCAACGCTTGTTTCACTTGCGGTCGTGATGTCACTCAAGTTAGATCCAAAAAAGCGGTTAAAATATGCAACCTTGATTGTCTTTGCGGTCAATAGCGGTGGTGTATCCCTCATCACGGGTGATGTGACAACATTGATGATTTTCCTCGCAGACAAAGTCTCAATTGGTAATCTGTTGTTGTTGGTTGCGCCAGCGGCGGTGAGTGTACTACTTCTTGCATGCATGCTTTCTGTTGGGATGAATGGCACGATTACATTTGAGCGCCAGAAAAAACCGATTGAAAAGATGGACTTTGTGATTGCTGCGATCTTCCTGACCACTATTGTAGGGACGTTGGTTTTAAATGTCGCATATCAAATTCCACCGTTGCTGACTTTCTTATTTGGTCTGAGCATCATGTTCTTAACAGCACAGTTCCTGATGCGCAATCGCCCTGGGAAGAGCATATTAAACTACGTCCGTGAGATAGAATTCGATACCTTGCTATTTTTCTTAGGCGTCTTGCTTCTTGTGGGGATCATGAAAGAAATTGGTGTCCTTAAGCAGATCACGAATCTTTATGCGCATTTGTCGCCAGTCACTGCAAACTATGTGATGGGCTTGCTCTCTGCTGCGGTGGATAATGTGCCACTGACAGCGGCGTTGCTCAAAGCCGATGTGACGATGTCAACACACGAATGGCTCACGCTGACTTATGCAACAGGCGTCGGTGGTTCCATGTTAATTATCGGCTCTGCTGCGGGGATTATTGCAATGAGTAAAGTGAAGGAATTGACGTTTATTTCTTACCTCAGAATGAGCGTGTATCTTCTTATTGCATACACCGTTGGTTATGGCGGTAGCTATATGATGGGACATTTTGTTTAAATATTTAAAAAGGTGGGTGTACGAACGCGACATTAAGCGTTAGAATCGCTTTACTTAAGACTTTTTAAGTCCAGAAGAGGCGCGTCAGCCAGATAACAAACTGAAGGAACCTTTTTTTCGATGCAGGTTTGTGAAGGGGTATGACGCCGAGAATAAATCATAAAAAGGTGTGGTTTGTTCGGCTGTCCGGGTTGAATCCCTACAGCTGTCACTGGTTAACAGTGGAGAGCTTCTGGCTGAAAATGAATGAAAGCCGTATCTTTTTCTATTCTTTTTAGCCTACGCTCTTCTTTTTGATGTGAAAAAAGGAAGAGACCATGGATCCTTCAAATAGAATTCAAACTATATCTATTCATCTCCAGCTGATGGAGGTCACTCCGTGTTAAATCATATCGTTGCCAAATTTGGTGGAACCAGTGTTGCGGACCGAGAAGCCATGCAGCGTTGTGCGGATATTGTCACGGCTGATCCAAATCGTCGTATTGTCGTGCTCAGTGCTTCTGCAGGGGTGACCAATGCACTTGTTGCTATCGGTCAATCAAATGAGCAGGCTGCTCGCCAGGAACATGTAACAACCATTCTGAATATTCAATCAGGTATCTGGCAAGCGCTTGGGCAACCAGAGGTTATTTCATCCAATTATCAAAATCTAATAGAGGAATTTGAAGGGTTTGTTGGTGATTTATCCGAGTCTGTGAGCCAAGAGCAGAAGGACTATTTACTCTCATTTGGTGAGCGTTTTTCAACAATGTTCTTTACCCAACTTCTGCAACAGCAAGGTACTCGTGCGGTCCTGTTTGATGCAAGAGACATTTTAAAAACCGATGCCCGTTTTGGTGAAGCGTTGCCTGATGCACAGCAAACGCGTGAGAACGTCGAACAACATGTGCTTCCGCTTTTAAAAGATAACGTCGTAGTGACGCAAGGTTTTATCGGCTCAACGGGTGAAAAACGAACAACAACTTTAGGACGAGGCGGCTCAGATTATAGTGCAGCAATTTTTGCAGAAGCCTCTCAAGCTGCTTCACTTGAAATCTGGACCGATGTGATTGGTATTTATACAACCGATCCACGTCTCACATCTTCGGCATATCCACTGCCAGAGCTCAGCTTTGATGAAGCTGCGGAGATGGCAACATTTGGTGCAAAAGTCCTTCACCCTGCAACATTGATCCCGGCGATCCGCCAAAATATTAATGTCTTTGTTGGCTCAAGTAGGGCACCGGAGCAGGGCGGCAGTTGGATCCGCTTGAGTACGGACGATAAGCCAGCCTATCGTGCTATTGCATTGCGTGCGAACCAAACATTGGTAACATTAAAAAGCCCAGAAATGCTTCATGCAACGGGCTTCTTGGCGCAAGTATTTGGAATTTTAAGTAAGTATCAAATCAGTGTTGACTTGATCACAACATCAGAAATCAGCGTGGCATTGACATTGGATCATACGGCTGGACCAGAAGAGACACGTTTGCCAGAGCAATGTCTCAAAGAGCTACGAGAATGCTGTGAAGTGACCATCGAGCGTGATTTAGCACTCGTTGCGATTATTGGAAACCAACTCCACTCAACCCAGGGTGTAAGCTCCAAAGTGTTCCACTCCCTTGATCAATACAACATCCGCATGATTTGTCATGGTGCAAGCCAGCACAATCTTTGCTTCTTAGTAGAAAACAAGGTTGCAAGCAAAATTGTTTCTGACTTGCATGCACAGCTTTTCTAAGAGAAACGCATCGAGTTCTTCGATAAACACCGCTATAAAACCTCAGGCCTGAAAAACTCAGGCCTTTCTCTGGCTGTACTTGAATAGTTCAATTGAACGATTATTGTCCCCATTCATGCAGTACTCTTTTATGAATTCAGAAAAGATTTTTTGCCGTCCTTGAGCTAGGTTTTAGGAACTAGAGGCAAAAAGATATTCAAAAAACTTGGATGAAAAAAGAGAATTTAAAAGATATTTTTTATGAATTTCCAAACATCACACTGATTGTTTGGGTGGTTGGATTAAGTTTATTCCCGTCGATTTTGAATCTACTAGGCCTGGAGCTGAGTACAGAAGACCCACAAGGGATGATGATTCACACGTTAACTGAGTGGTCTTCAGTCTCCATTGCTTTCTTTATTCTGATCACCTCTTTGCTTCACTATCAAGTAAAACATGATCCTGCAATTCCCTTGATTGGTATATCTTTGTTTAGTGCTGGCGTGATGGATGGCTTCCACTCAATTGCTTCAATGGGAATGATCGAGTTATTGTCGCCACAGTCCGAACTGATGATGTTCACCTGGGTCCTATCGCGTATCTTTTTTGCCTTTATTTTGATGGCTGGCTGTGTCCTTGCGATTTGGTATCCCAAATTTACTTTCATTCCATTGCCAAACTCAGTCAATAAAGATTTCTACTTTTTTGCTGCTGTTGGGGCTGTGTTTATGACGATTCTTGGTGCTTTGATCGTTTGGACTCTCTCGCAAAAGACATTGCCTCAAACGATCTACCAAGATGCATTTATTCAGCGCCCTTTTGACATCCTGCCATTGGCTATTTTTGTGGTGAATGGGGTCTTACTTTGGATCTGGTATACACAGCGGATATGTATTTCTCGATGTTTATTATTCCTGATTGTTGCGCCCAGCATTATGCTTCAATGTCATATTGCATTTGGTTCAGAGCGATTATTTGATAGTCATTTTCATATTGCACATGCCCTCAAAGTGATGTCTTATATGATAGCTTTGGCTGCAATACTTTATGATATTGTTCATCAAGAGCGCACAATAAAAGGAGAAGGCTTACGAGAACCACGAATGTGGATTGAGCAGGAGAGTGCCTTTTCTACGCGAAAAAATGAGGCAGCTTTAGAGGTTGGAAAACCGAAATGGTCATTAGGGATCTTAATTCCAGTGATGGTTTTTGTTCTGACCTTGTTGATCTCTCTCACAATCAGCTTTTTAGATTACTTTGAAGCAAAGCATCACTTATATCAAAAAGAGATTGAGCAGCTTATTATTGAAAGCAATCTCTCTGAGCCGCATCTAGAGCAATTTTTTTTACAAGCAAGAAATGATGTTGTTTTTATCAGTCGAATGCCTGCTGTGTTTGGACTCATTCGAGCAATTGATGCGAATGACACGGAAAAAGAAACGGCTTGGCGAGAAGGGCTTGAACGGGTGTTCACAGAAATGCTCAGTAGTAAGCCCTATTATTCAAATCTCACATATGTCGGGCTGGGAGATCTCCAGCAAGAAATTGTTCAAGTTGTTAGCCGAACAACAGGTATATTTAAAACGCCCCCTTCTCGTTACGTATCTAATCATGATGATATTTTTATTGAAGACACGTTCAGTATGAATGAAGGAGAAGTGAACTTCTCCCCCATTTTTGAAAACGCGATCAGAGGCTTAAGATCAGAGTTGCATACCCGGGTTGCCACACCTGTATTTCACCCTGAAACGAGAGAGGTTTTTGGGGCAATTATTGCGGAGATCCGTTTTAGTGAATTTATAAATACCCTCAATCAGACTGATTTAGCAAGTCTGAAGTATATGTTGGCAGACAAGCACGGCAACTTGTTTTATGCGCATGGGAATATACTCATGGAAGGCACACCATCGGATGAGATCACGGACTTAAGGTTAGAAGATATTTACCCAAAGTTGACGAAGACTTTTCTTGAGCAAAATGCATCACATCCCTTTATGAATTTGAAGAATCTAGAAGGAGAGGAATCAACAAGTTATCTGCACTACATTAATATGGAAGATTATGGTGATTTCAGCTCACTCTATTTATTACTCGAGCATAACAATACAACGTTACATCAAGAGATTGCAAGTGTAAGAAACCGAAGTATCTTGCTTGGAATTGCGACTTCATTACTTGCGCTTGCACTCACTATTTTGATTTCACGTCGCGTCATTTCTCCATTAACGACGATGAGCGATGCTGTTCGGCAGCATCACGATGGTGAGACGACAAGTCAATTCCCAACGCACTCTCAAAATGAAATTGGTGTCTTAGCGCGCTCATTTCATAATTTGATTTTACGCATGAATGAATCAATTCAGACACAACATGAATTAGCCATGGTTGCACAGGAATCTTCAGAGCGTTTTCAAGCAATATTAGACGCTGCGGTTGATGGCATTATTACGGTGGATGAGGCTGGTATTATTCAGTCATTTAATCCAGCTGCGGAAAAAATGTTCGGGTATTCTGAAATAGAAATTAAGGGTTCTTCATTACAGACGTTATTTTCAGAGGTATCAGAACTCGATAGTGATGCCACTCAGTTGGAATTATTAATTGAGGGTACTGAGTTATGCGGCTTAAGAAAGGATGGTCGCCTCTTCCAATTATCGATATCCATTTCTGAGGTTATGACGCAAAAGGGATTGTTATACATGGGCTTGGTTCGAGACATTACACAGACAAAGCGAGTTGCAGAGGAGCTTGTCCTTGCTAAGGAAAGAGCTGAAGACGCAGTTCGTTCTAAATCTGAATTCTTAGCTTGTATGAGTCACGAAATTAGAACCCCAATGAATGGCGTTTTAGGTATGCTGGGACTTGTGTTAAATACTCAGTTGTCATCCGATCAGCGACACCGTTTATCTGTTGCTCAGAGTAGTGCAAAGTCATTGTTGGGATTAATCAATGATATTTTGGACTTTTCTAAAGTTGATTCTGGAAAGATGGAATTAGAAGTTCTTGAATTTAATTTACATCAAATGCTGAGTGATTTTATTGAAGGTTTTGGCCATCTTGCACAAGATAAAAAAATAGAACTGATTTTGGATGTGACGGGTGTCGAATATGCAATGGTGCAAGGTGATCCGGGTCGGCTGCGTCAGATTTTTACAAACTTGGTGAGTAATGCGATTAAATTTACCGCTTCTGGCGAAATCGTTGTTCGAGTGACACTTCACACAATGTCAGAGCAATTTTGGCAACTTGAAGCGCAAGTTCAAGATTCAGGAATTGGCATCCCGGAAGATAAACGCGCCGATCTTTTCACGCCATTTAGTCAGGTTGATGCATCCACTACGCGTAAATATGGTGGAACTGGGCTTGGATTAGCTATTGTAAAACAGCTCTGCGAGTTAATGTCAGGTGATATTGATGTGCAAAGTGAAATCGGCATTGGAAGCTGTTTTGAGTTTAATATTCTTTTGGAAAAGAGTGAAAAGGCAGGCGATAAACGAATCGATTTTTCTGAATATGCTCTCCATGTTTTAATCGTCGATGATAATCGGACAAATCGCAATATGATCACGGCACAGCTTTCACAGTGGGGCGTTTGTGTTGAAAGCTGTGAGGATGCAGCTGAAGCACTTGTGTTGTGCGATGAACGTATTCACGCACAACAACCAATGTATGATGTCGCGTTATTAGATTTGAAAATGCCTGGCATGAACGGCATTGAACTGGCGAAAAGGTTGAAGCTGATCCCTCAGTTATCATCGATGAAACTTGTCATTATGACATTGATGCATCATCAGGAAGATTTGCAATACTACGCATCTTTCGGATTTAGCGCATATTTTCCAAAACCAGTGACTCTTCATGACTTACATCGTGTCATTAAGGCAGTAACAACAGGCGAGGAACAAACCCAAGAGCAAAGCCAGGGTAAGACTGGGGCGGATAATCATGAATTACTCGATAAAAAGAGTCAATTTTCCGCTCAGACGAGAGTGTTACTTGTTGAAGATAATCAAGTGAACCAGCTTGTTGCCAGTGGGATTTTGGAAGAATTCGGTTTAAATGCAGATATTGCTGCCAATGGTATCGAAGCATTAGCTAGCCTGCATGATGCGGCAGCCGAGGAACCTTATCACCTTGTGTTGATGGATTGCCAGATGCCTGAAATGGATGGATATGAAGCCACTCGTCAGATCCGGGTGGGTGAGGGGGGAAATGCCCACCAAAATGTGACGATTATTGCGATGACCGCAAATGTGATGCAAGGCGATCAAGAGAAGTGTCTGGAAGCAGGGATGAATGATTATATCGCCAAACCAATCGATAAGGATGTGTTATATCAGAAGCTCAAGCAGTGGTTGAATCAAATAGAACTTCCGCAGATTGAACAAAGTCACCAACCAACGCAGGAAAAGCATTTGGTTTGGGATGAAGATGCGATTCTCAAGCGTGTCTGCGGAAAAAAAGAATTGTTGGATACATTGGTGCTGGTCTTTTTTAAAGAAACGCCACATTTTGTTGAGCAACTCATTCGGGCAATTGATGCAGATGATTTTGAGCAGGCATATCATCTTGCACACACGATCAAAGGCTCTGCGGGCAACTTAAGTGGCCTTCAGCTTGAGCAGATAGGGGCAAAAATTGAATCCGCAGCAATGGACAAAAATGCTGAGCAGCTTCGTGCTTCACGTCAATTATTGAGACAAACTTACCGTGCATTTTCAGAAGCCCTTCAACAATACCAGCAAAGACGAAAAGACAATCCAAAAAGTGAAAGTGTGACTCAAGAGGCAATTTCTCAAGAGGCGTTTAAGGAAAAACTCACTTCGATTTCGAATCAAATCGCGCTCAGCGAATATATCGATCCGAATGATATTGAGTTGATGTTGGCACAAGTGACGGATCAACAAATGCGGCATCATTTAGACAATCTGGAGCAGTCTATTTCATCTTTTGATTTTGACAAAGCACAGACGCATATTCATGATTGTCTTGTGCTATTTGAGGAAAAAGGTGAGAAGGTGTTAGAGCATGAATGAACCCCCTGTTGTGTTAATCGTTGATGATTCCTCTTCGAATATTCAGATTATTGCTGGGTGTTTGAAAGAAGACTACCATATTCGAATCGCAACATCGGGTGAAAAGTGTTTAGAACTGGTCCATGATGATCCACAGCCAGATATCGTGCTTCTCGATATAGAAATGCCGAATATGAATGGCCACGAAACCTGCGAACAGCTCAAGGCGGATAAATTTACCGAGAACATTCCGGTAATATTCATTACATGCAAAGATTCAGAAGAAGATGAGGCGCATGGTTTTCTGCTCGGTGGGGTAGATTACATCACAAAGCCCATCAGTCCGGCGGTTGTAAAAGCGAGAGTAAATACTCACTTGACGTTAAAGTATCAGCGAGATAAGTTGGAACATCTCGCAATGCATGACCAGCTCACCGATTTATACAACCGATATTATTTACTTGCTGTGTCGGAGCAGAGGATCTCATCGGTCAATCGTCATCATCAACCGCTCTCTGTGTTGATTATTGATGTTGACCACTTTAAAAAACTCAATGATACCTATGGTCACCTGATAGGCGATCAAGTGTTGATTGAGCTTGCTGATGTATTAAAAAAAGCTTGTCGGCATGAAGATATCGCAGCACGATTTGGTGGCGAAGAGTTTGTCATGGTGCTTGAGCATTGTGATATTAAAGATGCTGCGTTAAAAGCGGAAGTTATCAGGAAGCAAGTTGAGGAAAGGAAGCCGGATGATATTCGCATCACTGTGAGTATTGGTGTTTCACAATTAAAACCAGATGAGCATCGTTTTCGCGAATGTTTAAAGCGTGCAGATGCTGCGTTATACCAAGCAAAAGCATCCGGAAGGAACCAGGTTGTGATCGATCAAACTGTATTCGACGAATTGCCTACACCTTGATTCGTTTGATTTTTAGCCAGACTTTTTTCATTTCATTGATTCTTTCCTGCTTATTTTTACTTTTGATTAAGAAAAAAGCGTCATGAATTTATTTCGCGACTAAGCTTAGAAAAGTAACATCCAAGAGGAACGAAATAAGAATGGGTGACGCGATGCAATCGTTCAGAATTTATTCAATACTTACAACGCTCTTTTTCTTGTTTGCTTGTGGGGGGGGGAGTACATTCGAGGAAAAGGATACGAGCCTTGCGGGTAGTGGAACATCATCAGGATCGACTACAAGTACAGATGGTGGGGATACAACCGCAAATGCAGATACGGGCAGGATCCTCTTTGTGAACAATATCCTCAATGCAGAAAAGCTCCGGTTGAAGATCAACCTTGATAGTGGTGCGGAGCTAGAAATAAATCGGGGGGGGTTTGTATCTTACTCTCTGGAGAATTTTTCTGGGACTTTCAATGTTAGTTTGGATATTACTGCCTTTTTACCAGTGAAAGAAGGGGATGATGAAAAAACAAAGCTGGTCCATTCAGGAGAAAAATTTGACGTCGCGGCGGGTACATTGAAAACGGTCGTGATCACAGGAACGATTAAGGATGATGATGATAATAGTATACGTTTTCACGAAAGCTCTACAGAGATAAAAACCGTTGCAACAGGCAGCTTTTTGTATCGAATACAAAGAGCAGATGATGAAGAAGGCGCAAAAGACTTCCATGTTCACCAGGTCGGAGAAACCCTCCAGCCGAAAAGTGATTCTAATGACGGAACTTTTAAAGTATCTTTGGCAAAAGACGCAGTTTCCGAGGAGTTTATTGATGAAAATACAAGGGATATTTTAGTTACTATTACAGAACCAAATAGCCTCGTTCCTATTGCAACATTCGCGCTTGCCGATAAACAGATCAACGGTCAAGTTTTTCTTTCTACCTTCCCGGGGACGAAAATTGCTGGTAACCCATTTATGTTGACTCAAGCAACAACGACAACGGATAGCTCGTCTTCTGAGACGGTTGGTGTTTTGCCACCTCAAAATAAGCAAAGAGACACTCATTCAAGGACTATTAATTTGATCAATGGGAGTTCATTCGATATAGCTTATACAAACACAGATACCGGTGCTAGCAACACATCTTCTGCAGCAATTACCTTTGAAGAGTCATTTCCAGCAAATGATATAGATGAGATGAAGTTTAAGCTTTCGCCAGTTAATTTTGTTTCAGCTACAGGTACACCCGCAATATCAGTAGGTATTCAGGAATTGGTCGGGGTCACAAATAACGTTCACTATGTCATCTTATCCAGTGTTAACCCAGACACCAGAGTGATCCCTGATGTAAAGCAGGGAATTTACGAAACAAGTAAAGTGACAGTGATTAATCGTCTGTCAGGTACGGTAGAAGGAGAGGACCTTGCTTCTGTGGATGTTTATTTCGTAAATACAGATATTCTTCCTCTTTTTGAAACAAAGGATCTGACTGCGGATTCATCAACTGTTAGGTCCGCGATTCAATCAACTAATTTCAAGCCTGGGGAGTATTTCATTCATTTATACAAGCCTGTCAATAACGTTCGTCAAGCCCTTATGGCAAAAGCTGCAGGTCCATTCTCTCTTGGGAAAGAAAAAAATTATCATGTGTACTTATATAATGGAAGCACGCCGAATGATGTTAGGATTAAAGTGATAGAGATTAACCCAGACTAATACGACAAGTCCTTGAAATATCCTAAGAGCTTCTGGCTGATTATAAAGCCAGGAGCTTTCTTCCAATAAACACCTTAGTGTCATACACACTTCAATAGCCCATGTTGTTCAGTAAAAATACTCTATGAGCCGTTTATTCCACACATTATTGTTCTTACAACAGAAAATCATGCATTACATCGAGTACTACTTGATTTGTCGGAAGAAAATGATGTAACTTCTCCGAGTACGAAATTTTTCTGAAAATTCAAAATAAAACATGAAATTAGGTAGGATACCTGTAGTAATTTGCAGTGTTTGAAATGATTCATTTCACCCTTCCTCAATCGATATTTCAGACGTACCCACTCATAAAACATATTTTGAAGTTTTAAACGGAGTTATGGATGTTTAAACTAAACCCTATTTCCAATAGCGTAAAATTGCTCGCGCTATCTGTTGCTGCCGTCAGCACACTACCAAATACTGCATTTGCACAAGAATCAGAAGCAGATGCTGACGTTGAGCGTATTCAGGTCACTGGGACACGAATTCTTCGTGAAGGTGTGGTTGCACCTGCACCGATCACCGTTTTAGGTGAAGATACCATTAAGGCTTCCGGTGCCACAAATCTTGGCGAATTACTGAACTCTTTGCCTGCGCTTGGCAATACGTATTCGATGTCTAGTTCAACAAGTTACATCGGAACTGTGGGCGGCAGTTTCCTCGACCTACGCCGCCTTGGAGCAGATAGAACGCTTGTTCTTGTCGATGGTAAACGTCATGTTGCTTCATCTGCTGGCTCTGCAAGGGTTGATATAAATACGATCCCAACCGAATGGATAAAAAGTGTTGAAGTGATCACTGGTGGTGCTTCTGCTGTCTATGGGGCGGATGCTGTCACTGGTGTTGTGAACTTTATATTGAAAGAGACGATCGAAGGTGTTCACTTCACAGCGCAAAAAAGTAAAGCTGACGATAGTGGTTTCTCTGATTATAAGTATGCTTTCTCTGCTGGTGGTGAGTTTGATAACGGTAAAGGAAATGCGGCAATCTCACTTGAAGTTGCAGGCCAAAACTCGATTACACAAGCGGATCGCGGTATTTCACAATATGCAACACTGGATAACCCAGAGAATAACGAGCCTGAGGCGGGTATGCATGATGGCAACCCTGACCGTATCCGTGTTGGAAATGCTGGTCTACACCTCTATTCTCCGAATGGTCGTTTTGTCATTGGAGATACGCCATACATCTTCCTTGAAGACGGTACATTTAGAAAACAAAATTTAGGTACCCTTTCTGATGACTATTATTGTGTCGGTAATTGTGACAGAGAAGATGGATCACAAGAAAGTGAGTATCAGCCAAAGTATAAACGTATTACATTCAACTCTAAATTAAACTACGAATTGCATGAGAATGTTTTACTCTACTTCCAAGGTAAATATTCCAAGACGGATGGCTTTAGAAGAGGCACTTCTAGTTTCACAAGTGCGCAAGAAATTTCGATTGACAATGCATTTATGAATGCTGACCTCGTCGAGCTGATGGCTCAAAATGGTATCGATACGATTACCGTCAAGCGTTCACATACGGATATGGGCCTTCGTAGCGAAGAAAATGTTGCGCAAACAACGCGTTTTGTCTCTGGTCTTAAAGGTGCTCTGTTTGAAGATTGGGACTATGATGTTTCAGCCGTTTGGGGTCAAACAACATCCGCAAGAAAGAACTACAACAATCTGATCAAAGCGCGTTACGCGAATGCAGTCGATGCTGTGATCGATCCTAATACAGGTCGTGCTGTATGTCGTCAATCACTGGATCCAAAACAAGCATCAAATCCAAATGTGAAAAACTGTGTTGCTGCGAATGTCATGGGTAACGGACGTTTAAGCCAGGATTCAAGAGACTGGTTTATGACGACTTCGCTATTTGAGGGTAAAACAACGCAGACCGTTTACTCTGCCTCCGTTGCAAATGGTGCATTGTTTGAATTACCTGCGGGTGATGTTGGCTTTGCGGTTGGTGCTGAGTATCGTAAAGAAACCGCTTCCAGTGGTTATGATGATCGTGTCGCAACAGGCGAAACATTCTTAACTGCGATTGCACCGTTGAGCGGTCAATTTGATGTGACTGAAGCTTTTACAGAGTTTTCCATTCCTGTCCTTGCTGATTTACCGGGTGTTGATTTAATGACACTTGATCTTGCTGCTCGTTACTCGGACTATAGCACGATTGGTAGCGCAACCACTTGGAAAGCAGGTATCGATTGGGCAATCTATGAAGATTTAAGAGCGCGCTACACTCTTGCAAAGGCGGTTCGTGCACCAAATATTGATGAATTATACTCTCCTTTAGGCGGTAACTTTGCATGGGTGAAAGATCCGTGTGATAAGCGTTATATTGCGAATGGGACGAATTTGGATCTTAGAAAAGCGAACTGTCAGGCGCTGGGTGTTCCAGCGGATTATCAGGATTCAAGATCTGGAAACATCCCATACAAATCAGGCGGAAATCCAAATGTTGGTGCGGAAACATCAACGAGTACAACAATTGGATTTGTTTATACACCGAGTTTCCTAGACGGGTTTTCAACAACCGTTGATTACTGGTACTTTGAAATCGATGATGTGATTTCATCGGTCACGGTTGAAAAACTAGCACAATACTGTGTTGATTCCCCAAGCGGTATTCAAAATAAATACTGTAGTCAGATCACACGTGATGCGTCATCGGGTATGATCACAAGTGCAGTTTCAAGAGTACAAAACCTTGCAAAGAAAGAAGCGGAAGGGATAGATTTCGAATTCGCTTACCAATTTGAAGCATTTTCTGGCGAGGTGAATACGCGCTTCTTGGGAACATACTTGATGGAGCGAGCGGATTACCCGTTCCAGGAAGATTTGTCAGAAAAAGATCAGAAAATCTCAGAACTCGGTGACCCAAGATGGCAAGGGTCTTTAAAAACGTCGTACATGGTTGAAGACCTGACAGTAAACTGGAATATCCAGTATGTAGGTGGACAATATACGAATGACAGAGAGGCGCTTTCTGCAAACCCTGATGCTATTTCACCGCATAAAGTTGGCTCTGTGGCCTATCATGATGTTCAAGTGCGTTATCAATTTACAGATGAGTTTGAAACATATGTGGGCATTGATAACTTATTAGATAAGGACGCACCTTGGGGATTGAATGGTGCAGGAGTAGACAACGCGATTTATGACAATATCGGTCGTAAGTTCTACGCAGGTCTTTCTTATAGTTTCTAAAGTGATACAATTTTATTGTTTAAAAGCACTGGCCTCAAAACCAGTGCTTTTTTGTTATTTTAGAGGCGTGTTTCTTCTCTTGTTGATCCAGCTACGCTAAACTACCCCCATAAGCCCCTGCGAATTATAATGAGTGAATTCCTTGATGTATCGACTGATCCTGGCGTTTTGCCTTTTATTTTCTTTACCTGTATTGTCAGCGTCTCAAACTGAGAAAAAAGAAGCAGAAGCAACAGAACAAATGGCAGGTGTTGCTGAAGCTGAGTTGTCCAAGCTGGATAAACCGATGTATCGTCCACTGGTGGAGCGCTATATTCTAGACGAATTAAAAAATGTCCGTGTTGATCAACAGAACCTACGAGCGGAAGTTAGCCAGCGGATTGCAAAGTCAGAGCTCAAAGCATCGGATCGTGCTTTAGAATATACAACCGATACAATGAATATTATTTTCTATATCATTACAGCGGCAGCCTCTATTCTTGTCATCGTCGGTTGGAACTCGATGCGGGATGTCAAAGCACAGATTGAAAATGTGGTTCAAAAGAAAATTATGGGGATCACGGAAGATTATGAAGCGCGCCTAGCAGTGGTAGAAACCCGCCTGAAGGAACGCTCGGAAGAGATTATTGCGAACCAAGAGCAAATCGCGAAAACGAACCAGCTTCATTCACTCTGGATGCGAAGTGGTCTGGAAACCAGTCAGCAATCCAAAATCGATATTTATGATGAAATCCTCGCAATCAAACCAGATGATGTTGAAGCACTGTCGTATAAAGCGGATGCCGTTTTAGAACTGGATGAAGCAGAGTGGGCACTCAACTTGTGTGATAAAGCAATCGCTATTGATGACAAGTATGGATACGCCTATTGGCAACGTGGTTGTGCCCATGCTGTATTAGGGAATGTTGAAAGTGCTGTCGAAGATATCAAACGGGCGATCGAACATTCACCCAACTTTATTAAAGATATCAATTTGGAGCCTGCTTTTGATGACATCCGCGAAAGTCCACTCTTTATGGAGCTTGTTGAGAAAACAGGTAGTGTGTAGCCCTTTTCGATTCATCAATAAATCATGCATATCAGCATTTATTCAATCATTCAGTGAGAGGTTTTAACCTCTCACTTTATTCTGACTTTATTTTCATTCCATTTTCGTATTTATAAATTATTTTGATAAAAATCAACAAGTTGTTATTGACAATAGTCTGATTAATCGAGAAGCTGGTGTTGCGTATCAGACCGAGGTTTTGGTCATAAAGTATTTCTTTTGTAGAATTAATAAACCAAAAACTTAGGTTGCTGTTGGTACATTGCGTCTGACAATAAAAATCATTAGAGACAAACAATGAATCGCAGAGACTTTATGAAAACCGCGGGTGTTGTATCCATGATGCCCAGTATTGCCCTTTCTGAAGAATATTACTCGCCAGCCTATGCTTCTTCATTCCCAATGTCGATTATGCAAGGGAGTAAAGAAGCTTCTAGTGGAGAATTACAAGTCATTGCCGGACAAATTCCTCCTGACCTATACGGACATGTATTCGTTGCAGAAGGGATCCCGCTTGAAGAAAACCATCTCACACCAAATGGTAAAGGTGCGCTGACTCGAGTAGATTTTGGTTCGGATCAGATCACCTTTACACGAAAGATGATCGAAACCCCATCTGCGATCATGCAGGATCACGTGGATGGCTGG
The DNA here is from genome assembly GCF_000374485.1 of Algicola sagamiensis DSM 14643. Classification (GTDB taxonomy): domain Bacteria; phylum Pseudomonadota; class Gammaproteobacteria; order Enterobacterales; family Alteromonadaceae; genus Algicola; species Algicola sagamiensis. The sequence continues at coordinate 76,504 of NZ_KB894500.1, forward strand.
TTTGATTCTTTTTACTTACTTGGGGGAACCGTTTACTACAGTCCAAATCTTGGCTTTATGAATTACTGTAATACCGCACCAAATTATATGGGTGATAATCGTTTTGCACTGAGCTATGAAGGCGGGATCCCCTTCGAATTTGATGCAACAACCCTTGAGCTGGTGACACCAATCGGACATATCAATGAATGGGAAACCAGCTTGCCGCCGATTGCAGATTTCTTTACCCCAGATAAATGGCTGTTTCCTCAGGTACGGACGACAGGACATCCATTCTTTGATTTGGAAAAAGGAGAGTGCTTTACCATCAATTATGGTGGTAACGCAGGGACGACAGGGACATCCAGTGGGTTTATTCGTGTGATCCAATGGGACTTAGATGGACCGCTTAAAGCTTGGAATATCAAACACCGTGATGGCAGTAATGCATTTATCGTTGCCACCTCGCATTCCTTGGGGGTAACGCGAAATCACATCTTAATATTCGAAACCGCGGCTCGAGTGGAAAATACACGTGTCATCGGTACACATACAGTGACGCCTCAAGAGCATAAAACAGCCGTTTGGATCATCCGAAAATCAGACTTGGTCGAAGGACATGACGATGTCGTTGCAGATCGAATTGTTTTGGATTTTGATACCTCAGACATCATGTGTAACTACGATGATCATGCGGGTGAAGTCACTTTATTCGGGCAATACCTTGGTGCGATGGATAAGTCAGAACCCCAGTTCAACTTCGAGAAACTCTTTTTTGGTGGTCGTGTCCCTGAGCCTTTATCGGGCTATCCTGTTGCGCCTGTTGATGTCGGAGGGTTGGTACGAGCGCGTATTCAAGTGACAGCGGAAGGGGCACGGGAAATCAAAGACGATTTTCATGTGATCCGAGATGAATCTTTAATGTGGGACATGAATGACCCGGCTTACCGCGGGCACTTTCAATTTCCTGAGAGCTTTGATCATATTTATTGGGCTGCGATTGGTTATCGACCGGAACATTTGGTTCGTCGTGTGGCAAAAGCTTACGAAAATTATCCTAATCGTCTATTTACCAATGATACTTTACCCCAAGAGGCGATCCCCTCGGCACTGATCCATATGGATTGTCGTCAAATGCAGGTCTCGGATGAATATGTGTTCCCCGAAGATTGTGTGATGCGTACGCCGCAATTTATGTCACGTCGTGAGTCTACGGATCAGGACGATGGTTATATCTTTGCGGCTGTGGTTCGTAAAATCCCAAGCCACGCAGATTCGAACGGCAAAGAATATTGGATCTTTGATGCAAAAGATCTTGCGAAAGGACCACTGTGTATTCTCTCAAATCCCAACTTAAACTTTGCTACGACGAATCATGCCCTATGGACGCCATCTATCGGTCCACGCCCAGGTTATGCGTATCGGTCTGATGTCGCTCAGTACTTCCGTGACAAAATGCCATCCCATTCACGAGATGTGAAACAAATTCTTGAAAATCACATCCTCCCTCGGTTTGGTTAAGCCAAAATACTGAGCCTGATCGAAGTTTGCAGTGGCAGGCTCCCATATCATCACGATCTTGATCGGAGAAAAAAAGAATGAAGTTAAAAACAACACTCTGTTCTCTTGCTGCTGGAACCTTGATTATGGCTGGTTCATTCAGCCTGTATTCATTGGATGGTGTACAGGAGACGCTCAAAAACTATCAGAATACTTACGAGTGTCATCCTGCGATTATTTATGATCCTGAGTCCGTTGAAGAAGTACAACAAATTGTTCAGAAAGCTTTGAATGATGGGAGCACCATCATGACAGGGAATCGTCGTTATGCGAGTCAAATTGATGCAGCGTGTACAGACAATGGTGAGGTTCAGATCACTTTAAAAAACATGAACCAACTCCTCCATTTGGATAAAGAAGCGAAGACAGTCACCGTTCAAGCTGGCATGCGCTTTAATGATTTGAACGATATTCTACGAGAAGAAGGGCTGGCCGTGAATATGGTCACTGAGCTGGAGATCTTCACGATTGGTGGGATGCTCGGAAGTGGAACCCATGGTTCTACGCTACATAAAAAAAGCAATATGATCGCAGACTACGTGACCCAAATGAAAATTGTGGATGGCCTTGGCAATCTGCGGGTCATTACAGGTGAGGAACTGAATGCGGCCCGTGTTAACCTGGGTGTACTGGGCGTTGTTGTTGAAGTGACCATTCAGTTAGAAGATGCCTTTAAGGTTCGTGCAAACGTGACAGGGCATCGAAATGACAGCGACTTAGAAGATAAAATTCTGGATATTGCCCGCAATAACTATTCTGCCAACGTTGCATGGTTCCCAGGTCTTGGGAAGTACACGGTGACCACCTATTCTCCGGTGCCGCTCGATACGCCAGGGAATGCCTATAATGCACAGGCAGATGTATCCGATATTCAAGAGTACTTCTTTGGCTTGTTATTTGATGCGCTGCACGAATTCCCAGGAACAGGATTACAATGTTTAGCTGCAAGAATTCGCTATGGGGCGAGGGACTCTTCCTACTATCGCGATCTAGATTCTGGTCGCGTGGTGAATGACCCCGTTGGACACTCTGATCAGATGCAATATTTCGAGTGTAAAGATCCAGAAAAATGTGTGTGGGATAAATTACCCATTGCACTGCAAGAAGTCGCGATGCCACTTGAAGAGCTGCCAAACTGGATCACTGATGTTCGAAAAATTCTCGATGCGCATCCACGGACATGCTTCCCGCTTAATGGCATTTATTTCCGCTTTGGTAAAGCATCTGACAGCTATTTAGGGATGACAGCAGGTCGTGATTCTGCTTTTGCTGGCATTGAGTATACGTTACGAAAAGAAGGAAATGCTGTTCCGAAAAACTACTTTGTCAATTTAGAAATCGAACAGATGTCCCTACGTAAATACAATGCGCGTCCACATTGGGGCAAAAACTCAGTCGCAATCTTTGAAAATATGCCATCACGATTCCCCAAATGGAATGACTTTGTGGCATTTAAACAAGAAATGGATCCGCATAATATCTTTACCAATGCTTTTTGGCGCCGTGCAAGTGGTGAAGAGCCATTGAGTAATTATCTGACGCCAGAATGTAATGTGCGCGGTGAATGCTATTGTGAAACAGATGATCATTGTGAGTCCGGCACAACTTGCCAGGTTGGTGGTTACTTTGATGGGGCGAAAATCTGTAAATAATCAGTCATTTTGTAGTTCCTGGATTTTTAATCATCAGCGATTTAATCATGGTAAGCATCACTAGGTGTTTACCATGATTTTTTGGCTCGTCGAGAAAGTCGTTTATTGAGGTGGGTTGTATTCTCCTTGATTCATTTTGTTGTAAACATCATCGACGATCCCTTCGGCTTTTAATGCTAAAAATGCCTGATTAAACTGTGTCACTAAAAGCGCATTTCCAGCGATGTTTTTATTAAAGAGAATCCTCAACTCTTTTTCCATGGTTGGTTTTGGGTGATAGGTGAATTGTTGTTGCTCCATTTCCGTAAAGTTTTTACGGATGAGTTCCAGGCCAACAGTTTTGCCAACCAAAGCAATATCAATGCGCTTCCTGAGTAGTTTTGTGAGATTTTGAAGCTCAGTGGTTGTTGTATCCGTTTCCAGTTGATATTTTTTTCTTGCAAGCGCAAAGGCTTTCCCGTTATCGTAGCCATTCATGATCCCAATGCGTTGTTGCTTGAGATCTGGGTAATCTTTCCAATCGAATACTTTATCTTTGAGATGGAAAAAAACAACTTGGGTGATGATCACAGGGGTACTGGCGTAAAAGCTTTCTGCTCTTTCTTTGGTGATGGTCCAAGCTAAAGTACCATGAATTTGTGGGCGTTTGGCTGCTTCCAGTGCTCGTGGCCAAGGAAGAAACTCAAACTTAGTTTTATGCCCAAGCCTTAAAAAAGCCTGTGTGACGAGATGAGACGTTGCACCATATTGTTTCAGGTCTTCACCTAAAAAAGGTGCCCACTCGCCATTTGTTAAACGGATCTCGTAGCTAAAGGCAAAGGAGCTAAATAAGGCGCCAAGCACGAATAAGCGCTGCATCATTTACTCATTCTCAGACTTCATCGACTGGATCCACTTCTCCCTCGCTTGCTCAAGTTCGTCATGAGAAATATCGAACTTATGTGTCGCAATCGACCAGCAGTGACCAAAAGGATCTTTGACTTTACCGAATCGATCGCCCCAGAATGCATCTGTCAAAGACAGAAGAACTTCGCAGCCGCCATCAACCGCCTTTTCAAAGAGTGAATCACAATCAGGAACGTACATCCACAACCCCGCAGTTGCAAATTCCTCTGGTCCTTTTTCCCAGCTCCCTGGTTGTGTATCAGCGAGCATCAGACAAGCATTCCCAACCTTGAGCATCATATGGATCACGGTTTTTCCATCTGGGCAAAACACAGGGTGGCCGATAGGCTCAGCGCCAAATATCGTTTGGTAATATTCAATGGCTGTCTGACAATCGCCATTAAAAAACAAGTAGGTAGTAAGCGATGTCATTTTATCCGGGACTGGCCCATGTGCTGGTGTCGTCATAATACCTTTTCCTGATTTTCCGATTCACCTTTTCTCAATTATGACTGATTTGCGCGATTTTTCAGGATTTGCAAGACTTGGTCGAGCGAGAGATCACGGCTTTGCAACACGACCATGAGGTGAAACAGCAGATCGGCAGATTCATTCAACAGGTTTTCATCGGACTCACAGACAGCAGCCAAAGCGACTTCGACGCCTTCTTCTCCAACTTTTTGCGCTACTTTTGCGATACCTGACTCGAATAGAGCAGCCGTATAACTGATCTTGGAGTCGGTATTGCGTCTGGATCGAATGGTCGATTCGAGTTCAGTGAGCACCTGATAAGATGTGCTTTTGTCTTCTTGCCAACAGGTATAGCTGCCAAGGTGACAAGTTGGTCCTGCGGGACGGACACGTGCTAAAACACTATCGTTATCACAGTCTAGGCTTAAATCGACGATTTCTAGCCGATTGCCGGATGACTCACCTTTGGTCCATAAGCGTTGTTTTGTGCGGCTGTAAAATGTTAAGTAGCCTGTTTCGCAAGTCGTTTGGATTGCAGCGAAGTTTGCAAAGCCGCACATGAGGACTTGGGCTGTATCTGCATCCTGTGCAATAACGGGGATGAGACCATCCCCTTTCTCAAAATCTATCTCGGAAAGAATATCTGTTGTGAATGTCATGGCCTCACCTGTATCGACTGTTGACTTAAAAATGATTTGAGTTGTGGAATGGCAATTTGCCCAGAGTGAAATACAGAGGCAGCCAAAGCACCATCAACATCCGTATTTCGGAAAACATCCGCAAAGTCTTGCATCGCGCCTGCACCTCCTGAAGCAATCAGCGGGATCTTACAGGATGTACGAATTGCTGATAATTGTGCAAGATCGTAACCCTTTCTCACCCCATCCTGATTCATACAGTTGAGGACAATTTCACCTGCGCCAAGCGTTTGTACTTCTTGAACCCAATCTTGCGTCAGCCATCTGGTTTTTTGGGTTTTACTTGGATCGCCTGTGTACTGGTAGACTTGATATTGTTGTGTCTCAATATCGAAATAACTATCAATACCAACCACGATACATTGTTGTCCAAAGGTATTAACCAGAGTACGAATAAAGCCAGGGTCTGCTAAAGCAGGTGAGTTGATACTGATTTTATCTGCACCCATCGCAAGGAGTGTGGCTGCATCATCCACGGTTTTGATCCCACCAGCGACACAAAACGGAATATTCAAAACTTTTGCGACTTGTTCAACCCAAGATTTATCGACGACACGGCGGTCACTGGATGCCGTAATATCGTAAAATACCAATTCATCTGCGCCTTCTTCTACATAGCGCTCGGCAAGTTCAAGGATATCGCCAACAATTTTGTGATCGCGAAAGCGGACACCTTTGACAACTTGGCCATCTTTTACATCGAGGCAGGGGATGATGCGTTTTGCCAGCATGTGATTGCCTCCTTGACAGTAAATTGTGATTCAAGTAATGATTTTCCAAGAATAACGGCATCGACGCCTGTTTTTTGCACCTCGGTTATATCTTCGAGTGTCGCGATGCCGCCACTGGCTTGAACTTTTAATCCAGAGTAGGTTTGGCACATCCACCGATACAGATTGTTATTCGCACCTGTCATGGTTCCATCCCGATTGATATCCGTGCATAAGATATGTGTTGCACCAACGCGCGTATAAAAATCGAGGCTATCAGCAAGCGTTTGGTTTGAACGCTCACACCAGCCATCGGTGGGTAAAACGAAAACCTCATCGTCGTCTGCATAGGTATCCAAAGCTAAAACGATACGTTCTGAGCCATATTTCTCTATCCATTTTGCGACGACTCCAGGTGATCGAATGGCAGTACTGCCGATGATGACTCGCCCAACGCCAAGCGCCAGCCAAAAAGCAACATCGTCTTCGGTGCGTACACCACCACCAAGCTGGACTTGCCCATTGCAGTTTTCAACCAATTCACGCACGATATCTTGTTGCTTTTGTGTCGGATCTTTTGCGCCATTCAAATCGACAAGGTGCACCCACTGCGCGCCTTCAGCTACATATTGATTCATTCTTTGTAGCGCATTCGTGGTATAAATTTTCTTCTGGCGATAGTCTCCTTGATAAAGGCGGACGACATCACCGTCTAATAAGTCCAAAGCTGGTAAAATCATGCGGAGATCTCCAAAAAGTTGCGTAGAATTTTTTCGCCAGATAAACCAGATCGTTCTGGGTGAAACTGGACACCCATCATATTTTGCTTTGCAATTGCAGCTGAGAATGCTTGGCCGTACTCACAAGTTGCAATCGTATATTCACTTGGCTTCACGCCATAGCCATGTACAAAGTAGAAGAAGTCTTCTTGCGTGATACCGTGGAATAATGGGTGGTCGCTGATTGTTTGCAGCTGATTCCATCCCATGTGCGGCAGACGTACCCCTTCGTTTGAAAGCGCCTCTGTTTGACCTGGGATCAGCGATAATGTTTTCGTGACAGTCTCAGTTGTTTCTGTGGATGAATCAGTCAACAATTGCATGCCTAGACAAATGCCGAGTACAGGCTGAGAAAGCTCTGGTAGAAGGGTATCTAAGCCCGATTGACGAAGCTGTTCCATTGCGTATTCAGCACTGCCTACACCCGGAAAAATCACGCGCTCTGCACTGAGTATTGTCGCCTTATCTGCGGTCATTTCGACCGTTTGACCCAGACGCTCCAAAGCAAAGCGAACGGAGTTCAAATTACCGCAGCCTGTATTTAAGATAACGGTCATAATACCCCCTTGGAGGAGGGCAGGGCATCATCATTGATTCGAATTGCCTGACGTAAACTTCTTCCAAAGACTTTAAATAAAGCTTCGACTTGGTGATGCGTATTCTCACCTGTGACTTGCAAGTGCAACGTCATACCAAGGGCATCGCACAGTGAGCGGAAGAAGTGCTGGACCATCTGGGTATTCATTTGTCCCACCGTATCTTGGCTAAAGTCTGCATTGAAGACGAGGTAAGGACGACCAGATAAATCAAGACTGCATTGCGCCTCGCATTCATCCATTGGAAGAACAAAACCAAAACGACCAATACCACGTTTATTGCCCAATGCTTGCTTGAGTGCCTGTCCTAAAACAATCGCGGTATCTTCAATGGTATGGTGATCATCGATTTCTGTATCACCTACGATTTGGCAATCCATAAAGAAGCCTCCGTGGGTTGAAATTTGTTCCAACATGTGGCCAAAAAAGCCAAGCTCTGTTTGGATCACTGGTGAGCGTTGTTGATCGAGATCAACCGAAATTGTAATGTCAGTCTCACGCGTTTTGCGCTGGATGGTTGCTTGCCGTTCGCTGCAAAGTAATTGCTCGCAAATTGTATTCCAGTTAAGCGTCTCACGGTCATATTTGAGGCCACGGATCCCCATATTATTTGCAAGTTGAATATCGGTATCTCGATCACCAATGACAAAGGATTTTTCAAAATCGACTTTGCCCTGTTGTAGGTAATCTTTCACCAGTCCTAAGTTAGGTTTGCGGCAAGCACAATCGTCGGCGTCAAAGTGAGGGCAGATCAGCACATCGTCAAATATGACGCCTTGGGATTGGAAAAGCTGCATCATGCGTTCATGGCAGATCTCGAAATCTATCGTTGGAAAACTGTCTGTCCCCAAGCCATCTTGATTACTCACCATGACTAAGCGAAAACCCGCTTGCTGTAATTGCAACAAAGCAGGGATCACATTAGGTTCGAAGAAGAGCTTATCTAGGCGATCAAGCTGGAAGTCGACAGGTGGTTCTTCAACCAATGTACCATCGCGATCGATAAATAAAATAGGTTGACGATTGCTCATACGGTTACTCCTGCATTGCTCACTGTTCTGTTATCATTTTTTGCGAAAAATAAGGACAGGTACTTTTTTAACTGGCTCATTTCTTGAGGGGTACCCATGGTGATCCTGATCTCTGATTGACTCGGTTGAACAGTATCAAATTTACGAACAAGCATGTCTTGTTCGGCCAAAAAGAAGAACAGAGAGTCAGCAACCTCGGTATCAAATTGATAGGCGATGAAATTCGTATCGCTTGTACAAAGCGGTGTCCAACTCAAAGTTTCTTTCAGCCAGCTTTGTAGTGATTGCTTTTGTTGGTTGATCTGTTTGACACTCTCTTTCATCCACGCCAGGTATGGTGTTTGAAGGGCTTGAATGGCGGTATCAATGGCAAAGCAACATAACGGATAAGGTGCAATTTGTTTTTTCATGATTTGAATGATGTCGGTGTTTGCAAGAACAAAGCCACAACGGATCCCTGCAAGACCAAATGCTTTAGAAAGCGTGCGTAAGATCACTAAGTTTGGATACTTTTCCAATAAATTGACCGCTGAAGGTTGAGCAGAAAATTCAATATAAGCTTCATCGACAACAACCAGGCACTTTCCTTGAGCCAATTGAAGAATGGACTCAATCGTTTCAAGTGGAATCCGCGATCCTGTTGGATTATTTGGGCAGCACAAAAAGACGATCTTCGTTGCTGCAATTTGTGCGGAGATATCATCTTTGATGGGTTGAAAGTCCTGATCAAGTGGTACATCGATCACTCCGACGTTTTGGCTGTTTGCACTCACAGCATACATCCCATAAGTGGGGGAGGTGATCAGAATACTATCTTGGCTTGGCTCACAAAAGGAGCGAATCAACAACTCAATCCCTTCATCAGCGCCGCGCGTAACAAGGACATTGTTTGGCGCAACAGTGGCATAATCTGCATATGCCTGGATTAGCACTTCAGGCTGGGGTTGTGGATAACGATTTGCATGAATTTCCAAGCCTTTGATTGCAGGGTTTAGATAAGGGTTTTCATTCGCATTGAGCCAGACGGAACCGGTTAAATCTGTCGAACGCGCAGACTGATAAGGTTTGAGTTTGGCTGTTGTTGCTGTTTGTAATTGTTTGATTGTCATGGGCTTATCTCCGAGCCATACTGCTTGCTGCTAAGCGAATCGAGACCGCATTTTTGTGTGCATCAAGTCCTTCTAAATCTGCAAGTGTCTCAATTGTTGCGCCAAGGGCATTCAGTCCAGACTCAGAGAGTGTTTGCAGGGTGTAGCGCTTATAAAAATCAATCAGGGATAAGCTGGAATATGCGTTGCTATAACCATAGGTTGGTAAAACGTGATTCGTGCCACTGGCATAATCTCCTGCGGATTCTGGTGTCCATGGACCGACAAAGATAGAGGCTGCATTCGTGATTTGATCAGCAATTTCTGATGCGTTTTGGGTTTGAATGATCAAGTGTTCTGGTGCGTATTGGTTGCAAAGTGAAACCGCTTCCGTCATGTCTTTCACTAAGATTAACCTGGCATGTTGTAACGCTTGCGATGTGATCTCATTTCGACTGAGCTGTTGGTTTTGTCGAGAGAGTTCTACTTTCACTTCTTGGATGAGCGCTTGACTGTCTGAGAGTAAGATCACTTGAGAATCAGGCCCGTGTTCTGCCTGAGACAGTAAATCGGCCGCGATAAAAGCAGCATTCGCACTTTCATCTCCAATGACCAGGACCTCCGATGGGCCAGCAGGCATATCAATTTGGGCACCCTTTGGATCGTTTGTAATTTGGCGCTTCGCCTCAGTCACATATCGATTGCCGGGACCATAAATTTTCTGGCATTTGGGAATGGTGACTGTCCCGTTTTCTTCAGTACCATAGGCCATCGCAGCTATGGCTTGCGCGCCACCGGTAAGAAAGACCTCGTTGATCTCACATTTTAATGCAGCGTAGGCAATGGCTGGCTCGATGACTTGTTCCCCTTGGCTTGGGGGTGTGCATAATACTTTTTGCAGGCAGCCTGCAATTTGTGCCGGAACACCCAACATGAGTACGGTCGAAGGCAGAGGAGCGGAGCCACCAGGAATGTAAAAACCGACGGTTTCCAGAGGGCGATAACGCAATTCGCACTGGACACCCTGTGTGGTTTCAACCTGGATATTTTCTGGTTTTTGCGCTGCGTGGAACGCATAAATGGTTGAATAAGCGGTATCAATCGCCTGTTTTTGTTGTTCGGTCAGCAATTCTGCGGCAGCTTGAAGTTGGCTGCTTTCTACGCGCAGAGATGGTGTTGAGACGCCATCGTATTTTTCGTTGAAGTAACGTAAGACTGCATTTCCGCCTTGACGGACACGTTGCAGGATCATTGCGACATCTCGACTCAGACTCGTTTGCTCGGCAATTGCAGGTCTTGCTAATGCAAGTTGTTGCTCAGCAGGGGTTAGGTCTTCCCAAATATACATCGAACTACTCCATCATCTTTTCAATTGGTAAAACGAGAATCGAGCTGGCACCGAGTGCTTTGAGCTGCTCCATGGTTTCCCAGAAAATCGCTTCCTTGCTGACAAGATGTAAGGCAACCCGAGTGTCATCATTGATGAGTTTCATCTGTGTTGGTGACTCAGCACCTGGCAAAAGACGAATGATGTCTGCAAGATTCATCACGGGGGCGTGCAACATGATGTACTTACATTCCTTGGCTTGTTGAATACCCTGAATCCGTGGGAGTAATTTATTCAACAGGCTCGTTTTCATTTCATCTTGCATGGACTTACGTTGGATCAGAACCGCAGTAGAACGCATCATGACCGCGACTTCCTCAAGACCATTTGCTTCAAGTGTTGAACCCGTTGAGACCAAGTCACAAATTGCATCCGCAAGCCCTGCGCGTGGCGCAACTTCAACAGAGCCATTCAGTTCAACCAACTGCACCTTGATGCCTTGGGATTGAAAATATTGCTCTGTTAAACGCGGGTATGTGGTAGCAATTCGTTTTCCTTCAAACCAAGATAGGTCGGTGTAGGTAATTTCTTGTGGAATGGCTAAAGACAAGCGGCATGCGCCGAAGCTAAGTTTTTTGAGGACTTCGAACGGCTGTTCTTCAAGGCCACGGGACAGTCTCGCTTCTTCCAGAACATTTTCTCCGACAATACCAAGATCGCACACATCATCCATGACAAGGCCAGGAATATCATCATCACGAACCAGCATCAAATCGACGGCTTCGTTATCAACGTGTGCCAGAAGGCGCTGACTTTTCAGGTTAAAGTTGAGACCGCATTGGCGGAGTAATTGTTGACTGTCCTGGCTTAAACGGCCGGACTTTTGGATGGCGATGCGTAAGCGATTGTTATCAAGCATTTGGATTTATCCCAATTTAAAAACAAAAAACCCGGAGGTTGGTCTCCGGGCTTTTCGATTTTGATAACTGTCGCTTGCCGCTGGAGACGCTTGTATAGCCTCCAGCGAAATGACCCTGAAAGGCTATTCCGATGAATGGTGATGATGATGCATTGTGTTCAGGGTCAATTGTAAATTCATGTCGATTCGTTTCTCTTCAATATCGAGCTTTAAAATACGCATTTGTGCGCAACTCCTTTCACACTAATACAAAAAGATTGCCTCTGGCAACCCCTATTCAGAAAATTTTATTTATTTCACTGAAAAATAATAAAAAAATATTACGTTAAGTTTCATTGATTTCAGCCGATAAGAAGATGATAAGTTCCACAATATGAGGTTTGCGCGTGATGCGTCAAAGAGAGCAATGGACATTTTTACATCATTTATTTTACGCCAGCCCGTGAATAAACCAATGAAAATTAGATGGGTAGTGACCCCTGCTGTCCAAGATGAGCCATCAAAACTGGTGGAAGATACCGACCCCGCACTCAATAATCCAGAACCTACAGAAGTGCTCACCATCGAAGAGCAAGAAGAGCAAGTCGTCAATGATGAGCATCTCGATATTTTTGTCTAGAAAAGTTGGTTGTTTTGGGAATTTAAACGGCTTATAAATTCCAGGTAAAGTTGAGCTGATAGCCAACATCCAGTTCATCTTTGTAAAGAGAAACAAGCCCGAAGCCAATACTGAAAGTATCTGTAAAGTGGTATTTTGTGCCTGTATCCAAAGAAAGATAGGAGAAAGTGTGATCTTGCTCCTTAAAGATATTGCTTAAGTCGTCCCGGTCATGACTATCCAGATCAAAGTATCCTTTCCAATCCACATAATTATATCTGAGCCGTGTGTAAGGCTCCCATTGACCTGTTTGATAACTCCAAATTGGGCCTAGATAATAGCCTTTCGAGTCTGCATCATCATCGGACATATACGCGCCAGCTAAGAGAGCAAAGCGATGTGGGTTGTTTTTCTTGGACATTTGGTGTTTGACCCAAATAGAAGACACCACTTCCATTTGCATTTCAATTAACGCACCAATATCCGTATTGTCAGTTAATCCATAAGCAATGGATTGCGCGGGGACTGGCAAAACACTGGTCGCTGTTTGGAAGTTTCCTTTTCCAACGGATTGTGCTGTTGTAGGACCTGAGTAGGGGGCAATTGCACAACCATTGATGACAGATAGTGTTGTGAGGGCGAGTAAGATTTTCTTGATTGTGTCCATGAAATTTCCATTTTAATTGAACGCGTGATGCGGATCCTGAATTCATCCTGAGGATACTAGCATGGACATTGTGGCCTAAAATATAGCGCTTTCTACTTATATTCGATAGGGCGGAAGCTCAAACCGTGGTGCCTGGTTGCCTTCGATGGTCAATGTGCCTTGATAACGGTCTTCTCCCGTACTGCTAAATTCAAATTCGAACTGATGAGCCCATTCAAATACAGCCCGACGTCCTTTCTTTATGCTGGTTTTGCTTCTTGCGATTGAGATAAATTGCAATTGATGCTGCTCACAATGTCGCACTGCCGCTAGGCGTGCTTTTTCTGCGATGTTCCGAATATGGATGAACTGCCCGATGATGTACACGAGCAGCATCAATATCAAAATGTCTGCTAGTGACATTCTGGATTTCCTTGTGGTTGTGTAAACAGTCCACCGACAGCCGCGCTGAGTGCTGGAGTCCGGTCCTCACTGCGGATCGATGCCCAAATCAGCTCACGTAATGACGGGATTGCGGTTAAATCCGCAAAAAGCGCATTAAATACAGCTTGCCCGTCTGGGTTTTGAGCGAGTGTATTTAAGTAATTGGTACGAATCGCACTGTTTTCAAGGGTATGCCAAAGTCTGCCGGCGATGGTTGCGAGGATTTCTAAAGATTGATTTAGAGGAGAATCGAGGACATCCATGACAGCTTGGTAGCAAAGTGCTGTTGCTTGGCTGCCTGCCATTGCGCTTAATAACTTCGCAGCTTCCGTGATATTTTGGTTTTCAATCGCAAGTTTTAGCTGCGCGGAGAAAAGCTCTGTTAGTTGAGTTGAAATAGTTTGGTTTTCCAAGCAAGAGAGCAGAGGAAGGCGGACTTCTGTTGCCAACTTTGTATAGTTCTTCAGGAGCGCTTTTTCATTCTCGCCCCGATCAATGCGGGATGCAAAATCAGCGATCCCCTGATAACCAATTGTGGACCAGTCATCCCAAGGGTGCTGGCCTTTCATGTATTGTTCAACATGTTCATAGTATATTGATGCTGGTAACTTTAGGCTGACTTTTAATAAGCTGTTGAACAAAGCACTTTTGTGCTGATTGGGCTTAAAGGTGTAAGGGTTGTTGTTCAGTTTTTCCTGAATGTCTTGGTTTCCAGTAATTTGGGTACCTAAAGCCTGGATCACCATGGTAATGAAATGATTGCGTGCAGTTGGATTGAGCAACCCTTGTTCATCCAAAGGAAATTTCAAAAACCAGATAAATTGTTCGTCGCTGCGTGATTTATCCCAAAAGGCAATTCCTATCAAAGCATGTCCTTGAAATGGGAATGGATATGGGGTTTTTAGATCTTCGATATCTTTGAATGTTGATGCGGCTATTTTGCTCACTCTACGGCCAAGATCAAAAACACGGTACTGCGTGTTTGAGGTGTCCAATAGGTGATAAATCGTTGAAATATTGGCTTGTTGTTTCAAATCTGACTGCGACATAATCTTCTCTACCTTTCATTCGGCGTTCATTATATTTATTTTCAAGCATGAATGGTATGATCAGTGTGTAGTAGATGAATCACAAGGTGATCCCATGTCAAAAGTAGAACGGACCCGCGAACTCCTTATCGCATTGGAACACGCGATGAAAGAAGCCAATCTTTGGCAAACTGAACAACCCCCATTGGAAGCATTAAACAGCCAACAACCTTTTTGCTGCGATACTTTGGATTTTGAGCAGTGGCTTGAATTCATTTTTATTCCGAGAATGCATGCGTTATTGGATGGCCATTTGCCGCTTCCGGAAAATATTGCTGTATGTCCAATGGCTGAAGAAGCGTTGAAGGGGCCATCAGCAATCAAGGTGATTGATATTCTTGCGGATATTGATGAATTACTCAGTGGTAAGCGGACGCGTTCATAAGATGTTAGAAGTACTTTATCAGGATGAATGGCTGGTTGCCGTGAATAAACCGAGTGGTTTGCTAGTGCATCGTTCTTTTCTTGACCGCCATGAAACACAGTTCGCAATGCAAATGGTTCGGGATCAAATTGGGCAACATGTATATCCTGTGCATCGATTAGACAGGCCGACTTCTGGTGTTCTTTTATTTGCATTAGACTCGGATACTGCACGTTTGATGACGGAGCTTTTTGCCAATAAAGAGATGGAAAAACAGTATCTGGCTGTGGCTCGTGGCTATTTGAAAGAAGCACAACGCCTGGATTATCCGCTTAAAGAGAAGTTGGATAAAATCGCAGATAAATTTGCCGATCAGGATAAGGAAGCACAAGATGCAGTGACCTGTTTTTATCCAATCAATCAGGTCGAGTTGAATGTCCCTGTTGGCCGATATGCGACTGCAAGGTATTCCCTGGTCAAAGCGATTCCCGAGACGGGGCGAAAGCATCAGATCCGCCGGCATCTATCTCATTTGCGCCATCCAATCATTGGGGATACAACGCATGGTGATGGCAAGCATAACAAGATGTTTCGAGATGATCTTTCGGTAAGACGTCTATTGCTGGTGGCGAAGAAGTTGTCTTTTGTTCATCCGGTTAAGCAAACCAAATTAGAAATTCAGGCACCTCTTGGGGAAGAAGTCCTGACATTGTTTGAAAAGTTGGGATGGCCTGCACAAGAATCAGATTACAAAATATGATTTATCGCACCTTTTTCGATTCAATCGAGTGTGTTCCCTGAGTCATTTTTGTCCATAAAGTCTGTGATGCAAACAAAGGTCGTTTTGTCACAACAGTCAGGATTGTCCTTGATCATCTATACTTATGATGTTGTATCGTTGTAGATGAGAGGGCAAGATGTTTTCGACCCACACGATGAGAAATCATTCTCTTCAAAATCGTCGTAAATTTTTTACGACAGGACAAGTTGCAAATTATTGTGGTGTTCACTTTCGTACTGTGATCCGATGGATTGAAAAAGGCTACATAGCTGCACATACGTTACCTGGAAGAGGTGATAATCGTATCACAGAAGAAGAACTGATTCGATTTTTACAGGAAAATGAGATGCCCATTCCTGACGATCTAAAACAAACAGCAAGTCGTGTGCTCATCGTGGATGATGAAAACGATATGGCTCGTGCCATTGAGCGTGTTTTGAAAAGAAAAGGTTACAACACCGCGATTGCCAATGGCGGCTTTCAAACCGGAGCAATGTTATATAGTTTTAAGCCGGATTTGATTACGCTCGACCTGAAAATGCCTGGTATGGATGGTTACCGCTTGATGGAGTTCATTCGTTCAGAAGAAAACTGCCAAGACGTTAAAATTCTCGTTATTTCAGGTCTCTCACGGGGTGACCTTTTATCTGCCTGTATTGAGGGTGCTGATAGTTGTTTAGAAAAACCTTTTCGTAATCATGATTTGTTAGAGGAAGTTCGCTGTTTAATCGGCGAGCCGAACTAAACGATATCCTTCCATTTCTTTATTACGACAGAGAATCATTATCGCGTTTGATATTTTCTCTGTCGTGAAATCTCAACCGAAAGATAGACTTTAATGTATCACTTGCAAAATTGTATCACTTGCAAAGTTCATTCAATTCGATATTCTTGTTCCCCTTTTTAAAACGATAAAGTGTGGGAAACACCATGAAAAAAAATCGGTATATTTTAGGTCTACTATTACTTGCCTCAAGTTTTGTTTCTACTGCGGCACAAATTTACGCTGACCACTGTCGTGGGATCAATGTCGATGTGAACATCGAAATTTTTAATGGCAATGACTCCGCGATGTGGATCCCATACGGGAAAGCCAAGATGGGGGTGAATGCACAAAACAGACTCGATTGTGCGCGTAATCAAGGGAGTTGCAAACTCCGTATGTGGCCTGTGACATCGCCAAAACAACATGCGAAAGTGTATACGTTAAGCCATGACAGTCGCTTTTATTTTTGTAATATCTTAGGGAATAATAGTCTCCCAGAAATTTTGCCGTTACGAGGCAGCTGCTCAAATGCTTGGCTATGTCGAGGAGAGTATCCTCCGCGTCCGATCCCGGATCATATTTCAAGCGATGTGCCACTGAATCAAATCATCTCCCTTCGTTCACAGAATTATCCCAATATGTGCTTGAAGCATGAGAACTTCCAGATGTACCTTCGTCCATGTGATTTCAATAATAATGATTTTAAATTTGAAGTTGTGCCTGGACTGCTTGATAGTGACAATAAAATCTCCTTTGAGTCAGTCAGTCACCGTGGGTATTATCTAAGGCACAAGAGTTATAAAATGCGCATGGATAAACTCTCATCTAGCACGGATAAACTCCAGCTAAAATCTGATGCGTCTTTTTGGGCCGTCCAAAGCTATGCAGACTTAAATCGGTTTGCCTTTCGTATCCCATTTACGGACAATTTATATCTTCGCCACAAGAACTACGCCTTTATCATTGACAATGTACAAACAGAATTAGACACCAAAGATACGTCATTTGAATTTGTCGTTCATTAGTGACGCAGGCATGTGGAGGTATTGTAGGGTGCTTCCACTTCGCATGTGTATTCAGTATGATAACGCATGAGGCTTTGTGGATGGTCTATTGGTTTGAAGCAAACATTTGCTTGAAAAATATATAAGGATAAATTATGGCTAAAATAGCGATTGTTGTCGGGACGGTTTATGGTGCAGCTCAGTTTGTTGCTGAACAAGCCGCGGAAGTACTTGAAGGTTTATCCCACCAAGTCAATGTTTATGACGACCCTGAAGTTTCAAAGATTACAGCGCCTGATGTTGACTTCATTCTTGTAATCAGCTCGACAACGGGTGCCGGTGATTTACCACCGAATATTACCGAGTTTTATGTCAATCTGAAAGATCAATTCCCGTTACTCACAGGGAAACAGTTTGCCGTCATTGCACTTGGTGATTCAAGCTATGGTGAAACTTATTGTGGAGGTGGTGCTCAATTGGATGCACTGTTTGAAGAGCTACAAGCAACGCGATTAAAAGGTATGCTAAAAATAGATGCATGTGAATACATGCAACCAGAAGATGCAGCATTACCTTGGATAAAATCTTGGGCAGAAAACCTGTAATAAAATAAAGAAGGGCTTTGCAAAGCCCTTCTCATACGAAATGATAATCTCGATTTACCCATTCCCTATATCGTTGTTACTTCAAGAATCGCTGTCTAAGGCATTCAGATAATGCATCCCCTTCATCGGTTAAACACAGATCGTTGATCCGAGTCATTTTGCCCGAGAAGACATAAAGTATCCCTCCAAAGACTGAAAAGAGATGATAGAGATTACTTTGAGCGAGTAGGCTATGCACCCGCTCCAAGTTGAGTTAGAAACTCACCGTCACTTTACCATAGACAAATCGTCCTTCAGCACTATGTGTCGCAGTGTCATAGCCCATGAAATCAGAATAGATGAATGGTGGTTCTTCGTTGAATAGGTTGTTTGCACCTAATGTGAATGTCCAGTTTTCTAGGCCATGGTAGGTGCCGGAGATATCAACGGTTTCCCATGCATCGACGGTGTGATGGCCTTTCTTGGCTTCATCATTATCCTTATATTCTCCAATGTAATTGAGACGAAAATTGGCTGTGTAATCTTGATAAGCCCAATCAATCGCTGCTGTCCAACGCCACTCAGGGTGTTGGAATTCACCAGCACGTTCTTTGGTGATATCGACGAGTTTGTTGTCTGCATTTAAGCCTGGTCGTGTTTCTTCGAATGAATTGACGAAGGTGCCTGCCAGTGATGTTTTAAACTCACCTGCATTGGAGTCCAAGGTGTAAGTCACGTCAAAATCGATGCCTGATGTTTTTTGTCGGCCGATATTTTGGAACTGATCGTGAACTCGATGAATTGAACCTAATACACCCGCATTCGATAAATTTCTTTCAACAACACTGGGGTCATCGCCACGGCTCGATAATAGTGCCTGCGTATTCGAATCAATCAAATTTTCTTGATCATAATGCCAATAATCAATAGCGAAACTGAAGCTATCCATAGGTTCGATGATGATGCCGAAGTTATAGCTCTCTGATTCTTCTGGCTTTAAGTTGGGGTTTCCTTTAAAAATAACTGTATATTCAACAGGAGAGCAGTCGTTCTTTTCGCCAGTTTGCGCGCAACGCATCGTATCAACCAGAGTTGGAGATTGATCTGATTGTCCTAGACCAAGCTGGTGTAGTGAAGGCGCTCTGAAAGCCGTTCCCCAAGAACCACGTACGCTGAGGAAATCGGTTGGTGTATAAAGAAATGAAATTTTAGGATCGGTTGTTGTGCCAAAATCGCTGTAATCTTCGTGACGTAGTGCAAGCTGAATTTCTAGATCTTCGAGTGCTGGGATTGCAAGCTCGGCATAGATCGCAGTATTGTCACGTCTTCCTGAAGCGCGTGTTGCCTCAGTTCCAAAGATTTCACCATTCAGATATTGATTGTCTGGCGTGTCATTGATGGATTCTTCTCGATACTCAACGCCAACGGCAAGGCCAAGTGGACCATATGGCATTTCTGTGACAGCACCATTCAGGTTTGCTGAGAAGCTCTCCATTCTTGATGTTCCCTTACGCAATGTATGTGCTTGCATTTTGTCGATTTGAGACAGGAGTACTGTCGATGGTTCGAAGATGTCATATTCTTCTGCATCAATGAGTTGTTGGATCCGTTTTTGGTTCGCAAAACCATTGAGTCCTTGCTCTGTTGCTGAGCTTCGGATATTTAAATAGGTTGTATTCCAGTTCCAATCCCCAAAGTCACCTTCTAGACCCAGAACGAATCGATAATAATCTGAGTCGACTTGCTTACGGCGATTACCAAGCTCAACCATTCTACGGCGCATTTGTAGTGGAAGACCATGAAGCGCATGATCGGGCAAGTCTTTCAGTGGGTGGAATTTGTTATTGGCAGACATAAATAGTTCATTAAATCCGGGGCTTCCTGCACCTTGAACATAAGTTGAATTATGGCTGATATTGATTTCTGCAAATGAGCGAATCCAGTCGCTAAACTCTCGCTTGCCAAGATATGTGAATCCGACGCGCTCAGATGAAGGAGACAGGGTTGAGTGGGGGGCATAATCATAACGGCAGGTTGTTGTACCATCTTTTCTTTTTGTGATATCACTTTGTGGGCATTGATCAGTACCGTACACATCAGCATATTCAAGTAAAGCAGGGTGTTTTATAAAGTTTGGATCATTTTGCCACTCTTTTAATTTATCTTTGTTCGCTTCATCTTTCGTAAATTCATCTGCCCAAAGGCTAAAGGTGCCCGGGTAACCGGAAGAACTTCTGAAGTCATCACCGCCGTTGCGGGTTTGGTTGGCGGATTGAGAATACTCGCGCTGACTAAACAAGATTTGTTCTTTTTTGGTGTAGTCCAAGATCACCGTATGGCTCGTATCTTTTCCGCTGTTGCCCCAAAGGAGTGACATACTGGTTTCTTTTGCTCCGCCATCCGCTGTGTCACCATGTTTTACTGTAAATTCAGTTCCCTCAACATCATCGCGTAAAATGATATTGACGACACCAGCGATCGCATCGGAGCCATAAATTGCAGATGCACCATCTTTGAGAATATCGACACGTTTGATGGCAGAAAGCGGGATATTATTTAAGTCTACAAATGCGGTATCAATGCTTTTTGCAAAAGGGTTGACTGCGACGCGACGACCATTTATCAATACAAGTGTAGAGTCTGCGCCCAGCCCTCTTAGTGAGACACTTGCGGAACCATTGGCGGTATCATCACTATCATTGCCTTGCGCGCTAAATGTACCATTTCCACTAATGGGCAACTTTTGGAAAAGTGAAATAAGATCGGTGACTCCTGTTTTTTTGATATCTTCGGAAGACATGGATGTGACTGGGGAAGGACCTTCCAAATCGGTTCGTTTGATATGGGAACCCGTGACTTCGATTCTTTCTATCTCTTCATCTGCGGCAATTGCTTGAGAAGACAGAGTAAAATAACTTGTGACTGCTAGCGCACAGCTTGAAATTCGGAAAATTTTCTTAATTTCCATCATGACCATCCTGTATTTAATAAAAACTCATTATTGTTAGATATTTATTCTTTTTGAGGTTATCTTTCTAACACTTTGGGGTGGGGGAGGCAACAGGCGATTGTGGGCTTTCAGCGCGTGATATGGAGGTGAATGTCCCAGGAAGCTCTGGCAATACTTTTCAACTGCATCGTAAAGCCAGAACCAAAGCTTTAAAATTTGCCTATATCGAGGGTGGCTTGATAAACGAGCCAGATTTGATTTTCAGTATTTTCTGTTGTTTGGTCGTGCGTCAATTGGAGCTTCAAATCTTGCCCATGCTGAAATTGCCAGTTGAACATCGCGCTGATTCGGGATGGCTCGTGGCCATTTGAGAACATAAATTCCGAAAACGTACTCAGGTTATCTGTTTTTAGTTTGTTATCGCTTGCTAATTGTTCGTATCGAATGGCTGCTCCCATCGAGTTGCCTTTCCAGTAGAGCTCATGCCACCATCCATCACTTTGGCTCTCGTACAACGCCTTGATCTGTTGGACATCTCTTAGCTCACCGGATTCATCACGGTATGCATATTCAAATTGCCAACCAAACTGGTGATATTGCACATCCATTCCAGCGGTCCATAAATAGCTATCTCCAGAGAAGATGATCTCTTTTTGTAGCTGGTTATGGGTATGCTCTACATCCAAATTACTGCGCTCATCAGCACGAAAATAACTGAGAGAAGTTTGAAAATGAATGTCCACATCTGTGATATGTTGGTGACCAAAATAGCTGAGTCCACCAGCTGCTGGTGTTGAGCTGTCTTTCGCACTTTTTGCGGGAAAATCATCGCCGCCTGTTGCCCAAAAATTCACACGGTGAAAATGATCTGCCCATGTTAGTAATAAGCCGACATCGTTAAAGTGCTCCCCTAAAAAAGCTTGTTGGCTGAGGCTTGCATCGATAAATCGCCATTTATGTGGGTGAACACCATTGTGCCAGCCGATTGGCGCATACCAACGGCCAACTTTGAGTTGCAGCTGTTCCCATGGTAGCTCTGGGCTGGCCCAAAACTCTTCAATAGTCAGGTTTTCATCTGCATGCTTTCCAATCACAAACTTACCAGAGCCCAAACCCGGCCGATAAGCAGCAAAAGCAATTTCAGCATGCATCAAGTTGAATCCTTCATCGTGCGGTCCTGCATTTCCCGGAACAATAAAGCCAGGGATCTTCCAAGTATTGGTTTCGCGTGAGTCTTGATACCAACCAGCCTGCATGAGTGCAGCTATCCCTTGGTCCGATTTTTTGTGAAATGGATCTGCAATTGTAGGATTGGAGAATAAGGTGCCGGCAGAAAAGGCACACATAATATAAAAATACGGTTTCATTGTTCCTGCTCAAACGGGTTCGAAAATCTTGGATTGTTGATAAAGTCACGATCAGTCAGACTCAGTAAAAACGCCTTCAGGTCTTGTTTTTCTTGCGTTGAAATGGAAAAGCCTTTCACGAAGTCACTTTTGAATGGGTTATACCGGCCATCGCCTTGATAGGGACCAGATGTGACATTGCGGCCACCAGCGGCGTAGAAATCAATCACTGCATCCAATGTTGCAATCGAACCATCGTGCATATAGGGCGCTGTCAGCTCAATATTACGCAGCGTTGGTGGGCGAAACTTCCCCATATCATCAGCTTCATTCGTCACTTCAAAAATACCTGTATTGTTTTCTGGGTATGCACCATGTCTGTCAGTGTCGTATAGCCCTGTATTAAAAAACGGGCGGCTGACGAACTTCGTATCCGCATGCACAGTAGAGTCACTAAAGTTAAATCCATTGTGGCAATGAAAACACTCCATTTTTTCTGAGTTAAATAGTGCCTGCCCACGTTTTGCTGAAGGGCTTAGCTCGCCACGATCAAAAGGGGCGTTATTTGAAATCAATCCACGGTTAAACACGGCGAGTGCATCGATGATTCGCGGAAAGGTTATCGGATCGGCTTCATCCGGAAAAGCCGCTTCAAATAAAGACACATATTTAGGCACATGACGAAATCGGGCGAGAATTTCCGGTTTATTCTTATCCGTCACACCAAGCTCTGTTGGTAATTCACCAAAAATAGGGATCACCAATTGTTGTTCAATTTGATGAAGGAGTGGGTTGCCCCAGGTGTAAGTCGCGTTATACGCGATATTGGTCAGCGTCTGAGAATTACGTGCGAGTTGCTCCCCTGTGGAACCTTTTGGCGTCACCTTTCCATCAGTAAAAGCAAATTGTTGCAAGTGACAAGATTCACAGGATTGGGTTTGATTCCCGGATAAACGAACATCGTAAAACAAATGACGACCCAGCTGAAATTTTGCCTCTGTCGCTAGGTTTTCCTCGGGTTGCTTTGGCTTTGGAAAATGTTTTCTTTGAAATGAAAACCCATCCGGCGATGGTTCGTCATCCAAGGGTTCATGTTCAAACTCTGATTGATTACAGCCAGCCAGGAATAACCCAGCTAGCAAAAGTACCCAGTGATACTGCAACTTTTTCATTTATTCAACTCTAACCCAGGATTGTGTTGAACACAGTGACTCTTCACCATCAGGGCAGACGCCTCGGTCAATATCTAGGCCAAGGGTTTGATAGAGGTCCGTACACGCTTCAGTTGGGCTGGACATGCAGTTTGAAGATACTGAGATATCATTGTTTTTAATGAGCGCTGCATAATCAAAGACAATGGTACTTTTTGCGGGGTCAAAGTTTTTGAGTTGGTAGTTTGGACGATTGGGTCGTGCATTGGTACAATCGATGTCTTCCTTATCCGCATTTGTGACTTCACAGCCTGTTGTGCCCAGATGAATGAACATGTTCTTTACATCAATGCGCATATGCTTATGGCCTTTTTGCCATGTCCAGTTCATTCCGGCTACGTCAAGCGGTGAAACCGCATCTTCGCCATCAATCCCTTTGTGGTTGAGCGCTTTTGGGACACCGATCGTAAATTCAATGGCGGTGTAATTGTCTTGAGGCGCACTGCCAATGATTTTCGTATTCATCGCTTCCGTTGCGTTTTTACAAGTCCCTTGACCGTTTTCAAAGTCTAATAAAGCAACATTTTGATATTGCCAAGCGCCATCTTGTTTGAGTTTCAATTCGACAGATTTATTTTTGTCGTTGACCAGTTTGACTTGAGAAATATACATCCGAAAGTCACGAAATTCCGGAGACACCCCAGTTGTACCGACGGGTGCATCGGTCATTTGTTGGCACGCGATTGGTTGGTCAGCAACTTTCGCAGCGAAGTGAATGGTATAAGACTTCATTTCCGTTTGCGGTTCTGGGGAGTTTTTCGGCGTTGGGTTGTCCGAGCTACCCCCACATGCGCTGAGCAAAGAAAATATCGGAAAAGTCAGAAATAGGGCGGTTTTTTTCATCTGCATCTCAACTTAAAATGACGGAAAAATAATGGAGCAAAGATACTGAATTTCAAGTGAGGCGCAATGCGACAAATTGTCACACCATCCTTGGTATGATTGAACAATCATCAATGGAAGTGCTTGACGTTGAAGAAATATTCAGCTAGCTTAACTGTGTTTTTATACAGTAAAGAGAAAAGTGCAATGGAAAACACATGCCGTTGTCCTTGGGTGGACCTGACGAAACCCGATTATATCGCCTACCATGATGAAGAGTGGGGCGTGCCTGTTTGGGATGAGCAAAAAATGTTTGAGTTTTTGATGTTAGAATCAGCTCAAGCGGGCTTAAGCTGGTATACCATTTTAAAAAAACGCGAGAACTACCGTGCTGCTTTCGATGGTTTTAATCCAGAAAAAGTCGCGCGATATGATGACCAAAAAATAGCTTCTCTGCTTCAAGATGCGGGGATTGTCCGCAATAAACTCAAAATTCATTCTGCCGTGAATAATGCACAGCTATTTTTGGATGTGCAGGATAAGCATGGTTCATTTTGTGAGTTTCTTTGGCAGTTCGTGGATGGGCAACCCATCGTCAATGAGTTAAACACGCTGAGTGATTATCCCGCAACCAGCAAAGAGTCCGATCAAATGAGCAAGGTATTAAAAAAACTTGGATTTAAGTTTGTTGGATCGACAATCTGCTATGCTCACATGCAGGCAACAGGCATGGTGAACGATCATAGTTTGGATTGCTATCGCAGATCGGAAGTCATTGAAGGCTATAAGTGAAATGGGATTAACGCCAACCTTTCAAGAATAAAAGATTGGCGTCAAGTCCTAAGCAAAGAATGCCTTAACGCACAGCCCTGCGTAAAACAACAGGGAGTAATAACAGCAGATAGAACATCGATCCGCCACCACTCTCACCTGAGTTTATAGGTTGTTGTGGCTGTTCAAACTGAGGAACATCATCATTGTGTCCATTGTTATCTGTATCCGAGTTGTTCGTTCCAGTGTCATTCGATCCAGTATCGTCTGACCCAGTATTTGTCGGCGGTGGCGTAACCCCCGGTGTTTTTGGATCCGTATTTGTGTCCGTTTTTGGTGGAACTGGGTCATTAGAACCAGTGCCGCCTGAGTTATTATTTGGCGGTGTTGATCCACCTGTATTTGTCGAAGGTGGGTTTACGACTGGGTTTGATGGTGCACTTGCCTTTGGTAGTACTGTAAATGACACAGTTCTTGGTGAACTTTCGATACCATCTTGTTTGACGATAAGTTCTAGCGCCATCTCTTTTTGAGTGGTGACCGTTGGCACTTGGAACGAAAGTGAACCCTGAGTTGTATCTCTGCTCAATGACAAGCCATCTTTACCGCGCCACTGATATCTAGTCTGCCCGGATTGATCTAGGTTCAAGATGCTGGAACGGACTGTCAACATTTGTCCAGATTGGATTTGTGGCAAGCTCTTATCCATACGGACGATTTCTGGCTTTGTTGGGACAACGGTGACTTCGAAGCGAACAGGTGCGCTTTTGTATTGTTTATCACCAGCAACAAGCTCAAAAACTAAATTTGTTTTTTGAGTCACAATGGGAGCAAAAAATGTTAAAGAATGCTCAGCATCACTCAGATCTATGTTAATGCCTGAGCTATCAACTTGTTTCCACAGATAGCTTTCTGCCAGCTTATTAAATGTTGGTGCAATGTGAACGACTTCATTTGATGTAAAAACAGCTTTTTTCAATCTTGGCTCGATGATCCATGGGTGCGATACACTTGGCACAATGATTTCGATCTTTTCGCTTAACTTGTTCTGAGCGTATTCCAAGTTTGTATCAAACTTTTGATTAATTACAGGTTGTTGTTGTTCAGGTAGTTTGTGTACCGAAAGCTTAAGCTTATCCAGTATGACACTTGTATTGATCACTCCTTCTTGCTCAAGAGTTGACCAACTTTCTAATTTTTTATCCGATTGGAAGCCTGGATAATAAGTATTGATTTCTTGCTCAGTGTGTTCCGGAGCATAGATTTGTTTGATAACTCGATGCTGAGCCTCACAAGTGAAGCTTTTTGTCTGGTGAATAACACCCCATTGTTTCACAACAAGATCAAGCTGACCATTTGTATACGTCGATTGCCCTGTTCTGACTTTAAGTGCCCATTGTGTATCTAAGCTTCTTCCTTTTAAAGCTTCTAAACTATTTTTTTCTGAATGGAAAATTGGTAAGTACTGTTGCAATCGCCCATTATCTGTTGAGCCTCTATAGATGATGAACTCTTCACTAGGGTAGCCATATTCAAGAATAATTTCAAAAGGCTCCGTAATTTTTTCATTTAGCTCCAGATCAACCCAAATTCTAATATGATTAATTAATTTATTAGTACCAGAAATAAAGAAAGAAGAAGAACGTTTATCTTTATCATCGATTGAGTCAAGGCGGTTTAATCTAAGCCACATTTCTTCCATTGGGTAGCCGATAGTTTCAGAAAAAGACTTTTTCAACTCTACTTCTTTTCCGCCTTTATCAATAGCACTAATTGTTAAATCAAACTCTGCATTAGTACCACACTGAGAATTTTTCGTACTTATTGCAAGTGGCTGAGAGAATTCAGAAAAAGAGAACGGGTTTGGTGAAGTGTTATGAATTGTACCCGTGATTACCTCAATATTATCTGTTTTTGGAGTGATTGCAGCCGAAATTTGTGTCAACTTGCTGGATTCAGGCGTATTGATCACTGGCGTAATTGTCCACGTATGACCTGGGATCAATAAATCTGATACATCGACGTGATGTATATCAACTCGAGGTTCTAAAATGCCCTGTTGAATAAAGTGCTTTTCAAAAACTTCTGCAATTGGTTTATTTGGGTATAGCTTGTTTGCTGTACTTATAATTGAATTTGCCCATAATGGCATATTCGAATGGAGTGATAAATTCTCCATGGAGAGAACTATCACTTTATCAATTTCATCTTTATGGGCTAGCCCTCCTTCTACTAACTCTAGAAAGCTTTGATACAGTGGGGTAGACCAGACAGGCTCTGAGTGATCGTGGTGTCCGGTATACGTTTTTTCTGGATCGTATTTATTTGTTGGTTGATTAACACTTCTAACTCTATTTGATTCAGCCCAAACTGCCCAAGTATTCTTTTTAAAATTCCTATTGGAAATCCCCCAGCGATAACTCATTGCCCAGTAGTCGGCAAAAGCTTCATCCATTGTATGCCAATCACCTGTAACAATGCTTAAGTCTCGACGACCAACAACTTGGCTACCAATGATATGCGCAAATTCATGGATAACTATATCGCTATCTTCTGCATTTGGTGCAGTTGAACACTCTGAGCCATTTGAACATCTTGTAGCATTCAAAATATTTGAACCACCAAGAACAAGTGTGTGAGAGTCAGATTTATAGGAAGAGCCTGATGTACTATCTAAAACAATATGGATTGGCTTAATCGACCAACTTTCCTTTTTATCCTCAGGAAGCAAACTTTCGTAATAACGCTGAGCTGCATCAACCAGATAATAGGCATTCGCATATTGGAATGCTTGACCGTCACGTCGGCTATGGAGCCACTGACCATTATTTGATACAGCGTTAGATGCATAGTTAGAAATATAAGCTTTTGAGCCTTTTAGGTGATATGTCACTCGGCCATCTTGTGTTGTTATTTTTGTGACTTCTGGGAGCGTTCGAGGTTTATACGCATCTGCTAGGATGGAATCGGGTGTATTGACAGAAATATCATCACGCTGCAAAGCAATGACTGGATTCACAGGAAATACGTTGGCTTCACCTTGTACGATTTCGCTTGTCGCGGTTGTATTTGCATAAATTGGGAGTTGCACTAGACCCATACAGAGGAGTACAAAGTTGATCACGGGTTTTTTCACTTCTTTCTCACTAAAAAATGACGAAAACGATCCTTTTGATAGTTTTCGCTTGTTACTGGGAGTTGTTCAAAAAAAGAGCTATTTTAACACCAAAGAATTAATATTCAAGTAATAAGTAACTTTAAGCTTATTTTCATGAGCTATACATAATTTAATATGTTGAATGGTAAAGATAATTTAGAGTAAACGATGTGTGTGGATAGCATGAACTTTGTTGAGGGTGGATATAAGAAAAGTCTCAATGAGACTCTTCTTTGTTTCCATAGTGATACTTTTCGAGGATGAAAGTTGGTGTCTTAGCCAATTTTATTACCGGCCATCAAGAGATAGGGTGAGTGGAGATAATACAGGATAAGAATGGGCACTTTGCGACGATGGGCCGGATGTGAGTTCGATGACATACTGTTTTGTTCCCGGCTGAAAGCCAGGTGAGCCTTCAACAGCAAAGGTGATCCGCCAATCCAGTGCTTGATTCGGAGAAAATTGCCGAATGTTGCCAAACGCGCCTGCTCTTCTTGGAATACTCCAGTTAATGGTGGTAATTTTCTTCTCAAAGTTAATGTGATAGTTAAAAAAATCAATCATGCGGTGGCGGCTATTCTCCCAGTTAATCGGGATCCATCGGCCTTGATGACCTCGAATATGAATATTGGTTTGAACGCGAAATCGATTCCTCGGCGCATTTCCCGTATCGTAGATGTAATAAAGCGCATCATTTAAGATGATCCGACCTTTAAATGGCAAATTGAGTTCTTGACGGATGTGCGGGTTGTCTTCTGGATGATAATCACATGATTCATCATGACGGTTTAAACAAACAAGAACCTGCTGATCACCATTGAGGTCAAAAGGGTGCTCAATTGTGGCTTCAAACCAAGACTTCACTCCTTGTTTGGGACCGTCATCGACGGGAGTACATCGGAACGATACGGGTTGATTATCATTGGGAATTGAAGTTTCAACAATGGCTGAAACATGAAAAGTGTACAGTGATAAGGATACAGACAATAGATTGAATTTCATGACATCACCTGTCAGATATTGTAAAAAAGAAGCGCTACGAAAACTTATACGGTAGAGCTGAACGGTATGTGGCTCACGGCCGTACGCGTGAGCCTGCGTGTAGCTCTTGCGGGCTGGCAAGAAACTTACGGCTTCAGGACGGAAGCGCCCCGCCCGATATTCAAGATCCGAAGCGGGGCTTCGTCTGTCATTTCTAGACGATAATCTTCAACCTCACCGGAAAACTGGCCACAAGGCTTGCGGATCAACTCTGGAGAAACGATAAAACGAGCAGAAAGCGAACGTCCAGAGAACTTGGCTAAATCAATAGATGTTTCAATTGTGTCCTTATCCGTGACTTTTCGCATGACAAGCTCCAAAGACGGATGAAACCGACCATCTCGGTTAAAGTCGAGCCAAAGGTAATATACTTTGCTTTGACGGCGGGTAATACCTAGATCGGTCTCTCCAATGATTTTTAAGTTCGCATGTGTCCCTTTCTTAATATGAACCGGAATGGCACGGCGATCAGAGTAAGGTGCAATATCAGAAGTATATTTCACATGATTAATTTCGACTTGACTCAGCCAGTTTCGCTTCGCTGTTTTTCCGATTGCCTGGCAGTAATCAGCTTGGATTGAAATCGGTAAGCTGATCTGATCTTCTTCACCTTGTGGCGAGATTAGGGTCATTGTGACTGTATATTCGCCAGCCTGTGTGTAACGATAGAGCGGCTTTAAAGTCCCATCAAGTTGTGTCCCATCTCCAAAATCCCAGTGGATCTGCCAGTTCGAGAGTTGTTCTTCGGGAATATCGTCCCCCTCCCGAGTTGCACTAGCGACAAACTGGACTTGGAGGAATGAAGGTGTCGCCTGAAACGTTGCAGTGACGCCATCGTTTAGACGAAGTTGGATCCCAACAACCTGAAATGCCTTACGGATATGGTTTTTTAATTCAAATGCTGGATAGGGAGTTCCATCGGGTTTTTTGACCCCATCTTGACGCATTTTATACGCGACAGCTTCACCTTGTTGCATGACACAATCAGCGGCTTCAATGAAGCTTGAGCGTGATTGCCAACAATGCTGATTCGCCTTCGCAAAAGCAATGAATGCATATTTTGTATTCCATGGCTTATCGATCGTTGCCAGTTGATAAAATGCATGGGTGAAAACCCCAGCGGCATCATAAGGTGACTGTCTTGGGAAGTGATCTCGAATATGCTTGATGCCATGCCCATTGCGTGTCGGATCATCCAGATATCGGAGCGCGCCATCCCCTCGTGTAGATTCATCATTATGCTGCCAGTCGTTCGAACCATAAAGAAAGTGCTCAGTGGCTTCTCCTGCCATATCTGAGAATGCTTCATTAATGGCTTTTGCTTCACGGCGTGCCATACGTTTGTGTTTTTGGCCTGACTTTTCAGTAAATGCATGAGCAATTTCATGACTGACGACGTCTAGTGCAACGAGCGGGTAGCTTTTTGCATTTCCATCACCAAAGGCAAGATACTTTCCATTCCAAAAAGCATTGTTATATTGTTGTCCATAATGGACATACTGAATAATCGGTAGCTTTCCTAATGGTTTTTCACCAAAGTATTCATGAAACATGAGTGAAGTGATCTGGGCCCTATAGTGTGCATCATTGAGTGGCGATAAAGCGTCATTGATTGACTGATAGGTGTTTTCTTTAGAGTCTGTACAATCGTATGTATAGGGGTGTTCTGGCAGCGGATCGGTAGAAGACAAATGTCTGGCGTCTCTCGTCTCAACATCATCAGAAGAAAACAGGCACTGTTTCTTACCGCCGGATAAAGTATTTTCCAAGACGGAAAAAGTTTTCGGTGGATACGTTGTTAATGCATCTTCTAAAGCTGGGTAGCCTGCATGGGGTTGTTTTTCATTACCACCAGGACCACCACCTGCAATGCGACGGGATTGACTGACAATAATCTGCGTATTCAGTTGAGGTCTGTCGTCCGAAATCTTTGGGGGTTGCCAATGTGTTAGCATTTCAACTTGTTCCACAATTGATTGTGATTGTGGATCAAAGAAAATCGATAAACGCTTTGGATCTTGTTGCCCTTCATGTGTGTCCATGAAGAGTATTGTTTCAAACACGAATGTAGGGTGGTTTTCTGGGGTGAGAAAAATAGCCCTTTGTATGGATTGCAACTGGATTTGATAACGAGACTCTGGGTCGACAATTCTTTTTACCATTGAGAGCGCATCTTTTGTTGTGACTTGCTGCCGTGGGTAAAACTCAGTCTCTTCAAGCCCTTTGATGAGCGTGCCGTAGGACTGTATTATGCGATCCTGCTTATCCAAAACGAGAGTGAGTTCTGCGCCGAGAACAGGAAGCCCCATATGATACTGCTGATAAGTTCGATATCGGTGAGACTCCGTATGACTAGTATGGCTAAGTTTTAGCTGATCACGGCTGGATAACTGTGCGTGATTGTGAAGCCGCTTACGAAGCTTTTTTTCAAAAGACTGGCTCGCAATATGAATGCGAGCATGCCTGAAAGGCGTATAAAAGGCTTCTTCAATCGAAGACTGCTTGTTCAAAGCTTCCGTTCGATTAAAAAAAGAGACTGATTCTGTCGCAGAAACAGAAGAAATCAATGTGACTGAGCAAATGCTCATCAAATAACGTATGAGTGGAAATAGTTTCGTTATCATGACGACTCCTAATACCAACAGCCAGGAAATAACGGGTTAACGGATAGAAAGAAACCAATGAAGAGAGGCTTTCGCACGATAGGACTCGAATACAAGTGGATACCTGATCACCGTCACAGGTAAACACCAGTATTGAAATAAGTAGGCCATTCGGGAAATTGAACAAGGGCTGCTTAAACGTACGTCACGACGCTCTTTGTAGTCGCAGCAGGTTGTCTTACTCAGTTTCATAAATTCTTTCCTCTTTGGAACGGCAGCGGAAAATGTTGCGGGGTTTATTGTGTATTTTCAATTGGAACTAAGTTTGATTGTTTTAATAAAATAGGAAAAAAGTTCATTAGAAACACGGGTGTATTCACATTTTGTTTCACTTTTGGGTTGAGTGATGGATTGTATTGGCTGAAATACATATCAATTTGAATCATCATCTGCCCAGATGCTTTGATGAACTTCGTCTGGATTTTCTTGCACTAAAACTCATTTTTTATTTTCCCTAGGCGATACCTGTGGTAAAACACGGAGATTTATCGAAAGAAAAATGCAAAAGTGTGTCTGTATTTTATTCAATCCACTGATTCCAAAACATCCTGGGTGGCTTGAATAAAACGGATACATCAAAAAATATAAGCATAAGGGGGATCATGTGTCTGAGGTCAGTGCGACGACGGGGTCAAGCTCTGTACAACCTGTACGGATAGGACCATATCCGGAGCTATCGCTTCCCGCGGTACTCGTTGGATATTTTTTGGGAGCTGTAATTGCTTTAAGTATCGGCTATGCATCATTAACGCTTGGCTTTTCGATTGAAGGGTCGGAGTTGGCCGCGATACTTGGCTTCGGGATTCTGCGCGGTTTATTAAGAAGAAACAGTATTATTGAGAACAACATCACACAGACGGTTGCGAGTGCTGTGAATGGTGCTTCATCTGGGATGATGTTCTCAGTGCCTGCCTTATTTATTCTTGGTGAAACAAACTTTAACCCATACTTGATGGCTTTTGGCTGTATGGCTGGTGCCTTTCTTGGGATTGCTTTTATCATTCCATTGCGTAAGCAAATGATTGACTATGAACGCTTAACGTTCCCTGGCGGGGTTGCGGTGGCAACTATTCTTAAATCTCCAGGTGCAGGTATTCAAAAAGCACAATTGCTGATTGGTTCTGCGTTATTAGCAGCAGTGACAGGCTATCTGACGGTGTCCAATGAGTTTGAGTACTTCGATTTGGGTGCTGTGATTGGAATGCCAGAATATATGAATGGGATCTGGTACCTTTCTTTATTAACCATCGGTGTTGGCTATATCGCTGGAAAAGGCGGGATTGCATTTATTATCGGTGGTTTTGTCTGTTACTGGTTCCTAGGGCCATTGTTGGATGTCACCGGGTTGATGTCGACAGATCCAGAGACTGGCAAAGTGCTTTCTGATCCACATCATTTGAAAGACTTACTTTATAAGCCCGTCGGGATTGGCATGATCATTGGTGGGGCAATTATGGGGATATTTCTTGCGTTCCCACTCGTTGTCTCTGCGGTGAAGAGCATGCAGAATGCTTCGAAATCTGGTGCAGCATTATCAAAAGATGAAATGCCAATTAAACTGCTTTACTTTGCAGTGGCTGGTTCCGCTGTTTTATTGTGTGCGATTGCAATTTCCTCAACAGAAGAAATGGGAATTGGCCGCGGCATTTTGATGGCTGTATTTGGGACACTTTGGGTCTGGCTTGCGGGCGTGATTTTGTCTGAATGCATTGGCCGGACAAACTGGTCACCGCTGAGCGGCATGACCTTGATTGCGGTGACACTCCTTATCTTTATTGCCAGTGGTATTGGTGACCGTGCTGCAATTATTGCATCTGTCATGGTTGGTGCGGCCTGTTGTGTTGCGATGTCTCAAGCGACCGATCTGATGATGGACTTAAAGACAGGCTACTTGGTTGGTGCAACCCCGCGGATGCAGCAATTAGGCCAGTTTCTCGGTGCGTGGCTCGGTCCGATTCTCATTATCGGTTTGATCTTCCTTTTACATGAAGCATACACACTGGGTAGTGATAAGTTGCCTGCACCACAGGGGCAGGCACTTGCCAGTATGATGAAAGGTATTTTGGGCGGGGATGTCCCTGTTGAGAAATACTTGGCTGGTGCTGGACTTGGTGCACTCCTCAGTGCAACGGCTGGTGGGCTAGGTATTACAGTTGGTCTTGGGTTCTATCTACCTTTCAGTATTGTTTTGACCTACAGCATCGGTACTGCACTGCGCTTGGCGACCAACTGGAAATATGGTGAGCGTTTTGCTGAAGAAAAAGGGATCCCGATTGCGGCGGGTTTGATTGTCGGTGAAGCACTGGCTGGTGTAGGCTTTGCCATCCATAAAATCGCCCAGTCGACGATCTAAGGAGAGCGCTCATGAAAAATATTGCTTACGCACTTATCTCAATTTCTTTCCTGTCGGGTTCTTTTATCTGTGTGCTTGACCCAGAAAAAGTAAACTGGTTTATCTTTGTCCCGCTCTTTATTGTTGGTTGTGTTGGTGTCGTTCTACTTAAATCTGGTGAGAAAAAAGCAGCCCAGTGTGATGTGCATTTAAGTGCAAATATGGATCTTCTGTCTGATAGCATAAAAAACATCGTAAAAAACTTGGAAGAGCTGAATCGCAATAAAGAGTCGCTACCACCGTATGAAGCACGATTTGAGATTGATAGATTGCTTCGGGAAGATCTCACCAACTTTGCGGAGTCTCGGAATGCGATGGTGCAACGTTTTGGACTTCAACATTATGCAGATGTGATGAGTGGCTTTGCTGCTGGTGAGCGTTACGTCAACCGAGTCTGGTCAGCATCGACTGATGGTTATGTGGATGAAGTAAAAGCTTATCTGGAAAAAGCCTTGATCCAATTTCGGGAGTCAGAGCAGCACTTTGAAAAGCTTTTCGAAGAAACAAAGGAAAACGCTTAATCATTTATTCGAATATGCTTTTAAGCCCGGAACTTCAATCCGGGCTTTTTATTTTTTGCTGATAAAAGAAGGGGAAAAAGCTGCTCAAAACCCTAATTCAGGGAAGGGTTCGCCATCTATGATGATTTGACTATGCTTACCCATTGGACAAATTGTTTGTTCCGTGAGCACTTTTGTTAGGTTTGATGGCTTTTTTCCTTGCATTTAGAGCGAAAATCCGTAAAATTCACGGGCTTCTCCGACCCTGTCGGGGGAGTTTGCAAACAACCAAAATGTATTAGAGGACGTTATGGTAACAATTCGTTTACAACGTGGTGGCGCGAAGAAGCGTCCATTCTATCAAGTTGTGGTTGCGGACAGCCGTTATTCACGCGATGGTCGTTACATCGAGAACGTAGGCTTCTTCAACCCAATCGCTGCTGGTCAAGCAGAGCGTTTACGCATCGATCTAGACCGTGTTGAACACTGGGTAGGTCAAGGCGCATCGCTTTCTGATCGCGTAGCAAAACTAGTTAAAGACGCGCGTAAAGCTGCTTAATTAACTGGTTGAGGTGGTAGGAATGGCAACGCAAAGCGAGACAGTCGTCCTGGGGAAACTCGGTGCCCCTTACGGCATTAAAGGATGGCTGAAGGTTCACTCCTTCACCGATGATCCCGAAGGGATTTTCGAATATAGTCCGTGGCGCATTCACGTTGGCGGACAATGGCAGGAATTCCTGCCTGCTGAATGGCGACGTCATAATAAAGGTCTTGTTGTGAAACTGGCTGAGTTATCAGACAGAGACGCAGCACAGCGCTTTACCAATGCCGAAATCGGTGTGGACAGTGCGTTATTGCCTGAACTTGGCAATGAAGATTTTTATTGGCGAGATCTCATCGGCCTCGATGTTGTAACTGAAAAAGGCTACAACCTCGGGCAAGTGGATGATCTGATGGAAACTGGCTCAAATGATGTGCTGGTTGTGAAAGCGAATAGCAACGACGCTTTTGGTAAGCGTGAACGCTTATTACCGTTCGTGATGGATACCGTCATCAAGTCTGTTGATCTAGAGGGATCAAAGATTTTGGTGGACTGGGACCCCGGGTTTTAAGCCGTGTCACAAGCACGTATTTCTTTTGGAGTAGTGACCCTATTCCCAGAGATGTTTCACGCAATCACCGAGCAGGGTGTATCTGGTCGAGCCGTAAAACGCGGAATTTTGGATATCAAGTGCTGGAATCCTCGTGATTTCACCCATGATAAACACCGGACGGTAGACGATAGACCTTATGGCGGTGGCCCAGGCATGTTAATGATGGTCCAGCCGTTACAAGATGCAATTCGTGCAGCGAAAGCTGCCGCAGGTGACAATGTCAAAACAATTTACTTGTCGCCGCAAGGTCGAAAACTGGATCAAGAAGGTGTAAAGCAACTTGCGACACATCAACATTTTGTTCTGGTTGCCGGGCGGTATGAGGGAATTGATGAACGCGTCATCACATCAGAGATCGACGAAGAGTGGTCCATCGGCGATTTTATTTTAAGTGGTGGTGAGTTACCAGCGATGACACTGATTGATGCAGTATCGCGCATGGTACCCGGTGTACTCGGGCATGAAATGTCCGCAGAACAAGACTCTTTTTCGGAAGGGTTACTGGATTGTCCTCACTACACACGTCCAGAAGTTCTGAATGGACAACAGGTTCCGGATGTCTTGCTGAGTGGTCATCACGAAGCAATTCGACAATGGCGCTTAAAGCAGTCATTGGGAAGGACTTGGCAACGTCGTCCAGATCTACTGGAAAACCTAGCTCTGACTGAGGAGCAAGCGAAACTGCTTGAAGATTTCAAGCGTGAGTATGATTGCACTTGCAGCTAGATGACAGTTAACTCTAGGTATAAGAGAGATTTATCAATGAGTAAAGTAAGTCACAATATCATCAAAGAGCTTGAAGAAGCTCAATTAAAACAGGATGTGCCAGCATTTGGTCCTGGTGACACTGTTGTTGTTAAAGTACGTGTAAAAGAAGGTGAAAAAGAGCGTGTTCAGGCGTTCGAAGGCGTTGTTATCGCAAAGCGTAACCGTGGTCTTCACTCTTCATTCACAGTACGTAAGATTTCTAACGGTGAAGGCGTTGAGCGTGTTTTCCAAACACACAGCCCTCTAATCGACAGCGTTGAAGTTAAGCGTCGTGGTGCGGTTCGTCGTGCGAAACTATACTACTTGCGCGAGCGTTCTGGTAAGTCTGCGAGAATCAAAGAAAAGCTTAACTAAGACGACAGGCAACAAGTTGAGATTTATCTTTATTTGTTGTCGGTTATTTTGGTTTGCAGGAAAGGTCGGTTTATCCCCGGCCTTTTTTCTATATAATAAGTACCAAATATAGGTATATAAGGTCAGTCATGCGTACATTCTTCTCTTATGGCGTTGTGATAAAAATTCCAGTTTTTCAATCTTTTCTTATCTTATTCATGCTAAATGCTTTTCCTGTTGAGGCCGCGATGGATTTTGAAGCAGAAAGGGCGCAGTCCGTTGAAAAAACAAAATACCTTGCTGTGGAGTTGGAGTTTGCTGGAAAGGCTGGTAATACAGATAAGCAGCAATATGGCGCCTCTGGCTTTACATCTCGCCGTGTTGAACAAGATCACTATATGCTCTATCTCTCTAAGGAATATGGTAGCAGCCAAAAAGAAAAGGATACCAATAAGGGGAATGCACACTTGCGCTGGACTCGCTACCAAGATGAACACTGGTCGAACGAAGTTTTTCTTCAGGCAGAACATGACGAGTTTAAAGATCTGGATTTACGTTGGTTACTCGGTGCTGGCCGACGCTGGGAAAAGGATAAAGATGCATTGGGGATTGGTTTGACATATGAAAGAGATAAATTCTCTACCCCGGATACCCCGGCAAAATCCACGTGGCGACTCAATGGGTACTGGCACTATCACACGATGATCAACGACCATGTCTTATTCAACAATTCATTTGCAGCGCAGCCCCGAATCGATGATCTTGGTGATTTTCGTGCATTCAATGAGACATCAATAGAAAGCAAACTCACCGATCGTCTCAATTTGAAGTCATCCGTAACAATTGCCTATGACAGCCGGCCAGCCGCTGATGTAGAAAGGCGAGATATTACCTATGCCCTTGGGTTTCGGTATGCGTATTAGGGGCCTGACATATATTGTTCGATAAACTGGGTTGCTTGTTGGTGGCTTAAGGGGCGGCTAAACAAATATCCTTGGATTTCATCGCAGCCGTTATTCAATAAGAAATCCTGATGTTGTTGTGTTTCTACTCCTTCTGCAATCACCTTTAAATGAAGGTTCTGGGCTAGATCGATAACGGTCTGGACAATGGCCTGATTTTCTTTACATTCTGTCATATCACGAATAAATGACTGATCAATTTTCAACTTATCAATCGGGAACTGTTGTAGATAGGATAGGGAAGAATAGCCTGTACCAAAGTCATCGATTGAGAGCTTTAATCCCAGGCCTCGCAGTTGCTCTAATATATGAATCGTTTCCTGTTCATTATAAAGCGCGACACCTTCAGTGATCTCTAGTTCAATCATCGCTGAATCAATGCCGACGTCCTCAATGGTGCGGGTAACCATCTCAATAAACTCTGGGTGACGGAACTGGACGGGAGAGATGTTAACAGCGACGATGAGTGCAGGAAACCCAGATGCTTGCCAAGTCTTTGCCTGAATACATGCTTGTTTGAGGATCCATTCGCCGAGTGGCACGATGAGGCCAGTTTGTTCAGCGATTGGAATAAACTCAACAGGGGATATCCAGCGGTCCTCATGATGCCAGCGGATCAGGGTTTCGACACCAATGATCTTTTTATTTTGAATATCCAATTGAGGCTGATAATAAAGCTCGAATTCTTGATGATCGATCGCATCACGGATTGCCTGCTCAATTTCGAGACGTTGATGAACCTTTTGTCCTAATTCATCAGAGAAAACCTGCCAGTGTGCCCCTGCGTTTTCTATCGAGTCTTCGAGTGCAATCCCAGCGCTGTGCATCAGGTCTTGAACGGTTGTACCGTGTCCTGGTGCATGACAAAAACCAAAATCCAGCTGTGAGATATACGTGTGGCAAGCCGTCAACGCGCTCGTTTTTAAAGTCTCTAAGA
This sequence comes from Algicola sagamiensis DSM 14643, assembly GCF_000374485.1. GTDB lineage: Bacteria > Pseudomonadota > Gammaproteobacteria > Enterobacterales > Alteromonadaceae > Algicola > Algicola sagamiensis. Next base: position 115,481 of record NZ_KB894500.1, read on the forward strand.
GAGATGATACGAGAGTCTGAATGTCTGTCAGTGAGAGGTTTCCAGGTATTATGAGCGCGAATGTTTGGTCATTGACTTGATAAATTTGAGCGGATTTTTTTTGTTCAATACATGCGCGAAGGTGTGTCGCGAGTGTTTTTCTAGCCTCTGTCGCTATTTCAATGCCGTAACTACGGATGAGCCGATTGAACTCACGCATTTCAATGAGACCTAAAGTAAATTCTTGTTCACTAGCAGATGCCAATCTTTGGATGATCACCTGTTGAAGCTTATATAAATTGAGTAATCCAGTTGTAGGGTTATGGGTTGCTTGATAATTCAATTGTTCTTCAGCAATCTTTCGCTCCGTGATGTCCATAATATGCAGATCGTAAGTATGCATATCTTTGAGCCAATGCACTTCATACTCTAAGATGCGATCTTCTAATGCCCGATCAATGCGTATCCAAGGTTCCTTTGAGTTAAACAGCGTTTGCTTGATTTGGCCAAAGTTTGCAGGGATGAGTGACTTGATTTGGTCGGCATCTAACTTGAGCGTATGGAGCAGTTTTTTAGCCGCAGGATTTGAGAAGATGACGCCCTGCCTTTCTGTAATACTGATGATCGGGTTTGGGTTCCGCTGGGTGAATAGAACGAGGCGTTCATTCTTTGCAGAAATACGTAAGTAACTATTAATATACCGACCGATAAATAATGCAATGAGAATAATACTGATACTAAAAATGAGGACAGTCACACCTGTAGAGTTGAGTTCTTTTTTTGTTAAATCGTATGCAGATCGGACTTGTGATGCGATTTTACTTTCCATCTTTGTCAGTAAAGGAAGCATCATTCTTCGTTGTTCACTCATGACCATCAGCTGCTCACGGGCTTTATCCCAATTGGTATCTGAGGATGCCATATTCATATGAAAAAGCTGAGATATATCTTTGATCTTATTCTGGTACATAAAGATATTTTGTGTCTCAATGCCTGCTTCATCTTCTTTGTGCATCAGAAGAATCAGTTGATCAGACTTTTCAGCAAGAAGCTGGAATTTTTGATAATACTTTTCTTCGGTCGTCGCGTAGTATTCGTATAGCTCTCGTTCTTGCTCAGATAAATGGGCTTTGAAGGATTGAATATGGCTGAGGGTTGGTATTTTTTCGTCAATTAAGCCGATAAAATGAGATTCGATTTCCTCCATATCAAAATAGACCAAGGCAGAGAGCATACTGCCAAGAAGAAAGACAATCAGATAAATAAAGTAGGTTGAAAACCTCAGTCGCTGGATCCTAGGGTTCATTCCTCTGCCATTCGCGTTGCGCAATTCATCAGATACGTTTTATATATTAGGACGTTGGAAGAAAAAAGCCATCGCACACAAGTACGATGGCTTTTTTGAGGAGGCAATGACCTCACTGTTGAAAGAGGACCTGAACTAGGGTTAGTTGGCAGAGCGCAGGTGTTGCTCCGCTACATATACAGGCTTGATGGAGTCACTTGGGTAGCACCCCAGTACTTTAATAAAGCGTGTTGTATGCTCTAAAGCTGTCATCGCCGCTTTGAAGTTCGGGTTTACATTATTTGCCAGCACATCAACATAAAACATTTCTTCCCAGGGGTTGCCTTGGATAGGGCGGGACTCTAGCTTAGACATATTGATATTGTGGGCCTTTAAGATCATCAATGCATCAACCAGTGCGCCAGGCTTTTGATCGGTGGCCATGATAAAGGTGGTTTTTGCTGGAATTTGCTCCGCCACGACTACAGGTTTTCTTGCGACGACAATAAAACGACTGTGATTTTCTTTCTGATTTGCAAGTGCTTCTTTAATGACGCAAAGATTAAACGCTTTTCCGCCTTCAGCGCTACCAATCGCAGCTACTTTTGGTGACGCTGCATTTTTAACACGCTCAAAAGCATCTGAGGTACTTTGACAATGTTCAACTGTAACATTCTTCAATCGATTGAGGAACTGACTGCATTGTGCATGGACCTGTGGGTGAGCATAGATAAGCTCGATATCATGCACTTCTGTATCGACAGCGGTCATGAGGCAATGACGAACGGGTTGCGTCATTTCACCAACAATCGAGAGATTTGTGTGTTGTAAAAGGTCATAGACTTCGTTAATGCTACCTGAGGATGTATTCTCGATCGGAAGCATCCCAAAGTCAGCGAGCCCTTTTTCAACGTGATCAATAATATCGATAAACGTATCACAGCCGATTTCGACCAATTGTCCTTCGCGGTGCGCAAAATATTTTTGCGTTGCGAAATAACTGTACGACCCGTGAGCACCTAAATGGGCGACCTTATTAACTGGGCCAAGTGCGCCAGGATTTACATTGGCTTGAAGGTTCGCTTGTTGGTTTAGAACTGAGTCTTCAATAATGGCATGAAAAACTTGGCTGATAAAAACAGGGTGCAACCCAAGTGCTTCACCTTGCTCAATCAGCTTGAGTAACAGTTTCTCTTCACGGTTTAAGTCACGTACCGCCATGTTATTTTCAAGCTTAAAAGCAGCAACATTTTGTACTAGACTTTTTCTTTCTGCTAGTAATTTCAGTAGGTTACTGTCAATTTCTGTAATTTTTTCTCGATATTCCAATAGTTGCTCTGTCATGGGGTCCTCGTTTCGGTTTCTTTCAAATGGGTAAAAAAAAAGCCTCCCGTTGTGGGAGGCTTTTTTAAAGTTTTTCGCATAGCAAAAACGCCTCCTGAGATTAAGGTGGCGTATAAAAATAAAACTGAATTGCTGTGCTTTGAATCTGTTTCATAAACTCTACTCTACGCGCAATATGGGCCTTGTCAACTAATTAGTAAGAATTTTTTGGCGAATAAGGAAGTTATGATCTTTACTTAGGGGGGCCAAATGTTAACAACTGAGAAAAAGAATGCTTCGTGGGTTTGTTTTTATCTGTTTTTTAACTTGTTTTTCAAGCTATGCAGAGACTTTAAAAGTGGCCGCGATCGAATGGCCGCCATTTTCTGGAAAGGATCTCCCTAAAAACGGATTATCAGTTGCAATTACCATGAAAGCACTTGAAACCGCAGGTTATCAGGTGAATTTTAAATTTGTCCCTTGGGAGCGGTCTTTACAAGGGGTCGAGGAAGGACTTTATCATGTTTTACCCGCTGTATGGATAAATGAAGAGCGGAAAGAATATATGTTTTTCTCAAAACCATATGCTGCGAATGAACTGGTTGTTGTGAGTCCCGCTGCCAAAAAACTCAGCTTTGAAGGTTATGACTCTCTAAAAGGAAAAAATGCAGGACTTGTTCGCGGGTATAGCTATCCAAAAGCATTATTAGACGCAGACTTTATTCCAAAGTCCTATGTCGGAAAGGTTGAACAGAATTTAAAAAAGCTCGCGCGTGGTCGCGTGGACTTTACGATCGGAGATAAGATTGTTTTGTCTTATACCGCAAAAAAGAGTTTGGGGAGCATGGCGAAGAACCTGCATTTTGATTCCACGCCTATTGAGAAAAAGGATTTGTTCATGACTGTATCGAAACGTACCCCTAATGCAAAAACTGTCATAGAGAATATCAACAAGGCGCTAGAACAGTTAGAAGCGTCTGGTGAACTCGATAATTTAATTAAAGAGTTTGGTATATAAAAATACAAAGGAGCTTCTTATGCGCAAGCTAGCAACAATTGCAGTAGCAGTCGCCTCTGTCTGTGCCTCGGGGTATGTGGCAGCAGAGGATAAGGTAAATTGGAACGGTGCGATCCGTTTTACATATTCCGTGAAGGATTATCCTAAAGGGGCATCTGAGGATAATGAAAACCGCTGGGGTGATGCCGGTCTTGATGTTTTTCGTATTGGTGTTTCAGGTAAAAATGGCGAAATAGACTTTTCAACCCAATATCGATTTTATAATGATTACCACTTTATTCATCATGGATGGATTGGCTACGATATTGATAAGAACAGTCGAGTACAGTTAGGAATACAGCTGATCCCATTTGGTAATACGCCATTTAACTCAAATAATTTCTTTGAGTCGATTAACTATTATGTGGGATTGGAAGATGAATTTGATACGGGCCTTCTCTATCGATATACAAATGATATGATGAGGCTTGACCTTGGCTGGTTTATGTCATCTGAATATGGCTCATCATCTACAAATGAACGGTATGCACCTGATGTTATTGGCTTTAGAACCACAACACGTGGTGTAGAAGGACCGAATACTGCAGTTGTCGCTTCTAATGTATTACAAGAAGACGATAGCTTAATTGGACGGCTTGCATTTAATGTAGCGAAGGACTGGGAAATTGGTGCGTCTTTTCAATACCAGAGAATGTTCAATGGTTGCGCTAAAAGTGATGGGTGCTTAGTCAAAAACCTTGGTGAAAAGACCGCATATGCACTTCATACTAATGCTACATTTGGTGCATTTAACGTGATGGCTCAATATACGCAGTATGAATATGATCTTGAAGGGGACATGCAGCGGCTTGTTATTGGTTATTTTGACTTCAATGATACAATTCCAGGGGAAGCCAAAATAGGTAATTTAAACTTGGCTTATACATTTAATGTGAATATGGGACCTTTTAAAACATTAAAAGTTTACAATGACCTTAGTCTGATGTGGGATAAGTCAGTGAATCCTACAGATAAGATAGAAGATACCTTCTTTAATGCCACAGGGGTGACTTTAGGTGCAGGTGCTGTCTACGTAGTCATGGATTATTATTGGGCGAAGAATATGCCATTTATCGGTGGAACATTGGATAGTATGACTGATGAGTCAAGTGGTCGTTTTTACATGAATGTCGGCTATTATTTCTAAGAAGAGAAGCCTAAAAAAATACCGCTCAATTGAGCGGTATTTTTTTGTCTATCAGAAACAAACTATGACTGAATACCGCCTTCTGTCAGTTTTTCAGGGTTGAGTAGGCGCTCTAGTTCATCTCTCGGTAAGTCTGTTTCTTCCAATGCAACATCAACAATCGGTTTTCCTTCTTTGTAAGCTTTCTTCGCGATTTCTGCGGCTTTACTGTAGCCGATAATCGGGTTGAGGGCAGTGACTAGAATCGGATTTCTTGCCAGTGCATCTTTCAGATTATTTTCATTGACATTAAATGTGTGAATGGCTTTATCAGCAAGTTGCGTTGCTGCATTTGCAAGGATCTCAATACTTTGGAGGAGGTTATAACCAATCACAGGGAGCATCACGTTGAGCTGGAAGTTCCCCGACTGTCCAGCAACAGAAATCGTGGCGTCGTTTCCGATGACTTGGGCTGCAACCATTGCTGTTGCTTCAGGGATCACGGGATTCACTTTACCTGGCATGATGGAAGAACCCGGTTGAAGCGGTTGAAGTTCGATTTCTCCGAGTCCTGCCAGTGGTCCTGAATTCATCCAGCGTAAATCATTGGCGATTTTCATCAGTGCCACTGCTGTGGTTTTGAGCTGACCTGATAAAGCCACGGCGCTGTCTTGAGTCGCGATGGATGTAAACAGATCCTCACTGGTGCGGAACTGTAGCTTTGTCATTTGGCTTAACGACTGTGCGAATACCCGTGCAAAATCAGGATGAGCATTGATCCCAGTGCCAACCGCGGTTCCGCCTTGGGCTAATGCCAGAATATCTTTTTGGTGATGCTCCACTCCTTGGCGTGCCAGTTTGATCTGATGCGCCCAGGCTCTGAGTTCTTGTGCCATACTCACCGGCATTGCATCCATTAAATGTGTCCGGCCAGTTTTGATATGATGAGCAACACTGTTTGCTTTATCGTGGATTGTTTTCTCTAAATGCGTTAATGCAGGCATGAGTTGTTCATGGAGGGAGAGTGCAGCACTGACATGGATTGTTGTTGGGATCACATCATTGGAGCTTTGACCCATATTGATGTGATCGTTGGGATGAACGGTTTCACCTAAGTCTGTTGTTGCAAGCGTTGCGAGTACTTCATTAGCATTCATATTCGAGCTGGTGCCGGAACCCGTTTGGAACACATCAACAGGAAATTGATCATAACGCTCGTTGTTCAGAACGTCATCGCCAGCTTTGACAATCGCATTGGCCATTGGAGTGGGAAGTAAGGAGAGTGACTCATTTGCCTTCGCCGTAGCTTGTTTTACATAAATGAGCGCTCGAATAAACTGCTTTGGCATCGTGAGGCCACTCATTGGGAAATTGTTGACTGCCCGTTGTGTCTGTGCGCCATAAAGTGCTTCAGAAGGGACTTCGAGTTCCCCCATACTGTCTTTTTCGATTCTTGTATTTGCCATGGGTTGGTCTCCAGATGATAACTATTTGATTGAACGTCCATTTGTTCAAGAATAAATTGATGAAAGATAGATTGTTGAAGCATAGTTTATCTATGACATCTTTGCTGGTTTGGAGTATGCAACAAGCCAGTTTATATGTAAATGATAATTATTCTCATTTGTTGATTTGTGTTGGACTGATAAGTGACATGGAATAGCAAGGAATGAGCTGAATAAGTGCTGAATTACAGGTCAGCACTGGATTCATGTTAGACTTGCAGAAAATGATAGTCAGATATGAGGTCGACCCATTGCATGTCACATGATGATGAATATTGGATGAAAAAAGCACTATCCTTGGCACAAAGAGCTTGGGATGCCGGGGAGATCCCGGTTGGGGCGATTGTAGTTCATGATGGGAAAATTATTGGGGAAGGCTGGAACCGTCCGATTGGCTGTCATGACCCATCTGCTCACGCAGAGATGATTGCTATTCGTCAGGCATCACAACAAATGATGAATTACCGTTTGGTGGACTGTGACCTTTATGTCACGCTTGAACCCTGTCCCATGTGTGCGGGGTTACTGGTGCACAGTCGAATTCGTCGATTGATATTTGGTGCGAATGACGCAAAGACGGGGGCGGCAGGTTCTGTGATGAATATCGTCAGGTCGGAAAATCTCAATCATCAAATTGAAGTCACATCAGGTGTTTTCGACACCGAATGTGGTCAGTTACTCAGTGATTTCTTTAAAATGCGTAGAGCACAAAAGAAAGCCGAAAAACAACAAACCAAGGATATGAACTGAACACACAGCCACAGCGGTGTTATGCTGTTGGCTGTGACTCAGATTCGTGCTGAATAAACATTTTATTTCTTCTTAGCATGACCTTACGGTGTTGATTGCGCATATAAATGCGTCGACGCGTTGAGTTTTGTTGTAATGCATAGCGTTTAATTGATGCAATGCGGCGGCGTCTTAACATCATTCCCTCCTCACGTGAGACTAATTTCTTTCAAGAATGCCAAGTTATCTTCATGACCTGTTCTAATTACGAAATCTTATGAATGATCACAATAACACTTTGGGGCTGAAATGGTTTGATTTCAAGCTTTTTCTGATGTGTTACCTTTTTATCATACAAAAGTATTGTTTTTTGATTTCCCCACAGATTGCTTAATCTTAATCAAGATGTATGAAGCTCTGATGACACCTGTCCTATGAAACATAAGGTTGGAAAGCACGCAATAGTTTCCAGTGGGGGAGAATTCGATTTAGATTTTGTTGGAGTCGAGCTAACATTTCTTCATCCCCCATCGCTTCCGCATACTCTAATTTTTCGAGGAATAACTCTTCATCAGGTTGAAGTTGCTTGAGAAAACTTGAAAACTGGTTGGCTAAAACTTCCACCACCATTCCATAATCAAAAGATTGGCGACAAAAAATAACGCGTTCTCTATCTGGTTTTGTCAGATCCAAACAAAATCGATTATCTTCGTGATCCCTAGCAAAGGGAAGGATAAATTTTTCCAATTGATAAGTTTGTTGTGCGTATTCCAATTCAAATAAAAAATGATCAGAAAATTGAGATTGCCTACCGTCACTCCGCGTTGTGAATATGGAACAGATAGGGCGGATCTTGTCTGTTACCCCGGCTTCTTTGACAAAGATATAATCGAGGTAGCCACCATTAGCGACAGCGAGGAAATCTAAAAAGCTGTCCGGAAGCTTTTTACCAAATGCAAATTGAATTGCTGCGATTTCACATTGTGTTGGGCTGCCATCAAAATCTTCAATCATAATATGGCGATACTGTGTCATCATACGAAAGCTCCTTTTCCGATGTATCTTCATGTGTTGTGCATCTTGCACTTGGATAAATAACAATACGGTGATGAAAAACCATACAAATCATCCTAATGAATTTTATGAAAAAGACAAGAAATCATTGAAAATAAATCAGAATTTCCTAATATGTACACAATTTTTCCCAAAACATTACACTCAAGTGATTTACGAACAATTACAAGACACAGCGCTCCATTCGCCAAAACGGCGGTTTTATTTTTTTATCCGCTCTTTGCTGGCTTTCCCGTTCCAAATATTGCGTAATTTATTTGGATTACATCATCAACGACTGCTGACACAACAATTTATTGCAACTTTAATTACACAGGCAGGTGATCTGGATGATAGTACCCCAGAGAATAAGGAAAAAGTTGCACGGATCATGCAGTCACTTTTATTAATGAATGAGACATGGGTGAACGAAAACTGTGCTGATTGGAGTCGTTTGTATCAAATAGAACAGCAGATGATCCCATTACTTAAAAATGAGGTGCTCGATATCGAGTTGGATAGACGAAAGATTGAAGCCGAGAAAAACTTGGATCGATGGCTATGTGACTTCATTGAAAAGGAATTTAAACAGGAAAATACAGATGGGTTTTCACGCGAGCGCAAAGTGGCTTTACTTCAACGTATTGTGAATGACCTTCATTGGAATTACACAATTAGAGAGGAAGTACGCCATTATTGGCAATTATACTCGTATCGCGTCACAAGTGTGTTTTTGGTGTCGATTCTCGTATTTGGCCTCTCTCTTGGCTTGTCCGTGACATCACAAATGACGCTCGTGATGATTGTTGGTGCTGCGGGAGCATGGGGTGGGGCATTTAGTCAGTTATTGAGCGTTCGTACACACCTCGAAAATGCAGATAAAGATGATTTGAAAATACTCTACCGCTTTAGCAATGTGCTTTCGCGACCTATCATAGGGCTTGGAACGAGTGTGATTTTGTTTTTTATTGCAGACAGTGGGTTTATGCCAGCACCACTTGGCATTGAGGCCTCTATCCCTGAATTATTTTCCCAAACGAAAGGGACAGTTGCTTTTGATACCTTGCAGCACCTGACGGGGTTGATTGTCTTGGCGTTTATAGCGGGCTTCTTTGAAAAACTATTTCCAACATTGATATCGAAGCCAACCAAGTCAGCATAGTTTTCAATATTTGATTTTGATAACAGTTAATAAAAGGAGGCATTTGCCTCCTTCTTTATCCTCATCCTCATTCTTTTGTCATCATGAACGTTATGCTTGCTTTAAAGCGTGCTGTGCCATTTCTTCAATGTTACTTGTCCATTGTCGAGCAGCGTCCAGGTTGCAGTTAATCGCTGCTTGTTCGAGGTTAGAAGACGCTTTATGGATCAGCTCATAACCGAAACAACCTGAGGACCCCTTCAATGCATGGGCATGTTTCGCAAGAGAATCCATATCCATGGATTGCAGGTCGTCTGTGATTTGTTCGATATCGTGTACCAGTCGTTTGAGGAACTGTTTCTTCAGTGTCCCCATTTCCTCCTCGCTCAACTGTAAATCAAAATCATCATGGCTCTGAATATCCAAGTGCTGAATGATTTTTTTGGCAAAGGTTTTTCGGTCAATTGGCTTGGCGAGGTGGTCAGTAAATCCAAGACCGAGATAGTGATCGACTTCATGCTTCATTGCATTCGCAGTTAAGGCGATGATCGGAGATACATTGCCTGCTTGTTGGATCAGGTCAAAGGCTTCCAGACCATCCATGACGGGCATTTGGATGTCGAGTAGAATCAGATCGTAATCCATCACTAATGCTTTTTCGACCGCTTTGCTGCCATTGTCTACTGCGGTAACATCCAGATTCATCCGCTCCAGTAAACGGGTGATCAACGCTCGGTTATCCGGATGATCTTCTGCCAGCAGCACATTGCCTGTCAGACTGATGGATTGAATCGACAAAATCGATTTGTCTTTGTATACCTGCGGTTTGTTATAAACCCAGCTCGCCCCTTCTGAAGGGACGCAAGCAACTGACGCCGTAAATGTTGTTCCCTTGCCTTGCTCACTTTCCAGCTGAACATAGCCACCAAGCCGCTCAGATAAATTCTTAGAAATGTTGAGCCCAAGTCCAGTGCCACCATAGCGCCTCGAAATTGAGTTATCAGCTTGATTAAATGCTTGGAATAGATTTTTTTGTTGCGTTACGGACATGCCGATCCCTGAGTCACGAACGGCGAAGAAGATCTGACTTTGCTCACTCGAAACGGTGACTGTGACAAAACCGCTGTCGGTAAATTTCACAGCATTATTAATGAGGTTGAACAAGATTTGTCGTAGTCGTGTTGGATCAGTTTTGATGATGGTTGGTAATGGAAACTGAAAGAGGATCTCAAATGCAAGCCCTTTATCTCGAGCCATTTTTCCAGCAAAAGAATCTACCTGAGCCATAAAGTCGAAGAACTCAGTATCAATGGATTCAATGTCTAACTTATTTGACTCGATTTTGGTCAAATCGAGGACATCATTGATGATAGAAAGCAGGTGAGTACCATTTTGACTAATAGTTTGGAGTGCAGGCTGGATCTCGCTGTCATCGAGATCGCCAGCAATGATCCCGTCCGCATACCCAATGATTGCAGTGAGAGGTGTTCTGATCTCGTGGCTCATGTTGGCAAGGAATCGGGTTTTCGCTTCGTTCGCTTCTTGCAGGTCATTGGCGAGTTGCCCTAAATTTTGATTCACTTTTGCTAATGCTTTTGTGCGATCTTCGACGCGAAGCTCCAATTCTGCATTCAGTTTCAAGTAAGCCTGATTCAGACGCTCTGCGCTTTCTTTCGCTTGCTTTAAACGGGACTGTGTCTGTTTGAGCTCTTTAATATTTCTCGAAACCCCTGCGATATAGCTATCTTCCGTCGAATCATCTCCCTGCAAAGGCACAAGGAGGGTATACCAGTAGTCATCAGCAATACCTGCTTCTTCATAACTGAGTGGCAGACCCGTTTTTAAACAACGATGATATCGCTCGACAATTCCCTGATAATTTTCTTCGGGAATGATCTTTGACAATGGGATACGACGAAAGTCCCGGCCTTGTGGAAGTGCTTTTTCCTGTACAGGGTTGGAGTCGCAGATATAAAATTCGTCACCAGACTTTTTGATAATAAACATACTGTCTGGAGAAAACTGCCACAACAACTTCAAACACTCCAATGTTACACGATCGTCAAGACTGGCCATGTGAAATCTCCTGTTATTTAGACTGTTCCTGAAGTTGCTCTAGAGATAAATATCCACCAGGGTATCCAATTTTATGTAAAGCATCTAAGTATCGTTCGACTATCTTGGGGTGCCGGAGCAGCGGGGAGCTGCGAACTGCAATCAGGTGCACCACCTCACCTTTGTATTTATCAATTTCAGAGTTCGAAAATGTTTCACCTTTACTTGTAATAAAACAGATTGAATCTGGTGCAATACATAAGGGGTGGGGTGCCTGATTCGACCAGGCGATCATATTTTCATTTAAGGTGAAAATAGTGACAAACTGTTTACCATCGACGATTTCGAAATGACTGAGGTCAATGCAACGATTAGTATGATGGTCCAATTTTGATAATTTTCCAGTTGCGAGATGCTGGCAATCTTCGCCAAAATAATTGAGGAGTGCTTCTAATGGATCTTGCTGTCGTTCTCGATACGGGCGGAGTAACCTTCCAAGCGCGAGGGCTCTGGAAATACCACATTCGACAGCACCGACTTTCATCTGTTCTGCTTTCATAAACCAGGTTGCGCAACATCCAGCGCCTTCAAATGCAGGCTGTCGAACGATACCGCGGCATATCTCATCTGCTTTTTTAGGACAGTTCACCTGAAGCGATGCAGCAACGAAATCTTCAGGCGTAGAAGCATCATTGCAGACAATATATGGATCGACAGGTGAGACTAGATTAAAAGTACTCATATCCACATGAGCATAGGAACGCCCGGCTCCATCAGCATCAACAACAGGTAACCCGGTTTGTGCACTGACCAGAAATGGGATAATTGAATTAAGAGCACCTAACTCAGCAGGGACGATTGCATTCAGTTGGATCCCGACTTCTTCTTGGATAAGTTGGGTCGCTCTTAATGGTGCCCTTATCATATCGGAGCACTTGTGTGCATCAATTTGAGAACCAATTCCGAAGATACAACAAACGTATGAGTCATTCGACAGGTCTTGTGGATTGACTAATTTTGGGGAATATTGATTGGAACTGATGGCTTCGATGAAACCGCCAACACGATGTAGTGGGCCTCCGCCTCCACATCCAAGGAATGCTGCGCCATAAGCAATGTTTTCCAAATCATTGTTTGTTAAAGTGATCGTCTCCATCCTGCCCTCCAGGCTTTTTGAAAAAGCATCATAAATTCACTTGCTTTTTTTTCGCATTGTCTAAACTTTAGCGAAGGATTTGTTTCCAAAATATAAGTATAGGATCGAAACTCAATGGATAAAAAGTATGGATTTTTTCTGAGTATTCTATGCCCTTTGTGCGCTCCTGTTTGTCTCGCTACCGCATCACAACCTAAAAAAGGCGAAGAAGAATATATTGAGATCATCGAAGTCATTGCCCGTGGTCGGATTGAATCGATTCAATCTGTTCCAGATGCTATTACTGCGCTTGGAGATGATGTAATCGAGAAAGCATTTTTAGAGGAGCCCTCAGACTTTATCCAATTAACCCCTAACTTATTTCTTAGAGAAACTTTTCGTGCTGGTGCATCATTTATCTCGATGCGTGGGATTGGTACTGCACAGCAGGGCATGGCCCCAGTCAGCTATGTGGTTGATGGTGTTCAGGTTGCAGCGCTAGATTTTGTGAACCAGGAACTGGTGGATGTAGAACGGATAGAGGTATTACGTGGACCTCAAGGCGCACTTTATGGGTCCGGTGCAATGGCGGGTGCTGTAAACATTACAACGCGAATGCCTTCCATCGATCCAGAGCATAAAATTGCTTTTCGAAAAGGGCAGGGGGATTTGTCTCGGTTTGATGGGATGTCTTCAGGTGGCCTTTTTCATGAATACTGGACCTATCGATTAGTCGGGGGGATTGAGTCAGCAGATGGAACATTAAAGTCCCAACAGGGTGATCGGCTTGACTTTAAAGATAAAAATTATTTAAAAGGTCGGGTGCTGTTTGATAATGATGACTGGCTGATCGATAGCCAATGGATGATCCAAAACTATAAAATGGGTGCGGTGCTTCAGGATGTCGTCGCCACAGCAGCAGATCTGAATGATACCGATGACCCAAAACCAGAGCGGAGTTTTATCGGAAGGGAACAGCGACAGTTTAAGCAAGGTTCGATTCGGTTGAAAAGAATGCTCGATTGGGCCGATTTCTCAGGAACTTTCGCTTATGCTTCAGCCGATCAAAATCTTATTGCTGATTCGGATTGGCATGCAACGGATGTTCTAGGGCTCAACTATGTGTTCCCTGATTTCAATGTCCTTGGTCGATTACAACAATTATCCGATGATTTTGATGTGTATAGTGGGGAAATTCGGATTACCTCCGCAGACGATGTTGATTTTCGTTGGCTTGGCGGTATCTATGGGCAGTTTCGGCGTGCAAAAGTCGTTCTCGCGCTTCCTTTAGAGCTGGAGGGCCATGTAATTGGACCATCCATCTATATTCGTGCAGATAAAAAATATGATCGGCTTGCTGCCATTTTCACACAAATCAATTATGACTTTATGCCTGACTGGGAGCTGACGATTGGGCTCAGATATGACTATATTCAATATGATAATCAGCAGTTTAGCGATGAGGGATTTGCTAACCGTATTTTATCCACAGATCCACATAGTGGAACATCTGTGTCGATACTGGAAAAAACAGATAAACGTTTCCAGCCTAAATTATCCCTTTCCAATCAAATGACAGATGATTTTATGTGGTTTTATACCTACTCTGTCGGTTTTCGTCCTGGTTTTTTTAATACAGGCAATCATACGAGAGCGGAGCATACACGCAACCATGAAATCGGAAGTAAATATACGTTGAATGGCGATAGTCGACTCAATAGTTCTATCTTTATAATCGATTATTCCGATCAGCAGTTTTCAACCGTGATTAGTACGCCGCCTTTTCGTAAAACAACGAATATTCCACAAACCCAGATCACAGGTATGGAAGTTGAGTGGCATCACGAATGGGATCCGAATGTGAATACATCCTTATCACTAGGCACCTTGAATGGCTTGGTGAAAGATGGAAAACGATCACCGATGATGCCAAATTATGGTGGGGTTTTTACCCTAAATTTATTGAAGGAAACACCGAACCATTGGTCGTTGCTGCATCGCCTCGATTACTTATTCCAAGGACATTACTTCACCGATGTTGAGAATACTCATCGTGCATCGGCTACGCAACAACTCAACATTTTTCAACATTGGGATAAAGACGATCTCAGGTTTTCTCTTTTTATCAAAAATGTGTGGGATGAGCGTTATCCCAGCGACTTCAACGAATTGGAAGGCATTGGATTTATTCGCTCAACAAGCCGTGGAAGGACGTTTGGCGCCAGTATGACCTTACAGTTCTGATACTTTTGTTTGTCTGGTTTCATTTTTGACATTCAACCATTTTAAGTAAGCATCCATGGGCAGTGCTTCAGAAAAATAATATCCTTGGGCCAGATCACAACCGTATTGTTTCAGCAAGTTTGCGGTTGCTTCGCCTGCTTCTGGGTCAATTCCTTCTGCAATCACGAGGACACCAAGGCTGTTTGCCATTTCTATCGTTGCTTTTACAATATTTGCATGGCGTTTCTTCAGCGCCATATTTTGTATGAACGTTCGGTCAATTTTCAATTCATGGAAAGAAAGATCATTCAAAAAATGTAAAGAAGAATACCCTGAGCCATAGTCATCGATGGCGACACGAAACCCAAGCGCATTGAGTTGTTCAACGACTTCAATTGTTTTTGCTGGATCCTCGACCGTTGTGGACTCCGTCAACTCTAGGATGATTTGTGATGGAGAAAGATTGTATTCATGGAGCTGTGTCAGCAAGTGTGCCATAAAGCCTCTATCTCTTAAGTTACGTGGAGAAATATTCAAAGCGATTCTGTGTTTTGAAGAGAGCTGAGCAAATTTCGCCTGACACTGAAAAGCTTCTGTAATAATCCACTCTGTAAGTTGATTAATCTGTCGTGTGTCTTCTGCCAGTTGGATAGAAACTTTTGGATGGATTTCGCCTTTTTCTGGATGATTCCAGCGAAGGAGCGCTTCACAGCCTACAATCATGCCTGTCCTCAAATTAATTTGTGGTTGAAAGAAAAGCTGAAGGGACTTGGTTTCTAATGCATGCTGCAAGTCGGCAGCCAAGGAGAGGTGTTCTTGCAAGTCATCGCCTTGCTTTGGGCTGAATATAGCACAATTATCCAAACTTGAGCGTGCCAGTTCGATGGACTGAATCGCTCGTTTGATAATTGTTTTCACACTATCGCCATGTTGCGGGAAGTATGCGGCCCCAATATAGCAAGGGATTGAAATTCGAAATCCTGATATTTGTACGGGTGAGCAGAAAGCATCCTTTAAAGCTAAAAAATAGTAACTCAGCTCGTCACGCGCGACGGTACCATCAATCGCGATAGCGAAGTGATCTTCATCGATTTTTGCCAGTTTACAATGACTGCTGGCATGGGTGTCGATATCCAGCAGATCAGTCAGTGCTAACAGTGCATCTCTGACTTTATGGCTGATCCCTGATAAATAACGGTTCACGTTTCGTTCACCAATGGATGGCTTTAACTGTTGCAACATGTCAATTCGGATGAGAACAAGCGTATACGGCTTTTGTTGCTCATGTCGGTATTGCAAACTGTGCTCAATACCAAGGTGGTTTGGAAGCCCCGTTGTAATATCGTGGGTAACATAGTAAATCTTGGCGGCTTCTCCTTCGCGAAGTCGACTGATCATCGATAACACGAGTAATGTTGCAGTAATAAAGTTACTTAGGAAAATAGCATTGTCATGGAAGAAATTGGTTGAGGATGACCAACCATCAGAGCTTACGGTGAGTCCAAGGCTAAATAAAAACGAAAACCACGCCAACAACATCGGGCGTGTCCAGGAATAGTGAATACTCCGTACATAGTGAGATAGGTGAATAAACGCAATCAATGAAATAAGAAATAAGGGGACGCCTTGCGCATCATTTGTATACACAGGCCACCAGAATGAAGATGTAATCGATAAAGCAACTAAGGATAAAAAGGTGATGAAGTGAAGCCAAATTGGACGCCTGGCATCGACGAGCCCGTGGCAGATTAAATACAGACCGATAACCGTTGTCAGTCGAATTGACAAGAGGTTATTACCAAATGTGCTCAGGTGTATGGGCGGGAATGGCCACAAGTAGACTGGTGTTGCCAGTGAGCTATCAAATAAAAACCAGCACAACCAGCAGGTTAAAAAAAGGAGGGATAGGTCACGTAGTCGAAAAAATAAAAGCAAAAAATAAGCACAAGTCAAAAATGCAACACCAAAGCATCCACCCCAGAAAAACGTTGAGAGTTTGCGGTTTGTTTCGAAATTTTCAGAGTCAGTGATGATAAATCGGCAGCATGGGTTATTTTTTGAGACTCGGCTTGATAACACGAAGAACAGGCTTTCATAAGGTGGAAGTGTGACGATAACATAGTTATTTGTTCGGTTGACCTCAACAAGATAAAGCTCGTGTTTATGAAAGCTTTCTCGGATTTCTGGTGTTTCTTGAATCGACTCCAAACGAAAGTTGATGGTATTTGGTGTGAGTACAATTCGGTTGGTTTTATCGGTATCGTTCGAGAGATAAAAGCCAAAGCGATGTTGAGCGACCCCAGCACCATCATCCGTTGAATCGATATATTGTGACTGAATTTTAATACCATTCACCGCATAGATGGTTGAATCATCATGATTAAGTTGTTGCTTCATTTCCAAGCTGGAAGCGCTTGCATGAGCGATCACCAGACCAAGGCAACTCAGCATCAGGAATGCAGTGAGAAAAATGGGAAGAAATTGGAACCAATCGTTAGGAGAGCCAGCCAGATTTAGGCGCATAGTGGCAAGAACTTATTGTCGTTATTGGTTTTTTCTAGTATGAACAATCTTTCAGAAAAAACCAAAACGACGCTTTAAATCGCTCGAGTAATCGCATACATCTTCGGAGATGAGCTTACCCTTCAACTGTATCTTCGTTGATCCGACTGGCAACAGCACTGCTTTGGTGCTTATATTTTGCATCGGTGCGTGCATGATATGGACGTGCAGCTTCACCTGTCATGGTCTCAAAACTAATTGCGCCAATTTTCATGAGTGGTCTTAAAGCAAGTGGCAGCTTTCCGCTATTGTAAAACTCTAGGACGATATTGCCAGACCAACCTGGATCAATCCGATGCGCAGTGACGTGTACCATCAACCCTAATCTCGCCAAAGAAGAACGCCCATCAAGCCATCCTACAATATCAGCGGGTAAAGTTACTGATTCATAAGTAATGGCAAGTGCGAGTTCGCCCGGATGAAGGAAAAAAGCTTCGTCATCAGAAATGTAAATTTCTTCACTCATCACTGATTCGAGCTGAGACTGAACTTCGTCTCTCGGCCCACTGAGGTCGATGAAGGGTGCTGCATGATCGCGAAAGACGCGGAAGCTATGCCCAAGGCGCATATCAACAGTGACACCACTGATCATGTCTTTCTTTGGTGCTGGCTCGATTTGAATTCGGCCTTGTGCAATTTCTTGTTCGATATCTTTATCGCAAAGTCTCATCGGTTAGTCATCCGTCATGATAATTTCTGGTTGTTTCGCCTGTGCGTATTGGCGTGCATAGTGAAGTCTGCTTGCTGCTTTTTGACCAATTTGTCGATAAAGCGCTGCGACCTGCGTATCCAAATGGGAGAGTGCATGTCCACAATCAGCTGCTTCACGAATCGAAGATTGAAGTGGAAACTGTCCCAACACTTCAACCTGATATCTTGTTGCTAGGTCCTGTGCACCCATTTGGCCAAATATCATGTCTTCATGGCCGCACGAGGGGCAGTGATAATAACTCATGTTTTCGATTAAGCCAATGATTGGTACATTCACTTCTTGAAACATTGTCAGACCTTTTCTTGCATCTGCAAGTGCAATATCTTGTGGCGTTGTGACGATGACAGCACCGGAGCAAGGCACCTGCTGAGACATCGTCAGTTGAATATCACCTGTACCTGGCGGCATATCAACAATAAGGTAATCAAGTGTTCCCCAGTCGGTTTCTGAAAGAAGCTGTTGTAATGTTTTAGATGCCATTGGCCCACGCCAGATCGTTGCTTTTTCCTCTGGTACCAAAAAGCCGATCGACATGAGTTTTACACTATCGACCAGTATGGGCTTGAGTTGATGCTGATCTTCTGTGACGGGTTTTTGATCTTTGACGCCCATCATGAGCGGAATAGAAGGCCCATAAATATCGGCATCCAGTAATCCAACTTTGGCACCATCTTCCGCAAGTGCCCGTGCTAAATTAACAGCTGTTGTTGACTTACCGACACCACCTTTTCCAGAAGAGACAAGTAGTATGTGTTGGATCTGTTTATAAGTCTTTTGAGAGTGATCTGGCACAAACTCAATGGACCACTTAAAGTCAGGTGAGTCAGAAAACAAATCGGTCAGGTCTTGTTCCAAAGTATGACCAACAGGAAATGGAATTTGGAAAACACAGCATGTTGAGGACAGAAAATGGGTGTACTTCGCGAGTCCTTCTGGAAGAAGCTCATGGGTAAATTTCTTGATGCGTGCTTGGATATCGGCAGAAGGTTTAGACTCTTTTTTGGAAAAAAATCTTGGAAAAAAACCAGTCATGGCAATTACTCTATTTCTTGATAGCAAGTTTATATCCGCGAAACGAAATGGTGCGCTCCAACACAATGGTATTGTCAAGTTGTGTATTGTACATGAGTCCAGTGGATTGATGCTATGACTCTTCGAGGCTGTTTCAGGATTCTTTCAAATTTTTAGACACCCTATTTTCATTCTTTACATAAACGACATATAAATTAGGTACATTTTCACGTAAGCTTGATTGTGATTCGCAAAGAGGTACGAATACTTAAGTGTGAATATGTAAACTTGAGTCTAAAGATAACAATAAAAAACAAAAGCAAGAAAGGGGGTCCTCATGGGCATGCTCATTTTCTCAGCAAATGACAATGTTGAGCTCATCAACGAAATACAAGAAGAACACCACAAGCGATTTGGCTTTTATATGATTGCGGAAGGCGTGGAGACATGGATCATTCATCAGGATGACGCTGGACAAGTTCTGGGTGGGGTTGCGATTGCAACGCTGACGGAGCAGTCTTATCCATTCGTTGTTGAAGAATATGACTATGCGCTTCCAGGGACGTTATCGGAAGGAAAAGAGGTAACAAATTTGTTCAAGTTTGTGGAAGATCGCCAGACAAACAAATATAAATTATTGTTTGCAGCCTATACGCAACTTCAGAAAATGGGTTTAAAGTATGGGATCATGTTTACACGCCGAAAGTATGTGGATGAATTATTAAATATTGGTGTGCATTTCCAGAAAATTCGCCCTGCTGTATCAGCTATTGATGTTCCGCGAGCAATCGAAAATTTAAGGAAAGTGTATGGTGATCAAATTCAAGAAGAAGGTGAGACGAAGTATTTGGCATATGATACACCACGCTCTTATTTCTTCGTGTTGCAGCAAACCGATGCACTCTTACAAAGTTCAAAAGAAACACAACAGTTTTTAGAAAAGTTTCTATAAGTTCAATCTGTCTATTGACCAATGACCTTGGGAAATCAATTGCACCAGTCCGGTGATTGATTGATTTCTATCAGGCGTTCTTTAGAGCGCCTTTTTTATGGAGTGAAACCAGTAAGAATTGAATAAACAAGTGCAGATAGACACGCAGCTAAAAATTATCTCAATGCACCTGCTTATCTTGGGTGTTGTAATTATAAGTTGTACTTATAAAACGACAACGTTTTCAGCTTTAGGCCCTTTATTTCCTTGCTCTAAGGAGAATTGAACGCGCTGGCCTTCAGCGAGAGAACGAACACCCGCATTACGTAGTGCTGTGTAGTGGACAAAGACATCACTGCCGCCTTCATCTTGAATAAAACCAAAACCCTTTTCTTCATTGAACCACTTCACAGTACCAACTGATTGATTTGACATGTAAATAACCCTTACTCGTTTAAACAGGCACCTATCATTATATGTGATGGGATCTGAACGTCAATTCCATTATCGGTACAAGTTGTGTATTTATTACACGCAAACATTTGTTACTGAGTCTATATCGTCCTAAATGCTGATGCCTCGAAAGGATCAATGTGTTGCAAATCGACCTGACTGACTTCGGCAAGCTCTGGTCCCTGATGAAGGTAGTCAATAAGTTGTTGAATCGAATCATGGTCGCCACAAGCTTTGACTTCAACACGCCCATCTGGAAGATTTTTTGCATAGCCAATCAGATGGAGAGATTGTGCAACTTTTTGAGTTGATGCGCGGAACCATACCCCTTGTACCTTGCCTGAAACAAGGGCAAGAATCGCTTCGTGTTGTGTCATTTTCTATTTTCCTCTGCTTGACACCCTATACTTGATGTTACAGGTATTGTCTTGGTCATGATATGAGAATTTTTATTTTATTCTTGTGTATGTTTTGGAACCAGCCCGTGATTGGCTCTCGAATATTGCTGACCAATGGGGAATGGCCGCCAATTTTGTCAGAAAATCTTCTAGAACATGGGTTTGGCTCTGCAATTGTAGAAGCTGCTTTTGCTGAGCAAGGTGTCTTAGTGTATTGGGAATTTCTGCCGTGGAAGCGGGCCTATCATAAAGCGGAAGTCGGGTCGCTTGACGGCACAGTTTTATGGGTGAAGACTCAGGAGCGAGAAAAATCGTTTCTGTTTACGCATTCAGTGATTGAAGATCGTGAGTTCTTTTATTTTAAACAAGGCACTCAGTTTCGTTGGAAGACATTCAAAGACTTAAAAAAATTTGTGATTGGATTGAACAGCCATGCAAAATACCCAGCCCTCCAAGCAGCACTTGATGCTGGAGAACTGAACTATACCGCAGGTGGTGTTTACGAAAAGCAATTACAGAAAGTACTCGCTGGCCGAGTGGATATTACGCCATTGACAGAAATTGTGGGTGAATACTTAATCCGAACGAGCCTAACGCCGAAACAGCGCGCAGTGATCCAACGCGATACCCGTGTGCTGGATACACGTCAATATCATGTGATGATCTCCAAAAGTGCTTTGAGAGCACAATACTGGGTGAAAACCTTCAATATTGGACTGGCCCGTATTAGGGCAAATGGAAAGTATCAAGCTCTCCTCAGAGAACTTGAAACAGGGAAGTTTGATAAAAAAGTGAATACAGAACTGAAAGGTAAGAAAAGATAAACAGGGTTTAGTCGGCTAGAACCTCTTTCGCTGTATTTTCAGATAAAAAGGTCTCAAGTATTTCGCCAAGTGTATCCTGTTCAAATGGTTTACCGATGTGGCCATTCATACCAATCTTTATATATTTTTCGATTTCTTGTTTCAATACATTGGCTGTTAAAGCAATGATCGGTGTACTCGTATCACTCTCACGGATTGCTTTTGTTGCTTCAAGACCATCCATCACTGGCATTTGAATATCCATGAAGATCAGATCAAAATGTCTTTGCCTTACATGCTCAATGGCTTCCTCACCATTTTTTGCAAGTGTGAGTTTCAGCCCAAAGTCGCGCAACATATGTTCTGCGACGAGTCGATTGACTTCTACATCTTCAACGAGGAGAACATGTTTGTTGGGGTAGGTCGGCAAAGCTGGTGCCCCTTTTTGTTCATCCATGAGTTCCATATCGTCTTGATCGATATTGAGAAGTGCTGCGGTCAGTTCTTTTAATGAGAATGGTTTTTGAAGATAATGATGAAAAACATCCATCTCTGGGCCAGAATAAAGCTCCTCTTTACTATAGGCTGTCATCAAAATAAATTTGGCCTTATGTGCCAGTTCATCATTCAACTTTTTGGCAATATCCAATCCTGTTTCCATGGGGAACTCCCAATCCAGAATGATATAATGGAAGGTAATTGATGAAGAGGTGAGCTTCTCTACGGCTGATTGAGCATTATGGGCTGTCGTCACGTGCATATCCAGATATTCACACATGCTTCGTATTGTATCTCGGGCAATGATATGGTCATCGACGATGAGAACATTCTGTTTACGCAACGTATGTAAATTTTGTTCTTTATGAGAGTGGAGCTGGGGGATCACCAATGGAAACTGAACGCTAAAGCTCGTCCCCTTATCGACTTCACTGGAAACGGATATCTGCCCATCCATCAGTCGAACAAGCTGCTCGCAAATTGCTAAGCCGAGTCCAGTACCACCGTACTTACGTGTGGTTGACTGGTCAGCTTGAACAAAGCTTTGGAAGATGCGATTTTGCTGCTCCTTTGTCATACCGATGCCAGTATCCACGACTTTGATACGATAGAACATCTGCCCACTGTCGTTAACCTCTGCATCAATGGATACTGTCACAGTCCCTTTTTCCGTAAACTTCAGTGCATTTGAGACAAGGTTGATGATAACTTGCCCTAATCGAACAGGATCACCCTGAATAAACTTTGGTATATTTACATCCATCTCAAAGAACAGCTGAACTTTTGCTTTGGAGTTCATATGCTGTTGAAATAAGTTTTTGACGTTATCGAGCACGCTCGTGATATCAAAAGAAATCGCTTCGATTTCTAATTTGCCAGATTCGATTTTAGAAAAATCAAGAATATCATTCAAAATCGTTACGAGAGATTTTGCTGAGAATTTTAAGTTCGTTAAGTACTGGATAATTGTCGGGTCTTTTTCCTTCTTTAAGCAAAGTTCAGTAATGCCAAGGACGCCATTCATGGGTGTACGGATTTCATGAGACATATTGGCCAGAAATTTTTCTTTTGCCTGACTGGCCTCAACGACACGGCGATTACTTTGTTTTAGTGCCAGCCCTAGTTGCAGCATAATTAACATGACAATCATGAAGAACAGACTCATCGCTGTGATAACAAGGACAAGAAACTCGGTTTTAATTTGGTATAAAGTTTCATCTTCCTCTGTGAAGAGACGATTTACAGATTCGATGACACTTTGATTGCGTAATTTTTCGAGGAGAATATTTGCTCGGACGACATTCTTCATGATGAAGCGTAAATGTTTCTCAATCACGCTCCATTGAATATCTATTTGCTTCAGTTCACTAAACTGGGGTGCATAGACACGTAAATCATCTTGAATCGACTGGTAAAGAGTCTCATCAGTATTGACTTGATAGGTGTAAACTTTGACAAGTAAAGCGCGAAGCTGTGTGAAAGTCTGAAGTGTTTCAGCATCCAGCTTTTCTTGGTTCGCAAGCTGAAGTAGCTTTTTTTCAGCACTGGCTATCAAACGCTTTGATGTGCCCATCATGGTTACGATGGATAGGTATTCGATGACGCCTTCATGAAGCGTATTCACTTCTGAGACCAATTCTTTTGAGGATTCAGGCTGTAATTTCTGATACTCATCCAATAGGTTATCGAGATAGAGCTGCACTTGCGCCTGCTCATCGTAATGTGGAGAAACTTCGACACCAACACTCAAGGTTTCAAGTTGATAGTTATTGACAGACTGACGAATATCCTGAAGCAGAGCCTTGGTTTCCTGATGTGACTCAATTTGCAGGTCGAGATCGGTTAATCGAGTCCCAACGTAAGTAAACAGCAACATGAGTGCCATCTCAATGAATAAAAATAGGAATCGGTTCATAGCGCTTGACTCATTAATTCCCCGGAAAAACTGTGAAGCAGTGCTTCGATATCTGCAACATCTTGATCGGCAAGTTCCATTCCTAGCTGGCTTCGCCCCATAATTCGAATCGCTTCTTGGAGTTCTTTAACAGTACCGTTATGAAAATAAGGCGCTGTTTTTGCGACATTGCGTAAAGAAGGGACTTTGAACAGGAAGGCATGATTTTCCTGCTTGGTAAACTCTTGCAACCCTTTATCGTTAAGTAGTTTTTCAGGGACTAGATCAACCCGACCTAACTTTTGATAAAAATTTCCGCCAATGTTCACACCTTGGTGGCATGTGATACAGCCAAAGGATTGAAACTTCTCCCATCCACGCTTCTGTTGTTCATTGAGCGCCGTTTGATCACCAAGTAAATAGCGGTCAAATGCCGCATCTGGGGTGATCAAGCTCTCCAAATATGTCACCAAGGCACGTTTCATGTTCTTCTGATTGATGCCTTCAGGAGAGAGTTTGTAAAATGCAGAGCGGTAATAACTATCCTTGTTGAGTTTTTCGATGACTTCTTGCCAAGAAGTAGCCATTTCTACTGGGTTATGAATAGGCCCATCCATTTGTTCAGCCAAACTGGCAGCTCTTCCATCCCAAAATTGGCGGAAATTAAATACGGCATTGAGCACGGTTGGGGAGTTCCGTGTTCCAGATTGATTTTGATGCCCAATACTGATGGCTAACCCATCATCACCGCCTTCATTTACAAAGTGGCATGATGCACAGGAAATATCATTTTCTTTCGATAAAAGGGTACTATGAAAGAGCGCTTCGCCAAGACGAGCCCACTTTTTGTCAACCACGAGTTCTTTTGGGAGCGGTTGAATCGGCCCTTCGACAGTCTGAAATGTATACTGTGTCGGAGAAAAAACTTCTTCGTGTTGAATCGTTTTATTTTTATGCAGATGGTAACCAATAATAAATACAATACATGCCACAAATGAAATGCATAAAAAAACAAAATCTTTTAAGGTCATTTTGAGAGTAAATCCCCTGAACGCAATCCTTTTAACATAAATTCTTAAAATTCAATGAGTAAGTATCTCTTTGGTTTGATGCTCTTAAAGCATAGAATGCATCAAAAGAAACTCAAAGTTTATGTTCAAGGGAACATAAAACTGATCAGGATAAATTGCAAGGGATTAATTCTTTCCATGCCCAATCGAAGGGCATGAAATTGGGATGATTACCGAACAATTTCGACAATGTAATCGGAACATACGGTAATTTTTGTTTCTTTTTGAAACTCAACAATTGGGAATTCGTAGCAGGCTTCTTTAATGTTGCCCGGGCGGATTGCTTTATATGTCTTAACACGTTTTCCATTTGAGTAAATATGAACCAATTCGACAAATAATGACTCAGTTGCTTTCGCTTGCATTGCACCGATTGACGTTAAGATAAATAAAAGAGAAAGAATTTGAGCAAGAGACGATTTCATACAATACCACCACAAAACAACTGCATCACAATTAAATAGTATGAATATTGTACAGGCCTTTTCTGAACGTAAGCTGAACTAAAAGAAAAAGACCGGATGGAGGGATCCGATCTTTGTTACCGAAGTCTAGTTAACTCTACTGAAATAGATTAGGTTTGAGGATAATCCACTAAGCCAAATCTTACGTAGGAAATATTAATTTATACGAAAATATGTCAGCTTTCAGTGCAAAAATGTAAAGAAAAGTATGAGCGTGTTGTTTCAAGGCTGCAACCTCAGCACCCCAACTGTAACTTTTCAAACTCATCTTGGCTGAGCTGCCACACTTCAAATAATTCATCAGGCCCTGAAGGGGTTGCTTGTGTGTCCACCCAGCTAAAGAACTCTTCAATATGCGTTTTCATCACACGTTCTTCTAGAAAAAAAGATTCGGGGGTACGGTAAAAGACAGTGTCATTGACAATTGAAGTTACATAACGATCATTAAAGTAACCAATCACCTCTTTTGGTGACTTCGCGCGATAGCGCTTTCCGATTTCCAATTTCATCACTGATAAACCTCTAGCAGAGCGTCACAAACGAACATCAAAGCGCTCATAATTCGCCATAAAACAAGATTCAGTTTTATCTTGCGTCGATCAAGATATAATTTTATTAGTATAGACGGAGAAGGAGATCTCGATAGATGTTCATCATGAATTCTGCTTTACCACTAGATTTTTTTAATAGATATCATTATGCTACACGTTCTTGCTAATGGAGATTGTAATAAGGACGTGTCAAATGTACCCCTTCGGTAAAGATGATCAATGTGGTATTAATATTCAATGCTGTAAGATTAGTTTCCGGGTGTTTGCAGGGCAAGTTCTCGGAAAATGCTGGTTGCTGATGCCCTGTGAATATACGCCGAACTGTTTGAGACACGGCTAGTTTATACCAAGCCATGATGTTTTTCTGGTTCCATTCGTTTTTTCTTTTCTTCTTATTCACACTTGGAATGGGCATTTTTCTATTGGCTCCGTTTTTCCGTGCTTATCGGGAGCAGGGGTTCCATCAAAAGTTACTTCAAGAGAAACATGTCACACTTGGACATAAGCACCGTAAGCTTTCTTCTACAGAAGTAAACGCCCTCAACCGTTTTTTTGGTCAGTTTTACGACTTTAGCCCCTTCCATAGCGAGTTAAGGGTGTACAAGCAAGCTGGGTATCTAGGGCCAGTTCAAGATGTGGATCAGAAACAAAAACGGCATGTTCATGTCACTTTTCTGGATGGGATAGCAAGACTGTTGCCCGCTTGGCATCATCTATGTGGTCAAGTTGTTGAAGTGACATTAGTCGAGCTGGACGATCCAGGTCAATGCCCAATCATATTGAATATTGAGGACAAATTTTCTTTAGTCGAGCAATACGAGATACTACAGACTGTTGAATCTGAAAAGGAAAAAAGTGGACGACTCGATGAAACGTCTGAAGTAACATTGATCAATAAACGCCGTATGACACGACGTGAAGCGTACTTACTGAATCAAGGCCACGCGCCCTGGCCGCAGTTTATCTTATTCTGTGTGTTTATTAGTCTTGTGTTTTATGACGCTCAGTTAAATTCATCTTGTGTCTTATTTTTCGGATCGCTCGTCTGCGTCGTATTAATGAAGAAAATCTGGGATGGTGATCCACCTCGTCGTCGTGTTGTTTATACCTTGCAAGGGAAACTTCGTGAAGCGGGTGATTTCTCTGGGATTTCATTCCATGACGATGGCTCATCAGAACAGGTTCTGTCGGACTGTGAGAGTCGAGACATTTATATTCCTGCAAATTATGGTTATCAACGGGCGATGCTATTACCCAAAAATAAATATCGAGCGCGTCGTTATACGCCACCAAAGTTGAAATATACCTCTGCATTTCGATATGGATTGTTTGCCTGTGCGATTTCCCTCTTTATGCTCTGTCGGTTTGATTCACCCTGGCATTACATTCAACATTCATTCTCTGAAGTAAAACCAGCAATAAAAATCGATCAGATTTTAGAGTTAAAACAGAGACGGTTTCAATTATTTGAATCTCTTCAGTTTGAGCAAATATGGCTCGTGAGAGAAATGGGTGCTGATAATTTAAATCGTAACGGCTGGTGGCGGTTGGCTGATATTCGAGACTTAGACCAGCTGGATATTCCTTCGTTTTCATCCACAGATGTTCAAGGCTGGTTGCGCTTGAATGAACAAGTAAGAAAGCACGTGGTGGTTTTGCATGATCGTGTTGTTTTATTTTCCCCGGCCGACCTTGTACATTGGTTAACAGGCGAGTGCCTTCAACTGAGTATCCAGAGAATATGCCGATATTTAGCATCGAGATTGCCGACAAAAGCAGAGCCATTGTTTGATGAAGGCGGACAGCTTCACCCTCAGTTCGAATCAATCCAAATTCCAAGCAAGACAAGTACATATACTGTCTTAAAACCAGGTGTTTTAGAGCGCTGGCTCATTGATGCTATGCCATTTTCAATTACACACGATGTGAATGAATATCTGAATACGGTGGCGATCGCCATGACGAAGTGGCGTGAAGATACACTGAAGCAAAACCCACTGATCAAATGGCCAGATATTTGGGCGGAACAACATTTTTCCATTGAATATGGGCGCTTTTATTCATTCAATACGCAAATGGAGTATCAAGAGCTGAAGCCATTGACAACGATGACTTGGACTGAATTTCAATCATTCATGCAAGAAAAAGCACAGGAAATGACTGGCACGATGATTGTTCAGGCGCCTTCGATACCATTTTCTGTTTTTTCAGATGAATACGTTGAAAATCATCGGTTACTGATACCGAATCAACAATCAGCAGTTGAGATTTGGCGTGCCGTTTTATTTTTCTTCATTTCTTTTCTCTGGACTATTTATTTTGCGATAAAGCTTGTGAAGTTTAGACAGCTTCATGAACGTGTTCATACCGAGTCTCAGTCCAACAATTCCACCGTTTACGTCACCTGACAAATTTTCTGTAAATTGTAATTGCGTATTTGACCCAAGAGCTTGGCGCGTTTCGACAATGTTCCAAAAAAAAGCATTCAGTAAACTTTGGCTATTCGTGTTAAATAGAGCAACGCCACTTGCATGATGTACATTTGGCGGATTGTCTCTCACCCTTGGGAGAATAGCTTGTTGCAGTATAAAGCTGAACAAATCCGAGCATTCGCAAAATACTACAATATTGCGGATGAGTTTATTGATGCATGGGGAAACAAAACAGAGATACCTGCCAGTGCGCAACTATCAGTGCTTCGGGCACTGGGTGTCGACGCCCATTTGGATACAATGGAGCCTCATGATGTGTCTGAATTACCAGAGACTCACCCAGGGGTATTGGTTGTACAGCAACAACTCCCTATTCAATTTCGACTTACCCTACCGTCAGAGTTATCCACTGCCCGTTGGATCCTGACGACCGAGGATGGGACATCAAGTACGGGAGAGCTGACGCTTACACAACCGAAAAAAATAACGATCGGTAAGCAGAAGTTCGTCCAATACGTTTGCACTTTGCAGCCAATCACTCAATCTGGCTATCATGAGCTGGGAGTTGATGTTGGTGTTGGTGAGCAAAGCCTGAAAATAACCCTGATTGTGACGCCGTCGCGATGTTTCCATCCTCACCCCCAGGCAAAAATTTGGGGGATCAGTACACAACTATATAGTTTGCGTCGTGAAAATGACCAAGGAATTGGTGATTTTACAGCATTACAAATGCTGATCCATGAAGCTGCCGCAAAAGGGGCTGACTATATCGGAATCAACCCTATTCATCTGAATTACCGTTTTGAACATGATGTAAGCCCTTACTCACCCTCTAGCAGAAAGCAATTAAACTGGATTTATTTAGATATTACGCGTGTACCAGGTGCGCAGAATTTAGAACTATCGGCAATCGAGTCAAAACCTGAGGTCGATTACATTGCAGTTTATGAGGCAAAAAAGTCGAACTTATATCAAGCTTTTTTACAATTTGAAGTTCGACCACCTGAGGAGCAAGTAAAGAAAGCCTTTGATGCGTACCTGAAGCATGAAGGTGAACATTTACACCAAGCTTCGATTTTTGAGGCTTTGGTAGAACACTTTTTTGATACTGGGCATGATTATGTTGGTTGGCAATCTTTCCCAGAAGAATATCAACAGGTGGATGCTGAAGCTGTGATTACATTTGCGAAGCAAAATGCCAAGCGTGTTCGATTTTTTCAGTTCTTGCAATGGCAAACAGAAGAGCAATTGAGTGCTTGTCATGAATTTGCAAAGCAGGTCGGTATGAAAGTTGGCTTGTATCAGGATTTGGCCGTTGGTTGTCATCGTGGCGGTTTTGATACTTGGTCTAATCCAGCGTGTTACCTGATGACAGCAAGCGCGGGCGCTCCCCCTGATCTGATGAACCTGAAAGGACAGAATTGGGGATTGCCGCCATTCCATCCAATGACATTAAAACAACAAGGGTATGCACCTTTTATCCAGTTGCTCAGAAAAAGCATGCGCCACGCCGGTGCATTGCGTATTGATCATGTTCTTGGTTTACTCCGGATTTGGTGTGTGCCAGAGGCAGAGTCGGCAGCAGAGGGTGCTTATTTGCATTACCCAATCGATGACCTGTTTGGGATTATCGCACTGGAAAGCCATCGTTATCAATGTCAGATTATTGGGGAAGACTTAGGCGTTGTGCCTGACCAGATGCGGGAAAAGATGAAGCAATACGGTTTGCTATCCTATCGGGTTTTTTTCTTTGAAAAGCAGGATGAGACATACATTCCACCACAGGAATACCCGCAAAACTCCATGGCTGTTTTAGCGACCCATGATTTACCGACAATTGCTGGATTCTGGTCTGGAGAAGATCTGATACAGCGCAAGTCGATAGGGCTGTTTCCGACGGAAGATGTTTATCAGGCGCAATTACAGCAACGTTATCAAGAGAAGATACAGCTACAGACGATGCTTGAATTACCCCAAGGCAGCGATGCATTTTCAAAAGTTGTGAATTGCGCGTTGCATCAGCATCTTGCGACATGCCGTTCGCATATGGTGACTGTTCAGCTAGAAGATTTGGTTGGACAGACAAAAGCAGTCAATATCCCTGGAACTTGGAAAGAATACCCGAACTGGCGCTTAAGAATGACAAAAACTGTGTCAGAAATCTTTCAGGAAACTTCGGTCCATCAATTGACAACAGCCGTTCAACAAACTCGTTTGTCTGTCCAGCATTCACTGATGAAAGAGCCAAATTATGAATAAAGAAAACTTATCACAACACGCGATCAGCGTTGAAGCTATGTGCTTGGAGTTAAAAGGGGTACTAAACAGTCAGATTGGAAAACAAGTCTCCGCGGCAACGTCAGAAGACTGGCATCGAGTCCTTGAACTTTATATTGCTGAGCAGGTGAACACTCGGAAGCTCTCGAAAGATGATAGGCAAGCAAAGCGTCAGGCCTTTTATCTTTCTGCCGAGTATTTAATGGGGAGAATGACCAGTAATAACTTGTTGAATTTGGGGCTGCTGGAAACAGCAGTGGCTGCTTTTGACACGCTGGATTTGAGCTTGTCTGATATCTTAGAATCTCAGGAAGATATGGCACTTGGTAATGGCGGATTGGGGCGCTTAGCCGCTTGTTTTCTTGATTCGACGGCAGCTTTGTCTTATCCGGTGACAGGCTATGGGATTTTGTATGAACATGGTTTGTTTAAGCAGTCATTTCATGGCGCAGCCCAAGTTGAAGCACCAGAAGTTTGGCGTGAGTTTGATGAAGGAAGTCAGCGCCTTCGACCTGAGTTTCAGCAATCAATTGGTCTAATGGGGCAGGTCGTGACAGAAGAAGTTGAGGGCCTTCGTGTGAAAGTGTGGAAGCCAGCCGTCACACTCCGTGGGATCCCTTGGGATGTACCAATCATTGGTTATGGTTCGGAAACAGTAAATACACTTCGTTTGTGGGAAGCGCGCGCAGAGCAAATCGTTGATTGGGATAAGTTTCAATCTGGCGCCTTTCATGAAGCTCAGAAAGAAGCGAATTTTGCACAGTCTGTGAATAAATTCCTTTATCCGAATGATGCGCATCCAGAAGGAAAAGAACTGCGTTTGATCCAGCAGTACTTTTTTAGTGCCTGTTCTTTGGGAGATATTGTGCGCAAGTTTAAAGCAACACAAGCTCCATGGTCATCGCTTCCTGAATTCGCTGTGATCCAGCTCAATGATACCCACCCAGCAATTGCGATTGTTGAGTTGCTCCGTTTACTCCATGATGAAGAAAGATTGAGCTTTACGGAATCACTGGGTTTATGTCGTCGAACGTTCGCATATACAAATCATACATTGCTACCAGAAGCTCTGGAATGCTGGTCGACCGATCTCATTGGGAAGCTACTACCAAGACACCTTGAACTCATTTATCAGTTGGATGATTTGATCCGTAACGAAGAGTTTTCTCAGCATTGGCCGAATGATGTTGTGACGCATGAGAAATTAGCGATTGTGCAAAAGGATGGCTGGACACGTATCAATATGGGTAACTTATCGGTGATTTGTTCTCAGAAGGTCAATGGCGTTGCTGAAATCCACTCTAAGCTTGTGAAAACACAATTATTCCCAGAGTTTGATGCGATCTACCCGTCTAAATTCACCAATGTGACGAATGGTGTTACGCCAAGGCGCTGGTTGAAGTTATGTAATCCTGCTCTAACTGCACTGCTCGATCGTCATATTGATAAAGATTGGCCGCTTGTACTGAGTAAATTATCAGGAATTGCTTCACTTGCAGATGACACAGAGTTTCAAGCACAGTTTATGGCTGTCAAGCAGGCGAACAAACGCCAGCTGGTTGATGTGATCCGTGAAGAAACAGGGATTGAAGTGTCTGAAAATGCATTATTTGATATTCAAATTAAACGTTTACATGAGTACAAACGCCAACAACTCAATCTCTTGCATATTGTTCACCTGTATCAACAGCTCTTGGAAAACCCTGAGATGCATGTGCCCGATCGTGTGTTTATTTTTGGTGCGAAAGCTTTTCCGTCTTATGAGATGGCAAAAGATATCATTTTTACCATCAATACAGTGGCGAATGTGATCAACGAAGATGGACGCATTCGCGGTAAATTGAAAGTCGTGTTTTTACCGAATTATCGGGTGAGTCTGGCCGAAAAAATCATTCCAGCAGCAGATCTATCCGAGCAAATTTCATTGGCAGGAAAAGAAGCTTCTGGGACAGGCAATATGAAGCTTGCACTCAATGGTGCAGTGACGATTGGTACATTGGATGGTGCAAATGTTGAAATTGCAGAAGAAGTCGGAGATGAGAATATTTTCATCTTCGGAATGACCGTCGACGAGGCGGATGCTCTGAGAATGAAAGGATATCAACCAAAGCAGTTCATCGAACAAAGCCCAGCACTTGCGAAAGCACTTTCTTGGCTAAACAATGGTAAATTCGGCAATGCACCTGAGATACAGCGTCTTTATCAAGACCTCACGAATAAAGATTACTTTATGAGCCTTGCCGATTTTGATAGCTACTGCGAGGCACATGCCGCGGCTGCGACAGCTTACCTCGATAAACCGCGTTGGGCGCGAATGGCAATTCTGAATACGGCTAAGGCTGGAAAGTTTACTTCAGATCGCTCAATTGAAGACTACGTAGAACGGATCTGGAGGCTTACAAAAGCACATTCATGATCCACGGTGGGGCGCAAATTGCGCCTCAATATTTGTTTGCAACTTTATCCACAAAAAAATAACTTTTGTATGAGATACAGCGTTTTAACACTAAAACAAAAAGACGTTAAACGTCAATAAAAAACGCAAATAAACAGGATAAAGAGATGCAAAAAATAATTCAAAAAGCTGGGGCTTGCCTCGGCGTTTTCGCGTGCTTGTCCATCTTGAATGTGACTGCACGCACAAATGTGCCTCCTCAACAACTTCCTTCTCCTCAAGGCAATGATCAAAACGGTGTATTGATGCAGTATTTTCATTGGTACTCTCCCGCCGATCAGGATCTTTGGAACCAAGTCGCAGATGAAGCGCATACACTTGCTGCAAAAGGGATCACCGCGTTATGGCTACCTCCGGCTTATAAAGGGATGAATGGGCAATATGATGTCGGGTATGGCGCGTACGATTTGTATGACTTGGGAGAATTTCAACAAAAGGGCAGTATCCCAACGAAGTACGGAACTAAGGATGAGTACTTACACAGTATCGTCGTTGCCCATGATGCGGGATTACAAATTTATGCAGATGTTGTTTTTAATCATAAGCTTGGCGCGGATGGGACGGAGCGGATCAAAGCAGTGCGTGTTGATCAGAATGATCGCAATACAGAGTACTGGGGTGATGTCGATATTGATGCCTGGGTTAAATTTGACTTTGCAGGACGACAAGGAAAGTACTCAGATTTTCAATGGCACTGGTATCACTTTGATGGCATTGATTGGGCGCAGAACCTCGGAAACGATGGATGTGTCACCTCAGATTGTAAACGAATTTATAAATTTCGAGGAGACCTCAAAAACTGGGAACAGGATGTTGATTGGGAAAACGGAAATTATGACTACTTAATGGGCGCTGATCTGGATTTAGAACATCCGGAAGTCGTTGAAGAGCTGACTCGCTGGGGAAAATGGTATCTGGATTTAACCCATGTAGATGGGTTTCGCTTAGATGCAGTGAAGCATATGTCGAGCGAATTTCTAGCCAACTGGCTCCAGGTACTGCGCGATCACACAGGGCAAGAGTTGTTTACGATGGGTGAATACTGGAGCTATGACACGGATCGGCTCATTCAATATCTCAATAAAACACATTTTCGTATGTCCCTTCTCGATGCGCCGCTCCATCTTCGTTTTCATCAGGCATCGACCGGGAATGGCTTCTTTGATATGCGTGGTTTGTTGGATAACACGTTGATGTCTCGCTCGCCTATTCAAGCAGTCACATTCGTTGAAAACCATGATACCCAGCCCCTTCAACAGCTGGAATCTCCAGTAAAAGACTGGTTTAAACCACTTGCTTATGCGGTTATTTTGCTGCGAGAAGAAGGGTATCCCATGATTTTTCATGCAGATTACTATGGTGCAACTTACAACGATAAAGGACAAACGATTGTCCTTGAGTCCCATCAAAAACATATCGACCAATTGCTTCATCTACGTCAGCAGTATGCATACGGTAAACAACATTCCTATTTTGATCATACGGATATCATTGGTTGGACACGAGAAGGGACAGACACTCATCCTCATGGACTCGCAGTGGTGATGTCAGATGGCCCTGGTGGTGTAAAGCGTATGTATGTTGGCCAACACCATGCGGGACACTGTTTTACAGAATCATTTCATCAGCAAGGTGGTTGTGTCCGTATTGATAACGAAGGCTGGGGAGAGTTTCAAACACAAGGTGGGCAGGTTACCGTTTATAGTTCAACACATCAAAAGAAAAAGGAAAAACAGTGAATATACGAAAAATTCATCGACTGCTGTTGTGTTCTCTCGCCACCACATTGGTGGCGTGTTCAGATGATGGTGGGAAGAAGGACTCACAATTGAAATTGCCATTTCAGCTCAAAGAAAATCAAGTGGCGATTTTCTACAAGCGTGATGATGCAAATTATGAGGGATGGGGGCTGCACTTATGGAATGATGAAGCCTGTGGGCTATATTCGGATATCCAGCTAGAAGGGATCAGTTGGGACAAACCACTTCCACCAGAGGGAACCCATCAAACGCTCGGTGCTTATTTCATTCTGAATACGGTGAAAATGGATGGCTGCGGTCACTTTATCATCCACCGGGGCGATGAAAAAGCACTTGGGGATGGTGATCAGAAAATAGAGCTGGAAAAAGGAAAAGTTGCTTATACACGTCATGGTGATCCAATCGTATATTATTCTCCAGATTGGCGAAATCCCTTAGAAATTGAAGGAGCATCAGCTCATTGGGTTGATAAAAATACATTGATTTGGGATGTTGCTGCAAAAGCGGAAACAGTGGAGTTGCGTTACGCATTTGATGCGGATATTCGTCCGAAAAATCACAAGATTGAAAATGGGACAGTCATTCAGCTGGAGAAAAAGTCTGACGCTCAAAAAACTCGTTTTCCCCATTTGAACGAGATTTCACAATGGCAAGTCAAAGCCACCGCAGATGTGATCCAAACAGCACTCAAAGGCCAACTTGTTGCTGTCGCATATGAAAAAGATGGGACAGTCATGAAAGCAACCCGTGTACAGACACCTGGTGTGCTTGATGATGTATATGCTTACGATGGAAATTTAGGTGCAATCAAAGTAACTGACGCATACCAATTCAAGCTCTGGGCACCAAGTGCGCAATCTGTTTCGCTACATGTCTATGATGCACAAAAGAAGCGATTAGCAGGCTATCCAAAACACATGGAAGAAGAGAAGGGTGTTTGGCGTTTAGACACAAAGCTGGATATTGAAGGAAAGTTCTATCGTTATGGTGTGACGGTTTTCCATCCTCAAAGCGGTCAAGTTGAGTCCTATGAAGTGACAGATCCATATTCTCTGAGCTTATCTACGAATAGTGAATACAGCCAGGTAGTGGATCTCACTCAACCAAATCTTAAGCCTGAATTATGGGACAGTCATATGGTTCCGGTATTGCCAACAGATAGAAATATGCTTGTGTATGAAACACATATTCGTGACTTTTCTCAGATGGATGATGAGGTTTCTCAAGCATATCGGGGCAAATATTTGGCATTTACAGAACAGGACAGTCATGGGATCAAACACCTGAAGCAACTGAAACAAGATGGCGTAAATACGATTCACCTGCTGCCTGCCTTTGATATTGCGACAGTCAATGAGCATGCAAAAGCACGTGTTGATTTATCGGATAAATTGGAAAAGTTATGCCAAATGAGGCCAGATGTTGCCATTTGTCAGACTGAAGATAAATCAAAGACAATCCGCGAAGTGCTCAAATCACAAGATGTAACTTCAGAAAAAGCACAACAGTTGATGGCTGATATTCGTCCAATCGATAGCTTTAACTGGGGATATGATCCTTATCATTATTCGGTTCCGGAAGGCAGTTATGCGACGAACCCTGAAGGTACAACTCGGATTGTCGAATTCCGGAAGATGGTACTGGCGCTTCATCAAATGGGGCTTCGTGTGGTGATGGATGTTGTCTACAACCACACCAATGCTGCGGGGCTTGCGAATACTTCTGTCCTCGATAAAATCGTCCCGGGTTATTACCACCGAAAAAATCCATCGTCCGGTGCAATCGAAACTTCAACTTGTTGCCAGAATACCGCAACAGAGCATCGGATGATGGAAAAGTTGATGGTTGACTCACTTGTGACTTGGGCAAGAGAGTACAAAATTGATGGCTTCCGCTTTGATCTCATGGGTCATCACCTTCGTACAAATATTCAAAATGCATACAAGGCAGTGCAAGCTGTTGATTCAGATACCCAGTTTTATGGTGAAGGTTGGGACTTCGGAGAAGTCTTGAATAACGCTCGTGGACAAAATGCAACCCAATGGAATATGGCAGGAACAGAAATAGCCACGTTTAATGATCGTTTGCGAGATATGGTTCGTGGTGGTGGCCCATTTGATTCACAAAGAGCGCTTCGTCAAAATCGCGGATTTGCTTCAGGATTATTTTTTGAAAGGTTGGTTGATGAGTTGAAAGAGAAAGCGCTGCATCAAGTGGATATGCTTCGTTTATCCATGGCCGGGAATTTACAGGACTATTCATTGGTGGATCACGAAGGAAAAACGATTTTGGGAAAAGCCATTGATTACAATGGACAGCCTGCTGGTTATGCAAAAAGTCCGTTGGATGTTGTGAATTACGTGTCTAAACATGACAACCAGACCCTATGGGATAATCTGATGTATAAATCAAAACCTGCGTGGACAATGGATGAGCTGATCCGCTTACATCGATTGGCACTCAGTATCCCGATATTCAGTCAGGGGATCCCCTTTATTCATATGGGATCTGAGTTTGCGCGTTCAAAGTCAATGGAGCGAGATAGCTTTGATTCCGGAGATTGGTTCAATGCTGTGGATTTTTCTCTAGAATCACACAATTGGAATGTCGGTTTGCCTAGAGAAGATAAGGACAGCCAAAACTGGCCAATGATCCGAGAGGTTTTAAAAGAGCGAGGTGAAGGGTTAACCCCGACGCAGCTTTCACTTTTACGAGATACGGTTCAAGAACACCTCCGTATTCGTCAAAGTAGTGCGCTGTTTCATTTAAAAACAGCGAAGCAAGTGAAGGAGCGTATCCAGTTTTTCAATACTGGGCCATTGCAGATCCCAGGATTGATTGTGATGAAAATATCTGACAAAACTGGGGATGAAGACCTCGACCCGAATCGTGAAAGCATTGTCGTGCTCATCAATGGTACAAATCAAGCGGTTGAATTCCAATCGGATGCACTCAAAGGGATGAATCAACATGTTGTGCAAGAAAACTCTAAGGATTTGTTCGTGCAGCAGGCGACGGTAGAAGCAGATGGAAACATAACCATACCTGCGATTACAACACTGATATTGGAGAAAAAACAATCCAGAGAAGTGTCGTTTTAAGAAACGGAAATAAATTGAAACCAAATAGGCCGATTTTTTCGGCCTATTTACTTGAAATTCACACACTTTTACCCTAATTTCTCCGGAAAATAATCAATAAGATTTGATAATGAAAAAAAAGGATGCCCATCAAGCAGTACGGCTTGATGATTTATGGATTTGTTTTGAAAAACAAAAGATTTACCGAGACGCACAGGAAATACCACTTTCCACTTTGTCATTTCAGCTTCTGCAAACACTCTTGGAATATGCACCAGAGCCCCTCTCACATGATGCACTGATCCATTTGGTTTGGAATGGTGTGATCACCGGTGAAGAAAACGTCAAACAGCGAATTAGTCTCCTTCGCAAAGCATTATCTGACGAGAGCCATCAGTATATTCATACGAAACGTGGGCAAGGCTATTTTATTTCAAGTGAATTGCAGTGGATAGCAAAGGATTCAACTCAGCATCGACAAAAACCAAGTATGAAAAAGTGGACGATATTTGGTACAGCTTCATCATTATTTTGTGCCAGTATTTTTGTGAGTTATTTATATTTCTCTGAAGGAAGCACCGCTTCATCCAATACAGGTCGTCAAGTGAAAAACGGACCTGTGATTTATCTAGCACCAGAACAATTAGATAAAGCGTATTGTCTTGATGGGTATGATGACTACGTTGAATTTGCGGATCAGGATCATTTGGATGTTGAAGAAGGAGACTTTTCAATAGAAGCATGGATACGAACGAATTCCCTCGAACAGCGTGTTATTTTAGATAAGCGCTATGAAGATCAAGTTGAGAATGTGCACGGCTATGTCCTCTATATTGATGAAGGGAATATTTCATTACAGCTCGCAACGGGCCGTGGAAGCTGGTACTGCCATGAGCCTAATGCGTCTTGTTCAATTTATGAATCTCAAGGGTTTATTGCAGATGGGCAATGGCACCACTTAATTGTATCTGTGGATAGAGATAATCAGGAAGGGCTGCGCTTTTATCAAAATGGTGAACTGGTCACAGTTCAAGACCCGACAGATCGACAGGACTCATTGGCAAACGACAGTGTGCTCCGTGTCGGGAGTCGCTCATCTTATTTAACAGGTTTATTTGATGGTGATATCGGTGATTTAAACTTATTTCATCGCCGCATAGGACCACGGGAAGTCAAACAACGCTTTGCAAAAGGGAATAGCCGACGCTGCTACAGCATTGGAGCAAAGGGGGGATTGCTGTAATTTTACATCGGCAAAAAGTGACCAGTGGAAATTGCTTCTTAGATAGTAGGGTATACTGGGTTAAGTAGTTTCCAAACGGATAGGTAACGATGGCCGATACTTGGCATTTTTATCCTAAGCTGATGGATGAACGTCAGTTATGGATTAGTTTTAATGAATCTTATGATGATATTGCAGAGTCAGACTCTAGAGAGAACCTGCTAAGGATAGAAATTAAACTGAAAAAGCCAACTCGGGAAGGCATGCCAACTAACGAGGAATATGAAAAACTATGTGCCCTCGAGGATATCATCGTGGATGCGGTTTGTTCAACAAACGGTGTTTTTGTTGGGCGTGTGACTTATGATGGCCGTCGTTATTATTCATTTTATTTTTCCTGTTCGCGAAGTGAATTGTCCAGCTTACTCCATCCGATTTTGGATCAATCGGGATACAAAGCGAGATTTGTGATGGAGCATGACCCTCAAAAGTTATTTTACTGGCAAATGCTTTACCCTTCCGATGATGATTGGCAAATGATCCGGGATTTGCTGACGCTCGATCAGCTGAATAAACATGGTGATAATAAAGGAATTGCTCGTCAGGTCTTTCATTGGGTCTATTTTACTGAGCAGGAGCAGGTGGATGATTTTTCAGATTGGTTAGTGCAGGAATGTTACCAATTTCAGTCTGTGACAGAGCAAGATGAGCAATTTTGTGTTCGCTTTTATCATATCGGTACGATGCGGCTCAGTGATATTTCAAGCCATACATTGAAAATTGCCCGTTCTGTCGGTGAGTTAGGCGGAGAGTATGATGGATGGGAGAGCAGTGTGGAAAAGCTGGAAGTCAAAGAAGAAGTTAATACTCACATAGACGATAAAGAAGCAAAAGGGGATGAGGTTTCTAAAGAGGAAAAAGTTGACTTGATACAGCGTTTCAAAAATTGGACTCAGCACCCATGAATCAACCCCCTGGCTTTTCTTGTGGGACATTGCCTTATTATTATAATTTCATCAATCAAATACTATCGTAAATCAAATACTTTCATAAACCATATCTTTTCATAGACTGTATAAGGCAAAACAATATGAAATTTATTGCGCAAGAATGAGAAGAGTCAAGGAGATGAAGGAGGACAATTGAGACTTCTTTGGGTATTTTTTTTGGTTTGGCCAAGCTTGGGCGCAGCTGAAGTCTACCGCTTTATAGTGGAAGAGAACCCGCCTTATGTGGACCCGTACAGTTCTGGGAAGGGCGTTTTTGTAGAAAAAATTTCCGATGTGCTTGTGATGAATGACAAGGAGTTGGAGTTGTACTTTGACTTATGGCAAAACATCCCCCCGAGGCTGCATCCAGAAAAAGCGATAACGCTGACTTATCAGAAAGACGTCCAACTTATGGAAAAGTGGGCCTTTTCAAAACCTCTTTTTATATTGAAAACAGGCCTTTTGACCGAGGAAAGCACAACAATCCATTGGAAACATTTGCATGACTTACGTGGTTTTCGAATTGGCGTGACATCATCGGTGACCTATGGTGAAAAGTTTGAAGCATTTCGGACTCACCTCAAAATAATTGAAGCCCCATCTGATCTGCAAAATATCGAAGCAATTACCGGAAAAAAGAT
This sequence comes from Algicola sagamiensis DSM 14643, assembly GCF_000374485.1. Lineage (GTDB taxonomy): Bacteria > Pseudomonadota > Gammaproteobacteria > Enterobacterales > Alteromonadaceae > Algicola > Algicola sagamiensis. Next base: position 156,295 of record NZ_KB894500.1, read on the forward strand.
TGATTTTATGGTGGTTGAAAAATATATGCTTGATGAACTACTTGAATTCATCCCAACAACCAAGAAGAATAGCCTACGTTGGATAGGCAAGCCGCTCATCCATGAAATGCCCGTTTACGCGATATGCTCAAGAAATTATGTTGGATGTCGCCAGCGATTAACTGTGCTGGAGGAGGGCTTAACGAAAGATAAATAAGGGGGACATGTTGTTTTCTCATCTCTGTAAGATCGCACTATTATTCTGTGTCACTAGTAGCCAACTTGTAATCAGCGCAACGCTATTTCCAAATGAATCTTTACTGCCCAAAAATACACCCTGGCATGGAAAAAGCCTGCAATTGATCGAAAAAAATCCGGATAAACAGACGCTGACAGAAAAAACCGACTTTACGAAAACCTTGAGTTACAAAGAGACGGTGACTTATCTCAAGCAACTCGAAAAGTCATATGACTGGATCACGTTGGAGTCACTTGGACAAAGCCCGCAAGGGAGAACCATCTGGCTTGCCAAGATTGCTCACGGGGCAGTCTCTCCAGAAGCACTCCAAAAAAAGCCGACATTATTGCTCCAGGCAGGGATCCACAGTGGCGAAATTGATGGCAAAGATGCGACATTGATGTTTCTACGGGATCTGACCAAGGGTAAAAACACCAAGCTGCTTCATGACGTTAACTTGTTGTTTATTCCAATACTCAATGTAGATGGACATGAGTGGACGTCTCCTTATCATCGAGTGAATCAACGCGGGCCTTTGAATATGGGGTGGCGGACAACGGCTCAGAATTTAAATTTGAATCGTGACTATGCCAAGCTGGCTGCCCCTGAGATGCGTGCTTTAGTGAAAGTCTTTCGACAATATCACATCGATCTTTATCTGGATGTGCACGTGACCAATGGTGAGCATTATCAATATGATATTACAATGGGCTTTAACCAACCATTTACGGCGATCTCTCCTCAAAGTGCGACATGGTTGAAGGAAAAGTATGTGCCTCACGTTTCTCAGGACCTGGAAAAGTGGGGGCATATCCCAGGGCCTTTGGTATTTGGTATGAATAAAAAGAACTTTCATGAAGGCATTGCTGGTTGGACGGCGAGCCCCCGATACTCAAATGGTTATGGTGATGTACGCCATGTCCCAACGATACTGGTTGAAAACCATAGTTTAAAACCATTCAAGCAACGCGTATTAGGGACTTATGTGCTTTTAAAAAGTACATTAGAACTGCTGGCAGCCGAACAAGGGCAGCAACTGAAATCAGCAATTCACCATGATAAACAACGTCAGCCAGATAAAGTGATACTGGGATGGAGTTATCCAGAGCAACCAACGGAGAAAGTCGCTTTCAAAGGGATGGCTTATCAGCAACAAACAGACTCAATTACGGGTAAAGCGCAAGTTCGTTGGACGGGTAAGGCGCAGCATTATGAGCAACTTCCCGTGTACTGGCAAAACCAGCCCAAGGTCATCGCACAGATGCCAAAGGCAATTTGGATCCCCCAAGAACATCAGCAGGTCATTGAAATATTAAAAGCACATGGGGTTGAAGTCACTCACATCAAAACTGCCGAAGAGGTGAATGCGACTCAGTTTGAAGCCAAAGAGTTCAAATATAAGCCAGAACCCTATGAATCCCGCTCCGTTGTGACAGCTGAATTTCGTCAAAACCAAATCGTACGAAAGATGCCAGCGGGTTCTTATGTCATCAAAATGGATCAGAACTTATCTGAATTAGCCCTTGCATTACTCTATCCAGAGGCGCCGGACTCTTTACTATTTTGGGGATATTTTAATGGGATCTTTCAACGAACAGAATATATCGAGCCATATGCCCTGATCCCGCTCGCGCAGCAGATGATGCAAAGTGAGCCGTCGCTCAAGCAAGCATTCGAACAAAAGCTGAAGACCGACGAGGCGTTTGCAAAAGATGATAAGGCGAGAATGCGCTGGTTCTACGAAAAATCAAAATACTTCGATCAACGATACAAGCAGTACCCAGTATTGTTTGAGTATTAAAGGTCGGTTGCGTATGCGATCGATTAGACATAGCATACGCAATTAGTTGAATCGCAGAACCCCTAGGTGTGATGATGGAATTAAAAGTGATCCCAGTAACAGCGTTTGCACAAAACTGCTCGCTGATTATTTGTAAACAGACAAATCAGGCTGCTTTTGTTGACCCAGGTGGTGAGCCAGAAAAATTAAAGCAGTTATTGAAGGAAAAACAGGTTACGCTGGAGAAGATTTTGCTCACTCATGCTCACATCGATCATGTTGGTGCAGCAAAGGTACTCGCGGAAGAGTTTGAAGTGCCGATAGAAGGCCCACATCGCGATGATCAGTTTTGGCTGGATATGCTGCCTCAGCAGGCTGCGATGTTCCAGTTTGATAAAGTTGAGGCATTTCATCCGAAGCGCTGGTTGGTTGAAGGAGATACAGTCAAGGTAGGGGCACTATCCCTTGCTGTTTATCATTGCCCAGGTCATACCCCTGGACATGTCGTTTTTTATCAAGAAGCTCATCAAATTGTATGGGTAGGAGACGTGTTATTTCAAGGCTCTATTGGTCGAACTGACTTTCCGATGGGAGATCACCAACAACTGATCGACTCTATCCAGAAAAAGCTATGGCCATTGGGTGACTCGGTCACGTTTATCCCTGGACATGGCCCAACATCGACGATTGGTCATGAACGCGAACATAATCCTTTTGTTGCAGATAAATCGTTGAAGCAATAGGTAAACGCTTCGCTTAAAAAGAGATACTCAAACGACTTGTTTTGGGGATCGGCTCAGTGCCTGTTCCTAAATAAGTCACTTTTAATCAATGAAATATATCAAGCGTATGGACTTGGTAATTTATCGCTCATTGAGAATACTCAGTCATACTTTTTCTATCCAATACATATCTTCATAAAACAAATCAGACCCGTTTGTTACTACTAAAATATTAGTGACATATAGCGCTTATTTTTTCGATTCGAGATTCGGTGTGAAGTGGCACATGAATTTGACCAACTGTTAGGATGTAGTAATGACGACGATTCAACCAAAATCCCAGATAATTTCAAATGTTTCCTCTAAAAGAGCGCTCTTTGAGGGAAAAAATGAAAAAGCTCAGCAAGTCGGTGATAAGCCTGTCTCTTCACTTCCTAACAAGGGAAATGGAAAAATCTCTAACAGAATTGCGATGTATTTGAATAATGTTCAAGGTTCATCACAACCTCAAGCACAAAGAAAGCCGCTGAATATTAAAAAAGTGTCTTTTCAACCTATGCCAGTACAGCAAGAAGTCCAAAAAAAGGAAGTAAAGCATCAAGAGCAACCAGCGAAACACAAAGAGCCGACTTCAACCCGTACCCTGCTTCAGCAGGTAAAATCTCAACAAAGTCCGCAACCAGAACAAACACAGAAAAAGCCAGAAGAAGTGAAAGTTAAGGCTGCAAGTGTACATACTGTAAGCGCCCAACAATCAGCTTCTGGATCAAAGATGGATATGATCAAGAACAGCGCCATTTTTAAAGCGGTGATCCAGCTTTTATTGAATACACTACCTGGCACAAAATTTGAGCTTGCTTCACCGGATAAAGATCCGAAGTTACTGACAGGTGCTTACTTTGACCCAAAAACCAATACGGTCGTGTTAGACAAAAATGCGCCTTTAGATACAACATTAGATAACTTGATTTTCGAGTTATGTAATGCAAAAAATGCAGCAAAGTTTGAGGCAATTAACCAAGCTTACCAGAAGGGGCAGATCACGCCATCAGAATACGGACAGCAATATGCAGCGGCTGAATTCGATACGCAAATGCGTTATACAGATATCTTTTTACAGTTAAAGAAGGATGGTCATTCTTTGGCAAATAATGCACAACAAGCCTTAGCATGGGTGGATAGAACAGACTCAAACTACGTTCAAACAAAAGATACGACTCGTCTCTTTGAGAGTTTTATGAAAGAGCCACATGACAAGAAAGCGGATAAGTTGAGCACATCTTCTTTACCAACACCGGAAATGTATACTTTCGAAAAACTTGAAAAGTTAAGAGGCCCAGCGTTATTCAAGCGGTTAGAAGGTGAACTTGGTCAAGGAAAGATCCCACAAAAGCTTAGCTCGTGGATACGCCATGAATTCCCGACAGATAATTATGGCTACAAGCGTGCGAAAGCCTATGAAGAAGTTTTAGGACAGCTAAAAACAGAGTTGAAGAAAGACCCAGTATCTGTTGCAAAATTAGAGAATCTACAACTTCCAGAGCAACTTCTTGAGCATGCAACACTTCGTGCTGGTGCGAATGTAATGCCAAAAGTAAAATAATCATACAACTGGCCTTCCTTACCTGAGTGAGGAAGGTCAACTCAACGATTTGAAATCAAGCCGAATCTTCTCACGAGTCACTTCTCCAAAATACTTCCACGATAAGCCATTTTCCCTCGCATAATTCCTATGATTATTCCCTTCATTATGATACGTTTAGACTCTTCGGTCAGCTTGCCAGCCATGACTATCGTTCTTCAAAAATACCGTTTATGTATGCCTGATGGGGCTTCTTTGTTGACATGATCACGGGGTATGGATGTTATTCATATCGGACAATATCTCTTAAACAGACAGTGAATTCATGACATTTCAAATCTATAGAGACGCGTGGGGGATCCCGCACATCAAAGCTTCGACTGAAGCTGAGCTTTCGTTTGCACAAGGCTACAATGCTGCTTGTGATCGAGGGTGGCAGCTTGAAGTGGAGCGACATCGAGCAGAAGGAACAAGTGCCTCATTTTTAGGTGAAAAGTTCGTTGATTGGGACATTTTTGCGCGTCGTCTTCAGCTCAATGACACGGCCCGGCGTTGCTTTAGAAATCTAAAAGGTGAGACCCGAGCCTGGCTGATTGAATATGTCAGAGGGGTGAACACCGGTCTGCAAAAACAAAGTACGACTGAATTTGAAAAGTGCAACATTCAACCCGGAAAATGGGCGCCTTGGACACCGATCAGCATTTGGCTTTCCACACATATCTTACTGGGCAGTTTCCCCAGTAAACTTTGGAGAGAAGAGGTGTCAAAGCACCTTGGAGAGAATTATATCAATCTGTTTAGTGCTGAAGGCGTTTGGAGTGCAGGGAGTAATGGCTGGTATGTCAGTGCAGAAAGAACGCAAAACAATGCGCCGATTCTTGCAGGAGATCCGCACCGAATTATTGAGTTGCCGGGCTGCTATCAGCAAATCCATCTTGCTTGTGATGATTATGAAGTGATTGGATTTGCGGTACCAGGTATCCCTGGCGTTCAGCATTTTGGTCATGCAGGAGAAGTCGCTTGGTCCATTACAAATGCGATGGCAGACTGCCAGGATGTGTTCGAAGAAAAGTTGGAAAGGCGTGAGGATGGAATATTTGCACTTGGTGTCTCAGGTTTTGAGCCTGTTTCTTCCCATCATGAGACGATTGAGATCCGAGGGCAAGATAGCCTCGAAATCGAAGTACTTGAGACCAAACGTGGTCCAATCATCATCGATGAAATTGATGAGGGGATATCGTTGAGTTTGCGCACAACTGCACGTGCATTTGAAGACTCAGGGTTTGATGCAATTCGGGCTTTACTTCGCGCAAAAACAGTCTCCGATATTGATGAAGCATGCGATGCTTGGCGAGAACCTGTCAATGTTGTACAGGCAGCTGATCAATCAGGTGGGTTTATCTATCGGGTTGCAGGCGCTGTGCCCCAAAGGTCTTCAAAAAATTATTTCAGAATTGTTCCTGCGTGGGACATTGAGCACCAATGGCAAGGGATCCAACAATGTAAAAAATCTTCCACACAAGAAGATGTGGTTGTCATGGCAAATCAAAGGGGTCTCGCGGAAAGTTATGGCACAGAGTTCGCGCCACCGCACCGGATGGAACGGATCCTACAGTTGCTTTCATCAAAAAAACAGTTCGGCCCAAAGGATATGACGGCCATTCATACTGATACACAACTCGATTCTGCCAAACTTCTGATCGAATTTGTGTCAGCACAAGCGGATCTTGAACCGCCACTTTCGTCCATCAAAGACCAATTATGCCGGTGGGATTTGAATATGGATGGAGATAGCCAAGAAGCAGCACTGTTTGCGTCATTACGTACAGCGGTTGTGAAGCGGTTGGCTACAACCTCGTTATTCACACCATTGGGCAAATTAATCGTTGATGACAGCATATATTCACCGCTTTTCCATCCATGGCTATGCTTAACAACGCGTATCGGTTTTGCGCTGGAAAGTATCATTAAACAAGGGATCCCTGATGTGGATCTGAGTTTGATTGTTAGAGCATCATTAGCCGATGTTGCGCAATCCAAGGAGCAATGGTCAAAAGGTTGGGCAGATTTACACCGAGTCACACCTTGGAAAGCATTAGAGAGCAACGATGATTCCTCATGGCCTGGGATTGGCGGAGACCAAGATACGGTGATGTCTTCAAGTAGTTTACCGGGTATTGCACATATTTGTTGGCGTGGCCCAGTAGCCCGATATGTCTGGGACTTAAGTGATATTTCTCAAAGTTTGTGGATTGTCCCATTTGGGGCATCAGGTCATTCAGAAGATCCGCATTATGCCGATCAATACAACAAATGGCGACACGGTGAACTCTTGCCAGTGAGCACGAACTGGCAGCAATTGCAGCTAGAACAGACGGTGATAACTCCAGATGAAACGTATCAAAAAGAAGGTGTTGATTGGGGACTTTATACAATCTCTCAAATTGACCCGATTCAAGATGCAGCGTTGATATACAGTTGGGTGAGCGAGGAAAGAGCAGCGTTTTGGGGAATGACAGAATACACTCAGGAAGACGTGAAGGAAGTGTATGAATATTTGAGCGCGATGGACAGCCACAATGTCTTTTTCTTAAAACTCGATGAACAACCGATTGCACTATTCCAACTTTATATGCCGCATGAGGAAGAAATGGCAGCTTTGTATGATTGTCAGGAAAGTGATATTGGGTTACACCTTTTCGTTGCACCAACAAGTGCACCTCGTAAAGGATTTACGAATCAAGTCTTAAGCGTGATCACTGAGTTTGTCTTCTCAAAAGAACATATCAGTCGAATCGTGATTGAGCCTGATGTGAGAAACCAAAAGTCGATTGCTCGATTCAATCAATTTGGGTTTAACTTCAGCGATCAGATCAGCTTGTCACATAAAGATGCTCAGTTGATGTTTTTGGAACGTAACGTTGTTTGATAAAGCCAGAAACAAAGAAGCCCCAATGCAGGGGCTTCTATTTGAAGATAAAAATGTTTATCGATTACTCGACGATTTCCATCTCTTCAAGCAAGTTATCTGCACCATCGATATACTTCATGACCCAAAGCATGTAGCGCGTATCACAATGGATTGAACGGTTGAACTTCGGATCGTAATCCCAGTCACCAATGATACTTTCAATGACACCATCGAATAACAAGCCAACCAGTTCCGCATTACCGTTTAATGTTGGTGAGCCAGAGTTTCCACCAGTTGTATCCACAGTTGACAGATAGTTTACCGGAACGGTGCCAAGCTGTTCTGACTTGTATTTACCGTATTGTTTATTTTTAATGAGCTCAAGTTGCTTCTTCGGTGAGCCAAATGGGTCTTCACCCGTATACTTACTCGCTAACCCTTCTACGGTGGTGAAAGGCGTTGCCCAAAGGCCATCTTGTGGCTGATAGCCTTTCACCTGACCATAAGTCACACGAAGCGTGCTGTTTGCATCTGCATATACTGGCTGATTGAGTGAGCGCTTATATGCAATGAGCGCTTCCATGTATTTCGCGCTTGCTTTTGTCCACTGGCCATATAGCTCGCGGCTTTGCTTTCTGTTTGTTTTCAGCTCAGGGTAAAGTTGCACAGCAAGCTTGATGAACGGGTCTTGGCTTTTTGCAAATGACTCAACGTTTTTATCCATCCAACCAAGGCGGATTGACTCGTCTTTCAATGCAGTTGCTGCGTACATGTCTTTCAGCTGTTTCGCGACTTTTTCTTTCTTGAAGCCTTGCTCAAGATGGAAGTACTGATCAAGCGCATTGTAACGCTGCTCCGCTGGCAGTTTTGCGTATGACTCAAGCAGGTATAATGCAATTTGTTGATTAATCTGAGCATCAAAACGACGGTTAATGCTCTTTAAGCCAGAGACAAAACGTTTTTCATCACGCTTCTGGTAACCAGAGTCACGTTTTGCATCTTCTTTTTGCTGCTCATGGCTATAACGTAATAAGCTGTTTGATGCGCGGAACATCGGCAAGTAGCGATACATGAAAGAAACCACTTTATCACGGCCTTGTGTCTTCATGTCTTGTTCAAGAATACGCTTCATTTCTGTCAGTGCAGAAGCATACTTTGCTTTGCGATCAGCGTCTTGATTGATCCACGCAGTTAAAGAGGCATCAAATTTTTCTTTTTTCGCTTGCGTACCAGCTTTCTTATAGCTGTCGATCATGGCACCAAAGTTTTTCTCGTAGTTTGCAAGGCCTGCGAGCGTACTTTCATATTTAATACGCTCAGCGCTTCCCGGCTCAGAGTTTTCTTTGATGATATTGATGATATCGCCACGCATTTTCTTATCTGTTGGATAAGCCCAAGTGAATTTGTTTTTCACTTGATCCGCAGTGCGGTAACGGTTTGTTCTGCCTGGATAACCCACAACCATGACAAAATCATCGTCATTGATGCCTTTGGCAGATACCTTTAAGAAAGACTTAGGTTCGAACGGCACATTGTCTTTGCTAAAGTCAGCTGGCTTACCATCTTTTGACACATATGCACGATAGAAGCTGTAATCACCGGTTTGGCGCGGCCACATCCAGTTATCAATATCGCCACCAAACTTACCGATGCTTGCTGCTGGGTTATACACAAGACGAACATCACGGATTTCTAGTTTTTTGATGAGGAAATATTCCAATCCATTATGGAAAGTCGATACCTGACAACGATAGCCATCTTCTTTTTCACAATTGGCAATCAGTTCTTTTTCTGCGGCATCAATGACTTTATAACGCTCAAGGCCAGTCATATTATCAGACAGCTTTGCATTAATTTTGTCGGTCACATTGATGACATCTTCCGTGACGAAAACACGTGAACCAGGTGCTGCTGGTAATTCTTCACCGTAGTTTTTCGCAAGAAAGCCGTTTTTTAAAATATTATTCTTTTCCGTTGAATTGTATTGAATGCTTCCATATGCACAATGGTGGTTTGTCACGACCAAGCCTTTTGGTGAGACAAACGATGCAGTGCATCCGCCCAAACTGATCACTGCGTTCATTGGAAATTCAGTGAGTTTAGAAATATTATCAGCAGGAATTTTCAAGCCAAGCTGTTGTAGTTCTTGTTTGATTTCAGGTAGTTGGTGAGGTTGCCACATGCCTTCATTTGCAAGGGCTGTACCGCTTGCCAAACTCAGCAACAGGGACGTTTTGATCACATTTTTCATTTTTTAATTCAACATCACTTGAGTGGATAAACGCCCCAGTATAACAAACCCAACTTGCCCTGCGATGGGCACTGAAAGGATAAAATTGCAGTTTATCGCAAAAATCATGTTGTTTAGTGATGTTCCTATTTCTCCCAAAACATGCCTGAAAGCACGTCATTGCTTACAAAAGTATTGATTGAACTTGGCGAGCAGATTGTACATTCAACATCTGCTTGCCAAGATTTTCATATCATCTTTTTATTTAGGGTGCGGACTCAACAAGGTTAATGTCGTAGAGACGCTTCACACGGAATAACACTTTACCTGCTGCATTTTGGTACATTGACCCATCAATTAATGCTGTAGAACCGCGCCACTTGTCTTCAAAATTTCCATCGCCATCTAATGTTGTTGCAAGATACGCGATCACTGGGCCAACATTACCCTGGTCAATGACTTGCCCCAATTGTACAAGAGATATTTGATTGTAATTACCCTCTTGTGTATTACATAGTTTGATAGAAATTCTGAGGTTTCCAGTACTAGCTTCACCGCAGTCATCTTCTTCAGCTTTTGGTACATAGTTAGTGATGTACACACGCAACTTGTAAAAAGAAGGATTAAAGCTTTCTTGGTTTTGATGTGTTGGTTCACACCCGCATTGTTCGTTCATTAAGTATTCCTCTAAGCGTAAACAAGAAAGAGAATAAATTGCTCTTTCACTATCGAGACGAAAATGCACTTACTTTGTGAATGTTTATTTTGGTGGACTAATCGAGAAATCAGAATGGTATTTCACTATCTGGATAGATATGGGTACGAAAAGTATTTAATCGCCTTATTCCATTTTCTTCTGAAATATATATGACAAAAAAATAAGACATTCTTTTTTGATATTGCGAAAAGGAATAAGGGTTTCTATGATTTTGCTACGAATCAATCAGTTGGAAATTGCCATGTCTTTGTCAAATGATAGGCGAACCTATTTAAAGCAATTGGAAAATGAAAGCATCTATATTTTCCGTGAAGTGGCCGCTGCGTTTCAAAACCCAGTCATGCTCTATTCGATAGGGAAAGACTCTTCAGTTTTATTGCATCTTGCTCGAAAAGCTTTTTATCCGGGAAAGCTTCCTTTTCCGATACTACACGTTGATACAGGATGGAAGTTCAAAGAAATGATCTCCTTTCGAGATCAATTTATCAAAAAGATTGGTGCGGAACTGATTGTTCATCAAAACCCGGAAGGCGTCGCCATGGATATCAACCCGTTTATTCATGGAAGTGCTGTGCACACGGATATCATGAAGACACAAGGGCTGAAGCAGGCGCTGGATCAGTATCAATTTGATGCGGCATTTGGTGGGGCAAGAAGGGATGAGGAAAAATCGAGGGCAAAGGAGCGGATTTTTTCATTTCGTGATGCGCACCATCGTTGGGATCCTAAAAAACAACGACCTGAGCTTTGGAACAAATTTAATACCCAAATTACCAAAGGCGAAAGTATCCGTGTTTTCCCGCTTTCGAATTGGACGGAACAGGATATCTGGGATTATATCCTGCAAGAAAACATCGAACTGGTGCCGCTTTATCTTGCACAGCCAAGACCCGTTGTTGAGCGCAATGGCACATTGCTCATGGTCGATGATGGCCGCTTTCCATTGGAAAAAGGAGAAGAACCAGAATATAGAAGCGTCCGTTTTAGAACATTAGGCTGCTACCCATTAACGGGTGCAATTGAGTCAACTGCAAATACGCTTGAGTCTGTTGTTCATGAAATGGCACAAAGCCGTCATTCTGAGCGTCAGGGACGTCTTATTGATTCTGATCAGGCTGGTTCGATGGAAAGAAAAAAACGTGAGGGGTATTTCTAATGTCAGCAATTCAACCTATCTCGAATGTCATCCCAATGAATGAAACAAAAAAGCTGCTTAGATTGATGACCTGTGGCTCGGTGGACGATGGGAAGTCAACGCTTATTGGTCGTTTACTCTATGATACTCAGTCATTATTCGATGATCAGTTGGCGCTTCTCGAAGATGAGAGTAAGCGTATTGGTAATGCTGGGGATGCGCTTGATTTTTCGTTGCTGGTGGATGGACTTCAATCAGAGAGAGAGCAAGGGATCACGATTGATGTGGCCTATCGTTACTTTTCTACAGATCAGACCAAATTTATCATCGCAGACTCACCAGGACACGAGCAATATACACGAAATATGGTTACTGCTGCGTCTCATTCATCTGTCGCACTGATCTTGATCGATGCACGTAAAGGGGTCATCACGCAAACCAAACGGCATGCATATTTGTGTTCTCTGATGGGGATCGAAACCGTGATTGTTGCAGTGAATAAAATCGATTTGGTGGACTATCAGGAATCGGTATATGAGTCGATAAAACAAGACTTTTTGCAGATGAGTCATACGCTGGCATTTCGTCATATCGACTTTGTCCCCGTCTCAGCATTGCGTGGGGACAACATTGCATCACGATCAGAGCAGATGCCTTGGTATCAGGGAGAGTTTTTACTGCGTTTACTGGATAACATGAATATATGTGATGCGACCCCTGCATCTGAGTCATTCCGTTTCCCTGTTCAATATGTCAATCGTCCAGATCAGGCGTTTCGTGGTTTTAGTGGTACTGTTGTTTCGGGGACGATTCGCCAAGGCGACGAAATCCTGGTTTTACCTTCTCAGAAACGAGCTAATGTGATAGAGATCGTAACTTTTGATGGCAATTTAAGTCGTGCTGTGGAAGGAGAAGCAATAACTTTAGTGCTGGATCGTGAAATTGATATCTCCAGAGGTGATGTGGTGATCCATGCACATCAAGACATGGCTTTGGGGCAATTGGTCAAGGCCGAATTGGTTTGGTTGAATGAAACTGCGCTACAACTTGACCGACAGTACGACTTTTTATTTAGTCATCGTGCGATTCAAGGACGTATTGCTTCAGTCGATGCCCATATTGATATTCATGAGTTGGGCGCAAAAGTGTCTAAAGATGGGATTGCACTGAATGATATTGCTGAAGTGTCTATTCAGCTTCAAGAAGCGGTACCATTGGATACTTTTGAGCAACATTCATCTACGGGGTCTTTTATCATGATTGACCGGATCAGTCATGATACGGTTGCTGGAGGGATGATACGCTCAATTGACAACGTTGATCATCGCGAAACAAATGAAACTCTGAGTGAATTTGAGCTAGAGCTTAACCAACTGATCCGAAAACACTTTCCACACTGGCAGGCACTGGATGTAAGGAAACAATCATGAGCCTGACACAATGGGTGACGCTGGTCACCCTGATTGTTGTGGTGATTTGTCTGGTTCGTATGAGCCGAAAAGCATCGTATATCTTTGGGAGTGCGAGTGTTTTTCTACTGAGTATTGGGTATATTGATATTGAGCAGTTCATCGGAAGTTATGCAAATATCAGTGTTTTGACGCTGTTATTGATTCTGGTTGCGTCCTCAACGCTTGAGCGAACTGTTTATTTACAAAAAATGAGTCAGTATATTACCGAGGGTGGACGCTCTCGGGCATACATGAAAATGGGGATTGTTGTCGCGTCTCTCTCTTCCATCATGAACAACACTGCGGTTGTTGCTTCTCTGATGCGGACATTGAGCCAATCTCGCTCTAGTGTCCTTAAAAATGCACTCATTCCACTGTCTTACATGGCTATCATGGGCGGGACGCTGACCCTTATCGGAACCTCAACGAACTTAATTGTGAATGGCTTTTTAGAGCATTATGGTTTTCAAGGATTTCAGTTTTTTGATTTTTTCTATGTCGGCATTGTGGCTGCGGGGATGGGGCTTGCAACGATCCTTTTACTGAGGCATCGTTTCCCTGATGCAAGAAGCGCACAAGAAAAAGTACAGGATTATTTTGTTGAGGCGATTGTGACAGCGGATTCCGTATTGATCGGCCAATCAGTACAAGCAGCCGGGCTTCGCTCATTACAAAGTTTTTTCTTGGTCGAAATCATTCGGGACAGTCACTTTATTTCACCCGTGCACCCGAATGAAACACTGTGCACTGGTGATCGGCTTGTCTTTACGGGGATTATCGAAAACCTCTTTCAATTGCAACATATTCAAGGGCTGAGCTTGCTGGGAGAATGTGGGCTAGGCAATCGAAAGAATATCGTTGAAGTTTTTGTTCGCCAGTCCTCATCGATGATAGGCAAAACAATCAAAACGCTGGACTTTCGAGCGAATTTTGATGCGGTTGTCGTGGCTTTGCATCATGAAGGGCAAAGACAGCGCCGAAAAATAGGGGATATTCGATTACACTCAGGTGATCGGTTGATACTGGCTGTTGGAAAAGATTTCTTCAAACAGAATCATTTGGAAAAACACTTTATTATTCTCGATCAGCAAAAAGCGCCCTCTCATCTCAATGTATTTCAACAACGATTCGCCCTCTTTGGTTTTTTAGGCTGTATTGGGTTGGCTGTATTCCAAGTGATGAGCTTATTTCAAAGTTTACTGTTGTTTATTTTGGCTGCGGTTGCTTTCAAGGTCATTGACTTAGGGGAAGTAAAACGTCGAATTGCCTACGATCTTTGGGTGATCATCGGTTCTGCGTTAGTCATTTCTCAAGTGGTCATTGATGTCGGTTTACACCAATGGATAGCAGGTCCAATTGCGCTTTGGATGGATGCCCAAAGCACCCCCTATGTTGCTCTGATAATTGTCTATCTCATGACTTTAGTGGTGACCGAAATGATGACCAACAATGCGGCTGCTGCGATTGTGTTTCCGATTGCCCTTGCTTTGTCGAATTTACTTCAGGTGAGTATTTTACCTTTTGCTTTGGCGATCGCATATGCCGCGAGTGCCAGTTTTGTGAGTCCATATGGCTATCAAACAAACTTGATGGTCATGAACTCTGGCGGATATACATTTCGTGACTTTGCCGGGCAGGGGGTTGTTGTCTCCTTCGTGTATGGCACGACAGTTCTATTTTTAATCCCTGTATTTTTTCCTTTTTAAGGATTATGTATGAATGATGATATTGTATGGCACGCGCATGCAGTGACCCGTGGAAAACGAGAAGTATTACTCTCTCAGCGAGGTTGCCTCGTTTGGTTGACTGGATTGAGTGGCTCGGGGAAATCCACGATTGCCGGACATGTGGAATCGTTACTCTATGAGCAAAATAAACTCACCTATTTACTGGATGGTGATAATATTCGGCATGGACTAAACGCAGACTTAGGCTTTTCGCAATCGGATCGTGATGAAAACCTTCGGCGTATCGCTCATGTTGCAAGTTTGATGGTGGATATGGGGGCAATTGTGTTGGCGGCATTTATTTCGCCTTTAGCCCGGGAACGTGAACAGATCCGAACGATTATTGGTGACCATGATTATCTGGAGGTGTTCGTCGATACACCGCTCGAAACTTGTGAAAAACGAGATCCGAAGGGCTTATATCAAAAGGCGCGTCATGGCGAAATTCAAAATTTTACGGGTATTTCTGCACCCTATGAGCGTCCTGAAAACCCTGATTTGGTCATCGATACTGAAAGAGAAAGCCTGGATAATGCGAGCCGCCAAGTCTTTGATTTGGTTTTGACAAAAAAGGGGAAAATATGAAGTTAACAACGCAAGACATTGCGCTGCTTTTAGAGATTACACAAGATGCAGGAGCAGCCATCATGCGTTTTTATCACAGCGATGTGGGTACAACTTTCAAACAGGATAATAGCCCAGTCACAGAGGCAGACTTGGCCGCTGATCAAGTGATTAAAGTAGGCTTACTTCGGCATTGGCCAAATGTTCCTATTCTTTCAGAAGAATCCGCTGACATTGATGTTGAAATCAGACGTCAATGGCAAACTTTTTGGTTAGTTGATCCTTTGGATGGTACGAAGGAGTTCATCAACCGAAATGGTGAATTTACGGTGAATATAGCACTGATCCACAATGGGATACCTGTGTTTGGTGTGGTCTATGCGCCAGCAAAAGATTTACTGTATTGGGGTGGTGAGGCATATGGTGCTTTTAAACGAGATGTAAAAGCGCAGCAAACAATTCTTGCTGAAGTATTGGATACAGAAAATCCACCTGTTGTCGTTGTCAGCCGTTCCCACCCAAGTGAACGACTTCAAGGATACTGTGAGCAGATGGGGGCGTATGAATATTTGCCTACAGGCAGCTCACTCAAACTATGTATGGTGGCTGAAGGAAGCGCTTCTGTTTATCCGAGGCTGGGGCCTACCAGTCAATGGGATATTGCTGCGGCACATGCAGTTTTATTTGGTGCGCAAGGCAGGCTAACACTAGCATTACACCCAGAACAAACTTTGTCTTATAAACAGAAACAAGATTTTATAAATCCCTATTTTATTGCGTCTGTAAAAAATTTCCTGCCTCCCATTTACAAGGAATCAAAGCAATGATTAAATAGTGACCGTTGGTCAGAAGGATCTGGCCATTGAATACGATGGAGAAACTAACCATGAATCAAAAGATTATGCGTCACTTACTTTTTTATCTCTTCATGACACTCGGTGTCCTCAGCTTACCTGCCGTTTCCAATGAGGCACCCTTAACCAAAAAAAGCGTCTCTCAAGCCAAAGCCGTCGCAAAGGTCAATATTAATACCGCAGATGAAAAATTATTAAGAAGTTTATCTGGAATCGGGAAGCGAAGGGCGAGGTTGATTGTTAATTACCGAGAATCAAATGGTCCTTTTCAGGACATTTATGACTTGGCAAAGGTCAAAGGAATTAGTAAAGACCTTGTACTCCGGAATCAGGATCGAATCACGCTTTAAAAAAGTATAAAGCAGCTTTTTGGCTGCTTTATTTTAAAAATAAATAGGCTTTATTCATGCCTTTCTTGTTCCTGCCACTTCCTTAAATGAAGCGAGTCGCTTTATTCCTCGTTCACAACAGACCCTTGAACTGTCTGCGAACTATACACTTGAGACTGTGTGTATGCATGTGTTTTAAAACGACAAGGTAAGGGCTCACATGAGATCTGGCAAAGTCCAGATGGCAACACTTTCCCTATGCCACACCCTAAAAAGAATTTAAGAAGAGGGATTGTGAATAAAATTTTGAAGCAGGCTGGAATTAAAAACCGTCATGATATGTGAGAGGAGTAGATATGCTTTTTAAAATCGGCATTGAACCTGGTGATGATAACACCGCATTTGGCATTGTGATCCCCGCATTGTGCCAGGGTGGTTATGGTGCATTTTCAGCAGCAGATACTTTTGAAGAAATTGTTCCAAATACGAGAGAAGCCGCTTTTCTGATTCTTAAAGAAATGGCAACCAATGGTGATTTAGATATTGTAAACGAGCTATGATGATTTCTGGTGTATGAGGTGAGAAAAAGAATGTGGTGCTAATCTGTTGATTGATCTGACAAATCAATAGTCAACAAAGAGAAACACCACATGGCAAATCATAAAGTATCACCACTGAAATCACCAGAAATAGATCCACTGAATGACGTTTTAAAACAAGGGGCACAAGCACTCCTCGCGAAAGCCATTGAAGCTGAAGTGGCCGAGTTGTTGGCACAATACGAAACGCTTCAAGTGGATGGCAAACCCGCGGTTGTTCGCAATGGGCATTTACC
>NZ_KB894501.1 GCF_000374485.1 Algicola sagamiensis DSM 14643
AGAACGAACGACAAAGCAACGAATTTGCCTGGTGGCAATAGCATTGTGGCACCACCTGAATCCATTCCGAACTCAGCAGTGAAACGCAATAGCGCCGATGGTAGTGTGGGGTTTCCCCATGTGAGAGTAGGACACCGCCAGGCTCCCAATTGAGAACCCAGCCCGAAAGGCTGGGTTTTTTTATTTGTGGTGTATGAATTTTACCAAGAGACTGCGTTGTCAGTTCCTCACATGGTCGTACTATGCTGCGTCACTTCCGCCTGTCTCTCGTAAAATCTCCGCCAAAACTTATCTGTATCTGTCTCTGTATCAGCTTTATTCACTTCTGAGAAAGCTTCATTCAGTACTCGCAGTTATGCTGCTTGTAGAGGTCTCAGGCGGTGTTTGGTGCTAACAACTTTACATCTCCACTGCACGGAGCAGTTGTATTTTTTGGATAGTTCCAGATGATTGTCTTCGTGAAAGTCATGCCAGATTTAGTTGCTTTGAATGATTCAATCAATCATACAATTTGTCACTTTAGATCATTATTTTAGGTCGATTGGTATGAAGCGTGCCGCAAGATCCATGTGAAGTTCTCGGCATATGAATTACCGATCATCTTTTTAACGGTACGAAATCAGAACCAGGATCTGTTGATGTATTCGATGTTGGCGGTAACGACTATTTAAGTAAGCCATTCTTCAAATATGAACTGATCTTTCGAGTACGGATACAGGTTGACTTGACGATCCAGCGTCATCGTATGGCGAAATTTAGACAGTTTGCCAATAATATCAGCACTTATGAATCCCACGAAGATATGGCCAAAGCGGCTTATGAGCTGATTATTCCAGATCCATTCATTCGTGAGGCTGCGGTGCTTTTTGATGGTGATGTACTTGTATTTTTGTTCTAAAGTTTTTAGGTTACGCCCTGATGAGACGAATGATAGGTAACTTAATGAAAGATTTAAATCAGTTTGGGATGAAGTTGATGTTTTTGTGATAACGCCCAGCAAATCATAAAGGTGTGCACTGACGGATATAGTCTTCTTGATATCCTGGTTCTTTCATGATGAGCTCAAACCGCTTATCGAAAGTTTTCTTGAGTTGTTCTCCTTGAGCGTTTTTATGGAAAAGAAGGTATCCCTTAGTGGCATAAAGTGGGGTTGGGTGTTTGCGGAGTCGTTTGCGTGTGAAGGCTTTCAGTTGATTGAGAATATGTTCGGCGGGTTTTTCAGAAAGTACAGTGAGATCAGCCAAGCCCAAAATCAAAAGCTGGAGATTTTGGTCATGATGAGAAACAAACGTATGGTTTACTTTGTGCTTTTGGAGCGCATCTAAAAAGTCTTTTCGATAGGTATATCCCTCATTGAGAACTAAATTTCGTCCTGCAATATCATCGAAACTTTGCCATTCAAATAAAACGTATTTTGGATAGAAAAAATAGAGCGATTCCATGGTAAGGTGAGCAGCAGAATAAAGCATTTCTTCTCGGCGAATTGGACTGTCGAACCAGTATGCTGTAATTGGATACGCTCCTGTTTTTGCTTTTTGGTAGGCTTTTGCCCAGGTCATAAAGTGAAAAGTGACATCTTTGTTCTCCCGTTCGAAAACTTCGCGGATCAATTTTGCGACACAGCCTTGATTGTCTAATGATTTTCCGATGTATGGTGGCCATTCTCCGGCCGTGATTTGAATTTTAGCGATTTCATTTTCTTCGCTAGATATTACTTGTCCTGAACAGAGTATCAGTGTAATTCTAATGAAAAAGCTGCAAATGTGTCGAATAGTGATCGAACGGTTATTGATTGAGTATCGCATATTCGATAATCACGGCCATCGAACTACAGTGGGCTACATTCTTGAGTGTATTTTTCTCGGTATTTTTTGTCTGACATGACTTCGATATATCCACGATTAAATGCAGAACGGATCTTTTCTTTCACTTTTGTTGATTGAGATATCAGTAAGAACCCTTTTGAGACGATCGGTGGTTTTGGATGTTGGACAATTTGGTTTCTTTCTTCAGATGTAAGTTGCTCTAAATATACTCGGGATGTTTTTTCTCCCATAATTGTTAAGTTTGCACGGTTCGTAATGAGCATTTGAAAATTTTGCTCATTTTTTGTCACGACAATTTGTTCGACACCGTAAGTGACCAATGCTTCATTAAATGCATCTGAGTATGTATAACCCTGATTGATGACGATGGTACGTCCGCGCATGTCTGCATATTCATTCCAATCAAAAGGCACTTTTTTAGGATAATAGAAAAAGTTACGCTCTATCGTGACATATTGATCGGGAAACATAAAGTCTGCACGTCTTTCATCGCTGTCAAACCAGTAGGAACTTGCTTGAAAATTACCTTTTTTTGCTTCAATGTATGCACGCTTCCAAGGCATAAAAATGAACTTTACTTGGAGCCCTTGAGTCGCGTAGATATCACTGATGAGTTGATTGACACAACCTTGGCCGGGGAATTCTTTTGCGGTATAAGGCGGGTACTCGCCTGTTGAAATATAGATTTTTCCAGCAGCATGCACGGGAAGACTAAACAGCCAGCAACTCATGACTATCAGGAGTACAAAATAACATTTTTTTCCGAGTTTAACCTTTGACCGCTGAAGGATAACCATAATGCTTTCGTTATTGTCGAAAGATAACTTTCAGCCTAGCACACGGGGACCATTTGGGGGAGAAGAGAAGCGCAGAGAAGAGGGGTCTCTACGCTTGAGGATTATAATGCAGCAATCGTTTCGATTTGCTCTTTGAGCTTATTGACGGTGTCGTTTAGCTCAGATTGTTTGGCTTTTTCCTTTGCAATTACTTGTTCAGGCGCTTTGCCAACAAAATTTTCGTTACTCAGTTTACCTGTGACGCGCTCAAGATCTTTACTGACTTTTTCTAATTGCTTATTTAAGCGAGCAAGCTCAGCATCTTTATCGATGAGACCCGCCATTGGGATCAATATTTCCATTTTACCGACAAGTGCAGTTGCAGATGCTGGTGCTTCTTCTTGCTCCGTCAGAACTTGGATTGCTTCCAGCTTTGCCAGAGATTGTAAGAAGCTTTGGTTCTCCGTTAAGCGGCGCTTGTCATCTTGGGATGGGTTGCGAAGAAGGACAGAGAGTGACTTATTCGGGGAAATGTCCATTTCACCACGGATATTGCGAATACCAAGAATAAACTGCTTCAACCATTCGGTATCTTGGCTGGCCACTTGATCTTCATGGGCACTATCTACCTCTGGGAAAGATTGCGTCATGATGGTTTCACCTTCAACACCTGCAAGCGGTGCAGCACGTTGCCAGATCTCTTCAGTGATAAATGGCATAATTGGGTGCATCAGACGTAATAATGTTTCTAGAACGTTGACCAAAGTTTGGCGAGTTGCACGCTGTTGCGCTTCAGTGCCTTGAGATAATGCAGGCTTGGTTAGTTCTAGATACCAATCACAGAACTGGTTCCAAGTGAATTCATACAATACATTGGCTGCCATATCCAAGCGATAGGTGTCCATTGCCTGTCTGAACTCACGAACAGTTTCGTTGAGTTGAGACTTTATCCAACGATCGGCAATGGAATAGTCCATTTCGCCGCCATCTTGCCCACAATCATGAGACTCTGTATTCATCAATACATAACGGCTGGCATTCCAAAGCTTGTTGCAGAAATTGCGGTAACCTTCTAGGCGTTTCATATCCCAGTTGATATCACGGCCTGTTGATGCAAGTGCAGCGAGCGTAAAGCGAAGCGCGTCAGTACCATTCGCTTCAATACCATCCTCGAACTGCTTGCGCGTACGGTTGGCGATCTTCTCTGCTTGTTGTGGTTGCATCATATTTGATGTGCGTTTTTCAACAAGATCATCTGCAGAAATCCCATTGATCATATCGAGTGGATCAAGGACGTTGCCTTTTGATTTCGACATCTTTTGACCTTCTTCATCCCGGATCAAACCAGTGACATAGACGGTTTTGAATGGCACTTGCGGTTTACCATTTTCATCTTTGATGAAGTGCATGGTCATCATGATCATCCGGGCAACCCAGAAGAAAATGATATCGAACCCTGTTACAAGTACATCTGTTGGGTGGAATGTTTTTAGATCTTCTGTATTTTCTGGCCAGCCTAAGGTTGAGAATGTCCATAGTGCAGATGAGAACCAAGTATCCAAGACATCTTCATCTTGAGATAATTGAACGTCGCCCAAATGATGTTTTTGGCGAACTTCTTCTTCAGTAAGGCCAACGTAGACATTCCCGTCTTCGTCATACCATGCCGGAATGCGGTGACCCCACCAAAGCTGACGAGAGATACACCAGTCCTGAATATCACGCATCCAAGAGTAATACATGTTTTCGTATTGCTTCGGAACGAATTCGATATCGCCGTCTTCAACCGCTTTTGTGGCGACTTCTGCCATCGGCGCAACACGAACGTACCATTGGTCTGTCAGCATGGGTTCAATCACAACACCAGAACGGTCTCCCATCGGAACTTTGAGTGCGTGTGGATCGATTTTTTCGAGGTGACCTGCTTCTTCAAATAAGCGAATGATTTCTTTACGGGCAGCAAAACGCTCTAAACCTTGTAGTGCTGCTGGCAAGGAACCATCAATATCATGGTTTAATGAGCTGTCTGTATTATATACTTCAGCTTGCGCAAGAACGAAACCTGTTGGAGACAGGATATTGATCATTGGTAACAAGTGACGTTTTCCAAGCTCGTAGTCATTGAAGTCATGTGCAGGGGTGATTTTCACAACACCCGTTCCGAATTCCATGTCGACATAATCGTCTGCAACGATTGGGATACGACGATCGACTAATGGGAGGATCACTTCTTTACCAATCAGGGCTTGGTAGCGCTCATCTTTTGGATTGACTGCAACGGCAGTGTCACCCAGCATCGTCTCTGGACGTGTTGTTGCGACGACAACATGATCTTTACCTTCAGATGTGGTTTGGCCATCAGCAAGTGGATAACGGAAGTACCAAAGGTTGCCTTGCTTATCTTTGTTTTCTACTTCAAGGTCGGAAATTGCTGTTTGGAGTTTTGGGTCCCAGTTGACTAGGCGTTTACCACGGTAAATCAGGCCTTCTTCGTGAAGGCGAACGAAAACTTCTTGCACTGCGTTTGATAAGCCTTCATCCATCGTAAAGCGCTCGCGCTCCCAATCAACAGAGTTACCAAGGCAACGCATTTGGGAAGTGATGGTGCCGCCAGACTCTGCTTTCCAATCCCAAATTTTATCGATAAACGCTTCGCGACCAAGTTCATGACGGGAAATATCTTGTGCAGCGAGACGTCGCTCAACGACCATCTGTGTTGCGATCCCCGCGTGATCAGTACCAACCTGCCACAACGTATTGTAGTTGTCCATCCGCTTGTAGCGCGTCAATGCATCCATGATGGTTTGCTGAAATGCATGTCCCATATGCAGGCTGCCTGTGACATTCGGGGGGGGGATCATAATACAGTACGGCGTCCCTTTTCCGGATGGTTTAAATAAGCCTTTTTCCTCCCAGGCTTGGTACATGGCCTGCTCAATTGCAGATGGATTAAAGGTCTTTTCCATTGTCACAGTTAACCTCAAAAGATTTTATTCGGTGTCTATAGTTTGCATCGTATATCCCAAACCACGGTAGTGCTTAAATCGCTCACGGGCGAGTTGTTTTAACGCTTCTTGTGTTGGGACAAAGTCAATAATTTGTTTGTAATTCGAAGCAAAAGCAGGTGCGTTTTCTGCAAGATTCACAAGAATCTCTCTTTTGCTCTTTGTTTGCGTCCAGGCGATTTCGACTGGTGCGCCATAGCGCGGCCCTTCATTTTCCAAATTGTGTGGAATAAAACTATCGGATTCGAAAGTCCATAGGATTTCGTCGACCAGGCAGGCATCTTCCTGAGACGACGTCCAGACTTGAATGCGCTTTCCTTGTCGATACAAGGCAGCAATTTGTTGGCAGGCGAAAGTAAAATGAGCCGGATTCATGGAATCCGGCTCATCTTGTTTGTTCACTATGTAAAATAATGCTTGCTTCAAGATTCGTCTGCTAAGTCTGTCTTATTTAACAGATATTGTGTCAGCATTGGAACTGGGCGGCCTGTTGAGCCTTTGTTTTTCCCACTGCGCCAAGCTGTGCCTGCAATATCCAAATGGGCCCAATTATACTTCTTAGTGAACCGAGAAAGGAAGCATGCAGCGGTAATTGTTCCAGCTTCTCTGCCGCCTAAGTTCGAAAAATCAGCAAATGGACTGTCCAACTGGTCTTGATATTCTTCCCAAAGTGGCATGCGCCATGCACGATCGCCACTTTGTTCAGAAGCATTGAGCAGTTCATGTGCGAGTGGATTATGAGAACTCAGAAGACCTGTTGCATGACGGCCTAAAGCAATGACACATGCGCCAGTCAATGTGGCGAGATCAATCACAACATCTGGATTGAAGCGCTCGACATAAGATAACGCATCACAAAGCACGAGTCGGCCTTCTGCATCTGTATTTAATACTTCAACCGTTTGGCCTGACATCGTTGTGAGAATATCGCCTGGCCGATAAGCTCTGCTACCTGGCATGTTTTCGCATCCAGCAAGCACACCAACGATATTCATCGGCAGTTGGAGTTCAGCGATGCTTTTCATCAATCCAAGGACACCCGCTGCGCCACCCATATCGTATTTCATTTCATCCATGCCATCGGCTGGTTTGATTGAAATACCGCCACTGTCAAACGTCAAACCTTTACCAACAAAGACAATAGGAGCGTCACCAGACTTGCCGCCTTGGTAGTTGATGACAGACATGATGGACTCATTTTCAGAGCCACGGCCAACGGCAAGATAGGAGTTCATGCCAAGCTCTTTCATTTTGGCTTCGTCAACAATATCTACGGATACATTCTTATGGTCGTTTGCCAGCTTCTTTGCTTCTTCAGCAAGGTAGGCTGGGTTGCAGATATTTGGTGGCATATTGGCAACATCTTTACACAAAGACATACCAGATGAAATCGCTAAGCCGTGGCGGATCGCGTCTTCACCGACAGATAATTCACGACGTGTTGGAACATTGAATACAATTTTACGCAGTGGACGTCGTGTTTCACCTTTACGGCTTTTCAGCTGATCGAAATTATAAAGACCATCTTGTGTGGTTTCGACCGCATGACGGACTTTCCAATATGTGTCGCGCCCTTTTACATGAAGCTCAGTTAAAAAGCAGACGGCTTCCATGGAGCCTGTTTCATTCAGAGTTTTGATTGTTTTATCGATAATTTGTCGATATTGACGTTCGTTGAGCTCACGCTCTTTACCACAACCAACGAGCAGAACACGTTCGCTAAGGATATTTGGAACATGGTGGAGCAAAAGCATTTGACCAGGCTTGCCTTCTAAATCACCACGACGGAGCAGGCTGCTAATATAGCCTTCGCTGATTTCGTCAAGTTGCTCGGCAACAGGTGATAGACGGCGTGGCTCATAGACTCCAACCACGATGCAAGCGCTGCGTTGTTTTTCTGGGCTTCCGCTTTTAACGCTGAATTCCATTGCGTCTCCTATCGAGTTAAAAAAAGAATTCAAGTAAGAAGGATACGATTTTAGCGTGTTGACATTTCAGCAGTGACATTCCAACAATAGTGTGAATGATCGAAACCTCATCACGCGATTACCGCGATGAATAGGAACTAATTTGACGTTTCCTGCTCCAAGGCGTTTGTATATAATTGTAAAAAATAACAGGTTTGCTGAAAACTTCATAGCACTCCAGTAAAAATAATAGTTTTTAAGGCCCGACTTTGATTATTTTTCGATATTTAACCAAAGAATTTTTAAAAGCGCAGATTGCAGTATTTGTCATTATCATGACTATTTTTGTGAGCCAGCGTTTTGTAAAAGTCATTGCTGATGCATCCGAAGGGGAGATCCCAGGCCAACTTGTTGTCTCAATTATCGGCCTCAAGCTTCCACAGTTAGCAGCAATTATTCTTCCCTTAAGTATATTCCTGGGGACACTTGGGGCATTAGGGCGAATATACGCTGATAGTGAGATGTCAGTGATGAAGGCGTGTGGTGTCAGTGAGTGGTATGTTGTCCGTGTTGGACTGTTTTTATCATTGATTATGGCCTTGTTCAGTGCATCGATTACTTTATTTCTTTCCCCTTGGGCGTATGAGAAAGAGTATCAAGTGCTTGAAAAAGCGGAAGCAGAAGCAGGACTCACGACTTTAATGCCAGGACAGTTTCAAAAAACGGATAATGAGAAAGCGGTTGTATTTGTCCATGACATTGGCAATAGTGGAAAAGAACTGGATGGTGTTTTTCTTGCTCAGCTTCCGGATTTGGAAAAAGGAAAAAAACACTCAGTCATTGTTTATGCGAAAAAAGGGAGGGTTGTTGAAGGCGAATCTGGAGAGCAAACACTCGTTTTACAAGATGGAAAACAATACAGCGGCGAGACAATGAAGCAGGATTTCGAAGTCATCGACTTTGGACGTTACGAAGTCCTGATCCAGGAGCAAGAAGTTGAGCGTCGCCGTAGAAAACTACGAGCCAAATCCACCGAAGCGCTCATACAGGCACAAGATTTAGCCTCTAGAGCAGAGCTACAATGGCGAATTGCTTTACCATTATCGATCCCTCTATTGACTTTAATTGCTATACCACTCAGTTCAGTCAGCCCGAGGCAAGGTCGTTTTGCTAAACTCATGCCTGCATTAATTCTCTATATTGGTTACTTCGTTGCACTTATCTCTGCAAAATCTGCGCTGGAGGATGGGAAAATACCCGAAGAAATTGGATTGTGGTGGACGCATGCAGTGATTGTCATCATTGGTAGTTTATTGATATTCAAAGACCGACCTTTAGGGTTAAAGATCCGTTCGATGTTTGTGAAAAGGTAATGCTCATGTGGAAATTAATTGATGGTTACATCGGACGCAATATTTTAGGAATGACAATACTCACGCTGGGTATTCTCTCTTCGATTAGCTCTCTTTTTCGGTTTATTGAGCAGTTAAAATCAGTTGGTAAAGGCAACTATGATATGGTGCATGCTGCACTGTATACTTTATTTTCCATTCCACGTGATCTGGAAATATTCTTCCCAATGGCAGCATTGATTGGTGGTCTGCTGGCGCTAGGCATGATGGCGAGTCATAGTGAGCTGGTTGTTCTACAGGCATCTGGGTTTTCAAAATTAAATATTTTCTTTTCGATGATGAAAACCGCAATCATCTTGATGCTGATCGTTTTTGCTGTCGGTGAATGGTTAGCGCCTGTCGCAGAAAGTGCTGCCAAGGAATTACGCGCAAAAGCGATTTCCGGGGGAAGTGTTATATCGTCCCAGCAAGGGGTGTGGACGAAAGATAAAAAAGCGTTTATCAGTATTGGAGAAGTGGAAGAGAAGGGCACATTGAATGATGTTCGAATCTATCAATTCGGTGATACATTTGATGAACTGGAACAAGTCACAACGGCTACACGAGCGCGATTCGTGCAAAATTACTGGCGTATGTTTGATGTCACGCATTTAAAGTTCGAAAAGAATTTCGTTGAAAAGCAGTTTGAAGCGGAATATCTATGGAAGTCAGATATCACACCGGACACACTTGGGGTTGTGAGTACCAAGCCTGAAGAGCTTTCTCTCACCGGATTAATGGAATATGTGGATTATCTTGAGAAGAATAACCAGAACGCCGCCCGCTTTGAATTGGCAATGTGGCGAAAAATATTCCAGCCTATTTCGATTGGTGTCATGTTGCTGGTGGCATTGTCATTCATTTTTGGGCCATTACGCAGTATGACGATGGCTGCACGTGTGTTGATGGGGATTGTGACGGGGTTCTTATTTTATATTGCCGATCAGATCTTTGGACCTGTAAGTGTGGTTTATCAACTCCCACCGATGGTTGGGGCTATTATTCCAAGTATGGGATTTGCGATGATGGCGCTGTACTTGTTGAATCGACGAACTTAGGGGCATTTGCCCCCATTTTATTTCGGCTAAAAAAATCACTCTTCGTTGTGCGTCCCTGAGTCGCTGATTTGGAATAACCAAACTTCTCGCTAACGGATATCTTTATAGGCTGAGTCTTCTTTTTTCAGTACAATCATTTCACTGTGGGACAAGTAGTCTTGCACAGACTTCTTCTGCTTGCGATTGACAATGAGGATCACATTCCCTAATCCACCGAAAGCAAAGACCAAACGTGTGATTCCTTGTGCCGCACTGATCAATGTTCCATCTTCATTTTGTACTCTTAAACGCCAGGCGCGCATACCGATGGTTTGACCACCATGCGTCCAAAACCAAATAAAGAAATAACAAACAGCAAGAAACAGTACTGCTTTATGCCAACGTGCTTGTGTCAGGTAAGCACCAACATCAGCATATTCTCCAATAATCGTAGGGTTAATCACATATGCAACGGCCACGATTGCAAAGACAATAAAATGGGTGACCGCAAAGACGGAAATTGCCACGAGTGAGTCATAGATCAATGCAGCAAATCGGCGGCGAAAGCCCGCTCGTGGGTATGGGATGGTCATCAATTGCAGTTTTTCTCAGAGTTGGACAGGGCGGGGATCTTAACAAAACTCACTTAAAATGAGAAATATGGCCAAACATTCATCGGTTAAACGGAAAAATGAAAAAAATGCTTGCTCCTAAGGCCTGTCTCCGTATAATTCATCGCGTACTCCAGTTAGAGTCTTGTGAAGCAATTCACAAAAAATAAAAAATAGTGCCAGCGTGATGAAATTGGTAGACATAGGGGATTCAAAATCCCCCGCCTTAACGGGCGTGGCGGTTCGAGTCCGCCCGCTGGTACCATCTCTCCTAAGGAGATTATCAAACCGACAATTGTCGGTTTTTTTGTATCTGCACCCTCCTTGTTCTTCTATCCTCACTATCTAAATCTTCAAAAGGAGCATCGAAGAAATGGATTTACAACCCGACGACTATTTCATTATCGATAAAGGCAACATGCTGTGATAAAGGCAACTTGCTTAGAGATGAAATGGAGATTATAGAAATCGGTGTTGTGGTGGTTGAGCGCAAAACGCTTCAGACTGTTGACGAATTTTGTACTTTTATCCAAGCCGTGTTTTCAAACGCGCAGAATGCCAAAAAGCGACAGAGGATGGCTGGTGCTTTGAAACAGATCTAGTCGTAGAACCCTGATTTTTTGTTTTTGCGAAAAGTCCCTTTTTCGCACTGAATAATTACATTAGTTGCAGCTATAAGTTGCAATAACTTCAGAGACTTTCTGGTCAACACCTGCAAAGTCGTTGTAGTTCACTTTTACTGTCACACAGTTTTTCGCTGGAGAGTCAATGATTTGATACTTGAGCGTGTAGATGTAGTGCAGGCCATCGTTGAATGAAATTGCACTTGAAATATCAATTACATACCCATCGCTGCCAACGATCTGTTGTACTTCTTCATTATCGAGTACAGATTGGATCGCATTGATCGAATCAGATGGAACAACTCGGTCATTTGTCAGTAGTTGTAATGAATCAATGATCGTATAGCCATTTGCAGCGCTGAGCAATCCATCGACTTCGACGATGATAGAATCAACAGTCGCATTGACTGGTGCAGTGAGGCGAGCCGTTGGGTTTTCTGGATATTTACAAACCGATTTAAAGTCATCGCCACATACATTCTTTAAGTAATTTAGGTATTGCTTCGAACCAAGTAGTCTCCCTTTTTCGCCGTTGTTATTTTCATAAACACGGATTTCTGTAGGTCGCTTCTGCCACCAGTCTGTTACGACGCCAACTGATGTAACTAATTTTGCAGAGTCTAAAGTCATTGTATGGCTGAAGTGTGTACTTGCATCTGGTTGTAGGCGCTGGTTAATCGAATCTTCCATGAGAACGCTGTCAGCAGCGAATGTGCTTGTTGCAATAAACAGTGAGGATAAAGCGAATGCAGTGTTTTTGATCAAATTCATGAAAAATACCTCTTTATATTTGTTATTGAATGATTTCAATGCGTTAATCTCATTAAGATCGGGAGCATAGTAAACGCAGCTTTATGTAAATGTAATAGGTACAAATGCTTATTTATTGCAGTTAATTTCAGTATTTAGACTGGAAAATTCTCATCATTTTTCTTTATATTGCGCTGGCGCAAACGCAATGAAAATTCAACTTTTTTTCTGATTTATCTCTATGTAAAACTCGCTATCTTTCTTCGTTTTTTCAACATATTCGAGGATAGAATGAATAAAGAACAACTAATTCAGCATTTATCATTAGTACGCCATGATGAAGGTGGTTATTACTCGGAAACTTTCCGGGCAGAGGATAAGATACAGACACAGCGAGAAGGGCTCAGTGGTATGCGAAGCCTTGCAACCTGTATTTATTACATGCTCACGCAGGACAATCCAATTGGCTATTTTCATCAGAATACTTCGCCAATCATCCACTTTTTCCATTCCGGATCACCACTCACTTATCGGCTGATTCATCAAGACGGCTCAGTTGAAGAGTACATTTTGGGTCCTGATTTAGATAAAGGCCATCAGTTGCAGCTTTTTGTGCCTGGTGGATGTTGGAAGTCGACAGAACTACAGGCAGGTGGAGATTATGGTTTGCTCAGTGAAATTGTTACGCCGGGATTCGAGTTTATTGATGCAGAAATTGCGAATCAAACTCAGTTACTGAAAGAATTTCCACAGCACGAATCCTGGATCCGTCAGTTCACTTATCAATAAGGGGTTCTAGCTCGACAAGGAACCCTCTATCTCCTTAACTTAGATAAGTTGAAACGATACGGTTCTATTTGTCTTGCGTGTTTTAGTAAATATCAAGTCTTTCTATTACTTCATATTGATGGCTTTGGCGATGAATATAGGGGCTGTGCATGCGAAAAATAGACTTGACCGTGTGACCCTAGGGCTAGGTGAGTATCCTCCGTATCATTCTTCCGATTTGCCACATTACGGTGCTGCAACCCGAATTATGACGATGATTTTCGAGCGGGCTGGTATCCAAGTTCGCTATGTGTTTTTTCCTTGGCAGCGTGCCTACGTGGAAACCAGAAAAGGGACCATTGATGGGACAGGGTTATGGGAGCGTGACTCCGAGACAATTGATAAATTTCTCATTAGTAAGGCTGTATTTGAATATCGCACCTATTTCTTCCATAAAAAATCGCTAAAGTTCGATTGGAAAACCATTGATGATCTGCGTGGTTATCAAATCGGTGGCCTGATCGGATATTACTATGGTGATGCTTTTCAAAAAGCTGAAGAGAACGGTACTTTATCTTTACATCGTGTTCCCCATGAGAGCCAAAATATGAAGAAGTTATTGCTTGGTCGGGTACAACTTATTCCCATTTCAATTGAGTCAGCGAAAGCTTTTTTGAGTGCTACAGGCAAACTCCGAGAATGGCAGAATTTAGCTTATCACCCAAAGCCATTGTATCGTGCAACATCACACTTACTCTTATCTCTGGTTGTGAAGGAGAACCAAGAACGAATGCGGCGGTTTGACCAAGCACTCGTAGAGATGAAGTCGGAAGGACTGATTGAAAAGTTATTACACAATATTGAACTGAGAGAAAAATCAACGGCTGAAGAATCAGCCGCTGATGCATTGACAATAAAGTAGGGCTTAGAAGCGGACTTGAGCGCCTAGACCAAACGTATTTTCATTGTCGCCGTCTTCAATGTGACCTGTTGAGAAGTCTGCTGTTAATGCAAACTGGGAGTTGAAGTAGTATGTTGATGCTAACTGATATTCCTCAGAATCAGTTGAGAACTCATCTTCGCCAGCAAACTCAACACCTAAAGCGACGGAAAAGTCACGGTTTAGGAAGTATTCAGCGTTGACATCAAAAGAATGGGTATCATCAATTGAGCCACCTGTGTTTAGGTTCGCATATTCAGTATTGAACGCGATCCACTGACTATCTGATACAGGAAGTACAGCTTTTAGACCAAAGATCCAGCTTGTGTCGTGCTCTTGTTTTTCGTAGTTTGCTTCAACTAAAGTGATGTAGGCAGCCCAGTTATCATTGATATAGTGACCTGCTGTGAATGAGAAATGTTCCACATCAGTTTCTGCTGATTGTCCAGCTACTTTTTTCTCATAATTGTGATTTGCATATCCTGCTGCCAAGTAGAAAGGCGCATCAAAATGATATGTGAACTCAGTTGCGTAGGTATCACGGTTGAGTTCTTCTTGAACAGCATCTTGTCTGCTGATGTTCGCCAGGATTTCAACACTGGAAGAACGAGACAGAAACGCAGCTTCTTTACGAGGTCCTTTTGATGTATCAAGGCCTTTAAAGAAGTAAGTTGCATCAAGCTTTACTGAATCCGTGTTATCAATAGACTTATCGTGCTCAGCTTTGCTGATGTGTCCGTTGATTTCTACGTGTTGTGCTGCTTGTGCGCCAAAAGAAAGGATGGTTGGGATAAGAATCGCTAGTGTTTTTTTCATTACAAGTTTTCCATTTATACAACTTAAACTGGGATAAGAAACCCAAAAGGAAATTTTAATGAAAAACGCTGAGGTAAAAAAGGAAAAATAGACAAAAGCCTGCACTTTGGTGGATATGCAGGCAGTTTGTTCGAAATATCATCTAAAAAGTATATTTTAAAGAAACAATCACTTCTCGGCCAAGGGACCGGTAACCTTTATTGGATTGGTATTCTTTATCGAATAGGTTATTCGCTGTGAGTTTCAACGTCAGCTGCTCTGATGCATAAAACGCATAGCTGGTAGACCAGGTTTGATAAGAAGGCAGCATGGTGTCGTTATTTCCCGTTGGGCGTTTGTCTGAATAATGGAACGTAATAGATAACTGGTGCTGTTGCCAATCTCGATAGGTGATCCAGTTCAGGGTTCTTCTCGCCCGGTTTGCTAAGGGTTTATTGGTTGTTTTATTTTCGGTATCGAGCCAAGTGTAGTTAAATTCATTATGCCATAAGTCCCACTTTCCTTTTAAGCGCCACTCCAATCCGTCAATTTGTGCTTTGTAGATATTTTGAGGTGTCCATACACTACTATTTTCATCCTGAGTCCAAGAGATTAAATTGTCGATCTCTTGTCTGAAAACTGTGATATCCGTGGTTAATACTTGGTGCTCAAAACGAAAACTGCCTTCAATCTGTTGGCTTTCTTCTGATTTGAGTGACGGATTTCCTGTCGTAGGGGAGTACAAGTCATTAAATGAGGGCTGCTTAAAAGCGGTTTGATAGCCAAGACGAATATGACGTTGGTTAGGGAGCGCTTGAGAAATATTAAGGCCGTAAGTGGTTTGTTTACCTGTGCTATCCATGTGGTCATAGCGAATTGCTGCATCTATTGTTGTCTTTTTTATTGTTTCATAACGTCCACCCGCAAAGACGGCCTTATTATCACGTTTATTTCTCAGAAATGAAGTAGAGCTTCGACTCACATTATCTTTAAGCCACTGAAGACCTGCATAGGCTTGCCAGAATGAAACTGGATGATAGGTAAATTGATAGGTCGCTTCTTGATGCTTTGTTTCTAAAGAGAGATCATCAGTATTGGGGCCAATATATTTTTCCTTATCTCTGTTTTGGGCCATTGATAAATATTGAGAAAAATTGTTTTGTGACTGCTCCCACTTAAATTGGCTTTGTCCTCGACGATAAAAAGCAACATCAGCCCCACCTTGAAATGGAGAATCATATTCGTAACTGCCTTCATCAAAAAATTGATGGTAACTGACTTTATTATGAGAGGTCACATCATGAGTAAGCTGGAAAGCTAAGTGTTTTGACTCCATTCCATCTTTATCTGGATCGCCATCAACGAATACAGAAAATCCATCTGTCTTCTCCATTCCAGCCTGAAAAGCAAGTTGTGTTGCTTCAATGGTTTTTCCTGCTGCAATATCATAGTTCTGATAATTGTTGCTGCCACGCTTGATGGTGAGTTGTGTTTCCTCTGGGAAACGCGTAAAAATCTTAATGACCGAGCCAATTGCATCAGCACCATATTGTGCCGCATGCGCCCCTTTATAGACTTCAATGCGCTCAATTTGGGAGGGGCGAATTAAAGAGAGGTTTGTTTGGCCTAAACTGGCTGAACCGACGCGAACACCATCAATAAGGACGATGGTATGATTTGAATTGGTGCCACGGGCAAAAACGCTGGTGAGTTGACCGCGTCCACCCTGTCGACTGCTTGAGAACCCAGCAACCTGCTCCAATAAACTCGGCAAATCAACAGGCGCAATTCGCTCTATTTTTTCCCGTTCAATGACTTCGACACTGATATGCTTGTGTGCAGGCAGGCCCTGATACGGTGTTCCTGTAACCGTAATTCTTTCGATAGTTTCTTGCGCTTCTGCATATGCAAATTGAGTACTACAGCAGGCTATGATCACCGCAACTGCAATTTTTGTTTTCAACATGTTGAACCTTTAAGATTAAGACGCCCACCGCGTCTACTATTTTCCCTGTTTCGGGCCGGTCTCCGGACTGAGCGTATTGATGTTGGAGATCACCAAGGTCATCCTTCCCATTTCTTATCCATGAGAATGAACAATAAACAGTGGAAATACAATAGAGAACTCCCTATGCGAACTTGTTATCACGCATCACCGTTGCGGGGGCAGCGCTGGACTTTCTTGTCGATTGTGTTGTTGATTTTCATCATTGATAAGAGCACCAGCTTCCCGTTTCATTCTTGCATCAAGAACACCCGAAACGCTGATGCGCAGTGTGGAAGGTTTTGAGCGAACTGTCAATTAGGGGGCTATCGCTCTCCTTTGACAGCCTCTGCTGTGATGTGTGAAATCGTAATAGATTTTAGTCTCTGAAGTTCGTAAACTGGAATGGTTGGTCAATATCGCATTCGCGAACCAATTGCATGACAGATTGGAGATCATCACGTTTTTTCCCAGTGATACGAACTTGATCGCCTTGGATAGAGGCTTGCACTTTAATCTTACTGTCTTTGATCATTTTGACGATTTTTTTCGCGGTCGGAGTGTCGATACCTTGCTTCATTCCGACGTCTTGCAGATAGGTTTTTCCAGAGTGAACCATATCCTTGATATCAAAGCTTCTTGGATCCAAATCGCGTTTAATCGCTTTGTTACTCAGAATATCAATCATCTGTTGCAGTTGGATCTCAGCTTCAGCTTTTAGCTTAATTAAATCATCGGTTAACTCAAAAGTAGCATCCACACCACGAAAGTCGTAACGTGTTGAAAGCTCACGGTTTGCATTTTCTACAGCATTCTTAATTTCATGCGCGTCGAGTTCAGAAACAATGTCAAAAGATGGCATAATTTTTCCTTAGTTGACGTAGCCGTTTGGGAACGTTAATCTTTAGCGGCTATCTCGTTATTTATGGGTAAATTGAGTGACTCAGAAATTTTACCGCTACGGACTGCTGATTGTCATGACGCTTGTGACGATCCTTTTTCTCATCAAGATCGGCGGCCCAATACCAAAAACACCTGCACATACTGATAAAGTGGTGCATTGTGTCATTTTCTTTGGATTAACATGGCTTGTATTCCGAGCGATTTCAAAACCCAAATGGATATTGATCACTTCACTTGCTGTTTATGGGGCGGTCATTGAAGTAATTCAAGGACTATTTCCTTATCGTTCGGCGAGTTTGCTGGATTTTGTTGCAGATCTTGCAGGGATCGGTCTGTTTCTTATCCTTGCAGCAATTGTTACGCAGTTTCGTCGATTTCGAAATACTTCCTCAGAAGAATCTTAAATCCAGATGTGGTTTCTAACAGGGCAAGGTGCAGTCACCCAGTTGTGGCATCATCGACTCAAACAACACGATGTTCCGGTTCATCTACTTTATCATCGACAGAATAAAGAAGAACGGAAGACTTTTCGCTTCCATACGAATCAAGGTCAAGCATGGACCTATCAGACGAATGTTCTTCCGCTTTGCCAAGCACCTGAAGGGATCCAGTCGCTCTTGTTGTGTGCCAAGGCATTTCATGTTCAGGCTATTTTTGAGCAGTTAAAACCTTCTTTATCTGACTATGCAGACATTATCCTTTGTCATAATGGCTTGGGGACGATTGAGCCGATAGTGACTCAACTGAAGCCGAATCAACGTCTATGGTTTTTAAGTACTACGCATGGCGCACTTCGCCTTTCTCAACAAGAGACACAGCATACTGGCGTTGGCTCCAGTGTACTTGGTTTATGTCATGGTAACCAACAACGTTCTTCTCATGATATTCAAGATCTAGTGCAGGCTGGATGTATTGAACTTGTTGATGATATTGAACAACGGCTTTGGCTCAAACTTGCCGTCAATAGTGTGATCAACCCCCTGACAGCGATTCATCATTGTCGTAATGGGGCATTATCTGCACAAAAGTGGCAAATGCAAATCGAACACTTATGTGAAGAGTTTTGTGCTGTTGCCAATTCCGCCGGGATTAATTTAACTATTGAGGCCGTTCTCATGGTTGTGAGCAGGACCATTGAACAAACGGCTGAGAATTATTCTTCTATGCATCAGGATGTTTACTTCAAACGACAAACAGAGATAGAGTTTATTACTGGATATCTGCTAGAAATTGCTAAATTAAAAGATATCTTGATACCTACGCACACTCAGGTTTATCAAGAATTCTTAGCGCAATTCTGCCAGCCCTGAAAAAGCCTTTTCACTTTTCCATCTATACTGGATAAAAACCACAAAGAAACGAAACTGATGGGGCGAACTGCTTTTCAAGCCATTCTGATATGCCTGTTGGGCTGGTTATTGGTAACTCAGCCACTTTGGGGCAAACAGAAAGTCACGATATTTGGTGATGATGGTTATGTCCCTTATTCATATTTGGAGGATAATGTTGCAAAGGGAATTTATGTGCATATTCTCCGAGAAGCTTTCCAACGGATGACTGATTATCAGGTCAAAATTGAAATGCTCCCTTGGAAGCGAGGGTTAAAGGAAATTGAACTAGGACATGGGTTTGCAATCTTTCCACCTTATTTCTGGCCGAAAAAACGCCCTTACATTGAGCCGTATTCTGAGCCTATTTTCCAAGAAAAAGTAGTTGCAATATGCCAGCCTAAGGTGCTGCAACGTCCTCGGGCGATCTGGCCTGATGACTTCATTGGTTTAACAATTGGTACAAATTTAGGTTATTTGACGCCAGGGCCTCGCTTTTTTGAAGCGGTAAAGCAATCGAAGATCAAATTAGTGGAATCCAAAGATACCAATATTGGTATGAAAATGCTGCTGCTCAATCGAACGGACTGCTACGTCAATTCATTTATGTCCATTCGTTGGGTTGTCGGCCATCTAAAAAGAGAAGGCTATCCTGAAGATCGATTGAGTGCATTGAAGATTGGGATTGTGATTTCTCAAAAGTGGGCCTATCTAGGGTTTCGTGCAGGTGAAAACCCCAAATACCCATTCAAAAGCGACTTTATTCTGAAGTTCAATCAAGCGATCCGATCCATGAAAAGAGAAGGTCGCATTGAAGAAATTGTGAATGAATTTTTTGAATAAAAGCTTTTCGGGCTTGGGGGTTCACCAGAAGATTGATATATTGGCGAAAATTTTTTTAGACCTGAAAAAGGTCATGTATTTTTATAAGGAAAATAACCGTGAAGTACAGCAAACCTTCAACACTTGCTGCGTCGGTTGCCGTGCTCCTCTCCACGACCGGGTGTGAACAGCGCGAGCCAGCAGTCGAAGTTTCTCAAAAAGATCTCAGCCAAGCGATTGAGCAAGAAGCAAATCAAGAGCTTCTGCAACAAATGACGAAAGAAAAGCAGGAGCTCAAAGCTTTCTTACAGGAAATGCAAGCGAAAGACCCAAGTATCGTCGACGCTTATTACAGCTTTGATGATAATGGGGAAAAGGTTCTGAATGTCATTCGGGAAAAAGAACCCGAGGGAACCCAGACCGAAGGAAGTGAGTCAACACCAGTTGCCGAAAGCCAAGGATTATCTGGTGCAGAAGTCATGTTGTATGCACTCGCTGGTGGATTAACCGCAGCAGCCTTGGCGAAAGCGTTTTCAAATAAGAGCCCGCAAGCATTTCGCTCTGGTGCATCCAGTCATTACTCTACAACAATGAAAGATGCACAAAAGCGGAAAAACTTTGCGCGTTCTGGCTATCTCAGCAAAATGAAGTCAAAGAAGATCTCCTCGATTAAAAGTAATCCATCGAAATTATCGAGTGTGAAAAAAGGTGTGTTTAACCGAAAATCCAGCACACGTTCAAGCAGCTATAGCAGTGGTTCTTAATGATGGAGGTCGTGAACTATCCAATTGAATTTTCGTTAGAAGATATCATTGCTCAGGAATTACCGATGACATTGGCTCTAAATGAGTCTGAAGGAAAGACGAATCAAGATTTATTGGATTTATTTCGCTTTCCGCAAAGTCAGCAATCAGAGATGCCATTTTATGTACTGAGGACCGACAATGCAGCATCTATCGCGGAAATCTGTGAACAAACTTATGATGCAATGTGCTGGGCAATTGAATGGCTTGCTGAAAATCGAGAGGCTGTACCGAATTACTATGGTGCTGATTTTTGCAAGAAATATCCTGCGTTCATCGACTATGCATTTTGGACTTATGCCAATAACCATGAAGCATTGTATGGTCGTTTCGACCTTGCGCTTGATCCACATACTGAGCAAGTGACTGGCATTTACGAATTTAATGGTGATACACCGGTGATGTTGTTTGAGTCTACTGGGCTGCAACATGCATTTACCCAACAAGTGAATGCGCAAACGGGTCATGCTTATGATGAATGGAATGCATATTTCCCTGAAGCAGTTGAGGCTTTAGACAAAGTTTGTCGATTGAGCCGAACAGGTCAACAGTCGATAGGCGTTGCGCTGCATGCCGATTTTGTAGAAGATATGGCAACTTCAGAAACTATGTTTCACCTGTTTGATAGTCACGATAAGCTTTACCCAATGATCGACCATATCAATGCATTGGATTTCGATGAATTGTGGGAAACATCCCCTTTTTTATTGAATGAACAAGAGGTTTCACATTTATTTGTTCTTCAGCCCTGGGAAGAAATGGTTGAGTCGGCTTATGACGATATTATTTCTCGTTGGCAACATTGGGGAGAAAAAGTCAGATTTTTTGAGCCTGCTTGGCGCTGGTTGATGTCGAACAAAGGGATCTGGGCATTGATCAGTGATTTGCTCGACACTGAGTCGGAATTTCGCGAACAATATGGGCATCTCCCATTTTTGAAAAGTTCGCTCTCGTCAGAAACATTCCAGCAGTCGGGAATGGATTATGTATCAAAACCGCTGATGGGTCGATTATCCAATAACATCACGATCATTCAGCAAGGTGAAACAACCTATGCTTCAGATGGAATGTACAAGGATGAACCACTCCTATTTCAGGAATATTGCGCGCCAGGGCAGGTTGAGGGGCGACATAACTTTATTGCTGGGATGTGGATGGCACCGATTGGGCAAGAGCGCGCACCTTTGGTGATGCAAGCCGCATCATTATGTATTCGTGAATTTGATCAACCTGTTTTGAATATTAGTAATGAGCGTTTTATTCCTCATTTGTTACGTCATGAGTAAAGTACTGAGTCAGTTTGCTCTCAATTGGGGTAAGTGATTTCAACTGACTCATGTTCAGTGAATGGATTAAGCGTGTTATTTGGTTGTTGATGGCGGGTAACTTGGATTTAAATTCATAATTTAGTAGTGTCGGTGCATGAAATATGAACCGTACAGTCAAATTATGTTGAAAGAAATTTTCTTCGCGACGGTATGTGGACTTAGCCTCAGTACCATAGCGACGGCACAACAGCTGCCATTAACGCTGGAAAAAATCATGGCCGACCCCTCCTGGCTCGGTCATGCGCCTACATATCCACAGTGGGGGCTTGATTCTCAACGCATTATTTACTTCCAAAAAAACGAAAAACAATTGGATGACCTCTATCAAGTCGTCAATGGTAAATCGTCATTGGTGCCATTGAAAGATTACGCATACATTCAGCAAGAGTCTCGTCGTTCGAATCAAAAGAAGACGGCGTGGGTTTGGTCACATGATGGTGATATTTATTTTCAAAATCAACACGGTATCAAGCAGATCACCCGGACGAATTACGAGGAATCATCTCCTCAGATCCTGATAGACGGTAGAGTTGCTTATCGCAGTGGCTTAGATTGGTTTGCTTATGATCCGAAAAGTGGGCTAACAGAGCAACTCGCAATGATTACTTTTGACGAGTCGAATAAGCACAAAGCAACGGATAGCTATCTCGCAAAAGAGCAACACCGTTTGATCCAATATGTGCAAAAGCAGCAAGCACGACAGGAGGCCGCAAAAGCGAATCGAGAAAAGCGATACCAAGCAATACACTACGCGACGAATGAGTTTCACTTAGGGTATGACAATACGATTGTGGATGCCGCTTTGTCTCCAGATGGAAAGTGGCTATTAGCTGCGATTGCAAAAGAAGCGTACGAAACAGACAGGGATGATTACATGCCGACATTCGTAACCGAGTCAGGTCGAATGGAGCAAGTTCCAATCCGTACAAGAGTCGCTGAATTCAAACCATATGATCATCAACTTGTCCTTCTTGATCTCATCAATGGTAAGCAGCATACACTTTCCTATAAGGGATTAACCAATTACGACAAGGATGTGCTTCAGTCGATTCGAGAAGAAAACAAGATTGAGCAAGAAAAGGAAAATAAGCGTTATATTCAGGTGAAAATGCTCTCTGCGCCAGCGCCAATTCAATGGCACTCGACAGGAAAACAAGTGGCTGTCATGCTTGGTGCTGTCGATCACAAAGATCGGTGGATTGTGACGGTTGATTTGCAAAATAAACAACTTGTTGAACAGCATCATCAACACGATCCTGCCTGGATCAATACATATCACTTTAATGAATTTGGGTGGCACGCTAAAAAAGAAGTGCTTTATTATCTTTCCGAAGAATCAGGCTATGGGCACCTGTATACCAAAGGAATACAAAGTCGCGCGAAGCAATGGACCGAAGGAGAGTATGAGGTTTCTCGAGTAACGATGACGCAACATGGCGATGCTTTTTTCCTCGCGAATAAAGAACATCCAGGCCACCATGATGTTTATCGCATGAATTTTGACTCTGGTGAGTTAAAGCGAGTGACTCACTTAGGAGGAAGAAATACCTACCATTTGAGTCCAGATGAACAATCTTTACTCATTGAACACTCCAGTATGACGCGCCCTCCAGAGCTGTATCGCCAATCAATAAAAACAGGCAAGGTAGAACAACTGACAAAGACAACTTCTCAAGCATACTTGGCTTATCCTTGGCAAACACCGCAAGTGATTGAGATACCGTCTTCCTATCAAGACAAGCCTGTATATGCACGATTTTATCGCCCCAAAAACGCAGAGAATGTGAAAAAGCGGAAAGCTGTGATATTTGTTCATGGTGCAGGTTATTTACAAAATGCCCACTTTGGTTGGTCAGGCTATTTTAGAGAGTACATGTTCCATCAAATGCTCGCAGAACAAGGTTATGTTGTACTTGATGTGGATTATCGTGCTTCCGCAGGTTATGGCCGAGACTGGCGCACGGCAATTTATCGTCAAATGGGCAAGCCTGAAGTCGAAGACTTAAAAGATAGTGTCCAGTGGCTGATTGAGCATGCGAATGTAGACCCAAAACGGGTGGGAGTGTACGGCGGCTCTTATGGTGGTTTTTTAACCTTTATGGCGCTATTCACTGAGCCTGAGTTGTTCCAAGCAGGTGCTGCACTTCGACCGGTCACCGATTGGGCGCATTATAATTGGGGCTACACGTCGCCAATATTGAATACCCCACAAGTTGATCCAATGGCATACCGTCGTAGTTCACCGATTTATCATGCAGAAGGGCTTAATAAACCATTATTGATTTGTGCGCCGATGGTGGATGATAACGTGTTGTTTCAAGACTCAGTCAGGCTGGTTCAACGTCTGATTGAATTGAAAAAAGAAAACTTTGAGACGGCGATTTACCCCGTTGAACCTCATGGATTTAGACAGCCAACAAGCTGGTTGGATGAATACCGTCGTATTTACAAGCTCTTTGAAAAGAATCTTTGATCTTTACGATGTTTCTTCTGTTTTGGCCTTGGTTTTTAGGACTTGAGGCCAAAGCATGATTGATGCGATAAAACCACCGATAGTACCGTATAGGTGTGCTTCGACGGCAACACGTGCATCGATTAAATGTTCAAGCTGCCCACTTGCTCCATAGGTATTTTCCAAGCCAACTTTCACAAAAACACCAATGGCCAATAACCATCCTGTTCGATAGCCAACCGTAATGTCTTTGACTGCGCCATAAAAAATGATCCCATGCAGCGCACCAGACAGGCCAACATAGCCCGTCATCTGTGGCTCAAATAGCCAAAGCCCAAGGCCACAAAATAATGCGCAAAACAAGGCGAGTGCCCAATAGCGGATAAAGGTGTAATGCTCAGCATGTAATGCCCAAACAAGGAGGATTGCACTGGCATTTAAAAGAAAATGGTTTTGGTTTGTATGGACGAAGTTACCAACGAGCATTCGCCAATATTCCCCTTGATCAATCAGTTCTCGTGTATAACCAATCATTGGACGAAGGGTTTCGTGGAACAAGAAAATGACCCCAATCACGATAAAAAGTGAAAGAGAAGGTAAAATGTAGCGCGGTTGTAAGGGTAAATTCAGCATTTTTCTATCGTACAATCCTCATGAACATAGAAATTGTATATGAATTCATGCTCAGAGACGACAGTAACTTAGTACGGAAAGAAAATTCCAGTCAA
This sequence comes from Algicola sagamiensis DSM 14643, assembly GCF_000374485.1. GTDB lineage: Bacteria > Pseudomonadota > Gammaproteobacteria > Enterobacterales > Alteromonadaceae > Algicola > Algicola sagamiensis. The sequence goes on from NZ_KB894501.1 coordinate 24,778, forward strand.
GATTTATCAAGTCGTCTTTACGTAATATTGTGGTGGATTTTCCAATAATGGTACACTTCGATTTTTTCGTGAAGAAGTTGATCATGCAACATCATAAACAGTGTTTTATACGTCAAAGGGTAAAACCGTATGCATCACTGCGCCTCATCTGTTTTGCTTATGCTGGTGGCGGAGCGAATGTTTTCCATCAATGGGGTGAGTCTCTACCTGAATATGTTGAAGTCATTTGTATTCAATTGCCTGGTCGTGGCGCAAGGATGTTGGAGCCGAACATCGATGATATGCCGACACTTGTGGAACATCTCTTGTCGGAAATCGATGTGCTTTTAGATATTCCTTATATTATTTTTGGACATAGTCTGGGAAGTAGAATTGCAATTGAATACGTCAAACAACTGCAAGCGCTAAGGAAGCGCTTGCCACTGCACTTTATTGCTTCAGGAAGCCGAGCTGCGCACTTGCCTTCTGATAACAACCCCATTTTTGATTTACCGGATGATGAATTTATTCAAGAGATTGAGCAATTAAATGGCACACCGAAGGAGGTACTTGAAAATCAAGAGCTGATGTCGCTTTATATGCCAGTTCTTCGCGCTGATTTTAAATTAGCGGATACTTATCTGTATCATTCAGAGCAAGAAATCGGTTGTCCAGTCACGGTTTTTGGTGGTGAGTTGGATGATATTTCTCAAGTTCAATTAGAAGCTTGGGGTACGCTTTTTTCAGGGCCTTGTGCGTTAAAAATGTTCGCTGGCGATCACTTTTTTATTCATTCGGATAGAAAACACGTTTTACTAGAAGTCCAAAAAATTATTGAGCGTGAGAATCAAGCTGCGTTGGTTTGAGGGAAAGCAGGAGCGATGCTCCTGCCTGCATAAATGCCTGATTTTCACATGTTTGGCGTATGTTTATTCACTATTGTAAGCAGTCAATGTAGTGAGCAGTGCAGTCATGATGAAGGCTGGTTTATTGGGAAATTGAACTCATATCCTTCGTTAATGTGAATGTTAATACTTAAGAGTTGAAATAAACTCAAATACAAAAATATAGAATTATAACGTAAGAGAAATGAACGGATAATGAACATTTTGAGCAAAATAGATTCATTTTTTAAATCATGAAATTTTATTGCTTTTATTGAATTTAATTACAAAAAATAGGAAAAAATTCTTATTCCATAGTACGAATCTCCACCATATGATGGAAATGCAATCAGAAGTAAGCTGAAAATTCATCAATAAAAAGAGGTTTGCATTATGAAAATAAGAAAGATTGCATCGTCCTTTCAGATAATAACAGGGTTCACGTTACTGGGTCTCAGTCAAGCGCATGCATCAACTGAATCACCCGCAAACTACAGTCCTCAAATTTACACCACGTCACAAGATCACAAAATTGGATATTTATCCAATCCAGGACAATTAACGCAAAAGCTGCTTCAGCAGGAAGGTTGGTCGAGTCAATTGGTCATGGATGGCGTGACTTTGTCAGAAGTTGCGCTACTTGTGATTCATCCAGAATCAGATACAGATAATGGAGCGCATCAATTGCTCCGTGAAGCGATCAGAAAAAAGAAAAACCTGATGTTGCAACTCTCGAGTTTAGGCTCTGAAGCGCAACGATCAGCCTTTACTGCGCAATATTTAGGGATTGGCCTGTCTGACCCGATTGTACTTGTTCACTTTCAACAAGGCGAAATGAGTTATCAATCCATTTCTATAGATGGAGATCCACAATTACAGGAAAATCAGCAACGTCTCATCGATGAGGTCACAACGATTGTTCAAAGCTGGGAACAAGAACCCAAACGCCGTACAAAACGATCGACCCGGATGTCGAGATTGGCATCAGCCGCTGCTTCTGGAGAAGATTACAAACCTGAAGCAACAATCCCGATTGAGTTTCGCCGTATCAATGTGAAATGTCGTGTTGGTAAAGAGTTTGATGGGAATGGGTGGTCAAATACGGGAAATTGGAATGGCCATATTGAGGATGCTTGCAATGGAGAAGGCAGTGTTTCGCTGTTTTACACACTCGACTTTATTCGCTCAGTACCCTACAACGGTGGTGGGGATAATAATGCGGATGATGCCAAATATCTTCGAGTGACGCTAAACCCAGAAAAAGGTTCAGGATCCGGTTGGCACTTGGTCGATAAGCCACGACACGAACACACATGGTTTGAAAGCTGGACCAATCGATTGACTTGGTTTGGCCCCATTGCAATGGACTATGGGGTAGAAGTGTATTCCAGCGATCCAGAAGTACGCTTATATACATCCATGCCGAATAACAAACCGAAAGAAAGTGATATTCGTGATGTGACGGGATTCTCGGTCGGTGTATCTGGCGGCTTGAAAGCTGAAGTTGGTGATAAGGGACCGACTGTGGGTGGCGATATCAAGGCGGATTACAGTTACAACAGCTCTCGTTGGGTTTCCTATAAAATCTACGAATATACACTTGAAAATCAATCGAAAGCTGGGCATTCAGACAAAGCTCGGTGGTTGTGGGACCGGAAGTGGGATGAGTATTCAAAACATTGGAGAACAAATGATACCTGTGCGCTTTGGTGTAGCGATTGGTTTTTCAAAGACTCAGAGTTTACCGCAGCTGCCTACGCAAATTATAAGCCTGGTTTTAGCGCAACATTCCGAGTGAACTCAGATAAGCAAGGCAAGAGCCTGTTTACCATTAGCAACAAAGTCACGATTGCTGCACTTGGTGGGCGTGTTCAATATATGGGATTTTTACAGGGCTATACGCCTTGGTCATATAGTGGCACAGAATATACCTTCAATAAGCACTTTGAAGTGAACTGGGATGCCGCCGTATTCGAGCCAGAGCGCAATGTTTCGATTGAAGCGTTCCGTTATAGCAGTGCTGAGGGTGTCTGTTTAGATGTTGCGTATGGTGCAATTGAGGATGGTGCGGCTGTTGTAGGTTACGCCTGCAACTATGATAACAACCAATTATGGGGGTTGGATAACTACCAGCGTTATAAATCCCGTGTTGCACCAAATCGTTGCTTGACCGCGAATGATGACGGCTCATTAACTGTCAATGTTTGTACTGCGGCTGCGAATCAAAAATGGCGTTGGGAGAATGACCAGCTTGTCAATGAACTCGGCGGCAATCTGAGCATTGTCGATGGTGATGTGAAAATGAGTAAGGAAAATACGCATTACAATGCATGGCGCAATTACGTACGCAATATTGAGCCAGATAAAATCCTGTCCGTTTACTAGGTTTTGTAGCGCCTTCTGAAATCTAAAAAAGCGTTCTTAATTGAGCGCTTTTACTTATTTTTCATCTCATATTCGTTTTTATTACCTCTTTTGGGTTATTTTTTTTCTTTCTTGAATTGATAGTATCTATTTCTATTGAGAGAGAATTCCTATAGATGGAGTTTAAAGTACGAAGAATCTAATTCTATTTGCTTATTTGAAGTGTGCTTTAAAATGGATATGGATTTGTCAGTGATTTGATGAGGTTTTCAATCTTTGTTTCAAAGGAATGTCTAGCGGATGATTAATCTCAAATGAATCGCGACGGGGAGTATTATTAGCCAAAGCAGCGAAGATTGAAAGATTAATATACCTAGATTGGGCTCAAATGAATTTGATGTGGCAGAGGTGGTATGTTAGGAGATGTGAGGCATTTGCTCGTTTTTGCGAAAGTTGTCGATAAAGGCTCTTTCCGAGATGCAGCAGAAGATTTAAATTTGTCCGTGGCGTCAGTGAGTCTGTATATTTCTAAATTAGAAAAAAGTTTGGGCTTCGCTTTATTGTACCGAGACACGCGGAAGTTTTCTTTAACTTCAGATGGAGAAAAAATATTTACAACCGCAAAAGAAATTTTGTCACTCTATGAAAATGAAATATTGGATGTCTCTAAACATCAACAATGCCGAACAACATGTATCAAGGTTTCCATTCCAGCGATATTGATCAACAGCCCCTTCATGGTGCGTCTTACTGAGTATATGAAGTCGTTTCCGCACTGTACATTGACGCTCCTTTGTAGTGATAACATCAATGATATTGTATCTGAAGGGATTGATGTCGCTTTTCGGGTTGGAGATTTGGAAGATAGCAGTTTAAAAGCAAGACCCGTCTATGCGTTTCAAAGAGTACTGGTTGCAAGTCCTGCGTTATTGGCGCAATACCCTCAAGTAAAAACGCCTTGTGATTTGGAAAGTATTCCATGGATAGGACTCACGATGAGAAGTAACGTCAGAAAATTTGCTCATGCAAAAGTTGGGATAGAAACAATCCGTTACGAACCCAGAATTCAAGTGGACAATGTAGAAGCGGCTTATCAATTTGCGAAAGAAGGAATGGGGCTTGCAACTCCACCACTTTTTCTTGCAAAAGCAGATCTTGAAAATGGTTCCATCACGAGCGTATTGGAAGATTGGGAAATTGATGCGTTAAAGGTGTATGCTGTTTGGCCATCAAACGTTAATCCATGTAGTGCCGTTTATTCCCTTATTCATTTTATGGATATGCAATCGAAAACACACCTCATGTAATTTTTTGAGGCCTAATGCTTGACTTGATTTGAGTCGTGCTTCAATCCCATCAAATTGAATAATATAGAGTGGTTGATACCATTTTTATCAACCATTCATGCTTTAGAACTTTCAACTTTTATACGTATTTCCTGATTGATTCAAGCATTAGATAAATTTATTTGAAACAAGTTCTTTTGTTTTAAATTTATAAATTTAAACAGTTTATTTTAATATTTTTTTCTTGATTAGGAACGTATTTACCCATTATTTTGCTCATCAGTTATTCATCATAATGTACGTGTTTTATGAATCATTATTCATTCTCATGGAGGCAAAATGAGTGAGAAAAAGTGCGTCCTGATTTTGGATAGTCAATTACCCCCAGGTATTTTGGCGAATGCTGCTTCGGTATTGTCTGTGAGTCTTGGACGGTTTGCGCCTGAGATGGTCGGTGAAGATATGGTTGACCAACTTGGAGATACAAGAAAAGGGATAACAACTATTGCGATACCAATCCTGAAGGGGGATGGGCTATTACTTCGACAACTCCGTGAGGCGTTGAAGCCATACGAGGATAGTCTCATCGTTGTTGATGTCACTGGGGCAACCAGAACCACACGTTCCTATGCGGAATATCAACAAGCAATGCGTGAGACGCCAATAGAGCAAACGGAGTATTTGGGAATTGCGCTCTATGGAGACAAAAAGCTCGTGAACAAGTTCTCAGGAAATCTAGGGTTGCTTAGATAAACCTGGAAAAACACCATTCAATCAATCATCTATATAAAGTGGATTTAGGTATGGAAACACAAGAATTAAACCTTAATACAGTCATTGAAAATGAACCTCGTTATCTTATTCCAGAAGATACCTACGATTATGACCATCCGGAAGTGATCCATTATACGGATTACTTTATGCAAGAAGCGGCGAAGTTGAATGTTTTCGTCAATATCAATGCAACAATTCAAGCGCATCGTTCACTGATAGCAGCACAAACGATGGCAACAGCATGGTATGACTTCGCGAAATATGTGCCTTCGTTTATTACGAAAGCTGTTGCTATGACGGACGATCCTGAACGTCAACATCACCTGATTCAAATTGCTTATGACGAGCTGGGTGGACAGGATAAGAACTTCATTCACTCAAATCTATTCCTGGAAGCGATTGAAAAAACTTCAGTTCCGCTCATTCATATTTCCAGTTCTTCATCAATTAAGGATGTCTTGAATTGGTTGGACAAAACATTAACGGAAACAAAGACACAATCAGGCATTGTAGGGCTGTTGTTAAGTTTTGAAATTATTGCAGAAGAGAACATAGAAACGTTATTCAATGGTCTGTGTTACACCGATAAATGTGACGAAATTTTATCAAAAACACCATTTTTCAAAATTCACCGTGCTGACGAAACTGAGCATATTCGTCACTCGGTCGCAAACTTCCTCCGTTTCTGCCAGACCGAAAAAGACCGTCAGGATTTTAAGGCATCTTTTGATATGGGGGTGGAGTATTGGCAACGTTTTTGGGATCAGATTGCTCGCTTAATCAATCTGGAAGTAGATGCACAAAAGTCTGCTTGATGATTGAGGAGAGTAAGCGATGAAAACAGTCGTATTTATTGAAACAAATTTCAGTGGGCTAGATGCGATTGCCTATTGTAAGGCAAAAGGCTACCGCGCAGTGCTGGTTACCGATAGCTTTGACCGTTTTCGGAATTGGTTTCCTGAAGCAAGTTTGAGCAAGTTGGATAAAGTTGATCAAGTTGTATCCGTTCAATGTTCAAGTGATGTCGATGAAGTCGTCGAGGCTCTACAGAAGCAAGTGGAGCAGATTGATGCTGTTCTGACATTTGCTGAAATTCGTACGTTGACGGCGGCAGTGATTTGCCAAAGGCTGGGACTGAAAGGTGCAGAGCCTGAATCAATCGAAATTGCACAAGATAAATATTTATTCCGTAAAGTGCTGCTGGAAAAAGACGCTGACCGAGTACAGTGTCAGCAACTTTCCAGAAAGGATATCGGGTGTGGCGTTGCTACACCTGATCTGTTTCCTTGCTTTGTGAAGCCTGTTTTTGGTCATTCAAGTATTGGTGCAAGGCTTTGCCACAGTATTGAAGATATGAACGCTGTATTTGACCAGTTAGAAGCGACAGAAGAAGAGTGGATCTCAGAAATGGTTGTTGCTGAAGATTATCTTTGTGGGGAATTATACAGCGTAGAAATGTTGACAACGAATGCTGGTGTACACCAAGTCGTCGGTATTTCCGACCGTTCAACGGTGAATGGCAGTATCGAGATTGGTGCTTCATTTCCACTCAAGGATGAGATCAATGAGGTGATTATTTCAAAGGCTTGCGCTGCACTGGATGCAATCGGTTATGACTTTGGAGCCAGCCATGTGGAAATCATTCTAACCGATAATGGCCCTCACTTAGTTGAGATCAATACTCGTGTGGGTGGCAGTGGCCACTCGGTGATGATGGATTTATCAACATCTCGTTCGATAGTTGGAGATTGTGTTGAATTGGCGTTGGGGCAGTTAGAAGCGAAGACACCACTTTACGAACACCAACAAGGTGCTGCTTGGCATTGTTATATCAGTCAAGAACCAGGCCTCATTCAATCCTTACCCTCGATGGAAGCGATCAAAGCTTGCACGGGTGTCAAAGATGTATGGTTCCACCATGATGCCGGTGATCACATTGATGGTATTGAGTCCAACTTTAACTGGATTGTTCAGGTCATGTGTGTTGGTGAAGAACAGCAACAAGCCAAACAAAATGCAATGTCAGCAATTCAGTTTATTGAATCGCATGCCGCATTTATACCAGGAGCTGAATGATGGCAGTACTGAATCAGGGACGCCTCAATCTGTTACTGGCTTCCAGTTCATTGACGATTTCATCCGCAGGTTCGATTTTATTGCATATCGTTTTTGCTTTGAAAATCTATGAGCAGACCCAGTCCGGTCTGCTTACTTCATTTTTTATCTCTTTACAGTGGTTGCCGATGTTATTGGTGATCATATACAGAAGTGACTGGGAACACGGGCTAAATCCTAGAACGCGGTGGTACCTCTTGGATGGGCTTTGTGCATTATTGACTTTACCCATTCTACTTTTTATTCCAAGTACCGACTATTTTGCAATCGTGGGATTGCTTTTTGTTCGCGGTATTTTCGACCAAATCAATCGAATTAATAAAACCGTTGCTGTCAAAGCTCTTTTTCCGAAAGAGAAAGCGATACATTACGCTTCTTTCCTTCAAACAGGCTATCACGTCGGGATTGGGCTTGCGGCCGTTATCGGGATATTCCTTATTGATAACTTGGATCTTATGACTGTTGTGTGGATTGATGCGGCCACTTTTGTTGTGTCAGCCGGATTGCTACTTTGCACGACATCGATAAATGCGGTGGACTTTCCGAGACAAGTCGCGCGTTCACCGTTTAAAAAGCGGATCCAGGAATACATGGAAGCGCTTCGAAGTGAGCCAAGACTCTTCTTCTGCGCTATTTTGCCGCCCGCAACCGCAACTTTTTTTCAAGGAACATACAGTGTGCTTCAACCATTATTTCCAATTCAAGGATTAGGTCTTGGTACGGCAGAGGTCTCAATATCTTATATCCTTGCGAGTATTGCGATTGTGGCAGGTTCATCTGGATTTTCAATATTTTGTAAACGTTACCAATTGTTCGAACGTTCTTTCCAACAGACGATTTTCCTTGTGGTTTCTTTATCTTTCATTGCCGCGTTGAGTTATGTCTTATCCGTCTGGACACAAAGCCCGGTTGTGAGTGCGATTTTCTTCACCATCATGGTCTTGCTTTTTGAATTTGTCTGGATGAATGGTTATGCCGGTATTGTTGCTTTTGCACCGAACGGGAAACTCGGCTCTGTATTTGGTATTTCATTTTCGATTGGATGCTTGATGGCAAGCTTTATTGGCATGCTTGTCGGATTGCTATTGGACATGACGGAAAACAACTTTTTACTCGCTGTCGGCACTTTTATGTCGATTTATCTTTTGATTATTTTCATCGGATGGAGTCAGTATCGAAAATTAATGGCTCCTGCTGAAACCGCTGTTTTGAGTACGCTTCAAGAAAAGGAGAATTAATGATGAGTCACTGGATCACAAACGAACTTTGCGCTTTGACAAAAGAGAACTTGGATTTACTGATTGATTTTAAAATACCAGGGATCATCGTCAAAAACTTTTTGCCAAAGGCGTTTTGTCAAGAAGTCGATAGACGTTTATGCGAAACAAGTTTTGGGAATTATGACCATCTAAAGGAAATCCCTGTTCATCATCTTGGTGTCTGTCATAACCAGTGGTGTCGTGATGAAAAGTCAGTTTATTTTGGCATGATTGATGAAGCACAAAAGCAAATTGACGACATCTATCAAGCGCTGAATATTGATCCTGTGCAGGAAGTAATCTCGGCTTTATCGAACGAAGGTGGATATCCGGCAGAAGTTTTTGAAGAAGAAGGTTTTGGAAAATATTTCGCTGGGGCATTTCGAAGCTTTAAAGGACATGGACGACTTCATGTTGATCATGCGCCGACGCATATTGAAAAACCGTGGGCGGTGACTGAAATATCAAAACAACTAACCTGGAATATTTATTACAGCGTCCATAATGGCGGCGGTGAACTTGTCATTTATGACACAATTCATACCCCAGAAAATGAGCCAATGAAAGTGAGTAATGATTACTACTTTCCTTACGAAGTGCTGGAAAATGAAGTTTGTGTACGAGTCCAGCCAGAAATCGGTGATCTGATCCTCTTCAACACGCAAAATTTCCACGAGATCTTAGGTCAGCCCGAGGCAACACGCATCTCACAAACATCTTTTATTGGACTAAGGAATGATGGAAGTCTAGGCCTTTGGTCATAATCAATTCATTGATATTAAAGGATTTTATAGAGATGTATTTAAAAACGATGTATTTAAAAACCAACTATTCGAAAAACATGTATTCAAAAATTTTTTTAGGTGCTGCGCTGTTTGGTTCTGTGATTTCGTCTTCAGCACAAGCGGTCTCTAACTTAGTGTATTGTTCAGAAGGAAGCCCAGAATCATTTAATCCGCAGAGAACACTGTCAGGTACAGCGAGGAATGCAACTGCGACGACGATTTATGATCGCCTCCTTGATTTTAAAAAAGGCACAACAGAAATTATCCCATCACTTGCGACACGGTGGGAAATTTCTGAAGACCAAAAAATATATACTTTTTATCTCCGTAAAGGCGTTCAGTTTCATCAGACTCAGTTTTTTAAGCCTTCTCGGGAAATGACTGCGGATGATGTTGTGTTTTCTTTCAATCGACAACTTATGGAGACACATCCGTACCACCAAGTTGGTGGTGGTTCTTACCAATATTTTCAGGGAATGGGCATGCATCGCCTCATTCAATCTGTTGAAAAAGTTGACCGTTATACGGTCCGCATTCGGCTTGCTTATCCTGAGGCGCCATTTCTGGCAAATTTAGCCATGCCATTTATGTCCATACTCTCAAAAGAGTACGGGGATCAGTTGATGCGTATGCGCCAGCCTGATCAAATTGATCAACAACCCATTGGCACTGGGCCTTTTGCCTTCAAGCGCTATGTCAAAGATAGTCTGATCCGATTTACGCAGCATTCGGAACATTGGCGCGGCAAGGCGAAAGTCGACCAGTTAATTTTCTCTATTACGCCGGAGGCAAGTGTTCGGTACCAAAAGTTGAAAAAAGGGGAGTGTCATATTGCTGTGTATCCAGCACCAGCAGACTTAGATAGTATTCGCAAGAATGAGTCGATGCAGCTCATTGAACGAGATGGGATGAACATTGGTTATTTGGCGATGAATAATGAAAAAAAGCCCTTTAACCAACCTTTAGTACGAAAAGCAATCGCACATGCCCTCAACAAAGCATCATATATCCAAGCGATTTATATGGGGAATGCGAAACCAGCCATTAACCCTTTCCCTGAATCAATTTGGTCTTATAACAAACAAGTTCATCAATATCCCTACAATCCTGAATTGTCGAAAAAGCTCTTGGCAGAAGCTGGGTATCCCAATGGATTTGAAACAGAGATATGGACTTTACCAGTAACACGCCCTTTTAACCCTAATGGGAAAAAAATGGGTGAGTTGATGCAACATGATCTGGCTCAAGTTGGGATCAAAGTTTCCCTCAAAACATTTGATTGGGGAACCTATCTGGACAAAGTCAAACGTGGTGAGCATGACATCGTCCAGTTAGGGTGGACAGGTGATAATGGAGATCCAGATAATTTTCTTTATACCTTATTTAGCTGTGATTCTGTGACGAGAGGCTCAAATAACTCTCGATACTGCCAAAAGGAGTTCGATCAGTTGATCCGACAGGCGAGAGTTGAGTCGAAAATGAGTGTTCGCGTGCAGCTATATCGGAAGGCGCAAATGATTTTCAGTCAAGATGTACCTGTTGTCCCCATTGCACATTCAACGGTATATCGTGCTGTGAGTCATCAGGTTGAAGGATACGAAATGGACCCGTTTGATATGGATAACTTTTTTGACCTTTCCATAAGGAAAAATCAGGGGTAGGGACAAGATGAAATTCATCGTTGCAAAAGGACTCAGCGTCGTATTAACCCTATTCGGAGTGAGCTTACTGGCATTTTTTTTAATTCGGTTAGCACCGGGTGATCCGGTTTTGTTAATGATGGGAGAGCGTGGTGCAGACCCAAAACTTTATGCTGCCCTTCAGGCAAAATTGGGTCTTGATGGTTCCTTGATAAAGCAATATTTCAGCTTTCTTGCCCATGCGTTACAGGGTGATTTAGGGCATTCAATTGTCTCAAATCAACCTGTGACTTCCGAATTACTCGCTCGTTGGCCAGCAACATTTGAATTAGGGATATTTTCAGTTTGTATTGCGATATGCATAGGGATCCCTTTGGGGATCCTGGCTGCAATCAATCAAAACAGTTTGTTAGATCGATGTTTGATGGCCATTGCCCTTGGTGGTTATTCGATGCCAGTATTTTGGTGGGGCCTAGTCATGATCCTGTTTTTTTCTATCGGACTGGATCTCACGCCGGTCTCTGGCAGGCTTGGGGTTATCTATGATATTGAGCCTGTCACAGGGTTTATGCTGATTGATACTTTACTCCCGCAATCGTATCAAGATTACGGCTCTCAGGCATTTTTGGATGCGTTGCATCATTTAGTCTTGCCTGCATTTGTGATGGCAACCGTGCCACTCGCCGTTTTTGCTCGGATGACACGTTCGAGTATGTTGGAAGTTTTATCTGAAGACTATATCCGGACAGCTCGGGCAAAAGGGCTTTCGGAGTTTCGCATTATCATCGTTCATGCATTAAGGAATGCATTGGTTCCTGTCATCTCGATCGGGGGGGTCATGTTCGTCAGTATCGCTGTCTCAGGGGCTATCCTGACAGAAACCATCTTCGGACTGCCTGGCGTCGGGAGTTATATTGTCAATAGTGTTTATGCACGTGACTATCCCGTTATCCAGGGAAGCATCCTGATGATCGGTATTTTTGTTCTGTGTACGAACTTATTCATTGATCAACTTAATCAGTGGGTTTCTCAAAGGAAAAGCGAATGAAACAGGGAATTTCTATCCTTCAATTTGGACGGAATAATGTGCTCGTATCCATCGCGATAAGCTTTATTTTCGTGCTGATGCTTTTGGCCTATGCAGGTCCATTCATGATGTCACTTGCGCCTTATGAAACAAGTAAATCATTACTCAATTCACCTACTTTTTTCTCGAAGCATTCTAGTTTTCACTTGGGTACAGATGACTTAGGGAGAGATATTCAGTCACGATTAATTTATGGGGCGAGGAGTTCGCTTTCTATAGGTTTGGCTGTTGTGTTGATTGCTTTATCCATTGGTACCACTTTAGGGTTAATCGCAGGTGTGTATGGAGGATGGGTCGATCGTGTGATTGTCCGTTGCAATGATATTCTCATGTCTTTACCGAGTACTTTGTTAGCCATTGTTGTGGTTGCCGTGATGGGAGGTGGCTTAACGAATGCCATGTTTGCCGTCACGATCGTCATGATCCCCAGATTTATTCGAGTGATCCGAGCTGTGGCAAAGCAAGAGGTAAAAAAGCAATATGTGCAAGCTGCATATACGTTTGGCTATTCAAAGTTCAGGATCATGTGGTGTGAAGTATTACCAAATTGCTGGGCGCCCATGATTGTTCAGGCAACGCTTGGGCTGAGTGATGCGATCTTGGATATTGCTGCATTGGGTTTTTTGGGGCTTGGTGCAAAACCGCCAACGGCAGAATGGGGGGCGATGTTATCGGATGCAAGACAATTTATTGAGACTGCACCCTATCTCGCGATTATGCCAGGACTCTGTATTTTCTTAACCGTTCTTTCATTCAACCTTCTAGGAGATTACTTGCGGGATCTGCTCGACCCCAAGATGAAAAGGAAATAACCATGTTGTTGTCAGTAAAAGATCTTTCAATCAGTTTTTTGGGTGACAATGGCCCAGTTGCAGCGATCAATCAGTTAAGCTTTTATCTTGAACAAGGAGAGTGTCTTGGGATTGTCGGAGAGTCAGGTTGTGGTAAGAGCATGACCAATCTTGCATTAATGGGGTTGCTACCAAGAAATACGACTTATCGTGCAAAGGAGATGTTATTTGATGGCGTTGATTTAAAACACTTAAAGTCGAAAGAATGGCGTGCATTACGGGGAAACCGGATCGCAATGATCTTTCAAGATCCAATCCATTCTCTCAATCCATTAATGACAGTCCAATCACAGCTCTTGGAAGCAATATTACGCGCTGATCCGACATTGAGCCGTAAAGCAGCATACAAAGTTGGCATTGAGCTTCTGGAGCAAGTTGGGCTTTCTTCTCCCGAATTGAGAATGAAATATTATCCACATGAGTTATCGGGTGGCATGGCGCAAAGAGTCATGATTGCGATGATGCTCGCATTTAAGCCTTCTTTATTGATTGCGGATGAGCCAACGACTGCACTGGATGTGACGACGCAAGCTCAGATTCTCTCACTTCTTGATGAACTTCGCCGAGAATACAATATGAGTATGCTTCTCGTCTCACATGATATTGAACTCATACGGGGCCATACCGATCGGATCGCGGTGATGTATTCTGGAGAAATTGTGGAATCAGGGATAACAAAGCCCGTATTAAGTGCTCCCAAACACCCGTATACGCAAGGCTTGCTTGCAGCATTGCCCAATCATGTCGCTCACCAAAGAAAACAACCATTAACGACAATTCCTGGAACCGTTTTGCCAATGAGTGAAAAAACCCAAGCCTGTCGTTTTTCACCGAGGTGTCCAAATGCGATGCCAGAGTGTCAGAATGCACCAGTATTGCAACAAAGGCCAGAAACGGGAAATCTCCACACATTGAGGTGTTATTTATAATGAAAACTGAAAATGAAGTCGTCCTCTTAAAATTGGCTCAAGTCTGTAAAATGTTTCCTGTTCAAGTGGGCGTATTCAAACAAAAAGCAGTTCATGCTGTGCAGTCAGTTTCTCTCAATGTCCAAAAAGGGAAAACGCTGGCCATTATTGGAGAGTCAGGAAGCGGTAAAAGTACGCTTGCGAAAATGATCATGCAGCTTGAGCAACCGACATCGGGAGGCATCTATTTGAGGGATGAAGCAGGCTGTATGAAAAACATTCAAACATATACAAAGCAATCCTATGCTCGCCGGATCCAGATGGTTTTCCAAGATCCATACTCATCCTTAAACCCCCGTCAGCAAGTTTGGCAGCTCATGACAGCACCATTGCTTTCTCAACAATCAATGTCGAAGAAGGAAAGGTTGTATGCGACGGATGCCCTACTTGAGCAAGTTGGACTTGGGGAAGAGCACCGTTATGCATTTCCACATATGTTGAGTGGTGGACAAAGACAACGGGTCGGTATTGCCAGAGCATTGGCTTTAAAGCCCGAACTCATTGTGCTTGATGAAGCTTTATCTGCATTAGATGTTTCTATTCAGGCCCAAATGATGAATTTACTCATGTCGTTGCAATCGCAGTTGGATTTAACGTATCTGTTTATCAGCCATGATTTAAACGTTGTTCGTTATTTCGCGGATGAAGTGGGTGTCATGAAAACAGGAAGGCTGGTGGAGTTTGGTGACGCATTGACCACGATTGACCACCCACAGCATGCCTACACAAAACAACTTGTTCAATCAACACCAGGGTTAATTGGACAACATAAAAATACAAATGAGTGGGGCATGGCTCCCCAATTTCAGCATCAATCACGCTTGATGGCATAAGGAGATTATTTTGGAAAAGCGTCATGCTGCACAGATAAAAGTGGAATTTAGAAATCAAGAGTATTTTGGTGAATTGGATACGGCGTTATCTATCTTGGAAAATATTGAACGAATGAAGATACCGATTCGGAATTCTTGCCGCCGCGGTCTATGTGGGGCATGTCGAATCAAGTTACATCAAGGTCAGCTGGATCCGGATAGAACGGTTGAAGAGGAGGAGCATGTCTACGCTTGTGCTTCCTATCTCTTAGAGGATGATGTGCATGTGTTTGTTTATGGATAAACATGTTAAGTTAAGATGTTTTGTTTTTGCAATGGGTACTTAACTTAACATCGTTGATGTACAGTTGATTCTAATCATAATGAGGAAATTTATGTCCATTTTATTTGCTATGTTTTCTTTTTCTCTTGCGATGTCAATTTCGCCCGGACCAGTAAATATGGTGATTGTATCATCAGGTGCGAACTATGGACTCCGTCGCACGTTTCCATTTGTTTCCGGGGCAACGATTGGTTTTACGCTTTTACTTCTATTTATTGGCTTAGGTTTTTTGCAGTTTGTTCAAACATACCCAATGTTTTTGAAGTATTTAGCGATTGCAGGGAGTCTTTTTATTATTTACATGGGGTATAAGCTTATCTCGGCAAAACCAGAGCTGGATATCCCCGAACAGAATGTTCCGAAGTTCCATGAAGGATTTTTATTGCAGTGGTTGAATCCAAAAGCTTGGATTGCGTGTGTTTCTGGCGCCTCACTATTTTCAACAACAGAAGGACACCAGTCTTTTCTGATCTTTAGTACGATTTACTTTATTGTCTGTTATCTATGTCTCGGTGCTTGGGCTGTCTTGGGGGATCGTGTGACTTTTTTGCGTGAACATCCAAGACGCTTGCGTGTATTTAATATCTGTATGGGTGCACTCTTGATCCTAACCGCTATTTACTTGGTTTATTTGCAACTGTTCTTATCTTAAATTCGAAGCCTGGTATATCCAGGCTACGTTTGATGATTTTCTTTTTTCATCAACATAGATTCACAAATAAAACGCGTCATGGTAACGGACTTCTCCAGATGGATAATCATCAAGAAATGATAATGCCATAAAATATTCAGGCGGGACGCCAGGGAAAGTGAGCTGGGCGGCGTGTTGAAAACCAAACCGCTGATAGTAGGTTGGCTCTCCGACTAACACAGTACCCGATGCACCGAGTTCTTTTAGTGTATTTAAACCGTGTTGAATCAGTGCAGAACCAACCCCTTGGCGTTGAAATTCAGGTAACACTGAGATAGGCCCTAGCCCATACCACTGCATTTGCTTTCCATCAATATGGACCTCAGAAAAGCAGATATGACCAACAAGCGTATCATGAATGAGTGCAACAAAGGATAGATACATTGCGTTGTCTTTTCTGAGCTGGGAAACGATGAGATGTTCGTTATTTGCACCATGCGGGTGATCGATAAACGCGGCTTGGACCACCTGCGTGATCTGATCATTATCATGGGGTTGTTCTGATCGAATTTGCATTGCGATTGGATATCATAAAAAATCAAAACCCTAAGATATCAAATCAGAAGAAAGAAAGTAGATGGAAGAAGGTTTGATTTTATGCGATAAATCGGGTATGGAGGTTGATTTACTTGTTAGAGAAGGCTTTGACTTTCCTTGGGAGTTTGGCAGATTGCGCCCACTTGAAGTGTATGCTGAGTATCAACCTTTATTTCATGAAGTTGAGATATTGATGAAAAAAGCAGAAGCCGCTGGTGAAAGAGACGACGAGGCTGAAGAAGAACGCTTGCTTGAACTTCGACGCGAAAAAATTGAGCAGTTGAACGACATACCATTTCAAATATTGGGTTATCAAGCGCAAATTGTCGAATACCACTGGCTCATTGTGTCTGGAACGACTTATGAACTGAATTGAGGTGGATACAAACAAGAATTTAGGTTCGTTTATCGACTTCGCTTCACAAAGGAACGCATCATTGACACCGGGTTTTTGTATGAATTTGGCTAAGATATAGTATAATCGCGAGCTTTAGTGTTTTAACGTCAGACGGGCGGGCTTTTTATTCTGTGCACATGTGCGTATAGCGTCCGGGAAATTTCTTTAAGTGGTACGTGTTAATGTCCTCAAAATTCAATAATATACGTAATTTTTCGATCATTGCTCATATTGATCACGGTAAATCAACGCTTTCCGATCGACTGATCCAGCATTGTGAAGGTTTAACAGATCGAGAAATGCAGGCCCAGGTTTTGGATTCCATGGATCTCGAACGTGAACGTGGTATCACCATTAAAGCCCAAAGTGTGACGCTGAACTACAAAGCGCAGGACGGCGAAACTTACCAACTTAATTTCATTGATACGCCTGGCCACGTGGATTTCTCGTATGAGGTCTCACGCTCATTGGCCGCTTGTGAAGGCGCACTTCTTGTTGTTGATGCAGGCCAAGGGGTTGAAGCACAAACCGTGGCGAACTGTTACACCGCCATTGAAATGGACTTAGAAGTCTTACCGATCCTCAATAAAATTGATCTACCTCAGGCTGATCCGGACCGTGTTTCTCAAGAGATTGAAGATATCGTTGGTATCGAAGCAACAGACGCGGTGACCTGCTCTGCAAAAACAGGTCTCGGTATTGAGAATGTGCTAGAGACGATTGTTGAGCACATCCCAGCACCAGAAGGTGATAGAGAAGCGCCACTACAAGCCTTGATTATTGATTCTTGGTTTGACCCATACCAAGGTGTTGTATCTTTGGTTCGTGTCAAACATGGTGAATTAAAAGCGGGTGACAAAATCAAAGTGATTTCGACAGGTCAGGAGCATATCGCTGATAAAGTCGGGATCTTCACACCAAAGCAAACAGAAACAGGTCAACTCGGCACTGGCGAAGTAGGTTATGTGATTGCAGGCATCAAAGACATCCATGGTGCGCCAGTCGGGGATACTTTAACCCTTGCGAAAAAGTCTGCTGATGCACCATTACCGGGTTTCCAGAAGGTGAAACCACAGGTTTATGCTGGTCTTTTCCCAATCAGCTCTGACGATTACGAAGCATTTCGTGATGCGCTTGGCAAATTAAGCCTGAACGATGCATCCCTTTTCTATGAGCCAGAAAACTCTTCTGCGCTTGGTTTTGGCTTCCGTTGTGGTTTCCTCGGGATGTTGCATATGGAAATCATTCAGGAACGTTTAGAACGTGAATATGATTTAGATCTGATCACAACGGCACCAACGGTGGTGTATCAGGTCTTAACGACTGACGGTGAAGAGCTGATGGTCGATAACCCATCTGATTTACCGCCAGTGAATAACATTGAAGAAATTCGTGAGCCAATCGTTGAAGCCCATATTCTCGTGCCTCAAGAATACTTGGGTAATGTGATCACGCTTTGTGTTGAGAAGCGTGGAATTCAAAAAGATATGGCTTATCATGGCAATCAGGTTGCGTTGACTTATGATATTCCGATGGCAGAAGTTGTGATGGACTTCTTTGACCGCTTGAAATCAACCAGCCGTGGCTTTGCTTCACTGGATTATAACTTCAAACGTTTTGAAGCTGCGGACATGGTCCGTGTTGATATCATGATCAACGGTGACCGTGTCGATGCGCTGGCTGTGATCACACACCGTGAGCACTCTCAAGCAAGAGGCCGTCTACTGGCTGAAAAACTCCGTGAGTTGATTCCAAGACAGATGTTCGACATTGCAATTCAGGCTGCAATCGGAAATCACATTATTGCGCGAACAACCGTTAAACAATTACGTAAAAACGTGATTGCAAAATGTTATGGTGGTGACGTGAGCCGGAAGAAAAAGCTGCTTCAAAAGCAGAAAGAAGGTAAGCGTCGAATGAAACAGTTGGGCAACGTGGAAGTACCTCAAGATGCTTTCCTTGCCATTTTGAAAGTTGGAAAATAAAGGAAACTACTGAATATGGCTAGCTACTTTGCTATCTTTCTCGTTGTTTTATCATTGGGGAGTGGCCTGATTTGGCTTTTGGACGCAACCGTTTTCGCACCAAAGCGTCGTGAGCGGCTTGTTGCTGCCGAAGCAGAAGCAGGCGGGGAACTTGGCGAAGATGCATCCGATGCCATTTTACGTCAGTCTGCAATTGCAGAAACGGCGCAGAGTATCTTTCCGATCGTGCTTCTGATCACTTTATTTCGTTCATTTTTGTATGAGCCGTTTCAAATTCCGTCGAGTTCCATGTTACCGACTTTACTGGTCGGAGACTTTATTCTGGTCAATAAATATTCCTACGGGGTCAAAGACCCAGTTTGGCGTAAACAGTTGATCGATGTTGGTGAGCCTGCACGGGGAGATATTGCTGTTTTCAAATATCCAGAAAACGAAAAGCAGGACTTTATTAAGCGAGTGATTGGCCTACCGGGTGATACGATCATTTATCGAAATAAAAAACTATTCATTCAGCCAAGCTGTGACAAAAACCCTGAAAAGTGCGAAAGACCGCAACAAATTGAGCCAGAAATCGTCAACTCGGACGAATTTGAAGTGCGTGGCATTCCACTCGTGCGCTTGAAAGAAGATCTGCTCGGTGAGAAAACCCACGATATTCTCTTAGCACCAGTCTATATGATGGATGAAGCAAAAGAGTTTTATCGTCAACATAGTAGTGGTGAAGTGGGCAAGTGGGTTGTACCGAAAGATTCGTATTTTGTCTTGGGTGATAACCGGGATAATAGCCGTGATTCTCGTTTCTGGGGCTTTGTACATAAAGATTTATTAGTCGGTGAAGCGGTCTTTATCTGGATGAGTTTTGAATTCCCAGAAAATGGGGATGACAGTTGGCTACCGGGCTTTATTCCGCGTGGTGTTCGTTTTGAGCGTCTTGGCCCATTAAACGACTAAAGGAGCCGTCATGATCCGACCTGCAGTAGATCTGTATTCTAAGATTGGTCATACATTTGAAGCACCTGAGCTTCTTGAGCTTGCGCTGACACACCGCAGTTACCGCGGTCAACATAATGAACGTTTGGAGTTTCTCGGGGACTCCATTTTAAGTTTTGTGATCTCTTGTGCGTTGTACGAGCAATTTCCAAAAGCCAGTGAAGGGGAAATGTCGCGTATGCGTTCTTCCTTGGTCCGTGGCAAAACCTTGGCTGAACTCGGCCAGGACTTTGAAATCGGGGACTTTGTTCGCTTGGGACCTGGTGAATTAAAAAGTGGTGGCTTCCGCAGGGAGTCAACACTTGCAGATACCATCGAAGCAATTATCGGTGCGATTTTCTTAGATGCTGGCATCGATACTTGTCGTGCGGTAATCCTCGATTGGTTCGAGTCTCGCTTACAAGTGATCGAACCTGGCCATCAAAAAGATCCAAAAACACGTTTGCAGGAATATTTGCAAGGCAGAAAACTATCGTTGCCGAGTTATACTGTGACTGAGATCACCGGAAAAGCGCATGAACAGAAATTTACAGTGTCATGCGAGATTGAAGGTTTAGAGACGATTGTCGCAACAGGCACCAGTCGTCGTCGTGCCGAGCAGCAAGCTGCTGAGCAGGCACTGGAACAATTGAAAGAGAAGTAATGCAAGAAAATACCTATTGTGGCCTCGTTGCAATCGTTGGTCGTCCAAATGTGGGAAAATCCACACTCTTAAATCAAATTCTGGGTCAGAAAGTGAGCATCACTTCGCGTAAGCCTCAGACAACGCGTCACCGGATCATGGGTATCCATACGGAAGACGAGTATCAAACGGTTTATGTGGACACACCTGGTCTGCATATTGAAGAAAAACGGGCGATTAACCGATTGATGAACCGTGCAGCATCCAGTTCCATTCGTGATGTAGAGCTTTGTGTCTTTATGGTCGAAGGAACGCGCTGGACAGACGACGACGCCATGGTATTGCGTAAGCTCAGTAATGATTTTCCGCCTGTTGTTCTTGCCGTGAACAAGATTGACAATGTGAAGGAAAAGTCGGAGCTATTACCCCATTTACAGTGGCTATCTGAGCAGCATAACTTTAAAGCCATTATTCCTATCTGTGCAGAGACAGGCGAAAATGTTGATGAGATCGTGAAAGTCGCGAAGTCATCGTTACCAGAAAGTCCTTTCTACTTCCCAGAAGACCATTTTACGGATCGCTCATCTCGCTTTATGGCATCAGAGATCATCCGTGAGAAATTGATGCGCTTTTTAGGTGAAGAGCTACCGTATGCGGTGACGGTTGAAATTGAGCAATTTAAAACAACAGAAAAAGGCCATTATCACATTAATGCCTTGATCTTAGTTGAGCGCGAAGGTCAGAAGCGTATGATCATCGGGAAGCAAGGATCAAAGCTCAAAACGATCGGCCGTGAAGCGCGACTGGATATGGAAGATATGTTCCAAAATAAAGTCTTCCTGCAAATTTGGGTGAAAGTCAAAAGCGGTTGGGCAGATGATGAACGTGCGCTGCGCAGCTTGGGTTACGGCGAGGATTAACTTAACGGGTGTGATGATATCGCTTCACACCCATTTATCACTGGAGCGAGCACTTGCTCAGTAAAGCCTACATCCTGCATACACGACCATTTCGTGAAAACTCAATCATTGCTGATTGTTTGGTGGATCAGGAGATTGGTCGTGTCAGCTTGTTTATTCGTAAAGGTAAAAAAAGCCAGCATCAAGCGCTTTGCCAACCCTTTCAGCCCTTAATATTGGAAGTCACTGGCCACGGTGACATGAAATACGCAAACCGACTAGAAGCCCATAGCGAGCGCTTTTCTCTGCAAGGAAAACATCTTTTTTGTGCGTTATACATGAATGAGCTGATTTGTCGGATTTGGCCGAAAGACTTCGCATCAGAGCGTTTATTTCCACTGTATGAATCAGCACTTCAACACTTAAAGCAGGTCGATAAATCAGCGATAGAGCCTGTACTCCGTCAGTTTGAAATTGCTTTACTTGATGAGCTTGGCTTAGGCATTGACTTTCAATCTGCAAATCATGGTGATTATGAAGTGAAATCGCACAACTGGTATCGATTTGTCCCAGGAGAAGGTTTCTTCTTAAGTTACCATCGACTCCGTTGTTTTCCCGGGGATGCACTTTTGCAAATTGCCCAGTTGAACTTCTCCGAGACACACGTTAGATTAGCCGCAAAACAGATTATGCGTTTAGCTTTTCAGCCTTTTATTGGTGATGAGCCACTGAAGAGCAGAACGTTTTTTCAAACAAGAACATAGATGAAGAAGAACATCACATGAAGGACATCTTACTCGGGGTGAACATCGACCATGTCGCGACACTCCGCCAAGCCAGGGGAACCCACTACCCAGATCCGGTTCATGCAGCTTCAATTGCAGAGCGAGCAGGCGCTGATGGGATCACCATTCACTTAAGAGAAGACCGCCGACATATCGTCGACAGAGATGTATTCTTACTCAAAGATACACTTTCTACCCGGATGAATCTTGAGATGGCCGTGACCAATGAAATGCTGGACATTGCGGCTCAAGTCAAACCTGAATTTTGTTGTTTGGTTCCGGAGAAGCGGGAAGAGCTGACAACAGAAGGTGGCTTAGACGTACTCTCCCAAGAGCAAAGAATTACGGAAGCAAACCTGCGATTAGCAGCGCATGGGACGAAGGTATCTTTGTTTATTGATGCGGATCGTGATCAAATTGAAGCGGCAGCAAGAACAAAAGCACCCTATATCGAGATCCACACAGGATGTTATGCCGATGCACAAACACAAAAGGATGCCCAAAATGAGCTATCCCGTATTCGTGAAGGTGCTGAGCATGCAGCATCACTTGGGATCACAGTCAATGCAGGTCATGGTTTGCATTACCATAATGTAAAGCCAATCGCGGCAATTTCTCAAATGTACGAGTTAAACATTGGCCACGCGATTATTGCACGTGCTGTGTTTGATGGGTTGGATTTAGCTGTACGCGATATGAAGCGTCTGATGTTGGAAGCGCGTGGATAATGGCAATTGTTGGTTTTGGAACGGATATTTTAGATATCTCTCGTGTGGTACGTTCGAAAACTTCTTTAGAGCGTCTCGCGAAACGCATTCTTCATCGAGATGAATATGAGGTTTTTCAAGGGCACCATGATCCAGCTCGCTATGTTGCGAAACGCTTTGCAGTGAAGGAAGCCGGCGCAAAGGCGCTTGGCACAGGTATTGCGAAAGGGGTGACATTTCAACAGATTATTTCTGGGAATTTACCATCTGGTCAACCAACAGTACGATTTGAGGGAAAGGCGAAAAAGCTGGCGGACGCGCTTGAAGTGAATCAAGTGTTTGTTTCTATCAGTGATGAGAAGCAATTCGTCGTTGCCAGCGTGATTTTAGAGCGTTAGCGCTGCATTAACCTTTTGGTTTTTGAACGACACCATAAGCCTTGCTGCCATACAATGGAACTGTAGACAGTGAGTGCTTATGGCTGCCTGCAGTCTCATGAGTCGAATAGGATAGGTAAACGAGCGTCTGATTTTCAACATCAAAGATCCGTCTGACCTTCAGGCTTTTGAATAAAATACTCTTCGATTTGGTAAAAATCTTCTCGCCTGCATCATCCAGATCGAGTGTTTTGACCTGTTCGGGGGTGATCTCACCGATTTGACGACAGGCGATACTCATATTGGAAGGATCCGCGAAGTCCAGGTTGGCTTCAACATGAGCGACATGGCAAATCACGCCAGGCAATTTCGGGTCATGGAATGCTTTGATCAGAATATCTTTGGTCGTAAACAAGCCAAGACTGACTTTACCTGCATTATCATCACAAGCACTCAACAAGCTCAACCCAGCCAGGATCGGAAGGGTTCTTTTTATAAATTTGTTCATGATTCATCCATCTGACATCAAATATAAATAAGCTTCATGATAACACTCAGTTTCTGAAATATTAAAACTGACCATATGAATTTACGGTGGAATATCGTATAATCCGCCGCCTAATAATTTTTGGTTTATACAGTGGAGCGAATCATGGCTTTAGAACGTACTTTTTCAATTGTTAAGCCGGATGCAGTTGCTAAAAACGTCATCGGCGCTATCTACAACCGTTTTGAGTCAGCAGGTCTTCGTATCGTTGCTGCAAAAATGGTTCACTTGTCTCAAGAGCAAGCGGAAGGTTTCTACGCAGAGCACAAAGAGCGCCCTTTCTTTGGCGCTTTAGTTGAATTCATGACATCTGGTCCTGTGATGGTTCAGGTACTTGAAGGCGAAAACGCAATCGCGAAAAACCGTGAGATCATGGGTGCAACTAACCCAGTAGAAGCACTTGCGGGTACACTTCGTGCGGATTACGCTGAGTCTATCGACGAAAACGCAGTTCACGGTTCTGATGCACCTGAGTCAGCTGCACGTGAAATCGCATACTTCTTTAGCGAAGAAGAGCTTTGCGCACGTACACGTTAATCGCGTATACGATGAAGTAAAGGGAGGGGCTTCAATGCCCCTTTCTTGTAAAATGTATTCTTAGATTTATCCTTTTGATGTTTGTGTGAATTGAGAGCTGGTATGAGTGCTGTAGAAAAAATCAATCTGCTAGATATGACGAGAAGTCAGATGCGAGACTTTTTTGCTGAGATGGGTGAGAAACCTTTTCGCGCCGATCAAGTCATGAAGTGGATGTATCATTTCGGTATCAGTGATATTGAACAGATGAGTAATCTGAACAAAAAGCTCCGCCAGAAATTGATTGCGCGAACAGAAATTAAAGCCCCTGAAATTTCTCAACGTCAGGAATCTGCTGACGGTACGATCAAATATGCCATGATCTTAGAGGGTGGACAGGAAGTCGAAGCGGTCTGGATCCCGGACGGGGATCGAAAAACCTTGTGTGTTTCTTCTCAGGTTGGTTGTGCGCTTGAATGTACATTTTGTTCCACAGCCCAACAAGGTTTTAACCGTAATTTAAAAGTTTCAGAAATCATTGGACAGGTCTGGCGCGTTGCGACAGATGTTGGCTTAGATGGATCCAGCTTGAATCGCCCGGTAACGAATGTTGTGATGATGGGAATGGGTGAACCCTTGTTGAACCTGAACAACGTCATCCCAGCACTAGAGTTGATGATGGATGATTGGGGGTTTGGCTTATCTAAACGCCGTGTCACAGTGAGTACGTCTGGTGTAGTACCTGCACTGGATATTCTACGAGAGAAGATAGATGTTGCGCTTGCGATATCGCTTCATGCGCCAACAAATGAACTCCGTGATGAAATTGTTCCAATTAATAAAAAATATCCAATTGCTGAGTTCTTGGCTGCATCCCGTCGCTATGTTGAAAATTCAAAAGCGAATGAAAAAGTAACCGTTGAATATGTCATGCTTGATCATGTCAACGACTCAATGGATCAGGCGCATCAGCTAGCGAAAGTCCTCAAAGAAACACCTTCAAAAATTAATTTGATCCCGTTCAATCCGTTCCCTGGTGCAGACTACGGACGCTCAAGTAACTCAAGAGTCGACAGATTTAGTAAAGTCCTTCAGGAATATGGTTATACTGTAACTGTCAGAAAAACGCGAGGTGATGATATTGATGCTGCATGTGGTCAGTTAGTTGGCGATGTTGTTGACAGAACCAAGCGTTTGATGAAAAAACAGGTGAAAGGGCAGTCTATTTCAGTCAAAATGGTATAAATCTATGTTTTTTCGGCGGTGGAGCCATGAAATTAAAAATTATAACGCTCTCTTTGCTGATGGTTTTTGGAACGGCCTCGTGCGTGACTCGAACCTATATGGAAGGGAGTGATAAGAATGTTGTTAGAAACGTTGACCCAGAAGAAGCAGCCAAGACTCGTATTGCGCTTGGGCTGAATTACCTCAAAAAAGGCAGTACCACTCAAGCAAAGTATAATCTGGACAAAGCGGTTCAGTTTGCGCCGAATTTACCCGAAGCTTATTACAGCCTCGCTTTTTACTATGAGAATGTAGGCGAAGATAAGCTTGCTGAGCAAAATTATGAAAAGGCCATCCATCTTGCGCCTGATGATGGTGATGTCCAAAACAATTATGGTGCTTTCTTATGCCGTATTGGAAAAATGGATGAAGCCAAAAAATACTTCAAAAAGGCGATTCAAATCCCCAACTATATCCGTGTCGCAGAGACCTATGAAAACATGGCGATCTGCGCAGTTAAAGTCAATAACTTCGATGATGCGGAAGACTACCTCAAATTATCTCTAGAGCATAATGATGCCCGCGTAAACAGCATGATCAATTTGGGGGCACTTTATTATGCAAAAGGAAAGTACAACGATATTCTGAATATCATTGAGAAAATTGAAAATCTCGCCGCGATTAATGCCCGAAGCGTGCTACTTGCTTATTTAACTCAGGTCAAACTAGGCAATATGGCAAAGGCTGACGTTTATGCAGGTACTTTGATCACTGTTTATCCCCTGTCTACAGAGTCGAAACTCTTTCAGGCCAAGCGGTTAGACAGAAGTGAGTTTGAGTTACTCCGCTCTGACTACAGCTCACATTTGATGAGTCAGTTTGCTGTGAATGGCCGTGGAAATAAAGGTGGACCACAGATCAAGGTGACTCGGAAGCCAGAAAACAACCTGGGTAAGAAGTCTGTGAAGCTTTCTCCACAAAATGAGGGGAGTCAAGCGACAGTCAAACCACCTCGCGTGTTACCAAAGCCGCCAAAGCACCAAAAAGTAGAACCGGAGTTTAAGAGCGAAAGTAATGCAACGATTGATGCACAAGTTCAAGTGGCGAGTCTAGCGAAGGACGATGCGCTAATGCCGATGCCTGAGCGAGATATTAAACGTGAATTGGAAGCTGCAACAGCTGATGAGGCCGTTTTAGTCCCTGAGAGTGATTCTCAATTGGCAACTGCTGCGGTTGTTGAGCCAACAAGTTTATCTGCTGTAGCAACCCCCAAAAAAACAGTGAAAGTGCAAAAGGAGGAACTTTCTGCACAAAATATCGCTCCAACCAACGATATGGTGCCAGAGGCTCAATCAGCTATGTCCGAGCAATCAGCTATGTCCGAGCAATCAGCTATGTCTGAGCAAGGAGCTATGCCTGAGGCAGATGGAGAAGATACTCTGGAAGTTGAAGAGAGCATGATTGTCTCTCAAATAGCGCTGAAGCATGCAAAAAAGCATATTGTTGCTGCGGGTGAGACCCTGTTTTCCATTTCATTCAAATACAACATCAAGATTGCTTCATTAAAGGCATGGAATCGGTTGAAAAAGGATTCAATAGAGGAAGGGCAAACACTCTACCTTGAGGACATCAGACAGCATTCAAATGTGAAGCCTGTTCTTGCTGCGAAGTCTTTACAAGCACAGGGTGATGGAGGGCTATCTCTCAGCGAATCAGCAAGTGAACGCCGATATCATGTATTACAGAGTGGAGAAAACCTGTATCGTATCTCCAGAAAGTACAATATCAAACTGCAGCGCCTGATTGATTGGAATAATATTCAGGACCTTCAAAACCTTAATGTGGGCGACAAAATTTATCTGATCGCACCGGAAGATGTAGCGAATGACTGAAGAGCAAATTGAGAATGTAGATGCAGTATCCCCGGGCCGACTTTTAAAAGAAGCCCGGGAGAAAGTCGGGCTGTCTCAGTCAGATGTTGCACAACGATTGAATTTAAGAAAAGACATTATTGAGGCGATTGATCAGGACGAGTATGATCGTGTGGCCAGCCATACTTTTGCGAAAGGCTATCTAAAAGCCTATGCCAAAAGTGTTCATGCAGATTTTGATGCAGTCATGGCTGCCTTCGAGTCATACAATGTTGGGACAGCGGCTGATATGCAGTCGTTTTCCCGATTGACCCACCGCAAGGCAAGAGATAGTCGCTGGATGGGGGTGACTTACGGCGTCATTGGATTTATTTTCCTTTCATCAATTATTTATTGGTATCAGCAAAGTAAAGCGGTGAAGACTGTACCAGTTCAACCGGAGATCGCTCAAGAGCAGCCTGTGAGCACGCCAGCCATCACAACTGATCAATTTCAGGGAAGCCGACCATCTGATGAAAGTGAGCAACTTCAAACGGCCGAGCAGGCGATTGAAGATAAGGCAAACCAAACAACGAATTCTAACGAAGATCAGGTAGAGCAAGGGACAGCTCAAGCCGTAAATATGGATACAGCCAAGCAACCACAAGCAGAAGAAAAGAACATTGAAAAACAAGTCCCGGTCTGGTCTGACTCAGATGTCGCTACTTTGGCGCAAAAAGAGTCAACACCTGAGAGCGATGGTTTTCAGAAAATGACGTTAGAAGTGAAATTTACGAAGGAGTGCTGGTACAGTATCAAGGATGCTTTGGGTAAAGTGATCTCAACCGGAATCAAACAACCGAATGATGTCATCAATTTATCCGGTTTGGCTCCATTTAATTTCCACCTCGGTGTTCGTGATGCAGTTGAGATCAAGTTGAATAGCCAGCCTGTTGATCTCTCATTCGTCAATAATCGAGGCAACCCCAAGTTTGAGTTACCACACACTGAGTAATTGTAAGTATGTTGAAAGAGTCTCCCATCAAACGCCGCGTTTCTCGCAAAATCTATGTTGGTGATGTTCCCGTCGGGGGTGACGCGCCTATTTCTGTCCAATCCATGACGAATACACGGACCACAGATGTCGATGCAACAGTTGCACAGATAGAAGCCATTCAAGCAGCCGGGGCCGATATTGTTCGTGTTTCAGTACCGACAATGGATGCTGCTGAGGCATTCAAGTTGATCAAACAACGCGTTTCCATTCCACTTGTGGCAGATATCCACTTTGATTATCGCATTGCTTTGAAAGTTGCTGAGTATGGCGTGGACTGTTTGCGGATCAACCCAGGTAACATTGGCAAAGAAGAGCGGATCCGTTCCGTTGTTGATGCAGCAAAAGACAAAGGGATCCCAATCCGAATCGGTGTAAATGGCGGCTCACTGGAGCGTGATTTACAAGAAAAATATGGCGAGCCAGTTCCTGCTGCTCTTGTCGAATCCGCCATGCGTCATGTTGATATTCTCGACAGACTGAACTTCCAAGATTTTAAGGTCAGCGTCAAAGCATCCGATGTATTTTTAGCGGTCGGTGCATATCGTCTTTTAGCACAACAAATTGAACAACCACTCCATTTAGGGATCACGGAAGCCGGTGGAGCGAGAGCTGGTTCTGTGAAGTCAGCAGTCGGTCTTGGTATGCTGCTGGCTGAAGGCATTGGTGACACATTACGAATTTCTCTTGCGGCTGATCCGGTAGAAGAAGTCAAAGTTGGTTTTGATATTCTGAAGTCGCTCGGGATACGAGCCCGTGGGATCAATTTTATCGCTTGCCCAAGCTGTAGCCGCCAGGAGTTTGATGTTGTCTCTACAATGAATCAACTAGAAGAGCGATTGGAAGATATTGTTACGCCAATGACGGTCTCTGTCATTGGATGCGTCGTCAATGGACCAGGTGAAGCGTTAATCTCGGATATGGGGGTTGCAGGTGCAAACCGCAAGAGTGGCTTTTATATCAACGGGCAGCGTCAGAAAGAACGCCTAGATAATGAGAACCTTGTTGAGCAGCTTGAAACGCACATTCGCTCTTATGTTGCAGAAAGCGAAGCACAGCGTATTGATGTGAAAGTTGTCGAATAAACAAAAGTTGTTGAACAAACAATCGAGAAAAATACTCGGGCATGTCAGGTGCCTCTTGGTGTTTTTGGTGAAAGCACCTATAATGCCAGCTATTTTGAAAATTTGAGGTGAAGTGGTTTAGTCGTGGCTAAGAAAATACAAGCGATTCGTGGTATGAACGACTGCTTGCCGACAGAAACTCCTGTATGGCAAACAGTCGAAGAAACTTTGCGCCGTGTGGTTGCATCTTATGGTTACCGAGAAATTCGTTATCCGGTTGTGGAGTCGACGGAGCTATTTAAGCGCTCTATCGGTGAAGTAACGGATATCGTCGAAAAAGAAATGTATACCTTTGATGACCGCAATGGTGACAGTCTGACGCTAAGACCGGAAGGCACAGCATGTTGTGTCCGTGCAGGGAACGAGCATGGTCTCTTGTATAATCAAGAGCAACGTCTTTGGTACATGGGGCCAATGTTTCGCCATGAGCGCCCGCAGAAAGGACGCTATCGCCAGTTTCACCAATTTGGTTGTGAAGTTTTTGGCCTCAGCGCACCAGACAGTGATGCCGAAGTTATTTTACTAACAGCGCGTCTTTGGAAACAACTTGGTATTGCTGAACATGTTCGCTTAGAATTGAACTCCCTTGGTAGTAATGAAGCAAGAGCCGCTTATCGAGACGCCTTAGTCAGCTTCCTTGAGCAATTCAAAGATCAGCTTGATGAAGACAGCCTTCGCCGACTTTATACAAACCCACTTCGCATATTAGATACAAAAAATCAGGATATTCAGAAGATTTTGGTCGATGCACCAAAGCTTTCAGAACACCTTGATGACGAATCGACAGAACATTTTAAAACATTGTGTGAACGATTGGACGCTGCGGGCATCCAATACACGGTGAATGAGCGTTTGGTGCGTGGCCTAGATTATTATAACCGAACGGTTTTTGAGTGGATCACGGATTCTCTTGGTGCACAAGGCACGGTTTGTGCCGGTGGTCGCTATGATGGGCTAGTTGAACAGCTTGGTGGAAAGGCGACACCTGCTGTTGGTTTTGCGCTTGGTTTGGAACGATTGGTATTGATGGTTTCATCCTTAGAGACATTAAAGAAGATTCCAGCAGCTGTTGATGTATTTGTTGCAGCAGTTGGTCAAAATGTCGAAAATGCCGCAATGCAACTTGCTGAGCAAGTTCGTGATGAATTCCCTTCGCGCCGCGTGATGTTGAACTGTGGGGGGGGTAGCTTCAAGAAACAACTTAAACGTGCAGATAATAGTGGTGCTGAGATTGCATTGATCCTAGGCGAAGATGAAGTCTCAGCGAAAGAAGTCACGGTGAAGTTTCTACGAGAAGACAAACCACAGCAGCGTATTTCACAAACAGATTTAGCATCGGTACTCGGTGCATAGAGGATAAAAAGATGGATCCACAGTTAACTGAAGAACAACAATACGAACAACTGAAATCTATAGTCAAAGAATATGGTGTACCTGTACTACTTGGTGCGGTGATCGGTTTGGGTGGTTTGATCGGATGGCGTACTTTTAGTAGCCATCAATTAGAAACGCAAGGAAAAGCATCTGAGCAATATGCGCAATTAATTGATGAACTCGTTAAAGAAACACCGGATGTTCAGGGTAAAGCGGATCAATTGATTCAAAGTCATCCCGATTCAACTTACGCAGTGTTGGCTGAGTTTCATGCTGCCAAAGCATTAGTAGATAAGAAAGAGTATGCAAAAGCAAAAGAGAAGCTAATCAAAGCATTTGAGACGGCTGACTCTCCAGAAATCAAGTCGATCGCGAATGTCCGTTTGGTAAAAATTCTGATTGCGCTTGAGAAATATGATGAAGCACTCAAGCAATTAAAGCAGCCGCATCCAAAGTCATTCAATGCACAATTTGAAGAGTTGAAAGGCGATATTTTTGTCGCAAAAGGTGAGCTGACAAAGGCTAGAGATGCCTACCAAAAAGCGCTTGATGAGGATGGTGCGAAATCAAGTCCTGCGCTTCAACTGAAATTTGATGACCTGGCAGTGATTGCAAAACAGTAGTTGCTTCAAAAGAATAACGTAAAAGAAGTCAGCACATCATTGTGCTGATATGGTGACGCGCAAATAGTGCGTGACAGGAAAGATAAGGGGTGTGTCCGATGAGAATCGGTTTCAAACAGATAGTTGCCGTCATGACATTCGGTGTTGCACTCATGGGATGTTCTTCATCGGACGAACCTAAAATTGCAGAGTTACAGCCGATTCAGGAAAAGTTCACACCGCAAGTGTCATGGGAATCTTCAGTTGATGATGGCATTGGTGAATTCTTTTCTCGTCTTTCACCGGTGATTAAAGATGATGTGATTTATGCCGCAAGCCGAGAAGGTATCGTCCATGCATATTCATTGAAAGATGGTGATGAGTTATGGGACTTAGATGTTCGTGAAGACACATCCTTCTTCGAAGACGTCAAATCAGCGCGTTTATCTGGTGGATTAACTTACGCTTTTGATAAGCTTGTCGTTGGGACGGAAAATGGTGAAGTCATTGCGATTGATCCAAAAGAAAAGAAAGTCCTTTGGAAAGCTGAAGTGCCAGGAGAAGTGAATACACCTGTGGCAGCTGGCGGCGGATTATTCTATGTGAATACAAATTCTGGTAAACTGCTTGCCCTTCACCCTGATGCGGGTGAAAAACGTTGGGAAATCGACTTCCCTGCGCCGCCACTTTCTGTTCGTGGTGCAAGCAAACCACTTTTTTCAAATGGTGGTGTGTTGCTTGGGACAGCAAGTGGGAAAGTGACCGTTGTGATTGCAGATAAAGGTTTGCAAGCCTGGGAGCAATCGATTGGTAAGCGTGATGGTGCTACCGATCTTGAGCGATTAGCAGACGTCGATGCGTCGCCTCTGATCCTTGGTAATAACTTATACATTGTTGGTTACAACGGTGATTTAGTGAGTTTAGAAGTGAACTCAGGCCGTGTTATTTGGAAGCGAGACTATAAATCATATTTAAATCTTGCTGGTGCTGAGAATACGCTTTTTCTGACGAACACGAAAGGGCATATTGTTGCTGTTGATCGCCGTACAGGAACAGAGCTTTGGACACAAAAGCAATTATTTAATCGAAGCCTGACAGCACCTGTTATTCTGAATAATTACATCATTGTCGGTGACTTTGAAGGTTATTGGCACTGGCTAGATAAAGCATCTGGCGAGATTTTTGCAAGAAAAGAAATTGATAGTAGTGGGGCATATATAGAGCCAATTATCGATAATGGTATGCTTTATATTCAGTCACGCGATGGCACATTGAGTGCTGTGAAAACGCAATAACGCGTTATCTGCCGTAGGTTATATTTTAGGGCTTCGTTTTCACGAAGCCTTTTCTGTTTATAACAGTAAAGAGTTTTTTTAAAGAGGATCAGGAAACATGTTGCCTGTTGTTGCACTGGTTGGCCGCCCAAATGTAGGCAAGTCCACCTTATTTAACCGCTTAACCCGAACACGCGATGCGCTTGTCGCTGATTTTCCTGGATTGACTCGTGATCGGAAGTACGGTCAGGCGACAGTAGATGACATGGAGTTTATCGTCGTTGATACAGGCGGGATAGATGGCACAGAAGAAGGGATTGAACTGGAAATGGCATCGCAATCGCTTCAAGCAATTGATGAAGCGGATGTTGTGTTCTTTATGGTGGATGCTCGTGCTGGATTAACGGTCGCTGATGAAGCCATTGCCCATCATTTACGTAAGCAGGAAAAGAAAGTTTTTCTTGTTGCAAATAAAACAGATGGGATTGATGCAGATTCGGCAGTTGCGGAGTTCTATGCACTTTCTCTTGGTGACATTTATCAAATTGCGGCGAGTCATGGCCGTGGTGTGAGTGCGCTCCTTCATTTAGCGCTCAAGCCGCACCTTGAAGAGGTTCAGGAAGATGATTCTGAAGAAGCGCTTCTTGATGAAGACTTGGAAGCATTCGATGAAGAAGACGAAACGCCAATCATTGATGGCCCAATCAAACTGGCGATCATTGGTAAACCAAACGTCGGTAAATCAACATTAACAAACCGGATCCTCGGTGAAGAGCGTGTTGTTGTTTACGATATGCCAGGCACAACGCGTGATTCTGTTTATATCCCAATGGAACGTGAAGATCAGGAGTATATCCTGATCGATACAGCTGGGGTGCGAAAACGCGGGAAGGTAACTGAGGCTGTTGAAAAGTTCTCAGTGATTAAAACGCTCAAGGCGATTGAAGATGCAAATGTCGTTTTATTGGTAATTGATGCCCGTGATGGGATCAGTGATCAAGATCTGAGCTTGCTCGGCTTTACACTGAATGCCGGACGTTCACTTGTGATTGCGGTCAACAAGTGGGATGGCTTGGATATGGATATTAAAGATCGCGTGAAGTCTGAACTTGATCGCCGTCTTGGTTTTATCGACTTTGCACGTATCCACTTTATTTCTGCGCTTCATGGCTCTGGTGTTGGGCACTTATTCGAGTCTGTGGAAGAAGCATTCCAATCCGCCACAACACGTGTATCCACGTCCAAGCTTACGAAGATTATGGATATGGCACAGATGGATCACCAGCCTCCATTGGTCCGTGGTCGTCGAGTGAAGCTGAAGTATGCCCATGCTGGTGGTTATAACCCACCAAGGATCGTCATCCATGGGAATCAGGTGTACGACTTACCAGACTCTTATAAGCGCTATTTGATGAACTATTTCAGGAAGTCTCTTGAAGTCATGGGCACACCAATCAAGATTGAGTTCCGTGAAGGGGATAACCCGTATGCAGGGAAGAAGAATCAACTGACAGGAACCCAGATAAAGAAGCGTCGCCGCATGATGAAGTTCCATAAAAAATAAACAACAAGTGGGCATGTGAGGAATCGCATGCCCATCATCACGCTTTTATTTTTCAATACCACATTACTTTAAAACCTCTTCAATTCAACACCAGTTCATTTCAATTCTTCTTTATATATTGCTCTTTCTATATGTCCCTTATCTGTGAGAAAACTTACTTATGCAATGCAGGAAGAGTAGCTCCAGACCTATTGCCATAGTATTTCATCAGCGTCCCTTTTTTGAATAATTGAAAATAAGGCCTTCTTTATTTTTTTATGATAAAGGCTGAATTTTCTTCAGTTATAAAAAATGCCCAGTATGTACCTAATAAGTATGATTGCAAGTAACACGTTGAAAAATAATGATAATTGTAATTTGAATGAAATTTTAGATGAATTCAAAAAAGAATACGAAAATGTTATGGTTAAAAAATATACAATTATTTTTGTTTCATATTTAATTGATATATATAGAAAAAAATAATACATCGGCTTTTTATGTTAAAACTTTAGCATTATTTATGTTGCAAAAGTTATTCTTTTCGGTAAAATGTGCTCAGTTTTTGAACAGTTGTTCGTTGTTTTAGTTTTCCCAAGTTGTAGAAGGTTGTTATGAAGAAGTTCTCTAAAGTCTCTCTTTCAGTTTGTACATTCCTTACATCTTACGCGGGTGTCGCTCATGCTTCGGATGCATTCACCACTTCTCTAATTACAGATACATCTTCACTGGAAATCCCAGCGATGCGTGGTGGTAGTGATGAGGTTCTTGCTCAGCAGGCAGCTACAGCAGTCGGAAAGAATCTTTTAAACAACTGCAACAACTGTGTTTTGGCACTCACTGATATCAAAGAGAGTTTAACAGCCAAGCATTTTACGTTTTCTCAGATGATCGATGAGGTACCTGTTAGCCGTGCGACCATTACGGTATCCATCGATTCAAAAAGTGGTGAGATCGTTCGCATCTACCACAATATTATCGACGCTCAGCCTGCGGCTGCAATGCAACGTGGTATTGAAGGTCTTTCTGTAACAAGTGCAGCAGAAATCGCATTTAATGTTGTTGCTTCTTCAGAATTACTTTCTATTAAGCCGCTTGTTCAAGAAGTTTATTACCCATTTGACGGCGAATTAGTCCTGAGTTATCAAGTAGACCTGACATTCGAAAGCAACACGAAGCGCGTTGTTATTGGAAAGCTATCAGGTGAGGTTTTGGATATTCAGGAAACTGAGCATACGAATCACCTAGGTGAAGATGAGCATGCTCATGATGAAGTCGATTTTACGAATCGTCGTCAAGTTGTGACTTTTGAAGAAGCAATGCAGGCGTTGGCTGAGCGACCGGTAGTACAGGAAAGAACAGCCAACCGTGGTGTTCAAGTTGATGGTAAAGCATTTGTCTTTGACCCAGACCCAAGAACAACACTTGAAGATACAACAATCAGTTTTAAGACTAATAAAGCGGTGCTCAATAGCACACTTGCTTCAGCATACAAAACAGTCACATTGCAAGACATTACAAAGGATGGAAACACTTATCGTTTAGCAGGTCCTTGGGTTGAAATCGTCGATGTCATGCAGCCTTCGAGCAAGTTTACAGCAAAAGGTATGACAACTTCATCAGATGGTAACTGGTTCCATACACGTGATGAGCAAGGTTTCCAGGATGCGAATGTTTACTACCATATTGACCAGAGTCAACGTTATTTGCAGTCACTCGGCTATGTTGGCGGAAATGGTATTCAGAATCGTCCTATCAAAGTTGATACAGACAGCTACGATAATCGTAACGCATTCTACACGCCAAGAACGAATATGATCACTTTTGGCCACCAAGGTACATTATCAAAAGCGACAGAAGACGCGACAATTATCTTGCACGAGTATGGTCATGCGATTATGTATGATATCAACCCGAACTGGAGTCAGTTTGAAGGTGATATGGGTGCAATTGGAGAAGGATTTGGTGACTACTGGGGCGCAACTTATAAGTATGCGACTGAAAATGGCAAATCTTTCCATCCGGAGCGTATGGGCGCATGGTTCTGGTGGGACAAAGGTCAATTTGGTGGACGTCAGCTTGATAGAACAGGCGCTGAGTATCAATACAAGTCAGGCCGTAATTATGAAGCACATGGTACAGGTCAAATCGGTGACCAAATGTGGGCAACACCATTGTTCCAGGCACATGTCGAACTTCGTGAGAGAGGTATTGCACGTGACCAGATTGATAAAATTGTCATTGAATCACAGTTTGGTCTAGGTGGTCATGTAACGATGCCGATTATGGCACAATCAATCTATACAACAGCAAAACGTTTATACCCAGCTGGACCACATGCGGAAGTATTCTATAAGCACTTCCAAAATCAAGGCATTGTATTTAGCAAGAATGCATCTGAAACAGCGAAAAATGGTATCACAGTTGGTCTAGGCGAGCGTTACAACGCGAAAGAAGGTGAAGTGACTGAAATCACAGCTGCGGTTTCTGATAAAGGCGCAACCTTTGCTTGGAGACAGCTAGATGCGAGTGAGTTCCACCTATTAATTCATGACAAGAATTCAGAGACTTTATCTTTCACAGCAGATAATGTTCCAGAGCAGGGTGTTGAAGTTCAGTTTGAATTGGTCGTAACAAGTTCAAATAACAAGCAAACTCGTAAAGTTATCACTGTCTTTATTCACGATGAGAATACATCTACTTCTGAAAGTGTTTTTGCATCATCTTCAGCATCACCAGCAACATCATCAGGTGATAGCGGTGGTAGCATGTTCTTTATCTTAAGTCTTCTCGCAGTCATTGAGACGCGTCGACTACAAGTAGAGCGTGCAAATGTCAAAGCAGCATAATTGAGAAACTTTTCATCACAGCAAAAAACGCAGCCAAAGGCTGCGTTTTTTATGTGTTGACACCAGCCCAATTAGATTAATCCTTGATATACTCTAAAAAAAGGTTTAACACAACGGAACTTCAGCATGGGCGCGATTGTTTCAGATGTCACCAAATCATTAATTAAGCAAGCCAACTATATAGGTGGTGAGTGGATTTTATCTCATCAATGGATCAGCGTTTTTGATCCAACATCAGGCGATAAAGTTGGAGAAATACCTTCATTAGAACAACCACAAATTGACCGCGCAATTGAAGAAGCACACGAAGCATTTCAATCTTGGAGAAAATTATGTGCTTATGAGCGAGCAGAACATCTGGAGCGCTGGTTGAGACTCATTGAGGCACAAGAACATAGCCTTGCAGAACTTATCGTTTTGGAACAAGGAAAACCGCTAAAAGAAGCCAAAGGGGAAGTACAGTACGCCCAAGATTATATCCGTTGGTTTATTGAGGAAGGAAAGCGAACATATGGCCGCACGATTCCGACAGCTTCTGCAAGCCATAGATTAATGACGATTCAACAGCCTGTTGGGGTATGCGCCCTGATCACACCTTGGAATTTTCCACTAGCGATGCTGGCACGTAAAATAGCACCAGCCTTGATGGCTGGGTGTACTATCGTTG
Source organism: Algicola sagamiensis DSM 14643 (assembly GCF_000374485.1). GTDB lineage: Bacteria > Pseudomonadota > Gammaproteobacteria > Enterobacterales > Alteromonadaceae > Algicola > Algicola sagamiensis. The sequence continues at coordinate 62,539 of NZ_KB894501.1, forward strand.
CGAAGCCTTCCGAAGAAACACCTTTCTCTGCATTAGCGCTTGCCTATTTTGCAGAAAAAGCAGGTTTACCAGATGGTGTACTGAATATGGTGACGGGAAACCCGGAGTCAATTGGAGAAGCATTTTGTGCGAATCCGCTGGTTAGAAAAGTTAGCTTTACAGGTTCGACACGTGTTGGCCAATGGTTAATGAAGCATTCTGCACAAACGTTAAAAAGATTATCCTTAGAACTTGGCGGGAATGCCCCATTTATCGTCTTTGGCGATGCTGATATTGAGAAAGCCGTTGATGGACTAATGAAGAGTAAATTCCGTAATGCAGGCCAGACATGTGTGAGCGCCAATCGCATTTATCTTCACCACAGTGTAAAAAGTCGTTTCCTCGATCAACTTCGACAGAAAATGAAGGAGATCCGTCTTGGCTCAGGCTTAGATGATCATTGTGATCAAGGCCCTTTGATTAATGAAGCGGCAATCAAAAAAGTGGAAGCAATGATCCAAGATGCAGTTGATAAAGGTGCATCCGTGATGGAAGGAGGCAAAGTCGATGAGAAAGGCGCTCTCTTCTTTCAGCCAACCCTCGTCGATGGTACAAATGAAACAATGCGGATATTTCAGGAAGAAGTGTTTGGTCCGGTCATTGCGGTTCAAGAATTTACCGATGAAACAGATGTGGTACGTTGGGCAAATCAAGTTGATGCAGGCCTTGCTGCTTATATCTATACCAATAATATTGATCGGATTTATCGTGTTGCAGAGCAACTGGAGTGCGGTATGTTGGGGATCAATGAAGGCTCAGTATCGACAGTCATGGCGCCTTTTGGTGGTGTGAAGTTTTCTGGACTTGGTCGTGAAGGGGGAACCGAAGGGATTGAAGAATATATGGAATCGAAAATGATGAACTTCAAGATTGATACAACACCATAATTTTTTTCCTTCAGACGAAAAAGGACTTTGAGTCTGGAGGGCAACTTGATGTATAATAATTTCCCGTCTTGTTAAAAATTCCCATTGTAACATTGTCAGCTTAGGAGTCTCATGGCTACTCGTTATATTTTTGTGACTGGCGGGGTGGTATCCTCTCTCGGTAAAGGTATTGCTGCGGCCTCACTAGCAGCGATTTTAGAAGCACGTGGATTAAAAGTCACGATGCTGAAACTCGACCCATACATCAATGTCGATCCGGGCACGATGAGTCCTACCCAGCACGGTGAAGTCTATGTCACAGACGATGGCGCTGAGACCGATCTGGACCTTGGACACTACGAGCGCTTCATTCGTACCAAAATGACTCGAAAGAACAATTTCACGCAAGGTCGTATTTACGCAGATGTTCTTCGTAAAGAACGCCGTGGTGATTTTCTTGGTGCAACCATCCAGGTTATTCCACATATTACGAACGAAATTAAACGTCGCGTGATCGAAGGGGCAGAAGGCTCTGATATTGCGATTGTTGAAGTCGGTGGAACTGTTGGTGATATTGAGTCTCAACCGTTTTTAGAAGCATTACGTCAACTTGGCACTGAGCTAGGCCGTGAGCATGCGATGTATATGCACCTCACGCTTGTACCATTTCTTGGTGCTGCGGGCGAAGTCAAAACCAAACCAACGCAGCATTCAGTTAAAGAACTTCGTTCAATTGGTATTCAGCCAGATATTTTGATTTGTCGCTCTGATCGCGCTATTCCGCCCCATGAACGTTCAAAGATATCTTTGTTCACAAATGTTGAAGAAAAAGCGGTTATTTCGCTCAAAGATGTCAGTAGCATTTATCAAATTCCTGCATTGCTAAAATCGCAAGGATTGGATCAGTTGATCGTTCGCCGATTTCATATTGATTGTCCTGAAGCGGATCTTTCTGAGTGGGAACAGGTTTTATACGAAGAATCCAACCCTAATGGCGAAGTATCGATAGCGATGGTTGGTAAATATGTTGAGCTGCCAGATGCGTATAAATCTGTCAACGAAGCGCTGAAACACGCAGGCCTTAAAAACCGACTTTCTGTAAACATTAAATATGTTGATTCGCAAGATATCGAAAGCAAAGGTACAGAAGTGTTAGAAGGTGTCGATGCTATCCTTGTTCCTGGTGGATTCGGTGAGCGTGGTGTGGATGGTAAAATCAAAGCTGCTCAGTATGCACGTGAAAACGATATTCCCTATTTAGGGATTTGCTTGGGCATGCAGGTCGCATTGATTGAATACGCACGAAATGTCGCTGGACTAGAAAATGCGAACTCCACAGAATTTGATGCAGCAACCCCACACCCAGTCGTAGGTTTGATCACAGAATGGCTGGATGATGATGGTCAGGTCGAGAAACGTGATCTGAATTCAGACTTAGGTGGAACAATGCGCCTCGGTAGCCAGAAGTGCCACCTAGTGAAAAACTCTCAAGTCCGTGAAGTTTATGGGGATGGTGTGATTGTTGAACGTCACCGCCACCGCTTCGAAGTGAACAACAACTATGTGAAGCAGTTGGAAAAAGCGGGTCTGAAGTTCTCAGGTTTGTCTCATGACAAAAAGCTGGTCGAAATCATCGAAAACCCAAAACACCCTTGGTTTATCGCTGCGCAATTCCACCCAGAATTTACTTCAACACCGCGTGATGGACATCCTTTATTTGAAGGTTTTGTCGCAGCTGCGGGTGAATACCAAAAGAAACAAATTAATTAAGTCACTTAAAGCCGTGTGATCACACGGCTTTTTCTTTTCAGCTAGAGGATTTAGCATGTCTGAAATCGTAAAAATCATCGGTCGTGAAGTCATGGACTCACGTGGAAATCCAACTGTTGAAGCTGACGTTCACCTCGCCAGTGGTGCGTGGGGCAGAGCATGCGCACCTTCTGGAGCATCAACGGGGTCTCGTGAAGCGCTGGAACTCCGTGATGGTGATAAATCTCGTTACTTAGGTAAAGGTGTGTTGACTGCTGTTGAGAATATAAATACGGCAATCGCGGATGCGCTCATTGGTGAAAACGCACACGCACAACGTGACATCGATAATAAGATGTTGGCGCTCGATGGAACAGACAACAAATCCAAATTGGGTGCAAACGCGATCCTTGCTGTCTCTCTTGCAACAGCGAAAGCTGCGGCTATGGATAAAGGCCAACCTTTATATGCACATATTGCTGAGTTGAATGGCACCGCAGGGCAGTTCTCTATGCCCGTTCCGATGATGAATATCTTAAACGGTGGTGAACATGCAGATAACAACGTTGATATTCAAGAATTCATGGTGCAACCTGTTGGAGCAAAAAACTTCCGTGAAGCCCTGCGTATGGGTGCTGAAATTTTCCATGCATTAAAGAAAGTCCTTTCTGAGCGTGGCTTGAATACCGCTGTTGGTGATGAAGGTGGTTTTGCACCAAATCTATCTTCGAACGAAGAAGCTTTAACGGTCATTGCTGAGGCGGTTGAACGTGCAGGCTATGTGATGAATGAAGATATCACGCTTGCGTTGGATTGTGCTGCATCAGAGTTTTACCGTGATGAGCAATATCACTTAAGCGGTGAGGATAAATCATTTAATTCTGAAGGGTTTTCTGGATACTTGGCTGAGCTAGCCAATCGTTACCCAATCGTATCGATTGAAGACGGATTGGATGAAAGTGACTGGTCTGGCTGGAAATACTTGACTGAACAAATTGGTGAAAAAGTGCAGCTTGTCGGTGATGATTTGTTTGTCACCAATACAAAGATCCTAAAAGAAGGGATCGAAAAAGGCGTTGCGAACTCCATCCTCATTAAATTCAACCAGATTGGCTCTTTGAGTGAAACACTTGATGCGATCAATATGGCGAAGGAAGCAGGGTATAAAGTTGTGATCTCTCATCGTTCAGGTGAAACAGAAGATGCAACGATTGCTGATTTGGCTGTTGCAACCGCAGCTGGGCAAATCAAAACTGGTTCTCTTTGCCGTTCTGACCGAGTCGCAAAATACAATCAATTGCTTCGAATTGAAGAAGAACTGGGCGAAAGCGCGCCATATAAAGGCCGCTCAGAAATCAAAGGGTAGTAATCGCTTCAATAATAAAGGTCGCATGTTGCGGCCTTTTTTTATAAGCTGATGTTGGGTGTGTTTATCTTTCATGAATCATCGCTCATCACAGCGAAAAAGGCACGAGGAGTGAAATTTGGTGATCCCAAATGAACGACCAGTAACACACAGAGAGGATTTTTCGGCGAATACCCAATCGGATCTATGGCAAGATAACGAACAGCATCGTGCCTTTGCTGAGTTATGCAATGCTTTTTACGAACGGGAATTGCTGAAAATGTCGAATGAGTACGGCACTGCGACGAATATTCTTTTGAAGAGAATCGGCAGTTTACCCTATTACATCCAAAAAGCGGCTTCTCATATTGTTCATCTCGATTCACCTTTAACCCTCGATCATCAAAATGGGACATGGATTTATCGGCAAAGTGCGAAGTGTCCCATTCAAGACAAGCAACAGCAACAAGTCATAAAGTGGTACCAACAGCATGCTGCGCTTGCTTTGGTTGTTCCTGTGTACTCGAAACTGAAAGGGTTGGAAATGATCATGTTGGATTCTATTGACGAGATCCAGGAGAATCGACTTCACACGAATATGCATGGATGGTTTGAAGTTGCCAAAGATTATCGTCAAGATGACAGCCAACTGCTGGTTCCAAATAAAAAAGTCATGGCTGCAAGCTGCTGTGGGCATCAATGGCGGTTTGATAAGCGTTATACCCCAAGGCCACTCACTTTAAGAGAAATGCTATTAGCAACCCGTATCAATTGGAAGAATTTTAAACGTTGTTTGTAAATGAACTGAAATCATGTTCCAAACGCTTCGACTGTCTTATATAATGCTTGGGTACTGATGGAGTTGTTCAATGTCGAAGTCATCGAAAGTAAAATTAACAGGGTTAGCCTGTATTCCTATCATTGTGTTATCTTATCTCTCTTTCTCTTCTGTAGATGAGTCTCTGCCAGAAGTTTTTGAGCGATTTTTAGCTCGTATTTATGAGCATCCTTCCAGTATTATTCCCCTCTTTTTCTGGTTATCTATCCCATGTATTCCAGTGATTTCATCTGCATTCGCGAGTTACAGATCAAATAAGCCATTGATCATCACAACTGTTTTTATGGCGCTGGCTTTATTCGCTTCCTATTTGTTTAACCTGCCCGAGTCTTTGAATGCTTATGGTATGACTGGGTTTGGTATGATTGTTCTTTTTTGTGTTTGGGCTGGCGAAGGGTGGTTGATTCGAAAACGCAAGAGACAAGCGTTTGAAGCGTCAATCAAAGCAAAATATCCCACGAAATAAAGTGCAGTTTGCAGTGCGATAACACAAAAGTTTGATGATTGGTTTTTGTTAATGAAAATTAGTTATTTATAACGATAACACAATCATTTTTATCATTTTTTTGAATTTTTTCCCGTAGAATCGGTCTACTAGGGTGGTACTTCTTCAAAAGAGGTCAGTCCTAGAGGCCCCCACGATAACAACGATAAAAAATGAGACTGTCATCATGGACACTTTAAATCACTATTTTCGGATTTACCAATCCTACCTTGAGACCAGGAAAGAATCGAAAGAAGAATCTCGGAGAGATGCGGCTTTTGCCAGAGTTCGCGTGTTGATCCAAACCGAGCGCTCTGATGAAAATGATGCTGATGTCATCATTCAGTCATTGCTCGAAATGATTTTTCCAACCCCTCATTTACTGAAGAAGCTCTCCGGTGACTGTCCAGCAGATGAAACGCTGATCCGGTATAAAGGATATGCGTATCAGCCGAATATTATGATCACACTGGCGAGTATTGGTGGGATGGACAAACAGGTACTTGGGACAATTCAGACAGAGTTGCAACAAGAAGCAGGACGACTGCCACAAACAGAAAAGCAGCAGATCCAGGAAAACACAATGAATCGTTTGTTGATTCAGGAGTGTTTGGATGTGATAGAGCGAGCAGGGGAACCAAGTCGCTAAGTGCGACTTGGCTGATATTGGTTATTTAGGAATATCGATGACAACAGGTTGACCAACCATTGTCGCATCTAGCTCAGATTTGGCGATATGCTTTTGATAGATGACCTAACATTTTTGTTTGGAGGTATCAAAATGTATCGTGATGCTACTCATATTATTGTTGAGGTAGCCTTCGGGTTTGAGTGCACCTGTTAATGCTACTGAATAATCATCAACATCCACGCGTATAATGACATCCACATGAGAAAACCCCTTTACATAAAAAGTGTCACGAGGATGGTAGTCATGAAAGAAGGACAACTCTAGAGGCCAAAGATTGCACTAGTTCTGAATGTAAAATGAACAATGAGCAATGAGCAATGAGCAAGAGAGAAATTTCATAAAGGAAGAGACGGCATTTTAGCCGTCTCAACAATGCTTATTTTGATTGCGCGTCCAAAGACTGGCCATTGACACTGACACTTTGATCAGCCATCAAATATAAATAGGTTGGCATGATCTCATCCGGGGTTTTGAGCTGAGACTGATCTTCACTTGGATAAGCTCTTGCGCGCATCGTCGTTGCTGTAGCTCCCGGGTTGATGCAATTGACACGTATGTTTGTATTCTCATATTCGTCCGCGACGACTTGCATCATGCCTTCTGTTGCAAACTTTGAAATCGAATAGGTTCCCCAGAAACATCGACCTTTGCGTCCGACAGAAGAGCTGGTAAAAACAATACTGGCTTGAGGCGACTTTTTAAGAACTGGCATCAAAGCTTGAGTCATTTGAAATTGCGCTGTCACGTTCACTTTCATGACCAAATCCCAGGTTTCATCAAGAATATGCTCAAATGGGGTGAGGGCACCGAGGACACTGGCATTTTGTAACAGACCATCTAAGCGGCCAAACTCGCTTTCAATGGTTGCCGCCATATCTCGATAATTCTTTTGTGTTGCCCCTTTGAGATCCAGTGGAATAATGGCAGGCTGTGGATAACCCGCTTCTATAATTTCATCATAAACAGCTTCAAGCTTTTTGACTGTTTTACCGAGTAAGATGACGGTTGCACCATATTTTGCGTAATGGATAGCAGCGGCTTTTCCGATACCATCACCAGCACCAGTGACCAAAATCACTTTGCCAGTCAATTCGTTCTCTGAAGGGATAAAGGTATTCATGGATTCTCCTCGTGCAGACCCTCATCAATAAGGGTGGATCTTATCCAGATCACGCAAAAAGACCAGCAAAAAACGGTAAATTGAGAAATTTTCTGGCGTCTTCGAAAGCAATCGGGTAATTTATTGCAAAATCACAGGTCCGTTTTCAGCATATTGGCGAAATATTGACTCATTTCACCAACACGATGAAAACAACAGGGTAAATCAACTTTTAATTCGTATGTGTGTCTTCGGCTGTGATTGTCAGAGAAAGTTCCATACTGGTCTTCCAATCACCAGTCACTTTTTCTAGTCAGCAGTAAAATAAATAAAGCCGAAACCACACAATAACCAGAAGTCATTTGGGGAGAAAACATGAAAAAATTGGTACTGAGCCTCGCAATCGCAGGAGCGCTCAATCTCACAGGTTGTGGTAGCGATAAACTAGACGACCACGACGATAAAAAAGGAACGAAAGTCGCAGTCTCACGTGTCGTGTTTAACCCAGCTGGTGGTGAGTTGTCTACGCCTTCGGATATTCTTTTTGCGGGAACTACTGATGGCACTTTGAATATGCCAAAAGAAACAGCAGCTACTAAAGAAGGTGAGAAACCTGACTACTCAGATCCAGAAACAGCTCTGGGAGCACTTGATGGGTGGTCCATTCAAGCACCATTTACACTCAAAATTGATTTACCTAAAAAAGCAGTGCATCCTTCACTTGAAAGTGACGTATCTATAGATGCCTCCACTATAAAAGGTAAAGTACTTATTTTCCCAGCCATAGCTGCAGGTCCAAATTTAGGTAGTAGCCCATTTGAAGATGAGACTTGTGCTGCAGCCACGCAATTTACAGGACAACTTTGTAAAATAGTTGAAAGTAAAGCGCTAAAAGAAGGAGAGGATTTTGTTGTACAGGTCTCTGGTAGCAATATCATTGTCGTACCACTAAAACCATTGGCCCCTGGAGCTCAATATGTTGTTGCTTATCTAAGAGGGATAAAAGATTCAAGAGGAACTGATATCGAGCCATCTATTTCTTATAGCGTTCTTCGACAGGATATTTCAAAGTTTCCTATTTCGGAAGACCCAAAGAATAGTGCTCTAGCCTTACAAGGCGTGCTGAATAATCTTGAAGCTAGGTTACTAGAAGCAAATGTTAAGCAGGAAGATATTATTTACTCTAGCGTTTTTACGACACAGGCTGCAACAACGTCTTTGTCTAGCTTAAAAGGTCTTTATGCAAAAACAATTGGTGCAGTATTGCAAGAAAACCCACAGATACCAATTGTTCCTGGAGTCCCTAGTGTTGGAGATATTACCCTTTCGGATAAATCACCAAATGAACTCATTAAGGAATCAATAGCTTCGTTCCCAGAAACTCCATCAGGTGCAAATTTAGATTTGTTATTGGCTCGTGTGATAAGAGATGTAGCGGACCTAGACTTAATTGAAGTGCATAAGGCGAAAATGAAAGTGGACTACTTTTTGTCAGATACAGCACCATTGTCACAACCTTGGATTGCTAGGTGTGTATCTGGAGCCACTTTATCTGGGTTACCTGAAGGTGCTGAATTTGTTGTTCCTGATAACTCGCAAGATGAATTTTGTAAGCAAGTAGGCTTAAGAGATGTCTTATTAAAAACTGCCGATGGAAATACGGATATTGATCCACTTAGGCATATCACGAAATATAACCCTATTCCAAAGTCTCAACTTGCATCAGATAGTGTATTAGATAATTTAAATGTACAAATTACAGTACCTAGAGATAACTTTAGTCGACCAGCGACTGGTTGGCCTGTTGTGATCTTGCAACATGGTATTGGTTATATGAAAGAGTTCATGCTTCCTCTTGCTGCTGAGTTAGCAAAACAGGGGTTTGCAACAGTCGCGATTGATCATCCATTACATGGTTCAAGAAAAGTATCCTTTACAAATGATCAGGGAAACTCAATTACTGCGAATGCGAACGTTAGCCCAACTGATTATATGAACTTAGCAAACCTATTAGTTGCAAGAGATAACTTAAGGCAGAGTGTTCTTGATATGATCTCGCTTAGGATTGGAGTGAGCAACTCAGCGAATATTGGAAATGTTGTTCTTGATAGAAGTAAGGTCCACTTTATGGGGCAATCTTTAGGGGCTATTACAGGAGCTAATTTTGTTGGCTTAGCAAACACTTCTGTTGGAGGTGATATTGTCGATAGTTATTTCGATATTCAAACAACGGCCTTATCTACTCCTGCTGGTGGCATATCTAGTTTCCTAGTTGAGTCGAATCGTTTTGGGCCAATTGTGAAAAGTCTTGTGTCTATGTCTTATGCGCAGGGCATTGCGGCATCACCAACAGACACTCCGCTATCTCAATTTTTCATTGCCTATAAAGAAGTTCTAAAAGCGGAAAGTAAATGTCAAGATGGGACACCAAAAGAGGTAGCCTCTTGTATCGTTATGAACTCTTTTGCATTAATGGAAAGTGATGAAGCTGCTAAACTAACATTAATTAAGAAGTTAGGAGTATCAGACGAGCAAGCTGCTCAGATGTTAGCTGGGATCAATATAGAGTTGAATACAGTGATTTCTTCTTTTAACTTTGCAGCACAAACAGTAATTGACCCCGCAGATCCAAACAGTTACGTGAATATCATTAAGTCAGCGAAGACACCAACACTCATTTTTGAGATGGTAGGTGGGAAAACAGTCAATGATGATACAACCGGAAATGATGTTGTAAATCCTGCGGACCGAGTAATTCCAAACTCGGTGGTACCTGGTGATATACTTTTAAGCCCAATCGCTGGTTCAACACCATTTGCCTCTTTTATTGAAGCAACGGCAATTACTGAGTCAATTCCGGCAGGGGATGCAGAGCTTAATGGTATTATTCGATATACAGCCGGACACCATGCCTCACTAATCACTTATTCACCTACTGAAGTATCTGAGGCTCCAAATCAGGTAACAAATATAGCAGTAAATAAAGTAATCCAAGAGCATGCAGTTGAGTTTACTAAATCAGGTGGTAAAGCTGTCACGGTAAGTGCTGAAGCTCAGCCATTTGTCAAAGCCGCAGCAGCAAAAGCTGAAGAAGAGTAATCTTTATTTAGATTCGATTCTGACTAAAAATGGAAAGGGCCTCTATGCAGAGGCCCTTTTTGTTTTATTTTTCAGCAGATAAACATCGGATAACTGCTCACAACTTGTTTACAACATTGAGACCGTGTAGAATCGGCCGTCTTATTGAAGTACCTTGTTTTTGTTGACTTTTTCGACAGTGTTGTTGCAGTGGTTGTGGCTGATAGAGCAAGGTATGATAAGAGGGGTATTCTGGGTCATCTTCCTCTTCTCCAATTATCCGACGAATCAGGTCTATTACATGAAATTACAACGTGTTTTTTTGGCTGCATTGTCTGTTATTTTATGGTTTTCTCAATCGTTAAAGGCGTCAGAAAACTCATCGGTAACGGTGCTCATGCAACCAAATTTGAAAAACTATCCCTATATTCAACTCAATCTGAATGTGCGTGACAAAAACTTACGCCCAATGACTCGCTTGAGTGCGAAAGACTTTTTAATCACGGAAGACTTAAAGCCTGCATCGGTGAAAGATTTTAAGGTGATCCGACCGAAATCATCCACAATCGATGTCGTATTTATTGTGGATGACTCTGGTAATATGTCATCGCAAATAGGCAGTTTGAAGGCTGAGTTGAGCAACTTTACAAAGACTCTAAAGACCAGTGGCTATGATTTTCGGCTAGGCTTGATTTCTTTTAAAGATACAATTTATAAGCCGTTTCGTATTACTAAGCATGTAAATGAGTTTCAATCCTGGGTGGGGCGCTTAGAAGCACGTGGTGGCAATGATGAGCCTGAAAATGCGCTGGATGCACTTCAATCTGCAGCTAATCAGGAGTTGCGTTATGATGCACAAAAGGTCTTTGTGTTAATGACAAACTCCAGTTTTCATGCCAATGATCATATCACAAAAAATACGCGCTATAAGATCATTCAATCACTCAAGGAAAAGGATATTCAACTGAATATCATTAGTCCAAATCTTGATGACTATCAAGTGATGGCTCGAGAGTTGGGGGGAACTTTCTATGATATCAAAAGTGAACCATTCTCAAATATCTTGGCACAAATTGCTGGTGGCAGTACTGCGCAATATCGCATTGTTTATCGAAGCACTCGACCTGCACGTGATCAGACTTTGCGCTCTGTAGTCATTCGTACTCACCAACGCCAAGGCTTATCGGGTGCAATACAATATCAAGCACCGAATTGGATAGAAACATCCAGTAGAAAAGAAGGGATCAAAGGGAATAACAGCGTGTTCTCACCGATGCAGGTTGTAGATGGCAGCCCAGCAACAGCCTGGGTTGAAGGGACAAGCGGTAAAGGAAAAGGAGAGTGGCTGACAATGCATTTTGAGAACATTCAGCAGATTAATGCTTTTACAGTCAAAGCGTCGATTTCTTCCAAGCAACCTTTACCGACGCGCTTAAGTGTGTCAATTAATGGTGGGAAAAAAGAATTTTATTCGCTGAAAACGAAGAAAAAAACCTACCATTTTGAACTTGGGCGTGAGATGGCGGTCGAACACATCCAGTTTACGATTGAGTCAGCGGAAGAAAATGCCGGGATTGGAGAAATAGAACTCTATTCAGGTGGGAAGAAAACACTCATTGAGCCGCTTAAACGTCGTCATGGGCTTCGCTTTACAGAGCGGGCAGCTAGAGAGTTGAATCTGAAAGGGGAAAAACTTTACCGCAGAAGAAAGTATGTCGATGCGGCGTTCCATTTTGAGCAATCGATCCAAAAAGATCCGATTTACGCTCAGGCATATAGCAATTTAGGTCTGACATATCGCCAAACCAAAGACTTGCCAAAAGCAATTTGGGCAAACCGCATGGCGATCACGCTGGCAAAAGGGACGCATCAGTCAACAATGTCTGCTAAGGCCTACTACAATATGGCGAAGATTTTCGAGGGCGCCCGACAATATGAAGCTGCTTTGCAAAGTTATTATTGGGCGCAGTCCTTTGCACCCAATACGGCTTATGAAAGTGGAATTAAGCGAATGAAAGTCTTTTTATTCGGAGATGGACAACTCTCATTCGCACAGTTAGATGAATAATCAAAAATAGGAATATGATGCGAATTTTTTTGACCTTGGGAATACTATTTTCTTTAAGTGCTTATGCCGCTGGACCAAAAAAGGTTGCGACGTTAGATCGTTCAACTTGGCCAAAGGCAATCCAAACACCACAGGCATTTGATGAAGCGTCCCGCTTCGAAAACCTGATGTTTGCACTGGCACTCAACCAAGTACCCACCAAGGTCAAAGATATTCGAGATTTTACAAAACTACGTCGTATTCACGAAGATAATGTTGCGTTATGGAAGGCAAAAACACAGCATCGCATTATGTCGAATTACGATATGGCAGCGCATAGTTGTGTACGAAATTCTCAAGGGTGCTATCAGGCATCCAATTGGGAAGATTTTGTCAAAGCTGCCCAGACCTGGAAACTCAGCCTCCCAAATTCGAGCTATCGAACATGGGCGATGGAAGCGGAAGCATTCTATCGAACTTATGCTTTTGAACAGGCAAGGCTAGCCGCACTTTCCCCAAAGATCACTAGTGAGATCGAAACGTTTAGCGCAGCTGAGATCACAGGCCATGAGATGGCAGATAAAACTTTTCTACTCACTTTTGATGATGGCCCCTACGAAAAATACACAAAGCCATTGGTCAAAGACTTAAATCAAATGCGTATACAGGCTTTGTTTTTTGTAATGGGTGAAAAAATAAAAGGACAGTCAGAGAGTCATCTTAGAGGGGTATACCAAAACCAGTGCGTCGGCTCCCATAGTTTCGAGCATAAATCTCTGCCGAAGGAAAAAGAGTGGGATAAACATTTACAAGAGACCAAAGCTGAAATCTTAAATGCCCAACTCTCGAATACAAAAGAATTCTGGTTCCGCCCGCCTTATGGACAACGCACACAGGAGCAACTGGATTGGTTGGAGTCGCAAAAGGATCGGGTAATGTTATGGAACATCGACAGCCAAGATTGGCAAAAGAAACTCACCGATAAAGAAGTGCAAGATCGTGTCGTCACACTCATGCTCCTCTGGCGAAAAGGGATTATTCTCTTCCACGATATCCACCCCAAAGCAGGAAAAATTGTCCCAGCACTGGAAAACTTCCGCTTACAAGCCCAGTTTAATTGGGCGTCTTGCCGAGATTTTTAAGACCCATACATTTTTTATAATTTAAAAGTATGTTTTTGCATATGAAGATGACCGATGAAATATTTAATCCATGCAGAAGAGAGTGGGTACATCGATGTGTTTGATGAGGTGCACTTCAATCAAAGGATAAAAATAAGTTAACGGACTTTGTACTTGAGTTATATGATGACCTTGGACATCGGATGATGAGTACTTTTTCTCCGCCCTACAAAATTACCCGTCCAGTTTTCGGTTGTCGTCCGCATACATTTTTCAGTAATCTGTTGGGAAGAAGAGCGAACAGGTTGATGTATCATGCTGGTGGATGATCAGAAAAAAGTAAGTGATTACTATCGTGCTTTAGTCGAGCGAGATCCGAGTTATGTCGGGGTGTTTTATGTGGGGGTGAAAACCACATCGATTTTTTGTATTGCCACCTGTCGTGCGCGTAAGCCAAAGCGTGAAAATGTCGTGTTTTATTCCACCTTAAAAGATGCATTGCATGCGGGGTTTCGGCCTTGTAAAGTGTGTCGACCAACAGAAAATGCGAATGAAATGCCTGAGGCTGTTCGTCAAGCGATTGACTTGGTCAAACAGCAATCTCCCAAGGAGAAAGTCAAAGATGCACAGTTACGTGAGGCAGGAATTGCACCAGAGATGGTGCGTCGTTGGTTTAACAAACATTATGGAATGACCTTTCAAGCCTATCAGCGGATGTTACGCGTCAATTTAGCGATGCAGGAGCTCAAGTCTGGGAAGACTGCGTTGGATACGGCTTTGGATGTAGGTTATGAATCTCTCAGTGGATTTGGATATATGTATAAGAAATATTTAGGCCAATCGCCTAAACACAATGAACATACCAATGTGATTTTGATTCACCGATTTACGACGCCTCTTGGTCCAATGTTCACCTGTGCCACAGAAGAAGGAATTTGTTTGTTAGAATTTGTGGAGCGCCGGATGCTGGAGAAAGAATTTGAAGATCTGCAAAAGCGCCTCAAGGCAAACATTATTGCTGGAGAGAATCAATTTACCAAGCAGGTTGAGCAAGAAGTTGAGGAATACTTTGCTGGGACTCGGCAATATTTTGATGTGCCCTTGGTGACACCTGGCACAGATTTTCAATGCTCAGTCTGGCATATCTTAAAGACGATACCCTATGGTGAAACACGTTCATACCAAGCCCAAGCAGATAAATTAGGGAATCCCAAAGCTGTGAGAGCTGTCGCGAGTGCGAATGGAATGAATCGAATTGCGATCATCATTCCTTGCCATCGTGTGATTGGTAAAAATGGTCATCTCACTGGATACGCAGGTGGATTAGAAAGGAAACGCTGGCTGCTGGAGCATGAACAGTCAATCGCTTCAAAATGATCCTAAACAAGACTAATAAAATAGTATTATTCGATCGAATTTGAAGAACTATACTTTGATGCATGAATGTTGATGCCATACCTGAGGTAAGGGGGCGTTTGTGCTTGAGTCAATCGAACGAATTCTGGTGGATATGGATCCAACCACTGATGAACAGCCTGCATTGATGCAGGCGATCAATATCGCCAAAAAGTATGGCGCTTCAATCGAAATCTTTCTTGCTGAAAGAAATGACTCGATTTTATCTCACTGGCCACTGACTGAAGGCCAAGAAGAAGAGGTGATCTCACATTTTTTAAAAGCAAGACGACGTTGGTTGGAGTCGTATGTTGCAGAAGTGGCCGCAATGGGGATCCCGATTTCCATTGATGCAGTTTGGGAAGCGCCGGTCTATCAGGCTGTTATTCATAAATTACAACGATCCAATTTTGATCTTGTGGTCAAATCCACCCATGTTCATCCAACGCTCAGCAAGATGTTTTTTATGCCGAATGATTGGCAGCTGATGAAAGCATGCCCGGCACCCTTATTACTCACTCGGCAACCTGTCCAACCATACGAAACAATTATGGCCTGCGTCGATCCAATGAATACGAATGAGTCACATCATGGCTTGGATGAACGCATATTACAAACAAGCGTGATGTTTGCAGAAAATTTTCGTGGTACATGTCATGCAGCTCATTGCTGGCATACCGTGCCAGAGGATTTATGGCAAGGGCTTTGGGTGGGTGAACCTCAAATGGGTATTGCAGGATTGAAGTATGATACCTACTTCAAAGGAGTTGAAAAGCGGCACCAAGAGCAATTCGATAAACTGTTAAAACATCAACCCATTGATATGGATAAGCGCCATTTATTACATGGCGATCCCAACCCATTACTCACAGATATTGCTGCTACTAAAAATGTTGATTTGATGGTGATAGGGAGTCAGTACAAAACAGGGTTCATGGGGACAACGATGGAAGTGCTACTCGATAAACTTAGCTGCGATGTTTTAGTGCTCAAGCCAGAAGGTTTTCAAACTCCTGTTCATTAAATATGATTTTTAAAAGGTCTGCTGGTGATGCAGACCTCACCTCGAATTAAAGGTATTCAAATACAGTGACAACTTGCTGAACACCAGTGATGTTGCGAGAAATATTGATTGCAATTTTAGCATCCTGTTTTGAAATCAATCCCATCAAATAGACGGTTCCATTTTCTGTGACCACTTTGATACTGTTCGCATCAATTTTTTCTTCTTTAATCAGTGATGTTTTCACTTTGGTGGTGAGCCAAGTGTCATTACTTCTTGTTGTAATGGATGTTGGCGTTCCAATTGTCATTTGGTTATGAAACTGCTTGATACCGCGGATTGATTGCACTGCTTTGACGGTCTGCTGCATTAAATGCTCTGTACTGACTTGCCCAATCATTAAAACAACACCGTTGACGCTCACGACCGAAATGTGTGTATTGTCTCTTATTCCGGCAATTTCATTCAAGCGTGTTGCTGCTTTGACTTCGATGCCGTTATCATCAATTTGTGCGCCGATAGAGCGGTTATCGTTCGCAGCTGTAACTGCGCCTGCTGTGCCAGCAACGAGGACCGCTGCACAGCCTTGTAACAAGCTAAAACTTAGGCACATGAATACGATATGGATTTTCTTCATACAACCTCCTGACCAGGAAATAATGTTTCGTCAATCAGCTCACTAATACAATGCAAGATCAGGAGCTGGCTTTCTAATATACGGGCATAGCGCTTTGCTGGCACACGGACTTCGACGTCCTCTGGTCCAAGCAACCCTGCGAGTTCGCCGCCATCTCCGGCGCTGAGTGCGATAATCAACATGTCATTGGTCAGTGCGGTCTCGACAGCTTTAATCAGTTCTTTTTCTTGGCCATCTCCAGAAATTACGAGAAGAATATCCCCTCGGTTGCCAAGTGCTTTGACCTGATTTGCCAGCCCTGTATCCACATCTTCACCATAATTAGGCATGGCTGGCAGGTGTTTTTTGAGTGCAATCGCAGGCAAGCTTGGACGCTCTGTTTCAAAATGATTGAGTAGTGTACTGGCAAAATGTTCTGCTAAGTGCTGTGTACTGTGTGTTCCGCAAGCCAGGATTTTATGGCCGGAAATCAGCGCTTGAGAGATCGCAAAAGTTGAAGATTCAATTTCTGTAATGAGTGCTTCAGCAGAGGCAATATTCGTTTGAATACTCTCTGTAAAAGTCTCTCTGATTTTTTCTTCCATCAAATTAACCTGGTCGTTCTAGAACATTATTTAATAAGGTAAAATGCAAGGTGTTATTGATGATTTCAACACCTACAAAATCGATTCGGGCGGGGCTGTCCAGTCGTGCATTGCTTTGCAGGTAGAAAAGCGCACTACGGTAAATGCGTTTTCTTTGTTGATGACTTAAACTCCATAGCGCACCGCCATAATCATGGCGACCCCGAAATTTCACTTCCACGAATACGATGGTTGACTGATCCAATAAAATCAGATCAATTTCTCCATATCGACAGCGAAAATTTTGGTGCAACAGCCGCCAGCCGTGAGTCTTCACTAACCAGCGGGCGACTTGTTGCTCAATCTGCTTCCCTTTTTCTAAGGTGGTCTGGGATGGCGACAATCCTCCCTTTTTCGTATTTTGCCCAAACCAATTTACGCGTGATAAGATTCCCTTCTTCACGTTTTAGTTCCCCTGTCATTCCTTTAATTGCGAAGTGGTCCAGTATGAGCATCGCTCTTAAGTGTTTGAGAATTGATGCAGCATCATATCCCATCGCAAAGAGTTCACTGGACTGCTTACTGTCCTTAATGCTGTCATCCTTCTGAATTTTTTTTAGTTGTATATATTTTTGCTGGTTGAGTAACCAAGGCATTTGTGAAAACTGAACACCAGACAAGTCCTTTTCTTCGCTTGTTTTATCCTGTTTGTAACTATGTGACCTTGAGCTGGCGTACAATGGAATACGAGGGCTGAATACACTTGTATTCACTTCAACAAAAGGTTTAAAAAGTCGTGTTTGAGTCGGATCACCAATCAGGTATATCGCATCAATATCTCGTCGATTTCTTTTCTCTGTCTTGATTTTCGCACCAGCAAGCCATTTCATCGTCTTGATCCGTTGCTGGCTGCTATCCGTATGCAGTAAGTGCTCGACTTTCTTTTTCATATCCCGTTTGTCTTTGTAGTAATAGACCTCAACGGATCGTGTCGGATCCTTTTTGCGCCAATCAGTCATAAAAGTTGAAGCGAGGGTTTGACTAAATTTTGTTTCAGGCAAAAAGAGGGCCGGATGCTGGATATTCTCCGCTTCAAAAAATGTGATGGCTTGTTTGAGTTCATCTTCCATCGATAGCGAAAAGAACAAGTGATTTGCGCTTATCTGGGCAGGCTCAATGTTGGCGCGATTCAGGAAAATAATAGGTCGGTCTTTTGGTAAAACTGGCTCCAATCGCTGAATATTTCGTTTGATTAAAGGGCCGATGATTGCGTCTGGTGCCAGCGTTTCCAGCTGAGCTTGTACTTGCGTTGCTTCTTGGTTGGAGTCGATAAAAGCAATATCCAGATTTTGCGGTTGGCGTCCTCGATGTTTTGTTAAATAGGCAAGGATCCCATTCCGTGTACTTTTCGCCAACTGAGCATATTTACCGGAAAAAGGAAGAAGAAGTACGACTTTTTCTGTTTGCCCAAGCGGAATACTGGATAACTGCGTTTTTAGTTCATGTTGAAATGAAGCAGAAAAAGGCAGTTCTTCAATACGTCCCAACACCTGAGCATTACTGTAGTGCTGGGTTTCTTTGACGATTGCATTGAGTTCAAGCCATGGTTGAAGCGTGATGAGATGGAGCTGAGACAGCTTTTTTAATTCCTGAATACGCAATACTTGAACAATTTGCCAAATCGCTCTTTCGACATCCTGAGTCTGAATTTCATAGGATGAAGGCTTCAAATCTGTATACAAATCCAATAAAGGATCGAGGTAAGTTTTATTCAAGGTCTTGGGATGTGTCATGACAAACACGTAATCTTCCAGCCATAATGCGGTTCTGAGCTTTTTAGGCACTGGAATTGGACGGATGTCATCGGTGTAGCCCAAGTGAATGGACGCCTTGGCATTTAATATTTGAGCCAATATTTGATAACGGCCTTCTAATAACTGTTGTTCCAATAAGTGACGTGTGATCAAATAGGTTTTGGCGTAATGATCGAGGCGGTTTTGCTTCACAGCTTCATTCAGCCAACGCAAGCGTGGAGAACCCGTATATATGCCCGTTTCTTCATCTTGACGCTCATCCGGCTGAACTTCCGGTTGCGTAGTTGGTTGACTTGGCGTCGATGCGACAGGCTGAGTCGTCACTGGTGCTTGTTTTGGCGGTGCCTGGCAACCAGCGAGGATAAGCAGTGTCGCAATGTATGCAAGTTTTTGTTTGATATTCTTCACTAGACTCAATTAAAATCCGATACCCGAAATACTCAGCGTCATACTGTAACGCACCTGATAGCAAAATCACAATTCAAAAGAGACTTTATGAGCACACCCGGTAAACTCTATATCGTTTCCACACCAATCGGAAACCTTGGTGACATCACACAAAGAGCCCTTGAGACCTTGCGTGAAGTTGACCTGATCATGGCTGAAGATACGCGCCACACCAAGCAACTCTTAAATCATTTTTCAATCACGAATCGATTGAAATCACTCCATGATCATAATGAGAAAGAGCAGGCTCAGTCCATTGTGACTTTGCTAAATGAAGGCAATAATATAGCACTAGTTTCGGACGCTGGCACGCCTTTGATTTCAGATCCGGGCTATGGATTGGTCAATGTTTGCCGCGAAGAAGGAATGGATGTCCATCCGGTCCCTGGTGCTTGTGCCGCAATTGCTGCGCTGAGTTGTTCGGGTTTACCAACGGACCAGTTTCGATTCGATGGCTTTATTCCCGCCAAATCAGCAGCCCGAAAAGCCTACTTTGAAAGCCTAACCACAATTGAATACACCGTTGTTGCGTACGAAAGCACGCATCGATTATTGGACAGTCTCAAAGATTTCTCGGAAGTTTTTGGTGACGAGCGGACGATTGTTCTTTCAAAAGAGATCACCAAACGGTTTGAAACTTTTTTTACGGGGAACGCTAAAGAGATTCTTGCATGGATTGATGAAGAACCAGAACGCAAGAAAGGTGAAATTGTGCTGATGTTTAAAGGTGAAAAACAGGCGACAGATGCGATATCATCACAGGTTCTTCAATTAGCTTCTCAGCTCTGTGAGCATATGCCAGCGAAAAAAGCAGCTGCAATTTGTGCAGACCATTTCCCAGTCAAAAAGAACCTTGTTTATAAAGCTTTGCTCGAGATAAAGCAATCTGATTGAAACTGATGGGACGAATGTGTAGAATACCCGCCGCGAGTTGGCTGGATAATCGCTGTTCTTCATTCGAAGAAGGGAGGAAAGTCCGGGCTCCAAAGGGTAGGATGCCAGGTAACACCTGGGCGGCGTGAGCCGACGACAAGTGCAGCAGAGAGTAGACCGCCGATGGCCTTCGGGTACAGGTAAGGGTGAAAGGGTGCGGTAAGAGCGCACCGCGCAGCTGGTAACAGTATGTGGCATGGTAAACTCCATCCGGAGCAAGACCAAATAGGGATCCTGTAGCGTGACCCGCGTTGGATCCGGGTAGGTTGCTTGAAACTTGAAGCAATTCAAGTTCTAGATGAATGATTGTCCTCGACAAAACCCGGCTTACAGGCCAACTCGTTCCTTTTTAAAATCCACCGAAATATTTATTTTTCCACAAAATTACCCACAATTCCCCACTCAATCAATAACTTTGGCTAAAACCCTTGATTCTAGCGGCTTACAGGCCCGTTAAACTACTTTCTTAGCTTGACAATTTCACTGTATAATCTCTAAACTTTAACATTGTGGAGAAATGTGGGATTTTGTGGGTTTTCCATGTAACGAGGAAATCGGGTGACTTGTCTCAATCAATGCTTGTCACGAATACACCGGAAAAGATCCCAAAAATGATAGAAGGTGAATGGCGAGCATGTTCCGTGGAGCCAGTGCGATCAACCTCGACGCGAAAGGGCGTCTTGCGATCCCCAGTCGGTATCGACAGATGCTAGCTGTGGATACATGTGGTTCGTTGATCTGCACCATTGACCTTCACCAGCCATGTTTACTTCTTTATCCATTAAATGAATGGGAACTAATCGAACGCAAATTACGTCAATTGTCGAGTATGAATCCGCATGAGCGTCGGATCCAGCGTCTGTTGCTCGGTTATGCATCTGAGGGGGAGCTGGATAAAGCGGGACGATTTTTGATTCCAGCGCCATTGCGTCAACACGCGGGCGTGGATAAGCACATCATGTTGGTCGGTCAACTCAACCGATTTGAAATCTGGTCTGAAGCCAAGTGGCAGGATCAGATCAATCTGGATATTGAGATTGAGCAGCAAGGTAACTTTGAATTGACTGAAAAATTAAAGGATTTTTCGCTGTAATGTCTGAGAACTTTAAACACACAACAGTGCTGCTCGAAGAAGCGGTAGAAGGCCTCGCAATCAAGCCGGATGGCATCTATATCGATGGCACGTTTGGTCGTGGTGGACATAGTCGTCTGATTTTATCCAAGCTCGGTGAAGAGGGACGATTGATTGCGATTGATCGTGACCCAGATGCAATTGAAACAGCGAAGCAGTTTGCGGATGATCCACGTTTTTCAATTGTTCATTCCGAATTTTCTAAAGTTCAAGATATCGTTGAAGACCAAGCATTAACTGGCAAAATAGATGGCATTCTTCTTGACCTGGGGGTTTCTTCCCCGCAATTAGATAATGCCGATCGTGGTTTTAGCTTTATTCGTGATGGCAAACTGGATATGCGAATGAATCCAGAAGTTGGCATGTGCGCATCTGAGTGGTTGGCAGACGCAAAAGAAGAAGATATTGCTTTTGTCTTAAAAACATTTGGTGAGGAGCGTTTCGCGAAGCGGATTGCACGCTCAATCGTAGATACTCGTGCTGAAAAGAGTATTGATTCCACATTGCAACTTGCCAATTTAATAGAAGAAGCAGTGCCGTTTAAAGAAGAACACAAACACCCGGCAACAAGAAGTTTTCAAGCCATCCGAATTTACATCAATGCAGAGCTAGAAGAAATCAAACAAGCATTGGAGTGTGTGACGGATATTTTAAGCCCAGGAGGGCGGTTATCCGTGATTAGTTTTCACTCCCTTGAAGATCGAATTGTGAAGCGTTTCATAAAGCAAAAAAGCAGAGGCGACGCTGTGCCAAGAGGTTTACCACTGACCGAAGAACAAATAAAGAAAACAATTTCGTTTAAAGCTATCGGTAAAGCGATTAAACCCGGCAAAGATGAGCTGATGCACAATAGTCGTGCGCGAAGCTCGGTGTTGAGGGTAGCAGAGAGGTTGTAGTTTTGTTTGGGCAAGAGAATACCAAGCGACAGCCCCTTCTACCCTTAGAGCTCATCAAAGGATTGATTAGAAAAAAATGGTTGTTGTTCCTTTTTTCGTTCAATGTCGTCAGTGCAGTGATGGTGATATCTATCTCTCATCAAAACCGTCAAGAAACGATTAAACAGGAAAAGATCATGGAGCAACGTGATGCTTTGGATGTTGAGTGGCGTCACTTGCTTTTAGAGGAACGAGCTTTGTCAGAGCATTATCGTGTCGAACGATTGGCAAACGAAAAACTGAAAATGAAACGTCCAACAACAGATGATGAAATATTTGTAAAATGGCCATGAGTAAAGTCAAAAAGTCAGCGGAAAATGTCGTTTTATGGCGAGTCATGCTCATGATTGCAGTCATGGTGCTGGTTTTCTGTACGCTTTTGGCTAGAGCTGCGTATTTGCAAATTATTCAGCCAGATGAACTTCGAGAGCAAGGTGAATTACGCTCACTACGTTCCGAAAGCCATCAAGTTCAACGCGGTATGATCACGGATCGAAACAACTTCGAACTGGCAGTGAGTGTGCCAGCTTTTGCTGTTTGGGTTGACCCAAAAGTCGTCCATGACACAAAAAGCTGGGAACAAACTGAGAAATGGCAGGCATTGTTTGCAGTCCTTGATTTGGATTTCAAACAAGAAATAGCAAAAATTAAAAAATCCCCCAAAAAACGCTTTTTCTATTTGAAGCGACAAAGTTCTTCGGCTGTAGCGGATTATGTTCGCCAGTTGAATTTACCAGGTGTTTATTTACGTGAAGAGTCAAAGCGGTTTTATCCTTCAGGTGAGATTGCTGCACATTTAGTCGGTTTTACGAATATCGATGGCCAGGGGATTGAAGGTGCTGAAAAACTTTTCAATCAAGTGTTAACTGGGACGCCTGGTGAAAGAACCTACCAAAAAGACGCGAAAGGTCGTCAAGTCGAGCTTTTATCCGTCAAGTCGGCTGTTCCTCCAAAAAATATTCAATTATCCATAGACCAGCGTCTCCAATCGATTACATATCGTGCTCTCAAAGCTGCGGTTAAATCGTATGCAGCCTCTTCTGGTTCAGCAGTTGTGGTGGATGTCCATACCGGGGAAATTCTTGCGATGGCAAACACGCCTTCATTCAATCCAAATAACCGTGCGAACGTCAATCAACACCGATTTCGCAACCGCGCAATCACTGACGTATTCGAGCCAGGTTCTACGATGAAGCCAGTTGCGGTTTTATCTGCTTTAGAGTTCGGCACGGTGAAGCAAGATAGTATTGTTGACACAACTCCATTTAAAATCGGAGGGAAGCGCTTTGCAGATCCAAGATTTTTAGGGGATATCAGCCTAGAAACCATTATTCAACGCTCCAGTAATGTTGGGGTTGCAAAGCTTGCTCTGGGGCTTCCGAAAGATTACTTTGTTGTTGCATTTCATGAGCTTGGACTTGGTGAAGTCACAGGATCTGGTTTGCTCGGCGAAAGCTCAGGCATGTTCAGCTTAAGTCGACGTTGGTCCGATCTAGAAATTGGTACGTTGTCATATGGCTATGGTGTTGCGGTCACGACACTTCAGTTGGCGAAAATGTACGCCACACTTGGTGCGAAAGGGGTGAGTCGACCTTTATCCATCTTAAAATTACCAGAACCTCCTGAAGGAAAGCGGGTTTTTTCTGAGAAGAACACAGACTTTGTGGTTCATCTCATGGAATCTGTCGTGAAAAGAGGCGGAACTGCGCCACAAGCGAGTGTGCCTGGATACCGTGTCGCAGGAAAATCGGGTACCGCATACAAAGCAATAAAAGGCGGTTATGGTGACGAGTTATCCGGCTTTTTTGCAGGTGTTGCACCAGTCAATGATCCACAAATCGCAATTGCAGTCATGATCAATGAGCCGCAATCAGATGTATTCCATGGTGGCGAAGTCGCAGGCCCAGTATTTGCGAAAATTATGGGAAGCACTTTGCAGTTATACAATATTGCACCTGACGAGAATCAAATTGAAACCTTGTCCCGCAAAGACTTAAAAGAGGACAAGCATGGACTCTAATTCAAATATCATGTTGCAGCAATGGTTGAATGAACAAACCACAGCAGATACGCAGTTACCAGAGATTGCGCATTTGCGTTTAGATAGTCGTGCAATTCAGCCTGGTGATGCATTCATCGCAATCAAAGGTACTGCTCTGAATGGCCATGATTTTATCAATCAGGCAGCCGCTGAAGGGGCATCTATCGTGTTTTGCGAATATCAACCTGAGGATGTTGATGTTGAGATCCCGTTGATTGTGTTACCAGCACTCAAGTTGCTTCTCCCTGAACTATGCAATGTGTTCTATCAAACACAGCAGTGTGATCTTCGTGTAATCGGTGTAACAGGTACAAACGGTAAGACATCTGTGACCCAATTGATCACTCAATGTTTGAATCGTGCGCTACGTCAATGCCAATTCATCGGGACGAATGGTTACGGTGACGAAAACCAAGTCATACCGTTAAAAAATACAACACCATCTGTGGTTGAGCTTCATCAGTTATTGGCAGAATTTCGGGCGAAAGGGTGTCAAGTGACAGCGATGGAAGTTTCTTCTCATGGCATTACACAAAATCGTATCGGCGGGCTGTCATTCAAAACCGCGATATTCACAAATTTATCTCGTGAACATTTGGACTTTCATGGTGATATGGCGAGCTATGCAGCTGCCAAGCAAGAGCTCTTTCAACGCGAACAATTAGAGAATGCGGTCATTTATACCGATGACCCAGTGGGGAAGCGCTGGGTCGAAGATGGTGGTGTTCGTGCGGACAACATTATCGCTGTTGGTGCAGTTGAGACAACAGCGGATCAATTCGAAAACTTTGTCAGCTATCGTGCGCCGCGCTTTCATTCACGTGGTGTTTCATTTGAGCTGTTGACATCATGGGGAAACACTAGGCTCCAGTCGCCACTGCTTGGTGAATTTAATATCGTCAATTTGTGTCTCGTTGCTGCTGCATTGCTTGTAGAAGGCGTTTGCATTGATGATTTGCCAGCATTGTTCAACCAAACGAAGACGGTTGTAGGTCGAATGGAGTCCATTATGATTTCCGGTTCTCCATTAGTGATTGTTGATTATGCTCATACACCAGATGCTCTGGAAAAGGCCCTCGCTGCGGCAAGAAAGCATTGTCGAAATCAGCTCATCTGTGTTTTCGGCTGTGGCGGCGATCGCGATAAAGGAAAGCGTCCACTCATGGGTGAAGTGGCTGAGCGTTTTTCCGATGCTGTGATCGTCACATCAGACAACCCTCGTTCAGAATCAATCGAACAAATTTCAAAGGATATTTTGGCTGGTTTTTCAAAGTTACAGCCCATTGTGGTTGATGATCGGGAAGCTGCAATTGAGAAAGCAGTCGAACTAGCAACTGAAGATGATGTGATTCTGATTGCTGGGAAGGGACATGAAGATTACCAAATCATTGGTGAACAAGTTTTAGAGTTTGATGATAGAAAAGTCGTACGCTGCAAATTAGCTCGAGTATTAGAGGAAACGGCGAGTGATTAAAACAACATTAGATTGGATAGCCAATGCTGTTCACGGAAAATTGATGGGACCCAGTCTCAAGGTATCGAGTGTTAGTACGGATACCCGCACCATTGTTGATGGTGATTTATTTATTGCGTTAAAAGGTCCTAATTTTGATGCCCATGATTTTATTGAAACAGCAATAGACGCCGGAGCGACGGCGCTAATTGTTGAGCGCTATGTCAGACGGAAGGTGCCTCAAATCTTAGTCAAGGATACAAGGATCGCACTTGGAGAGCTGGCGGCAGCGGTAAAACAAAAAGTCGCACCAAAGACTGTGGCAATTACTGGTAGTACTGGAAAAACCAGTGTAAAGGAAATGGTTTCGTCAATTTTGTCACAAAAAGGAAATGTTCTTGCTACAAAAGGGAACTTTAACAATGATATCGGCGTCCCACTCACGTTACTTCGATTGGAGTCACAACACAAATTCGCGGTTGTAGAGCTTGGTGCAAATCATATTGGTGAGATTGGCTATACCTCCAATTTGGTTAAACCAGATGTTGCGGTGATCAATAATGTTTCTGGCGCACATTTGGAAGGTTTTGGAGATATTTATGGTGTTGTGCGGGCCAAAGGTGAAATCTTTAAAGGTCTTGCCAGTGATGGGGTTGCAGTGATTAATCAGTCCTGTGAATACTTTCCTGAATGGGAAAAGCGCTTACAGGGCCAAAAAGAAATCTCCTATGGCTACTCCGGAACAGAAAATGTTTGGGCCCAGGATGTTCAGCTTCACGGGGATGGATTGCCGGAATTTACCCTTTGGGTGAAAAATAACGATGGTTCATCGCACAATGTTCGTCTCACCTTACCATTACCTGGTCAGCACAATGTGAGTAATGCGCTAGCTGCTTCAGCAATTTGTCTTGCTTTCGGCTTAATGCTTGAGGAAATCGCAGAGGGGCTGCAACAACTCAATCCAGTGAAAGGGCGAGTGAATGTATTACCAGTTAAACCAGGACTGACACTGATTGACGATACCTACAATGCGAATGTTGCATCACTCCGCGCAGGGATCGACTTATTATCTTCATTTGAAGGAAAACGGATCTTGGTTTTTGGGGATATGGGTGAATTAGGTGAACAAGCTCGTTCTTGTCATGAACAAGTCGGACAATATGCGCAAGAGTCAGGGATTGATAATCTATTAACACTAGGTGTTCTGAGTCAGAGTGCCAGTGAAGTTTTTCAGGAGAATGGGGAACATTTCTCTTCTCGTGATCGATTAATTGAAACTTTGGATCATTTGATCCAGCAAACAGATGAACCAGTCACCGTATTGGTGAAAGGGTCGCGAAGTGCCAAAATGGAGCTTGTCGTAAATCGTATGATTGAACTCTCAAAACAGCCTGGGGTTGTCGAATGATCGCCTGGCTTGCTGAATTATTAGTCCAATTTGAATCAGGGTTTAACCTGTTTCAGTATTTGTCTGTTCGAACTATTTTTAGCGTTCTGACAGCGCTTTTCTTATCGCTATTCTTAGGTCCGCGATTGATCCGTTATTTGCAACGTATGCAAATTGGGCAAACCGTTCGCGATGATGGTCCAGAGTCCCACTTGTCTAAATCAGGCACACCAACCATGGGAGGTTTGTTGATTTTGGGCACTGTGGTGACCAGTATTCTCTTGTGGGCCGATCTCACAAACCGTTATGTCTGGGTTGTTTTATTTGTTGTTGTCTCGTTCGGGATCATTGGCTGGGTGGATGATTATCGAAAAGTTGTCCGCAAAGACCCGAAAGGCTTGATTGCACGTTGGAAGTACTTCTGGCAGTCATTGATTGCTATCAGCACAGCATTCTTCCTTTATATGACTGCAAATATTGATGCAGAAACCGCATTAGTTGTGCCATTTTTCAAAGACATCATGCCTCAGCTTGGCATGCTGTATATTATTTTGAGTTACTTTGTCATTGTAGGAACAAGTAATGCGGTCAATTTGACAGATGGTTTAGATGGCTTGGCCATTGTTCCAACCATCATGGTTGCAGGTGCATTTGCGATTTTTGCCTATGTGACGGGGAACGTGAAGTATGCTGAATACCTACATATTCCCTATATTCCGTGGACTGATGAACTTGTTGTTGTCTGTGGCGCAATAATTGGCGCAGGGCTTGGTTTCCTTTGGTTTAATACCTATCCGGCTCAAGTCTTTATGGGCGATGTTGGTTCTTTATCGCTTGGCGCAACGCTTGGGGTCATCGCAATTCTTGTTCGTCAGGAATTTGTGTTGATCATTATGGGCGGTGTCTTTGTCATTGAAACGGTCTCGGTCATTCTGCAAGTTGGCTCCTATAAATTACGGGGCCAAAGGATATTCCGCATGGCGCCTATTCATCATCATTATGAGTTAAAGGGCTGGCCAGAACCTCGTGTGATTGTTCGCTTCTGGATCATTTCTCTGATTCTTGTTCTATTTGGCTTAATGACGTTGAAAATCCGATGAAGAACCTCGCGCAATTTCAACAGAAACGGATCACAATACTCGGTGCTGGGCTGAGTGGGTTGAGTTGTGCACGTTTTTTCACAAAACATGGGATCACCTGCCGCGTTTTTGATAGTCGAGTGCAAGCCCCAAATCAGGATGAACTCAAAGCACTTTTACCTGAGACGGAATTATTTTTCGGTGACATTGATGTTGCGCAATTCATTCAAACAGATATTTTGGTTGTCAGTCCTGGGGTGAGCCTTTTACAACCAGAAATTCAATCATGTATGCATGCAGGTATTGAAGTACTCGGCGATGTGGAGATATTTGCACGCCTAAATGAGAAGCCTGTTATCGCGATCACTGGGTCGAATGGGAAGTCTACAGTAACTCAGCTTGTAACCGATTGTGCCAATGCTGCGGGAAAGAAAGCGGTTGCAGCGGGCAACATCGGTATTCCTGTTTTGGATGTGGTGGAGCAAGATGTTGATTTGTTCGTTTTGGAGCTTTCCAGCTTTCAATTGGAAACGACAAGTTCCTTAGTGTGTGTTTCTACCAGTGTATTGAATGTGAGTGATGATCATATGGAGCGATATGATGATCTTGCACATTATGCACAAGTGAAACGCCGGATCTACAAAAATGCGCAAACTGCCGTGTATTTCTGTGAAGATCAATTCACAAAACCTGATACTGATACGATTCAAAAACGTCTAAGCTTTGGTGGAGGACGTGAAGCACAGTATCAACTTGCTGGTCGTGAAATCAAGGTTGCTGGCGAATCAGTACTAAATACCGAAGAAATTCGATTGCAAGGAAAGCACAATTATGAAAATGTCATGGCATGTATGGCGCTTTTATCGCCATTGTTCCCCAACCCATCTCAATACATGAATGCTTTGGTCAATTTTGCTGGTTTACCACATCGTTGCCAGCTGATTCGTCAAATTCGGCATACGCGTTGGATCAATGATTCGAAAGCGACCAATGTCGGTGCAACCCTTGCGGCTATTCAGGGCTTGAAGCAAGGGGAAAGTCCTAAGTTAATCTTGATTGCTGGTGGGGATGCAAAAGGGGCTGACTTAATTGCGCTTCAGCCAGTATTGCAGTCACGCGTGAATGAACTGATCACCCTTGGCAAAGATGGACATGCGATTGCGACACTTAAGTCAAATAGCCACCCTGTTCAGGACTTAAAGTCAGCTGTTTCTTTAGCAAGAGAACTGTCGATGCGAGAAGAAACGGACTGTATTGTGCTATTGTCCCCAGCATGCTCGAGTTTGGATATGTTCACCAACTTCGAAGCGCGTGGCGAAGCCTTTTGCCAATATGTGGAGGCGTTATGATTGCAGGTGCAATGACAAAACACCTCGACCAATGGCGGCTGATCTTCCGCGTTTCTGATCCCAATGATGTATTGGACCAGGGGCTTGTTTGGTTGATCCTTCTCTTATTGGGATTGAGTTTTGTGATGGTGTACTCTGCTTCAATTGCGGTGGGTGAGCGCTTATTTGAAGATCCGCATTATTTCCTGATACGCCATGGGGCGTATATTATGCTCGGCACGATTACCGCTTTTATCTTTTTACTCATTCCAATTCGCTGGTGGAAGTCATCCAATGGCGTTTTATTGTTACTGGCGATAGGACTTCTCGTTGCTGTATTACTTGTTGGCCGAACCATTAACGGCAGTACACGCTGGATCTCTTTGGGCGTGATCAATGTTCAATCCGCAGAACCTGCTAAACTCTTCTTTTTTAGTTATTTAGCGGGTTACCTTGTACGCCGACAGGATGAAGTTCGTGATCACCTAAAAGGCTTTATGAAACCGCTGATTGTTTTATTCACATTATCGCTTTTACTATTGATGCAGCCTGACTTGGGCACGGTGATCGTGATGTTCGTCGCGACAGTTGGCTTGTTATTTATTGCTGGTGCCAAACTCTGGCAGTTTTTTGCACTCATGCTGACGGGGATCGCTGCATTTGTCACGCTGATTGTGAGTAGTGAGTATCGTTTTGCACGGGTAACCGCATTTATGGATCCTTGGCAAGACCCATTTGGCGTGGGATACCAATTAACGAATTCACTCATGGCATATGGTCGTGGTGGCTTTTTTGGGCTAGGCCTGGGAAATGGGATCCAAAAGCTTGAATATTTACCAGAAGCGCATACTGATTTTATTGCTGCCGTTGTGGGTGAAGAATTAGGGTTTATTGGTATAGCAGTTGTTTTACTGCTGGAGTTTCTCGTCGTTTATAAAGCAATTCGGATCGCGATGAATGCTGGGAACAAGGGCATGGATTATGCGAGTTATTTTGCATATGCCATTTCAATTTGGCTGGCTTTCCAGACATTGGTGAATGTCGGTGGAAGTACAGGCATTCTTCCAACAAAAGGTCTGACACTACCGCTCATGAGTTATGGTGGAAGTAGCCTCATTATTATGATGGCGACGATGGCAATCCTGCTTCGGATTGACTATGAAACACGACTTCATGGTCGACAAGCCATGCGACGAGGTAAAAACGGATGAAAAAAACCGTATTAATTATGGCTGGCGGCACGGGTGGGCATATTATGCCTGGTCTTGCGATTGCCCAAGAATTACAAAACCGTGGGTGGGATGTTCACTGGCTAGGAACTGCTGACAGAATGGAGTCTCACATTGTACCAAAGCACGAGATACCGATTTCGTTTATTCATGTACAAGGGCTACGCGGAAGTGGTGTCAAACGATTATTGATGGCGCCATGGATGTTATTGAGAGCGATTTGTGGCGCACGTAGAGTGATCCAGGAAACTCAGCCTACATTAGTGATCGGGTTTGGTGGATATGCCAGCGGTCCAGGTGGGATTGCAGCATGGCTGTCTCGTATTCCATTGGTGATCCATGAGCAAAATGCCATCGCAGGGACAACGAATAAACTATTGTCACGATTTAGCCGACTTGCGCTGATGGGCTTTCCCGGCGC
The DNA here is from genome assembly GCF_000374485.1 of Algicola sagamiensis DSM 14643. Taxonomy (GTDB): domain Bacteria; phylum Pseudomonadota; class Gammaproteobacteria; order Enterobacterales; family Alteromonadaceae; genus Algicola; species Algicola sagamiensis. The sequence continues at coordinate 93,693 of NZ_KB894501.1, forward strand.
ATTTCAGGAAACGGGCTCCCATGTTGTGACTGGGAATCCAGTTCGTCAGGAAATCATTCGTGTGCCACAACAAGAAGTTTCTCATGAGATTAACATTCTTGTTGTTGGAGGAAGTCTGGGGGCTGAAGTTTTTAATACAGAGCTGCCCAAGATTTTTGCAACGTTGAACGAACCACAACGAGTGAATGTCCATCATCAGTGTGGAAAAGACAGAGCAGCAACGGTATATGATCGATACCAAGAGGCAGGGTTTACCCAAGTGACATGCCAGGATTTTATTGATGACATGGCAACGGCATATGCAGAGGCTGATTTGGTTATCTGCCGCTCTGGTGCATTAACGGTCGCCGAGATTGCAGCAGCAGGAAAAGCGGCTGTATTCGTGCCTTATCCGCATGCGACGGATGATCACCAAACGATGAATGCAAAATATTTATCCGATTCTGATGCGGGTTATCTCATACAACAGAAGGAATTGGCAGCAAAACTACCCGACTTATTAAATTCATTGCTCCTTACGCCAAATACGATTGAAAAAGTGGCGAAAAGAGCCAAAGAACAGGCAAAAACCGAAGCGACAAAAACAGTTTGTGACGCCTGTGAGCAATTACTAGGAACTTATCAATGATCCAAGATGTAAAGTCATTTGCAACGCCTGAAACACGCCGTGTTAACCTGATCCACTTTATTGGGATTGGTGGTGCAGGGATGAATGGAATTGCAGAAGTATTACTGAATGAAGGATACGAAGTCAGTGGTTCGGATTTAAGAGAAAGTGCCAGCACCACTCGGTTAAGTAAACTGGGTGCAAAGATCATGATTGGTCATTCGCAAGATAATCTTGGTCAAGCTGATGTTGTGGTGATTTCGACAGCAATTCATCCACAAAATCCAGAATATGTTGCTGCAAAAGAAAAACGAATTCCGGTCGTCAGAAGAGCGGAAATGCTCGCGGAGTTGATGCGCTTTCGCCACGGTATTGCGATTGCCGGCACACATGGTAAAACAACGACAACAAGCTTGATCGCTTCTATTTTCGCAGCTGCTGAGCGAGATCCTACTTTTGTGATTGGAGGTTTGTTAAATAGTGCTGGAAGTAATGCACGTCTTGGTCATAGCCGTTACCTGATTGCAGAAGCAGACGAGAGTGATGCGTCTTTCCTTCATCTCCAACCGATGGTTTCTGTGGTGACCAATATCGAAGCTGATCACATGGATACTTATTCGGGTGATTTCGAAAAAATGAAATCAACCTACATCGAGTTTTTACATAACTTGCCATTCTATGGCGTGGCGGTTGTCTGCGTTGATGATCCAGTTGTGAAAGAGCTGATCCCCTCAATTGGTCGTCAAATTGTCACGTATGGTACGGATGCGTGTGCGGATTATCGTTTGGTTCACTTCCGCCAAGTGGGCACACAGAGCTTTTTCAGTGTGATCACACCAACACAAGAAACAATTGATATCGCGTTAAACATGCCTGGGATCCACAATGCCCTGAACGCAACGGCAGCCATTGCTACGGCGATGGACGAAGGCATTGAAAAAGATGCAATTATCCAGGCACTCTCAGAATTTGCAGGGATTGGGCGTCGCTTTCAACAGCATGGTCCATATCCATATAAAGTTGGTGAAGTGTTGGTTGTGGATGATTATGGCCACCACCCAAGTGAAGTGGCAGCCACGATTAAGGCCGCAAGAGCAAGCTGGCCTGATAAAAAACTTGTGATGGCGTATCAACCCCATCGGTATACACGAACCCGAGATCTTTATGAGGATTTCGTACAAGTCCTTTCTGAGGTCGATGTACTGTTGCTCCTTGAAGTTTACGCAGCAGGAGAAGAGGCAATCGCTGGGGCAGATAGTCGTTCATTATGTCGTACAATCCGTCAACGCGGCAAGTTGGATCCAATTTTTGTTGCTTCACCAGAAGAGCTGGCACCAACACTCGAAAACATTCTTGATGCAAACGATGTTTTGCTTTTACAAGGTGCAGGAAATATTGGTGCGGTTGCGACAGAACTCACTCAGGTTGAGCTTGATCTTGCAGCCTTACAAAAGGAGAAGCAATCCAATGGATAAGTCGAATCGAGTCGCGGTTCTGTTTGGTGGGTCTTCTGCGGAGCGAGATATCTCTTTGATGTCTGGTCAGGCTGTACTCAACGGACTTCTTCGAAGTGGAGTTGATGCCTTTGCTTTCGATCCAGCAGAGCGAGATATTATCTCTTTGAAAGATGAAAAGCCTGATCTCGCTTTCATTGTCCTTCATGGTGTGGGGGGTGAAGATGGAACGATTCAAGGTGCATTGGAGTTCTTAGGCATCCCGTATACAGGAAGTGGTGTACTTGGCTCTGCGCTTTGTATGGATAAAGTTAGAACCAAAATGTTGTTCCAGTCAGCTGGATTACCGACAGCACCATTTCGCGTGATCCATTCATCAAATAAAGCGGACATATGCGCTGAGACAATCTTGACAGAACTGGGTGGAAAGGTGTTCTTCAAACCAGCACATGAAGGTTCATCCATCGGCATGACTTCTGCTGACAACCAAGAATCATTTATGGCCGCACTCGAGACTGCACTTGAATATGATGATACTGTTTTGGTTGAGTCTTTTATTGCTGGAAAAGAGTTTACGGTTGCGATGCTAGATGGTGAAGCGCTTCCTGTGATCCAGATCCGCGTGCCAGAGCGTTTTTATGATTATCAGGCCAAATACTTTTCTAAATCGACAGAGTACTTATGTCCAGCACCCATTGATGCTCAGTTGACGGAACAAATTCAATCGATTGCCAAGACAGCTTTTCAGACGTTGAATGGGCAAGGTTGGGGACGTGTAGATATCATGATGAACGACGAAGAAGAGTTGTTCTTACTGGAAGTCAATACTGTCCCGGGAATGACCGAAAAATCATTAGTCCCAATGGCTGCAAAAGCATCAGGCCTCGATTTTGACAATCTATTAAGCCGAATTATGCAGGCTGGAGGATTGTAATGACCTTCAAGCAGCGAGTCTCACAATTGAATATAAATTGGACATCCTTTATCGGTGTGCTGTTTTTTTTCATTGTTTTAGCTGCATTATTCAACATTTATGGTAGAGTAACGGGCTGGCTCCGTTCTGAGCAGGATGCGCCGATAAAGCAATTACAAATACAGGGACAACATCTGCATGTCAAAGAAAATGATGTGCGCCGTCAGCTCAATCAAATGGCTTTGGGTAGTTTTTTTACGGCAGATGTCGAAAAAGTCAGGACTTCGGTTCAATCACTCCCTTGGGTATATTCTGCGACTATTCGGAAGCAGTGGCCTGATACATTGAAAATTCATATCGTAGAACAGCAGGCAAAGGCGCAATGGAATGAAACGCAACTATTGAATCAATACGGAGAAGTATTTACTGCATCATTACTTGCAGGGGAAACGTTACCCCAATTACAAGGTCCAAAAGACAGTGAGAAGAAGGCATTGAAGCTATTAGAAGACTTTCAAGCGCTACTCTCATTGAATGATTATCAGATCCAGCAGCTTGAATTGAGCCAAAGATACGCGATTTCACTTCAATTGGACTCAGGGATACAGCTAAAACTTGGTCGCATTTCTGCGATTGAACGATTACAACGATTTATTGATCTTTATCCGTTGATTCAAAAACAGCAGAAGAAAAAAGAGATTCAATTCATCGACTTAAGATATGACACAGGTTTTGCCGTGCGTTGGCGGGAAAATACAAAAGAAAATCAAAGAAAAAGTAAATTAGGATGACCAAAGTAGCAGAAAGAAATCTAATCGTAGGGTTGGATATCGGTACTTCAAAAGTTGTGACGGTTGTCGGTGAAATCACACCGGATGAAAAGCTCAGTATCGTTGGTGTTGGCAATCAACCAGCACGGGGTATGGATAAAGGCGGTGTAAACGATTTAAATTTGGTTATCCAGTCTGTCCAACGTTCAATTGACGAAGCTGAACTGATGGCAGATTGCAGAATTTCCTCTGTATTTTTAGGGATTTCTGGTAAGCACATTAGTTGTCAAAATGAAAATGGCATGGTGCCGATTAACGAAAAAGAGGTCACGCAGGAAGATATTGATAATGTGATCCATGCCGCGAAATCAGTACCGATTGCGGCAGAGAAGCGCATGTTGCATGTATTGCCGCAAGAGTTCTCCGTGGATATGCAAGAGGGGATCAAAAGTCCGATCGGCATGTCTGGGGTAAGAATGGAAGCAAAGGTTCATATTATTACATGCGCGAATGATATGGCGAAAAACATCGTTAAGTGCGTTGAGCGCTGTGGTTTGATGGCTGATCACTTGACTTTTTCAGCATTAGCCTCAAGTTATTCTGTGCTTTCTGATGATGAGAAAGAGCTCGGCGCATGTGTTGTAGATATTGGTGCAGGCACAATTGATTTAGCGATTTATGCCAATGGTGCAATTCGGCATACTGCGGTGATCCCAGCAGCTGGCAATCAAGTGACGAACGATATTGCGAAAATCTTCCGAACGCCGATCAGTCATGCGGAACAAATCAAAGTAAAATACGCATGCGCGATGAAGAGCATGGTCAGTGCTGAAGAAAATATTGAAGTTCCTAGTGTGGGAGGGAGGCCATCACGAAGTATGTCTCGACAAACACTCGCTGAGGTCATTGAGCCAAGGTATCAAGAGTTATTTGAACTTGTCAGGGATGAAATTCGTAAAAGTGGTCTTGAGGACCAAATCGCAGCAGGCATCGTCCTTACAGGTGGCACGAGTAAGATGGAAGGTGTCATCGAATTTGCAGAAGAATTATTTCAGATGCCGGTTCGGCTTGGTTCGCCAATCGGTGTGTGTGGATTAACTGAATATGTTGAAGATCCTGGGTTTGCAACAGCAACTGGGCTTCTTATGTATGGCAAGGAAATGAAACAACAACAACTGGATGTTGAAAAGGTTTCGGCAGAGAAAGTGGGTAATTTAATTAAAAGGGTTTCTAGTTGGTTTAAAGGCGAGTTTTAAACAAGAAGCTGGATAATCGGAGAGTAAGTAAATGTTCGAACTAATGGAAAATCACAGTGAAGAAGCTGTTATAAAAGTCATTGGTGTTGGTGGCGGTGGGGGTAATGCCGTCGAACACATGGTGCAAACCAACATTGAAGGTGTTGACTTTATTGCGGCAAATACAGATGCACAAGCGTTACGGAACTCATCCGCGGGGATCACACTCCAATTGGGTGTCAATGTAACAAAAGGTCTAGGTGCTGGTGCAAACCCTGATGTTGGTCGTCAATCGGCAGAAGAAGACATCGAAACAATTAAGCAGACGCTACAAGGGTCAGATATGATCTTTATCGCAGGTGGCATGGGTGGTGGTACCGGCACAGGTGCAGCCCCAGTCGTCGCCCGCGTTGCGAAAGAGCTTGGCATTTTGACTGTAGCGGTTGTCACAAAGCCATTCCCTTTTGAAGGGAAGAAGCGGATGCAATTTGCGGATGCAGGGATTGAAGAATTGTCACAACATGTTGATTCTTTAATCACGATTCCAAATGACAAGCTCTTAAAGGTTCTTGGAAAAGGCACGAGTCTTTTGGACGCGTTTAAAGCAGCAAACAATGTATTACTTGGTGCAGTTCAAGGGATTGCGGAGCTGATCACACGACCTGGCTTAATTAACGTCGACTTTGCGGATGTGAGAACGGTCATGTCTGAGATGGGAACGGCGATGATGGGGACAGGTATTGCGAGTGGTGCAGACCGTGCTCAGGAAGCCGCTGAGGCAGCGATTTCAAGCCCATTGCTTGAAGATATCGACTTAGCTGGTGCGCGCGGTATTCTTGTCAATATCACAGCAGGCATGGATATCAGCATCGAAGAATTCGAAACGGTTGGTAACGCAGTGAAAGCTTTTGCATCTGAGAATGCAACGGTTGTTGTTGGTGCTGTGATTGATATGGATATGAGTGATGAGCTGCGTGTTACTGTTGTTGCAACTGGTATCGGTAATGAACGTCCAGATATCACACTCGTGAGTAATTCATCTTCAATGATGAATACGACAGAGAGCTTTCAAAGCTCAATGAGTGCGCCTCAGCAAGCTGCAGCTCCTGTCTTGGATGAAGCGCCGCGCCCAAAGCCAGAGCCTGTGACGCAACAAGCAGCGCCACAGAGTAACTCAGAATTAGATTATTTGGATATTCCTGCTTTCCTAAGAAAACAGGCAGATTAATCTAAAGAGGGTATGTTTACATTGTCTTTACGCTTGCGTGCTGTTAGAATATGCAGGTTTATGTATTGGTATTCCATTGCTAAAGAGTAGATATGGTCAAACAAAGAACGATTAAACAAGTGATTCAGATGACGGGTGTCGGCCTTCACAAAGGTGATAAGGTTGAGCTTACTCTCCGTCCAGCTCCAGCGAACACAGGGATTATTTTCCGCCGTGTCGACCTTGATCCAGTTGTTGAATTCAAGGTTTCACCTGAGCTAGTGGGCGACACAACAATGTGCACATGTTTAGTCAATGAAGACCAAGTTAAGCTATCTACGACGGAACATTTAATGTCCGCATTAGCAGGGTTAGGTGTCGATAACATTGTGATTGATGTTGATTCACCTGAAATACCTGTCATGGATGGCAGTAGCATGCCCTTTGTTTATATCCTCTGCAAAACAGGATTTGAAGAGTTGAGCGTCGCGAAGCGCTTCATCAAGGTGAAAAAACCAATCCGCGTTGAAGATGGTGATAAATGGGCTGAGCTTTTACCAAGCGATCAATTCAAAATCGACTTTACGATTGATTTTGACCATCCAGTTATTTCTTCTTCAGAACAACGTTTTGTGATGGAACATGACGCACAGACTTATGTTGAGCATGTCTCGCGTGCACGTACTTTTGGTTTCATGCGTGAAGTCGAGTTCCTCCGTGCAAATAACCTTGCGCTCGGTGCCAGTATGGAAAACGCGGTCGTTCTAGACGAATTCAAAGTACTTAATGAAACTGGCCTTCGTTATGATGATGAATTTGTAAAGCATAAAGTGCTTGATGCGATTGGTGACCTTTATATGTCAGGTTTACCATTGCTTGCGGAGTTTAAGGCATTTAAATCCGGTCATGCTCTGAATAACGTGGTATTGCGAGCATTGATGGCAGATACATCTGCTTGGGAAATTGTGACGTTTGAAGAAGAAACAAGCGCAGCCCCTGATTTTGCAATTCCTGATCTATCCTTTGCTTAGGGTTTGTTTATCTTCCAAAAAAGCAGTTGCTGAAAATGATGATATGTTGAAGTAAGTGTTGAACACCTTACTTCAACGATCGCGCAGCCAACCGCTCTAACTTCTCTCTTAATTCCTTCGGTGCATGTTCAGCGATTTCAAGAATTGAAGCAGCGGATTGTTGTGACAGTTTTCGTTGTCCTTTATTGGTGGATTGCTTTGGTTTGGCTGAAAAAACAGCATTTGGCGTTGTTCTGATCTCAATTTTTTGCAGAGAGAGTAGCAATTTCTGATTTAAATCTCGTAGAATACTTTCAGTTTCGTATTTGAGGCGTGATGACCAAACAGGAGAGTAGGTTTCAAGAATAAGAACTTCCTGCGTGATATTCCCAACATGCAGAATTTGTTCTTTTACGTCAAAACGGGACTGAAGATATTGATTAATTTTTTGAATGAGGCGATATCGGTCACTGAAGTCATTCAGTACCGGTGATGACTCACTCAGTAATGTTTGAAGATCATTAGGTGAACGCTTCATCATCATTGGTAATTTGGCAACTTTTTGCTTTGGAAAAAATCTAAAATGAAAAAGTCTTCTCGGCAGAGAAAATTAAAGCGTCAAAAGAAAAATACGCAATTCTCTAAGTCGACCCATCACTCTCCCAAGGTGCTTTTGGATCATCAACCCAAACTGGACCATCACACCAAGTCGGATCATAACACACAACCCAAAGGTGGGTTAAATGCAAATATGGCTTTGCCAATGTGGCAGTGGCTTATCCTTGGTTTTTTTCTGATGATGATTTCAGCTGTGCTGACACAGCAGTGGGTTACTAAGTCTTCAAAAAATCAACATCATTTATATCAACTGGCGCAACAAAATCAGCAAAGTACTTCTTTCAAAAAAGTTCAGCAGAATGCACAGCAGCAGCTCTTTGCGCTGAAGGTGAAGTCTGGTGAACTACAAGCAAAAGTCGAGCAGTTAGATATGATGTCAAAACAACTGGCTTCGATTGCTGGGATCCCGGAGCAGGAGTTTGAAAATGTCTCTTCGGAGTTTTTTGCGGGTGACTTTATTGACTCGACAGATGACTTAGCGCTATTGCTTACTGATATCAATGAACTTACCGCAACAGTCTCCCAGAAAGAATTCCAACTGAAACTCCTTGAATCTGCGGTAACACGTCACCATATAGAAAAGGATTCCGTTGTATCTGGACTGCCAATCGCACAAGGTTGGTTATCTTCATATTACGGTATGCGCTTGGATCCATTTACCAAGCAGCCTACAATGCACCGAGGTATGGATTTTGCTGGAAAGCTGGGCAGTGATGTCATTGCGACGGGATCAGGGGTGATCACTTGGGCCGATCAGCGGTTTGGTTATGGCAGGATGATCGAAATTGATCATGGAAACGGCATCGTGACCCGTTACGGTCATAATCAAAAACTACTGGTTAAATCAGGGGATTTAGTTGCGAAAGGGCAGGTGATTGCTAAAATGGGCAGCTCTGGCCGTTCGACTGGCCCTCATGTACATTATGAAGTACTCCGTCGTGGCTCACAGGTAAATCCTTTGAGTTATGTTCGGCGAAAATAAAGGACGTGTGGTATTTCAGCACTTTCATTGAAGTGATATCGAAAAATACTTGTTTATTTAGTGAAAGCAGGTATTTTCGAATACATAAAAGTGAAGCCGTGCGCGAAGAGCAATAACAATAGACTGATTTGCCACGATGACAAACATTGATTTAAAACACTCAGGCAGTAAATGAGCCATGATAGCTAAGTTATTAACGAAAGTATTCGGCAGCCGTAATGAACGTACCATAAGAAAATTACGCACGATAGTCGAAGAGATAAATGCACTTGAATCAACAATCGAAAGCTTGTCGGATGAGCAATTAAAGGCAAAAACGCAAGCATTCAAAGAAAAGCTTGAGAATGGTGCGACAATAGATGAAATACTGCCTGAAGCCTTTGCCGTAGTCCGTGAAGCGAGTAAGCGTGTCTTTGGGATGCGTCATTTTGATGTACAAATGATAGGTGGTATGGTCCTTCATCAAGGTCGTATTTCTGAGATGCGTACAGGTGAAGGTAAAACGCTGACCGCGACTTTACCAGCATACCTGAATGCACTGACAGGCGAAGGAGTTCACATTATTACTGTGAACGATTACCTAGCATCGCGGGATGCAGAAACGAACCGTGCTCTCTTTGAGTTTTTGGGGCTGACTGTTGGCTGCAACCTTTCAGGAATGGATCCAGCAGGGAAACAGCAAGCTTATGCTGCTGATATAACGTATGGTACCAATAACGAGTTTGGTTTTGATTATCTGCGTGACAATATGGCATTTGCCCAGGAAGATCGCGTCCAGCGTGGCTTGTCTTTTGCGATTATCGATGAAGTTGACTCCATTCTTATTGATGAAGCAAGAACACCACTCATTATTTCAGGTCAAGCGGAAGACAGCTCAGCACTTTATACTCAGGTGAATACTGTCGTCCCAAGCCTCACTCTTCAGGATAAAGAAGATGAAGAGGGAGAAATGGGCGATGGTGATTTTACCATTGATGAAAAAGCGAAGCAGGTTTATCTGACTGAGCGCGGGCAAATCCGTGTTGAGGAGCTGTTCATTGAATTAGGTCTGCTTACTGAAGATGACTCTCTCTATTCTGCGAATAACATCAGCTTACTTCATCATGTTTATGCCGCACTTCGAGCACATCACTTATTCCAAAAAGATGTTGACTATATTGTCAAAGAAAATGAGATCATCATTGTTGATGAGCATACAGGCCGGACAATGGAAGGACGTCGTTGGTCGGAGGGTCTTCACCAAGCTGTAGAAGCGAAAGAAGGCGTACCGATTCAAAACGAAAACCAAACATTGGCATCCATTACTTTCCAGAACTATTTCCGTCAATATGACAAATTAGCTGGGATGACAGGAACTGCGGATACAGAAGCATTCGAATTCCAAGAGATTTACGGCCTAGACACGGTGGTTATCCCAACCAACCGCCCAATGATCCGTGATGATCGCGTAGATGTGATTTACCTCACAGCGGAAGAAAAATACGAAGCGATTCTTGAAGATATTAAAGATTGTGTTTCACGTAAGCAGCCAGTCCTTGTTGGTACAATTTCTATTGAGTCATCAGAACTATTGTCGAACTTTCTAAAGAAAGACAAAATCAAACATAAAGTTCTGAATGCAAAATTCCACGCACAAGAAGCGGAGATCATTGCTGATGCAGGTAAGCCAGCAGCAGTAACGATTGCAACCAATATGGCAGGTCGTGGAACAGATATCGTTTTAGGTGGTAGCCTGGCTGCGGATCTGGATAAACTGAAAGAGCCTTCTCAGCAACAAATTGACCATGCCAAATCAGAGTGGCAGAAGCGTCATGATGTGGTACTTGAAGCAGGCGGCTTGCATATTATCGGTACTGAGCGTCACGAATCACGTCGTATTGATAACCAGTTACGAGGTCGTTCTGGTCGTCAAGGGGATCCTGGTGCATCCCGTTTCTATCTTTCTATGGAAGATCCATTGATGCGAATTTTTGCATCAGAGCGAACTGCCAATATGATGAGAAAGCTAGGAATGCAACGTGGTGAAGCGATTGAACACCCTTGGTTGAATAAGAGTATCGAAAATGCACAACGCAAAGTTGAAGCGCGTAACTTTGATATTCGAAAGCAGCTTCTTGAGTATGATGATGTTGCAAACCATCAGCGGATGATTATCTATAAGCTGAGAGATTCTCTCTTACTTTCTACAGATATTGCGTCGCAAATCGATGAGTATCGTGAAGATGTGGTGCAAACAACAGTTTCTGATCATATGCCGATGGGCTCCATGGAAGAACAATGGGATATTCCAGGTTTAGAAGAAAGATTGAAGAGTGATTTTGCAATTCAGTTGCCTGTTCAGAAGTGGCTCGATGAAGATGACAAACTACATGAAGAAACACTCAGAGAGCGTATCTTGGAGTCAATTGTCAAAGCTTATCGTGATAAAGAAGAAGCCGTTGGTGCTGAAGTCATCCGTCATTTTGAAAAAGCAGTGATGCTGCAAAGTCTTGATACGCACTGGAAAGAGCATTTGGCTGCGATGGATCACTTACGTCAAGGGATCCACTTACGTGGCTACGCGCAAAAGAATCCAAAGCAGGAATACAAGCGTGAGTCTCTTGTCCTATTCGAAGGCATGTTCGATTACTTGTACGCTGAAGTCATTGGTATTTTAAGTCGTGTTGAAGTTCGAGCGCAGGAAGAAGTAGATGCAGTTGAGCGCCAAAATCGTGAGCGTGCAGAGCAGCTTCAACAGCAACAAAACTTAAGCCACTCAGATTCACCGGAAGGTGGTCCAGTGTTCCGTGATGGGCAAAAGGTCGGACGTAATGACCCATGTCCATGTGGCTCTGGTAAAAAATATAAGCAATGCCATGGCAAGCTAGCCTAAGCAGGTGTGTAAAATAAACAAATGAAAAGAGCCGCCTTTTGGCGGTTTTTTTATGGCTAAGCAATGAATCAATGCAGGAGAGAGCATGAAAGAAGTTCATGTTGCAGTTGGTATTATTCGACGAGGAACACAGATTTTTTTAACAAAGCGCCCAGATGATAAGCATCAAGGTGGAAAGTGGGAGTTTCCAGGTGGAAAAGTAGAGAGCGGGGAGACAGTCCAAGAAGCACTATCTCGAGAGCTAATGGAAGAAGTTGGGATCTTCGAGATAAAAAGCGAGCCGCTCATGGACATCAAGCACGACTATGGGGATAAGCAGGTTTGGCTCGATATTCATACGATTGATGTGTTCTCAGGCGAACCCGCTGGATGTGAAGGACAAGCATCTGCTTGGGTTGAGCTAGCACAATTGCCACAGATGGATTTTCCTGAAGCAAATCAACCCATTATTGATAAATTACTTTGCTATCAATAGAAAATCTGAAGTGTTGAATGGCGGAGTAGATGAAAGGGAGCGACGGAGAAGCCCCGTCGCTACTTAAATAATGGCTGGAAATCGTTAGCCTTCGTTTGGAATGATCCGGATCTCAACACGGCGGTTGATACGGCGGTTTTCTTTAGAGCTATTTGGAACCTTAGGGCGTGTTTCACCAAAACCATAGGTACTGATCCGAGCAGGAATAATGGCTTGACTGGTCAGGTAACCTTTGACGGTCTGAGCGCGAGCTTGGGATAGTTGAAGATTATAGGATGCCGCACCTGTGTCATCAGTGTGCCCTTCAACAACGATATACGTTCTATCATAGTGCTTCATGACACGAGCAACATCATCCAAGACCGGGTAAAAACGCGGTGAAATGCTTGCTCTATTAATGTCGAATGTGACTTCAGAAGGAATATCGAGGCGAAGTTCATCCCCTTCACGGTGGACACCAACACCTGTCTCTTTTAGCTCATCTCGAAGTTGATCTTCCTGTTTATCCATATAATCGCCGACAGCAGCACCAGCAATCGCACCAACCGCAGCACCAATGACTGCGCGTTTATTTTTATGATTTCCCGTTGCTTTACCAAGTAAAGCACCAGAAATCGCACCAATGGTTGCGCCTTTTTGGGTATTGTTCATTTGGCAACCAGACAAAGCGATTGCAGCGACTAAGCAAAGAGATAATTTTTTTTGCATAACTTTCCTCTACGAAATATTGTACTTTCAACTGCTCAAATCAATATGAGATTGCAGATGTTAAAGTCATTCAGCCTGCGGTATAAGACCGTGGGACAAGCCGTTTGTTTCATCAATGACTCAGCAAGTTTTGTTTTCTATTTAAATTACTATAGCGACACTCCCTGAACTCAAGATGAATGCGACCCCCAGGTCGATCAAATATTCAAAAATATACAGAGAATGATATGAAATGTTAAATGATTTTTAATCAATTTCGACTCATTTGATTGGTTGATGTAGATCAAATTAATGGGTTGAAATGATACTTTTGTGCTAGTACAATCCTTGCTCAAATAAAAATGATTCTCAATTCAATTCTAATTTATAGAATTCAAATTTATAGGTAGTACGCATGCGCTTTTCCTTAAATCGCTCTTCACTTGCTATTGCAGCAGCACTTGGCCTCTCGACTCTTGTTGCTTGTGGTGGCAGTGATAGCAAAAACAACGATAATGGCAGCAAAAAGAACAATGATGACAAAACACTTGTCGCATTAAAGACGGAAGTCCTAGAAACGAATGCAAATATTGCTTACAAGGTGTATTCAGACTCCTTTGATTCAGTAAAGACACTTCAGGAAAAGCTCAAAGCATTTGTCAGCAATCCAACAGCTGAAACCCTAGGTGCAGCGAAAAAGGCATGGATTGCTGCACGTGAACCCTATGGTCAATCTGAAGTCTATCGCTTCCGCTCAGGCCCAATTGATGCTTTAAAAGATGATGGAAAAATGGGTGATGAAGGTGAAGGCCCTGAAGGACGCATGAATGCATGGCCACTTGGCGAAGCTGCGATCGATTATACCGTCAATGTATCCAAAGATATTCGTAATGATGAAGATAAGACTGTTGCAGTTGAGCAACCAAACATCAAAGTAACTAGCTTTATCCAAGATTTAACGATTGAAGTGACTGCTGCAAATATCCGTCATACGAAAAATGATGAAGGTGATGCAACAGGCAAACCAAATCGTGCAGCGGATGACCGCTATGTATTGCAAGGTTATCATGCGATTGAATTTTTACTGTGGGGGCAGGATGTCAAAGATCCAGCTGTCAACAGTATTGGTGGCGAGCGCCCTGTGACTGATTATAAGAAAACGGATGAATGTACCTCTGGAACGACTTCTGTTGATAAAAAAATCTGTGAACGCCGAGGTAAATATTTATTAGCCGTGACAGAACTCTTGTTGAAAGACCTGAAAATGGTTAGAGACGCTTGGGATCCGGAAAACAAAGAAAGCTATTTCCACAAATTTGTTGCAACAGGTGATGTAGGTCTGAAAAAGATCTTCTTGGGGATGGGTGAGCTGACAAGTGGAGAGTTGAAAGGCGAGCGCATTGAGGAAGCACTGAAGAACAAAAACCAAGAGCACGAGCATTCTTGCTTTAGCGATAATACACATCGCGATATTTTCACGAATGCGCAAGGGATCCAAAACGTTTACCTTGGTAAGTACAGCACAGTGAAAGGCACAAATCTGATTGACTATGCAAAGAAAGCAGGTGCAACAAAAGAAGCGGAAAGGCTACAAGCTGCAATGGCTCAAACGATGAAGGACGCTCAAGCAATCAGCGACTTAGCGACCCATAAAGATACGAAGAAGCCATTTGATCTATTGATCACAGAAAAAGACAACCCACAGGTCATGGCACTTGTTGCTTCTTTAGAAAAACAGAAAAAAGCGATTGAAGCGCTGACAGCGAAATTGGGCTTGCAATAATCGGCTCCATTTTCGTTATTTGATGTAATAAAGGCCCTTGCTAAGGGCCTTTTCCTATTGTGACACACGTAGTAGCAAATCATGAGACTCTCAAAAAAACAACAGTTGATCGTATGGTCTTCCATTTTCCTTATCAACGCATGTGGTGGCAGTGACTCACCAAAACAAGAGAATAATAAAACGGATACACTCAACGAAAAGCCAGCACCGACAGAATATTTATCGGGTGGTCAGAACAGTACGCCGTTTACCAATAAAAATGCATTCCAGCAACTCACTGGAGATCTAAAGCACTCTCTCAATCCAGATGCTTCAGCAGCAGCATTGGCTTTTAAAGTTGGCAATGACCGATTTCGTAATCCTCAACCTCATTTAGGCCCACTGAAGAATGCAGACACTTGCCGTGGTTGCCACATTCGTGATGGGCGTGGGAGCGTGCCAGGTCGCGTAGATGCGCCAATGGAAACGATGTTTTTACGCGTATCGAATCACCTTGGTGAGCCAGAAAAAACATACGGTGGCCAGCTCCAAACTTTTGCTCAAGCTGGCGGTGAGAAGCGTTTACCTAAGTACAGAGGATCATTGGATTCATCAGAAGTTTATGGGGAAGCGTTCGCATTTATAGAGTTTGAAGAAATGAAAGGAAAATACGATGATGGAACGGAATACTCTCTGAGAAAGCCGACTTATTTTATTAAAGATCCTGCATATGGTGATTTTGAAGAGAATGTACGCTTCTCCCCACGTGTTACGCCATCTATCTTTGGCTCAGGTCTTTTAGAAGCAATTCCAGATGAACAGATTCTGGCGAATGCAGATCCAGAAGATAAAAATAAAGATGGCATTTCTGGTCGCCCCGCATATGCTGCGCACTGGAAAACAAAAGAGAAGCAACTTGCACGTTTTGGTTACAAACTTGGTAATGCGACGGTTTTGCAACAAAGTGCAGGAGCATTTCGTGGTGATATGGGACAGACAAGCTCGATATTTCCTGATGAACCTTGTACTCAAAATCAACAAGCCTGTATAGAAGCCGCGGCGAAAGAGCCAGGTGTTGATATCACAAATGAAACACTCCGCGTCATTGAGCACTACACGCGGATGCTTGCCGTTCCAAATCGCCGTGGTTATGATGCAGACACAACCACTTGGGATCCGCAAGTTCTAGCAGGCAGAAAATTATTTATTGAATCAGACTGTGCGAGCTGTCATCAACCATCATTTCAAACTGGCCAGGCGAAAGTCAGTGACCTTGGTGATGGCGAAATCAACCTTTCGAAAGCAAGAGAATACTTATCTAATCAAATAATATTCCCGTTTTCGGATCTCTTACTTCACGATATGGGTGGAAGTTGTGAAGTGGTTCGAGAAGATCTTGAGACGAAGTTGACATGTGATTCAGGAGAGCAATGTGCATGGAAATTGGCATGTGATGGGCTTGCAGATGGCCGTCCGTTTGGTGATGCATCTGGCAGCGAATGGCGGACAGCACCTCTTTGGGGACTTGGCTTAGTCCAAACTGTTAATAAAGGCGCAACCTTTTTACATGATGGCCGAGCCAGAACAATTGAAGAAGCTATTTTGTGGCATGGTGGTGAAGGAAGCAAATCACGTGACAAGTTTAAGGCATTGAACAAATCACAGCGAGAACAAATGCTTGTGTTCCTGAGGTCTCTGTAATGTGTCGCTGCCCGTTGATTCTTCTATTTGCTGCAAGCTGGTTATCTGCGTGTAGTCCAGTCCCCAAATTTGATGTTTCCGAACTTCAACCCGGTGGCGAAACGACTGCATCAGTAGAATCTTCTGGAAATTATATTGTCCCAGCAGCGAACTTATCCAAAAGGATGCAAAAGGAGTTTTGGCTTGGGCGGGCAGCTTTTAAACAACCTTGGGTGATTGCACCTAGTTCGACCACGGCTCGAGATGGTGTTGGGCCATTGTTTAATGCACGCTCTTGCATGTCTTGTCACCGTGGTGGTGGGCGTGGATATGCGCCAGAAGATGCAATCATGACACCATCCGTATTATTCCGTGTTGCTAAAAAAGATGGTCAGGAAGTGCAAAAAGAGTCGGTCTATGGTGGTCAACTCCAGCCGATGGCAATCCCTGCTCAAAGTGCTGATAGAAAGCTTCAAGCAGAAGCAAAAGTAGCTGTTCACTTTGAGCCGATCCATGGACAGTTTGATGATGGAGAAAAATACACACTGAAGCGACCAATCTTTACTTTTTCAAATTGGTCTCATGGAAACATTGAACCAGGATATGGTTTATCTCCTCGCTATGCGCCGGTAGTCTATGGAATGGGGTTACTCGAAGCAATTCCAGAAGAGGCACTCGTCGCTCTGGAAGATCCAGAAGATCAAAACCAGGATGGAATTTCTGGGCGCTTGAATCGTGTCGTTGAAATTGAAACTGGCGAAATCAGGATTGGCCGTTTTGGGTTAAAAGCGAAGCATCCTACTTTGGCGCAACAAGTAGGTGGGGCATTTCAAGGTGATCTTGGTTTAACCAATCGTTTTTTTCAAGAAGAACCATGCTCAAAACAGCAGCTGTTTTGTCAGGAAGTGGCGCAGTCTACTGATGGTACCAATCTAAGCCACCAATATGAGGTTCAGGAACAGAGCTTCGATGCAACCGTGTATTTTAATCAACTTATGGCAGTCCCTGAAGCACGTGACTTGATGTCGCCGCAAACCATTCAGGGGCGAACATTGTTTTATAAAATAGGTTGTCAGCATTGTCACCAACCCAGTTATACCACGGCTCAAACTTATCCAATCCCTGAGCTTGCGAACCAGAAAATATGGCCATTTACAGATTTAGCGCTCCACGATATGGGCCCTGATCTGGCGGATGGAACAACAGAATTTTTAGCGAATGGACAAGAATGGCGAACACCACCGCTTTGGGGAATAGGTACACAGCAAAAACAGTTTCCTTCCGCAGGCTTTTTACATGATGGTCGAGCGAAAACAATCATGGAAGCAATTCTGTGGCATGGTGGTGAAGCTGAGCAGCAAAGAAATCAAGTGCGTGCTTTATCAAAAAAAGAACGTGTCGCACTTATCCATTATTTAGAATCTATTTAAGAAGTATGATGATGAAAAAAACATGTGTAACCTTGTCAATCGTATCCATTCTCACTGCATGTGGTGGGGGAAGTAATGACAATAACAATAGTGGTAAACCAAATGGCGCTGCACTCGATCCAAAACAACAAGTCGTTTTGCAAAAAACAGCTAAGGGTCACATTGTACCTGGGTATCAGGCTTTGAATAATGCGGTACAACAGTTATCGTCTAACATTGATGGCTTTTGTGAAAAAGAAAAGCCGACACAGACAGATTTACAGCAAACTCAAAGTGCATGGAAAAAGGCAAATCAAAGTTGGCAGGCTGTTCAGCATATTCAACTAGGCCCTGTTAAAAAGGTAGGAAATGAAATTAGCTATTGGGGAGATCCTGGTTTTACGACACGTTCATCCAAAACAATTGCAAAGGGTCTTAATGATCTCATTAAAAACATTGAATCAGGCGAAGCTTTAGCGCTTGAAAAAGTTCACAGTTATTTACAAGGGTTGCCTGCACTAGAGCACCTTCTTTTTAGCCAGTCGACAGCAATGGTTTCATCCAGTGATCAAAAAGCAAGATGTACTTTAGCCAAAGGCTATGGAGAGCGCTTGCAAGCACATTCAACTTATTTAGTGGCAAAATGGCTGCCTGAGAACAAGGACTATTACTCAGAATATGTTTATGAGAAGGAAGGTGACTTCTACTCAACTCAAGTCGCATTGAACACAACAGTGAATGACTTGATTGTGACGATTGAGCTCATGAAGGATCGGAAGCTTAAAAGGATCATGAATGACTCTGAACTTGTTGAAAACTTAGGAAGTGCTACGTCAATTCAATCAGTTAAAACAAATATTTCAGCTTTAATTGATTTTTATCGTAGTGGCTTAAAAGCTTTCGTTGCAACAGAAAAGAACCACCCTGAGATTGCGAATAAATTTGATAAGAAGCTGGTTGAAATTCAAAATGAAGTTGCAAAACTCAGCGATGCACAAGTGATTGATAGTTCTTCAAAAGCAACGATTCAGTCATCGATTGCATTATTACAGGAATTAAGGTTATTACTTGAAACGGAACTTGCGCCAGCTGCCGAGCTTACCATGACATTTAATAGTACTGATGGGGATTAAGTGATGGTGAGTCGTCGTCATTTTCTAAAAACATCAGTTGCATTGGGAGCTGTCGCAGCAGCTTCCTCTGGCGTTTGGTTTGTATCTCAGAAAGAAAAAGTCACCTACGTCAGTGGTTTTGATACCAAGGACGGTCGTCACTTTGTCGCTGGCTTTAATGCTGTGGGGGAATTATTATGTCAAATGGCCTTACCGCTTCGTGGTCATGGCTCTTGCCCACATCCAAGTAAACCAAATCATGCTTTAATTTTTGCTAGACGTCCTGGCAATCTTGCTTTTGAACTTGATTTTACACAAGGGACTATTTCAAAAGAGATCCAGGCAGCAGATGGAAGGCATTTTTTTGGTCATGGTTGCTTTAGCCATGATGGAACAAAGCTTTTTACAACAGAAAATGACTTCGACAACCAGCGTGGTATCATCGTTGTGCGAGACGCTCATAGTTACGAAATTCTAGATGAGTTTGCAAGTGGAGGGATTGGCCCTCATGAGTGTAAAATGCTCCCAGACTCAAGTATGATGGTTGTCGCGAATGGTGGGATTTTGACACACCCATCAAAACCGAGGGAGAAGTTGAACCTCGCAACTATGCGGCCAAACCTCGCATACATTGATATCCAATCCGGTAAGATCCTTGAATTGATAGAGCCAGAACATCACCACTTAAGTATTCGTCATTTGGATGTGTCAGTCTTGGGGGATGTGATTGTTGGGATGCAGTACCAAGGCGATCGTCAAGACGATGTTCCTCTGGTTTTTCAACACCGCTTTGGGCAAAAAGCATTTCACTATATGAGGCCACCTCGTGAGGTGGAAATTGCAATGAAGCAATATACGGCGAGCTTATGTTTTTCAAAGGATGGGAATCAAGCAGCCGTGACATGTCCGCGCGGTAACATCATTACGTTTTGGGATATGCAAATGCAAGCTTTTACTCATCATCAACCTTTAATGGATAGCGCTGGTGTAGGGCAAAATAGAGGCGGTTTTTTATTTACATCAGGGATGGGGGAAATAGCCCAAGTCAATTTAGAAGAAAACAGAACTCGGCGTACAGGTACACCTCAAGTTCGTTGGGATAACCATTTGAGTGTGATGGATCAAAGTAGCTAAACAAAAACAGTTGGGTTTACATTCATTTTTGATAGTGTTGATGCGCGCCCCAATTGGGGCGTTTTTTTTAATGACTATCCCTGATTCGCCAATACCCAAGTGGCTTTGGTTACTTCGGCTATACAAGGAAATTTTTATGGATCCAAAGCACGCTGATTCAAATTGACATAAGCAATCATAAACCTCCCAACTAGAGCAAATACCACAAGATGAACTGCAATAGATTGTTGGCGGTGTAGAGCGCTCATTTAGGAATGCTGAAGAGTATTATACTTTACCTGTGGGTGTTTAGTTGGAATGTTCAGGGTGTTGGCATTGTAGGCCACATTAAACGTTGACCTTTATATCACGAGATTTTCTTCTCGCGATATTCAACCTTTGTAAGATTTACTTATCTCAAGCTGCAAAATCCACTTCTTTACTTCATTCTAAGTATAAAACTCCTGAAAATGATCCAATTTCGACTTGACCTTAGAGTATAGTCCAAGGTTTATGCTATAGGCGTTGGCGCTTTTTGAAGGTACTTTTGAATAACGTTTCTTAACGAGGTAGATGATGCGAATTGGTGAATTGGCCGAAAATTGTTCTGTTACAACAGATACAATTCGATTTTATGAAAAAAAAGGTCTGATAAAATCCTTACGAAACCCTGATAATGGTTATAGAACGTACTCATCATCTGATATCAAGAAAATGATGTTCATTAAACATTGCAAACAAGCTGGATTTTCGCTTGAAGATATTCGAGACCTGCTTTTAATCTGGGAAAACAAAATGGATGCGTCATGCGAAGATGTGAAAACGCTCGCAGAAGAACGGTTACATAAAGTAGAGGTCATGCTGAGTAGTTTGCAAACGGTTCATGGTATTCTACATACACTTGTTCAATCCTGCTGTGGTGGAAAGGAGTCTGCTGAACACTGCTCAATTTTGTCTGCGATAGAAAAAGGGGAATAAACATGGTTTCTGCATTTGTAGAATTATTTTTGGACGCTGCACCCTGGCTTATTCTTGGATTATTTTTTGCAGGGATGATCAAAGCCTTTGTCCCGATGAATCAACTGGAAAGGCATTTTGGTGGCCATTCGAAATGGAATATTGTCAAAGCTGCATTGATCGGTGCGCCATTGCCCTTGTGCTCGTGCGGTGTCATCCCAGCAGCAATGGGTATACGTCGATCAGGTGCATCAAAATCCACAACCGCTTCATTTTTAATTGCAACGCCTGAAACTGGAGTCGACAGTGTCTCTGTTTCATACGCCTTACTTGGGCCATTCATGGCAACAATTCGACCGTTTGTCGCGATTTTTAGTGCAATTGTCGCGGGTTTGATGGTTCATGCGATGGATGATAAGAAAGAGAGCCCTACGATAACAGAGCAAAAAAATAAGTCAAAGTGCTGTGGCGGGAAAAAGGAAGAAACGAAACAAACCATCCCTCAGAAGTTCAGTGATGGACTGCGATATGCTGCGTTCAATATCGTCGATGACATATGGCTGTGGCTGAGTATTGGGATCGCTTTTGCAGCAGCGGCAAAAGTATACTTACCACCAGAATTTATTATGGAATATGGGCAAGGTTTATTTGCGATGACAGCGCTTATGCTGGTCAGTATCCCGATGTACATCTGCGCGACAGCTTCTACACCCATTGCTGCGGGATTACTGGTCTCAGGCGTTTCTCCGGGTGCGGTACTTGTATTTCTGTTGGTCGGCCCTGCGACGAATATTGCGACGCTTGCAGTTGTTGGTAACGAGTTAGGTAAACGATCGCTTGTTGGTTATCTCACAGGGCTTGTGGGAAGTGCATTCGCATTTGGGCTATTTGTGGATTTTCTTATTCAGGAAAATGTTATAAATATTCAGGCGCAACTGGCTGATGTTCAGCAAATAGTTTCACCTCCAATTCAGACTATCTCAGCAGTCATCTTATCTGTATTCATGATTATTTCTATCATGAAATGGTTGAGAAAGAAGGGGGGCCTACTGAAAACGGTATCGGAAAGCTAATATTTATATGATATTGAATGATAAAATATCTGACTACCGATAAATTTCTGATATCACTACCTTAGCATTGGTTTCATTTATTTATATGGGTACAATGTAGCAAGTTTATGAGAACAGAATTGATGTTGCTCTGTACCACATAAACCATTTTGGTTATAAATATGAACCAATACTTATATAAATAAGCACTAAGGATACAGCGCTTATTCAGGGGAAGTAGGGACTAGCATAGGTAATTTGTACCTATCTAAGGAGCTGAAAGATGCCGCTCAAGAAAATTTATATACTAACAACAAACTCTACACAGACATCACAAGAAACAGCATTAATCGAAACGCTTGGTTATCCTATTTGTGTTGAACCCTTTGAATCTATCTTTGTACCTGATGATGCAATTTTAACAATCATTGATTTACATGGTTGTAGTGAGTTGCCGGAAGGGTTGTTCACTTTTGCGAAAGGTTCGTTCCAGCGTTTCCCAATTATGCTGATGAATGCCGAAATCAATCGAGTTGATGAAGTCAGGGTCCTCTTAGGTGGGATTGGAGGTGTGCTTTATCAACGTGATATGCCGGAGTTAAAAATCAAAGGAATTCGTAAACTGTTGGAAGGTGAGCTCTGGTATGGCCGTGAAACCCTCAGTGAATCGTTAAAGTACCTTATCTCTCAAGTTGGTATTCGGGGTGAGGTGATCAATGAGCATAATCATGATACGTCTGTTGTTGAGCGTTTGACGAAACGTGAAAAGATGATTATTCACTTAATGTCGACTGGTGCGAAAAACAAAGAAATTGCACATCAGTTAAATATCAGTACACATACAGTGAAAACGCATATTTACAGTGCATTTAGAAAAACAAACTCAAGAAATCGTGTCGAGCTAGTGAGTTGGGCACAACGGAACTGTTTGACTTAACACTGTAACTGCTATCATCTATAAAACTCAAAAATCGCCTATGTTGTTACAGGCGATTTTTCTTTTTTGAACTGTTTTTCTTTTTGTACTGCATGAGTTGGGTCAGGTGACCAGACTTTTTTCTCAATGCCCTTCTGGATCAGATCTGAAATTGCTTTCTCAATTGCTTGTTTGACACATAAAAACATCGGCTCATTTGTTGTAAACCCTGCCTCTGCTTCAGCAAGTCTTTTTAGACTCACATAACGAAACAACCCAGATCGAACTTCAGTTGATAGCACACGTTTATCTGTTGATGTAGATAATAAAACACGTCCAGAACGAATATCGATTGCTCGAAGGTAAATGGTTACAATATCTTCTCGATATTGCTCAGAAGCGCCGATACCATAGTATTTTAAGCCGATCCCTCCAGTTCTGATATTGGAGTCGTAGCTGATAATTCCACCCTCAAGAAGGACTTTTGCAGTAAGAAGCGGCGGTAAATCGCCATTTCCATCTTGCTTTTTATTTGCGGCCCGGATGATTTTTCTTTCGGTCAAAATATTTTGGAGACCTTCTCTCTCTACAGGAACAAACCAACCAGACTCGAGTAAAGCTTGAACAAGAATCGAAGTTGCGCCTTGTGTTACAGCTGTTGAAAATGAGCTGCCATTTTCCTGTGGTTTGTATTGTCCGGTTTGATCTCGAAATGAATAAACAGAAACAGGGATTGCACCGATTGGTTTTGGTAATTCATGCAACTCTTTTTGAGTATCAGTCACTTCAGTGATTTGAGCTGGTGTCTTGCCAGGATAAAATGTATAGCTGCACCCACTCAAATACAAAAGGGCCAATGCCGGGTATAGCTTATTGAATGAAAATCCAGACTTCATTTTAGTTATTTCTCTTCATGGATGTTCGTGTTGATTGATGGGTTTCTAGGTTTGTAACTGTGATATAGATCTCTAGAGGCGTATATTCGACAAATATTTCATAGATCCCGGCTTTATAAGTTTTTTCTCCAGAAGTTGGTGAGCCGGTATCTGTGCTGTCATCAAATGCTGCGTTCGTGATTTCACGAACAAGTCGATTCAAGTAGGCGCGCTCAAGTGAACTTTGTAGTCTCTCGTCAAATGTTTCTTGTTGTCTTGCTGGTGCTGAATGTGAGTTTTGGCTTTGGGCAGAATTGAGGAGGAACGTACCATTGAGGGGATTTCCACCAAAACTTGGGTTAATAGGTTTATAGACAAGTTGTGAGGCGTATGTTGATCCTGCAAATAGTGATAAGATTAATGCAATATGTTGTTTTCGTTTTTGATTCATCATGTCTGTCCTGAAAAATTTATCCTAGAGAATTACCACCCTGAAATCGCAATATCTTCTGTGTCTTGTTCAAGGCTACTGCGTATCATGGCATCCATGACACTTTGTAATGCTTGATCGACACGTTCTTCTATCGGTGTTGCACGGCGACCAAAATAAGTGACATATATCACCTTATGATTGAGCTCGAGCCAAACTTTTGTACCAGATTTCGGTGTGACTCTTTCTTTCACAGCAAGGTTAAATCCAGCTGTGCCCGGAACCTCTTGCCAGAGAAGCCCTAACTTTTTAGCAAACTCATGGCCAAATCGAGAGATAGATTGATCGATGATAAAGCCACTCAGGGTAATATCATCGACCGCATGGGCTGGCAAAATAAAGAATTGAATGCTCAGAAAAATAGCAATGTATTTTCGAGTTGAGAATCCCGACCGCATATTTCATACACTCAAAAGAACTTAATATTGTGTCACTTCGACTGTCATATCATCCCCCATTTGTGTCACTTCATAGGTTTGCTCATCCCCAAATTGATCAACTGTTGCATGATTTCTATCACCCATCTGGTTGACTTCCACATAGTTATCGCGACCAAGTTGGTGAATGCTTACTTTATTTTCTGTGCCTTGCTGTATAATACTTGCCTCATTTCCTTCTCCAATCTGCATGAGTTGAACATAGTTATCCAGGGATGCGGATTGTTGGATGAGTGATTTATTCAATGAGCCTTGCTGGTGCAATAGGATCGCTGAGAGTGTTTTCTGGGCTTCACTAGAATTGAGATCATGACTGAGTATTGAGTCCGCAAAATCATCATTCCCAAGATCGATATCTGAAGAAGCGAGTACAAATGTAGGTAAAGCCGACAATGTGAGGAAGAAAAGAAAACGGGTGAAATGTCTGTATTGTTTTAGAAGAGTACTGTGTTTGAATAAAGTACGATACATGACCTGTTCTCCTTATTTTACGAGGTGAAGACTTATTCTAAGAATTGTTGGCGATAGAAAAATCAGAAAAAATAATGAAATATGAACGGCCCATAAAGGCACCGCTCATATCTATATCATTCATTAGTGCTGAATGATTGTCGCTGAGTTCATATCACCAATTTGTTGGACATCAACAGAACCATGACTGCCATTGACAGAGCCTGCAACGATGTTGTCATTCCCCTGTTGCATCACATTAATTGAATGATTATCACCTGCGACAATAAATGCTTCGCCATCAGAAGCGCTCGTCCAGTTGTTATCGCCTGTTTGCGCGATATCAATATTGATATTCGAGCCGTCAACTTGGAAATCAATCGTGTTGTCACTGCCTTGTTGGTTCAAAGCAATATCATTATTGTCAGATAAAACGGTGTAGCCAAGTTGAATGGTTGCTTCATTATGGGCACCATTTTGAATGATATTGATATCATTCTCTGCGGTCGTCTGATCTGTGTCTTGTTGCCCTAGAAGCGTATATTGTTTGTTGCCACTGCCGACTTGATTCACTGCGAGCTTATTCGATGTACCGCTAAATGCGACGCCATGGGATTCATTGCTGGCGCCAACTTGAGCGATATCAAAGGCATTCTGATTTCCAATTGCACCTGTGTAGGATTTATTGCTGCTGCCATCTTGTTTCAGAGCAACGTTGTTTCCATCTCCGAAAAACTCAAGGTTTCCATTGTTTTTGCTACCCGTTTGGTTCGCATTGAGTTCGTTATTATGACCTTCAATCATGGAAGAGCTGATTCTATTCTCTTCACCAAGCTGCTGGATTGTGAATAGGTTACTATCACCTTCAATGCTGTTAAATCCAGTGTAGTTACGGCGACCATCCTGTTCGATTTCAGTTTGGTTTAAATGACCTTGAACCGAGTTAAACTTTGCTTCGTTATAGTGACCAGACTGGGTTACATCAACTAGGTTATCACTACCGACCATCTCAGTGACGAAGACTTCGCTCCATTCATCCTTCTGATCGATCGCAATTACGTTGTGATCACCTTGTAGGTTTGCTTTAACCCATTCGCCATTTCCTTGTTGATGGATTTCGATATTGTTATCAATGCCTTCAACGCTCAGACGAGAGTAGTTATTGAACATGGCATATTCAGCTTCATCCTGTTCAATTGTAACTTTATTCGAGTCACCATTAAGTGAAACTTTGACTTCATTTTTTTGGCCCAGTTGATTGTAAGACTCGATATTCTCATTACCTGTCACGTTGGTGAGAACAATATTCTCACTACCGGATTGGTTGACAAGCTGCTCGTTCAAATTACCTGTTTGTGCAGAATCAACGCCATTTCTTTGGCCTGTCTGCTCAATCTGAGCTGTGTTTCCTTCGCCGCCATTTTCACCAGCTTCCTGTTTCAGCTTGATCACATTACCGATTGTATTCTCAATCATTGATGTGTCGGTAGGAGTGGATTCTTTGACACTTTCTTGTGGCGCTTCATGCGTTGTGATTGTTGCCTGTTCTTCAGCGAAAACTGCTTGAGACAGACCAAGGGCAAGTGCGATAGAAGTCGTTAGAATTGATTTACGAAGCAACATGGGTTCCTCCTGATTATTGCTTTTTCGTCGTTTCCGAAAACACCCAAGCCAAATGTATTGCGGGTGGAACGGAAGAGTTTTATGTTCTATGCGATATTGGTATAACCAAACAGCAGCGCAGTGGTGAACAGGTTTACAGCATTTTGTGTGGTATCAATGTGTGAGAGTAGGTCTCCTAACCAGAACACCTCCGATTCGTTCATCGATCCTCAAGGTTGCTTGCCGAGTACTGATGAACAGCTACATAGATCCCATACGCCCACGTCACGTGGGGAACTTTGAAGACCCGCCGTTTTGTGCACTTTTATCGCGGCACATTCGACAGGATTTATTTCTTGGAGATTCCAGCCTATCTACTGCAAATGTATTTGACGCACATACAAAACAAATTCAAATATAGGCGCAATCATATTCTCCTTGAGTGACATCATTCCTTTTAACAGTAGATAAGACCTAATTTAAAAATTCGTCATCACATTAACAATCAGAAAATTGAATGATTTTGAAACAAATTTAAATATATGAAAAAAAAGAATATTTAGGATAATTAAAATATTAAATTTTTTTCATATAGTGAAAAATAACTAGTTTTTGGTTGTAAACAAAATTTTCACAAAAACAACAAGTTAAAAGTATTAAGTATTAAAAATATGAATTTGAGTAATTATTCTAGTTCTTTGTTCTGTTTTATGAATAAAAACCTAGTAATTTAGATCAGTTCTGATTTATAAACGAATAGCTTGCCGAAGAATCTGTTGAACTTCCACATACCCGATGGAGAGTCAAAATTGTAACTAAAACGGTTACATGAGACCCATAGAAATTCAATTTCATAACAATGTTGGAAGGGATTATGAAAACTAAATTATCATCATTAACACTTGCTTTATTGCCATTCATATCTGGTGCTGCGATTGCGAAATCGGTTGAAATTAATTATGTCGAAGCAACAACGCCAGCTTATGATCAAAAATCGGTTCTGATTGTTTTTAAAGATAATCAGGAAAATGCTGCACGAGTGAGTACGTTGTCTAAAGTGAAGGCCGCACCCACAGATTTGGTGACGGAAGACTTTAAAAATCTTCTTGATGGTCGAATTGCAAAATTAAAGCTGGATGGTGTCAGTGTTGAAGATGCCGTTAAAATTTTATCGAAAGATCCGGCGATTAAATCTGTTGAGCCAAATTATATTTTGCATGCATTATCAGTGCCAAATGATTCTGAATTCTCCAAGCTATGGGGCATGAATAATACAGGACAAGACAATGGCGTCGATGATGCTGATGTTGATGCTCCTGAAGCCTGGGGACTTGCGCTTGGTGACCGAAAAGTCCTTGTTGGCGTGATTGATACTGGTATCGATCACAGACATGAAGACCTAAGAATGAACATGTGGAAAAACCCGGGCGAAATTCCAAATGATGGCATAGATAACGACGGGAATGGTTTTGTCGATGATGTTCATGGGATCAATACCATTACTGGTTCTGGTGATCCGATGGATGACAATGGGCATGGGACACATGTTTCAGGAACCATTGGCGCATCTGGGAATAACGGTATCGGGGTCGTAGGCGTGAACCATGAAGTGTCTCTCATTGGTTGTAAATTCTTGAATGCAGGTGGTAGCGGCACGACAGAAGATGCGGTGAAATGTATCAATTACTTTATTGATCTAAAAGAAAAAGGTCATGATATTCGTATCTTGAATAACAGCTGGGGTGGTGGCAGTTTCTCTGAAACGCTATCGCAAGCAATTGAGCAGACAAACGAGGCTGGGATTTTATTTGTTGCAGCAGCAGGAAATAATGGCACAGATAATGACACGCTCCCGCACTATCCTTCGAATTATGAATCAGACAATATCATCGCGGTAGCGAGTACAGATAGACAAGATGCGTTATCTGGCTTCTCTTGTTATGGCCAGGTCAGTGTCGATTTGGCTGCCCCGGGTAGTGATATCTATTCGACGATTCCAAATGGTGGTTACGGCCTTGGTTCTGGTACTTCAATGGCTGCACCACATGTTGCGGGTGCTGCTGCACTTGTCCTTGCTGCAAAACCGGAGTTGACGACGGCCGAGCTAAAAACAATTCTTTTGGAATCGGGTGATGTGATAGAAACTTTTGCAGATAAGATGGTTTCTGGAAAACGCTTGAATGTACATAATGCAGTCAAAGCTGTTGACCCTGCGCCAAGCTATCACCTTTATGCACAAGATGCCAAACAGCAAATTGTTGCTGGTGAAACAGCGACATTCACATTCCAGGTTGCAGGCTTAGCTGGATTTGATGGTGAGATTGATTTGGTTCTTGTTTCATCATTAGATGGCGCAGTTCTTTCATCAGCGAAAGTAAAAGCTGGGGATATATTCACACTTGAGGTTCCAACGGCAGAACAAACCCCTTGGGGTGATTATGCGTTTGCGATTCAAGCAAAGCATGGCGATCTTGAAAAAGACATTTCTGTTGACCTGAATGTATTGCCTTTTGGTATTACAGACTACTCTGTTGCTTATTCTGGCGACCCAATCTCTATTCCTGATGCGGATCCAACAGGGATCACTTCTGTACTGAATATTGTTGATGATGCCGTCATCTTCTCAACAAAAGCACACGTGAAGATTACGCATCCGTGGATTGGTGATTTGACCGTGACGCTTGTTTCTCCAGATGGAAAAGAGTGGGTGATGCACCGCCGTGAAGGTGGACAGGCAGATAATATTGATACAGTCTTCGAAACTGAAATATTTAATACGATGTCCACAGCTGGTGATTGGACACTGAAAGTATCGGACTCTGAAGCACGTGATGTGGGTCAATTAGAAAGCTGGAAACTAACATTCTTGGCTCTAGGAAGTGGCACCGCACCGGCTGCAGGGTTTGACTTTGCAGTTGATGAAAGAACTGTCCAGTTTACAGATCTAAGTACGGATAGAGATAATAACATCACAACTTGGTTATGGGATTTTGGTGATGGTAATACGTCGGATCAAGCAAACCCAAGCCATACTTATGCTGAAGATGGTACTTATGACGTGTCTCTGACGGTGACAGATGCGGATGGCAGCACAAGTACAATTAACCGGACAGTTCGTATTGATACGATTGACTTAGTGGTGGATGTGAAGCGTGCGATGCTTTCACGTTTAGGGCGTCTATATGTCAACCTTCGTTGGGAAGGCACAGATGCGGAACAAGTCACAATCAAGCGTAATGGTGAAGTCATCGCGACTGTGCCAAATACAGGTCGATTCATTGATCGCGAAAGACAAGTGGAAGGAAATGAGTTCACATACGTTGTCTGTGGTGATGATAATGACTGTTCAGAGCCAGTTGTTGTTAACTTTGATCGTTAATTGGTTGTCGTAGCCATACCATTGGAAAATCGCTTCTTGATGAAGCGATTTTCTTTTTTTACTGTTTATACTGAGTGATTCATATTTAAAGGCTGGTTTCAGGAGGCAAAGTGATTGACGCTAAGTTTCGAAATCCAATTCTATGCGTTCCAGAAAATCGGCAGGGTCGTGATTTTTTTGTGGGGGATATTCACGGTGAGAAGGACTTGCTTTTTGCCTTGTTAGAGAAGTCAGGGTTTGATCGAACAAGCGATCGAGTTTTTTCTGTTGGTGATTTAATTGACCGAGGCCCTGATTCATTTGCATGTTTGAAATTAGCAAGAGAGCCATGGTTTTTCCCTTGCTTGGGGAATCATGAATGGATGTTACTGACCTGTGGTGAAAATCAGTCTTTATTAGAGACAACCTGGTTACCGAATGGTGGACACTGGTGGACAACAATTTCTTATGAAGAAAAGCTCGAAGCGACATCAATCATCATGGAGCATATGAGTTTAGCAATAGAAGTTTTGAGCAAAGGGAAAAAACTTGGTGTGATTCATGGAAATATCCCAGAAGGGTACAACTGGGACCGGGTGAAGACCCTTCTCGTTGAGGATGAGGTCTTTTTTAACAGTTGTATTTGGGGACGTCAGCGTGTAGAGCAACGCATTAAAACACATATTGATGGTATTGACGCTGTTGTTTTTGGGCACACGCCACTTGATAAAGTACTAAAGCTGGGCAATTGCTTATTTATCGATACAGGTGCATGCTATGCGACATCATCGATTGTATCTCACCCGGCATTAACGCTGGTTCGTTGGGAAAACGGCTATTGGCATTGCTCTCAATTGAAAAAGGAAAGTAATGACTTTCGACAAGGGAAATTAACATTCCCAATCCCATCATAACTTCATTCAAGTTTGGTTATCCTCATACTTTTTGAATGCGAATTCAAGAAGTTCATGAAATCGTTGCATTGACAGAGAATAGGTACGCCTCGTATAAAGGGTAGCTTTCAGGTTTCGTATCACAATCGTTAAGCTCGAACGATCAAGCAGAGATGCTGTAGGAAAATTCTTCTCAAGGGTGACAAAAGGGAGGGTGATCGCTTTGTTACAAATTGCTGAAAAACTACAGGCCTACTTAAAAAGAAAACAGGATGAGAACCGTCCTGCATATCGCATTGAAACACGCCGGGAACTCGAAGGACTGTTGAAGACATTCTGCCATCAGCGTAATTATCATGTAATAGAAACTGAAATTGTACTGAATGGCGGGATTAATTTAATCGTCAAAAGCGAGAAGCAATACCTGCTCATCTACGGTGAACGTTGGTCAAAGAAGAAGTTATTCCCAGAGGATATTCAGAATGCGATTCAAAAAGGCTTGCAACTGGATATGCAACGTATCCTTTTTTTACACCAAGTCAAAAATATCCATGAATTAGAGTATTTTTCTAGAGAGGTTGACTGCCATTTTCTTCACCTATCCAAATTAAGAGAATATTTCGCGTATTCAGACATTCCTTTTGAACATGCATCTAAGGATATTCGTTGCCCAAATTGTGGTGATATGATGAAACTCCTTGTTGGACAACACCACGTCAATCATCGTGCGATTTGGATTTGTCAACACTACCCATTCTGCTTAGGAAAACAACGTATTTAATTTAACGAACTTAATTTAACGAGCAAGTATATGCTTGAAAAATAAACTTTAAGTACTCATCTTTGTAAATTGTTTGTATAAATTCGTAATCAAGATTAAAGTTTCTTACACAGTCATCATGATGACTGACAGCCGTTCAGTTGTTCCAAAAAATAATAAATCAATCAATGGTGAGCTGAAGCCAGTTCCGATTTGTCGTCACTTCAAGTCTTACCAATATTGAGCGCTCATCAGTGAAGGTGAGCTTTCCGTGCTTCGTTTTCTTTTCTGTTATGGTGCCTGGAGGTGGTGTGAGTGAGGCCAACGTTGTTTCTCCTGAAAAGTAGTGTCATCGTCAAAGAGGCATGAAAGTCTGACTTTCAGATGAACGCTTTTCCGATAACAATGGGAGAAGCAATATGAAACGAGTATTGATTTGCAGCCTATGCAGTATGATACCTTGGGCGACGCAAGCTTACGATGATGGTTACCTGCCATTTTGGAAAACAGCATTAAATTTGGTTTCCCCGCCTGTCGCGGATCGACCAGTTGAGGATCGTGAGCGACTTGGACCTTATCCACTTTTGACAAACCCAACATCCTTTGAAGATGGTTTTCAGCCAGGAAAATACGGGTTATGGCAGGGGATCACACTTGATGAAGCTTCAACGGGAGCAAAGTGTGGCAATGGGACACCGTATAAATTCTTCGTTAACCGAGTCGCAGATAATAATAATTATCTGATCTACCTTGAAGGTGGTGGTGCCTGCTGGGATTATGATAGTTGCACTGGTCAAACCGGGATCCGAGGGGCAAGAAACCCCAATGGTATTCCAGATGATTATATGCGAAAACTGGAGTCTTCTTTGGTTTCGCCATTTGTATTTCGCTTGCATTATGCAGATCATCCACAGCCACAAGATTGGAATTTGGTCTATGTACCATATTGTACCGGAGATGTTTATTCTGGTGATAAAACAGCAGTTTATGAATCCCCTGAGTCTAATGTTGAGCCACTGACTTGGCATCATAATGGTTTTAAAAATATGAGAGCAGTGACGGCATGGCTCAGAGAAAACATGCAGCAGCCAACACGAATGATGATGACTGGTTGCAGTGCTGGTGGGACAGGCTCACTTGTGAATTATCACTTGATGAGACGTGATCTCTCACCAACAAGCCGTGCTTATTTACTCAATGATTCGGGGCCGATTTATCATGCCAGAATGGGATCAGATCAACCCAGTGTTCCACTACATACCAAGATCAAAGAAGCTTGGGGACTGGATAAGGTGATTGATACTGTCGGTGCAGATATTAGTGGATTTGATCGTGATGACTTGGGAACGGTAAATGGCGCCCTGGCGATGCACTGGCCAGAAGACAGAATGGCACATGTTCAGTTTATGAAAGACTTGAATTACTCAAGCTATTCTTATGAACGTTTTTACGATGAAATCAATCATGAGCCAGACAAACTCAAAAAGTGGGCGAAAATTCATGAGAAGTGGGATAAGGATGCGAGAAATTTGGCGAGTTCATTAGATGAATACGCAAATTTTGCTTATTACTTGCCACAGTTTCGAGATCTCAATGAATCTCATTGTGCGACGATTGTCGAATTTCATGGCGGGGATATTCAGACACAAGGAATGGAGCTGAGTCAGTTTATTGATGACTTGGTTGATGATAGAAAACCTTTAAATAGTTATCTTGAGGAAGATCCAGAGGCAGATTACAGTAAAGGAGCAAACCTGTTTTATTTATTGTTGAACAAAGTACTGGATGCACCCTCATCAACAAACCCACGTAATCAGGAAGCGGATTAGTTAGTTATTGTGGGAGATAACCTCTCCCGCAAAGAAATAAAAGTTATGTGGAATAGAGGCCAAGTTCTTTTTTTGCGAATTGCTCAAACGCATTAAAATCTCCAAGATAGTGCTCATCAATAAAAATCTGAGGAATACTTTCTATTTTTTTACCTGCGCTTTTTTCTATGTCTCGCTTAGACACGTTATCTTTTTGAACATCGACATATTTAAAGTCAAAGTCGTCTCGTTCGTTTTTGAGTCGTTCTGCGATTTCTTTTGCGCGTTTGCATGTTGGGCAGCCCGCAATGCCAAAAATAACGGTATACATACATTTTTCCTTTCGACGACTTTCTTTTATTATTCCGAAAATAAGCTGACTTTGACAATAAATCAATTCTATTTTCCTAATCTTTAAAAATAATGAATATCGTTGATTGGTTGACATTGAGCTGTGGCGGGTAGAGCGAAGGGTTTTTATTCTGAAGTCGTCTATCGTTTATTCAATGTATACAAAATATATGCATTTTTTAACTTGCATTCATTTTGATACCCTATGTATACTGGAGATGGTCTGAAGGAATGGATAAGAAAGAGGGTATTAAATTGACAAGATACGCTCTGGCTGATCAAAGCAGGTCCAAGTAAAACGGGTCACATAAGTGGGATATTATGGCTGATATAAAAGCACCAGTTTGGGCTGAACCAACATTAAAAATCATGGAAGAAAAGGGAGTAAAAAAATCTCATCTTCTCCCTGTACTTAATGTCACAACAAGAGGTGCGATTGGTCATTATTTCCGCGGTCGTGTCGACTTGTCAGCGACGCAACTCAAAAACCTTTCCGAATTTCTTGAAGTCCCAGTGAGTGCTCTATTTGGGGAGCAAACCACAACCCGAACCGTTTCATCTGATGCAATTGCTTTAACAAAGTCGCTGCGATTATTAGCAGCAATACGTCCAATAGATGATAAAGATCTGGATTATTTCTTTAAAATATATAATGCGCTAGGCCCGGAAGAAATCGTCGCCATCCAACATTCACTCTCCACAGCAGATGGGCTTGGGGAACTCTCCGAGAAAGTACTCAACCTCATCAATCAGATTAAAGAGAAGTCGGTTTAGTTTCTTCAAATGAATCTCTATATTTTATCAATACCTTACATAAGAAGCCTGATAAAGTAAAAACGATAATGATATTTAGTGTAATGTTGGTGACGTTGTAAAGTTCAATTAGGATATTCGTCTCAAGTACTAACCTATCAATTAAACGAGCTCCCTGCATTAAAATCAAAAAATTAGCCATCAAGCAAAAGAATTTGGAAATTGGATGTAACGGCATACCAATCATTCGATGACTCACTAAATATGACAACACATAACAACAATAAATGAATGCACATAGTGTATAAAAAATACAAGCTCTTGATCCTTTGGGAATATCTATTGCGTTAAAAGTTGCAGCTATAAAAGAAAACATAAGGAAAAAGAATGTATGAATTAATAGATTGATAGCCGCTGTTGTTATTTCTGGTGTCGTATGAAGGCTTTTTGTCTTCCATAATCCATATAGTCGATCTTTATACAAGAAAAGAAATATTACTGTGAGTGCCAAAACAATCGAGTTGGCAACGGTATCAATGATGGTGCTCGCTTGGTATAGACTATGAGCGATCTGAGAAAATATGCTCACGAGCCGTTTTCCTTTGCAATAATTTCTTTCCCTTGTTTAAGAAGCTTTTCATCTAACGCATTTAGTTCTAGGACCTTCGTCACTACATCTACTTCAGTCTTTTGATTTAATATGGCACGTTGAATTGCTAAGCGCATCAGCTCATTTGAGAAGGTACCGATTTGTACTACGTTGCTTTCTGTGGGAGTTTTAAGTGAGCCAACTGACTCATTGGGTTCGACTTGCGAGTGTGGATTGTAGTGAAAGCCATAAACGGTAAACAATATCCCAAAGAAACAACAAAAGAGCTGGACTGCCAGAAAGTTATTGTAGACGTCCATAGTCTTTATTTTCCTTTTTTATTTGGTGAGCAGCAAACATGACATATGTGAATGAAAATATGATAGTTAAGATTATTAAAGCATTTGCTAAGTAATTAGATAGAAAGTAAAAGAAAGATAGAATGTCAGTTTTTACTATCAAGCGATCAGTAAATCTAGCTACTTGGACAAAAATAAGAAAAGTCCCAATGATACAGCACATTTTAGCCATGGAGTGTAAGGGAATTTTTAATAATGAATGAATTTGAATATGGGAATATATATAAGCTAAGAATATTATTGAGTTAGAAGTATAGAACAAACACCACCTAGATTCTTGAGACATATCAAGTAAATATAGACTACTTTTTACATAAGAGAACAGTAAAAAAAATAACAAGTTGAGAGCTAAACAGGTACTCATTGAAGATAAAGTTGAGTGTTTCTTAAAGTTCTTGGTCTTCCATAATTGCACATACTCAGATTTAAAATAATATACAAAAAGTAATATGCTGATAAAAAGAGTAATATTTAAGCTGGTATCTATTAAATCAATTAATCCCTTATCCATTTCTTTTCCTTGTAAAGTACACTAAATGATAAATCTAGTGTGAATCTAATCAACCATATCACCTGGGAAGGCGTCAACTTTTAAACTAGGTTGAGAACTATAGGTACTCATTCTACGAGTTTTTATATTACCAAAAGCTTTGCTTTTTACTCCCCCAATAATTCTATGGTAAAAGTTTTCTTGTAATATTGTTGGGCATTGTAAACTTGAGTGAGCCTTATTTTTAGCTAAAATACCAAAAGAAAGTTGTGCTAACAAAAATTTCATTCTCATTTATAACTTATATTTTCTATTTCTGATCGGTATGTTAGCAACAGCAGACATGGTATAAAATAGAACTTTTGTATTAAAAAATAGTTCTGAAAATACTTTAAAACTATTCTTAGAATAACAACTAGCTAATGAGAAAAGTATTATTTTATCTGTTCAATCCTGGCCCTTATTCCGA
The DNA here is from genome assembly GCF_000374485.1 of Algicola sagamiensis DSM 14643. Taxonomy (GTDB): domain Bacteria; phylum Pseudomonadota; class Gammaproteobacteria; order Enterobacterales; family Alteromonadaceae; genus Algicola; species Algicola sagamiensis. The sequence goes on from NZ_KB894501.1 coordinate 130,208, forward strand.
CTCTCAATCAACTTCTCCCCTTGTTTCAAGAGCTGTTTATCTAGTCGATGGATCTCCATCACTTGTGTGGCGACATTTTGTTCCTGCTCGGCCTTTGCTCGTCGAATCGCAATTTGTCTCAATTCTTGAGCCAATGTGAGTGAAGCGACAGTTTTCTTTTGCCCCTGATTTTCTTGGTGATTGATATTTTCTTTCTTGGGAAGTCGTAGCAGAGACCATGTCATCAACATGGCGATCATCAATGCCAAAAAGATTGCCCACAGGAAATTGATATAAGTGCTCACATCATTCATGGCTTACTTCCTGTTTTCGTTTCCTCTGATGCAGTATTTCTAACACAACATACCCATTTAAAAAGCCCATGACAATGAAATCTGCAAGAAAACCGCTCCAACGATGAAAGTCGGCAAGGACGTTGGTTTCTAAAATCAATCGGTCAATAAATCGGATGAGTTGGACCACAATCAAAAAACAGCCAACCAAACAACTGATACCAGTCAATGGGTGAAGTGGAAATTTAAACTTGATATGAAAGATAAAAAAGCTGGTGACATAGGCCAATAATAGTACAGTGTTGATTGTGTAATATAAACACAGCTTCGAGTTTTTGGTCATGTCTAATTCATATAAGAATGCGGTTGCGATTGAAAATATGTAATAGAAAGCCAATGTGATGAGAAGGCAAAAGCTCACCGTTGTTAGGGATGGGTTGGCTGAAAAGTCTCTCAATTGAAGTGATTTTATATGCTCTTTTCCGAGTGAAAAAAAGTAAATCATTGTCACGAATAAGAGTGCTCGATTTAAATATAAATCAAAAAAGGTTAGTAAATCATTGGCCATATTCCATTCAGTGCGAGATGCACGATTGCTCCTGTTATGGTTAAGAAATAAGAGACATTTATCCAATTGTACTTTTGTAATTTAAATCAGGAATTTACCATGACTGTATACATAGAGTTATCCATCCTTATTCTTAAAATAAAGGGCGATCTTGTCTTTATCACTGGTACTAATGTCTTGTTTTATTGTAGTGCATAGTATTTATCAACTTTTTATGTTGAATGTATACTATTAATATACTAATCTGCACTCATTAACTGATTTGTTTAGGGAAATTATGATGAGTACAGGGCTGAATGGACATCGTATGAGCGCAATGACAGTATCTCGTAAAGCACTACAAAAATTCTTATCGTTGTTTACTGGAACATCATCACAGATGAATTCGTATGTTTATGAGCTTGCAAACCAAAGACAACAAAACCTTTTGCAAACTCAAAATGGAGAGTGGGGAACCTTCATCTGCCCATCGGAAGCGAACTCCCCCTTCGATGCTCGGTTATTATTTGAATCAGTGGAGCAGTTATCAACAGACAACGGTATGCCACTTGGTGTGATCACCGCTTGTCGAGTTCATGAACTGATTAAAAAAGAAGGGCAAACCGTGCTGAGCGCACGATATCAGTACTTACTCAAATTACTCAATGAATTAAAAACAGGGAACCCACAACGACAATTGGGTTTTAAGCATGCCTGGGAGCAAAAACAAAAGCCAATTGCCAGAAAGTTATATCAGTCAATCCGAGAGTGTGAATTGGAAATGCCTCGTTTTATATATGGTGATTCACGATGCCGTTATGGTGGGTTTATGGAGCATATTACTGGACATTCTGGTCTAACGATAAGTTGCCCATGGCAGTCGAGTCACCACTTAAACTTTGTGTCCTATGGTTTTGTTCGCCCTGAATTGATCACACAATGCCAATTTAATATGTGGATCACAGGTGTGCCTGAGTGGGAGTTATGCAGTTATGATCCCAGGCATCTAGCTCACCCTCTTCATATGATGACACTTTTCCGTGATGAGGAAAAAATGGCACTATTCGAGAAAGAAATCCCACGTTTTTTGCAAGAAATGACAGATGCGTGTCAGTCATCTCTTGATATGACCACCGAAACGAAACAGTAGAAAAAGAGAATTGGAAAGATGAACAAAAATGGAATCGACCTCATGCACATTGAAAAGCCAATGACCATTAATTTTAGAACCGTCAAAGCAGATGAAAACCGTCGGCTGACATCTTGGTTAAAATCGAAAAGAAAGGAGCGTGGCCATACGATGCGATCACTTGCTGAAAAATTGGGGATGCAACACTCTTTTATCGGTAAGGTTGAAAAACAGGAACGACGATTGGATGTTGTTGAGTTTATACGGTATTGCAATGCACTTGAAATTGACCCAATGGAAGGGGTTCGTCAGCTGCAAAGTGATGGGTTTCTATAACCGATGCTTCAGAGAACAATCAATGGATGATGGGCTGTTTTTAAGGTTATACAGCCTGTTATTCAACTTATGCAACAGCATCATGTTCGGATGATTGAACCGGAAAAGAAATCGTAAATGTTGTTCCGCTACCAATTTCGCTTTCGACATCAATTGTGGCGTTATGGCTTTCTAGAATACTATAAGATATTGAGAGGCCGAGACCTGTTCCTACACCTACAGGCTTCGTGGTAAAAAATGGAGTGAATAGCTTACTGATACTTTCTTCATCAATGCCGCACCCTGTATCGCTAATGCTGACATGGGACTTTTTACCATCATCCCAAGTGGTAATCGTAATTGTGCCTCTCTCTTCATCATCGATAGCTTGGCTTGCATTGACAAGTAAATTGACGAAAACCTGCTGTAACTGACCCATATTTCCCGATATGTATTTTGTACTTCGGTAGTCTTCATTCACGGAGCATTTGTATTTCAGCTCATTCCAGACGAGTTTCAGTGATGCTTGAATGCACTCATTGACGTTGATACTGTCCAGCGTATCTGTGGAGGAGTGGGAGAATGTTTTCAGCCCTGATACTATTTCCTTGACACGAACGAGTCCATTTTTTGAGGAGTCGAGCAGCTCGTCCAAATCTTCTAAGATGAATGATAAGTCTTCGTCTTCACAATAATCAGATAGTTCTTGCAGTTTTTCTGGTTTTGCTTCCTTAATATTTTCCATCATGAGAAGCGGCTTTTTTAATGCAATTAAATATTCGTTTAATGACTCGATATTGCTTAAGACAAAGCCGACAGGATTATTGATTTCATGTGCAACACCAGCGGCGAGTTGTCCAACAGAAGCCATCTTCTCAGATTGAAAGAGTTGTGACTGCGCTTGCTCAAGTTTCTGATATGCCTTTTCTAGCTCTGAAAACCTTTTCTTTAATTGAAGCTCCTGTACTTTATCTTGAAGCGTGAGGCTCAGAATGATCCTGCTAGACTCAAGTGTTTGTAAACGGTAGATATCGACTTCCGACTCATCGAGAAAAAACAGACATATGTCATAACTTTTTTTGGATAGCGATAGCGGAAATGCAGAAAAGAAGCCAGGAAAGCCGTCTTCTTTCCATGATGGGTAATATGTTTCGGCTTCCAGTAGTTGGCTTTCGTTGTTGTTATCTGCCAAGTCACTAATGATCGATTCAAATTGAATTCGATTTAATATACTAGGGGAGCTTTGAACAATACGTTTTAGTGCTTCATTTGTACCTCGAATGGATGCTTTTTGTAATTGAAGATCGTCCTTTGAAATATCACAAAAGAGACTAATACTGTTGTTTAAAAAATCTGTACTTTTACTTAGAAAAATGTCGATCATGGCGCTGATCGTTTCTTCATTAAAAGCAATTGTCGCGACTGCAGTTAAGAACTCAAGCTGAATTTCTTTGACGACCAAGTCAGACTGTAAGTTCTCTAATTTTATTTCATACTGAGCAAACTCATGCTTTTTCTCTTCGAGCAACTTATCCGTGATTTTACGGAGCTCTTTTTCTTTTTCCAGCGCTTGAATCAGCAAAGCTTCGCGATTATTGTCTGCCATTTTTCTGAAAGACTGTCATTTTTAGGTAAACTATAGCTTATTCATGATAAAATCGACTAGTTTATGCCGTTTATCGATTCACATTGTCATCTGGACTTTCCTGACTTTGACCAAGACAGGGATGAGGTCATTCAATCCTGTCAGAAGCAAGGGATCGTACGTTGTATTCTACCAGGAACTTCACACCTTCAAATGGAAAAACAGCTAGCACTCAAGGGGGCTTACCCAGACTGGATCGACATCGCTTTTGGGCTTCATCCCTATATGATTGAATCCCAAAAAAAAGAAGATGTTGAGGCAATTTCCAAGATGATTGCAAGCCATTCAAAAACGATAGTTGCACTTGGAGAAATTGGATTAGATAAACGTTTTCCATTGTGGGAAGAGCAGGTGAGGGTTTTTGAAAGGCAGGTTGAACTGGCCCAAGATTTCCAACTGCCTTTGATCCTACATCATCAGAAGTCACAAGATACGATGCTTGGTATTTTACGAAAAAAGGGATTCTCTCATGGGGGCGTGATCCATGCTTTTTCTGGGAGTTTGCAGCAAGCGCAGCAGTGGCTAGCACTTGGATTTAAACTTGGACTGGGGGGAACGGTGACCTATCTCAGAGCACAAAAAACAAGACAGGTTGTGAAAGAACTCCCACTTGATTCGTTTGTGTTAGAAACAGACGCGCCGGATATGCCTGTTTATGGGTATCAGGGGCAAAGAAATTCACCTGAGCGTTTACTCAACGTTTTTCAATCGCTCACTTCGCTAAGAAATGAAGATGGCAGTGTCATCGAACGACAAGTTTATCAAAATACATGTGATATCTTTGGATCAGTAAAGCCGCTCGGTGATGATTTGTGACAGCATCCTTGCAATAATAATCCCCATGTTGACCGCAAAAATCAGGAAGAGCCATGCATATTCATCAGAGGGCTGGTTCATCATTTTCATTGTCAGCTCAAGATCTTTAAAGTTATAACTGACTTTCAGGTACCCGAGAATATTTCTTTCCTCATCACGGATCTCTTGAAGGATGGGTTTCATTGCGCGTTCTGGATGGTATCGAAACCGCTCTTTTGTGAGCAATGCATGTGGTGTCTGGTAGACAATAGTGCCATTTGGATTATGTAGGATCACATCTTCTATCATGGGAGACTGCACAAGAGCCAGACACAAGCTTTCAATCATCGACTTATTATTTTGAGAAAGTGCTGTTTGAAGGAGATTTGATGAATGACCTAGCATTTCCCGAAAGACTTGCTCAGATTGTGTCATCTGGATTTGAGATTTTTCCTGTAAAACCTGATGCCAGCCGAAAAAAACAACAAACCCAAGGCCGATAACAAGTAAAGATTTCCAGAGCTTTTTGATCATGAGAAAATAAGATGGAAACAGCAATCAATCATAAGGATAAGCATAGCATGACAAAAATAGTGCTGTCGCCAGCTTCATCAGAGCAATCTTGTATCGAGATGATTTATGAACAATGTTCGCTAAGTTCTTGCTTGCTATTGCAATGGCAGACAGATCACTTTGTCCCATTCCATTTTGCCGAACAGCAACAAAAAAATAAACGGTTGATAATATGGGATAGTCAGCTTACCGCACAGCAGTTTCTGGATTGCTGGCAAGGTACCCTTCAGTATCAAGCCTTATCGATTCATATCTCAAAACCTCATGTTGATTTATCGCCTTCTGTTGTCATCACACTCAAAGAAGATACCGATGAATGGGCGTTAAGACCGACGCTTACGCAGTTTTTTTCAAAGATAAATACCTCTGGTTGGACACTTCAATCTCATTCACCAAAGTTGCAGCAACCGGGTTTGCTTGTGATGGATATGGACTCTACGGCAATTCAAATTGAGTGCATTGATGAAATGGCGAAGCTGGCTGGTGTTGGTGATCAAGTTGTCGAAATCACGCGTCGTGCAATGTTGGGGGAAATTGATTTTGATGAAAGTCTACGGCAACGCGTCGGATTGCTTGTGGGGTTACCACAGGAAGTGATTGAATCAATGCTGAAAAATTTGCCATTGATGCCAGGTCTCCAGCAACTTGTACAAACGCTGAAGCAACATGAATGGAAAATTGTGATTGCATCAGGTGGCTTTACTTACTTCACAGAGTATTTAAAACGAGAACTACAATTGGATAAAACGGTTGCAAATATATTGGAAATGACTGAAGGGAAACTGACAGGAGAGGTTCTCGGGGCGATCGTGAATGCGCAAATGAAAGCCGATGTTCTCCGTGACTGTTGCGATCAGTGGGGATTAAAGGGCGAACAAACGGTTGCAATTGGTGATGGGGCCAATGATCTGGTGATGATTGAAGCCGCAGGGTTAGGGGTTGCATTCCATGCGAAGCCAACAGTCAATGCACAAACCTTGTCGAATATCCAATCAGGGTCACTGCTACAACTTTTGTATCTTATGGAAGGTGATGCATGTTAACGCAAAAGTCGGAATTTATTATGGTGAATGAGCACCAGCTGCATTTACGTCATATTTTTAAGGAAACAGGCGGGCAGCCTGTTTTAATGGTCCATGGCGCAATCGAAAACGGAAGAATTTTTTATACAGAATCAGGCAAAGGACTTGCTTGTTATTTGGCAGAGCAAGGTTTTGATGTTTATGTCGCTGACCTGCGCGGTCGTGGTGATTGTGAACCAAGGCTACAGCCTTTTGATAACTATGGACAATATGAATCCATTAATGAAGATTTACCTGAAACCATCCGGACATTAGCAGAACGAACTGGTCAAACCGTTCACCTGGTTGCACATAGCTGGGGTGGCGTATTGTTGACAGCTGCGATGGCACGTTATCCAGATTTATTACCAAGGGTTCGCTCAAAAGTCTATTTTGGTACGAAGCGACATATTTCTGTTTTTAGTCTCGAACGTTTGATCAAAATCGAATTACTTTGGTGTCGTTTTGGTCCCTGGGTCTCCAAAAGAATTGGCTATCTCCCTGCAAAAAAATGGGGGATGGGTTCGGATGATGAGACAATTGATTCATTGGCCCATTCGTCTGCATGGGTGAAAGAAATACACTGGCGAGATCCTCATGATGAATTTGATTACGCAGCTGCGTGCCAGGGTATTACATGGCCACCAAGTTTGTTTCTCGCTGGAGAAAATGATTCTTTACTTGGACATCCAACCGATGTTCAACGGTTCATCAAAGAGTCAAATAATCTTTGTGCGGAATATCGTCTGCTGTCCGTGGCAAATGGAAGCGCATTAGATTATGACCATATCAATATACTGACCCATCCAAAAGCAGTGAACGATCACTTTCCTCAAATTTTAAATTGGTACTTGGCATTGAGCCACTAAGTCACGCTATGGTTAGGATCTATTGCTCTTTCATCTGAAATACCGTGGATTTTCAGAAGGTCTTCTGACCTTAATATTGGAAAGGACGCGAGGTTCCAATTAGGGCTTTGCGTTTTTTCTGTTGCTTAAGAATGGTATCAAGTGGCGCTTTTTCTTCAGCGAGTACTTTATCGGTAATATCGATGAGATCGCCAATGCCTACCACACTCCATAGATCCTCTTCAACGACTCTGGCTTTATGAATAGCGTAGTGACTAATATAGCTCAGCTCCTTTGCAATAAAATCCATATCTGGCCGACCTGTACGTGAGATGTAAAGCCGATAGGCGATAAATATCCCCTCAGATGTAGAACGATCAATAAAGCTGCCTAAAGGATTTAGCCCTTTCATTTGAAAGTCATAGATGCTTTCTGGTGCTTTCGTTACATCATCTGGAATAAAGAGAAAGAGATCACTGGATACTGGTCGAGAATGCCGCTTCAATGTCTTTAATTTGGTCCCTAATGTACCATTGAGTACATTATCTTTGGATAATGGATAAGTTGTTGCCATTGACTCTTCGTTATCTGGAAGCTGTATCACAGCTTGGAACGGCGTTGGATAACGTCCGTGGGCAACCGTATTAATCTGCAAACGAACCCCTTTTCGGTGGATGAAAAATGGTGTGTTGTAGATACAGTTGACGAGCATATTTCTTAATGCCTGAGATAAACCAGGGATCTTCGGTGCATCTTCCGCTGCAGTGAGTTTATTCCGGTTACTCGCAATGAGCTGTTGGAAGAATAGTCGAGCGGAATGCTGTCCCTTTTGCTCGTAAACTCGCAAGTTAATAATCGGCATTTTTTGGCTAACACCGACAACTTCATAAGGCATTCGAATGAGTTTATATTTTTTGGTTAATTGCTGAAATTCATGAAAATCGACTAATAAAATATCACCTTTTTTGACATCGATGCGATGATCTAATTCGACCTGTAAACCTTTTGTTGAAAAGTCCCGAGTCGTCCCATCACTTTCTCCGACATTTGGCATTTCCACCATGACCTTTGACTTATAGAGATAGCGTGATTCGGTTCGAAGGTTCACGTACTCCATCGCGACTTCTTCAAACGGAGGGTATGCTTTTAAACGGTGATGCCCAAAGGGCTTGAGGTTATTGACTTTGCCTTTATCGAACTCAAAAACTTTGTATTTCTCAAGACAATCAGCCTGGGTTAAATTCGTCAGCAAAGCAACGCAATTCACACCTTGAATCACATGTTGTACTCTGGCAGATGGCGGCCGGTTCTGTCGTTTTACCTCATCACTTGCTGTATCCGGAATACTTAAAGGCATAAAAGCTTCCTCTGCTGAGCTCGGAAGGACTTGGAACTTAAAGACATGCCAATCTGACTTTGAAGCACCAAATCCAATAAACAGAGAAAACAAATCTGGATTTTGACTCAGCTCATCTATGGTTGCGCTATAGAAAAATTTTCGTTTTTTTGACCAATGACAGAACGTAAACAAGAGTGATTCGTAGGGCATTTTACCTGATGTTATCTTGTCCATGCGTGCCTTATTAAAGACTTCGGACAGAACAATATGGTTTTGCTCATCTCGCCAATATAAAAGAGCGCCTTTGTTGTTTTCGTTGGTCAGTATTGCAGCAGGAATATAACGATCTTTTGTCTTTTTGATATAAACAGGCAGGGAATTGATCCGCGGCACATAGTACTGCTCATACCCTTTGATTTTAACGGCATGAATGGTATTGTCCAAATTCACCTTATAACGCCGTTTATTTCCGTTAATAAACCTTTCTAAAAACTCATCGAAGACTTTTAAATCTTGATCATCAGCACGTTTCATTCTCAGATATTTCGCGCTATCGATCACATCAATCGCAACAATTTCATATCGAACGGCTTCTTTTAGACCTAAAGTGTATTCTTGCTCCAACCCTCGGAAGTGAATACCAACTTTTTGCCCAACCCCGAATGCAGCACTGGTCATGACTTTGGCTTTACAACCGCCAACTGAAAGATCACTTGTTGATGCATTAAATGTTTTGCCATCCAAAGTTTCAAGTTCGATAGAAATGGAGTAGTTCATGCGTTCTTCAGCACGTGAACCATAACTCGCGAACTCAATGAATTGGGCCTGAAATAATGTACTTTGTTGTGGTTCTTCTTTTTTCTCTGTGTTTTTTGTTGGTTCGGTATCTTTTGCTTTTAAGCGTTTTTCTTGATCACGCTTATGCATGACGCGGTGGTTATTTTCAGCGGCGATGACATCTTCATAAACACCAATGGTATAACCGCCATATGTATTAATTCCTTTCTCGAAGCGTTTAATCGCAATTTCGTCAAGATAATGCTGTTTGCCTTGGTGATCATAAGGTTTCACTTCTCCATCGACATGTCCTCGTAAATCAATAAATCGATTACAAGGTTGGCCGAGTCGTTTCAGCTCCATTTTGATGAGAAATTGCTTGGGTTTTGGTAGGTCGTGGGTAACTGACTGAAAGACAATATCAAAGTCTGGCTCACTCAATACTGGTTTGAGCCTGTCAATGATACCTTGGAATTCTTCTAGTCCCGTCGCCATACAACAACTATCTCGCTTGATGATGCGCTTTCAATTGAAAAATGCCTCTAATATATTTATCGTGTCAAAACTTTATAATTGCAATATGTAAAGGCAAGAATTGTGCCTGAATTCGCAAACAGTTATGGCAAAAAATAAAACAGCTTATGTATGTTCAGATTGTGGGTCTGAATATCCAAGGTGGCAAGGTCAATGCACCGATTGTAAAGCCTGGAATACAATTTCCGAACTTCGGATCCCAAAACGACCACAAACAACACGTGCCGGTTATGCTGGTGCAACGGATGCAAAGGTTCAAGTCCTTGGAGAAATCGACTTACAGCAAGTGCCACGCTTTAGTAGTGGTTATGTTGAGCTTGACCGAGTCCTTGGTAGTGGCATTGTTCCTGGATCTGCAATTCTGATTGGGGGAACGCCTGGTGCAGGTAAAAGTACATTGCTTTTACAAACCATGTGTTACCTCGCAACACAAATGAATGCTCTGTATGTGACTGGGGAAGAGTCATTACAGCAAGTTGCAATGCGCGCTCATCGTCTAGGCTTACCCACGGATCGTGTCAAAATGTTAGCAGAGACGAGTGTTGAAACGATTTGTCATCTGGCACAGCAGGAAAAGCCAGGGATCATGGTGATTGACTCGATTCAGGTCATGCATGTTGCAGATATCCAGTCTGCGCCAGGGAGTGTGTCACAAGTCAGAGAAACGGCAGCTTATCTGACTCGTTTTGCCAAGCAGCATCAAATTGCAATCATCATGGTAGGACATGTAACAAAAGACGGCACGCTTGCGGGGCCAAAAGTCCTTGAACACTGTATTGATTGCTCAATTATGCTGGATGGTGGCACAGACAGTCGATACAGAACACTTCGGAGTACGAAGAATCGCTTTGGCGCGGTGAATGAACTCGGTGTCTTTGCGATGACAGGGGAGGGACTCAAAGAGGTTAAGAACCCATCAGCCATATTTCTGACCCGGACAGATGAGCAGTCTTCAGGAAGCTCGGTTATGGTCATTTGGGAAGGTACACGACCGTTGCTTGTTGAACTTCAAGCGCTGGTGGATTACTCGCAGCTGAGTAACCCGCGACGCGTCAGTGTAGGATTAGAGCAAAATCGTCTTGCTCTCTTACTTGCAGTACTTCATCGTCATGGTGGATTGCAGATGTCAGACCAAGATGTATTTGTAAATGTTGTTGGTGGTGTTCGTGTGATGGAAACCAGTGCAGATTTAGCGCTGCTCTTTGCGCTTGTATCCAGTTTTAAAGATCAGCCCTTGCCCCATGATTTGGTTGTGTTTGGGGAAGTGGGGTTGTCTGGAGAAATTCGACCTGTTCCCAGTGGACAGGAGCGTCTTCGTGAAGCGGCAAAGCATGGGTTTAAACGTGCAATTGTACCAAAGGCAAATATTCCGAGGGAGCCCATTGAAGGAATGACCGTCAATGGTGTCTCAAGATTATCGGATGCGCTAGAGCTCTTGTGATTGGCTACTCTTCTTCATCGGGCTGGACGAGTTGATCCAGTTCTCGATGGAGTAATTCTTCGCTGCCGACATTGAGTTCGATCAGCCGTTTGAGATGGGATGCACTATCCAAGTCTAATTTGTCACAGAGCAGACCAATGTAGCTTTGATGACAGTGCATGACTGTCATTTGCATTTTAATATCGATATCAGAGCCTGCGAGTTGAAAAAGTAATGTATGTCTTGCGCCGAGTTTACATTCCCACTTTTCAGGCACTTCAATCAGTGCGCCTTTGAGCGAAAGATCGAGCAAGTGTGTTTCGTATTTGACACCATCACAATCGAAAAGAGAGGCGGATGTTGAGAAAATCACACGCGTGAATTTGCGACGTTCTTCCATATTCAAGGACCTGTTTCGAGAAAATTAGAAGTACCCATAATATGGATAGTATAGTGATGAAGTGAATAATGCAAAGTGCGAGAATTCGATTCTATGAAAACGCATCCCTGCGTCATCTTTAAGCGAGAGCTTCGATATGAATATTCTTTTGTTGTAGTAGTTTATGCGTTGCCGTAAAGAAGCAATGTGCATGCTCTTGTGCAATGGATTCATGCCTTAAGAAGCCTTCCTGAATCAACCAGCGAAAAGTATCTGTTGGGCATTCATCAATATGAATTTTTGCTGGCGCAGGCAATGCTTGAATGGCAAGTTGTGTCAGCATTTTTACTTCAATTTCGAAGTTATCCTGTGGACTGGACATATCTTGTTTCCGATCAATTATTTTTAAAATGAACTATTTAACAATAATCACACCAAGGGTCAACGTTTCACATAGAAGAACATTGAATTTCCGTGCTCTTCACTGATCTGATTCAGTTTTAGAACCTGTTCTTGAGTGAGTTTATTCCCTTTCACCAGGATTAAACCAACTTTTGGGTGTTCTACATCTCTTGTGATGGTTAAACTGGGTGTTAGCTGATTGGCATTGACCGCATATTCTATAGGGACTTCCTCATCAGTGGGCATTGCACTCAACATTTCCAGATATAGTTTTAGTACCTTCCCATCATATTTGTGACCTGCCATTTCTGTGAGGTATTGTTTGGCTTCTGCGCAGGTCTGGATCTCTCCAGTGAATTTCCCTTGGCAGTAGTTATCAAAATCAGAAACAATGCTCAAAATTCGAGAAGCAATCGGGATCTCATCTTTTTGCAACTGATCTGGGTAACCATTGCCATCCATGTGCTCCTCCAAAAATCGAATCGTAAATCCCACGGATGCGAAATTGGGAATAGGGGACAACAGCTCGCTGCCAAGTGACGTATATTCGCAGTAATCTTTGATTTGCTGGCTATCCATATTCAGAATAGGTTTTGTCAGTAACTGTTGATCAATTTTGGACTTACCGACTTCATGGAGGAGGCCTGCGACATAAGTATGTATACATGTCGATGGCTCTAACTTGAGTGTTTTTGCCGTGTACCTGGCTTGAGCGGCGACGCGATGTGCATGTCCATTATCTTGGCCGATTGCCCTTTCACATAAGTTGGTTGCTAGTTGTATCAGCTGTTGGTAGGTTTTTTTGAGCCGTAATTGCGATTTCTCTGAGGATTGCACTGCAACCATCAAGTCCTGTTTGGTTTGTGTATTTTCTTCACTGAGAGAGTCATTGAGGACTTTTAATTCCTCATTTTTTGTTTCCAGTTCTAGTGAAAGTCGACGCTTTTCTCGTTCAGCAGTAAGCAAGTTATAAGCGTTTGATAGTACTAAGATGATCTCCTCATTTTTCCATGGCTTGGAAATATAGCTGTATATCTCTCCGTCATTAATCGCTTTAACCGTTGATTCCATATCAGAGTAACCCGTTAAGAGTATCCGTTTGGAGTTACTGTGTAGCTCTTTCGCTTTTGTTAAAAAGGTTGCGCCGTCCATACCAGGCATTCGCATATCTGAAATAATGAGATCAGGTTTTATTTTTTGGATCTCAGAAAGTGCTTCTTCACCTTTTTCAAATAAGGAAATTTCATAGGACTTTCTCAAGACACGCTTGAGTGCTTTTAAGATTTCAACTTCGTCATCCAACAACAGGACTTTGGGCTTTTTTGTTTCTTGAACTGCTTCTTGGACATCCGCTTCATTTTCCATCATTAATTGCTTTTTGAAGTTGTTTTAGTCCAGTATAGACAGGGATTTGCGACAATACTTAGAGCATATTGAATGGAAGAAAAAAAACAGAAGACTTGTCCATATTGTAAAAAAATTAGGGCGATATTTATTTGGATGGTACTGATGATGATCCTTTACTTTGTTGTGTTTGATGTTTAATGGAAAATAAAGCGCAAATTCAACCCACAGCTGTTCGTATTCGAGGGCAGGCAAGTCGTGGTGGGAGTTTATTAATTCTCATGAGTGCAGGCCTATTTGGTTTGACCACATTGCTCCGGTTGATTGATGTGCCTTTTGTGGCAGATATCTATCTATTTATCACGCTCATATGCATCGCGCTCAGTGCTTTTGGATTTTTAAAGCTGAATGAACCAAGATACAGCATAACAATGAATGACAAAGGATTCTGTTATCACCATCGGTTGGGGAAATGGCGAATTGACTGGGTGGAACTGATGCATATCGGCGTTCCCGAAGTTGCTTCTGGCTTTGAAACGCAAACTTTATCTTTTATAGGGATCCGTATTCGCGATCCTGCATTGCTTGTACAACAGCCCTCGTTGAGATTTCTTGTGAAGGTAATGACAGAACAACGACCATTGTTAATACAAGCGGCAAAAGCGCTTGAAATACCAACCCACGAATTAGAGGACTTTTTCTTTGAGCCTCCTTCATTTGTTTACGAAGGAAACAAGTACGCAGGGGTCATTGGTCAGTTTTTGTGTCGTTGCGACAAACTGCGTGCTGCGTTTGGTTTTGACTTATACATCCCCGTGTCTGCTTTAGATAAGGAAGGCCTTCAGTTTTGCAAGGAAGTCAGACAGTTGAAATTACAGTGGTTGGCTTATTTGGAGCAAACGAATTAAAGCGTTGAATCAAAATATGAATTCTTGAAGGAATTCGCCTTAGAAATTTGCCGTTTTTTTCGATCTACTGTTACATTTGATAGCATAGGATCCATACATATTGTAGAACGAATAGACCATGGCAGATTACGATAAACCTTATTTAACCAGCGGCAGAAACACAATTATTCATAAACTAAAGCGGTTTGATTTGGTCATTTTAAATGGAGAAGGAGAGCCGCCTGTCCTTGTATCCCATCATGGCTTAAAAGTTTTTGATGAAACCGTGCCAAAAAATCGAAAGGAAGCGAAAGAAAGATACCTGTGTGTTGTGAATGCGGAAATACCAGAGATATTTGGTGAACATAAAACATTATTGTTTGTACAAGCGTTGGACGGCAAGGAATACAAATTAGATTATAGTAAAAAAGATACACCAAACTTTATTCGTGTTCATCAAGATAGTTATATCTAAGCCATAAGGGTACATACAAACAAGATGAGACTCGTTATAGCGAGCATAGGCTGAGCAAGCCTGCTTGAAAATGGAGGCTACCATAGCCCCATCGTAAGGGGGACCCTTTGGACAATCAAAATTTATCACATCGTCTCAAAGGAAACGCGGTCGTTCTGATCGTTCAAGCCCAGTTACAACAAAATTTACAGATCACAGATATTAAGTCTTACCTCAAGCAACATGGTTATGAAGCGTGGTATTTTCTGGAAGAACCAGCCGGAGAATTGATTGAAAAAGCGAATCATCAGGAAGAAGGTGCTGCTGACATTTCAGGCATTATTGCAGAGCGGCGTGATGCAGAATTAGAACTTGTTGTTGGTGAGGATAAAATGCAGGTGATTGCGATGATCACAACTGCATTTGGAGGAGAAGATATCTCCAGCAAGTCATTTGCGAAAGCCCTTCAGGAAAAACAAATCAGCTTTGGCCTCAATAAAAAGCAAATCCTTCAATTGATCGAGGAGTCTGCTTCTTCCGAACCTGGGATGACAGTAAAAGGTATTATCGCGAAAGGACGAGAAGCTGTTCCTGGAAAAAGCGCTTATCTTGAGCCACTTGTGGAGTTGTTTCGTGATCGAGAGGTCAAACCAACGGTTCAAGATGATGGCACAGTAGATATGCGTGACTTTGGGCGGATCCTTTCTGTGACGAAAGGACAGCCTATCATGAGAAAAGTGCCAAAAACTGAGGGTGAAAAAGGATGTAATGTCCATGGTGAAGAAATCGATCCAATTGCTGGTGATGATTGCGAAATAAAAGCATCTGAAGGTACCGTTATTTCTGAAAAAGATCCAAATGTCCTGCTCGCTGATGCGATGGGGATTGCTGTGTTATGTGACAATGGCATGAAAATCGATGAGCTGCTTGCTTTGGATAAAGTCGATATTTCGACTGGACATATTTATTTTGAAGGCTGTGTGGCGATTGCTGGTGATGTCGCGGAAGGGATGAAAATTGAAGCAGGAGGGGATGTCAATATTACTGGTTTTGTTGATTCAGCTGTGATCCAGGCAAAAGGAGACATCATCATTACAAAGGCTGCAATTGGTCACCAGAAAGAGCAAGAAAATCATGAACTGGAGTACACAACAAGGCTCAGTTCTGGTGGTGATGTGATTTTAAAGCATGCTCAATATATCGAGGTTCATTGCAAAGGACAGCTCATTGTAGAAAAGCAATTGCTCCACAGCAGAGTCACAGCTTCCAGTGTGCATATTGGTATCGAAGGGAATCCAAATGGCAAAGTCATTGGCGGCGATTTTCACCTCGGCAAATTTTTGCATGCCGGAGAAATTGGTGCACCAGCGGGAAGCCAAATGCATATCAATTTCAATTATTGGTTGGAGCAGTTGAGTGTTCGGCAACAACTAGTGCAAGAGAAATTAGCCAACCATAAAAGTGTCATTGGAGAACTGAAGGAAACCATCGAGTATTTTGAAGAAATTAAGAATGAAGAAGATGTGAGGGATGTCAAAGAGCAGGCTTATAAAGAAAAAGAAATCCATGAAATGACCTGCCGTAAATATACTTTAGAGTGGCGAAAACTAGAGCATAAACGAAAAGTGATATTACAGCATGCTCATGTAGAAGCGAAATCAAAACTCTACCAAGGGATCCATATCAAAGTGGGTGAAAAGGCTGTGGTTTCCACACGAGAATATGGACCTTGTAAAGTCGCGATGAAAGAGCATGAGCTGACCTTTATCGTATAAAAACATCGTTTAGTATAGGGAATGGTGACACATCATAAACGCTTGAAATATGTTCCATCAAAAAAGTACCAGTAAAAACTCCATAATTTGAAAAGCCTTAGCCCGCTCAACATGAAGTTGGCACGAAATATGACTGTCTACGATCAGGTGTCAGAAGTGATGTCTTCATGATGGATAGTGTGTTGATAAAGTCTGTGTAGATTGAGGTACGCTCAATGAATTGCTCCAAAAATAGATTGAATTATCAGCTTTTACTCAGTGTTTTTCTTAGTTTACTCATTGGATGTAGTGGCGGAGAAGATACTCAGAATAACGCATTAACGAGCATTAATGCTGGTCCTGATAGAACCACAAGGCCTGGTGAGGAAGTCACCCTTTCTGCTAGTGCTTCTCCATCAGGCGGTACATTTTCTTGGACACAACTCAAAGGCGATACCTTAGAAAGTTTTCCAGCTGCAAGTGAAAGTGTCACTTTCACAATGCCACCTACTGTGAGTAAGCCGTCACTTTTCAGCTTTAAAATTGTGTATAAAACATCAAGCGGTACAGTTGAAGATATCGTCGAAATTACAGTGGAAGATGAAGCACTCACGCCGATTGCAAAAATCGCCCCGGGAACACCGAACACTGCCCCTTATTCACCCAGTACACTCTTAAAACTGGATGGGACGAATTCTTACGATCAAAACCCATTAGGTACAATCAAAACTTATCTGTGGTCTCAGGTCTCAGGTCAGAAAACATTGAATTTTCGGACTGCATTAGATGCGTCCAATGTGACACTGATCGTTCCACTAGGCAGTAGTGATCAATCGTATCAAGTGAAGCTGATCGTGACGAATGATAAAGGGTTATCAGCGGAGACAGTGTTTGAGTTTACCGCTCAAGGAAGTTCAATTCCAGTCATTGCTCATGCCGGTGATACACTGACGAAACCTGAATTTAGTAAAGTCACTTTAGACGGCTCAGGCAGCCAATCATTGAATGGCACATTAAATTGCACTTGGCAACAAGTGAGTGGCCCAACGGCAACAATCACCAATGCGAACCAATGCCAGACAGAGTTTACTGCACCGGATGTCAGTGGGACAGAATCTGCGGTTTTCTCGTTATTGGTTGAAGATGGGCAGGCTAACTCAGATACCGCTTCAGTCACGCACCAATTGATCCCTTTTGATTTCGGAAAAGTACAGGATACGGGAATACTGAGTTGTTTTGATGTAGATAGTACAGAGCCTTGTACATCAGAGGCCGTGAAAGAACAGGATGCGAAAAGTGGCCGTGATAGTGTTGCTTCATTGTTGTTTAAAACAGGAACAGGTACCGGGGGATTTGATTTTACCAAATTGGATATCAATGGAGATGAAGTACCGGATACAGCGACTATTTATTCCTGCATTCGGGATAATGTTTCTGGGCTGATATGGGAAGTCAAATTACCAGCAACAGATACACCTCCGAATTCTGCGATCCGCTCAGGCATAAATCGTTACAGTTGGAATCTTGCAGATGTTCCAAATAATGGTGGGAAGGGAGTTGCGGCAGATGCACGATCAACATGCCCCAGTGCGACGGATTGTTCGATTACACAATACGTACTGGATGTAAATGCGACAACGCTCTGTGGTGGGAACAATTGGCGAGTCCCCACTTTGGAAGAGCTTCAGTCGATTATCAATTATGATTTGATGCCGTCCGGTAAAGTCATTGATCCCGCTTTTTTTCCAAATGTACCAACACTTGATCCTACCGTAGGTAATCTTTTTTACTGGACACAATATACGAGTGCTGATGGTGGTGGCGTCGAAAGTGCTTGGGTTTTGGATTTTGTCACAGGCAATGATAATACACAGCCAAAATCCAGTTTGGCCTATGTTCGATTAGTGAGGACAAACTCATGAAGTATCTCATATTCCTTAGTCTATTTATGCTGATTAGCCCCTGGGCGAGTGCAGTCCAAAAGTGCTTTGAAGATCAGTTGCACATTACAACACCGACGACAGAGTTGACGGATAACAAAGACGGGACAGTCACAGATACAGGAGCGGGCTTGATGTGGCAGCGTTGCTCATTCGGCCAGACTTGGAACAGTTCAGCATCAGCCTGTGATGGCTTTGCATTGAGAAGAAATTGGGAAAATGCACTTCAGGCAGCGATGGATAGTACCTATGCGAAATATACGAATTGGCGTATCCCAAACGTGAAAGAGCTTGCATCTTTAGTAGAAAGAAATTGTGTTGATCCTGCGATTAATGCGACAATCTTCCCAAAT
Source organism: Algicola sagamiensis DSM 14643 (assembly GCF_000374485.1). Taxonomy (GTDB): domain Bacteria; phylum Pseudomonadota; class Gammaproteobacteria; order Enterobacterales; family Alteromonadaceae; genus Algicola; species Algicola sagamiensis. The sequence goes on from NZ_KB894501.1 coordinate 148,976, forward strand.
ACGAAGTCGGAGAATTATTGGACGTCGAGCAGTGACACCAATACACCCGCTCGGGCCTGGAGTTATGCGTTCTACAGTGGGAAGAATAATACCAAAGCAAAAACGATCACCCTGTATGTTCGTATGGTTCGACATTTAAGTAATGAGTGATGCGTTCATGCGAAAAAAGCTATTTGGCTGCCTCCTGTTTTTGGCAATGGGAAGTCAGGCGGCAGAATGTAATTTAAAACTGAATTATGGTGTTCTTATCTCCCCGCAAGAGATCAGGATCATGAAGCAAGGAAAAACCCATATTCAGATCAATCAGGATAAACAGTTGTTTGTCCGAGGTGAATGGGTACAGCTTTCAAAAACAGATGAAGCCAAGCTCACGAAGTATAGTCTTGGACTGCGTCATCAATTACCAGAGATGATCTCCACTGCTGTGGATGGTGTCGAAGTTGGTTTATCTGCGATATCGAGAGTCCTCAATAGTTTGTCAGACCGGGACTCTGAAGAAGTCGAAGCACTTGTTGTTGAAATCCGCGATCGCGTAAAAGGTAAATTTAACTATCGAGAAGAGTACTTCTTTATTGCGCCACAAAGTTTGACGGAACTCGGGGCCTTTATGAATGACTCTTATCAACAGGAGTTAAGTCGGGCGTTAAGAGAACCTCTTGGCTCAGTCCTATCTGCAGTGAATAGTGCATTAAAGCCAAATCAACGAGCGATAGAAAAGACGCCAGGACCGACCTCGACGGCAACTTTTGTGGAGCAAACACAAAAACTACTCACTTATAAAGCAAATAAACTGGACGAGATCACGAATAAAATCTGTCTGAAGATGGTTGAACTTGATCGTTATGAAACTGATCTACAACGCGTGGTACCGGAGCTTGCGAGTCTCGACTTATTGCACCCACAACGTGGATAGGATCATACTTTCTTCCTCGCTGTGATCGTGTTGATAACGAACACAGCGAGAACATCAAAGCGATTAAGCTGCGCTTTCTATATCTCGAGGCACGTGAGCCAATGCGGCTTGTAAGACACGTAAATCCGCATCTTTCTTGGTCGCATTTTCACTTAAATGACGACGCCAAAGTCGCGCCCCCGGCATCCCCGGAAACATCCCGACCATATGACGAACGATATGCCACATTTTTGTCCCTTTAGTCATTTCATTCTCAATATAATCAAACATTGCTTCCACGACTGCATGTGGATTATCAAAATGTTGTTCACCTTGATGGAAAGTTTTATCCACTTGATTCAAGATAAATGGGTTTTGGTATACTTCGCGGCCAAGCATCACGCTATCAACATGCAGTAAATGCTCAAGACAGGACGGAATGTCTTTAATTCCACCATTCAGTTCAATAAATAGTTCAGGATTGCGCAGCTTTAAATCATACACCCGGTCATACAAAAGTGGGGGAATTTCACGGTTTTGTTTAGGACTTAATCCTTTTAACCAAGCTTTACGGGCATGAATGATAAAAGTATCGCAACCAGAATCTTTGACAGTATCTATAAAATGGGTAAGAAATGCGTAGTCATCCATGTCATCAATCCCGATACGAGATTTCACGGTAACTGGAATGGACACTTGTTTTTTCATTGCGGTAATACAAGCAGCGACAGTTTCAGGCTCTTTCATTAAACAAGCACCGAAACGACCATTTTGAACACGATCTGATGGACAACCGACGTTGATATTCACTTCATCATAACCACGTTCTTCGGCAAGCTTGGCACATTGTGCCATTGCTTCAGGATCTGACCCACCAAGCTGAAGTGCGACGGGATGCTCTTGTTCGTTGTAACGCAAAAAATCATCTTTGCCATAAATGATCGCACCAGTGGTAACCATTTCTGTATACAACCAGGCTTTTTTCGTCATGAGACGATAAAAATAACGGCAATGACGGTCAGTCCAATCCAGCATAGGAGCCACGGAAAAACGACGTTCAAGTGCAACTTTAGATTCTTCAGTCATATTCTTTTAAAACCAACTACTTAAATTCAATTTCATCTCTTTGCTGACTCACTCAAACGTCGAGATTTCTGATATTTTCAGCCCGTTTCTTGACGTTTTTTGGTTGTCGGGGCCACAATAGGGTCACAGGAATTTTTGTGACCCCAAGGAACTTTTATGGCTTATTCAACCATAACGAAACGATTAAAAGCAGATGGAACGCCCCGTTATACATGCCGTGTTCGAGTCAAACAAAATGGCCGCATAGTATACAATGATACGCGCACATTCTCAAAATTAGCACCCGCGAAGGAATGGGGTAAGAAGCGTTCATTAGAGATTGAGCAGTTTGGCTTTGGAGAAAACTTTGAAGGAGATGAAGTCATCACCCTTGGAAAGCTCATTTATAAATACCTCAGTGATCCTTTCCTAGAACTTGGCCGTACAAAAAGAAAAACTCTCGAATTTCTCATCGACTGCGACATCTCAAAAAGACAAGCCTCCAAAGTCAACGCAGCAGCAATCATCCAGCATTGCAAAGAAAGAAAAAGCACAGGTGTTACCCCATCCACAATCAACCATGACGTGAGTTATTTAAGAAGTGTTTTTAAACATGCAAAACCAGCATGGAGTATGAATCTGGATGACTCTGCTTTTGTGGAAGCCTTACCTATTTTAAAAGACCTCAATTTGATTGGTAAAAGTGAGCGGCGTACTCGCAGGCCGACCAGTGTAGAAATCGACAAGCTAACCAAAGCGCTATCCAAAAGGCAAAGCCACAGAGGTTCTAAGATCCCATTTATCGATATCCTGAACTTCTCGATTTTATCCTGTATGCGGATAGGAGAGGTCTGCAAGATACGCTGGGATGATGTGCAAGAGGATAGTAAATCGGTATTGGTTCGAGATAGAAAAGACCCACGTAAAAAAGCAGGAAACCATATGTTGGTTCCACTCCTTGGCGGTGCATGGGAGATCTTACAAAAGCAACCTAAGACAGCAGATTTCATTTTTCCTTATGAGTCCAAATCAGTCTCAGCAGGTTTTCAACGAGTACGAAACCAGCTCGGCATTGAGAACCTCCGATATCATGATTTAAGAAGGGAAGGGGCCAGCCGACTCTTTGAAAAAGGTTATCATATCGATGAAGTCGCCCAGGTCACAGGACACCGTGATCTCAAGACACTATGGCAGGTGTATACCGAGTTATATCCGAATCGGTTGCATGATAAGGATATATAAGAAAAATAGCATAAACCCAAAAAGATCAGCTGGTAAAAAGGTTTAAAAGTTAAACTTTTAGCTAAAACAAAATTTAATATTTGGAGCTGATCTTACAAGCTAATACAACTAATATGCTTGAAACCTAAATGGTTTAAAGTTTTTCTCAAAGTTCTTCGTTTTTTTCCTTGTATCTTTATTATAAGAAGTAATATGGCTATTGGAATTAGCTGCTTGACCACCATAAATTCTATGCAAATGCGAGACTTCTCCATATTCTTCCTTTCTGCCTCCTGTAGTTACTCCAGCTTGAAATTTTACCAAGGTGTATTCTTTGGTTATATATTCAATTTCATTAGAACCATTATCCTCCTCTTTAATCAATCCTGTGTAAGACACAGTTACAAATTTTGTTGACCAAACATTATTTCCTTCATTTTTATAGCCAACGGGGGAGTGGAAGTTATCCCACATTGATTTTAAGAGAGCTTTTTCCTCATTCTCATCTTTAGCAATTATTACTGTTGATTCTGTAGGGTTAGTGCCATTTCTGATATCTAGATCGATCCTATTTACTGACTTTGCATTCCCATCTTGAATATTTTTAGACAGATGCTTTTCTCTAAAACTATCTGAAAATCTTAGTATATCGGAGCTAGGGAAGTTCTTGGGTTTATATTCTTTATCTGTTTTCGATACGAAATTATTTGGTTGTTGCATTTGCATTTGAGTACCTTTAGCGATCTCTATTTCTATCAAAAGAAATTACATCTACTTTAGTGATTAAGACGAACAAGTGAGCTGAATGTGAAAAAGATGAGTTAGTTTATATACCACAAGTCTGTCATCTATATACTCAACCAACCCAATCTTCCTTAGCAATCTCACGCTGTCGATCAATAAACTCGGCCAAGTCTGACAGGTGGATCACCCATTGGTTTTTTTGGCTTTCCCCACATCGAAATGCGGGGACGGGGAGGGTGCCAGCTTTGGCTTTTGCAATGGCTGTATTGCGGTTGCAGCCAAAGTAAGTTTCGCTGATTTCTTCAATGGGAACTACAGCTCTTTCGTATTGTGCCAGGAGTATAAATGCGGTTTTCATTTTCCTTCTCCTAATAATTCCCCAGTTTCTGGATCAAAGCTTTCTTCGATGATGAGTTGGATCTCGTCTTGTTTGTCTTTGTATGCTTTCCTTGCGGTATGCTGTAATTCTTTAGGCAGTGCCTTTGCTTTCTCAGCGACCTCAAGTAATTCTGCCTCGGTGTGGGCATTTTCAATTTGAGTCAGTACTGCCTGGAGCGCAGGATCAACTTCTTTTGGGGAGTTGGCTTTTAGCTGCTTCACCAGTTGTTCAGAACGATTACTTTCTGTAGGTTGGTCACTGTGATTTGTGGGCGTAATATCCCTCTCTTTTAGGACTGGGAAATCCTCAAACTCATCGACTGTGTACACACCTAGAATTACATCTGGGCAGTACAGGCGGGACCAGTATTTTACTGCGAGATAGGCGCTTTGTTGCTTTGGGTTGGTCTTCCATAGTGGACTATTTTTGACGCCCACTGTTGCAGGGTATAGCCATTCGCCCCAGGTGATTTCCTCATCCCCTTTTAAGACTGCACCGACGCGAACACATGCTTTACTAAACTGATGCCAGTTAATTTCTCCAGTGCCTTGTGGCCAGTCACCTTGATACTCATATCTAAAGCGGCCAACAATCGCCTGGGATGAAGAGATCACCGCGTTGATAAGCTGCGCTTCATAACCCAGTTGTCCATTTACGAGGTGGGTCTTTTGGGCAACGGCGAAGGGATTCATCCGCCATTGTGCCGCTTGCATGACGACAGCCAAACAATCAGGTTCTGCACCCTGCAAATGTTTTGGAACCGTGACCCGGCTTTGTGCCATTAGGTTTGCAACGCTGATCATCTGTTGCATCACCGCAGCATCAAGTATCAGATCGGTTGTATTCATTGGATTGTCTTGTGGGGTAAGTTCGTTCATGGTCATTCCTTTATGCTGCCTGTTGTTGGTTCAACGTGAGTAAGTTGGACTTGATAAATTGGATCATTGACAGAAAATGTTCAGCAACCGGGTTTTCCTTCATAGGGACGTGATCCATCCAATTTTTGCCGAAAATATTTATCATGTTATCCATGATTTGCACAATTCTGGTGAAGTTAACCTCGCTCATTTTAAAGCTCACCTTTTCATACCGAAGGCTATTGAAGATGTATCTTGCGAGCGCTTTATCAATCTCCTTATTACGGCGATTTTTGAGTAACTGACTTACTGCAATGTCAGGTACGAATTCTTCGTCAATTATCATCAAATCAAAGCAACCTAGCTTCTGTGTTAACTCGACATCATCCATGCCCATAAAATGTTCCATCACACATGTTGCTTGCATATCTTTAAATTGCAGAGAGTTAGTTTTATCCCCGTATACGCGTGTGAACTCGCCTTCCCCTTCTCTGATATCTTCAAAGGTGACATAGATGGGAAAGAAAAACTCTTCGGAGAAGATTTGGTACTTTGTGATATCACATTGTTGAATGGTCATGATGATCCCCTAGATGCGAAAAACGCGAATTTCTTGTTGTTTTGTGAATTTGTTGGCAAGTTCTGGATGGACTTTGCGAAACGTGGTTGTATCAAAGCTGTTTCTAGCCTGAGTCTTCCATGAGGCAATTCTTTCTCCATTGCATAGCAATACCTGATTCTCTCCCATGTGGGACTTGATCGCTTGGTCTTGTGTCTTGATGATCTTCTCTGCTTCCTTTTTCATCCGTACAGCTCGGTCGCGTTCTTCCATAGCAAATATCACGGATTTATTTGCTTCTACCGCTTGGGCATTGTCCTTGGTGTAAAACTCGTTTAACTCATCCAATGTCACAGGCTTTGGTGGGACATCTGCAATGACGTTGCTAAACCAAAAGTCCTCAAGTTTTTCGTCCATATAATCTGCCAGCTCAGTATTGAGCGTGAAGGAATACACACGAAAATCATTGCCCCCAATCAGCACAGCCAAGTCAGCATATAAGCAACCCAGCACATGCATATAATGGGTCACTTGTAATAAGTAGGTATGTGGAACTTCATCTGTACCGACCACTCCCCATTGTGAAGTGCTAAATGCACCTGCGGTTTTACACTCTAAAACTTTGCGTTTGCCAACCACCATGCGATCCAAATTGGCACGAAGCCAAGGGGCTTCCGGGTAAATGTAAGGTTTATTCCTGCGTTGTACTTTACAGCTCATCCGCCGGGCGTATTCCTTCGCAACGACATCTTCCAGAACATTCCCAAAATGAACCGCTTGGTTTTCGGATAAATCTTCCGGGCTAACGCGGCCTGTTTTCTCAAGCCACACTTGATACGCGCTTTTGTATGGATTAAGGCCCAGGATAGAGCCGACATCACTGCCGCCAATCCCTTTTCTTCGTTCGAAGTGCCAAAGCTCCTCATCTGTGAACTTGCTTTGGTCAACCTGCGCTTCGAGCTGAGCAATGTAGTTTTGATGAATCTCGATTGAGTCCATTAGTGTTCTCCTTGTGCGAATGCGCGGATCTCATCCATTGAGTTTTCGACGATTTTCCCAACCATGTTTTGTGCGGTGCACTCCAGCAATGCGCGATACAACTTATTCGCCATTTTTAAGTCCGCATAGTTTTTTGCCACTGCAAACAGTCGGAAGATTTCAGACGACTTTTCTATTTCCTGTATTTCGCAAATGACTTCTTCAAGATTGACGGTGGTTGATCCAATCTCGACGCGTTCTTGTTCAAGCAACTGCTGGGTGTAACGTTCTGTCAGTTTATAGATGGCTTGCTCTTCTCTTTCTTGCTGCGCTTGGCTATCAAGAAAGGATTCAAGCTGGGTGGAAGTAACACAGGGAAAGCTCATCTTGTTGCTCCTTCTCTGATGATGGGAAGTGGAAATGCGATCTCTTTACCGTTCCTTACTGCGCGATTGTGACGAGCCAATCTTTGACGGTAGGCAAGCAAACGTTCTTCATTGGTTGAGGCCAAATAACAGCAAGCCAGTTGGCAATGATGCTTGAGTGATTTTGACGATTTGAATAATGTTTTCATGTCCTGCCCTCGAATAGGTGACATGAGGAAATATAAGATAACTTACTTTTTAGATCAAGGAAGATTTATAAGATTTCTTACTTTTATGTTTCTAGGTCTTCGAAAAGTTAATATCTGAGGTTATTTTGATGGGCTAGAGTTGGCGGCCAGAAAAGACGACAGAGCCGATAATTTTTGAGTCATCTCCCAAGGAAACGAATTGCTCAGGCCAATTTGGGTTCACAGGTTTTAAAACTTTGCTACCACCTTCTTGTATGAGCTGCTTGAACGTGACATCACCCTGTTCACTGACTTTAGCAATAACGAATGAGCCGTGTTTTGATTCAGCCAATGGATCAACAAAAATAAGATCACCTTCCCAAAACTTAGGTTCCATCGTGACACCGCTGACCTTGAGAACAAATGTCTTATCGCTACATTCTACAGGGCACGGGAAATGCTTAGCGGATAGCTTTTCGGAAGGGTCTATGGATTCCCAGTTTTCAGCCTGAGCCCATGAAATTAATGGATACTGGCCTTGAAGTTCTGGCCCTGGTGCAACATTTGATGCAGGCTTATCCGATGGTGAACCTTTCCCATGAAGTAGCCATTCGGGGTTACAGTCCAACACTCGGCATAGAGCATAAAGATTTTCGCCTCTTGGTGAGGTTTCATCTTTTTCCCATTGCGTGACAGAAACTGATGAGACTCCAATATAAGTCCCAACTTGCTTTTGCGTTAGCTTCTTATCTTTGCGCCTTTCGCGGATGCGCTGACCTAGTGTTTTCATGTAAGTGATCTTATACCCTCTTGATCTAAGTTTCCTTTGATTCTAATATGTAAGAAATCTTATATTCCTAACTGAGGAACTAGATATGAAAAAAGCGGAAGCAGTAAAACACTTCGGTGATACCAAAAAACTAGCAAGAGCTTTAAACATCACTCCCTCTTCAATTTACCAATGGGGTGAAACGATCCCACCCCTTCGAGCATTTCAAATTGAAAGAATTACCAAAGGAAAGCTGAGAGCAGTAGCAAACCACCAATGAATGAAATCTAGTCTATCCAAGGAGAGAAGACATGAAACACTGTTCACGCAATCGTCTGTCAATTTTGCTCAAGCATATGAGCATGTGGTTAGAATTTCCCAGAGAGTCCCGATCCATTATCGGGGAAGAAGTTGCCCAGGCTTTCTTCAAATTAGGGTTTGATCAGGCGCTACAGCGAGAAGGGATCAACTTTAAACGAACGGACGATGTAGACAGGGATATGCGTACCCGCGCACAAAAGTTGTTTCGCTGGCTGGGGCATTATGAGGATATTGCACCGGACACGGAGAAGTTGTTTTACATCGAAGTCGCCATTGTTGCAGCGATGCCAGAACCTATTCGACTTTCTTATCTCAATGAAGTCTTTGCCGTCACAGGCGTGTTTATCGGCATTTTCCAAGACCCTTCCAAAGAGCTCAATCATTCGCAAATTGCTGCGGCCTTGATGAAGGAGAACACAGAAGCGCAGTTGTCCGTTTTGGGATTAAGCAATGAACCAAGTGAAGAGGAAGTCACAAACACCTACCGGGAGCTACAAGAATCCGCAGGCACTACCATTGCCGCGTTGAATCTACTGGAGCGCCATTACCCCAAACTACGCAGCTACCCAAAAGTGAAAAGCCGCCTAACACCATGTTTTTCGAGGACAGGAGAGGCGGCTGATCAGGATGCTCATGGGAGTCGCACCCGGAGGTCATTATGAGCAACTTGGCAGAAAAAAACAACATACTACCGTTTCCGACTGGCTCACCATATCGGCCACCGGATCAGGGGGAAATCGTGAAAGCTGACACGAACGATGGGTATACGAGGTTAGCCAATGAGATGCTGGAAACGTTGTGCCAGTGCGAGCTTTCCGCTCGGCAGTATCGCGTTTTCATGGCGGTGCTTCGCAAGACCTATGGCTGGAATCAAAAGTCTGACGTGATCTCATCCGGTCAGATTGCCGAATTGATGAATTATCAGGGTGGGTATCGGCACATTTGCACGGATATTCGAGACCTAAAAGAGCGCAATATTTTGATTGGTTCTGGAAGAAATATTGGCCCAAATCCGCATGTGAATCTATGGAAATTAAGCAAGTCGAAACCATCAAAATCAAGCGCAAATGTATCTGAAATCGGATACCCAAAGTGTCCGAAAACGGATACCAAAAGTATCCAAAAACGGACACATCAACCGGATGAATTACAGGACACATGTATCCGAAATCAGACACCTAAAGTATCCGAAAATGGACACCCTATGTGTCCGGAAACGGATACAAAATGTGTCCGAAATCGGATACCACAAAAGACAAAAGACAAATTAAAGACAGTGAAAGACATTGGTAAGAAAAAAACACGCGCGTCACCCGCGCCCAAAAATTTCCAAGTCACCGAGAAATTAATCGACTGGTGTCGAAGCAATGACATTCAGGCAGATTTACATTTGGAGACTGAGCAGTTTTTGGATCATCACCGAGCCAAAGGATCGAGTTTCAAGTGTTGGGAGGCTGCTTGGCGAACTTGGATGCGAAATACCAAGAAGTTTACCAGTCCCAGACAATCCCAACGGCCAACGCAAAACAACGCAATGCGACAGCAGGACATTCAGGATTGGCTCAACCATGATGACACGGGTAACCAATCCATAGCTCAACAGCCCAGCCAAATGACTCAGAAGGACATCGACCATGAACCATTCTGACAAACAAGAATTCATGAAAGTACTCGAAATGACCGCCCAGCTGTACAACCAGAAGCAACCGGAATCAATGGTACTGAGGATGTATTTTCAGGCGCTGGAGCGCTTTTCACTGGACGAGGTGAAACACGGGATCAACGCCCATGTGCAAAACCCCGACAACGGCCAGTTTTACCCAAAACCTGCGGATATAATCCGAGGGATTGAGGGCAACACGAATACCCAGGCGCAACTTGCTTGGACGAAGGTTGAGCGGTCGATCCGGTGTATTGGACATGACACCTCAGTCGTGTTTGATGATCCGGTGATCCATGTGGTGATCGAAGATATGGGTGGATGGATAGACCTGTGTGGTGTGTTGATGGATGAAATGCCATTTCGCAGAAACGAGTTTACCAAGCGCTATCAGGGGTATGTCAGCAACCCACCAAAAACTTATCCTCGGATGCTTATCGGTGCGTCGGATGCGAGGAATCGACAACAGGGTTATGCCTTGGGAAATCTGAGATTGATTGGAGACAAGGAAGCGGCAAAACGGGTGTATAACCAAGGGGCTGAACAGGCGAAGACATTGGGGCATTGGGTAAATCCAGAGAGCTTACAGCTTGAGCGAATTGATCACGCAAAGACGCATAACGCAACGCTGACGCAGGTGACGCATGAGCAATCTTGAGACCGCACTTGCGCTCCACATCCGAGCAATGAAATTACCTGAGCCGCAGCGGGAGTTTCGTTTTCATCCTACCCGGCGCTGGCGCTTTGACTTCGCTTGGCCGGATTTGAAGATTGCTGTTGAGGTTGAAGGCGGCACCGAAAGCCACGGCCAGAGGCGAACTGTTCAGGGACGAATAACCACACTCAAAAGCCGTCACCTGACACCATCAGGATTCAAAGAGGACTGCCACAAGTACAACCAAGCGGCATTGCTAGGCTGGCGCGTCCTGCGATTTTCCGGTGCGATGGTCAAAAGCGGCGAAGCGATAGAAGCTATTCAACAAACTTTGGGGAGCACATCATGAACGTCATTGAACAACTCACACAAGTCATTGGTGAAGAATCTGCGCTATTGCTTGGAAACTACATGGGCGGTGCAAGGCTGTATATCCCGGTCAAGGTCCAGCATGACCATCCAATCACCATGTTGCTAGGCCGCGAGAAATCCCAAATGCTCAGCGACTACTTCAAAGGGGATACGATTGATATTGAGCTATGATGATTTCTGGTGTATGAGGTGAGAAAAAGAATGTGGTGCTAATCTGTTGATTGATCTCGCAAATCAATAGTCAACAAAGAGAAACACCACATGGCAAATCATAAAGTATCACCACTGAAATCACCAGAAATAGATCCACTGAACGACGTTTTAAAACAAGGGGCACAAGCACTCCTCGCGAAAGCCATTGAAGCTGAAGTGGCCGAGTTATTGGCACAATACGAAACGCTTCA